>VXYL01000054.1:33400-153560 GCA_009846005.1 Gammaproteobacteria bacterium | reverse complement strand
CCGCCGGTGGTCGTCCCGCCGGTGGTCGTCCCGCCGGTGGTCGTCCCGCCGGTGGTCGTCCCGCCGGTGGTCGTCCCGCCGGTGCCACCTTGCGTCTTGACATCCGCTTTCGCGGCTTGTATGTCGCTTTCCAGTGTTTTGAACAGGCCGTCGAACGCACCGCCGAGCATCGCGGCGCCAGCCCCTACGACGGCGACCACGGCGACCACGATCAACGCGTACTCGACTGTTGACACGGCCCGTTTGACAACAATAAACGCTCTGGCGCGGGTTACTACGCGCCGCATAGCGTCCCGGACGGCGAATGCCTTTGCTCTAATCATATGACTCCCTCCCGAATGGTGAGACCGGCTTCGGAGCATATGCCCTAGGCCGCTTTTTTTCAAGCGTTTGTACCGGTCTTGTAAGAGCAATTTACCGGATGTCCCCTTCTTTCTAGCTCAGGAATGTCCCGTTACGGGAACTGTGGTTCTCTGCGGTGCATCGGACGCTCTCGTGGTTCCGTTGCATTGCCCCGCCGGCAGAACGTTGTCGGGCTCCGAGCTACTAGCAGGCTACCGCGAAAAGCGGCCAGGATCATGGCCAGCACCACCATTTCCCGTTGTTCTGCAAGGCACGCATCCCTGGATCCGATTCGAACTTCCAAGACCAAGCTACGACCGGGTTCCCACGGCGGTGCCAGGAGTCAGCGGGCTTCGGGTTGTTGTTGCTACACTACTCGACGACGGGGGCTGTTACTCAACTGATGCGTACATTCCCAGCCATTAGAGGCATGCGGCGCGTGGTACCAACACGAATCGCGCATATCCGCCGCCTCGCCAACCGGCCACCGGATGCCGGTACGACGCGTTTCCACCGACGGCGCACCAGTCCGTGGACTGGGTCCGGACCACCACAAGCCAAAGGCACCCAAGACCCCGTGTGCCGATGATTGCCGCACTCGAACGACCGTCCCGAGTCCATGTCGCTGGCAGGTCGCCCTTCGTGTTCGATGTCCGGGCCGTGGGCGTGTTCCGGATACTGCTTGCGGGGACCATTCTGTTCGACCAATGCGTCCGCGTCGCCGACTGGGGAGCGTTTCACTCCGCAAGCTCCTTGGTCTCCGCCGCCGACTCCCGCGCGTGGGACAGCCCTTGGGTTTGGTCGGTCTACTGGTTGTCCGACGGGCCGCTGTTGCCGGTGGCTCTGGAGGTGCTGCGCACCGTCGCCAGCCTGGCTCTACTAGTCGGGATCCGGTCCCGGTTGGCGGCATTCGTGCTGTTCGTGATCCTAGCCTCCGTCGCCGCACGCAACCCGCTGTTCCTGCAGGGTGGCGATAGGGTGCTCATCGTGATGACATTCTTCGCAGTGTTCCTGCCGCTGGGTCAGCGGTTCTCGCTGAGCCGCCTATGGTTCGCCGAAACACCGCCGCCTCATGTCTGCTCCGCCGCAACGGTGGCCTTCGCCGTTCAGGTCCTCTTGGTCTGGTTCATGTCGGGCATCCTGAAGATCGGTGAGCCTTGGTGCGTCGACGGCACCGCCATCTCGATGGCGTTGCATCTCGAGTTGTTCGCCACGGAATTCGCGCGGCTGTGGCGGCACTGGGATTGGCTGGCCCAGCCACTAACGCTGTTCGTGTTCTGGCTCGAGTGCCTGGCGCCGCTGTTGGCGTTGATCCCCGTCCTGTGGTGCCGCATCGTCGGCCTTGCCGCGCTGGTGATTCTCGAGGTCGCCATTTTCCTTAGTCTTGAGGTGGGGCTTTTCCCACTGATCTCCCTGGTCTCTCTGGTGCCGCTGGTGCCGGTCCCCGTCGTCGACCGACTCGCCGCCGGTCTCGCCCGGCGGCAGGCAACCAGCGCGTCGCTGGTGCTTTTCTTCGACCGGGACTGCCGCTTTTGCGCGTTCGCCTGCCGGCTCCTACTGGCCTGCTGCGGCAAACGCGATGCCGTTTTGCGCGAAGCCCAATCCCATCCTGTGGCAGCGCGCAACCTTGCAAAGCACTTCGCTTGGTCGGTCGCTGAGTGCTCCCGTGCCGATGCCACGTCGCCCGCCGACCGCTACCAGCGCGGTTGGGGGGCAGTGCTCCTGGTCTTGCAACGCTCGCCGCGGCCTTGGCTGGCACGGTTCCTGCCGGGCGCAGTGACAGGCGAGGTCGTCTACGGTTGGATCGGCCGCAACCGGGGTGGCATCGGGCACCTCGGCGGCATGGTATTCGGGCACCGACACTCCAGCGGCCTGCACGGCGAGGCGGGGCGCTTCGTGGCGGCGGCGGCTCTGGTCGTCGTCCTCGCTTGGAACGCAGTGACCCATCCCGCAACTCTCGCGAAACTCGATCTGCGACCGTTGGTCCAGCCCCTGGCGGCAGCACTCAACGTGCAGCAGTACTGGAACATGTTCGCCCCGCAACCCTACGACCAAGACGTGTGGTGGGCGATTCCGGCGTTGCGACGGGGCGGTGGCCAAGGGAACTTGCTGACCGGCAAGCCCGTCGCACTGACGCCGCCTCGCGACGGTGCGGACCGCTACGGGGGTTACCGATGGCGCAAGATAACGTCCCGATCCGTGATGCAAGGCCAGTTCGAACGCGTCGCCGGGTACTTCTGCCGCACTGGCCACTGGGCGGCGGTGGACGTCTGGGAATTTAGCCGCCCCAACCTAGGCGTCGCCGCGACGGCGGATGCACCCTACGAGGCCGAGCGGCGAGGACGCTGGCGTTGTGACGAATTCGATGGTGTCGATGCCGTCGACGACGACGCCGTCAGGGCATTCCATAGTGATGTCGATCACCGCGTCCGAGAGCTCGATGGCGTCTTGCGGGGATTCTGATCGGTTTGCTGGAGTTGCGAGCCTCGAAGGTCACCCTGCAGGCGCTGATCGTGCATGCCTGCGAGGAGTGCGGTAGCCTTGCACGCACTGGATTGGCCCGCAGGAGACGCGTTCTGAGTCCGTCGATCCAGACATCGCCCATCGCGGGTTTGTTCGATTCAGATTACCGGAGGACCGTACGCGAGTGATGGATTGGCTGCGGCAGTTGCCCGACCGCGTCCTCTACGAGATGTCATATCCATTCTCGCCCGAGGCCCGGATCTACTGGCTTTATCTGCTAGGCGCCATGGTGATGGCATTCGTCGTCCACCGGACCATTCGTAGAACGGTCGCCGGCGCGGACCACTCCTTCCTTCGCTACCTTTGCCCGAAGACGATCTATTTGCATCCGTCGGCGATCGTCGACTACAAGTACTACGTCGTCGGTCGCCTGATCCGCGCCTTCGGACTCGTGCCGCTGCTGGTCGGTGCACCGACCGTGGCTCGCTGGACCGAGGACGCCCTCGAAGGCCTGTTCGGCGCTGTCGCCTATTCCGGACCACCCGGCCCGGCCACGTTGCTCCTCTACACGCTAGTTGTCATGGTGGCGTTCGATCTCGGCGTGTACATCGCCCACTTCCTGCAGCACCGGCTTGGCATACTCTGGGAGTTCCATAAGGTGCACCATTCCGCGCAGGTTCTAACGCCGTTGACGCTCTACCGCATGCACCCCTGCGACGATGTCGTCGCAGGGTTGTGTGCCTCGTTTGCGATCGGCACAACCGCCGGGGCGTTCTCCTGGGGGCTCGGCGGGCCCGTCAGCGAGGTCCTAGCCGGGGGCGTGAACCTCGCCCTGTTCCTGTTCTACGTGTTCGGCTACAACCTCCGCCACAGCCATGTCTGGCTCCACTATCCGGGTTGGCTGTCACGGCTCGTCCTGAGCCCGGCGCAGCACCAGATCCATCACAGCCGCGACGTCGCGCATCTCGACAAGAACTTCGGCCTAGTGTTTTCGTTCTGGGACCGGATGGCGGGGACGCTTTACGTACCGGTCGAACGCGAGACACTCGAGTTGGGCCTTGGCGGCGGCGAGGACGCCGAGTACCAGACGGTTGCTGCCCTCTACCTGCTCCCCTTCCACAAGGCCGCGCGTCGGATTCTTCGACCCTTCGCGAGAACAGGTCGATCACCTTGATCGGGCATCGTCGTGGGCATTTCGCGTCCGAGCGAGTCGGCAAACAGGCAAGGAGGGCATCCCGGGCAACGCATATGTGGCGTCCGAGAACCGCACATACCCGGCGCGTGTTCGCACGGTCGAAGAAGCGCGCTAATAGACTATACGCACGCGAGCCGGACTACGGCGCCAGGCGTCGGGGACAGGATCCTCCGGCCGATTCCGTCCTTGCAACCTAGAATGCGTTAACCACGGCCGGCTTCGCGGGAACCCCCGCCGCTTGTCACGCACGCGTGACAACACACTTTCCGTGTGAACAGACCATCAGATAATGTAGCCCCGTTCGTTGTGCTCGGCGATGTCGAGTCCGTCGATCTCCTGGTCCTCCGGGACGCGGTTGCCGATCAGGAGATCGGTGATCTTGAGGATGATCCACGTTGCCGCAGCCGTATAGGCCAGCACGGCGATGACGGCGAGACCCTGGATGCGCAACTGCTCGCCGATGGCGATATCCTCCGAGCCGCTTAGAATGCCGATGGCGTCGCTCGCGAACACGGCGGTGAGCATCATCCCAATGCAGCCGCCCACGGCGTGGACCGGGAACACGTCCAGCGAGTCGTCGATCTTCAACTTGAGATTCATCACGTTGGTGGCCACGAAGCAGACCGCCCCGGCAATGATGCCGACGACCAGCGCGCCGGCCGGCCCGATGTAGCCCGAGGCGGCGGTGACGGTTCCCAACCCGGCAACCATGCCGGTCACGGTGCCAAGAGCGCTCGGCTTGCCGTAGCGCACCCACTCGATCAGCATCCAGGTGAACGCCCCCGCGGCCGCGGCGATGTGGGTGACGGCCACGGCCATGGCGGCGTCCCCCCCAGCCGCCAGCGCGCTGCCGCCGTTGAAGCCGAACCATCCCACCCAGAGCATGCCGGCACCGGCCACGGTCAGCGTCATGTTGTGGGGTGGCTGGACCTGGTCCGGAAAGCCGCGTCGGGGACCCACCACGACGGCGGCCACCACCGCCGCCGTGCCGGCGGCGATGTGCACTGCCGTGCCGCCCGCGAAGTCCATGGCACCGAGCTCGGCAAGCCAGCCGCCGCCCCACACCCAGTGCGCAATGGGCGCGTAGACCAGGAGTACCCACAGGCCCGAGAACACCAGCACCGAGGAGAAGCGCATCCGTTCCGCGAACCCGCCGACGATGAGCGCCGGCGTGATGATGGCAAAGCCGAGCTGGAACAGCGCGAAGCTCATCTCCGGCACCGAGCCGTACAAGGTGTCTTCCGAGATTCCCCGGAACAGGACCTTGCTGAGGTCCCCGATTATCAGGTTGCCTTCGCCGAATGCCAGGCTGTAGCCCACCACGAGCCACAGGATCGTCACAAGGCAGGCGATCGCCAAACACTGCATCAGTACCGACAGAACACTGACCGACCGGACCATTCCGCCGTAGAACAACGACAGCCCGGGCAAGGTCATGAATAGCACCAAGGCCGTCGACATCATCACCCAGCCGCTATCGCCGGAATCGGCACCCTCCGCGTACCCTGCGCGAGCGCAGAGGATGGCGATCAGAGCGAAGGCGGCCCGGCGTGAGAAACGCCGGCTGGCACAGATGTTCATTGAGGTACCCCCATCACGATAGACGGTGGGCGGTACGGCGTAATGGCCGCCGACTCGTCGACAAACATAACGCCCCAAGGGCGTTGAATTGGCTCCCATCGGCTCACGGTCTCGACAATCGCGGCGAGCCGAGACCCATGAGGGAGCACTTCTAAATCACGAGTTCAGCCTCGATCGCCCGGAGTTGATGGCGAGACAAACCGAGATTCCCCTGGCTGCGGTCGATAGCCAGGTACAGAAACATCGAGGAGTGCTGTTCGAGCGGGCGAATCAGATGATACTGCTCGCCCAGCGTGACAAGCATGTCCTCAATCTCGTCGTCCAGACCGAGCTGATCCATCACGCGCATCATGGCACGCACCACCTCGAGATTTCCCGCACCCGCCATCTCCAAGTCAAGTCCCTCGCCTCCCCCGGCGGTACCTAGGGTCAATCCCCCATCGAAGTCGACGAGTGCGACACCGATGGCGCCGTCAACTACATCCATCACCTTCGACAATGACTCTTGCACATTGGACACTTGGTTTTCCTCCCGATCCGTCCTGCTGTCGTTCAACGGTTTCTCGGTCGCCTCCGCAGGGCGCTCGGCATCTTCAGTTGGCTTGAAAAACCGCATTGTTCGCCTATCCGTCTGATCCGGCCGAGGAGGATTGACCTAGTTGGCCACCCCATCCTGCGGGCACCACCTCACGCAGTCCTTCCCCTTTACAACGCGCCGTCGGTGTTTTCGCTCCCGCCTCGGCCAGTCACATTTTGTTCGCAAATCGTAGCATCCGCGTTCGCGACGTGCTACCCACGCCGGTCGCCGTGCTGTCAACTCCCCTTGCGAGAGCGCTACCATACCCGCTAGCGGTCATCGCTCGATACGGTAAGGATACCCTCGGCGCGGGCACGACGGGTTGCCTCGAACCGACTGCGAACGCCCAGTTTCCGGTAGATCTTCTTGACGTGGTAGCGAACCCCGTCCTGGCTCAAGTCGAGCGCGACGGCAATCTCCTTGTCGCGCCAATGCTCGAGACGTTCGAGAATCTCCTGTTCCCGCGTCGTCAACGCCGGGACGGCTACCGCGCTTTGGACGGGAGGCCGTTCCTGGAGGATGGCCGTGAGCGCTACCGCGGCGTCGCGCAGACCCGCTTCGCCGGGTGCCTCACCGAGATCTTCGAGAACCGCGAGGCCGACTTCCCGTTCTTGAACCATCGGCCTTGCATAGTCCGTCTCCGCGAAGAGCCTCAAGTACTCGGAAAGGTGGGCGATGGCCGCGTTCGGGTTTCCGGCCCTGTGTTCGAGAACCATCGCCAACGCCCGGCAACGCATCAGTGATCGCCTCAACCCTCTTTCGGCACAGGCCGCAAGCATCGCGTCCGCGCATTCCCGCGCCGCGCCGAACTCCTCGCCCGCCGTGAGCAAACGCAGAGCCGCGCATCCAATGGACTCCATTTCGCGCCAAGTCTGGGTTTCGAGATCGACGACCGCCGCCGTGCCTTGCGGCAGGTTCGCGTCGGCCCAAAGCCGCTGCGCTTCCTCGGTGCGACCGGCGGTCACCAGCAACGATATGCGAATCCCCGCAAGCGCGCGCGTCAATGTCTGTCGTTCGGTCCGTGCGGCGAACGACACCATCTCTTGGAGTTCGTCCAATGCCGCGTCCGGCCCACCCTCGCGGATCGCAAGCGCCACGGCGACTTCCGATGACGCCATGTAGACATCCAGCCAGCCGCCGCTCGCGGCAAGCAGGGTCGGCATGGTGTGGGACCGACGCGCAAGCGATGCCGTTCGGTTCCGCTCGAGGTTCAACTCGGTGGCGAGCACCTCGGCCACGACCGCGGGACCCGCATCCTGCAGGAAATCGCTCTTCGAGGCTCTTTGGGAACGGCTGTATGCCTTCGCCGCGTCGGCAACGCGACCCTGCACCATGGCCATGATGCCGAGCTGGAAGTCCGCGACCATGGCCATGTACCGGGATCGCCGCACCATCACCGTACGCGACTGGGTCGTCCAGCGCAGGGCGTCCTCGAAGTTGCCCCGCGTGGTCTCGATCTCTCCCATGGCGTACTCCGCCACGGCCTTCGCGAAGGGTTCGACATCCGGGTGGTCCGCCATCTCGTTGATATCCGAAACCAATGCGCTCGCCTCAGGCGTGCCAATGGGCTGGCAGCCGCAGGACAACAGCAGATACCGGTAGGTCACGTTGTCTAGGTAGAGTTCCCGGTTGTCGCCCCCCTCCCGGTCCCGCGTGAAACCGTCGGTTCGTGCGTTCAGGTCGTCGTAGGTGGCTCTGGCCTCAACGAGCTCTCCTGACCAGACCATCAAAATGCAGCGTAGCAGTTGGAGGCGCGGGAACCCTTCGAGCATGTCGTTCGTCAAGAGTTCGTTGGCCGCCGCCATCGTGACCATGCCGCGCCGCAGCCAAAAACGCGGCCCACCCGCCGCTTCGAGGATCTCGCCAACCCGATGGAGATCCCCAGCCTCCCTCGCGTGCCGCATTGCCGGTACAACCCGGCCCCGGCGCGCAAGGGCATCGGCGATCGATCGATGAATCGTTCGGTAGCGTTCCGGCGATTCCCGGGATCGTTTGGCCGCACAGTATTGACGGATGAGTGGCTGCAGGGTCAGCACATCCTTGGACCCGCCAGCCGTCCGCAGCAGACCCGACAGCGCCGGAATCGCCTGTATCCGACGCGTCGAACCGGCACCGAGTACCTCATCGACAAGATCGCCATCGATCCATTCGAACAGCCCGACATCGAGCACGAGATCCTGTTCTTCCCTGGCCAAGCCGCGCCAAAGCCGCGCCTCGATCCAATTCGAGGCGATGCCCTGCATCATGTCCACGGGGCCGCCGCCGGCACGCACATCGCGGTGGATGCATAGTGCGATGGGCCAACCCTGCGAGCCTTCATTCAGCTCGTCGAGTTCGCGCCTCGACAGCTTCGTGTCGAAAAAACGTGCAATCTCGCGTTTCTTGAAACGCAGATCCTCGTCCGAGACCACCACCCCGCGTCGGTCAAGGAGCAGCGACGCCACATCGAGCAACGGCGGCAGTTCCCGACACGTCATGGCGATGTGCAGGTTCGGCGGGCCGCGGTGGAGGAGCTGATCGACTACGTTTAAGGACTCGGGACTTCGCAGGCGGTCTACATCGTCGATGGCCAACACGCAGCGGAACGCGCGGACTTCGATGCTATGCAGGAGCAGGTTGATCCGGTAGTCGCCGCGCTCGAAGTCGTGGCTGGTCACGCGCGAGTCGAGGATGTCGAGGCCGGCCTCGGCAAAGGCGAAGGGCAGATACGTCGCCAGTGCCGCCGCATCGTCTTCCTCGTCGACCGTGAGCCAAGCCGCCACGTCGCGCGCGGCGCGCAGGCGGTGGCAGGCGTCAGCGAGGAGCGTGGTTTTCCCGAACCCGCCAGGTGCCTTGATGACGGTCAGTCGCTGTTGCTGGAGGTCGCATCGCGACGCCAACTCGGCCCGGTTGACGAATCCGTCGACCGGATCCGGAAGCATGACCTTCCGGCGAAGCAGCCACGGTCGATCGGCGTGGATGCGACCGGCACCCGCGCTCTGGCGCGCTCCCCGCGCCGAGCGGGTTCGAGCGACTTGCACCGTGTTCCCCAACCGACACGTCCATACTAACGAAACCGTCACCCCGTCCGACCCGTGACTGCCAGTGCCGGTGGGCATGCCTTTCGGCATTCAGCGGAAAACCATATGCGCCCGTCAATTCACGGGTCAAACGCTTTTTGCGGTAGCGTAAGCCGCCGTGGCGGCATGCGCGGCGACTCTCGAACGGGTCGTCCCGGATCAGGCGCCGGTCGATGGCTCCCCGGCCGGGACACCCACCATGGGCAGGATGCCCATCGAACGGGCACGTTGGGTAGCTTCCAAGCGGCTGCGCACCCCGAGCTTCTTGAAGATCTTCTTGTTGTGATAGCGCACGCCGTCCTCACTTAGGTCGAGGGCGCTGGCGATCTCCTTGTCCCGGCAAGTGTCGAGTCGCTGCAGGATGTCGCACTCGCGCGGCGTCAGCACCGGCGCCGCGTCAGTGGTAC
Organism: Gammaproteobacteria bacterium; assembly: GCA_009846005.1. Taxonomy (GTDB): domain Bacteria; phylum Pseudomonadota; class Gammaproteobacteria; order Pseudomonadales; family Azotimanducaceae; genus VXYL01. Next base: position 143,936 of record VXYL01000054.1, on the reverse strand, counting down.
GTTCGCTGGGTTCGTTGGCGAGCACGCGGCGTACCGCTTCGGCCAGAATCCCAACCTCCTCGTCGAGTTCAGTACTCGCCAAGCTGTCCAAGAGGCCCAGCACAACTTGGCGATCGGCGATTAACGCTCTGACGTAGTCGGTCTCGGCATAGATGTGCAGGTAGTCCAGCAGGTGCCTTCGCGCATCCGCAGCATTCCCGGCTCGTTGTTCAAGGACCATCGCCAACGCCAGGCCGCGCATCTCGGTTCGCCGCAAACGCCGTTTCCGCGAGATTCCGAGCAGCGCCTCGGCGAGGCGGCGCGCATCGTGGAGTCGGGATTGGGCCGTCAGGAGGCGAACGCCGGCACAGGAGATGGCCTCCATTTCGCGCCAGGTCTGGTTGTCGACGTCCACGATTTCCGACGCCTCGGAGGGGAAGCCGGCGCGCGTCCAAACGCGCTGCGCCTCGGTCTCGCGTCCGGCGGCGACTAGCAGCGACACACGCATGGCCGCCAAGCATCGCACCAGCGTGGCGAGCGAGGTCGTCCGGGCGAAGTTGATGAGCTCATCGAGCTGGCGCAAGGCTTCGTCGGGCCCGTCCTCCTGCTTCACGAGTTCCATGGCGGCTTCGCAAGCGGGCAGATAGATGGTCAACCATGCCCCGCTCTTCGCGAGCAGTGGCACCTTGTGCGAACGTCGCGCAAGAGGGGCGGGCTTGTTCCGCTCGAGACTGAGTTCCGTCATGAGCACCTCGGCAATCACCGAAGGGCCCGCGTCCTCGAAGAAGTCTGCCTTGGCGGCGCGTTGCGCTCTCGCATAGGTTTCCCGCGCCTCGGCGACACGGCCTTGGACCATGGCAATGTTGCCCAACTGCAGGTCGACGTACATCGTCAAGTACCAAGAACCGCCGGCCAACTCAGCTCGGGCACGTCGCAACCAATCAAGCGCCTGGTCGAAACGCGCCTGGTGACTCGCCGCGTTGCCGGTCGCGTACATCCCCGCGCCCCGCTCTAGGGGGCCGACATCCCGGCTGTCCGCTAGGCTGCGGACTTCTGACAGCAACTCCCGATGATCCGGCGTGTTGATCGGCCAGCAACCGCAGGTTGCCAGCACCCATCGGAAACACAGGTGGTCCAGCGACAGATCCGGGTCGTCGCTGCCGTCCCAGTTCCGGGTGAACCCTTCCGTGCGGGCACCGAGGTCGAAGTAGGCCGACATGGCCGCCTCGAAATCTCCACGCATGGTCAGTTCCATGCAGCGCACCAGAACCAGGCGCGGGAAAAGCGCCAGCACCTCGGTGGTCAGAAGCTCGTTCGAAAGGCGCAGACGAGTCAGTCCATGCCTCAGCCAGACACGGAATCCGCCGGCGTCGATGAGGATCTGGCCGACCTGTCGCGGGTCTCCCGCCTCCGTCGCGTGGCGCATTCCCGCTAGCACTTGGCCTTGCGACGCCAGTCCATCGGCGATGGCCGCGTGGATTGATCGGTAGCGATCCGGGGTTTCCCGGAGCCGCTTGGCCGCACAGTATTGCCTGATCAGGGGATGCAGCGAAAGGGATCCGGACTCACCGCCTACGGACCGCAGCAGTCCGGCGAGCGCGGGGATCGATCGGACGCGTTGCGCGGAGCCGGCACCAAGTGCGGCGTCGACCAGTTCCGGATCGATCCACTCGAACAAGCCGATATCCAGAACGAACTGCTGGTCCTCCTTCGACAATCCGCCCCAAAGCCGTGTCTCGATCCAATTCGAGGTGATCTCTTGGGCCAATTCGTGGGATGCACGCTGATCTCTGACGTTGCGGTGGATGCAAAGCGCGATGGGCCACCCCTGGGACGTCTCGGTCAGATCGGAAAGTTCGGCACGGGACAACTTGGCCCCGAAGAAGCGCGCGATGTCCGGTTTCTCGAAACGCAGTTCCTCCGCCGTGATGCTGATGCCCCGCCCCTGAAGGATGGCCGTCGCCACGTCGAGACCTGCAGGCATTCCCCTGAACGCCAAGGCGACGTGGAGATTCGGCGGGGCGTGCTGCAGGAGCCGGTTGAGCACCGCCATCGTCTCGGGATTGCGTAGCCGGTGGACATCGTCGAGCGCAAGCACGCAACGCTCGCCCAGCATCTCGATACTGTGCAAAAGCAGGTTGATTCGGTAGTCGCTGCGTTGCAGATCCTGGCTCGTCAGACGCGAATCCAGTATCTCGACACCCGCTTCCGCGAGCGCCAGCGAAAGGTATGTCGCGAGGCCGTTGGGCCCGTCGTCCTCGTCAACGGTCAGCCACGCGACCACATGGCCGCGCCGCAGCAATCGGCGGCAAGCCTCGGCAAGCAACGTGGTCTTGCCAAACCCGCCCGGGGCGTTGAGCGCCGTTACACGCCACTTCGTGAGGTCGCAGCGCGATTCGAGCGGGAAACGCTCGACGAACCCGTCGACGGGGTCGGGCAGCATGACCTTCTGCCGCACAAGCAAGGGCGGGTGCCGGCTAGGATCGTGTTCGACTCGCCGATGGCGAGAGATCTGTTGAATGTCAGCGCGCGGCAAATTGAATGTACTGCTCACGGGAAACCGAGTTCGGCCAGCGGTGTCGTCTTGCATCCGCCCAGACTGCTCGAATGCGCGGTGTGCCGACTTCAGGCAACGGCAGCGGTCTTGATTTTAATGCACGGTTAAAGGTTTTCGCGCCCTGGCCACGCGCGGCCGCACACATCGCCGGCTTGGAGATCACCCAAAATTGATCGCAGACGCACATCGGCCCGAACAACGGAACTCGAAGCCGGTGGCTCGGCACCCACCCGTCGAAGCCGAGGAGGCCTGCGACGGTGTTGGGATTGGACGGTGGGGCTTCCGGCGCTTGGTCTACGAATTCGCCGAGCGCGAAATGGTGTTCAGGTTCTCGATGACGAGCAGAATCTGGGCGAATACGTCGGTTGGTACCTTGTCGTGAGGTTCCGGTCGCACCGGGTGCGTAGCGTGGATATTCAAGTGGTGCTTGATCCGCCCCATTTCCGCTAGCAGCATGTTCGTCGCGTCGTAGACCTCGGAGGGGTCTGAACGAACCAACGTCGGGTTCGGCACGTTCGACACGTCCATGCCTAGTCGGGTTTGCAGGTTGACCATCTCGTAACTCGCCCGCCGAACCACCTGGGCGACATCCTCGAGTGACTTTCTCCCTTCGACACTTGGAACATCCAATGTGAAAGGGGCACCCAGCCTGGCCGCGATGAGCGCCAACTCGTCGAGAAGGCACCGCGCGTTCACGTAAACGTCGTTCGGCGCAAGCGGTCGTCCGACCAGGCCGTCAAGCAGGAAAGACGCATGGGCGAGATTCTTGTAGATCATCGACGGCGTCGACGGCGTGATGCCGCCTACGAACGGTGCCGCGTCGATGGAACGCTCGATGACCCACCGAGCCTTGATCTTGCGCAACTCGGCCAAGATCGCCGCCAAGTTGTCCAAGACATCTCTAGGTCCGACGTTCTTGATGGGAACATGACCGACTTCGACAGCATCGATGCCGAGACGCCTTTGCACACGGGAGACCTTCGACATCACCTCCAGCGTCTTGGCGTAGACGTGAACCGGGGTGCGGTACTCTTCGGTTCCCGCTTGGGCCTGAAAGTCGTCGACCCCCAGTTCCTCCCGCAGGATGCGGATCTCGGCAATGAGATTCTCGGTTGCGCGGAACAGGAGGCGGGGGGTCGCCCCGACGTCCTCGTCGTCGAACCAGTCGGTGATTATCTCCACCCAACTCCTTCCCTCCACCGCATTGCCGGGTGTGCCGACAAGCACGACGCAGAACGCGAACACGGTCACCACGACTCGTGAGCGGAGGGTAAGGCGCATGCTGTTCTTGGAATCCAATGAACCGGATCGAAACGGCGTCGTTGTTAACATCATCGTTGCGTTCTTCTCGTCCTTACACACGTTGTCAGTACGCAGGCAAATCGGTTGGCGTTGGTCAGCGATTCGCCAACCGGTTCAGCCGCGGCTTCCGCACAACTGACTTCACCACGGTTTTCAAGCATCTTGGTCGGTAGTCTCGCCAACTCGGCGGGTCTCGCTCAGCTGGTCCTGCGCTTCGACTTCGCGTCGCTTTGCGGCGAGTTCGCGCTGTTCCTCGGCGAGTCGACGCTGCAACTGCGCGAGCTGTTCCTGGCGCTCCGCGAAATCCGCACGCTCCTGCTCGAACTCAACGCGCGTACGTTCGAGTTCGGCACGCTCCTTTTCAACGAGTTCGCTCTGGTAGCGGAGCTGCTCGCGTTCGTAGGCCGCAAGTTCCATGGGCGTCGGAATATCCATCAGCGTCTTGGATGCGTACCCGGCCATGGTGGGCTGATCGTCGAAGTGCAAGTCAGCATTCTCGAAATAGGTTTGCCAAAACCCCTGGTGCCGGCGCCGTAGTTCGGGGTTGTCCGTCGTGCCCGCACGGGCGACGTAGAAGATCTTGACCGGCAAATCGGTCGACGGTCGGGCAAGGGGTTCGATGCCCGGTCCCTGGGATCCGCGAGCGGCAACGAAGGTCTCGAACTCCCACGCGTCGGGCTGCACATCGACGTGCGAATACCATTTGGCGTGCTGCATCATATCCGAGAACACGTAAAGCGACGTGGGTACCGACGAGTCTGCGAAGTCTCGCGTCGTCTCCTCGAGCGCTTCAACCAGATACGCGTTCGTTGCTGTGCTTCCTTCGCTCTGCGCGACGAGCGCATCTATCCGTCGCCGCAGCACATTGCGCTGCTCGCAGAACTGCCGGGCGTCCGCACGACTCGCCGCCGGAATCTGGGCCGGTAAGTCGCCGCAGTCCCCGATCGTGTTGCGCTGATGCTTGGCGGCTTGCACCAGGAGTTCGCCGTTGTCGTACGGCTTGCAAAGGCGGCCGAGCAACGTACGCGGTGCCTCGGCGAAGGGGCTTACCGAATACACGGCCAGCTCCGTGTCGGCGTAAAGGTCGATGGTTACGTCGTCAAGCAGACGACCGGGCAACGACGCGTGGGCTTCATCCACCGGTTTGCGGAGGTCAAGCAGAAGGACGGCGCGGTGAACGATCTCGGAAGCGGAACACGGCGCGTCCGCCGACGACGGCGCATCATCCGCTCCCTGGACGCGCATTCCGAGGGAAATCAACACCGGGATTGGAATCAGGAGCAGCGGTACATACCATCGCAGCCCGCCGAGCTTACGCCTCTCCTGTAGGCGCGAGTTCATCGCGCCACCATCCCGGGCAACTCGATGCGGGTGACCGTTCCCCCGCCCACATGCGAACTGACCGAGACCGTGCCTCCGTATTTCTCCACCAAATGGCGGGTCGTGGTTAGACCGACGCCATCGCGATCATCCTTCGACGTGTAGAACGGCTCGAACATCCGCGCGCGCACGTCGGCAGTCATCCCGTGGCCGTTGTCGAACACGGTCACGGTCGCCTTCTCGTCGTCGCCGTCCGTGGTGATTCGGATCTCGCCCTTGTTGTCGCCGTCACCAAAGTCCTTTTCCTGGATCGCCTGAACCGAGTTCTCGAGGATCTTCTCCAACATCAGGCAGATTTCGGTCTTTGACGCGAAGACCTCAGGCACATCCGCCGACTCAGTCGTTACCGTCGCAACGCCCTCCGCACCGGTGGTTTCGATGATGTCGGGGATGCAGTCGTTTATGTCGAGCAGGTCGTAGCTCACGTCCTGTTTGTTGCTGACCGACGACAGACGCTCCGCCAGTGCGGCGATTTCTCGCGCCTGCCGGCGCATGTCGTCGGCGGCGCCATTCTCGATCGGCAACGCGTCGGCGCTTGCGGCCAAGCCGCTGGATGCCGCGGCGATGCGCTCGCCGATCGCTCCCGAGAGGATCCGTTGCGTCATCAACAGCTTCTCGGCTACCACGGCGTCGCGCTCGCTGACCGATGCGGTCTGCGCCGCGGTCGCGACCACGGCACCGCGCCGGGCACCGGCAGAGGGGTGGACAACCTTGGTCGCATCGGGTTTGCGCAGCACGGCGACAGCGATCCAAACCAGCAGCAACGCCGCCGCAGCCCCGAGCATTCCGTTCATGAACCAGGTGCTGCGTTGCTCGACACGTCCAAGCTCGGTGCCGAGATCGGTGATCAATCGAGCCGACATGTTGGAGATGTCGCTCGACGTCGCCTGCTCGAAGATCTCGTCCATCGGGCCTTGCCGATCAAGCAGTACCCTTGCGTGGGAGGTGAAGTTGGTCACCGCGTTGGCGAGCCCGTTGGGGAGGCGTTCGGCTCGTTGACCCAGTCGCTCGACCACGGCGGTGAGTCGACCCTTTGCCGCGTCGGTGGGAGCGGCCAGGTAGTCGTTGATCTCATTCGCCGTTGTCCCCACCTCCCGCGCAAGATCCGTATCCGCTTCGGCATTCTGGACGATGTTGGCCGCCGCCAGCGGCAGGTAGCGCGTCGAGTTTCGGACCACGGAATTCGCGGTCTTGAAGCGCTCGATGCGCTCCTCCTTGGCGTCGATCGCGCTCGCGTAGGCGCTCACATCGTTGGCAAGACGATCCGGAACGTCGGCTATCCCGCGGATCGTATCCAGCAACCCGCTCTTCAACGTCTCCATCTGCGGGATGAAGGCGACCAAGGCGTCGTAGTCCGCCAACGGGTCCGACCGCACCCGGGCCGTCTCGACGCTCCATTCCGCAGCCAGCTGCTGGACCTGACGAACCTGAGCGATTGAACCGCGATAGGGCTGCGGGTCGTTCTGCTGCGCCATCGCGTAAAGAACCGCGCTCGCAGAGACGATCACCACTGAAAAGGCGATGCCGACCAATATCGATCTCGAGGTTATTGCCATTGCTCCTCCCACTCCCCAGCGAGTGTCTTGATGAAGGCGACGATTGCGTCCTTGTCCTCGTCGGGCGCCTCTCTGCCCAGCTGGAATTCGAACATGATGTCGACAGCATCGCGCAGCGTGGCGGCGCTGCCGTCGTGAAGGTAAGGGGCGGTATGGGCCGCCATGCGCAGACTCGGAACCTTGAACGCGTGCATATCCGCTTCGTTGCCGGTGACGTTGTACCGCCCCATGTCGGCTTCGGTGATGTTGCCGCGTCGCTTGAAGTACTCATTGAGCACGCCGAACACCTGGAACATGTTTCCGCCGACGGCGGCACCCTGATGGCAGGACACGCAGCCGTAATACTTAAACAGACCGTAGCCCCGCGCCTCCTCGTCGTTGAGCGCGCTTTCGTCGCCGTGGAGCCAACGATCAAAGCGACTATTTGGCGTATTCAGCGAGCGCATGAACTCGGCCAACGCGTTCTTGACGTTCGCACGGTTGATGCCGTCGGGGTAGATCGCATCGAAAAGAGCCGGGTAGGTGTCCTCCTGATAGAGCTTGGCGACGACATCCGGCCAGAGACTTGCCATCTCGACGGACGACTGCACCGGACCGTCGATCTGGTCTTCCAAGCTGTTGGCGCGGCCGTCCCAGAACTGCTTGAAGTTGAACCCGGCGTTGAACACCGTAGGCGCGTTGATCGTGCCCTCTGCATCATCGACGCCGAAAGACACGCGGCGCCCATCGTCGCCGCCCGACGCCAGATCGTGGCAGCTCGCGCACGACACCGAGTCGTCCTTCGACAGTCGTTGGTCGTGAAACAGCAGCCGACCGAGCGATACCTTCGAGGCGTCGTATTGACCGTTCGTCGGAATCGGTTTGATGGGTTCAGACCCGTTGTCAGCGGCCAGCATGGGACCCACTACCGACAAACACACGACAGCCGTCGCCACAGCGACGTAGGCTCCGTTCACGAGCGTCGAGTGCGTACCCGGGCTGGTCATGATCCGGCAAATTCGTCATGCGCGCCCCACGTCGTCCGACGCCGCGGCGATCCAACCCGTTCGTACATGCGCTCCCCAGCAGCCACCGTTGGGCCAGGCCGCAGTATCGACACCGGCCCAGCGAAAACCGGGGCAACCGTACGCATGCCGCATAGTGCGAACAACATCCGCGATTGGTGTTTGAGCGGTTGCCAGGCCGCACCCGCCACGACTACCGCCGAAAACCCAGCGACTACCAAGCAGTAGTCATGGTTGCGCCACACGCCACTACCGGCCGATGACGACTTAAATTGTTGATCCTTTTTGTGCTACGCTAGTTTGGTGGACGAGAGACGACAACAACGCCATGATGACGTGCGCATGAAGCTGCGGGACATGCTGCGGCGGGAGGTTAGGCGGTCTGCGGCATCCCGCTACGAACACCGCTTGCACGGCCTGCTGCTCATGGCCAGCGGACTTGGCCCGACACAGGTTGCCGACCTCTTCGGCGAGGATCCGCGCACGTTGCGCCGGTGGGCCAATACCCTTGAGGATCAGGGCCTGCCGGGTCTCCGGGATTCGAGCCGACCGGGCCGGCCTCCATCCCTGGACGCGCACAAGCGGACAGAGCTAAGACACGATTTAGACGCTCCGCCGAGCGCTTTCGGACTAAGTGGAGACACCTGGAACGGCAAACTCCTTGCGTCACACTTGCGCGAGTCCTACGGCACGAACTTGGGGGTACGCCAGTGTCAACGCCTGCTGAGGCGGATCGGGACGAATCCTGGACGTTAGACAACTATTTATGTCGCTCACGAGAATTATGTCGCGTCCCCAGCGATGATTGGTAGGTGTCTGGGTGCGCGAAAGCCCTTCCACCGATCGGCAACCACGCAGTGCCATCCGGTCGTCCGACTGTTGTCGGTTGGAACGACCCGACCGTTGACAAGAGCCCGGATCGGCGCTTTGGCCAACCAAATTTCCGCGAAACCGCAGCTGCCACTCGATTTGCGGCTCGCCATAGTCCTGCGTAGGCTCGGTTGATCGGCACGGCGGAGCACCAATGGCAGAAACCACATCCGCGTCGGACAGCAGCTTTGGTCGCCCTTGGGACGAGATCAACGATCTCGGCTTGCAGCGCTACGCGAAGGATCTGGATGCCCGCGGCTACTGCGTCATCCCGCCGGAAATCGCAAGCCCCAATGGACTCGCCGAACGGATGCTCGAGGCATGTCTTGATATCGCCGAGCGGCGTAACGGCAAACGGCCCGATCTCGACCGGGGCAGACCGGAGAGCCAGATCGATTCGCCGGTCGGCGACACGATGAAGGCGTTGCTGCTTGAGGATCCCGTGTTCGAGGAGTCGCTGATGAACCCGGTGCTGCTCGCTTTGGCGACATACCTATGTGGCTACGACGTGGTGCTGTCATCCCTGACTTCCTTCATGAAGGGGCCAGGCACCACCCGGTTTCGGTTGCACACGGATACACAGCTGCCGTCACCGTTGCCAAAGCAAGCCTTGGTATGCAAGGGCATCTATGCGCTGACGGACTTCAACCGAGACAACGGCAGCACGGCGTTCGTACCCAGTAGTCACAAGTGGTGCCGCAACCCGGTCCGGAGGGAAACCTCCATTGGCGAAGGTGGCAACGATCGGGCCGTCCCGGTCGATGCGCCGGCAGGCTCGCTCGTGGTTTTTCACGGGAATACCTGGCACGGTGCCTATGATCGCGTGGCGCCAGGGCTGCGGGTCAGCGTCCATCTTCTCATGGTGCGGTCCCTCCTTCGGGCCACGGAGGACTTCATCGGCCGGATCCCGCAAGAAGCGCTTGATCGAAACCCGCCAAGGTTCGCGATTCTCACCCAGCAAGGCGTCGTACCCGGCTACATCGACAAGGACGACGAACGGGCCAAAGTCGCGCGCGCCCAGAAATTCGTCTCTGCGTATGAGCAGGATTCGGGAGTGCAGTTGCCGGCCAAAAGATAGCCAGTGCCGAGGCAGGCGTTTTGCAGCGACCCTAGCGGCGACCGACGAGGCTGGGCGCCGGTATACGTGCGGAGAGTCGAAGTCATTCCGACATGATGCACGCGTGACTCAAGGCGCAGGATAGACGATGAGGCGCGACCGCGCCTTGCGGGACGACCTCCATCGACTTCGGACGCACGGGGCAGCGCGCCGGGAGTGGTCCCTCCTGCGGCCGTAACGCCCATTGTGGTTGACAACGGGCTCCCGCCCCCGAATCCTGACACTGTCGACGGGGGATCTACGATGCGAATGAGAACATGGCTTGCTGCCCTTTCTGCCTTTTCGGCGATCGCAGTCTGCGGCGCGGAGATTCCGGATGCCGAACCCGAGTCGGTCGGCATGTCGACGGAACGGCTGCTGCGGATCGACGCCGCGATGACGCGGCACATCGAAGCCGGCAACATCCAGGGTGCGGTAACGGCCGTCGCCCGCCGCGGCAAGGTGGTTCATTTCAAGGCGCACGGCATGATGGACGTGGAGGCCGGACGTCCCATGTCGGAGGATGCGATCTTCATCATGATGTCTTCCACGAAGCCGATTCTCGGGGTCGCGGCGATGATGATGATCGAGGAGGGTCTGATTCGTCCGAACGATCCGGTGTCGAAGTACATTCCCGAGTTTGCCGACATGCAGGTCGCCGTGTTGAAGGAACCGGCGGACGAGGACATCAGCCCGTTTCGTATCGATCGTCGCAATCCGCCGCAACACCGGCTGGTTCCCGCCGAAACGCCAGTCACGATCAAGCACCTGCTGACGCACACGTCCGGCTTGGCCAGCGGCGGTCTGGGAACAGCCCAGTCGCGACCGGCAGAGCGGGTGACGTTGGCGAGCTACATTCCCACGCTTGGCGCCGCAGTCCTGGACTTCCAGCCCGGCTCGCGCTGGACCTACAGCGGCGGAACCGGGCTCGATGTCGTCGCCCGCATCATCGAGATCGTCTCCGGCACGCCCTACGACGAGTTCGTGCAGACGCGGATCTTCGACCCGCTGGATATGACCGACACGCACTACAACGTGCCGCCGCCCAAGGCATCGCGAAGAGTTGTCATCCAAGGACGCGACATATCGCGTTGGAGTCGCGACACCACCTACTTCTCCGGTTCCTACGGCCTGTCAAGCACCGCCAGGGACTATCTCCATTTCGAACAGATGCTGGCGAACGGCGGCGAGCTTTTCGGCCATCGTCTACTCGGATCGCGCTCGGTCGAATGGATGGCAAGCAACCACCTGGGGAATCTGTATCGCGGCTTTACGCAGACCGCGAGGGGACAGGGCTTCGGCTATACCGTCGCCGTCGTGCTCGACCCGGTCGCCGCCGACAGCCGGCGCAGTGCGGGCGCATTCGGCTGGGGCGGCGCGTTCGGCACCCGTTCCTGGACGGACCCCGCCGAGGAACTCGCCGGCGTCCTCATGCTGCAACAACCCCATCCGGGTGCGCAGTACGACTTCGAAAACGCGGTGCGGCAAGCGATCATCGACTGACGAAGGTCCATGGCCGGAGCGTACGCGTGCCAATCGAGCTCCGACCCGTGGAGGGTGCTGCAGGCAGGCTTTATGTGAGAGCCTGGTACGCCAACCGTTGAAAGGTCTCCTGATAGTCGTTGTTGGGCATCGCGCCGGCCATCATCACCTGCGTCAGGCAAACGCCCAGGAGTTCCTCGCTCGGATCGGCCCAGTACGTGGTTCCGGCCGCACCGTCCCAACCGTAGCTGCCGACGGACCGTATCAACGGTGCAGGGCGGTCGCGGCCGTGGTAGGTCGCGACGCCTAGGCCCCAGTGGAAGCCCGGGCCAGTTATCGGGATCTGCATGTTGCCGGTGTGATTGCTGACCATAAGGTCCACCGTCTTGCGCCCGAGAATGCGGGCGCCGTCCAGTTCGCCGCCGTTTAGGAGCATCTGGCCGAACCGGGCATAGTCGCCCACCGTGGTCACGATACCGCCGCTGGAACCCCCGACGCAGAACTCGCCCGAGCCGGTAGCCTTCTCGGAGGTCTCGCCGCGTTCGAACACCTCGAGCTTGACGGCGTCGGCGGAGTGCCGCGGGATGTAGCTGTCGCCGAAGTGCTCGGCGAGACCGTCCTTCACATAGAAACCTGTGCTATCCATGCCTAGCGGGTCGAAGATGCTCTCCTGGAAGAACTCGTTGACGGGCTGACCGCATGCCGCCGCGATAACCTCCGTGAGCACCGGGTAGCCAACGTGATACTCGAAGTGCTCGCCGGGCTGCCCCATGAGCGGCAGTTCGGCGAGCGCGCGCACACGTTCGCGCGGCGACAGTGTCGGCGTGTCGTCGCGGCGCATCCAGCCAAGGGTCTTCAAGGCGTCGACGCCGTCGTACAGACGCGCAAACACGTCGGCATACTGCTCGCGGTAGAACGCCGGCATCGTGCCGGGATTCAGGATGCCCGTGGTATTCGTCAGGCAGTCGCGCACCGTGATGCCGCGCTTGGTGCGTTCAGTCATTCCGGGCGCGTTGGGAACTTGTACGCGGCTGTCGCCGAACTCCGGGAGGAATCCCGACACCGGGTCGTCCGGGGTGAGGAGGCCGCGCTCGTAGAGTATGCAGGTCGCGACCCCCGCAAGCGGCTTGGTATTCGAAAACATGCGGAAGAGGCTCTCGGGGGTCACCGGCTTGCCCGTCTCGAAGCTCAATACCCCACGCGCCTCGAGATGGACGACCTGGCCCCGCCGCGCGATGAGCGTAACCAGGTTGGGCACGCGCTCATCGTCGATGTACGCCTGCATCGCCGGGCCGATCTGGTCTAGGCGTTTCGGATCGAAGCCAAGCGCGGCAGCGTCGCCAGGCGGGAGTGCGGACATGCTAGTTCCTTGAACACACACACTTGCGAGGGAAGGCGCGGAGTCTAGAGAATTGCCGTCGACGCCACCAGGATCTTCAACCGTTGAGAGTCCTAACGGGGGAAAAGCAGGAACAAACCGACCAGCACCGACGCAAGTGCCGACGGCGCTACCTGCGACACGTTCAGCCGATGGAACTCGCAGGTAACGCGCGATCCGTTGAATAGATTGCCGGGACCCTTGATGGTTGCCCGTGCCTTATGCCGCTGGCACCCTGGCAACGGGACGGGACAAGCCCGTCCCCTGCGATCCGTCTTCTCTGCACGACCGTCCCCGGCCCCGGTGCAACCTCGCATAGAATGCTGCGCTGATTCCTAGGTCTCGGCGTGCCGAGTTGCTACGTTCGTCGGGGTCGGAGTGACGGATTGCCGCTGGGGGGTTGGCGGATGGAACTGGACTTTGATGCAGCAGAACATCTCGAAGCCGTCGAGCGTCGGGTTTTCTCGCCGCAACATGATGGCGATCTGGCCCATGCCGTGACGTTGTCACGCCGCTTCGAAGCCCCGGCGGAGGAATTGTGGAAAGCGGTGACCGACCGAGAGCGGCTGCAGCGCTGGTTCATGCCGGTGGGGGGAGAACTCCGACTTGGCGGTCGCTACCAGTTCGAGGGGAACGCGGGCGGAACGATCACCGGTTGCCAGCCGCCGTCGTTCCTCGCCGTTACCTGGGAGTTCGCCGGGGATGTGAGCTGGGTGGAGGTTCGTGTTTCGAACGATGGCGCCAAAGGCGGACGCTTGACGCTCACGCACACCTCGCGTCCGTCGGCACACTGGGACGAGTACGGCCCCGGCGCGACCGGTGTCGGTTGGGAGTTGGGCCTCGTCGGACTGGCCTTCCATATCGTCCGGCCGAGCGAGCCCAAGCTGGACGAAGTCGCCTTTGCCACGTCGCGCCGGGGTCGGGCGTTCATTGCAGGCAGTGGCGAGGCATGGGGACAGGCGGCGGTGGCGGCTGGCGCGGCAACGGACGTTGCCAAGGCAGCGGCTGATCGCACGACCGCGTTCTACCTGGGCGAATAGTCCGGGCATGTCCGAGATCTTGTCCGGTCGTTCGCGTTGCCCTGGGCTGACGGCTGGATATCCGCTGGTCACGGCCCTGCCTGCCCTCGTGTTGGCATCGAGTCTAGTCGTCCACGGCGAGCCTGCCGCAGCCTCGGACAAGCCTGCAGGGTCTGCCGTCGGCTCGCCCCCGATCGAGTCGACCGCCGCGAGGAACGCGCCTTATCTCAGCATGGGCATGGCCATCGTCCGACCCGAGGGCGCCCGATTCGTCGACGGCGACGACGGTGGACAGGCCGCACTGTACGGCGGCGAGGGCTTGTTCGATGCCGGGGCGTTCGACACCGGCTGGCAGTTTCGCCTTGCGGCGGGCATCCGGTTTCGATCCGGGCCTCGGATGCAATTGGAGGTCGCCCCGCCCCGGGCATTCGACTGGCGCGGCAACACCAACTACCGTAATGGCGGGGAGCACCAGCCGTCCGAGGCAACGCTGGATTCGTGGCAACTGGTTCTGGCCGGACTCTACGATCTTCCGGGCTGGACGCTCGGCTCGGGCCGGACCGCGAGACCGTACCTCGGGGTCGGCGCGGGAGTCACCCGCTACCGGGTGACCGCCTATGTTCAGCAGTTTCCCGATCCAGACGAGCCGACCGGTTACCTGCGCCGGGGCCCGGAGGGCGAGATTCCCTTCACCGCCCTCCCCGACGGAACGGGGGGTACTTTCACTTGGACCCTGACAGCGGGGGTCGCCGTACCCGTTCGCGAGAGTGTCCACCTGGACTTGAGCTACCGCTACACCGACATGGGAAAGATCGAGACCGATGCGGCGGACGTCAGCATCGTGCGGTACCGAGCGGACGGAACCCGGCGGGAAATCCGGGTGCCGATCAACGCAACGGCGGTCGACCACCGAACCCACACGCTAGCGATGGGCCTCCGGTTCGACCTGTAGGGGCGACGCGCCCGCGAATGCCGCGGGACGGGACAAGTCCGTACCCTACGACCAACGCTTCGGTCTCCCGCCCGTCTCAGGTGGAGATCGGATGATGTTGACCGTCGGAACACCAACTCCGATGGCGTCATCAGAGACTTCGGAGTAGAGTTAAGCGACAACTATTCCAAGAGTAAGGAGAGGGGAACATGACACTGAGAACTGTCACCGACCCACTACGTGCGGCGGGAATCCCCGCCATTATGCTGGCCTTTCTGGCCGGTACTGCCTTGACGGCAACTGCCGCCGAGGACGACTCTGACGCCGCCGAGGACGAAGGCGGCTATATCGAGGAGGTCGTCGTCACGGCCTCGAAGCGCGAGGTGAACCTCCAGGACTCGAGCCTCGCCATCACTGCGTATACCGGCGAGCAACTCGACAGCCGCGGCATTCGGGAGGTGACCGACATCGCCGCCGCGATCCCGGGTGTCGACATGGCCGAGTCGGTGCCGACGGAATCCATCCTCATCATCCGAAGCATGTCCAACAACGGTCGCGGCTACCACCGGGCGGAAATCTGGCGTCAGCAGACGAACACCAGCTACCTCGACGACGTCGTGCTGTTCCCGGGCATCACGCCGCTGAAGATGGTCGACCTCGAGCGCATGGAGGTGCTCAAGGGACCGCAGGGCACCCTGTTCGGCAAGAGCGCGATGGCGGGCCTGGTGCGCTTCGTCAGCAACAAGCCGGACCCGGCGGCGTTCTCGGGGAACATCAGCGCATCCCTTGACACGGTTGCGGGCGGCGGCACCGGCAACTCGATCGAAGGGTACGTCAACGTTCCGCTGTCGGATTCGTTCGCCGTCCGCTTGGCCGCGTACCGCTACGATCTGCCCGGGTTCATCGACGTCGTCGGCGTGCAGCCCCGAGACGATGCCGACACGGAAGAGACAGACGGCTACCGCCTCCGCGCGAGGTGGGACCTGACCGACAACATGGCCTTGGAGGCGTCGCTCATCAATCAGACCACGGTCGTGGGCGACGTGGGCAAACCGATGGCCACGTGGGCACCGTCGATGGAGACCAACGTCCACGCCCTGCAGTTGACGGCCTTCGATCCCGAGGATCCGAAACGGCAGTGGCGGGAGCCCGGGGATACCGAGGAAGACGTCAAGAGCCTCAAGTTCGAGGTCGATCTCAATGCCTTCACCTTGTCGCTGATCGGCGCGAACATGACCAACCACAGCCACTTCTACCGCAATGCGCTGTGGGAGTGCGTGCCCGACGGCGGGTGCCCCGGCCTGACCGTCGGCGGACTGACCCCCAACGGCTACGCCTACTGGCACTCCTCCGAGGGACCGTCGGAACGGAAAATCGAGACGTTCGAGGTCCGCGCCATATCCAACGTCGAGGAAGGCGATCGCCTCGAGTGGATCGCCGGCGCCTGGTATGAGAACAACAACCACCGCCGTGCAGGTCGGTCGTGGTGGGACACCAACGATGCCGAGTACATCGCGTCGCTGAGCGGCGGCTGGGGCAGTTTCGTTCCGCGGTGCGATGCATTCACCGTCCAGGAGATTGTCGACGGCGCGGTCCTCGCGAACCGCTATCAGTACAACAATCAGGATGAACTTGCCGCGTATACGGAACTCGGGCTAAACGTCACCGATCAGCTCAAGGTGTCGTTCGGCTACCGCTATTCCAAGCTGCGCACCAACTTCTACCGGGGCATAAGGGACGACCGCTGCTTCGATGCGGGCAATCCCAACCACCATCCGGAGACCGGCAACACGTCCGATTGGGCGAATGTCGGCACCTACCGGCTCAATGTGGACTACCACTACACGGACGACGTCATGTTGTTCGCATTCGTCGCCACGGGGTATCGACCGGGCGGCACGAACAACATCCAGGCGTGTCCGAGGGGCCAGACCACCTGCGACAACACCACACGAAACGAAACACGGTACCGGGTTCCATACGACTCGGACTCGGTGCGGAACTACGAAGCAGGGATCCGGAGCACCTGGATGGATGGCCGGTTGCTGCTGAACGGCAGTCTGTACCGAGTCGACTGGACCGACATGCAATCACCGGTGTTCCAAGCCAGCCAGCGACTTGATCTCTACCGCATTCGCGGACGGGTGATCGTCAATATCGGCGAGTCGCGGATCGACGGGTTCGAGGGAATGGCCATCTACGCGGTCAACGACGAACTGAACCTGCAGCTCAACGTGGGCTACAAGATCGCCGAGATCCTCGCGGACCAGCGTCAGGACTACGTCGGCCTGCCGCTTCCCGGCTCGAGCAGCGGGACGGGCGCACAGATCTCCCTCTTGGCGGACTGGAGCCGGATGATGCCGATCGGCGAGGTCAGGGTGAATGCCACCGCCAGGTACGCACCGCGACGATACGGGCACTTCTACACCGAAAACCCCGTACCGTCCTACATGACGACGGACCTGTCGGTCGGCGTGCGGCGCGATGCCCTCGAGCTTTGGATGAACATCGACAACCTGTTCGACGAGCGGGCGATCACCTTCCAGCATCCGGGTTACCCGGGTTGGCCATACCGTCCTGGCATCGACTGGCGCGAGCAGTACAGCGTGTTCACGATGATCCGTCCCCGGACCATCGGTGTCGGCGTTTCCTACGACCTAGGTCAGTAGACGCATTCGCGGGCCGGTCGGGAAACCGTCGGCCCGCGAACCTCGACAGTACGCCGTAGGGGCGGGGCTTGTCCCCGCCCGCGCCGGCATCGTCGTCGCCAACGCATCGGGACGGGACAAGCCCGTCCCCTACACAGGACGCCCGGCTCGATACAGAAGACCCGTAGGGGCGGGGCTTGTCCCCGCCCGCGCTGCGCATGTCGCCAACGCATCGGGACGGGACAAGCCCGTCCCCTACGGCCGTGTCCTTGCACGTCGACGGTCCGGCTCCTAAACCTCAGCCGGATCGATCCCCGGTTCCAAGGGGGCTGGCCGGTAGTTCGGATTCGGCTCGGGGATCAGCGCTTCGATCTCCTGCTGCCAGGCCGAGAGCAGCCCGTGCAGTTCTTGAACGATGCCCGCATGCGTGGCTGCTAGGTCCGTCGTCTCGCCCTCGTCGTCGCGGAGGTTGAAGAGCTCCAGCCGGTCGTCCTCGAAGTGCTGGATCAGCTTCCAGTCGCCCCGTCGTACCGCGCCGGCGGGTCGTCCGCCCTGGTTGGCGTAGTGCGGGTAGTGCCAGAAGATGGCGTCCCTGGCGAGCGTGGACTCTCCCTGGAACAGGGGCAACAGGCTGACGCCATCGCGGTGCTGGTCCGGTCGCGGCGGGCAACAAGCGGCCTCGAGGAAGGTCGGATACAGATCCGTGCTGGTCACCGGAACCCGGCAAACGCTCCCCGGTTCAATCATGCCGGGCAGGCGTGCCATCTGGCACACACGGGTGCCGCCTTCGTACATCCAGCCTTTGCCCTCGGCGAGCGGCGCGTTGCTGGTGGGAACGCCTTCGCGGCGGTTCGAAGTCGCGAGTCCGCCGTTGTCCGAGGTGAACAATACGAGCGTGTTGTCGTAGAGGCCTTGCTCGGATAGGCAGACGAGCACCCGGCCAATGTTCGCGTCGAGATTCTCGACCATGGCGGCATAGGCCGCGTCGCTTTGTCGGATGCGCCTCAACACCCGCTCGCCGTGCAAGTGCTCGCAACCGAAGGGTTCGCCTTCGACGATGACATCCTGCTTGTCGAGTCCCATGTCGGCGGCCCGTTGGCGGTACTTGTCGACGAGCCCCAGCGGCGGCTGGATGGGGATATGCACCGCATAGTGCGCGAGGTTCAGGAAGAACGGCCGGCTTGGGTCCCGAGCTTCGATCAGTCGGATTGCTTCGTCGGTCAGGCGGTCGGTCAGGTACTCGCCCTCTTCGCCGTCGGTTAGGTTCGCCATGCCGTAGGGACTGAAATAACCGTGCTGGGGCATCCCCCAGCCGAGACCGGCGATGTTCACGTCGAAGCCGTGCCGCTCCGGGGTGGTTCGGGCGCCACCGAGGTGCCACTTGCCCACGTGCCAGGTCTGGTAGCCGCCGTCTCCCAACGCGCGGGCAATGCTGTACTCGCTGATCGGCAGACCGTGGAAGTACGGAACGTCCTGCAACCGGCCGATGGCGTGACCGGGGATGTATTGGGTCACACCCACCCGCGCCGGGTACTTGCCGCTCATGATGCTGGCCCGGGTGGGCGAACACACCGGGCAGGACGAGTACGCGTCCGTGAAGAGCATCCCCTCGCCGGCCAGGCGGTCGAGATTCGGCGTGTCGTAGAAGGCGCTGCCGTAGCAGGCAAGGTCCGTCCAACCGAGGTCGTCGATCAGGATCAGCAGGATGTTCGTTGGCATCAGTCGGCCTCGCCGGCGAAGTGCCGCTCCGCCAGTTCGAACGCGTCGATACCGACCTCGATGCCGATCAGGCGTCCCGCGATATCGTCAGCGGGCGGATGGATGCCGCCCCAGATGCGCGACAGGCTGCATTGGTCCGAGGCGTCGCGGTAGGTTGCCCACTGCAGCGTCATGTCCACCGACGGCCCGTCCTCGAACACCAGGAACTCGTTCGCCTCGATCTCGAAGTCGCTCATGCCGCCGGGGAAGAACTCGTCCTCGGTCAAAGCGGTGAGGACCTCCGCTGCCGCCCGGGAATAGGTGGAGTGCCCGGAGACGTAGCCGGCGAAGGGCGGCGTCACGAACGTGGGGCGCTGGTAGGGCCACCAGTTCTCGGCAAGCATCCAGTCGACCCCCGCCACGTCCACGTCAGGATCGTCGATCGCATCCGGCCCCAGCCAAGCCAGGAACTTGATCTTGCCGACGTGCTCGTCCTCGTCGCCAGCCAAGGCGTCGCCCGCGTCCACCAGCTCGATGTAGCCGGGACGCAGCGGAATACCGTCGACATGGTAGGACTCGCCGTCCGGGTCGCTGCTCTGCCCCCGGTCCGCCATGGCACGCAACGACGAGATGGGCCTGACGTAGTCGTAGTAGCCCTTGATGCCCCAGGCCGTGATGGCAGCGTCGTGCATGGCACCGCCGAGCATGAAGTATGCCTTCACGTCGTATTCGAGCAGATTGAGGGCGTCTTCACCCTGGAAACGCTCCAGCATGAGCGGGTGGTCGTTGACCTCGTTCAGGATCACGAACCAGTGGCCCGGCGGCGTCTCGGAGTCGGGTCCGTCGGCCCAGAACTCGGCGAGTACCCGGGCGTAGTCGCCCCTCGGCACGACCTGCGGCTCGTAGGGTTCACCCGTCGCCGGATTGACGGCGTGGCCGGCTCCGGAGTCGCCGCCTTCCACGAGCCGGTAGAAATCGGGATGGCCATCGAAATCCGCCGGATAGGTCGTGACATTACCCACGCTGGCGGGCGATATGTCCATCGTGACGCCGTCGGTTGGGTCAAGGTGGGACGACCAGACCGCAACCAGGGAATGCGACCACTTGTATTCATCGGCATCTTCGCCGTCGATCATGGGCGGAGGCCCAGGGTCGTGGTATACCCAGTAGTCGTAGCCGTCCCGCGTTTGGATGGTCAGATCCTCGTCCTTGAGGGCGAAGGGCACCACCGACCCCCATTCGGGGCTTAGGAACTCCGGTTCCGAGTCACTCGGATTCCCCGCCTGGTCGACGAATTCCACGAGGGCAAGGGGTTGCCATCGGTTCAGGTCGGTGATGTTGGGGTTGCCGGGGAGTTCCGGTTCGAGGGCCGCATTGACCGGTTCGTAGGCGATGTTGGCGTAGTCGTCCGCCTCGTTCGCCCCATCGACCAGACCGAAATCGATATAGCACTGGCCGATATGGTTGCCGAGAGCCGCGCCACCGAGTTCGACGTCCGACTCGGCGTAGTCGATGTCGTAGCCGAGGTAGCCCATCAGGGCGTTGGCATCGCGAACGATCCCGCTCGCCCCCGGCGAAGCGTCGAAGCGATGTCGGATAAGACGATAGACCGCGTAGCTTAAGGCGGTCTCACGCGCCTCATCGACGCTCTCGGGGGTGGTGATCGTGCCCGATTCGCAGTGCGAGCCCGCGCGTGTCCGCCCGTAGAGCCACGGACTCGCGGCCTTGGCGGACGGGTCGTCGATGTCGTACGCCGCCCAGACGTCGTACATGGCTGCCGAGACATGGAACAGGTTGCGGGCATGCACGGTCGGCCGGGCATAGTCGTTGCGGATCGCCTGCAGCAGGACCTCGACCCAGCGCCTGGGCACGGAAACCTCCGCCCCCGGCGCCGCACCCGGCAGGTAGTGTGCGGTGATGGTGACCGTCATGCCCGGCATCGTGAACGTCGTATTGGCCGCAGACGGATCCGCGAAGGCGCCCCCGCCGTTCGTGGACCAGTGCGAGAAGTGGTAGCCGTCGGCAGCTTCTGCCGCTTGGACTGGAATGACGTCGCCCTCGTCGTAGACGCCGTCGCCGCCGCCTTGAAGCACCACCAGGCGCAGGTTCGTCGCGGGCTGGCGAATCGTCAGCAGCTGGTTCGCCGACACGTCGGCCATCGTCGATGTCGTGCCATCCGGCCAACGTACGTCGATATCGGCTTCGGTCGCTTCCGCCAGCCCGAAGTGGACCTCGAAGGGACCGTGGGAAACGTAGTTGTTGCGCCCGCCGAGGTCGCGAATCTGCGAACCGTCGGCGGTGGTGACGGTGATCCGGGAGCCCACCCCCAGGTGATTCGGGGCGGCCCCTTCGAGGCGTATCGCGAGGTAGTGGTTGTCGTTCGTCGTCTCGTTCCGGTACAGCACGACATTGGTGGGGGCGTTGTTCGAGATCAAGACGTCGATGTCGCCGTCGCGGTCGAAATCGAAACACGCCACCCCGCGTCCCTGGGAGTCGTCGGTGAGACCGACCTGGCCGGCCATTTCCCGAAACACCATGTTGGACCCGGTGTTGTAGAAGAATCGGAGGGGGCGGCGGCGGTAGTCCTTGCCGTCAACCAAATACCAGCCGTTGACGTGCAGAATGTCCAGGTTGCCGTCGTTCTCGAAGTCCGCCGCACAGGCCCCCCACCCCCAGGCGCCATCCTGCACGCCCGCAGTAACGGTGGCGTCCACGAACTCGCCGTCGTCGTTCCGATAGAGGAAATTGCCGAGGTAGTCGCCGTCCAACAGGTCCAGGTCGTAGATCGAGGTGACGAACCAGTCCATGTCGCCGTCGTTGTCGTAGTCGCCCACCGCCGCGCCCATCCCGGCCTGGTCCTGGATGACCCGGCGCTCCGTGGCATCGGTGAACGTGCCGTCGTCGTTGTTGTGGAACACCTTGCTCTCGTGGAAGTCCGCTGCCATGAGTAGATCGCTGTCTCCGTCCCCATCGACGTCACTGAAGTTGGGGGTGAAGGACCAGTCGGTTTCCCGTTCCACCAAGCCGGCGGCTATTCCCGAATCGACGCTGGTATCGGCGAACGAGCCGTCGCCGTTGTTGCGCCATACCGTCTGCGTACTCTCGCCGGGTTCGTAGGGATTGCCCCAATGGCTGAGGAACAGGTCCACCCAGCCGTCCCGGTCGTAGTCGAAGAACGTCGCGGAGACGGTGTTGCGCGTGCTGAGGCGGATACCGGATTCGTGGGTCACATCGACGAATTCCCCGGATTCGTCGAGGCGGTTCTCCAACACGTGGTGGGGATCGCCCACGACGGCGCCCACGAACAGATCGAGGTCGCCGTCGCCGTCGATGTCCCCGAATGCCGGACCGCTGCCCCAATGCACGAGGTCCAGCCCCAGTTCGGCACCGATTTCCTCGAACGTGCCATCGCCCCGGTTGCGGTAGAAGTGGTTCGGCGTGGTGTTGCCGCCGACCACGTAGAAGTCCACATCGCCATCGGCATCGACGTCGGCGGCTGCGAAGCCGCCGCCAAACAGTTCGGGATCTACTTCGAGGACGAATCCGCCGACGGGGTCGCTCCCAAATGAGCGGGAGAACGACGTAGCCGTGTCCAGTTCGAAGGTCAACGGGGATACCACGGGTTCGGGCGGCGGGACGACCGGACCCACGGGCTCCACGGTCGGCGAGCCCGATCCGCCACCCGCGCCACACCCAGGGGCAAGGAAAATCAACCAGACGAAGGTGTAGAGCCGCTTCATACGGCGACCGGCACGCTCAAGACATCCGGCCTGCGCCGGCGCCTCCCGTGCCGAATTCGATGCCTTGGGCGAGTGGAAGGTCCGACGAGTAGTTGACGGTCGCGGTGCAGCGCCGCATGTATCCCTTCCACGCATCGGACCCGGACTCGCGGCCGCCCCCGGTTTCCTTTTCGCCGCCGAACGCGCCGCCGATCTCCGCGCCGCTGGGGCCGATGTTGACGTTGGCGATCCCGCAGTCGCTGCCTTCGGCCGAGAGAAACTCCTCGGCCTCCAGGAGATTCCGGGTAAACACGCACGACGACAGTCCCTGGGGCACGTCATTGTGCAGTGCCAACGCCTCGTCGAACTCGCTGTAGGGGATGACGTAGAGAATGGGCGCGAACGTCTCCGCCTTGACGATGGCGTTCTGGACGTCGGCGCAGACGATTGCCGGTTGCACGTAGTGGCCATTCTTACAGCCCGCCACGTCGACACGTTGCCCACCCTGGATCTCGAACCCCGCCTCCCCCGACACGCCGAGGGCATGCTGCATCGCGTCGAACGCCGATGCGTCGATCAGCGGCCCCACGACCGTACCAGGCTCGAACGGGTTGCCCACCCGCACCTGGTCAAAGGCGCTATGGAGCGATGCGATCAACTCATCGTGGACGCGCTCGTGGACGATGAGTCGGCGCAAGGTGGTGCAACGCTGACCGGCGGTCCCGACGGCCGAGAACAGGATGGCGCGTACCGCGAGTTCCAAATCGGCGGAGGACGTCACGATCATGCCGTTGTTGCCACCAAGCTCCAGGATGCAGCGCCCGAACCGCTCCGCGACCACCGGCGCCACGGCGCGGCCCATGCGCGTGCTTCCGGTGGCGCTGACAACCGGTACGTGAGGGTTCCGGACGAGCGCATCGCCGATTCCCGCATCGCCGACAACCACCTGAACGAGCTTGGGCGGCACGTCGTCGATGGCTGCCGCAGCCCGTTCGAACAGCGCCTGGCAAGCCAGGGCGCACAACGGAGTTTTTTCGGAGGGCTTCCACACGACGCTGTTCCCGCAGACCAATGCCAGGGCCGTGTTCCAGGACCACACGGCCACGGGGAAGTTGAATGCCGATATCACGCCGATGACGCCCATCGGATGCCAAAGCTCGGCCATCCTGTGACCCGGGCGTTCGGAAGGCATGGTCAGTCCGTAGAGCTGGCGGGACAAGCCGACGGCGAAGTCGCAGATGTCGATCATCTCCTGGACTTCGCCGAGACCCTCCGCATGGATCTTGCCGGTCTCGAGCGTCACGAGGGCGCCGAGCGCGTCCTTGTGTCGGCGCAGTTCCTCGCCGAACAGTCGAATCAGTTCGCCGCGCCGCGGGGCCGGCACGCCGCGCCATTGTGAATACGCGCGCTCCGCCGCCTCCACCTTGCGCCGTAGGGACTCGGAATCGTCGGTGGCCACGCCCGCGATGGCGTTGCCGTCGATGGGCGAGTAAACGGCCAAGGATCCATCGTGGGCAACGGCCCCGGGCATGGACAGGGCGGTGAGGATCGCGTCCAAGTCGGTCAATGCGCCCATGACATGCTCATGTGTGGTTCCGCTGCGCTTCCTGCTGAAAATACCTGCCGAAGCGGTTGCCGAGAAAGTCCTTGAGGCGAATCTGCTCCTGGCGAACAACCCCGGTCGCCGGAATCCTGCCCTCGCGAAGCAGATCCAGGGTCGCGCACACGCTCGCGGCGGTGGTGATCTGAATGGCGCTCAATTGCCGGCCGCCGACGGTCCGACTGTATATCTTGTTGGCGTAGGACTCCTGCAGGAAATAGCCGTCTCTGGCGCCGCTGGCGGTCACGAAGACCAGGACGACATCCTGCACGGTGGTCGGCACCGCGTTCTCCAGGACATCTTTCAAGAGTTCCCGGCGGTGGGCGAGGCGCAGGTCGTGCAGGAGAACCTTCATGATGTCGCAGTGTCCGGGATAGCGGATGGTCTGGTAGTTCAGATTCCTGACCTTGCCGAGCAGCGTGTCGCCGAGGGTTCCTAGCCCCCCCGACGTATTGAAGGACTCGTAGGCGACCCCGTCGAGGTGAAACTCCTCGAGGTGCTCCAACGGCTGCACTTCGGTGGCCTGGCCGTTGACGATCACGTTGCACGGCTCGCAGTACTCGTTGATGACCCCGTCCGTGCTCCACGTCAGGTTGTAGCTGAGCGAGTTCGTGGGATATTCCGGCAACGCGCCGACGCGCATGCTTAGGGTATCGAGGCTCTCGAAACGGTCGGCGATGTCGTTCGCTACGACCGAGACGAATCCCGGGGCGAGGCCACACTGCGGGATCAGGGCCTTGTCGGCGCATCGGGCGAGTTCGCGAACCGCGCGCGCACTCGCGATGTCCTCGGTGAGATCGAGATAGTGCAGTCGGCTTCGGACGGCGGCGCGGGCCACGGCCTCGGTGAGAAAGAAAGGTCCGGCGTTGATGACCGCAAAGTGGTCGGCAAGCGTCTGCGCCAGTGCATCCACGTCGGTGACGTCGATGCGCCGCTTGGCGAGCCCCGGATGGTCGGGCGCGTGGTCCAATCGCTTCGGGTCGCTATCCACAAGGGTGACGCGGTAGCTCCCGGACTCGTTCAGGAAGTGGCAGATCGTTTGTCCGATCTTGCCGGCCCCGACCAAGACCACGGGGCTCATGATCTGCGCTTACCCGCGAGGCTTGTTCGCCCACGCTCGACGCCGAGAGATCGATTTTGCCGCGATGAGATGGCTAACAACATCAATACCGACGAGCGGCGTGAGTTCGACGCCGAGAGTAGATGAAGTCTGCAACGGGGGCCAGCAACATTGGCCGGACACATGCCTCCGTTACCACGAAAGCGGAGTGCTACGATGCGCCCCAATGACGACTCACCGTATCAGCTACCACGTGCTCAGGGACCATATGGGCGGCAAACCCCTGCAGCGCGACGTGGCCGTCTGCGCAACGCCCGACGAGTTGGAGGCGCTCGGTCGAGACGGGTTTCTCATCCGTGAGGCCGCCATCAACGGCGATCGGCTCGAGTCGCTGCGCCGCGCACTCGATCGGCTGACGGAGAAGGAATGGCCTGCCCACCGGCCACCACCGGACGCCCGGCCCGACGAACTTCCCACGCGTTCCTGGGGCATCGTCCTGCGCCACCTGCTCGACAAGGACGCCCGGTTCCACGACCTGCTCGCCTGGGCGCCAGCATTGTCGGTGGCACGCGCCATGATGGGTCCGTTGGTGCGACTGCGCGGCTTGTCGGCCCGGGTATCCTTCCCCGGCGCGGAACCTCAGGACACGCCTTGGCATCAACATCTGCGGGTGATCCCGAACCCGCTGCCGCCTTGGTTCTCGCGACCGCACGCCATCGACTGCCTGATCTATCTCGACGAGTTGAACGATGACACCGGCGCCCTCTCTTTGGTGCCCGGTTCCCACCACTGGCTCGACCGCGAGCCGCCTCCGCTGTGCTACGAACCGGTACCCGGCGAAGAGACGCTGCGCCTACGGGCAGGCAGCATGGTGATCATCCATTCGAACCTCTGGCACCGGGCTTTGTCCCCACGCGCGGGGAAGCGTCGCGCGCTCATCCTGGCCTACACGCCTTGCTGGCTGCGGGAGTCGCCCCACGGCGGCCCGGCGCCTGACGACGGGCTGACCCGCGAGCTAATCGCGGATGGCGACGAGGAGATCCGAGAGTTGCTTGGCCTCACGGGGTACACGTAACCGCTCCTTCCGCCTGCGGTCGCCCGCGGTCGACGATCACACCGACATGGCTTTGACGGCAGCTTCGATTTCCCGCCGCACCGACGGCCATTCGATGTCGCGGATCATGTGCGGCATCGGTTCCGCCTCGGCGTCGTCGAACCACACCAGGCTCTTCTGCAGGTGGTAGGCGTTGTGGTCGATGTTCGCGAAACGCTGCTCGACGAGTAACAGGATCTCCGCCAGGTTCATGCCGCCATTCAGCAGGCAATAGAGATCGATGAAGTCCTTGCGGCTGCCTCGGCCACCGATGGCAATGACCTTCATCGCCGCGATGTCCCGCGGGTCCGCCAGGGAGAGCCCGCGGTATTCGCTTCCCGGGAACAGCAACGGTGCCTCTGCCTCGAAAAAACTGATCCTCAAGCCCGCCAGCAGCACATGCAAGGTGTCGTCGGTCCGGCTCAGTACGCGTGCCTCGCCAACCTCCGCAATTCGGGCCAGCAGGCGCCCCACGTCGAAGGATCCGGTTCGGAAGAAGTCCAGGTCCTCGGAGTAGCGGTGGCCGATCTGCAAGGCAAGCGCCGTTCCGCCGGCGAGCGTCCAGCCGTCCGTGATGCCCGCCGCAGCCAGTTGCCGGACGGTTGACCAACCCGCCCTACTGAGTACCCGGGGATGCATTGTCGCCGTCCAACACGAGATTCCAATACCGACGCGTCCGGGCATCCATGCCGCGTCGGTCGATCGCATCGCGGATCGCGCCATCGCCGAAGTACGCCCTGGCGGCATGCACCTGGTCCGCGTTGCCGAACGCCAGCACGCGAGACAGCACCCACACGGGGTGGGACGCGAGATCATCGGCCACGAGGCGCTTGTCCCAGAAAAGCGGCTGCAGCACGTTGACGAGCGATGCGGCGCTAGGCTTTTCGTGTGTCGGCGATTCCAAGGCAACCAAGCGGACTTCCAGTTGCGCCCCCAGCGCCATGGCAATGCGCCGCAGCGTGGCCACCTCGAAACGGTCCCAGCCGGTTTCGTACCGATGCAGAGCCGACGCGCTCGTGCCAGCTTTGCCCGCGAGTTGCTGCAGCGTCATTCGGCGACGCTTCCGCAGTTGTCTGATTTGGAGCCCGATCACGTCGAAATTTTATCATAAGTGAGAAAACATGGCCGGTTTAGTGTGCACCACGAATGCAACGGGGCGAGGCAAGCCTGTACCCTACCGCCGTTCGATCCGGGGACACTAGAGCAGCACTCTCGATCGCGCCCGCAGGGCGCGCCGGGACGGGACAAGCCCATCCCCTACGACGGCGATTCGAACTGCCCCAGCCCGACGAGGAGCCAACATGAACATTACCGACATTCGTACCGTTGTAGCCCGTGTGCCGGTCGAGAAACCCACCGCCATCGCCACGCGCCAACTCGCGGCTCGGGAGTACATCCTCGTCTGGGTCGACACCGACGCGGGTCATACCGGCATCGGGTACACCTACGCCGGAACGGTCGCCGGCCGGGCGACCGTCGAGTTCGTCCAGGACGCGTTCCGGCCGGCGTTGCTGGGCCAGGATCCGAGACTCATCGACGGTCATTGGGCCGCGATGTACCAGGAAGTGCTGTTGGCTGGGCGGCGGGGGGCCGCCCTGCGCGCCATATCCGCAGTCGATATCGCACTCTGGGATCTGCTCGGCAAGGTTGCCGGACTGCCCCTCTATCAGCTTCTCGGCGGGTGGACCGACTCGGTGCCGGCATATGCCTCCGGGGGCTACTACCGTCCCGGCGACCCACTCGACAACGTCCGGTACGAAATCCTCTCGTACAAGCCGCTCGGTTTCACCGACTTCAAGATCAAGGTGGGCGGTGCCGCCTTCGACGTCGACGTCGAGCGGGTTCGCACCGCACGGGAGACCATTGGCCCGACGGGCCGCCTGGCGCTGGATGCCAACAACGCCTGGCGCTGGCCACACGATTCGATTCGCTTTGCACGGGCGGTCGAGGACTGCGACATCTGGTGGTTGGAGGAACCGCTGTCGCCCGATGACATCGCCGGCCACGCCGAGATCGCGCGCACCCTTGAAATGCCGGTGGCGACGGGGGAGATCCACGCGACCCGTTGGGATTTCCGCGACCTTATCGCTCAGCAGGCGGCCGACATCCTGCAACCCGATGCCGGCGTCCTCGGCGGGATTACGGAATGGATGAAGGTGGCCCACACGGCCGCATCGTTCAATCTACCGGTGGCGCCGCACTGGCACGCGAACGTGCATGCCCACCTCGTGGCGGCGGCACACAACAGCATCACCGTGGAGTACTTCGCGCTCGAGCAGGATATCTACAACTTCGAGCGCCTGGTGACACCCGAGACGCGCCTCAAGATCGAGGACGGTCGCATCCCGCTGTCAGACCGACCGGGTCTCGGAATGGAGTTCGACGATGAGGCGATCACCCGCTGGCGTGCGGATTGAGACTTGGAAGAAATGCCGTGGCGGCCGCCACATCACGCCCAACGGGCGCGACGGGACGGGACAAGCCCGTCCCCTACGGTGCTTCGCCCAACACCGGCGGTTCGGCGGGAACGGAGTGCCACGTTTCGTAGGGGCGACCCTTGTGGTCGCCCGCGCGGTTGGGGTGGTCGGTGCGGGACGGGACAAGCCCGTCCCCTACGTTCGCTGTCGATCACCCCGGCAGGGGTAGGTTCGGGAAGAAACGAACTTCGACGCTTTGGCGTTCCTGCAAACCCTCCGATCCCGGCATAGGCACCGCCGTATGGAGCGTCGGGCAGAAGATCTCGCCATCCGCGGGATGCGAGTCGTAGGTCGTGAACACTAGTGCCTCATCGCGGGTCATGGCCGAGTAGTAGCTCCAACGCTGGCCATCATTGGGCTTGCAGTAGTGCGCGTTGAACGGTCGCGGCTTCGCGTTGGGATTGAGATCGTATTCGAGATCATCGCGATCGATGGAGGTGCGGTCGCACACGGCCAGCGGGAAACGTGCCAGCGGTTCCGGCGACACCGAACGCCAGATGTTGATGCCCAGCACGCGTCGGTCCGTGGGCATCCCTTGGACCTCGGTGAACTTCTCGACCACCGTGCCGTCATCGGAGACGAAGTCGGCGTAGTCGTTGTGAACCCCGGCCGCACACGGGCCGTATTGAACGCCGTTCTCCCAATAGTGTTCCTTGATCCGCTCGTTGCGGTAGGTGTGGCTGCGGGTCGGCGTGACCTCGGCCGAGGGAAGGAGTTTCTCCAACAGCGCCCGCGCTTCCTCGTAGTAGACGTCTGCCACTTCCTTGATGTCGGTCCAGTCGCCAACCGCTGACGGGGCATGGACCAGCAGAAATCCCGCACCGTCCGCCAGCAGGCGGGTGGAGTCGACGGGTTCTTCCATCAAGCCCACACTAGCCCGCGCATCGTGAATGAGGGTCGGTCTGCGAAGCCGCGCGGCGGCGAATGCCTTTCGTTGTCCGTCGCTACCCTCGGCCTGACCGACCGGATTGACAAAGTTCAGGTCCCCCAGAAAATCCATGATCAACCTCTACTGAAGCGCCGCTACGTCGCGACGGTCTGCAATTCGACGAAACGACGGTAGTGACCGTCTGGCAACGCCATCAGCTCTTCATGGCTGCCGGACTCGCGCAGGCGACCGTCCTCGAGGAACACGACCTTGTCCGCGCAGGCGATGGTGGACAAGCGGTGGGCGATGATGATCACCAACCGGTCCCGGGCTGCCTCCTTTAGCGACTGCACGAGGTATTCCTCGGTTTCCGGGTCGAGAGCGGAGGTCGGTTCGTCAAGGATCAGGATGCACGAGTCGCGCAATAGGCCCCGGGCGATCGCAAGGCGTTGCTTCTGACCGACCGAGAGCTTGCTCATGCTGGTGCCGAGCCGGGTGTCGTAGCCTTCGGGCAAGGCGGCGATGAAGTCGTGGGCGCCGGCGATGCGCGCGACGCGTTCGACCTCTTCCGCGCTGGCGTCCGGTTTGCCGAAACGGATGTTGTCGGCGATGGAGTCCGAGAACAGCTGGGTCTCCTGGAACACGTAGGTCACCTGGGAGCGCAGGCTCTCGAGCGTCGCGTCGTTGGCGTTGACGCCATCGATCAGCACCTCGCCTTCGGTAGCGATGCGGTAGCGCGGGATGAGGCTCGCTAGCGTTGTTTTCCCGGCACCCGTAGGTCCCGCGATGGCGAGGATCTGGCCGATGGACGCATCGAGGTTGATTCCGGCAAGCGCCCGGCGACCATCGGGATAGACGAAGCCCACGTCGCGGAACTCGACGCCGCGCTCGATTCGAGGCAGCGTCCTGCTGCCCAGATCCTCCTCGCCGGGCATGTCGATGATGGCGAACACGCGCCGCATGCCCGCCGCGTGGTACTGCAGGTGCACCCACGTCAGACCCATGCTCCGAGCCGGTCCCCGGATCCATTTGAAGTAGAACAGGAGCGCCCCGTAGTCACCCGGCGACATCACGCCGTTGATCACTTGGGTGGATGCGTACACAACAGAGCCCATGACGATCAGGTAGTAGCCGATCTCGACCAGCTGACCCACCGTGATGCCCACCCAGACATAGCCGCGGTAGCGCTTGAACGACTCGTCGCTATCGTCGCCGAACCGCTCCTTCTCCTTGCGGTTGCCCCCCAGGCTCTGCACCGCGAGGATGTTGTCCATGCCCTCCTCGATGGTGCTGGTGGTAATAGCGCCCGCCGCTCGCGATGACTGGGCGCGTCGTCGCGCCATGCGCGAGAAGCCCACGGAGAGCAAAAAGATGCACGGGAACACGCAGGCGAGGAGGAGGATGAAGCCCGGCGAGTCGGGGTAGGCGCTCATGAAGGTGCCGATGGCCATGAACATGACGGCCATCGCCATGACGATGGCATACCAGGTGCCGTAGAAACCCTGGTTGATGGCCGGCGCGTCGTACATGACGCGGTAGACGCTGTCGCCGATGCGCTGCTCCTCCAGGGTCGTCATCGGCAAGGCCTTGATCCGCTCGAACAACCGGGCCCGGAAGTAGTGGTTCACCGATTGCGTGAGCCGCGTGTTGATCTTGAAGTCGATGTAGCCGTAGATCCCCCCGACGTAGCTGTGCGCGCCGTGCAGGCTGTTCTCGACCTTGGTGGCCGTGTCGTGGCCCTCCTCCAGGTTCCCCTCCGTCTCGTCCCGGGCGTTGTCGCCCTGGGAATAGCCACCGATCAAGAGGACGAACAGCGCGAGAACGGCCATGACCGCCAGCAGCACTTCGAGCGGTCCGGACCCGGCCAGCGCATCCAGGAACGGGCGCCAGATGGGCGGATAGCCGGTCGCTTCCTCGATGGGTGTGCCGAGCACGACGTGATCGATGATCATCTTGATCGGCCACGGGAGCATGACCAACGGCACGGCGATGGCGAAGAACATCAGCGTGAGCTTGAGGAGGAAACGGCCCGCGAAGTGGCGGGCAAGGAACATCCCGCGCGCCGCAACCTCCAGCGTCTCGCCGAAGCTCAAGTCCGTGTCCGTGTCGATGAGGCTCGCGCGCCGGTCGAGTTCGGCCTCGCGGTCGCGCAGCGTAGACTTGGGGGCTACGACGTCCGTCACGACCCTGCGTCCTCCGTCGCCCGGGAAAGATGCGACTCCGCCTCGACGAAGGCCCGGTAGCGACCGCCTTCGAGGGCCATCAAGGCGTCGTGGTCGCCGTTCTCGATGATGCGGCCGGCGTCGAGATAGAGGATGTTGTCGGC
Source organism: Gammaproteobacteria bacterium (assembly GCA_009846005.1). Classification (GTDB taxonomy): domain Bacteria; phylum Pseudomonadota; class Gammaproteobacteria; order Pseudomonadales; family Azotimanducaceae; genus VXYL01. The sequence goes on along the minus strand of VXYL01000054.1, from coordinate 111,893 downwards.
ACGGCGAATCGTGGAGATGCGGTGGGTGATGAGGAAGATGGCCCGCTTGTCCGCCCCGTCCCCGGTGCCCGTTCGGCCGGCGGCCCACTCCGATAGATTCGTCATGACCCGGTTCTCGGTCGCCGCGTCAAGCGCCGCCGTGGGTTCGTCGAGGATCAGCAAGGGCGTGTTGCGCACCACGGCGCGGGCGATCGACAGTCGCTGGCGCTGGCCCGTCGAGATGCGGCCGCCGCGGTCGCCGAGGACGGTGTCCAGACCGTCCGGCAGGGCGTCCACGTAGTCCTCCATGCAGGCGATGCGGATGGCCTCGCGGACCTCCTCCTCGTCCGCGTCCGGGGCGACGTAGCGGATGTTGTCGCGGACCGACATTGCGAACAGGACGTTTTCCTGCAGGGCGATGGCGATGTTGCCGCGCAGCGAAGCCACCGTGTAGCCGCGCAGGTCGATGCCGTCGATGGACACCGCCCCGGCCTCGGGATCGTAGAGGCGCAGCAGGAGCCCCATCAGCGTGCTCTTGCCGGAACCCGTGGGACCGACGATGGCGGTGATGGTGCCGCTTTCGGCGGCGAAACTGGCGCCGTCGAGCACCGGGCGGTCCGGCTCGTAGGCGAAGGTCACGTTGTCGAACCGCACTTCCCGCTGGAAACGGGTCAGTGGGACGGCGTCCTCGGCATCCACGACATCAGGCTCAAGGTCCAGGATATCGAACACACGCTTCAGGCCCATGGCGATGTCCTGGGCGGCCATCCATTTCTGCATGCCCCAGCGTACGCCGGCGGCTGCGCCCTGGAATTCGTCCCGCGACCACTGATGGGCCGTGAGATTCCAGATCACGAAACTCAAGCCCACGAACGCGATCAGTTCGACGGAGAACGTCGGCACCTCCAGGTAGGCCCACCGTGCGACCAGGTATTCGCTGGCGAGCATGGCCCCCGCGACGATGCTGAACGTGATGATGCCGACCAGCGCCATAAGGACGCGGACCCGGTAGGCGGTGTTGAACAGGATCACCGAGTCTTCTTCGAGCCGCTTCTGGATGCGGTCCTCGGCCCCGTAGGCCTTGATCAGCCGGATGGCGCTGAACGACTCCTGCAGTCGGGACGTCACGTCGGAAGTCGCCGCCCTCGCCGCCAGCGCTTTCGTGCGCATGCGCGGCATGGCCCACTTCGCCCAGGCCAGCGTCGGCACCACGACACTCAGCATGATGAGTCCGATCCAGGGACTTAGGAGCGACAAGAGGAAGATCGCAGTTGCGTAGCTGAAGATGAGCATCGCGATGCCGAGCAGCGTGTCGATCACGGACGTCACCTGGGCGCTGTCCTGGTAGATGCGGAAGATCGAGTCGCCGGTGCGGTGATCGCTGTGGTAGCTGAGCGACAGTGTGTGCCAACGTTCAATGAGCGCCGTGCGCAGATCCTGGTTGATGCGCTGCAGGATCCAGATCCTGTACCAGCCGGCCCCGGTGCCGGACATGATCCACGAGTACTCGCCGCCGCCGATCATGATGCGCAGCGGCGTCAAGGCCACGATCAACGTCACGCTGATCCCGACGTAGACCCACTGGAAGAAGAACTGCTCCTCGCCGGATAGCGTTCCCTCCAGGATGCCCCGCGCCAGCTCGCCCCGGCCGAGGGCGTCCGCCAGCAGGGGGATCACCGGGTCCGCCTGCAGAATCGACTGGAACAGCAGATCGGCGAGCACGAGACCGACCGCCAGATTGATCAGCTTGTGCAGGTAGACCATGAAGAAGTAGTACACCAGGTGCGTCGAGGCGCGAACGCGCACGTCGAGCCGCCCGTTGGCGTATCGACACTGCACCAGCCAGCCGAGCGCGCAGGCACCCGTCACCCACGCGATCCACTTGCTGGCGGCGAACTCCGGCATGGCAGCCGGAGCAACGACCACGTTGCCGTAGGCGGCGAGCAGGAGCGCCCCGACCGTGGCGGCAACGCGCAACCTGGAGTTGGCGCTGAAAGCGATGATCCAACTCCACACCCCAAGGCCCGCGACGCAGGCGTAGACCGCCAGTGGATAGAGAACGTGACGTTCGGAGTTGGCCGGAAAAACGTCGCAATAGAGAAATCCCCCCGCAGCCAATGCACTCACCAAGAACGGCAGGTACGTGTAGGAGTAACCGTCGCTGGTGTCGCCCGTGGTGGAGATCCAGTGACCGAAGAACTGCGGCTTGATGTAGGGCCACGAGCGCAGGAACAGCTTGACGATCGAGACCAGGTTGTCGCGGTCGTCAGCCACGGTCAGGTCCCGATCCCCGGGTACGGGGCCGTCGCCCATGATCGGCAGCGCCCGCGCCAACGCGCGCCTTTCGGCGTACTCCTCTTCGGCGCTTTTGCGCGGGTCCGGCATACAACTAGGTTGGAGGGGAATCTCGTCCGGTTCGCGCCATCGACCTTGCGATCAACATCGCCACGTAGCCGACCAAGGCCGCGAAGGAAAGGACCAGCAGCGCGGCACCGAGAGCCCATCCGTAGGGAACGAGGATGTTGGTGGCGACCGAATCCGCGAAGAACCGCCAGAGCGTGTCGTTCAGCGCGATGACGACCAACGCACCGATGGTCAGGATCGGCGCGGCGAAGATCAGCGTGGCGACGAACACCCGCGCACCGAAGGCCGATGCACGGCTCTTGAATCCCGTGTCGCTCATTCTGTGCGTACCAACCCGAGTCGATGCACTATAGCCGATCAGGCCGGCCGGGACGGGACAAGCCCGTCCCCTACGAGACGGCTCAACGCCGTCAGCGGCCCGCTACGCGCATCTCTTCGACGGTGCGGGTCTTCAAGCGCACCGCGCCGTGGCTCGCATTACGCGCCAGGGACGGCCCGGTGGCCAGCCGCTTGCGGGCAGCCTCAATCTCGTGCGCGTATTGAGGAAGCCATTGCGCCTGCGCGACGAGCATCTCGTCGACCATCTGCCACACCTCGGGCGGGTTGCAGACGGCACCGACGAGGGGGTCGAGCAGGATGGCCTGCTTGAGCAGTTGCACGTCGCCGGTCATGGCGGCCCGGGTCGCCATGCGCTGCACCTGGATCGAGTTGTTGCAGATGGCCGCGGCACCGAGCGGCAGGTCGCCGACCACCGGGATGGCGAGTCCGTTCCTGTCGACGAAGCCGGGCACCTCGACGATGGCGTCGGCGGGCAGATTGGGAATGACGTCGCGGTTACGGACATTGAAATGGCCCCGGTAGACGCGGCCGGTTTCCATGGCCTCGATGATCCAGGAACCGTGTTCGTCGCTGCGCCTCGCGGGATCGATCATTGCCGGTTCCGCCTCCAGGTTCTTCGCGAAGTCGGTCTCGAACCAGTTGCGATTCTCCGTGCACACCCTGAGATAGCCCGCGGTTTCGCCGTGGATCCAGGTGTCGGTGGATATCCAGGCCGGAATCTCGTCCGCGCGCTTGCGGTACCAGGGCAGGTATTCCGAGAGGTGCCCGTTGGACTCGGTGCTGAAGTAGCCGAACCGCCGGATGATGTCGATGCGGACCTTCTCGCGGTCGCGAATCTGCTCGTCAGCCTCAAACAGATCGAGCAGGTCGCGGGCCCAGTCCCTGCCGTCGAACAGCACCTTCAAATACCAGGTCTGGTGATTGATGCCCGCCGCGACGATATCCACGTCGGCCTTGGTAACCCGGCGATAGCCGGGATCGTCCGTGGGGCGACCGCCGTTGACGTGGCGTTCCAAGAGGTGGGCGAGCAGACGGTGTCCGCCCTGGACGCCGTGGCACAGGCCGATGGTGTTGACCGGCGAGGCATCGAGCGCGGCCCAGGTGTTCATGGCCATGGGATTGGCGTAGTTCAGGAGCGTCGTTCCCGCCCCGGAGTAGCGTTCGATCTGCCCGGCGAGTTCCACGATCATCGGGACCGTGCGCTGGCCGTACATCAAGCCACCCGCGCAGATCGTGTCGCCAACGCACTGGTCCACCCCGTACTTGAGGGGGATCTCCACGTCGGTACGGAATCCTTCGAGGCCGCCGACGCGTGCGGTGTTGATGACGTAGTCCGCCCCGGTGAGCGCCGGTTCCCGCGCCATCGTCGCATCGATCGTGGCGCCGATGCCGTTCGCCTCGATCTCCCGTCGGCATAGACTAGCCACCATGTCGAGATTGCGCCCGCTGATGTCCTGGAACGCGAAACGAGTGTCCGCGAATTCCGGCACGCTGAGAATGTCCCGTACCAGTCGGCGCGTGAAACCGATGCTCCCAGCACCGACGATGGCGATCTTCAATGTCATGGCGTCAAGAATGGCTTCGTTCGCACGATTCTATATCGCCTACTTCGCCTACTTCGCCTGTTCGTCGGCGTTCGCCGCCGATACGGACTGGCCCTCGTACGGCAACGACCCCGCGTCGACGAAGTACGCGCCCCTCGAGCAGATCCACGCGGGGAACGTGGACCAACTGGGCGTGGCCTGGACGTGGCAATCGCCGGATAACGCCCTCGGCAAGTTCCCGGGTCCTTTCAAGAGCACGCCCATCAAGATCGCGGACACCTTGTTCGTCAGCACGTCGCTCGGCCATGTTGCCGCCATCGATGCAGTGACCGGGAGACAACGCTGGGTGTTCGACACGGGTTCCTGGAAGCGCGGCACACCGCCGAACCTCGGCTACAACCACCGCGGCGTCGCGTACTGGACAAGCGGGGACAGCCGCCGAATCCTTATGCCGACAAACGACGCCTACCTCTGGTCGCTGGATGCCGACACCGGCCAACCCGACTCCGCGTTCGGAAACGGAGGGCGCATCGATCTAACCCGGGGACTCGGCCGTCCGGTCCGGCGCGACATGTACGCCGTGGTTTCGCCGCCGCTGGTGATGGGCGATCTCGCCATCGTCGGCTCCGTCATCGCCGACGAGTGGTCACGACCACTCACCGACTATCCGCCCGGCGATGTACGCGCTTTCGATGTCCGCACCGGCGAACTGCGCTGGACGTTCCATGCCATACCCCGACCGGGCGCCAGGGGCCACGACACCTGGCTTGACGCGTCCTGGAAGGTGGGGGGCGCGGTCAACGTCTGGACGCTGATGAGCGGTGATCCCGATCTCGGCTACGTCTACCTGCCGTTCGGGACGCCTTCCAACGACTGGTACGGCGGTCATCGCCCCGGCGACAACCTGTTTGGCGAAAGCCTGGTCTGCTTGGAGGCGGCGACGGGAAAACTCGTCTGGCATTTCCAAACCGTTCACCACGGGCTCTGGGACTACGACCTGCCCGCCGCACCGAATCTCGTCGACATCACCGTCGGCGGTCGGGACATCAAGGCGGTGGCGCAGGTGACCAAGCAAGGGTTCCTGTTCGTGTTCGACCGGGTGACCGGCGAGCCGGTCTGGCCCGTCGAGGAACGGCCGGTGCCCCAGAGCCGGGTGCCGGGAGAGCGCACATCGCCGACCCAGCCCTTCCCGACTCGACCCGCGCCTTTCGAGCACCAGGGCATTTCATTGGACAACCTCATCGAGTATTCCGAAGCGCTACGGGCCGAGGCGATCGCCGTCGTCGGGAAGTTCGACTACGGGCCCCTTTACACGCCGCCCAGTCTCAGGGGAACGATCCAACAGCCCGGCGACGGCGGGGGCGGGGAATGGTCGGGCGCGGCGTTCGACCCGGAGACCTCGCGGCTCTACATCCCGTCCCAGTCCCATGCCATCCTCGTCAAGCTCGAGAAAGGCGACCCGCAGACGGAGCATCGCTATCGGCGTACCGGACCGACATCGGTGGGAGGACCCGGACCGTTGCCGCTGACCAAGCCACCCCACGGCCGCGTCAGCGCGCTCGATCTCAACACCGGCGACTACGATTGGGTCGTGCCGAACGGCGACGGATTGCGGCAGTACGTGATTGACCGCGGTGCCCCGGATCCCGGTCCGGTCGGCATGCCCGCGCTGACTTTTCCGATGCTGACGAAGTCGCTGCTGTTTCTCATCGCCCCGGACCGAGGCGGGAACTTTCTGAACGCCATCGACAAGAAGACTGGCGAATTCGTCCACAAGGTACCGATCCCGTATTCCTACGCCGCGCCCATGACCTACCTGGCCGACGACCGTCAATACATCGTATTTGCAACGGGACAGGGGAACCAGACGGGACTGATGGCGCTTGCGCTGCAGTCGGACCAGGCAGCAACCGACGACGATGCGCCCCGCTCGGCCCTGACCTCTCGAGAGCCTGGCGACATCTACGCGGCGATTTGCGCTCGATGCCACGACGAAGCCGTCGAAGGCGCTCCGCGTCCGGGCCATGCCGGGGACTGGCAACTGCGGCTCACCGAAGGGACCGAGGAAGTCGTTGCTCGGACGATCGAAGGAATGCCTCCGTATATGCCCGCCCGTGGCCTCTGCGACGAGTGTACGGACGAGGAACTCAAAGCGGTTGTCGACTTCATGCTCGACGGTGTCGCAACGGAAGATGGTGCGCGCGAGCCGTAGGGGCGACCCTATCGCGCCCGTAGGGCGCGCGGTCGCCCGCAGGGGTCGTTCGCTAACGCGGGGCGGGACAAGCCCGTCCCCTACCGCACCCGGCCCGACCTGTAAGATTGCTGGTTTGATGTTCCCGAATCTGGCATGTCGTTGATGCCGCCTCTCGCAGTGCGATTGCTCGTCGGTCTGATCGTCGCCGCCTTGGTTTCCGCATGTGGCGGAGGCGGTGGAGGCGGTGGCGGGCCGGGAGCCACTGTGCCGCCGCTACCACCCAAGTCCATCAGCGGCGTCGCAATGCTCGGCCCGGTCGCGGGCGCGGACGTAGAGGTAACTGGAACAACGGGTTTGCTCGGGTCCGGCACGACCCGGGAAGATGGGAACTTCGGCCCCATCAGCTATCCGGGAAGCTACAGCGGACCGTTGCGTATTGTCGTGACCGGCAATACCGCGTCAACCTGGATTTGCGATTATCTTGGCGGCTGTGGCGCCGGCCTTGTCGCCTATCAACCGGGCGATAGCATCGAATTCGATGCGACGCTAGAGGCCGTGGTTCCCACCGCGACCGATGACCAGTTCGTGTCAGTCAGCATGCTGTCGAATTTCGCCTCGAAGCGCCTCGACAAGCTGGGTAGTCTGAACACGGCCAACGTGAATCGCGCCAATGCCGACATTGCCGACCTGGTTCGGCTTGTGCTCGGCGGTGTATTCGATGACCTCTCGCTGGAACTGTCCGACGACTTCATGCTCGTCGAGCTCTTCGATCTGCAAGACCTGCCCGCGCCCGGCAATGATGACGACGCGCTGAGCATGCTGTTGACCCTACTGAACAGCGGTTTGATGGGTCTCGTCGAGTTTCCGCAAACAACCGGCGAATTCATCGATGCAATCAGCAATGATGTTTCGACGGAACCCGAACTGCCGATTTCTCACCCCAACCCGCTCGCGGCCAGCCAGGAGTCGTTTCTCAACGTGTTCATTGGCCAAGCCTTTGAGGCAAGGCGCGCGGGAGGCCCAACGGCCGCCTCGATCAACGATCTGCTGTCACCAGACAATCTCGGGGTCTTGGTCGACAGCGCGGGCCGAGCCCTACTGCAGTTACCGGCACTGTCGCTCGGTACCTATAGTCTGCGCGTCTTCGTGGACGACAAGGCATTGGCGAGTCCCATATTCCGAGAACTGGCCGTATCTACCAGCACCGGTGCTCGGCTGCAGCTAGGCGACTACGACGTTCGTGTTTACCATTTCGATAGCGGCGCCTGGTTGTCGGCAACGACGTTATCGATCGATGGCGCGCCCCATGTGCGCTTGGATTTCGATAGAGCGCAAATCGAGACGCTGCCGAACGGTTTTCACGATGCCCACCTGACGACCCACAGCACAACCGGCGAGTTTCGCCGACACCATATGAGTGTATGGCTCGACGTGTCGGTCGTCGGCCCCGAGGTGGAGGCGGGTCCGGACATTGAAGCCCACGAGCGCTCTACGATCACGCTGAATGGATCTGCGAGCGCTCCGGATGATGTCGATTCCATTGCGTGGGTACAGACCGCGGGGCCCGATGTCGCAATCACAGGCGACGAAACGTTTCAGCCGAGCGTGCAGTTGCCGGCTATCGACAGCGACCAGACCGCAACTATCCGTCTTGACGTTGACTTCACATCCGGCGTCAAGCGCTCGGACTCGGTCGACATCCACATCATGGCCTTCGCCCATATTGCCGACGTCAGTCTTGGCGATCCGGTGCTGCAACAGTGTATCGCCGACGCCGCTGCCTCCGGCAATCTCGTTGAAGTGATTGAACTGACGACATTGACATGCGCTGGTGTCTCGGACGCCGATGGGCTCGACATCTTCAGCGCGCTGACGTCGCTGAACCTGACTGGCAATTCACTCACTACACTGCAACCGTTGTTACAGTTCGAGAATCTTCAGTTCCTCGATTTATCCGGAAACCCGCTACTCCCCTGCGCGGAGCTCGACGCGCTCGCGCAGCGGCTGATGGAAGGCACGGATCTGCTTGCCGATGACACCTGCCAAGGCAACGTCGCCCTCGACTTGGGCTCGATTGGATTCGACGCGGCGCTCCACGAGGCGCGCAACCAGATCTACGTGTCTATCCCGGGTCGAAAGGAGATAGCCGTGATTTCCCTGGCAGAGTTGCGCATCGTCGATCGACTGCTGATGCCGGGAACACCGTACGGCATCGATGTCAGCATCGACGGAACCCGACTGTTCGCCGCGCTGCATGGAAGCAATGCGGTCGCCATCGTAGAAATCGAGCAGCGAGCCGTCCGTTCGTTCGCATTAGGCGCATCCACTGGCCACCCTACTACCTATGACGTTGTCGAAGGGGAGCCGGACCGACTGTTCGTGTCGGCAAACCCGTATTCCGGCGGATTCGCCTACATTGCGCAGGTATTTCTTGACCAAGGCCCCGTCGCTTCAACTGTTGCCGGCGGCGAGATCATTCGGGCTCATCCTGTATTGGCACGATCTCCGGACCAACTGTTCGTGTACGTTGGTGAAGGCTTCTCGCCGAACTCCCTCTACAAGTTGAGTCTGCAAGACCCAGACGCATCGATCGTGTTGCAGGACGATCATGGCAGCGTTGGTGGCACCTACAACCTGACTATTAATCCGGCGGGCACCAGGATCGCCTTAGGCAACGGTCAGGTGCTGCGGACCGGGTCCTTCATCGAGGAAGGGCGCGTATCCGAAGGACGTTCGGTTGCAAGCAATTTCACCGATACTCTGTTTGTCGCAGGTTCGAACGGAATCATCGAATCGTTTGATTTCACGACGCTCGAACGGACCGACTCGCATACAACCAGTTGCGACAGGGGTACAACGTCTCGGGTCGTTGCCTACGGTGATGACGAGTCCTTCATGTTGCTGCAAGACGACACCGCGTGCCTGCATGCGGTGGTATCGAGGTCCATGCCGCCAGATCCCTTTGCCGAACTTCGCTTTCCGGATCTCGCCCTGGAGGAATGCGTCATCGACGCTGCGATGGCCTATGGGTACACCCAACCGGCGGAGCTCACCAATCTGGATTGCAGTCTTACTCCAAAGACAATACTGGGCCTCGACGGCATTGGTCGCCTTCACAACCTGGAGACCCTCGATCTGTCCAACAGTGGGATTATCGACCTGTCGCCCCTTGCAGAGCTGGCATGGCTGCATTCGTTGACCATCAGGAACGCCCGTATTTCCGACATCGCCGCGCTCTCTGGCATTGGCACGCTGGCTTCGATTGACCTCACCGGCAACCCCGGGGTGACATGTGACGACCTCCATGAACTTGCTGGTTCAGGCGTCTCAGTGGAAGCCGATCAGTGTGCGGACACAATGCGCGTGGAGCTTGGAGGCATCGGACACGACATGGTACTCGACGCGACCGGCAACCGAGTATTCGTTTCCGTTCCCAGCCTCTACGGGGTATTGGAGGTGAGTCTGGATACGGCGATGATCGCGCGGAACTTCACGCTATCCGGCCAACCGCGCGGCATCGATCTCAGTCGCGATGGGCAGACGATCTACGCTGCACTGCATGGGCTTGGTGACATTGCCGTGCTCGATACCACGACCGGGGACACCGAGGACGTCGATATCTCCGTCGAGCTCGACGATGATCGAACCTGGGATGTCGCCGAGGTTTCGATCAATCGTGTCGTAGCTTCGACGAACCCTTCCAGCAACGGGTTTGGCTATGTCGTCGAGGTCCGCCGGGACCTTGACAACGCTGCAACCGTAGTTGCTGACGACACCATAATTCGCGCACGCCCGATTTTCGCCGTCAGCCCCGATCAATCGGCCGTTTACGTCGGTGCGGGATTCTCGCCAAACTCCCTGTACAAGCTCGACGCGACGCAGGCGACCCTGCCCATCGTTCTTGAGGACGATCACGGCGACGTAGACGGCACCTCCAGTCTTGCCCTGAACGCGGATGGATCGAGGATTTACCTCGAATCCGGGCAGGTTCTTTCGACAGACACCTTTGATCAAGTAGCGAAATTCCCACGCGGTCGTTCCGTCGTGAGCGCAGACGGATCGAGTTTGCTGGTGGGTGACGTGGAAACCGACTCTGCCAGGGTCTACGCCATCGCCACAACTAGCCAGATTGGTGACCGGCAGTGGGGATGTGATCTACATGACCTAGCGGAAATCAGAGAATTCGGTGATGGGGTACTTGTGCTCGGTGATGATCTGATCTGCTATAGCCGAACGGTCTCGTATCTGACTCGCGAGCCATAGATGGACGAGTGGCGACAGGGTGCATCGGGATCACCGGCGAGCCACGCCTTGACCTTGGGATGAGTCTCTAGGACGCGGACTCCTTGGCCCGTCCCCTACCTGACTCTGGGAATCACCTTGTCAGCCATGAGGCGAATACTCCGCAGGATGTCGTCGCGGGAGAGCGCGCGTCCGAGCATCGTGCACATGATTTCGTCCGCACCGAAGTCCTCCTGCAATTCGTGAATTCGGTCAATCACCTGCTCCGGCGTTCCGGTGAGATCACTCCCGTCGGTGCGCCCCATGGCGCGGTTGACCTCCGCGTGCGTCGCGGCCACGTAGGTCGATATGCGAATCACGACCTTCGGATCGCCCGGGTGACCTGCGTTCCGCCACGCCTGCCGGTAGCGCCCGACGTCTTCCCTCAGCACCGCGTCTCCGCGCTCGTTGTGAGACGTACCACCGCCGATGGCGATGCGGTAGCCCCCTCGGCCCATCGGCACGAAACTCTGCTGGCTGTCCAGCGGTAGCAGGATTGGCGGATGGGGCTTCTGGACGGGCTTCGGCAGGACCTCCGAACCTTCCGGGAGCGCCGGATAGTCGTAGAACTCGCCTTGGAACCCCGAGAACGCCTCCTCGGTCCACGCCTGCTTCATCACGGCGAGGAACTCCAGGAAATGTCTTTGGCGCCGCTGGTCGCCGATCGTATTGCCACCTGCGCCGTAGATGAAACGACCATTGCTGACCTGATCGATCATGGCGATCTGTTCCGCGACCTGGATGGGGTCCGCCGGCGGCATGTGCTCGAAGACGTACCGATACGCCTCACCCGCCGGTCCCCTTCGATCTATCCGGGACGCACCCTCCGGGACATCGGTGGTGAATCGTTCACCGGGCGTCCTTAGGTGGGGGAGATGCACGGCCGTCCCGATCTTGATCCGCCGCGTGCGGCCGGCGATGGCAGCGGCCATGAAGAGCGGATGGGAAACGTTGCCTCGTAGAGGGACGCCGCCGGTCCACACCGTGTCCCAACCCATCTCGTCCGCGCAGACGATCTCGTTGAAGGTGGCGGCGTAGCATTCCTCTTGGGACTCGCCGGGCTTTGCGGCGCAGAAAGTCAGCAGGCCAACGTCCATTCCACGGCAGTCTAACTGATCACAACGAACCACCTGGGCACGTCGGCGCGGGCGACCGCAAGGGTCGCCCCTACGGATCCACCAGAGATTTGTCGTACACCCGCTGCTAGGCTTCACCGTTCGCCAATAAGCAACCGGGGCGTGCCCATGCAAATTCCGATCCAGCCTCTCAAGGAAGCGGACCTACCCGATCGCGACAAGCCGATGCTGAAGATGATCGGGCCCGGCGTCGTGATCGCCGGTCTCGCCATCGGTTCCGGCGAACTGATCATGTGGCCCTGGATCACCTCCGTGGTCGGCGCGCAGCTACTCTGGGCGGCGGCCATCGGCATCTTCCTTCAGCTATGGGTCAACATCGAGATCGGCCGCTGGTCGATCGTCACCGGCGAAAGTCCTTTCACCGGCATGGCCCGGGTCGTCAAGCTCACCGTGTACGCGTTCGTGTTCGTCATCGTCGTGGGCAAGTTCCTGCCCGGGTGGGCGCGCGAGACCGGCATCGCGCTGCGCGACCTCATCTTCGGACCGGGGCACCACAGTCCGCCGTGGCTGTGGACCGCCATCGTGTTCGCCTTGGTCGCCGCCATCCTGTTCGGCCCCAAGGTGATCTACACGGCCGTGGAACGCTGCATCATGGGTCTGATCCTCGTCATCGTCGTCGGCCTCATCTACGTCGTGTGGGAGATCGGGTCGGTCGAGATATTCATGGAGATGTGGAACGGTCTCATCAGTTTCTTCAGCTTTCCGGACTTCCCCGTGGACGTCCTGGCCGACGACGGGTCGGTCCGCGACCAACTGACCTTCAACCGCTTCTTCGGCGCGGTGGTCTTCGCCGGGGCGGGCGGCCTCGGCAACCTGTACTACGCCTACTACCTCCGCGAGAAGAACATCGGCATGGGCGCGCTCATGCCGTCGCTCATGAGTCCCGCCCACAAGCACGAGATCAAGGAGATGGACACCGGCTACCTCTACGCGGAAACGCCCGAGAACCGGCGCCGCTTCAAGGACTGGTTCCGCTACGTGGTGCTCGATCAGACGCTGTTCTTCTGGCTGCTCGGCAGCTTCACCATGTTCCTGTTCATCTTCGGCGCCCTAGCCGTCCTGCATCCCATCGGCCTCGTACCCGACCGCGCGAGCCTCGTATGGGATCTCGCGTCCATCCTCGAACAGAGCATGGGGACCTTCGGCCGGTACCTGTTTCTCATCGTGGGAATGGCGGCCCTGTTCAGCACCCAGCTTGGCGGGGTGGATGGCGGCAGCCGCATCTTCGCCGACCTTCTCCATACGAACTTCAAGTTCGGACGATGGCTGAAGCTCGAACAGTGGTACCTGGTTCTCGTCGGGACGACCATGGTCATCGGCGTGTTCAGCGTCTGGTTCTTCGGCCGGTACGACATCGCCGGACTCGACTTCCTATTCATCGCCGCGCTCATGAGCGGATTCGTGATGGCCGTCTACGTGCCGATGATCCTCTACATGAATCTCACCAAGCTGCCGAAGTCCGCGCGACCCGGATGGATCAACATCGTGTTCATGGTGCTCGCGTCGGCCATGTACATCGCGTTCGCCGGCTACACCATCTACACCAAGGTCGTCGACGTACTGACATAGCCTGCATTCGAAAAAGAGGACCCCATGGACAAGCAATACGAACCCACCTGGCAATCGCTCAAGAACCACAGAACGCCGCAGTGGCTGCGCGAATCGAAGTTCGGGATCTACACCCATTGGGGCATCTACAGCGTCCCTGCGTGCGGACCCAACGGCACCTGGTATCCGCACAACATGTACCGTCCCGGAAACTCGCAATACGACCATCACGAGCGGACCTACGGGGGCGCGTCGGCGTTCGGCTACAAGGACTTCATTCCCCGGTTCACCGCCGAGAAGTTCGATGCCGAGGAATGGGCGGAGCTGTTCAAGTCGGCCGGGGCGAAATTCGCGGGACCGGTCGCCGAGCACCACGACGGGTTCTCCCTCTGGGATAGCACCGTGAACGAGTGGAACGCCGCGCGAATGGGGCCCAAGCGGGATGTCGTCGGCGAACTGGAAAAGGCGATCCGCGGCCAGGGACTGCGCTTCATGACCGCCTTCCACCACTTCGAGCAGTGGTGGTTCTTTCCCCACTGGCGGCGTGATTGCGATGTGTCCAACCCCGAGTTCGCCGGACTCTACGGGCCCATGCACAACCTCGATGGACTGGGCGGCGGCGCGGACGACCGACGCAGCGAGTGGCTGCTACAAGACCGCCCGGGCCGGGAGTTCCACGACTTCTGGCGCGCCAAGATCGACGAGGTTGTCGAGAGTTACCGGCCCGATCTGATGTGGTTCGACTTCGGATTGAACTTCGTGCAGGAGGACTTCAAGAAGAAGATGCTGGCGGACTACTACAACAAGGAGCAGGAGTGGGGAACGGAGCTAGCCGTCACCTACAAAACCCATGACCTTGTCCCCGGCGTCGCCCTGGTCGACTACGAACTCGGTCGCATGGACCGCCTCACCTACTACGACTGGATCACGGACACGTCAATCGACGACCAGGGGGCCTGGTCGTTCGTCTCCGATGCGGGCTTCAAGAATGCGAGCGCATTGGTACACAACCTCGTCGACAACGTCAGCAAGAACGGCTACCTACTCCTCAATGTCGGGCCGAAGGCGGACGGCACTATTCCGGACGAAGCCAAGGAGAGACTCGTTGCCATGGGGAACTGGCTGAAGGTCAACGGCGAGGCGATCTACGGCACGACGCCGTGGGTCGCGTCCGGCGAGGGTCCGACGGAAATGACCGAGAGCGGCATGTTCAGCGAACGCCACGAGGTGGAATACACGGCGGAGGACTACCGTTTCACCTGCACCGACAGTTGCATCTACGCCACCTGCCTAGGCTGGCCCGAAGAGATTTCCACCATCAAATCGCTGCGGCGATTGAACGCAGGCGAGATCCAGTCCGTGACCATGTTGGGGTCCGACGAACAACTGACGTGGAGCCTCGGCGAGAACGGCCTCGAGATCCAAAGGCCGAAGGACAAGCCCTGCGACTTGGCCTACGTCTACCGGATCGAGAGAAAAGACCCTTTCTAGCTCCCCACAGCACGACCGGGGCCACGGACCGTAGGGGACGGGCTTGTCCCGTCCCGTTGTTCAGCAAGCCAGCATGCCCGGCGCGGGCGACCACAAGGGTCGCCCCTACGAGCCAAGCGATTCAACGGGTTATGGATTTGGCCATGCGAGCGCCCCCAAAGCCGGTCCGCTAATCACTCGTCCACCGGGCCCGAAAAGCCCGGGCCGCCGGCGGCGACGAAACCCCGGCTGACGCCGCGATCCGACGGACTCACCCAGAACGCGTACAACCTGCCGCGGCGCAGGTGGAAACGGAACCGGACCTCACGGCCTGCCAACGTCGCCAATTCACCGCCATTCCACGCCACGCGTTCGCGCGTGCTGTCGGCACGCACCGGTCGGCAATTGGCGAGCGAAAACGGTTCGATGACGTTGCCGCGCTGATCGGTCACCTCGACCCGCAGTTCGCCGCCTGGCGCATCGATGTTCACGAACAGACACTTGCCCGAAAACTTGAGGGGTCGCGTCACCAATTCGCCCTCCCCGTCCGTTTCCATGGACGCGAAGCCGTCGCGACGCAGGGTCGCAAGACCCGTGTGGCCGCCGGCGTACATGGCGTTGTCGTGGGGGTAGTCCCCAGATTCACCGGGCTTGAAAACGGAGCCCTGACCGGAAAACGCGCCGTAGTAGAACCACAGTTCGTCGCCAACCACTAGGCAGACACCGCCCGACGCGTGGATATAGCCGTAGTTCCAGCTTCCCCACCGGCGGCTAGCGCCGATAAAGGCTTCCCGGTGGGGCCGATGCCAATGGAACCCGTCGCGGCTGTAGGCTAGCTGCAGGTCGTTGATTTTCGGGCGGCCCAACTCGGCGGCGCGGTCGTTCTCGGGCCCGTGGAAGATCGCGAACGCACCGAGCATGAGACTCTCGTAGGCCACGGCATTGAGGTCGTAGAGTTGCGGCGCAATGCCGACAAGCGGGTCCGGCCGGTCGAGGCGGTCGGTGCGAGCCCAACGAACGGGGTCGTCATCGCGCCAGGGGGACACGCGCAGAAAGTCGTCGTGTTCGTGGTACGACCGGGCGCGCCGTTGCCATTTGTGGCGGATGCTGAACACGAACTTGCGCCGAAACGGGTTGTAGAAAAACGTGGTGTTGTCGCCGCTGGGCGAGGTCATCCCGCGTTCCGCCCAGCGAATACCGTCTGGCGAGGTGTAGACCTTGCCGCCCTGGCGATGCCCGATCCAGCGCCAATAGACGAACATCTTGAAGCGTTCTTCCGGTGCGGCGTCGTGGTCCAGCCAGACCATCGCGCCGTCTCGAAGATGATCCGGCGGGCGGGGGATCACGGCATTCGTGCCCGGGACGGCGTCTAGTTTCGGGCGCCGCCAGTTGATGCCGTCGTCGCTCATAGCCATTGCCGCGCCGTCGTACCAACCGGCCATGTAGAAGAGCTTGAAGGTGCCGTCCGCCGGGTCGTACCAGGCGCCGTCGTTGAACGGCGCCGCGACGGGGCATTGGCCGCGGTTCAGTTCCAACTCGGTCTCCGGCGAGAGCACCGGCGCGGCGTCGTGGACCTTGGCGGCGTGGTAGACGCGTTCTAGCGTCGTGGACTCGATCAGGAAATCGTCGACGAACAACTGCCGGCCCACATCCACGGGAATGACCGCCGGCGGACTCGACAGGTAGGGAACCGGCAACGGATCGTCGCCGACGCCGATGTCACTAGGCGGCCACTCGCCAGGTAACGCGATACCGTTGTAGGAAGTCGTCATCTTTGTCCGAAGTCGCTGGCGCGGAAGTTCATCAGGTCTGCTATGGTACGGGTCGAGCGTGCTTCGCGCCTGACCTCGTCCGGCCTTCCCCAGCAAGGCCGAGTAAAAGGAGGTAAAGGGGGCGTGTGTCCTCGAAGCGTCATCGTAAACCCGCCCTGGCGGGCTTGCTGGGGAAGTCGGACCCGGGGCTGATTGGGTAGACCGATGACCGCGCGCAATTCCCTCAAACGACTGGTACGCGCACGCATGCGCAAGACGGGTGAGTCCTATTCGTCGGCTCGTCGGTACTTCCATACCGAGGACTACGAAATGACCAACACAACCAACCAACTGCAACCAGGCCTGTGGCCGGATTGGGTCGAGGGCCATCCTTGGCTCGTCTCATTGCTCACCAAGGCGGAGGCCGAGGCGCGGAACCGCGGAGACACCCGCTGCGACCATTTCCACATCGCACTTGCTTTCCTCGATCTCGGCCCGCCAGTATCCGGATGGCTCGAGATGCTGGGGCTCGACGCGCGGGAGGTGCGGGAAGACACCGTCGAGATTCTGGGCATGAACGCCGAGGTGACGTTCGGCGCCAACCGTCACGAAGCATGGATGGCGAGAGGCGAACGAGCGCGTGGCGCGCGGCGCAACGACAACCCGGTCGCCGAGTGTCCCCTCGAGTCGGTGGACGAAATCTACACGGGCGAACTGCTGGAGTTGGCAAGAGCCGAAGCCGAGTTGCACGGCGACGCCGTCGACGAACGACACTTCCTCGTCGCAGTGGCCGTACTCCTGTTCGCGGGCAGTCCGCCGTCCGTCGATGCCTTGCGCTACCTGACAGGGCTCTCGTCGACCGAGGACACCTCTTACGACGTCCGAGTCGATGACGACAGGGAGTGGATGCGCCGTCTCGCTGCATCGCATGGCGCGGATCCCGCGATGTTCCCCTACGACATCCACGGGACGCGGCCCTAAGTCAGGCCACGTATTGGCCGGACTCCCGCACACCCGGGGTCCGGCCGAAACGTGGGCTTGGCGGCGTCAGAATCAGTCCGCCGGAACCGCCTTTCCGGCAACACCCAGCCTCGCCGCCAGCGCGCGGACACCAAGGGCAAGGAGTATCACGAAGGCTTCGACGATCAGCGCGATACCGATGCCCAGGATCGCGGAGAACCGGACGTTTCCGCTCTCCCGCTTACTCTCCGCATCGCTATTCTCGAGGCCGAACCGGAGATAGCCGTAAACGCTCACGGCATCGCCCGAATCCGACATCAGACCCCGAACGAGCAACACCTCGTCCGTCCTGAAGGACACGGACATGTCCAGGTCATCGTATGTCATCGCAGGCCGGCCGCCGTCCGCCGGGCCATCTTGGCCCACAGGCAATCGAGGAGAACGCTGATGGCCCCGAAGACTGACATAGGTCCTTACGTTTTCAGGGATCTCAAAGCTCCAAGTTAGGAGGATCGGCTGCCACTTCTCATGGAACGCGACTTCATAGCGGATATGCGCTCGTCCGGTATCCCGGCGTCGAATGTCCTCGTCGACACTCCTCAAAAACGAAAGTCCGGACCCCGTCGAGTCGCCTCCACTGATTACACTGAGGTCGCTGCCGACAATCGAAGCTCCGAAAGTCTCCGCCCTATTTAGGGGCAGACTAGGCCCCGCCTCCCCGTTGGCTTGGTCCATATGGAGATCCGGGTCCATTCCCGTTACGCGGACCAACGTCAGCGAGCCGTCCCAAGAGCGCGCCGGCTGCAGATCTAGATTGCTTCGCAGAAGAATCGATCGCACCCGGCACCCTTCGACGAACAATGGTCTGTCGTCGTCGTCGAAGAACCTGAATTCGAAGTACGAAGCACCGAATGAGCCGATGTCTCCGAACACCGCCAATCTGCGGTCATCGCATCCCTCGGTGGCGACCTCCAATTCCATTTCGTAACGGGTCGGCGTTTGCGTAAGCAAGGAGATTCTCTGGAGCGAGAACCAGCAAATGGCAGCGCCAACCGCGGCCAGCACGCCAATGATGATGATCGGGTGGCCCCGACCCAGCACGAGCCGGGTCCAGTGCATCCGCGGAGTCGGGACCGGGTCTTGCTCCTCCATCGCCTACTCAGGATCCGTTCGCGGCCGGTCAGTGTACTTGATCGAGCACCTCGCTCGACGCCAAACCAGTCAACGAACCGAGGAGGCGGCGCAGTTTGGCCTTGAGCGCAACGGCCTTCAGGGGGTTGTAGGACTCGGGTGTCGTCCCGTCCATGTAGGCATCCTGGGCAATCTCCATCTGCAGCACGTGCCGGCCCCGCTCAGGCTCGCCGTAGTGGCGCGTGATGTAGCCGCCGATGAAGCGGCCGTTGACGGCATGGGCGTAGCCGCTGGACGCTAGCTGTTCGACGACGACATCCTGGATGGCGTGAGCGCAACTAAAACCGTGGTTGGTGCCGAGATTCAGCGCGGGAAGGCGGCCATCGAACAGCCTGGGAACGATCGGGGCGATGGAGTGGCAGTCGTAGAGGATGGCGTGTCCGAGGCGTTCGCCTACCCTTGCCAACTCGGCCTCCAACCGGTCGTGGAACGGCTGCCAGTAGGTGACCCGTCGCCGCTCGATCTCGCGGGCGTCGGGTTCGCACCCGCCTCGGTAGATCGGTTCGCCGTTGAACAACTCCAACGGACAGATGCCGGTAACGGGGCGACCGGGATACAGGGATGCGCCGTCGGGCGGCCGGTTCAGGTCCACGACGTAGCGGCTGTAGTTCGCCCTCAGGACGGTGGCACCCAAGTCCGCCGCGAAGTCGTAGAGTTCATCCACCCGCCAGTCGGTATCCGGCAACGTCCTCGAAGCCGGCGTCAGGCGCTCCGCCATGCCGTCCGGGAGCAGCAGTCCCGAATGGGGTATGGAGAGAATCAGCGCGGTGGTCCCCCGCTCGCAGGCGTAGAGGTCAGCAGGTGTCACGGGTTCCGAGACGCCAATCCGCTCGCGAACTCCGCAAGGACGCCGGCTTCCACAAGCTCCCGGGCGGCGGCGATGTCGGGGGCGAACTCCCGGTCCGCCGTTCGTTTGGGGACCTCTGCGCGCAGCAGCGCGAGAACCTGCTCAAGGCTCGCCGAGGAGTTCAGAGGACGGAGCAGATCCACCCCGGTGGCGGCCGCCAGCCACTCGATCGCGATGATGGCCGCAACGTTGTCGTTCATCCGAGCCAGACGTCGCGATCCGTGCGCGGACATGCTCACGTGGTCCTCCTGGTTCGCCGACGTGGGAATGCTGTCGACGCTGGCTGGCGTGGCTAGTTGCTTGTTCTCGCTGGCCAACGCAGCCGCCGTGACGTGGGCGAGCATGAAGCCGGAGTGAAGACCCGGATCCGGCATGAGGAACGGGGGCAGGCTGCTCAACTCCCCGGTAACGAGCGCGGCGGTTCGGCGTTCCGATAGGGATCCGGTCTCCGCAATGGCCAGTGCCAGCATGTCTGCGGCGAACGCCACGGCTTGGCCGTGGAAATTACCCCCGGATACGACCTCGGCGCCATCACCGAACACCAACGGGTTCTCGGTGATCGCGTTGGCCTCCCGGAGCAACGTCTGCTCGGCGTTGTCGATAAGATCGAGGCATGCGCCCATGACCTGGGGCTGGCAGCGAAACGAATACGGATCCTGGACCCGATCGCAGTCCCGGTGCGACGCACGGATCGCGCTACCCGTCAACAACCCGCGCTGTGCCGCCGCCACGGCAACCTGGCCGGGATGGGGTTTGAGGGCGTTGAGGCGCGGATCGGCATAGGCATCCGTCGCCTGGAACGCATCCGTCGACAACGCGCCCACCACCACGGCGGATTGCAGGTTGCGCCGGGCATCGATCAGTCCGGTGAGCGCCTGGGCCACGGAGATCTGCGTGCCGTTGATGAGATCCAGTCCTTCCTTGGGTCCGAGTTCCAATGGCGCCAGACCGGCGGCGCGCAACGCCTCATCCCCCGGCAAGACACTGCCTCGGAATCGGGCTTCACCGCGTCCCACATACACCAATGCCGTGTGGGCCAGCGGCGCGAGATCGCCCGAAGCGCCAACGGAGCCCTGTGAAGGGACCACCGGCAGCACCTCTTCGTTGATGCAACCCGCGATCAAGTCCAGCAGTTCTTTCGACACACCCGAATGCCCCGCCGCCAGGCTGTTCAGCTTCAGCAGAATGGCAAGCCGAACCACACCATCCGGTATGGGGTCGCCGACGCCTGCGGCGTGGGAGCGCACCAGATTGAGCTGCAGCGTTCGCAGGTCCTCGGCGGGAATGCGCCTCAACGCAAGCCGTCCGAACCCGGTGTTGGCCCCGTAGACCGCGGCGTCCTGCTCGACGGTTTTCAGCAAAACGCTGTGTGCTGCTTGGGTCCGCGCCGACGCATCGGGATGAAGCGTTACCGTGATTGGGCCATCCAACGCGGCGCCCATCGCGTCAAGGCCGAGTGGGCCGTTGCCCAGTACGATGGATACCGTTGGATTCGCTTCGCTCATTGCAGCAGACACTCCGCAACGTCGCGGTAGCGGTTGATGATCGAGGTCTCGTTGACGTGGCGATGATCGTCCACAACTTGCCGACCCCCGACGAACACATGGCGAACGCAACCCGGGCCGCCGGAGAAAACCCACGCATCGAGAAGGTCGTCTTCGGATCGCGTTACCAGGGCCGGATGCTCCTCGTCCAACACGATGACGTCGGCCCGCGCGCCTTCCGCCAGGGTGCCACACGGCTGTCCGAGGCTCGCGGCGCCGCCCGCCCATGCGCAATCCAGCAGGAATCGTCCCACCGAACCGCCCCCTGACGGCAACAGCACCAACCGAGACTCGGCCACGAGCCTTTGCGCGTATTCGAGGAGACGGAGTTCATCGGCGGGCGATATCGAAATCTGACTATCGGAACCGACCGCGAACGAGCCGTCGAGTTCCAGCCACTCGCGGGCGCCAAACACGCCATCACCCAGGTTGGCTTCCGTGGTGGGGCATACCACGACCGTCGCGCCCGTGGCCGCTAGCGCTTCGCGCTCGGACTCGTTCATATGGGTTGCATGAACGAGGTTCCACCGGGAATCGATGTCCACTTCGTCCAGTAGGCGCTGCACGGGACGCGCACCGCACCAGGCGAGACAGGCTTCCACCTCCGAACGCTGCTCGGCGACGTGGATGTGCGCAGGCGCAGCCGGTTCGATCTGCCGCACCGCGGTCAGCACGTCCCGGATCAGGCCTTCGTCGACCGCACGCAGGGAATGCGGCGCGAAACCGACCCCCTGCCCCGACACGCGCTCCCCTGCGTCGCAAAGCGCAACGAAAATGTCCATGTATCCGTCCGCGTCACAGACGAATCGGGACTGTCCCGGGTCTGGGGGACATGCGCCGAAGCCGCCATAGGCATAGAGGACAGGCAAGAGCGTCACGGCGATGCCGGTGTCCCGGGCGGCGGCAAGGCAGCGCAGCCCCATCTCGGCCGGCTGCGAATAGGAAGACCCATCCACATCGTGGTGCAGGTAGTGGAACTCCGCGACCGACGTGTAGCCGGCCTTCAGCATCTCCATGTACGCCAACGCCGCCACCGCCTCGAAGGAGTCCGGGTCGAAATTCCCGATGGCGCGGTACATCAACTCGCGCCAGCGCATGAAGTCGCCGCGGCCCGCGCCCGACTCGGCGAGGCCGGCCAGCAGCCTTTGATGGGCATGGGAGTGGGCGTTGGGAATGCCGGGAATGGCGACGCCTTCTATTCGCGGTACCGACGTGTCGTCGGCGTCCGTATGGAGCGCGACAATCATCCCACGCCGGTCGACTTGTACCAGCGCATCGTGGGCCCAGCCCTCGTTCGTCAGCATCTTCGAGAACAGACACTTCATCGGAATCAAGCGCCGAGAATGCGGCGCCATTTCACCAGATTCGCCACCGGCGAAACGTGAGTTTCGAGGGCAGGAAGCAGGACTTTGATTCACGTCGAACTTGCAGGGAACGCCGCGCAGAATCGCGCCCACATCACGAAGCTTGCGGCCACCAGCCGAAGGGACCAGCATGCAGCGCCTCCTCACCAACTGCCGGGTCGCCACGATGCGCTCCGGCAGTCCCTACGGACTGATCGAAAACGCGGCCGTCGCAATCCGGGATGGGCACATCGCCTGGGTCGGCATAGCCGCCGACTACGCCGACGACTCCTTCGAAGAGCGGGTGGATCTGGGCGGCCGGCTAGTGACCCCTGGCCTCATCGACTGCCACACGCACCTGGTCTATGCCGGAAACCGGGCGGAGGAATGGTCGCTCCGCCTCCAAGGCGCTTCCTACGAGGAAATCGCCCGACGCGGCGGCGGTATCGTCTCCACGGTGAGCGCGACGCGCGCGGCGGGGCACTCGCAGTTGCTGGAGGCGACCCGGGCGCGACTCGACGTCCTGCTGGCCGAAGGGGTGACCACGGTGGAGGTGAAGTCCGGCTACGGCCTCGACCTCGAGACCGAACTGCGCATGTTGCGCGTGGCCCGCGAGCTTGGCGAGGCCACGGAGGTGGACGTGGTTGCCACCTTCCTCGGCGCACATGCCCTGCCGCCGGAATACCGGGAACGCCGAGCCGACTATGTCCGGCTGATGATCGAGGAAGTGCTGCCCGCAGTTGCGGCGGAGGGTTTGGCGGACGCTGTCGACGCCTATTGCGAAGGAATTGCCTTCACCACCGAGGAAGTGCGGTCGGTCTTCGAGAGCGCCCAAGCACGGGGACTGCCGCTACGTCTGCACGCCGAGCAACTCTCGAACTGCCAAGGTGCGGCAATGGCGGCGGGCATGGGTGCGCTTTCCTGCGATCATCTCGAATATCTCGACGACGCCGGGGTCGAAGCCATGGCGGCCGCAGGGACGGTCGCAGTCCTCGTTCCGGGGGCGTGGTACTACCTCCGTGAAACGCAGGAGCCCCCGGTCGACGCCTTGCGGTCCGCCAAGGTGCCGATCGCCGTCAGCACGGACCACAATCCGGGGACCTCGCCGGTGCTCTCGATCCTGGCGGCGATGAATATGGGCTGCGTCCTGTTCGGCCTAAGCCCGGAAGAAGCGCTTCGTGGCGCGACGGCCAATGCGGCCCGGGCTCTGGGATTCGACGACCGGGGGGTGATCGAACCCGGGAAGTTGGCCGACCTCGCCGTGTGGGACGTCCAGTCGCCTGCCGAACTCAGCTACGCGTTGGGTCACAACCCCTGCCGCCGGGTATTCAAGGCAGGCGTTTCCCGCAACGGCGGCTGATCATGTCAGGCCGAATAATCCGGGCGCCGCGGGGTAGCACGCTGACGTGCAAATCCTGGCTGACCGAAGCCCCAATGCGAATGCTCATGAACAACCTCGACCCCGAGGTGGCGGAGAACCCGGCTGAACTCGTCGTCTACGGTGGCCGCGGCAAGGCGGCACGGGACTGGGACGCATTCGAGAAGATCGTCGCCGCGTTGAAGGCCTTGGAGTTAGATGAAACCCTGCTCGTTCAGTCTGGCAAACCCGTGGCCGTGCTGCCCACGTTCCCCGATGCGCCGAGGGTGCTGATCGCCAACTCGAACCTGGTGCCGCATTGGGCCACTCTCGAGCACTTCAACGAGTTGGACCGCAACGGCCTCATGATGTACGGCCAGATGACCGCCGGCTCGTGGATCTACATAGGCAGCCAGGGGATCGTCCAAGGCACCTACGAGACCTACGCGGAGATGGGTCGCCAACATTTCGGGGGCGATCTCGTCGGCAAGTGGTTCCTGACCGGCGGACTTGGTGGCATGGGCGGCGCCCAGCCGCTCGCCTGCACCATGGCCGGCGGTTCCATGCTGGCGGTGGAGTGCCGACAGACGGCGATCGACTTTCGGCTACGTACCGGCTACCTCGACAAACAGGCCAAGGATCTGGATGAAGGCATCGCCATGGTCAACGAGGCGTGCAGCCGGAACGATGCGCTATCCGTAGGTCTGCTCGGCAATACCGCGGACGTGTTCCCAGAACTGGTTCGGCGCTCCGCGACGGACAAACGCTATGCGCCGGACGCGGTGTCCGATCAGACGTCCGCCCACGATCCCTTGAACGGCTATCTGCCGCTCGGCTGGACCATCGACGAACACGACCAACGTCGGCACAACGATCCGGATGGGACGGTGCGTGCCGCCAAGGAATCGATGGCCGTGCAGGTAAGGGCGATGCTCGAGTTCTGGGAGCGGGGAATCCCAGTCGTGGACTACGGCAACAACATCCGCCAGATGGCGCAGGAGGCGGGGGTACCCAACGCGTTCGATTTTCCCGGCTTCGTTCCCGCCTACATTCGACCCCTGTTCTGCCGGGGCAAGGGTCCGTTCCGTTGGGCCGCCCTGTCCGGCGATCCGGGGGACATCGCCCGGACGGACGCCAAGGTCAAGGATCTGCTGCCGGACGATCGGGCGCTGCACCGGTGGTTGGACATGGCGGCCGAGCGCATTCGCTTTCAAGGTCTGCCCGCGAGGATCTGCTGGGTGGGCCTCGGCGACCGCCATCGGCTCGGTCTGGCGTTCAACGAAATGGTACGTAGCGGCGAATTGAAGGCCCCGGTGGTGATCGGGCGCGATCATCTGGACGCCGGTTCGGTGGCGAGCCCCAACCGCGAGACCGAAGCCATGAAGGATGGATCGGATGCCGTGGCTGACTGGGCGTTCCTGAACGCGCTTGTGAACTGCGCGTCGGGCGCTACCTGGGTGTCCTTGCATCACGGCGGCGGCGTGGGAATCGGCTATTCGCAGCACGCCGGACTCGTGATCTGTTGCGATGGCACCCCGGCAGCGCAAGAGCGCATTGCCCGCGTGTTATGGAACGACCCCGCTACCGGTGTCGTTCGCCACGCCGATGCCGGGTATGACGAGGCGCTTGATTGCGCCAGGACGTTCTTCCTCAACCTGCCATCGGCGCCCCAATCCACGGCTTGACTCGACGGTTCACGGCGCGATACTCGACGGGGTCAAGCCTCGTTGAGCCAAGCGGATGTCGACGAATGGAATCCACTGCCGGTGCACAATCGCCGTCGCGTTGCTGGTCGCGGCGAACAGCATCGGTGCCGAACGCGGCTGGGTCGACCCGAGATTCGACGATGTCGACGAAGAAATCATCGTCACGGGCGAACGGGACGATTCGCACCAGGTCGTGAACTTGGAGACGATGATGGGCATCTACCAGTCCCGTCTTCAGGGCTCGATCCTGTACCGGCGACAGGAATACGCTGAGGCATTGCCCCATCTGCTCGCTGCGGCGCGGCGCGGTTTCAAGTTCGCCCAGGCGCGGGTCGGGTTCATCCTCCAACAGGGGGCAGACGGCGTGCCGCAGGATCCGCAGGCTGCCGTCGCCTGGCTCGCGGTCGCTGCGCGGGGCGACACGCACCCGGAGATACGCAATTATTTCAAGGCACTATGGGCCAAGATCCCGGATCAGCAACGCCCGCAACTCGAAAACCTGATCGAAGTCTACGTGCAACGCTACGGTAGCCGGGCAAACCGGGTGACCTGCGATATGAGTCACAAGGCCGGCACCTGGTTGAAGAAACTCACCTGCCGTTTCCAGGACGAGCATCTCTACAAGATCGGCGCGGATTTCGACCCGCACGGCTGGGCCACGTCGTCGGTCGAGTCCTCTCAGTAAGGTACAACGACCGTACGGGGACGGGCCCAGGACTCTGCGCCGCGGCAACGGCCTGCAAGCGCCGTTGATGGGCGCGGAGTCCTGGGGCGGTGGGGGCTGGGGCCAGACGGCGAGGCCGCGCCCTTGCGGGCGCGTTCGAGCGGTCTGGCGGCGTTGTCCCGGCCCGTTGCGGAGGCCGCACCACATTCGGCGGGCGACCACGAGGGTCGCCCCAACGGGCCAAGCCGTCACATGGGGCGCGCGGTGGGCAGCCGGGCAGGGGCGGGTGGCTACGAACCGACGGTTGAACTCAGCCGGTCCGGCTCCTCGTCCTGTATGCGCTGGTAGATCTCTTCCCGATGGACCGCGACGTCGCGCGGTGCGTTCACGCCTACTCGTACTTGGTTGCCCTTGACCCCCAAAACGGTGACAGTGATTTCGTCGCCGATCATGAGGGTCTCCCCAACGCGTCTGGTTAGGATCAACATGAGCCGACCTCCCTTGCCTTTAGTCCTTGTCCTATGGCCTGTGTCCGGATGATTGCTTCCTTCATCCTCACAGCGGCAATCCTCCCGTTGCCGTCCGTGCCCTTGGCATGATCTGTGGTGCGTGCCGGGTTTGTTCTGTAGTAGCGGAGCACTCAGACCAATGTCACACCCGATTGTGGACTACTTTGCCACGTCATAACACCCCCTGTTCCGGTGTTCTCCACAGGCTACACACACCTTTGTTCAGGCGTCGTCCACAGCCACCGCTTCGCCAAGCCCGAACGCGTCGTGGATGGCCCGTACGGCCAGTTCGAGGTACCGCTCCGCCACAACGACCGAGATCTTGATCTCCGACGTGGAAATCATCTGGATGTTGATGTTCTCCGCCGCTAGGGCGTCGAACATGCGCGTCGCGACGCCCGCGTGGGATTTCATTCCGACGCCCACCGCAGAAACCTTGGCAATGCGGTCGTCGCCTTCGATCCCCCGAGCGCCGAGAACCTCTTTGACGCCTGCAAGAACCTCCTGGGCGCGTTCGAAGTCGGCGCGCCGAACCGTGAATGTCAGGTCGGTGGAGCCGTCCGCCCCCGTGTTCTGCACGATCATGTCCACTTCGATGGAAGCGGCGCCGATGGGCCCGAGGATCTTCGAGGCCACCCCCGGCACGTCCGGCACCCCAAGAACCGTTAACTTGGCTTCGTCGCGGGCGTACGCGAGCCCGGAGACCAGTGGTTGCTCCATGGTGTTCTCCTCCCTGGTGATCAACGTACCGGGGCCCTCGTCAAAGCTCGACAGGACCCGCAACGGCACTCCGTACTTACCGACGAACTCCACCGAGCGCGCGTGCAATACCTTGGCGCCGAGGCTCGCGAGTTCCAGCATCTCCTCGAAGGTGACCGCATCGAGGCGGCGGGCGTTTTCCACGATTCGCGGGTCGGCCGTGTAGACCCCTTCGACGTCCGTATAGATCTGGCATTCGTCCGCCTCGAGCGCAGCCGCGATCGCGACGGCGGTGGTGTCCGACCCGCCGCGGCCGAAGGTGGTGATGTCCCCATTTGACGCAATTCCCTGGAACCCGGCAACAACGGGGGTCACGCCCGCTTCGATGTCGGCAAAGAGGCCCGCCACGTCGATGCTCTCGATGCGTGCCTTGGTGTGGTTGTCGTCGGTCCGGATGCCGACCTGCACAGCGAGACGCGAACGGGCCCGACACCCGCGTTCCATGAGGGCCATCGAGAGCAAAGCGATGGATACCTGTTCGCCAGCCGAGAGCAGAACGTCCATCTCCCTTGGTGGCGGACGGGGAACCACGTCGAAGCCGAGCCCTTCCAATCGATCCGTCTCACCCGCCATCGCAGACACGACGACGACGACGCGGTCGCCGCCCTCAACGCTCGCCGCAACCCGGTCGGCGACGGCATTGACGCGTTCGATATCGCGCACCGAGGTGCCGCCAAACTTCTGAACGAGCAAGCGGGACATTCGAGGTCGGCAGTCAGGCCGGGGCGGTCAGCCGGCGCACCCAATCGGCCACTGCGGCAAGCGCTTCGTCGAGTTTCTCGGGCTTGTCGCCGCCGCCCGCCTGCGCCATTTCCGCACGACCGCCGCCCCGGGCACCGACCTGCTCCGCCACAAAGCGCACAGCGTCGTTGGCCTTGACCTTCGGTGACACGCTCTTGCTGACGCCGGCGATGAGGCTGACCTTGGTACCCACATGAGCCAGCACGACAACGGCATCGCCGAGTCGGTCGCGCAGGGTGTCCATGGTCGCGGGCAGGGATTTCGGCTCGCCGTCGACCCTTGCGGCCAGCACGCGAATGCCGTTTACGTCTTCGGCGCTGTCAGCAAGGTCTGCACCGCGCCCTGACGCCAACTTGGCATTCAAGGCATCCACTTCCCTTTGCAGGTCCCGTGCCCGTCCGGTCAACTGGCGTACACGGTCTTCGACATCGCCACGCTGGCTGCGCACCGCCGTGACAACCGCGTCGAGTTGTCGTTCGCCCTCGACGAACCAAGCCAGCGCGTGCGCGCCGGTGAGGGCTTCCACGCGCCGCACGCCGGCGGCGACACCTTCCTCCGAGACGATGTGGAAGATCCCGATGTCACCGGATCTCGCCACGTGCGTACCGCCACAGAGTTCCACCGAGAATCCGTCCCCCATGGTGAGCACACGCACCTGATCGGCGTATTTCTCACCGAATAGGGCTATCGCACCCTTGTGGATCGCGTCGTCGAAGTCCATGACCTCCACGAGGGTCTCGGTGTTGGCGCGAATCCGCTCGTTGACAAGGGACTCGATGCGCTCCAACTCGTCGGCGACAACCGGTTTGGGATGGCTGAAGTCGAAACGCAGCCGGTCCGGCGCAACAAGCGAGCCTTTTTGCTCCACGTGGGTACCGAGCACCTCGCGCAAGGCGGCGTGGAGAAGGTGCGTCGCGGAATGGTTGAGCACGATGTCCTGGCGTCGCTCGCCGTCGATCGTAGCGAAGACGGTGTCCCCCCGCCGGAGCGCACCCGTCGAGACCCGGCCGTGGTGCAGGTGCTGATCGCCGCCGCGTGTGGTGTCCTCGACCTCGAACCGGGCGTCACCCCGTTCCGAACGGATTTCGCCCCGGTCGCCGACTTGGCCACCGGCCTCCGCATAGAAGGGCGTCTGGTCCAACAGAACCACGCCGCTTTCGCCTGCCTCAAGCGCGTTGACTTCGACGCCTTGCCTGTACAGGCCCAGGACGTTGGCCTGGCCCTGGCGATGGGTATACCCCGAGAACTCGACCTTGGAATCGACGCGGATACTCTGTTCCAGGTTGGCGCTGAAGCGTGCCGCTGCCCGGCCACGTGCACGCTGGGCTTCCATGGCCTGGTCGAAACCGGCCTGATCGACACAGAAACCCCGTTCGCGGGCTACATCGGCGGTGAGATCGGCCGGAAAGCCGTAGGTGTCGTAGAGCTTGAATACGATGCTGCCCGGGATGGTCTTGTCCTTGAGGTTGGCAATCGCCTCATCGAGGAGGGCCATTCCCGATCTCAACGTGTCGGCGAAACGTCGCTCCTCGTCCGCAACGGCATCGGTGATTTGATCCGCGGACTGGGCAATCACCGGATAGGCATCGCCCATCAGTTCGACGACGGATTCCACCAATCGATTGAAGAACGGTTCCCGGATGTCGAGCTTGTACCCGTGCCGCAGGCCTCGACGAACGATGCGGCGCAATACGTAGGCCCGGTCCTCGTTGCCGGGCATGACGCCGTCACCGATCAGGAAGGTGGCGGCGCGCACATGATCGGCAATGACCCGCAGCGAGGGGTTGGCCAGCATCGCCGCCTCGTCGTTCATACCCGCCAGTCTGCCCGCACGCGTCACGAGCTGGCGAAACAGGTCGTTCTCGTAATTGCTCGTGACGCCCTGAACGATTGCTGCGACCCGTTCGAGCCCCATGCCCGTGTCGACACCGGGCGTGTCCAATGGCGACAGCGTCCCGTCTGCGGCGCGGTCGTACTGGGGAAACACGAGATTCCAGAACTCGGAGTATCGATCGCCGTCTTCGTCGGGCGAGCCCGGGGGGCCGCCGGCCACATGGGGACCCAAGTCGTAGAAGAGTTCCGAGTCCGGTCCGCAGGGACCGGTGTCACCCATCGCCCAGAAGTTGTCCTCGTGGTCGACGACCCGCGCAGGCGGCAAGCCGATCTTCCGCGTCCAGATCGCCCGGGCCTCGTCGTCGCTGGGATGGACAGTGACCCAAAGCCGATCCTCGGCGATGTCGAGTACGTCGGTGACGAACTCCCAGGCCCAGGTGATCGCGTCTTCCTTGAAGTAGTCGCCGAAGGAGAAATTACCGAGCATCTCGAACAGGGTCTGGTGCCGGGCGGTGTAGCCGACGTTCTCGAGATCGTTGTGCTTGCCGCCCGCCCGGACGCAGCGCTGACAACTGACTGCGCGACGGTAGTCCAACTGCTCCCGCCCGGTCAGGGCATCCTTGAATTGGACCATGCCCGCATTCGTGAACAAGAGGGTTGGGTCGTTCGCCGGCACCAGCGAGCTTGACGGCACCATACGGTGACCGCGTTGCTCGAAGAAATCGAGATATGCAGCCCGAATCTCGTCAGTCTTCATGACCTAGGCCGGTCGAAAAAAGGCGGGAAGTATACTTGGGTTCGTCCAGCGCGGTCTCACATGGCGCGCAACGCAACGGAGTGTTCGAACGACGGTTGCCCACAGCACGGGACGCCACAAGGGCGTCCCCTACGGGACCCGGTCCAATGAGCCGAGGACCTTGGCCGCCACATCGGACGGGAATCCACGACCGGCCAGGAATCGCGCTCTTCGTGCCCAATCCGCGCGGCTCTCCACCGGCGCCGACCCGAAGCGTTTGTACAATGCGCTTGCCGCACGCTCGCGCCACTCGTCCGCGTCCAAGTCGAAGTAGGTCGACGCGATGTCGCTGTTGATGCCGCGCTCGGCAAGACCGGCCCTGATCCTCAACGGTCCTTGTCCGCGCCCCAACGCCGAGCGGACGAATGCCTGCGCGAACCGATCATCGGACTGCAGACCGTCGTCGGCCAAATCCGCGACGGTCTCTTCGATCAGGTCGTCCGGATGCCCCCGACTGCCCAGCTTGCGGGCGAGTTCGAGTCGCGAATGTTCGCGCCGGGCCAAGAGGCGAACGGCCGCGTCGCGGATGATCGCGCGGCGTTCGTCGACCCCTCGCACGAAACAAACGCCAACGGGAGCCTGCGACCGTGGCGCTTGTTTCATGGGCAGGACGGTGTGGTTGGGCCGGAGACGGAGTCGGCGCATAGCGAATGGCGAAGGCGCGTCCTTCGGACGCGGCCGACCCGGCTATGGGGCGCTTCCACGACTTACCGGCGACTAGCGCCTCTCAGTTCGTGAACGCTCGCGCCACCCGACGCCGGGGTTTTCTCCGTCGCCTCGGTCCGGTTGCCACGTGAACGTCCGGGTAGCAACTCCGAGCGAATGCGATCCTCGATCCCGTCCCGGGCTTCCGGGTTATCGTCGAGCCATTCCGCAGCGTTTTTCTTGCCTTGGCCGATGCGTTCGCCCTGGTAGCTGTACCAGGCACCGGACTTCTCGATGATGCCCTGCTCGACCCCCAAGTCGATGATCTCGCCGTTGCGGTAGATGCCCTTGCCGTAGAGGATCTGGAACTCGGTCTGACGGAATGGCGGCGCGACCTTGTTCTTGACCACCTTGACCCGCGTCTCGTTGCCGATCACCTCGTCGCGGTCCTTGATCGCACCGATGCGGCGGATATCGAGGCGGACTGACGAATAGAACTTCAGCGCGTTGCCGCCCGTGGTGGTCTCCGGCGAGCCGAACATCACGCCGATCTTCATGCGGATCTGGTTCGTGAAGATCACGAGGGTGTTGGAGTTCTTGATGTTGCCGGTCATCTTGCGCAGTGCCTGGCTCATTAGCCGGGCCTGGAGCCCGACGTGGGAGTCGCCCATTTCGCCCTCGATTTCCGCTTTCGGTGTAAGCGCGGCGACAGAGTCCACGACCACCGCATCCACGGCCCCGGATCGGACGAGCATGTCGCAGATCTCGAGTCCCTGTTCGCCGGTGTCGGGCTGCGAGACCAAGAGGTCGTCGGTGTTGACGCCGAGCGCTTCGGCGTAGATGGGATCGAGGGCGTGTTCCGCGTCGATGAAGGCGCAGGTACCGCCGCGCTTCTGCGCTTCCGCGATCACCTGGAGAGTCAGCGTGGTCTTGCCCGACGATTCGGGTCCGTAGATTTCCACCACCCGGCCGCGTGGCAGGCCGCCAATGCCGAGCGAGATGTCAAGTCCCAGCGACCCGGTGGAAATCGACGGTATCGCCTCGAGTTCGCGATTGCCGAGGCGCATCATCGAGCCTTTTCCGAACTGCCGCTCGATCTGCGAAAGCGCGGCGGTAAGGGCACGTTCCTTGTCTTTGGCTATGTCCGTCACGGATGTCTCCTAGCTGTTTGGAGTGTGGAACAACGTCTTGGGCGATACTGTATATTTGGTCAGTAAGGACGTCAAGCCGTAGCACGAAATTTCAGCCAAATCGCACACGCAAACGGGCCATCGGCCTATAAAGAGGCATCCGCATGAAAGTGCCCCATAGCCGGCCCGGTCGCGTCCGAGGGACGCGCCTTCGCCATTCGCCGTGTGCCGGAAAGCGCGCTTGCGGTCGCGCCGCCTCCGACCCAACCACACCACCCTCCCATGGTGCAAACGCCACGGTCACTAGCGCCCTTTGGCGTGTCGTTCCATGGAAGGCCGCGACGGGACGGGACAAGCCCATTCTCGACGGTTAGGCTCTCGCGACATGGATCTCGCTGCCCACACGCCCATGATGCAGCAGTACCTCCGCATCAAGGCCCAGTATCCGGATACCTTGTTGTTCTACCGGATGGGCGACTTCTACGAACTGTTCTACGACGATGCGAAGCGCGCCGCGGGACTGCTCGACATCACGCTCACCGCGCGCGGGCAGTCCGCCGGAAGCCCCATTCCCATGGCGGGCGTGCCGTTCCATGCCGTCGACGGCTACCTTGCCAAGCTCGTGGAGGCCGGCGAGGCCGTCGCCATCTGCGAACAGATCGGCGACCCAGCGACGTCCCGGGGTCCAGTCGAAAGGCGCGTACAGCGGGTCGTTACGCCCGGCACACTGGCGGAGGACGGCCTGCTCGCCCCGGAACGGGAGAGCGTGCTCGCCGGGATCAATCCCGCACCCACCGGATTGGGCGTCGCGTGGTTGAACCTGGCGTCGGGCGAGTTCTCGTTCAGCGCGGTACCCGGTCGTGCCGAACTCGACGCCCTGCTCGCCCGGGTGCGCCCCGCCGAGGTACTCGTCCCGGAGCGGATCGACATGGACGGCGCAACGCCTCAGCAGACACGCGACTCCCTGGAATTCGACAACGAACTTGGTTTCCGCCACCTGGCGGATCATTTCCGGGTCGCCGATCTCGGCGCCTTCGGACTCGAGCCGTCGGACGCCGTCGTCGGCGCGGCATCGGCCGTGCTGCGCTACGCACAGGCGGCGCGCTGCCAGAATCTCGGATTCGTCGACAGGCTGAACCGGATCGCCGAAACCGACACCGTGGTCATGGACGCCCAGACCCGGCGCAACCTCGAGATCGACCGCCGTCTCGACGGCGAGTCCGCAGGCACGCTGTTCTCGGTGATGAACCACACGGCCACGGCCATGGGAGCGAGGCTCCTGAAGTCCTGGCTGAACGCCCCCGTCAGGGACCACGAAGCGCTCGGCCACCGGCAGTCGGTCGTGGCCGCGATTCGGGACAGCGCGGCCGCCGCCGGTTTTGCCGATGTACTGGCGGACATCGGCGACATGGAACGGATCGCCAGCCGCATCGCGCTCGGCAACGCCTCGCCCCGCGATCTCGGCAGGCTGCGTCAGGCGCTCGCCGCCCTGCCCCGCTTGAACGGTCTGGTCGCCGATCTCGCCGACCCGGAACTGTCCGGACGTTTCGGCGACCTACCGCCATTCGACGCCGAACACGGTCAACTGCAAGCCGCGCTGGTCGACGATCCCCCCGCCACCATTCGCGACGGCGGCGTCTTCGCCCGGGGCTACGACGCCGAGCTCGATCGCCTGAAGGACTTGACCGAGAACGCGGCGGATTGGCTGACCGACCTGGAGTCCCGGGAACGGCAACGTACCGGCATCGCGAATCTCAAGGTCGGCTACAACCGGGTGCACGGCTACTACATCGAGGCGGGGCGCGCCGTGGCAACCGAGATGCCCCCGGAGTACGTACGCCGCCAGACCCTCAAGAACGCCGAGCGCTACATCATGCCCGAGCTCAAGCGGTTCGAGGACGAAGCGCTGACCAGCCAGGCGCAGGCGCTGCGACGCGAGCGGACCCTTTTCGATGCCTTGATGACCGCACTCCAGACCGGTCTCGACGGCTTGCGCGCCGCGGCCCGGGAAATCGCCAGGCTCGATGTGCTCAATGCATTCGCCATCGCCGCCGATCGGTATCGGTTCGCCAGGCCCGTTCTGACCGACGAACCCGGGCTCGTCATCGAAGGCGGCCGGCACCCGGTCGTCGAAGCGGAGTCCACCGAACCCTTCGTGCCGAACGACCTGGCACTCGCCGACTCGCGCCGCCTGTTGATCGTCACCGGCCCGAACATGGGGGGCAAGTCGACCTACATGCGGCAGGCGGCGTTGATCACGCTGCTCGCACACGCCGGCAGCTTCGTGTCTGCAACGGCAGCGACTATCGGTCCCATCGACCGAATCTTCACCCGCATCGGCGCTTCCGACGATCTCGCCCGTGGCCGTTCCACCTTCATGGTGGAAATGAGCGAAACCGCGCACATCCTGCACAACGCGACCGCCCGGAGCCTGGTGCTGCTCGACGAAATCGGCCGGGGCACGAGCACCTACGACGGCTTGGCGCTCGCTTGGGCAACGGCGGACTACATCGCCAGACACATCGGCGCTTTCACCCTCTTCGCGACGCACTACTTCGAACTGACCGCGCTGCCGAGAGAAATCGACAACGCCGCCAACGTCCACCTCGACGCAGTTGAGCACAAGGGCGAGGTCGTGTTCCTGCATAGCGTCCGCGAAGGTCCGGCGAGCCAGAGCTACGGAATCGAGGTCGCCAAGCTCGCAGGCGTGCCGGAATCGGTTCTCGCGGACGCGAGACGGCGCCTGGCCGATCTCGAGACGCGTCACAGCCGCGATCGGGAATCCGCGCAGATGGACCTCTTCCAAGACCTGTCCCAAGACCTGCGCGCGGATGGCGCTGACGACGAGCGGGAGCAATCCGCTCGCGATGCCATCGTGCGGCAATTGGATCAGCTCGACCCGGATTCGATGTCGCCCCGCGATGCCCTCACGGTCTTGTACGAGCTGAAGGAAGCCGCGAGCGCTGGTGCCGACATCCAGAGAACGGTACCCCGCCCATCGAGGAAGTAGGCGCGGTCCGAGCCCTACGGGTACGCGACAAGCGGCCCGACGCCTCTTTCCGGTGCAGGCACGTAGGAGCGGGGCGTGTCCCCCCGTCTGGAAATGAGCGTGGTAGAGTCGGCGAAGGTCGATTGACGCGTAGGATTCCACAATGAGCGGTAGGAAGACGCGGAAATGCGTGTTCACACTGGCCGTTGCGTTGTCTGGGGCGTCGCTTGTCCTAGCCGAAGAAGCATCGGTGATGGTGCTGGAGGGAACGACGGCCGCGCCGTACGACAACGGCGACTTCACGGTGTTCGATCCGGCACGCAGGGATCCAACCAGATTGGAGCAATGGAAGAACACGGCGAAGCCGGACGAAAGGGTTCCCCTCGAGGTGCACCTCGAAGCGCAGGGCGTCATCGCCCAAGCACCGATCGGTCCTGGTGCCAAATTCCGCGTCGAGATCCCGGTGGACCGGCCCCGAACTGCCTCTTTCGCAATCTACAACGCGAAGGCACCAGACGGTCGTGTATGGGGTCCCGTACGGATGGGCAACAACTTCATCCTCGAGCCCGGGAGACTCGAACTGCGGATGATGCGCAGCGATTATTCGGTCATTACCGGCGGTCATTACAACGACGCCGTCTTCAACTCCTGGCGGCTCACGGACGAATACGCGGCGGCGCAATCGGAGTACGACCAGCTGCGCACGCCTGTCGAAGGCGAGACGGAAGAATCCCAGCGAAACCGCTGGGACCGCACGGTGGTGGCCCAGAACAAGGTAGCCCAGCTTGAGGCGCAGGGCAGATCCAACGTGGCGCTAACCGACCCCGATCCCCTGGTCAGGCGACTGGTAATCGAGTCGGCTTGGTCAATAGGGCCGTGGGTAGCCGACGCGTTGCGCGTTCTGGCCAAACTCACGCCGGAAGATCCGTGGGTCATCGAGAGGCTCGCTGCCTCGCAGGCTGCCTCTGAGACTCTGGCGAAGCTGCTTCGACCTGGCGACCAGGTCATCGACTTCACGGGCGAGACGCTCGATGGCGAGTTGGTGCATACGGCCGACCTACGAAGCAACAGTCGCTACCTGCTCCTGGAGTTCTGGGCTTCCTGGTGCGGTCCCTGCCGCTTGGAGATTCCGCACATGAAGCAAGCCTACGCCCGTTTCCGGGACAAGGGCTTCGAAATCGTGTCCTTCACCGTTGACGAGGACCGCGAGGACTGGGTCGAGGCTTCCGAGGAGGAAGGACTGCCCTGGCACAACCTCGGGATGGGGTGGGAGACCGAGGCTCCCCTCGCCTACAACGCCAGGACCGAGGGCCTGCCGAACAACTACCTGGTCGACTCGCGAACACGGACGATCATCGCGAAGGACCTTCGCCGCCACAAGCTCGACGAGAAGCTTGAAGAGTTGCTCGAATAAGGATCCTTGTACGAGGAGTAGAACCTCCCGCGCGGACTGAACTAAGACGAGGCCGGCTACCTTTCGAGATACTTCCGCTTGCCTGTCACTTCACGCCACTCGGCTTCGTCTTCCGGCGGATCCTTCTTCTCGTTGATGTTCGGCCAGATCTCGGCAAGCTCGGCGTTGAGGTCCATGAAGTCCTCCTGGCCCTCCGGAATCTCGTCCTCGCTGAAGATGGCATCCACCGGGCATTCGGGTTCGCACAACGCGCAGTCGATGCACTCGTCCGGGTGGATGACAAGCATGTTCGGGCCCTCGTAGAAGCAGTCCACGGGGCAGACCTCCACGCAATCAGTGAGCTTGCACTTGATGCAGTTCTCGCCGACCAGGAAGGTCATCGATACGTCCCGAACACGAAAAGAGGCGGTATTCTACTCGGGCCAGAGCGGTTCTCAAGCCGAGATGCCGGCGTCAA
Organism: Gammaproteobacteria bacterium; assembly: GCA_009846005.1. Taxonomy (GTDB): domain Bacteria; phylum Pseudomonadota; class Gammaproteobacteria; order Pseudomonadales; family Azotimanducaceae; genus VXYL01. Next base: position 74,402 of record VXYL01000054.1, on the reverse strand, counting down.
CGCGCGCCGACGGGAAAACGACCCGGGCAGGGACTTCTCAATCGGCCTGGGGGCCGTTCTCTTGGCGACTAACGACCCAGCAACGGGCCCGGATCAATGGGTTTGCCGCGGTCTCGAACCTCGAAGTGGAACTGACCACCCGTCGTTCCCGAACCTGCCCGGGCGACCGCGTCGCCAATGCGTACCGTATCGCCCTCCTTTAGGTTCGGCTGCACGTTGACACCATAGGCCACGAGGTGGCGTTCGCTCGCCTTGACGATCACCAGGTGACGAAAGCCCCCGAGTCCAGGACCCGCGTAGACCACCACGCCGGACGCGGCAGCCTGAATCACCGTGCCTTTGCGCAGCGAGTAGTCCAGACCTTTGGATCCGCCGCCGAAACCGCGGGTAGGCGCTGCGGCCACGGGCCGGCGCCACGCGCCTGCCGCCACGTTCGGCGGAACCTTCGGCCGCGCCGGTGCCGCCGGCGTTGGATCGGCAACCGCGGGTTTGGCCGGAGCGCTTGCCGGTTGCGGTGTGGCCGGTTGCGGTGCGGCCGGTTGCGGTAACGGCGGTTTACCGACCGCCGGAGTCACAGTTGGCTTGGGCGTGACCACGGGCCTGGCTAGCGCCGAGGGAACGGTCGCCTCCTTTGCCGGCTCGCCGGTCTCAACGCGTCGGTTTGCTGCTGACGGCTTAGCCGGGGGCGAAACACGCGCCGGCCGGGCCACGGGTTTCGGCGGCGGCGCTGCCCCGGTCAATGCGATGCGTTGACCCGTTTCGATCAGGTAGGGCGGCTCGATCCCGTTCCGTGCGGCCAACTCGTCAACGTCAAGTTCGTAGCGCCAAGCCACCGAGTAAAGCGTGTCGTACCTTTGCACGGTGTAGACATCGGGCATCGGCCCGACGACCAGCGAACGTTCGGAAACCGGTGCGGGCGTGTGCGCCAGGCAAGCCGTCAACACAACACACAACGCCGAACAAACGCCGACGCTACGAAGGGCATTTCCCACGCTGGGCCTCACGCGTCGCCCCGTCGCCGAGCCGAGACGATCCCCAGCCCGCCGACGACAAGCGCGCCCGCTACCATCGCGGCTACGACCGCGGCAACCACGGTGTCTGAGAAGTCAGTCTCCCGCCACGGCCACAACTGCACAAGCGAGCCGGCCATCAACCCCGTCAGTAGCGCGAGTACAGCCGACCGCGCCCGGCCGAGCAACCAGGCCAAGAGCTTGGAAAAGAACACAACGCCAATCACGAGGCCCGCGGCAAAGGTTGCGAGCACCGGCAGGTCAGCGGCGAGCAGCGCTCCCGCCATCGGCTCGTAGAGGCCCAGTATCACCAATACGAAAGCACCCGATAGGCCGGGCAGTATCCATGCCGTAGCGGCGAGGGCGCCGGCGATGAATATCACGGACGATTGCTCGCCAACCGATCCTGTCTCCAGGAATCCGATCAGCACACCACCTAGGACACCCACGAGGCCCAGCGTTAGCAGCCCGCGCCAACTCGACTGGAGCCCGACGTGAACGACGGAAGCGGCAATCAACCCGAAGAAAAACCCCGTGACGTAGACCGCGTGAGACTCCAGCAGACCGACGACGAGCCAAAGGGTGAGCGGCAAGCCGATGGCCATACCCGCGCCTAGCACGCCAAGGAAACCGAGATTGTGGCCGCGCGCGAATGCCGCCCAGCCATCGCGCAGGAGTGTGGACGCGGAGGCGTGCGAGAAGGCGGCGATTGAGCCGACCAACTCGTCGTAGATGCCACTGACAAAGGCGATGGTACCCCCCGACACGCCGGGTACAGCCTCGGCCATCCCCATTGCCAAGCCGCGGGCGAAGACCCCGGGATGAGAGTGCCGGACCGGCGAAGGCACGGCCCCAGAGGCGTCGGTCATCTCGCAATGCCCCGCACTAGCGGTACGAAACGCACGTGGTCGAGCGTCTCTTGGCGCCATGAGTCGCCCGACTTACGCAGCCGCTTGAGCTCCTTCACTTCGCCTTGGCCGACGGGGATTACCAGGTGGGCGCCGTCTGCCATCTGGTCCATCACGGCGTCCGGAATGTGGGAAGCGCCCGCCGTCACGATCACCGCATCGAACGGCGCATGATCCGGCCAGCCGAGACTGCCGTCGCCATGCTTGAGACGAACGTTGCGGATACGCAATGCCCGGAGCCGCTCGCGCGCACGTTCCAGCAGACGACCGATGCGTTCGACCGTGTAGACCTGTTCCACCAAGGACGCCAGGATAGCCGTCTGGTAGCCCGATCCCGTGCCGATCTCGAGGATTTGGCGCGGTGCCCCGCAGTCCCCGGCACCGTTGATGACCGCCGCGGTCATGGCCGCCACCAGATACGGTTGGGAGATCGTCTGGCCGTGCCCGATGGGGAGTGCCGAATCCTCGTAGGCACGATGCGCAAGCGCTTCGTCGACGAAGATGTGCCGAGGCACAGCAGCAATGGTGTCGAGCACACGCTCGTCGGCGATGCCCGCCTCCCGCAGGCGGCCCACCAGACGATCGCGCGTGCGCCGCGAGGTCATGCCGATGCCCTGCAGGTCGTAATCCCTCATGGCGTTGGCTCGTCCGGCTCGACCACCACGTAGAAGGTCTCCCCCTCGGCCACCATCCCGAGGTCGGTCCGCGCTCTGGCCTCGACGACCTCGTTACCTTCCTTCATCGTCATCACTTCCGCAGCCAGAACCCGGTTTTCGTGGGCGAGTTCCGCGGTCTGGCGTGCCTGGGCTTCGACGTTGGCTTCGAGTTCCCGAACCGCGAACCACCCCGATTCGCTGAACCAGAAGCGAAACAGGAGCACGGCCAGCAAGGCGAGACCGGAGAGCGCGAAGACCATGGGTGCCCGTGGACTCACGCCCGGGTAGCCCCAGGCAACTCGGCGCGACCGCGGTACTTCGCATCGTCGCCAAGCATTTCCTCGATGCGGAGCAGTCGGTTGTACTTCGCAACCCGCTCGGACCGCGAGCAGGCACCTGTCTTGATCTGTCCGGCGCCCGTGGCAACAGCAAGGTCCGCGATGGTCGTATCTTCGGTCTCTCCCGAACGATGCGAGATTACGGTGCCGTAGCCCGCAGCCGCCGCGGCACGAACGGCCGACAAGGTCTCGGTGAGCGTGCCGATCTGGTTCGGCTTCACGAGAATCGCGTTGGCCACGCCGTCGCGAATGCCGCGTCGCAGCGTCGCGGGATCGGTCACGAACAGATCGTCGCCCACCAACTGGATGCGGTCGCCGAAACGGGCCGTCAGCGATCGCCAGCCCGACCAGTCGTCCTCGTCCAAGGGATCTTCGATGGATATGATCGGGAAGTCGTCGAGGAGTCCGCCGAGATAGTCGGCGAATTCCTCCGCGTCGAGGCACCTGCCTTCCCCGGCCAGACGGTAGCTGCCGGCTTCGTGGAACTCCGTGGCGGCACAGTCGAGGGCGAGGAGCACGTCTCGTCCCAACTCGTAGCCAGCCGATTCCACCGCATCGGCGATCACAGCCAAAGCCGCCGCATTGGAGTCGAGATCCGGTGCGAAGCCGCCCTCGTCACCCACCGCCGTGGCCAGCCCTCTTGAGTTCAGCGTTTCCTTGAGGGCATGAAAGATCTCCACCCCGCAACGCAACGCGTCGCCGAAGGAACCCGGCCTCACGGGCATCACCATGAATTCCTGGATGTCGACGTTGTTGTCGGCGTGGGCACCCCCGTTGACGATGTTCATCATGGGCACCGGGAGGCGCATCTCCCCGCCGCCGTAAAGGTCGTGCAAGTGGTCGTACAACGGCAAGCAACGCGCGTCCGCCGCAGCCTTCGCCGTCGCCAGCGACACGCCAAGGATGGCGTTGGCGCCGAGCCGGCTCTTGTCGGGCGTGCCGTCGAGGTCGATCAACTGACGATCCAGGGTTTCCTGGTCCCGGGCATCGAAACCCCGCACTGCCGTGGCGATTTCCTCGTTCACGGCCAACACCGCGCGGCGCACGCCCCGGCCTCGATACCGCCCGGGATCCCCGTCCCGAACTTCCCGGGCTTCCCGCGAACCGGTCGAAGCCCCAGATGGAACCAGCGCCGATCCCGACGCGCCGGTATCCAGAACCACGTCGACCCAGACGGTGGGATTGCCTCGGGAATCGAGCACCTCGTGGGCCCGGACTTCTACGATTTCGCTCATGCCGAGACGTCCCGCTCCCGGGTTTGCACGGCATCCTCGAGGAAGGCGTGGCGTTTCACCACCGCATCGAGTTCGACCAGTTCCCTAAGAAGCGCTTCCATCATGGGCGTCGGCCATGCGTTGGGGCCGTCCGACAGGGCGCGCTCCGGTTCCGGGTGGGTCTCCATGAAGAGTCCTGCAACCCCCGCGCCCACGGCCGCCCGGGCCAGCACCGGCACCATCTCGCGCTGGCCACCGGACTTGTCGCCCAGCCCGCCCGGCATCTGCACCGAATGCGTGGCATCGAACACCACGGGGCAGCCCGTGGCGCGCATGATCGCCAGGGCGCGCATGTCGGAGACCAGATTGTTGTAGCCGAAGCTCGCGCCCCGCTCGCAGACCATGATCCGATCATTGCCGGTAGAGCGCGCCTTGCCGACGACATGACGCATGTCGGCTGGCGCCAGGAACTGTCCCTTCTTGATGTTCACCGGCAAATCCTGGGCGCAGACATTCTGGATGAAATTGGTCTGCCGACACAGGAACGCCGGGGTCTGCAATACCGAGACCACGTCGGCCACCTCGTCGAGCGGCGTGTCTTCGTGCACGTCGGTGAGTACCGGTACGCCGACTTCCCGACGGACCCTGTCGAGGATCCGAAGCCCCGCGTCGATACCGGGTCCCCGGTAGCTCTCGTGGGACGACCGGTTGGCCTTGTCGAACGAACTCTTGTAGATGAACGGCACTCCCACGCGCTCGGCGATGGCCTTGAGTTCCGCCGAGGTTTCCATGGCGAGCGTCTCGGACTCGATCACGCACGGACCGGCGATCAGGAATACCGGGTGATCGAGCCCTACCTCGAAACCGCAAAGCTGCAAATCCGGACTCCTTTTTCCCTGTCCGACTTTCCCTGTCCGACCCGTTTCCGACTTCGGTTTCCCGCCGGCTCCCGGTCTACGAGGAGTCCGGGCTAGCGCGTCTCGCGCGAGCCGTCCAAGAGCTGTTCCATCCGCCGTTCCAGATCGCACAACCCGAGTGTGAATATCAACGCCATTCGAGGATCCTAGCCTGCCGCGATATCGGTGGGCCGCCCCTGGTCGGCATGCCGATTAGCCGCCGCGATGAACCCCTTAAACAGGGGATGCCCGTCCCTGGGCGATGAGTTGAATTCGGGATGGAACTGGCATGCCACGAACCAGTCGTGGGCGGGCAGTTCGACCATCTCGACGAGGTCGTCGCGATCGCTGCGCCCGGCTACCGCCATGCCGTGTTCCACAAACGACGGGACGTAGGTGTTATTGACCTCGTAGCGGTGCCGGTGGCGCTCCAGGATGGCCGCTTCACCGTACATGGCACGCGCAAGGCTCGTCCTATCGAGGAGGCATCGTTGCTCGCCGAGTCGCATGGTGCCGCCGAGACCCTCGTCGCCATTGCGTTGCTGGGTCTCGCCGGTGAGATCATGCCATTCGGACACCAAGCCGATGACGGGGTGCTCGGTTTCCGGGTTTATCTCGGTCGAATGCGCGCTCTTGAGGCCGACAACGTGACGCGCGAAGTCGATGACAGCCGCGTGCAGACCGTAGCAGATGCCGAAGTACGGGACGTTGCGTTCCCGGGCGTATTGCGCGGCCAGGATCTTGCCTTCGAACCCCCGAGGACCGAAGCCGCCGGGAACCAGGATTGCGTGAACGCTTGCAAGGACGTCGCAGCCGTTCTGCTCGAGGTGCTCGGCGTCGACGTAGCGAACCTCCACCCGGGTGTGGTTCTGGATACCCGCATGGATGATGGCCTCGGTCAGGGACTTGTAGGCGTCCGGCAGATCCAGGTACTTGCCGACGATGGCGATCTCGGTGGTCCGTTCGGGCGAACTCAGGGCGTCGACGACGCGCCGCCATTCCAGGAGGTCCGCGCTCGCGCAGTCCAGCCGGAATTTCTCCACGACCAGATCGTCCAGACACTGCTCGTTGAGCAGCACCGGCACCTGGTAGATGGACATCGCCACATCCTGCAGCGAAATGACCGCGGGTTCCTCCACGTTCGTGAACAGCGCGATCTTGGCGCGGACGGCTTTCGGCAGCGGCTCTTCGGACCGGCAGATCAGCACGTCCGGCTGCAAGCCGATGGATCGCAGTTCCTTGACGGAGTGCTGGGTCGGCTTGGTCTTGATCTCGCCCGCCGTGGCAAGGCGGGGCACCAGCGTGAGATGGATGAACATGGTGTTGCGGCCGCCGATCTCCAGGCGAAGTTGCCGGGCGGCTTCGAGAAACGGCTGGGACTCGATGTCGCCCACCGTGCCACCGATCTCGACGATGACGATGTCGAATCCCTCGCCCACGGCGCGTATCCGGCGCTTGATCTCGTCGGTGATGTGGGGGATGACCTGGACGGTACGGCCCTCGTAGTCGCCGCGGCGTTCCTTGCGGATGACCTCGTCGTAGACGCTGCCGGTGGTGAAGTTGTTCTGCTGCGACATCCGCACGCCGCGAATGAAGCGCTCGTAGTGGCCGAGGTCGAGATCGGTCTCCGCGCCATCCGCCGTGACGAACACTTCGCCGTGCTGGAACGGGCTCATGGTGCCGGGATCGACATTGATGTAGGGGTCCATCTTGAGGATGTTGACCTTGAGTCCCCTGGCCTCGAGAACTGCTGCCAGGGAGGCCGTGACGATGCCCTTGCCGAGCGAGGACACGACCCCGCCGGTCACGAAGATGTATTGGGTGGTTCCCATCTTTGACCCGGTCCCGCATCCATGCCGGAAGATGGAAGTGCACCTTAGCACAAAAACCGGTTCTTGGAACGATTGAAGGGCGCAGCCAGGGACGCAGCGATCGAAGCGATTTTCAGCCCATTCGCACACGGGTCCGGGAAGATGTCTCACAGCATCCGCCCGGCGAACTGGGCAAGATGGGTCTGCCTTTTGCACATGATAGGGTCCACCAACGCGGTAACGACGATGTACCCGACCGTGATCGACACCCTGCGATTCCGAGATCGGTTGAAGGCAGCCGGATTCGACGATCCCCTGGCCGAAGGCATGGCGCGTGCCCTCGGCGACGAATTGGCCGACAACATGTTGACCAAGCGGGACCTCGGCGACGCCGTCAAGTCCTTGCGCCTAGCCCTCGAAGCCATGGACGCCAAGTTCGAGGCCTGGTTCGAGGGGCTGGAACCGCGGTTCGACGCCATCGACGCCAAGTTCGAGGCCCGGTTCGAGGGGCTGGAACCGCGGTTCGACGCCATCGACGCCAAGTTCGAAGCGCTCGAACCCCGGTTTGACGCCATCGACGCCAAGCTGGAATCCCAGCACCGGGAGTTCTCGACCCGATTCAACGTTCTGTTCGGGACGATGGCCTTGGGATTCACTTTGCTCGTCGGACTCGTCGGCTACAGCCTGTATCCCCCGCGCCCCGCCGAACCGGCCGCTTCCGTCATCGAGCGCCACACCGCCGAGGTCAGATCCCAGTAGGCGTTCTGCCAGGCAGCCCGCGCGCCGGCTCGGGACCGGGCCCAAGCTGAGGCATTGGCCCTTGCGCAGCCCAAAACTGGCCGGATACCCGTGCGACTTCGGCACCTCGCACCGCAGAACCCGTACGGGCTGTTAGGATTCGCGCATGGCCGACGACGAACATCGCAGCCCTCGCTCCACCGGATTCGACACCCTTGCCCTGCACGCCGGCCAGCGGCCCGACGCCGCCACGGGCGCCCGCGCGACGCCGATCTACCAGTCGGCATCGTTCGTGTTTCCGGACAGCGATTTCGCGGTCGGCCTGTTCAATATCGAGCGTGCGGGGCACGTCTATTCGCGCTTGTCGAACCCGACCAACGCGGTGCTCGAAGAGCGGATCAGCGCGCTCGAACATGGCGTCGCCGCCATCGCCGTCGCCAGCGGCCAGGCGGCCATGCACCTGGCGGTATCGACAATCTGCTCCGCTGGCGACCACATCGTGGCATCGAGGTCGCTCTACGGCGGCACGCACAACCTGTTGCAGTACACGCTGCCCCGTTTCGGAATCGAGACCACGTTCGTCGATCCGCGATCGCCCGCGGCATTCGGCGCGGCCATTCGCGACAACACGCGGCTCGTGTTCGGCGAGATCCTCGGCAACCCGGGCCTCGAAGTGCTGGACGTCCCCGCGGTCGCGGAGGTCGCCCACGACGCCGACCTGCCCCTGCTGGTCGACTCAACTTTCGCCACGCCCTATCTGTGCAGACCCATCGATCTGGGCGCTGACCTCGTGTTCCATTCCGCGACCAAGTTCCTGAGCGGCCATGGCATCGTCATCGGCGGCTTGGTGATCGACGGGGGCACCTTCGATTGGGAGGCGTCGGGCAAGTTCCCGACACTCACCGAGCCGTACGAAGGCTTCCACGACCTCGTATTCGCAGAGGAGTTCGGTCCGCAAGCGTTCATCGTCCGCGCCCGGCGCGAGGGACTGCGTGACTTCGGGGCGTGCATGTCGCCGACCACGGCGTTCCACGTGCTGCAGGGGCTTGAGACGCTGCCGATCCGCATGGACAAGCACGTCGCGAATACCCGCGAAGTGGTGGCCTTCCTCGAGGCGCACGAGGCCGTGGAGTCGGTCAGCTATCCGGAGTTGCCGTCGCACCCGGACCACGACCTCAGTGCACGACTGCTGCCGAGGGGTGCCGGTGCGGTGTTCAGCTTCGACATCAAGGGAGGCCGGGACGCGGGACGGACATTCATCGAGAACCTGTCGATCTTCTCCCACCTCGCCAATGTGGGCGACGCCAAGTCGCTGGTCATCCATCCGGCCAGCACGACCCATCACCGCATGGACGCCGACGCCCTGGCCGCAGCCGGCATCGGCGAGGGCCTGGTTCGCCTGTCGATCGGCCTCGAGGATCCCCGCGACCTGATCGGTGACCTGTCCCGGGCGCTGCGGCGGGCGGCACGGGCGACCCGATGAGCGGAACGCGCATCCAGATCGACGGTCGGACGGTTTACGTCGGCAACGGCTCGGGCCATCCCGACACAGACGCCGAAAGCGTTGTCTTCGTGCACGGTGCCGGCATGGATCACACGGTCTGGGCGTTTCCGGCGCGCTACTTCGCACGCCAGGGGTTGAGAGTGGCGGCCGTCGACCTGCCTGGTCACGGGCGCTCCGAGGGCCCGCCGTTCGACCGAATCGACGATATGGCCGCCTGGCTCGGCGAGGTCCTCGACGCCCTGGCAATGCCCGCGGCCGCGGTCGTTGGCCACAGCATGGGTTCGCTGGTGGCCTATCGTTTCGCCGCATCGACCACCGAGGGGTGCCGCGCACTGGCATTGCTCGGCACTTCGGCACCGATGCCGGTCACCGATCCCCTGATGAATGCCGCGAGGGACAACCACCACGCGGCCATCGACATGGCGAATACCTGGAGCCACTCCACGGGCACCCTAGGCGCCAACGCCAACCCGGGTGTGTGGATGCTCGCCGTCGGCGAACGCTTGCTGGAACGCTCCGCACCGGGGGTGTTCCATGCCGACCTCACCGCCTGCAACACCTTCGACGCCAACGCCACCGACGCATCGATCCGATGCCCCACGCTCGTCATCGTGGGCAGCGACGACATGATGACACCCGCCAAGGCCGGACTAGACGTTGCCCAATCGCTGCCCGACGCCCACCTGGTGCGTCTCGAAGGGTGCGGTCACGCCATGCTCAGCGAACGCCCCAACGAGGTGCTCGACGCGTTGATTGGCGTCGTGCACACCTAGGAGCGAGGACGCTCAAACCGTCCATGGTCGAACGAACGCGAATCGTCGTCGCCACACTCGTCCTCTGCCTGACCGGCGTAAGCGGCGCGGCGCGGACGGACGATCACGCCGAGGCACTCCCCGAGCGGGCTACATCGCCGCTGTTCTGGACCCAGCAGGAACGCATCGTGGGGTTCCGGAACTTCGATGCGATCTACGACACGCGGCTAGTCGACAACGGCGCGGATCATCTTCCCCTCAACGACGACCCGCGGGACTTCGCTGCCCTGACCTACGAGGTGAACGGCATCGCCTACCCCCTCGACCACTACCTCGAAACCTTCTTCGTCGCTGGTTTCCTGGTGGCACGCGGCAACGACATCCTGCTCGAACGCTATCGTCTAGGACACAGCCAGACATCGCGTTGGGTGTCGTTCTCGGTCGCGAAGTCGGTAACCTCGCTGCTCATCGGCGCCGCCATACGGGACGGGTATATCGAGAGCGTCGACGAGGGGGTGACGGACTACCTGCCCCGCCTCAAGGGTGGTTCCTATGAGGGGGCGACGATTCGCAATCTCTTGCAGATGGCCTCGGGCGTGGCCTGGAACGAAAGCTACACGGACCCCGCCTCGGATGTCGCATTGGCCGGGGGCCTAAACGGGCTGGCGCTGGTCACCTACCTGGCGAAGCTGCCCCGGACAGCGGCCGCTGGCACCCGATTCAACTACAACACCGGCGAGACGAACCTCGCGGGCTCGGTGCTGCGAGCGGCGATCGGCAACAACGCCGCGAGCTATCTCGCCGCCAAGATGTGGCGACCGCTCATGGAGCATCCCGCGACCTGGAGCACTACATCCGATGTCGAACTCGGCGGCTGCTGCATCCATGCGACGTTGCGCGACTACGCGCGCATCGGCCTGTTCGCCGCCCGTGGCGGCGTGCTTCCCGACGGAACCCCAACCCTCCCGAAGGGCTGGATGCAGGAGTCGACCAAGGGCTCGCCGAGTTACCCGGGCTACGGTTATCTGTGGTGGCTCTGGGGGGACGGTCAGTATGCGGCGAACGGCATTTTCGGACAGCTCATCTGGATCGACCCCAGGCACGAGCTCGTGATCGTGACGCAGAGCGCGGCACCGGCCGCGACAAGCCCCCGACAGTCAGCACATCGAAACGCCCTGGTCGACGCAGTGCAGCGTTACATCACGACGATGGATTGAGGTTAGCCGCGCCGGCCGAGAAAACGAGCGCACGGCTCAAACCCGTCACTGCGGCAGTCCCGCAACGACTATCCGGAGTCGCGTCACACATTGAAGCAATCGCCCGTTTGCGACAAACTGCGCCGTCCCGCGATGGACTCGCAGCGGGACCATCCCGCGTCAACGGAGAAGTCACATGCCCTTCGCAATCCCGTATCGAGGTGGTCTCTTTCTCCTGCCGTTGCTGCTCGCAACGAACGCAGCCGAGGCCCAGGACAACCCCGACGACGACACGGCGATCGAGGAAGTGATCGTCACCGGCACACAGATCAAGGGTGCCGACATCGCCGACGCCCTGGCCGTATCCGTACTCGATGCCGACGCCATCGAGGCGCTGGGCTTCGACGACGGCGCCGACCTGCTCGAGCAACTCGTTGAGCAAGGCTCGAACTTCTTCAACGAGGCCGAGAACATCAGCGGCGGCGTCAACTCGGCGCGGGGCGACATCGGCGCCTTCAACCTCCGCAATCTCGGGACGGGCAACACGCTGGTGCTGCTGAACGGTCGCCGCGTGGTGAACGCCGCCAGCTACCAGACCGAGGAAGTCGGCGGCAGCTTCGTGCCGGTGAACACCGCCAACTCGCAGTCGCTACCGCCCGCCGGACTCCGGCGCATCGAAGTGCTGCGAGACGGCGCTTCGGCGATCTACGGTGCCGATGCGGTCGCCGGGGTCGTCAACTACGTACTGAACAGCGACTTCGAGGGCACTCGTGTACGGGTCAAGCACGCCGCTTTCGAGAACGTGCCCCGCACGGATCTCACTTTAATCGGCGAGTGGGGCCGCACGTTCAATGGGGGACGCACGAACCTAAGTGTGTTCGCGCAGCACTACCAGCGCGACCGTGTGAACTCCCAAGACGATCCCCGCTGGGCGGATTCGGACTTTCGCTGGCGACTAGACCCGAACTCGCCCTGGGCATCCGAAACGGATTTCCGAAACAACAGCGCCAACTCGGAATACCGGCAGTTCGACTCGGTTTCGAGCGTCCGGCGTTGGGGCCTGTCCGGCGAACTGACGGACAGCGCCGGCGAGTTCGAAACCTATCCGGTCGGCGACCCAAGATGCCAGTACGAGATCGGCTACGGCACCTGCGGCGGGATCGACGGGCAGGGTACCTATCGGCACAACCTGAACGAGAACCGCGATCTCTTCTCCGAACTTGAGCGCACCCATGTGTTCGCCTTCCTGAACCACGAGTTCGGCCACGGCATAGAGAGCTATACCGAACTCGCTGCCTACCTGTCGGCCTCCAACATGAACCGTCATGCATCAGCCTCGTTCTCCACGGTGAAGCTCCAGGTCGGCGCCGAGAACTACTACAACCCGCTCGGCCCCTGCGGCTCCCCCAACCGGCTACCCGAAGACGTCATCCCCGACGTCCCCTGTTCGGGCGTCCGGTTGTGGATCGACAACGGACGCTGGGTCGAGGCGCCCCGGATCGTCGACAACGACGGGGCGACCTGGCGCGTCCTACAGGGTTTTCGCGGTACGTGGGATGCCTGGGATTGGGATGGTGCCATCGTCTGGTCCCGGGCCGAGAAGGAGGACGTGACCCACAACCGGATCTCAAACACCCTCATGCAGGAAGCCCTCGAGGACCCGACGCCTGCCGCCTACAACCCATTCAGCGGACGTGCGAACACGAATATCGAGCGCACCCTGGTGGATGTCCGACGGGACAACGAGACCGAGCTGTTCCTGGTCGACTTCAAGGCGTCGACATACGACATCTTCAGCCTACCCGCCGGCCCCGTGGGACTGCTCGCCGGGGCGGAGTTCCGCCGCGAATCCTTCGTCGACGACCGTGACCCGCGCCTCGACGGCACGATCGTCTTCACTGACTTCCAGGGCGACACCTGGCCCTACGTTTCCGACGTCGTGAACTCGAGCCCCACGCCGGACAGCAAGGGCGACCACGATGTGTTCTCGGCGTTCGGCGAACTCGCCGTGCCAGTCCACGAAAACCTCGATCTACAACTCGCATTGCGCTACGAGGACTTCTCCGATGTGGGCAACACCACGGTCGGCAAGATAGCGTTCGGTTTTCGCCCGCACGAACGGCTGTTGATCAGGGGCTCCTGGTCCGGGGCATTCCGCGCACCCAACCTCGTGACCATCAACGAGGAGATCGTGGCTCGCCAGAATACGCGGACCGACTGGACGTGCGTCTACGCCGCTGACAACGGCGGCGATCCCGATCAAGACACCCTGAGCTGCCGCTATTCGACGCAGCGAATCGCGCAGGGCAGCCAGAACCTAATCCCCGAGAGTTCCGACAACCGCTCGCTCGGCGCCGTCGTCACGCCGCTCGAAGGCATGACGTTCACTGTCGACACCTGGTGGAACGAGAAGGAAGACACCATCGGCCTGCTCGGGGAGGAGAATCACTCGCTGCTCGACCTCCTGCTGCGCATCGAGAACGGCAACAGCAACTGCGGCGGTGCCGTCGGCAATTCCGCGATCGTCCGAGGCGAACCGGACGACGACGAGATCGAGATCTTCAGCGCAGCGGGAATATGTCCCGCCGGTCGCATCGCCTACGTGGACGACCGCTATGCCAACCTCGACAGGCGAACGATCCACGGCACGGACTACGGCATCTACTACGAGGCCGAGACCCGCATCGGCGAATTCTCGCTGAGTCACCAGATGGCTCGACTGCGCCATTTCCAGCAGGATCCGGGTGGCGACGCGGGTGCTCTGCTTGCGGCCCAGGCAGCCGGCGTACTTCCCAGCAATTTCCCCATAGCGGGCTTCCAGAATCTGGTTCGCCAAAACGGCAATCCCAAGTGGAAGACGTCGACCCGGCTGCGATGGGGCTACAGGCGGTGGAGCGCATCCCTGTCGTCGCTCTACGTGGGCGATTTCGTGCAGAGGTCGCTGACGCTCGACGACGGCACCGAGTGGGTGGTTCCAAGCATGCGGACGTTCAACGCCTACCTAGCCTACCGGTTCGACCTCGGGGGCGACTCGAGCGGCCGAATCCGCCTCGGCGGCCTGAACATAACCGATGAACGGGCACCGCTTGCCGACAGGTACTTCGGCTATTTCGCGGACATGCACCAGGATCTCGGCGCACGCTACTACATCGAGTTCCGCGCGGAAATGGACTAGCCCATGCGTTGGCGGGTTTGGCTGGCGGCGGCGGCGGCCGCACTCGCCAACGTCGCCGCGACCGCCGAGGGGTACTGCGAGAACGACATCGCGCTGCTCGACCGCCAGTTTGAAGGCGGTGCGTTCCACCGCTGCGAGGTGCGGGACGGCGAATTCGTCATCACGATCCGGCCGGAAGATTCGAAGGTCGAGGTGCCCATGCCGTGGTACGCCTTCCGTGCCAGTCCGAAGCAGGAGGGCGAAGCCATTGTTCTGATGGGATTCGTGGACGCGGATGCCGATCGTTTCTGGCCCAAGGTCAGTCTCGACGGAATCAACTGGCAGCGGCTGCCGGACCGAGCGGTGGCGGTGTCCGAGGACAAACAACGGCTGGCGTTGCGCATACCGCTTGCGGAGGCACCCGTTTGGATCGCGTCGCAGCGGCTCCTAACGACCCGCTTCTACGACACCTGGACGCTCTCGCTGTCACAGCGACCCGACGTGGCCGTGCGGGTATTCGGACGCAGCATTCACGGGCGCCCGATCTCGGTTGCCGAAACCAGCCCCAAGCGGCTGGGGGTCCTGTTCATCGGACGCCAGCACCCGCCGGAGGTCACCGGTGCCCTCACCATGCACGCCTTCGTCGACACGGTGCTCGCGGATACGCAACTTGCGCGCTCGTTCCGCGAAATCTTCACGGTGATCACGGCGCCCCTGCTCAATCCCGACGGCGTCGCAAACGGTCACTGGCGACACAACGCCGGAAAGACCGACCTGAACCGGGATTGGGGTCCCTTCCGACAACCTGAGACGCGCAGCGTCAGGGATCTGCTTGCCGACCTGCCCCGGCGTGGCATCGCGTTGCGGCTGATGCTCGACTTCCACGCCACGCGGCTAACCGAAACCCACCTCTTCTACACGCAGCGACCAGAGGACGGCGACGGCAGCGCGCACGCCTTCGCCGCCGAATGGTTCGAGCGCGTGCGCAAGCGCCAGGCGGATCTCGAGTTCATCCACAGGCCCAGCAAGTCGGAATCCGCAAACGCGAAAAACTACTTCTTCGACACCTACGGAATCCCCTCGATCACCTACGAGTCCGGCGATGAAACCGATCCGGACTGGATCGCCGCGGCCGCACCGGTCTTCGCTGAAGAGATGATGAGGACGATGCTGGCCCCGTAGGAGCCGGGCCCTCGAGTCTGCGACGATTTGCGGTCATTCGCGCACGCGCAGGACAACCTTGCCGACGGTCTGATTGCCCGCGGTCCGTTCGTGGGCATCAGCTACTTCCTCGATGGGATAGACATGTTCGATCACGGGTCGGATCGTGCCGTCTTCCAGGAGCGGCCAGACCCGTTCCTTCAAAGCATCCATGACCGTCGCTTTCGCCGCGATCGACCTCGCCCGGAGGGTCGAGCCGATGATTCGCAACCGTTTCACCATCATCGTTCCCAAGGCGACTTCGGTCCTAGCACCGCCGAGCAGCCCGATGATCACGAGCCGTCCATCCGTCGCCAGACTCGCAAGGTTGGCCGCCAAATAGGCCCCGCCCACGGGATCGAGGATCACGTCGGCGCCACGTCCGTCGGTCCATGTCCTGATCGTCTCCGTGAAGTCGCCTTCGTGCCGGTTCATGCCGGCATCCGCCCCGAACTCGACGCAGCGGTCGATCTTGTCTTGCGACCCCGCAGTGACGAACACCGGATTCCCGAACGCAGCGCACATCTGGATGGCGGCGGTGCCGACACCGCTTGCGCCGGCATGGATCAACGCGCACTCGCCTCTGGCGAGACGTGCTTCCATGTAGAGGTTGAGGTAGGCCGTGGCGAAGACCTCGGGAATCGCCGCAGCTTCCTCTAAGGTAAGCGTTGCAGGTTTCTGCAGAACCTGGCCGGCGGGTACCACCACCGTCTCGGCATAGCCGCCGCCGGCAAGCAGGGCGCACACCTCGTCGCCGGCCGCCACGCGACTGACGCCTTCGCCGACCGCCGTGACGACGCCAGCGCACTCCAGGCCCAGCACGGGACTCGCGCCGGGCGGCGGCGGATAGCCGCCCGCCCGCTGGGACAAATCCGCGCGGTTTACGGCGGTCGCATGGTTCTCGATGCGAACCTCCCCGGGTCCCAGCGGGGGTTCGTCGGTTTCCCGCCAGACGAGACCGCCGTTCAGAATCTGTATCGCCTTCATGGCATCACCAAGACATGCGCATCTTGACGCCACGCCCGTGCAGGTGACGCTTTAGGCCAGATACCGTGTAGTCGCCGTAGTGCACCATGGATGCGACCAGCGCCGCATCCGCCTTGCCGTCGGTGAGGACGTCGTAGAGGTGGTCCGGCTCGCCCGCGCCGCCGGAGGCGATGACGGGAATCCGCACGGCCTCCGAGAGCATGCGGGTGAGGCCCAGTTCGTAACCCTCCCTCGTGCCGTCGGCGTCGATGGAGTTGACCACCAGTTCGCCCGCGCCGAGTCGCTCGCCCTCCCTAGCCCACGACAAGGCGTCTATGCCCATCGGCTTGCGTCCCCCGTTTATGACGATCTCGTACCCCGACGGCATGTGGGCGGACGGCTCGATCCGGCGGATGTCCATGGACAGCACGACGTTCTGGTCGCCGATGGCTTCGGCACACTCGGCGATAAGCGCGGGTCGCCGCACCGCTGCGGAGTTGACGTTAATCTTCTCGGCACCAGCCAGACGGAGGTCGGTGGCGTCCGCCACCGACGCCACGCCGCCGCCCACGGACAACGGGATGAACACCTGCTCCGCCACCGCCTCCACCACGTCGAGGATGATCCGCCGCCCTTCGCTGGAGGCGGTGATGTCGTAAAACACCAGTTCGTCCAGGCCGTCGAGATAGTATTCGCGCGCCTTGGCGACGGGGTCGCCGATGTCTTTGGTGTCAACGAACTTGACGCTCTTCGCGAGGTGGCCGTCGCGCACGTCCAGACAGGCGATGAGACGCTTGCTAAGCACTTCTTTGCCTTGAACGCGACACAACGCTGCGGCTCGAATCGAACTGCGATGCCGTATCGTCGCCATCACTCGGCTGCGCGGGGTCCACCGCTACCCGCCCGTCCCATTCGGCAAACCGTTCGAGAAGCCGTAGTCCGACCCGGCCGCTCTTCTCGGGGTGGAACTGGGTTGCCACATAGTTGGCCCGGCCCAGCGCCGAACAGAACGGGCCCTCGTAGACGGACTCGGCAATGACGTCCGCCGAGTTCTCGGGAATCGGCCGGTACGCGTGCACGAAGTAGAACTCGTCGCCTTGTTCGATGCCGTCGAGAACGGGGTGCGGCCGGATGACGCGCACGGCGTTCCAGCCCATATGCGGCACCTTCAGCTCCGGGTCGTCTAGCCGGAACCGACGGACTTCGCCCGGCAGCAGTCCGAGTGTGTCCGTGTCGTTCTCTTCCGAGTATTCGAGGGAGATCTGCAGGCCGAGACAAATGCCAAGTATCGGCGTGCTCGCTTCAAACGCGTCGACCAACGCCCGGTCGACGCCACTGGCAGCCAAGCTCCGCATCGCGCTGCCCGCCGCACCGACGCCAGGGAAAATGACCCGCTCGGCCTTTCGTATCCGCTTCGGATCGCTGGAAATCTCGGCCGAAAGGCCCACCTCGCGACAGGCCCGTTCTACGCTTTTCAGATTTCCGGCGTCGTAGTCGACGATGACGGCCATGTTGTCGAGCAACCGAGTGAAAAATGCATTCTACCGGCTTGTTTCAGGAATCGATGGACCTACCCCGTCGCAGCCGCGATGCGACGTAGGAAGTCTGCCTCGTCGCGACAGGCCAACGCTGCACGCATCAAAGTCCGCACCGGGACCGTGACGATGACACCGGCGTATTCTTCGAGGCGTTTCGACATCGCGATGTCGCGGGCCGCGAGGGCTTCGGCCAGCATTTCGAATCGAGCCTTCTCGACGCCTCTTCCAATGCCATCCTCAATGCCTTCCTGGATGCCTTCCCGACGGCTCTGCTCCCGCTCGACTTTCATGAAGGGATCGTCGTCCGGGCCCGTGCCGCCCTGCTCGCCGAGCACCCGACCGACCCGGCGCAGCACGGCAACGGTCGACGCCGAAAGGACGTCCTCGTTCAGCGCGGCGTGGATCTCGTCCGCCGTCCAGGTCGGAAACGCCCGGCTCTCCGATGTCTCCTCGTAGCCGTGCGGACCGAGTACCCGGATGGTGACCCCCGGTTTGCGGTGCGGCCGGCTGGGTGCTCGGTTTTCCGGGATCTCCACCCAGAGTTCCCGGAAGCCCCATTCCTCGTAGATGCCCATCTTGCGGTAACGAACGTCAGTGGTCAGATCCACCTCCAGCACGACGTCCGGCAGGTCGTCGTGGCCGACCTCGATCGCGTGGCCCAACCGACGCGCCTTGTGCGGGTGCAGGTAGAGGATCTGGTCCGGCTGCATGATCACGTGCTTCTCGCCTTGGTCGTCGCGGACCAGCAGATCTCCCGTGCCGTAGGATTTGATCGGCTCGCCGCGCACCGCCGCGATCCGTTCCGTCAGGCGGGCGAGCTCCTGCCCCGGCAACTCGTGGTAGATGCTGGTCGGCTCGCACACCTGCCAGGCGGTCTCGGTGTCGGCGTCCCAATATTCGAACCGACCCTCGAAATCGGTGATTTCATCTCGCGAGATGCGAATCGGCCGGCAGCCCGGAAACCCGTAGGCAACGCCCTCGTCGGCAGCGGACGGCTCCTCGTATGGCACCCATGCGTCCGCGTCGTTGCGCCTGACCTGCTTGCCCCTTTCGCCTGATCGGCGTTCGGTCAGTCGATCCCGCGCCACCTCCGCCATTTCTTCTCCTCATCCTGACGCTCTAGGGACACGCCAATTGCAGCAGAGGTAGGCTAAAAAAGTCAACATAAACAACGACTTTCGTACAACTCTGTACGACTCCACGGCGCAACTGGTCATGGCGACAAACCACCACGGACTGCTATCTTGCGCGTCATGGACGGTCTCCATTTCCCGCCATCGTCCGGCTGGCGACGAGCATCGCCGGCGTCACTCGGTTTCGATGCCGCCGCATTGGCGCGTGCCCGCAACCATGCCGAGACGTCCGAGATCGACTGGCCCGTCGACGCCGGCACCATGGTCTGCCGGGACGATCCGCCGCCGTTCAACCGCTTGATCGGTCCCACCAAGCCGCGTGGCGTCGCGAGCGGCCTGGTTCTCAAGGACGGGCTGTTGGCCACCGAGTGGGGAACCCCGGCGCGCGTCGACATGACCTTCAGCGCCACCAAGAGCTACCTCTGGGCCTGCGTTGCACTGGCAGTCGACCGCGGATTGATCGAAAGCGTCGACGACCGCGTGGTGGACTACGTCGATGGCCCCCTGTTCGAGGGAACCCGGAACGGCAGAGTGACCTGGCACCATCTCCTGCAGCAGACCAGCGAATGGTCCGGCACCCTGTTCGGCATCCCCGATACCGTGGATCACAACCGCGGCCTCCGCCAGCCGATGGGAAGGAAGGGCGAACCTCGGCGTTTGCGCGGGCCGGGTGAGTTCTGGGAGTACAACGACATACGAGTCAACGCACTGGCCGTCGCGGCATTGCACGTCTGGCGCGAACCGTTGGCCGACGTACTGCGACGCGAAGTCATGGACCCCATCGGCGCCACCGCGTCCTGGCAGTGGCATGCCTACCGAAACGCCAGGGTCTCAATTGGTGATGCGGTCCTGGAATCCGTCCCCGGCGGCGCGCATTGGGGCGGGGGGCTTTGGATCAGCGCCTACGACCACGCCCGCTACGGCTTGCTGATGTTGGCGCGCGGGGAGTGGAACGGTCGACGCATCCTGTCGGAGGCATCCATCGAGGCCGCCTTGACGCCCTGCTCCGTCAATCGGCGCTACGGCTTTCTCTGGTGGCTGAACGGCGACCGCCAAGCGTGGCCACGCGCGTCGGAACGCGCCTTCGCCGCGCTCGGCGCCGGAGGCAACCTAGTGTGCGTCGTGCCGGAACACCGCCTGGTGGTCGTGACCCGATGGGCTGGCGATGCCGCGGGCGTGGTGGACCGCGTTATCGCTGCCTTGCGTTAATCAACGCCTCGCACCACGAACAGCAGGTCGCCGGCGTTCACCTGTTGACCACCGCTGACGTTGATGCGGGTGATCTCGAAGGGTCGGTCGGGCTCGTACAGCGGAGGCTGGTCCGGCAGATTGAAATCCGCAAGACGCACCGGCGCGAAGATCTTGAACGCCTCGAGCTGACACAACGTCGCCGAGGTCGAGACGTGGTCGCCGACAACCACGTATTGGGGTTCGCTGGGTGACGGGGTGAGGTAGAGGATGCCAGTCGACGGGGCAAGCACCTTGAGTTCGTCGCTGTCCTCGATCGCGATGGACTCCCGGCCGATGGCACTGTCGGCGGCACCGGCCGCGTCGGCAATCTCCGCCATCAACTCGCGAGTATCGACGCGCCCTAGGAACTCCGGCAGGTAGCCCGTGTCGTAGTCGCCGCGCAGGAAGACTTCGTCGCGCAGCACCCGCTTGACCAACGCGATATTCGTCGATATGCCGCCGATGCGTACGCGGTCCAGGTAGTCCGCTAGTTTCTGCGCAGTCGACGTGCGGTCGGATGACCGCGCAATGATCTGCGCGATCATGCTGTCGTAGTAGGGCGACACGAAGCGGCCCTCGCCCGCAGCGGCGATTACGTCGATGCCGTCCTCCCGGGGTAGCTCGCACTCGGTGATCGCACCGGGGCTCGGCGCGAACAGAAGTTCCCCGGTGGAAGACTCGACGACCCTCTCGGCGTTGATGCGCGCCTCGATGGCATAGCCGTCGTCGCCGATCGCCAAGTCCTCGATGCTCTCCCCTGCCGCGATGCGCAGTTGCTCGCCGACGATGTCCACGCCGGAAACCCATTCGGTAACGGGATGCTCGACCTGCAGCCGCGTGTTCATTTCCATGAAGTAGACCTCGCCGGAGTCGAGGTCATAGATGAACTCCACCGTCCCCGCGCCGATGTAGCCGACCGCATCCGCCAGAGCCGCTGCATGATGACGTACCGCATCGTCGAGTTCGCCCGGCAACATGGTCGAGCCCGACTCTTCGATCACCTTCTGCTTGTCGCGCTGCACGCTGCAGTCGCGGAGCCCGAGTACCTGGGTCGTGCCGTGGGCGTCGCGCAGGATTTGGACCTCGATGTGGCGCAACGACGTGACGTAGCGCTCGAGGTAGACGTCGCCGTTGTCGAACGCGGCCCGTGCCTCCACGGACACGCGGTGAAACGCTTCGTGGAAGTCGTCCGCAGTCTCGACGACCTGTATGCCCTTGCCGCCGCCGCCGTGCACGGCCTTGATCAGCACCGGATAGCCGATCGCCGCGGCGGTTTCCGCAGCGCGGTCGCCGTCGGTCAGGATGCCGTGGCTGCCCGGCACGACCGGCACCCCGTGCGCCAACGCCGTGGCGATCGCATTCGACTTGTTGCCCATGGTCTCCATGCTCGCCACCGGCGGCCCAACGAAGTTGATGCCGCGGGAGCGCACCAACTCCGCGAACTGCGCGTTCTCGGACAGGAATCCGATTCCCGGGTGCAGCGAGTCGACGCGTTCGTCTTCGGCGATGCGTACCACGGAACGGGCGTTCAAGTAGCTCTCGTCCGGCGTGTTGCCGCCGATGCAGACCACGGCGTCCTTCGTACCGAGCATGTCCACCGGCACGGACTCCATATCGGGGTCGGATTGCACCAGGACGACACCGACGCCGTGCTGCTGCGCGACGCGTACCAGTTTCACCGCCGTGCAGCCCCGGGCGTGGACCAGCATCTTCCCAACGGGACGGAACAGCTCGGTTTCGCTGAACTGTCGGCGTGGAGTGATTGCGGGCTTCTCCTGGGTGAGAACTCCGGCCATGACCCGATTGACCACGTCCTCCACGGTTTCCTGGGGAGCCGGAATCTCGGGGTCGATCTTGCGCAGTTCGTCGTCGAGACCGGGCAGGAACGGGTGCTTCACGAGGCCTTGCATCGACCCCGGTTCGTTGAACAGGTAGTTGGATAGATGGGAATCCGACGGCAGGTAGCTCGATACGACGATCTGGCCTGCGAAGGGCATGCTGGCACCCGAGAAGTAGTAGGTCTGAACCAGTGGATGGGTGACGAAACTCGCCTGGGCGCCGCCGGTGCAGTCGCCGAAACCAAACACGATCACCGGCAAGTCGTAGTCGCGCACGAACCGGGTGATGCGGTCGTTGATTGCGGCCATCGAAAACAGTGCGCCGGCACCTTCCATCGTCTGCATGCCGCTCGATGAAATGAAGCAGACGATGGGCAGGTTCTGTTCCGCACACGCAACCAGCAGCTTGCAGAATTTCTCGGCGCTGGCCATATCGAATGCGCCGGCCTTGAACTCGAGATTGGAGATCACGGTGCCGACCCGCAGGCCCTCGGCCCCGTTGTCGAAGCGTCCGATTCCCGTCACCACCCCGCAGGGTGCCATGCCCTTCTGCAAGGCCCCCTCGATGGAAACCCGCAATCCCGGGAAACGGTGCGGGTCCGAACTGATCAGGTCACCGTTCAACTCCTCGAAGTCCGTGAAGAATCGCTCGATGAACGCACGGTATCCGGTGGCCTTCGCGCGCTTGTGGCGCTGCAGCGTCTCGCGGATCAGAAGGTCCCGGTAGGCCTGCACCAGGCGGTTCCAGAAGTCCTTGCGGCGACCGATGTTGCGCGGCGCGATGCGGCCGTCGTAGCGCCGTCCCTCCCATTCCGACTGCAGATAGGATGCGAGCAGTTTCTCGAACATGAACGTGACCACGACGAAGAGCGTGTCCGAGACATGGGGCGAGGCGTTCTTTTTCCATTCCTCGACGTCCCGGAAGAACCGGTTCGAACGGGGCATCTTCGAAGTCCTCATGTACCAGTCGAAGAACTGCGTCCTGAAGCGTTGCGCGGCCGCGTCGTCCTGGGAGAGGCCCTCTGCCGCTTCTGCCAACGCCGTTTCGATCAACCGGCTAAGCGACGATTTCGACAATGCGCGCGTCGACTCCGCTTCCTCGGCGATGGACACCAGATTGGCGATCAGGTGATCGTAGACCTGGTCGAACAGCAGCAGGTTCTCGCACTCCCGCGCGAAGTCTTCGCGCAACTCTTCTTGAAGGACGACATCGACGACGGTCATGTCCGACAAGGCGGGCTCGATACCCTCGGTTTCGCGTTTTTCCCTACCCGTGCCGAGTCGGTCGTCGAGAATCAGGCGGTTTGCCACAATGGTCGACGCCTCGCCGTTGACGGCATCGCGTGCCTGCGACGACAGGGAACCGCCGAGCGTCGACTCCGCCAAGGATCCCTCCGTGATCGACATGTTGAGTTCGGCGGCAAGCTGCTCCCGCAGGTAGGCGTTGGACTTGTCCGCGACATCGCCGAACAATTTCATGCCTTCGTGGGTAAACCGCTGACGCAGGGCCGGTCCAAGCACCGCGTCGTCGCGAATCGCGTCGATCAACGTGCGCGGCTCGTCGAGTTCCGAAACCCGAAACAGATGCCGCGTCTCCGAGACGTTCTCGGCGAAGGACTTGAGCGAGCGGAAATTCCCCGAGGCGTCGTTCTTCCATCGATTGTAGAGATACATCCCGACCGTCGAGATGAGCGTCCGGCGGGCGTCCTCGTAGTTCTGGCGACGTTCGCCGAATATGAACTGCATGATGCGCCCGCGTTCGTCGTGGACCGTCTGCTTCCTGTCGACATAGTTCTTCCACGTACGGGACAGGGAGTCGTCGTAGATCACCCGGTCCGGATCCTGCAGCCAACGCAGGAAGGTCTCGCGCCGTTCGCGGTCGGTTCGCGCGGCCAATTCGCCGGCCGGCAGTTGCTGTTCGGACAATCGTCCGTAGGATTGCGTGGAGGTTGCCTTGATGCGCCGCCGTACCCGCAGGTAGCGCAGGTAGCGGTACGCGATTCCGAAGACGTTGAGGTACTCGGTGGGATTCTTGGTCAACTTCAACGCAGCGCTCGCCTGCACCTTGCGGAGTCGTTCGGACGGATTCAGGTAGCGGCCGATGCTGCGGCGGTACTCGTCGAGAACGTAGGGATTCTCCCGCACGAAGCGCTTGATCCCCTCCTCCACGTGTTGAATGCCCGACACGATGGCGAGGCGCAGGTTCTCAACATCCTCGCCGGGAACATAGTCGATGATCGCGTCGATGTTGCCTTGCCGACGCAGTTCGTAGGGCGACAGCCCCACCTGCTTCGCGCACTGCTGCCAGGAAAGGTTCAGGCGCCGGGCGATGCTTGCGAGTCCCTTCGGCTGGATGGTGCTGAACACGCCATCGCGCAAGGACAGGATCAGGTTGCTGGCCGCCAGCGGGATCGCGCCCCCCGAGTAGCCAAGGCCGTAGACCACGCCCAGATTCGGAACATCGGTGTTGGACATTTCCGCGATCAGGCGGGAAATACTGTGCGACTGGTTGTTCTTGTTGGCGACCTCGTCGCCGGCCGCACCCGGCGTGTCCATGAGACTGACGATGGGTAGCGAGCGCTTGGCGAAATCCACGATGGCTTGGGCGGCCTTCAGATGGTGCTCCGGCATCCACTCGCCGCTGCGCACGGCCCGGTTTTGCGCGATGAAGCCTATCCGCCTCGACTCGCCATCGAAATCCATCGTGACCTCGGCGGCGTAGAAGGGCCCGTCGCGATCCTCGCTGACCACCTCGCCGAGACGGCGGATCACGTCCGGCGCGGGTATCCGCTTCGGGTCTTCGGCGTTGGCAACGACCGCCTCGATATAGGAGTCGATGTCCATGTTGTCGAGCACTTCGGCTTGACGCAGGACCTCCGCCTCGGTCAGAACGCCGCGCAGGGGCGGATCGAACTCCTCCTCCGCCTCCGGGACCAGCGACGAGTCCTGGGCGAGGTTCTCCGCGATCAGATACAGGTCGCCTAAGGCATTCTTGTCCATCGCTCTATCGCGCTTTGCGGTGTTGTCCGCATGCGGCTTCCCTCCGCTTGCTACTCCGTGGTTAGAGTCTCTGACACTCCATCGGTTGCTAAATCGCTGGGCTCTGTATGGTAGGGTGTGAACGATTCCACAAACTCGATACTAAATCCAGCGTGCGATTAGTACCGGTTTTCGCCCCAAAATCACCGTGATACCGAATATGCCAGACCCCGTCCAACCGGCTCTTGCCATTGCTGTTCTGACGGTTTCGGATACCCGGGGACCCGATGAGGACACCTCGGGCGACCTGCTCGTCGACAGGCTCGACAAGGCCGGCCATAGGCTCGCCGAGCGCCGGATCGTACGTGACGATGTCTACGAGATTCGTGCCGTGGTGAGCGCTTGGATCGCCGACCCGGGAGTAAACGTAGTCCTCTCCACCGGGGGCACCGGATTCGCTGGTCGGGATAGCACGCCGGAAGCCTTAGTGCCGCTGTTCGACAAGACCATCGACGGCTTCGGCGAGTTGTTCCGCCAAGTCTCGTACACGGAGATCGGCAGTTCGACGGTTCAGTCCCGGGCCATTGCAGGACTCGCAAACGCGACCCTGATCTTCGCCATGCCCGGATCCACCAATGCCTGCCGCACGGCGTGGGACAAGATTCTCGCCAACCAGTTCGACGCCAATTTCAGACCCTGCAACTTCGCCGAGCTGATACTCGAAGGCCACAACACGATGGAGACCCCATGACCGAACACGCCTACGTACTCGGCGCGAAACGCACCCCCATTGGCAGTTTCCAGGGAGCGCTTGCTACCCGAACCGCCCCGGAACTCGGAGCCCACGCCGTGGGGGCGGCCGTGGATCACGCCCGGATTGACCCCGATGCCATCGACGAGGTGTTCCTAGGCTGCGTCATCAGCGCCGGTGTCAAGCAGGCGCCTGCACGGCAAGCCATGCGGCTTGCCGGTATACCCGACGGTGTCGGTGCCACCACGATCAACAAGGTCTGCGGTTCGGGCATGAAAGCCGCAATGCTGGCGACGGACCTGATTCGGGCGCAGAGCGCACGCTGCATCGTCGCCGGCGGCATGGAGAGCATGTCCAACGCCCCCTACCTGATGCAAAAGGCCCGAGTCGGCCTGCGCATGGGGCACGCCGATCTCGCCGATGCGATGTTCCTCGACGGCTTGGAGGACGCACAGACTGACGGATCGATGGGCAGTTTCGCGCAGGATACCGCCGACGAACACCAACTCACACGCGAAGCCATGGACATCTTCGCCATCGGCTCGGTCACCAAGGCAAGGGCAGCCATGGCGTCCGGTGCGCTGGACGACGAAATCAGCACCATGGACGAGGCGACCGAAGACGAGCAGCCGGGTCGCTCGAAGATCGAGCGCATTCCGAGCTTGAGGCCCGCGTTCAAGAAGGACGGCACTATCACCGCCGCCAATGCCTCGTCCATTTCCGACGGCGCTTCGGCCCTGGTCGTCGCCGACGAGGCCACCGCGCGCCACGCCGAACCGCTAGCGAGGATCGTCGGCCATGCCACGCATTCCATTCACCCTTCGAAGTTCACCGTCGCTCCCGCCGGGGCCATCGCCAAGTTGCTCGAAAGCGTCGGCTGGTCGAAAGGCGACGTCGACGTCTTCGAGATAAACGAGGCGTTCGCCTGCGTGCCGATGATCGCGATGAACGAACTCGGTCTGGACCCCGATAGGGTGAACATATACGGCGGCGCCTGCGCACAAGGCCACCCCATCGGCTCCACGGGTAGTCGACTGATCGTGACCTTGGCCCACGCACTTCGCGCCCGGGGCGCAAAACGCGGCGTGGCGTCACTGTGCATTGGTGGCGGCGAAGCCACCGCCATCGCGATCGAAGGCGTGTAGACTCGCACCGACCGCGCGGAAGGTCCCTAGCGCCCGCGCGTGGCCGTGCGCGAATAGCCGAGGAGAACGGGTAGCAAATGAGTTCGCCAGTGCCGGTCATCGTTGGGTTCGGCGGCATCAACCCGGCGGGCCGGGTGTCCTTCGGCCATGCCTACCGGCGAACGGTCATCGATGTACTTGGCAAGGACGCCGCGGATGATACCTACGCCAGCCTTGCCGGGCTCATGAACGTCGACGGCGACCCAACCGACGAGTCCGTGCGCCATCACATTCTCGACAACACGCTGATTAGGCGTATCGACTGCTTCGACCCGGACAGCATCGGATGGCAGCGTAGCGCGCGGCTCGCGCCAACGGCGTCGGGACCGGTGAGCTTCGTAGTCTCCAAACGCGACCTGCCCGATGAGCTTCCACCCGGTTGGTCTGTCCGCCGTCGCGAAGACGGGCGCATGGAGGTGACAACCGAAAGACTCGACGTGCTGCTACCCGATAGGCGGGCGTCGAAGGTGACCTCGGCGGGTCAGGCGCCGTCGGGATTCCAGCCAGACAAGCTTTATCCATCACGAAACCACCCCCGCGGACTCCAACTGAACGTCTTCGGGGCTTCCGACGCCGTGCAGTCCGTCGGCATTCCCTGGGACCGGTTTCGCAAGCATGTCCGGCCCGACGAGTTCGCCGCCTATTCCGGCAGCGCCATGGGCCAACTCGACAGCTGCAGCAACGGCGGGATGATGCAGGCTCCGATGATGGGCAGGCGACCCACCGCCAAGCAGGCGGCGCTTGGCCTACCCGAAATGCCCGTGGATTTCGTCAACGCCTATGTCATCGGCAGCGTCGGTCAGACCGCGGGCGTAATCGGCGCTTGCGCAACCTTTCTATACAACCTCAAGGCCGCCGTGGACGAAATCCGTGCCGGGCGCTGCCGGGTTGCCGTGGTGGGCGGAGCCGAAGCGCCGATCATCCCGGAAGTCGTCGAGGCATACCGCACGATGGGGGCGCTGGCCGAAGACGACGCACTCATGGCCTTGGACGGCGCCAACATCGTCGACAACCGGCGAGCGTGCCGGCCGTTTGGCCCGAACTGTGGATTCACGCTGGCGGAGGCGGCGGTCTACGTGGTGGTCACCGACGACGCCTTGGCGATTGAACTCGGCGCCGACATCCACGCGGCGGTAGCGGACGTGTTCGTCAATGCCGACGGCTACAAGAAGTCGATCCCCGGACCGGGAATCGGCAATTACGTCACCGTTGCCAAGGCGCTGGCCTGCGCACGCGCGATCCTGGGCGAGGACGCGCTCCGGCACCGATCATACGTGCACGCCCACGGCACGGGGACGCCGCAGAACCGGGTCACCGAGTCGCGCATCCTGAACGAGATGGCGAAGACCTTCGGTATTGATCGCTGGACCGTGGCCGCAGTCAAGGCCTATGTCGGCCACACCCTTGCGCCGGCGTCCGGGGACCAGACCTCGTCGGCGCTGGGTACCTGGCGCTACGGCTGGATCCCCGGCATCGCCACCATCGACCGCCCGGCGGACGACGTCCAAGACAGCAACCTGCGCATCGCGCCCGGGCACGTCGAAATCGATCCGGATGCCCTGGATATTGCCTTCGTCAACTCGAAGGGTTTCGGCGGAAACAACGCCACCGGCGTACTCCTGAGTCCTGCGGTCGCGCGTAGGATGCTGACGGCGAGGCATGGTGCGCAGGCAATGCGAGGGCACGCCCAGCGTAACGACGCCGTGCATCAGAAGGCCCTCGACTACGATGCCGCGGCTACCCGTGGCGACGGGGAAACCATCTACCAGTACGGTCTAGGCGTTCTCGACGGCGAGGATCTCCGGCTCTCCAGCAACGAAATCGTCGTGCCCGGCTACGACCATCCGATCTCGTTGGCGATCAGCAACCCGTACTCGGGCTAGTTCACCACCGACTTCAGTTGGCGCGCTTGGCTGATGCGGTTCCGAAGGCGGTCCGCGATCGCGTCGTCGGGCGCGTAGCGGACTGCCTCCTCCAACTCTCGAACGACCATCTCCGGGGCGCGTAGACCGAGCCAGGCGTCGGCCCGTTCCACGTACAACCCGTACGAGTCCGGCACGATCATGAGCTGGTAGTCCGAGATTTCCAACGCACGCGAATAGTCGCCTTGACCTTGCACGAGCATTCGGACGTTGTTCAGCATTCGCATGGCAATGTCGCGCGCATCCGCGATGTTGAACGCACCCGCCTCGTCCACCTTGTTCTCCTTGAGCCACTGCCGGCAGTTCGCGACCGTGGTCGGCGAGACCGCGAAGGGGTCGACGAGCAAGTCGTCGATCGTCACCAGGAAATGGCGCGGAAAGTTGACCCCGAGTGCGTCGAGACCGAGACGCCGCGCAATGCCGATGAGCACCACCCCGAGCGAGATCGGGATGCCCCGGCGGGTGCGCAGTACGTGGTGAAGGACGCTATTGTCGACGTCGTAGTAGTTCTTCCGGGCACCCCGGAAGCCGCGATGCGCGAACTGCCGAACCACGCGTCTCGGCGTGACCTCCCCTTCCGCGTCGATGGCGTCCGCGAGCCGGCCGATCTCGTCCCGGGACCAATTGGCATCCGAGGACTCGTCGACGATTCCCGCAACGATGAGCGCGCCTTCGACGGGGTCGTCCCCGCTGTCGAGAAAACGCTCCAGAGCTCCCCTTAGTGGCAGGTCCACAGTCGCCAAGTCCGATCAGTGTTCGCGCGTGGCCGCAAAACGCAGTTTCGGCCAGCGCTCCTCGGCTAGCGACAGGTTGGCGCGTGTCGGCGCGAGGTAGGCGAGGCATCCACCGCCATCCCGTGCCAGCCGTGCGCCGTGGCGGCGATTGAGATCCTCGATGTCCTTGACTGCACCCGTTATCCAGCGGACGGTATGGATGTCCGCCTCCTCGAACACGCAGTCGGCGCGGTACTCGTCGTCTAGGCGGTACGCCACCAGGTCGAACTGCAGTGAACCCACGGCCCCTATCACGATCTCATTGGTCATGAGGGGGAAGAATACTTGCGTCGCGCCTTCCTCCGAAAGCTGGCGCAGGCCCCGATCCAGCTGCTTCGACTTCAACGGATCGCGCGGCCGCACGCGCCTGAACAGCTCGGGGGCGAAGTTCGGCACGCCGCTGAACTTCAGGTCCTCGCCCTCGCTGAACGTATCGGCGATTTGAATTCCGCCGTGATTGGGCAACCCGATGATGTCCCCCGGGTATGCCTCGTCCGCCCGCACGCGGCTGCCAGCCATGAAGGTAACGGCGTCCGTTACCTTCTTCTGCCGGCCAAGGCGAACATGGCGCATGCGCATGCCCTGGCGATAGCGACCTGAACAGACTCTCATGAAGGCGATCCGATCCCGATGTTTGGGATCCATGTTCGCCTGGACTTTGAACACGAACCCCGAGAACGGCGCTTCCTGGGGATCGACGGCACGACTCTCGGTCTCACGGTCTCCCGGCGGCGGCGCCTGCGCCACCAGGTGGTCTAGACACTCCCTGATGCCGAAGTTGCCAAGTGCCGTCCCGAAGAACACCGGCGATCGGGTGCCGTCGAGAAACGCCCGTCGATCGAAGTCGTGACTGGCACCTTCGATGAGTTCGACTTCCTCGACGAACGCGCCGTGGTCATCGCCGAGCCATTCCCGGGCTTCGCGACTATCCCGGCCGTCAATCGAGGCGAAATCGTGGATGCGGTCGCCAACGCCCGTCGCGTAACGAATGATTCGGTCGAACCCGAAGTGGTAGACGCCCCGAAACGACCGGCCGGTACCGATCGGCCAGGTCACGGGGGCGCATTCAACCTGCAGGATGTCCTCGATCTCGTCGATCAGCTCGACCGGTTGGCGGATCTCCCGGTCGAGCTTGTTGATGAACGTCATGATGGGGGTGTCGCGAAGACGGCAGACCTCGAGCAGCTTGATCGTCCGCGGCTCGACGCCCTTCGTGCCATCGATCACCATCAAAGCCGAGTCGACGGCAGTGAGGGTCCGGTAGGTGTCCTCCGAGAAGTCCTCGTGGCCTGGAGTGTCGAGCAGATTGACCACGCAACCGCCGTAGTCGAACTGCATCACGGAGGTGGTAACGGAAATACCCCGTTCGCGTTCCATGGCCATCCAGTCCGACGCGGCGTGGCGGTTCGACTTGCGCGCCTTGATGGTTCCGGCGAGCGCGATCGCATTTCCGAACAGCAGCAGCTTCTCGGTGACCGTCGTTTTGCCGGCGTCGGGATGCGAAATGATGGCGAAGGTACGTCGTCGCGCCACCTCCCGCGCAACATCGGTCGAAGTCGCCACCTCGGTGGGGTACCCGGCATTCGCCGCGGATGGAACGTTCAAAGGTCGGTGAATCCTCGAGGAGGGCGGCGGATTATAGCGGCACAACCGGACGGCACCGCTCAGGCCGACTCGGACATCGCCTGAATCAACCGCCAAATCGAGCGTTTGTCAGCGCCGTTCAACGCGTCGGGCCGAACGTACAGGCGAGTGTCCAGCACGCAGGATTCGTCGGGCACCCCCAGACCGAGCAGTGCCGCGACCTGCATGCCGGATACGAGCAAGCGCGACCCTTCCCGGGTGCGCGTCTGGTGCCGGACGAACGCCCCGAACGCCTTCGCACCGCCTCCGGCGACGGCTCCTGGTTGAGGCCAATCGAAGACGAGGTCTCGTCGCTCGGAACGCTCGAAACCGTTCAGCGCCCAGGCCACGTCGTAGAGGAAACGACGTGTAGGCCACGCATCCCCGCCCAAGGCCGCGAACACCCGCCCGTAGTGGAAGCAGCGGACCCGGAACGCCTCGTCGGCTTGAGGCTGCACCGGCGCGGGTGCGGGACCACGCGGGGCCGTGTGGCGCGCCGACGATTGGCGGGATCTTTGCGTGGCTGCCCGCGTCGGCGAGTCCGGTTGTGTGGGGGTGCGGTCATCGTTCTGCGTCGAGCCCGCGGGCGGTCCTCCCCGGCGCATTCCTCGGCGCACCCAGACATCGATGCCGAGCGCCTGGAAGTACGCCGAACGGGAACGGGCGGTCATGGGGCGATTGTACATCTGGCCACGCACGCGCTAAGTTTGCGGGCTGTCTCACACACCGTAAGCAAAGAATGCAGTACTTGACCGACGATGTTCGGATCACCGGCATGGCGGAAGTGCGCGCCCCGTCCGAACTGATCGAAGAACTGCCGCTCGCCGCCGAACACTCGACCTTGGTGTTCAACGTGCGCCGCCACGCCAGCGAAATCATCGCTGGGCGCGACCCGCGCTTGCTGGTGATCGTCGGGCCGTGCTCGATCCACGACCCGAAGGCAGCGCGCGAGTACGCCGCCCGCCTCAAGGAACAGGCTGACGCGTTTGCTCGCGACCTGCTCGTCGTCATGCGCGTCTATTTCGAAAAGCCGCGCACCACGGTTGGCTGGAAGGGGCTCATCAACGACCCCTGCCTCGATGACTCCTTCGACATCAACCTGGGCTTGCACACGGCGCGCGCCCTGCTACGCGACATCGTGGGCATGGGGCTGGGCACGGGCACGGAATACCTCGACCCCATCACTCCGCAGTATGTCGGCGACCTCGTATGCTGGGCTGCCATCGGTGCGCGCACGACCGAGAGCCAGATTCATCGTCAGCTCGCTTCCGGCCTTTCCTGTCCCACCGGCTTCAAGAACAGTACAGACGGCGATATCCAAGTCGCCGCCGACGCCGTCAAGTCAGCCCTGCATTCGCACATCTTTCTTTCGGTGACCAAGGCTGGCCACTCGGCAATCTTCTCGACCGCGGGTAACGACGACTGCCACATCATCCTGCGCGGCGGCGGCGGCAAGACCAACTTCGACAACCCCTCGGTGCATTATGCCAGCCGGATCCTCGAGCAAGGCGGCTTGAACGACCGCCTTATGGTGGATGCGAGTCACGCCAACAGCCAGAAAGACCACATGCGCCAGATCGCGGTCTGCCAAGACATCGCCGGCCAGGTCGCCGATGGCGAAGACAAGATCATGGGCGTGATGATCGAAAGCAATCTCGTGGCTGGCCGGCAGAACCTCGGCCCGGACCTGGAATACGGCCAGAGCGTGACGGACGCCTGCATCGGCTGGGACGACACGATGTCCTGTCTCGCCGAACTTGCGCAAGCCGTGGACCGCCGTCGAAGCGCGCAGTAGCGCGGATCCAGCGCATCCCCGAAAGCCGCGATCAATCCTCGACGCCAGTCCTCTGATCCATCGGAGGCGTTTGGCCGGACTCGTCGACAAACGCCACTTCGAACATGGCGGGCCACAGCTTGCCGGTGACGAAGAATCGATCGAGTTCGGGAGCATAGGCGATGCCGTTCAGCACGTCGGCACCTTCGGCCTGCGCCGCGACGCGGAGACCCGTCGCGTCGACCCGAGCGGTGACCCGTCCCGTCACGGGGTCGATTCGTACGATGATGTCGCGTTGGAAGACGTTGGCGTAGACCGCGCCGTGGACGCATTCCAACTCGTTCAGGTTGGCGAACGGCGACCCTTCGAAGGTTACCGATATCCGTCCGAGGAGAGCGAACGACTCGCTGTCCCGGAAGCTCAACACCTCGGAACCATCGCTCATGATGAAACGGTCGCCGTCATGGCAAAGCCCCCAGCCTTCGCCCCGGTAGCTGAGCGTTCCGAGGCGGGGGAGGTCCGGCAGCCCGAACTCCAACGCCTGGTTGGCCTTCCAGGTCAGCATGACCAGGCGCTGTCCCGCTCGGGCGAGCCCCTCGCCGAAGAACAGCACCGGAATCCGCACCCGGTGCTCGACGGTCCCCGTGTCCGGGTCGATTCGGCGCAGTTCGGACTTGCCGCGCCGTCCGGTGCTCTCGTAGAGCTTGCCCTGCCACCACAAGAGACCCTGGGTGAATGCCGAAGGGTCGTGCGGGAACGTACGGTGCACCCTGACGGCCAACGACTCCACCGCAGCGGCGTGAAATGCCATGCCCAGCACGCACAACGCGGATACTCGTCCGAGCATGGCCACGGCGTAGCGAGGCACGGACAGCGACGCGGTCACTCGCCCCGGATACGCGCGAATTTCTGCAGCGAGTGACAGTCGAGCGGCACGAGGCCCCGGTTGCCGCCGCCGCTGTAGACGACTTCGGAGACGTAAAGGTCGCCCTTGGAGTCGGACCAGATGCCGTGGGGGGCGAAGAAATTGCCCGGTCGCACCGGATCCCTGCCACCGAAGCGGGTGATGACCTCGCCGTCCAGGTCCATGACCGTCACCCGCGCATGGGGAGTATGCGGCAGGATCTCGTGGTCCGGGCTCTGCCCCGCGATCTCGCCCAGTTCGGCCACGTAGAGGATGTCGTCATCGTCGATGTAGAGGTCGTCGGGTCGGACGATGTGGTCCCATTCCTTGACGTAGTCGCCGTTGGCCTTGAACACCTGGATACGCGAGTTCTCCCGATCCGCGACGTAGACGGTATTGTCGCGATCCACGGCGATGGCGTGCGGCAGGCGGAACTCGCCCGGGCCGCGGCCCGGTTCGCCCCAGGAGAACTGGTAGTCCCCAGCAGCCGAGAACTTGTGGACCCGGGCGTTGCCATAGCCGTCCGCCACGTACATTTCACCTGCGCTTGACAGCGCCACGTTGGTCACGCGGTTGAAGGGTCCCCCGCCGAATTGCACGGCCGATCGCCCCGGCACGAACCCGGTTTCGGCGGGCTTGTCCTTCTCGCCGAGTGTCCGCAGCAGCTTCCCGTCCGGCGTGAAGATGCGTACCGTGTGATCGACGTTGTCGGCCGCGTAGATGCGGTCGTCCGGACCGATGTAGATGCCGTGGGCATTGGCGAACACGCCCTCGCCCCACGCATCGAGGAAATTGCCGTCGGCATCGAACACGATCATCGGATGTTCGCCCCGGTTGAACGCATAGACCCGATCCCTGGAGTCCGTCGCCACCCCCGCGACCTCGACGAAGCTCCAACCCTGGGGCAGCTTCTCCCATCCCTCGACGACCTCGAACTCGATCTGCGCCATGTGGGTGTCCCTAATAGAGCCGCACTTGATGATACGCTGGCCCCGCACCCCGACCGCAACTCTCGAGGAATCCATGACAGCCAACGCGAATGCCCACTTCGGCGTCACCCTGCCGCAGATCAAACGCCCGTGGGTGGCAGCCGCCGACGCCGCACGCGCCTTCGAGTCGATGGGCTTCGACTCGCTATGGGTTTGCGACCACCTCTACGGCCCGCAGTCGCCGCAACTGCCGATCCTCGAAGCGTGGTCGATGATCGCCGCGGTCGCAGCCATCACCGAACGCGTCGAACTCGGCACCCTGGTAACCCCCGCCGGGATGCGCAATCCCGCCCAACTCGGCAAGACCATCGCCACGGTGGACAACATCGCCGGCGGGCGGGTCATCGCCGGACTCGGTGGCGGTTGGATGCCTCGGGAATTCACCGACTTCGGCATGCCGTTCCACGGCACCGGGCAACGCTTGAAACAGCTCGCGGAGACGGTTGAACTGTTCAAGCGGATGTGGGGAGAGGAGGATGAAATCTCCTACGATGGTGACTACGTCCAGGCAAGCGGTGTCGTCTGCCAACCCAAGCCACCGCGCAAGGTGCCCATCCTGATCGGCGGCGCTGGCGAGCAGGTCACCTTGAAGATCGCCGCACGGGAGGCCGACATCTGGAACAACCTGGCTGGCCAGCAGGCCGTGCTCGACCGCAAGATCGACGTGCTGCACCGCCACTGCGACGCGGTCGGCCGGAATCCCGACGAGATTGTCGCCAGCCAGCAGTGCCTGGTCACCATTGCGCCGGACGCCGACCGGGCGGGTCCAATGGCCGACCAGGCCCAGCGCATCTTCGGCGGCCACATGGGCGACCCCAAGGGGCCACTGGCAATCACGGGCACCGCAGAGCGCTGCGCCGAACAGATTCAGAAGCACATCGATCTGGGTTGCACGATGTTCGTCATCGAGTTCTTCGGCAAGGACACGCAGGAACCTGCCCAGCTGTTCGCCGAAGAGGTCATGCCCGAGTTCCGCTAGCCGCCGATCATGAAGCGCCTGGCACTCGTACTCGCGTGCATGTCCTGCGCAGGAACCGTTGCGTTCGACGGTCCGCTGAAGGTCAGCGCCAACGGTCGCTATCTGACGTTCCAGAACGGCGAACCGTTCTACTACGTCGCCGACACGCCTTGGCAGTTGCTGGCCTCCCTCGACATGGACGAGACCCGCGAGTACATCGACATCCGTGCCGCCCAGGGCTTCACCGCCCTGCAGTTGGTGGCCACCCCGTGGTCCTTCGACGACACTGCGGCGCATTGGGACTTCGAGGGCGAGACCGGCCAGGCGCGCGTCAACGCAGTCGGCGAACCGCCTTTCTTCGACAGCGACGGCAAGCCGCCGAAGACGAACGCCGATGTCCGTTTCGACCATCCCAACGACGCCTACTGGCGTCATGTGGACAACGTTCTCGACTACCTCGCCGGGAAAGGCATGGCCGCGTACTTCATCCCGTTGTGGGCGAGCAACTTCAGCCGCCATTTCTCGGAGGAAGACCACTACCGCATCGGCAAAACACTCGGGGAGCGCTATCGCAACCACGCCAGCCTCATCTGGGTGCTCGGGGGCGACGAGGCCCGGGTCAGCGTCGACAAGTACCGAAGCCTTTATCGTGGACTTCGGGATGCGGAGATCACCCAACTCGTCACCATGCATCCACGCGCCGGACGCAGCAGCGCCGACCACCTCGACGAGGAGCTCGACCTACACTCCATCCAGGAGCGCGGTGACGTGGCGTCCATGGTGCGGCGCCTTCAGGCCGATTACCGTCGCACGCCAACCAAGCCGACGTTCCTGTGCGAAACGTGGTACGAACACGATCGCGACGGCGGCGTCTTCCGCATCCACAAGACCGGGACGAGTGCGGCGTTCCGCGCCCACTACTGGGCGGCGCGCCTGCACGGCGGCTTCGGTGAAGGCTACGGCGGCTGGACCAACTGGCTGAATCTCGACCACTGGCGCAACGACATCGAGCGCCCAGGCGCCGTCGCCATCGCGACCCATATGCGCAACATCCTTGGTACGACCGACTGGCACAACCTTGTTCCGGATCGGGAACAAGCTGTATTCGGCACCCACGAGAAGGTCCACGCGGCTATTTCCGACGCCACCAAGATTGCCGTCGCCTATTTCGAGTCGAGCGTTTCGGTGACCATCGATCCGCGCTGGTTCGGGGAAGTCGCTGGCATGGCCTGGTACGACCCGGCGGACGGACGGGTGCTCGGCATACAGCCTCTCCAGGGCGAACCGTTAGACCGCCAGCCGCCCGCGACCGGTGCAGGGGGCGACACCGTGGTCACGATCCGACCGATCCGAAACATCAAGGGATTCCACTACCAAGTGGACGATCCCGTTACATCCGCGCCGCGCGAGCCTTGAGTGCCTCGAGCCTCTGCGCGTGGACGCCCTCCTTGAAGAACACCAACCCCAACGCCGACACGACGAAAAGGCCCGCCATGACGAGAAAATCCTGGCCGAAACTCAGGTGGTCGGCGAATGGAACGAAGAGTAAGCCGCCGGTAGCGATCCCCACGTTGGCGAGCGCCATGTAGACCGCGAACTGCGTGGCAGCAACCTTGGTCCAGCAAAGGTTCATGAACAGGGCGATCACGGTGATGAAGACCACTTGGCCCACAAGGTAGACGACAACGGCCACGGCGCCAAACGCCACGAGATCATTTGTGCGTTCCGCCAACACGCCCCCGATGGCGTGAGAGACAGCGCCGACGATCAACGCCCCCATGAGGAACCGCCTCGCACCGAACCGGTCGATGAACGGTCCTAGCGCCACGCCGATCACCGCTGCCGCAATGCTCAATCCGCTGACGAATCTGCTGTATTCGGTAGTGGATAGACCGAGATCCTGGACAGCAAACGCCGCGAACACCGGCGTAACGAGCCCGCCGCGCAGAAAGTAGGCGAACGAGCCCGCCGCGCAGAAAGTAGGCGAACGACGCCGCCACCAACACCACGCTCATCGGCAACGCCAGCACCCGCAACAGGTCACGGAAGTTGTCGACGACCCGCGCCGCGGTTGCTTCCGCGCGCTGCGCGGTTTCGCCAGCGGTCCACGGCAGCAGCCGTTCGCCCGGCCGCTCACGCACCAAGGCGACGAATACGAAGATGACCGCCACTGTCGCCGCACACAAAGATGCGGTCTGCTGAAGGCCTACAAGCGGCAACAAAGTGCCGCACAGCGCTCCGAACGACGAGGAACCGGCAACTTGCCCGAATGCCATGAATGCGTTCGCCCTGCCTCGCTCGTCAACCGGCAGGACATCGATCGCCATGCCGTCGACAGCGACGTCCTGGGTTGCGGCGAAGGCGTTGGTCGCGAATCCAACGACCACGAGAGGACCCAACGCCCCGACGTCAAACGGCGTGAGGGCGACTGCCACCAGGCACACGGTCAGACCCGCCTGCGCGACCAGCACCCAAGGCCGCCGAAACCCCATGGGGAGAAACGTCAGGCGATCCATGAACGGACCGGCCACCAGCTTGAACGCCCACGGGATGGACACGACGGACGTGAACAAGGCAATCTCGCCGACGCTCGCCTGCTGCTCGGCGAGCCACGCCGGCATGGCGACCGACAGCAAGCCGATCGGGACGCCTTGGGCAAAGTAGAATGCGCTGAACGCGCCGAACCGAAGCCAGCGCTGTTCGCTGAGGACGAGGGTCACGTGCCGGGTACCCGGCTCAGAGCAGTTCCTCGACCTTCTCCGATGGGCGAGCGATGACCGCCCGTTCACCGCGCACGACGACCGGACGTTGCATCAGCTTCGGATGTTCGAGCAGAAGCGCCACCACGGCATCCACCGACGTGTAGTCTCCCGCTCGTAGGCCAAGTTCCCGGAAGTTCGCATCCTTGCGGACGAGTTCTGCAGGTGCGTCGTCGATCAACTCAAGGACGCGCCGAAGATCCGCCTCACCCAACGGCGCCTTCAAATACTCGACGACATCGAAGTCGACCTCGCCACCCTCCAGTATCTCCTTGGCAGCGCGCGATTTGCTGCACGCCGGGTTGTGGTAGAGAACGATTCGCGCCATGGACGCGCTCCCCTTCTGACCTAGACAACGAGTATATCGGCGCAGCCCCCCTACACGCGATTGCTCCGACGGTTGGCTCGCTGTTGCGCCCCCGCCCCTACGTGCTCTCCCAACCGACGTGACCCGAAACCTAGGCGCCGAGCTGCCGGCAGTACTTCGCGACCTGGGCGTCCGTCATCGTCCGCGTGCGATCGAGCAGCGCAACTTCATTGTCAAACGTCGCCACCTCGATCAAAGCCCGAACCTTGGGAAAAGTCAGCTCCCCGTGTTCGAGGGCCGCCTCGATCTGCGGAAGGTTGAGCAGCGCGTACGCCACGCGGAGCTTGTCGCGTACCGCGTCGCGTCCGATGCCGCACCGTGCATCTAGCCACTCGGCACTGTCGGCAGCACATCGACCTCTTGCGCGCGCTTCGCGGTAGCCCCTGCGCATGTCGAACTCCCGCAACAGGACGAGCAGGCGATAACCGTGTCGGGAGATGGTTCGGCAACTCGCGACGAGATCGTCGGCCACTGATTCGAGGGGTTGAAGGGATGTCGCGACGGCGTTCATATCTAGTTCCTCGTTAGTCGCCGACCGGCGGAGCGGCCGGCTCGGCGGCACCCGACATCCGAGGTGTCGAATGGGGCGTCAAATAACTGTGATTATATCCAGTAAAGATGGGGCGTCAACTGAAATCTCACATGTTTTGCACAGCCTACTCCCTGGCCACTCTTGGGCGGCCGGTGACAAGCATCGCGCGGTGGGTCATTCTTGTCTTTGGGGAGGTGGCATTGAAACGAACCGAAGTCGATCCGTTCGCCGACGAGGCGTTGCCGGAACTCGCGCCGGTGCGACCCGGGGAAGATCTCGATTGGCCGCGGATCGAGGCGCACCTACGCGGGAATCTACCACCCGACGTGTTCGACGCCGCCGGGCGCTTCGAAGTGCTGCAGTTCCCCAACGGCTCCGCCAACCTGACCTATCTCATCCGATTCGGCGAATCGGAGCTGGTATTGCGCCGGCCGCCGTTCGGGATCCTGGCACCCGGCGCGCACGACATGAAACGCGAATACCGCGTGCTGTCCCGGCTGTGGCGAATCTTCGATGCGGCACCCCGGGCCTATCTATTCTGCGACGACCAAAGCGTCGGCGGCGCCGACTTCTTCGTAATGGAACGGCGCCGCGGCGAAGTGATCCGTGGTGTGGTTCCTTCCACGATGCGCCATCACGACAACATCGGCGCGCGCATCGGCATGGCGTTGGTCGACCGGATCGCCGAGTTCCACACGCTCGACCCCGAAGCGGTCGATCTGGGCCGGCTCGGAAGGCCTGACGGCTTCGTCGCCCGTCAGCTCAAGGGGTGGAAGCAGCGCTGGGACCTGGTGGCGGATAGTCGCTACGACGCCGAGATGTCCATAGTCCATGCCCGCCTCGAGGACTCCCGTCCGGAGCCGCAGCGCGTGTCCCTCGTCCACAACGACTTGAAGCTCGACAACTGCCTCTTCGACCCCGGGGACCCCGACCGGGTCACGGCGTTCTTCGACTGGGATATGACCACGCTAGGGGATCCCCTGATCGACATTGGCACTCTGCTCAACTATTGGCCCGACCCGGCCGACACCGAGGACTCGAAGCGTTTCAGCTACGACGGTATGCAACACGTAGGTTTGCCTTCGCGGGCCGCAGTCACCGAACGGTATGCCAGCAAGAGCGGGCTCGACCTCGCCGACATCGGCTGGTACGAAGCCTTCGCGCTCTGGAAATCGGGGACGGTGGTCCAGCAGCTACACCACCGGTGGAAGGTGGGAGACTCGACCGATCCGCGCATGGAGACGGTCGCGGACGGCTTGCCGAGGCTCATCCAAAACGCGACCCAGTTGCTGGAGTCCTAGAAAGGAGCACCGTGGGGGAAGGGCTTGTCCCGGGCCCGGCACCGTGACACGCCGCCGACGGGCGACCACAAGGGATCGCCCCTACGGGCCTGCGCCGGAGAAGC
>VXYL01000054.1:0-33390 GCA_009846005.1 Gammaproteobacteria bacterium | reverse complement strand
CGCCGCCGACGGGCGACCACAAGGGATCGCCCCTACGGGCCTGCGCCGGAGAAGCACGTAGGGGACGGGCTTGTCCCGTCCCGGCCGGGCACCTCGGCGCGCCGCCAACGGGTGACAGCGTGGGGTCGCCCTACGGATTCCGCGTGAGCGGATTGCACGAGGGACGCCCGCTGCCTCGCCGTATCATCATCGTTCACAGTCGCCCGACGGAGACATGGCATGGAAACCTCGATCCCCGAAATCTCCCTGCTGAGGCTCATTGTCGCCTTCGTGCCGGTCGCCGTGGCCATCGTGATCCTCGTGCGCTATTCGCTCGGTGCGTGGAACGGGCTCTATGCCACGGCGCGCATGCTCATCCAGCTTCTCGTGATCGGCTACGTGCTGACCTACATCTTCAACGCCGACCAACCGTACATCGTACTGGCGGTGCTGCTCGTGATGATGGCGGTCGCATCCTGGATCGCGCTGCGTCCGCTGGGTCGCCGGACCCCGCCCCGGTACGCGATCGCGTTTGCCGCCGTTGCGGTCAGCGGGTTGCTGACCCTAGTTCTGGTAACGCAAGGGGTACTGTCGCTGGATCCGTGGTACGACCCTCGCTACGCGATTCCGCTGAGCGGCATGATCTTCTCGGCGGCTATGAACGCCGTCAGCCTCGCGGCGGAGCGCTACGACGCCGAACTCGCCACCGGCACCGCCCCCGCCGAAGCACTGCCGACGGCTTTGAACGCGGCGCTGATCCCGCAGGTCAACACGTTGTTCGCGGTCGGTCTAGTGGCGCTCCCCGGCATGATGACCGGGCAGATCCTTGCCGGGGTCGAGCCGCTGATCGCGGTGCGCTACCAGATCGTGGTGATGTGCATGCTGTTCGGCGTCACGGCATTGTCGGCGGCGGCCTACCTGGTCCTAGCCGGCCGGTTTGCGACCGCTACGGCTCACGGGCAGCGCGCCTAGGGTGGCAAGGCGCCTGACCGCGAACATCGGTCAATGCCACGGTTCCCTCGGCAAGCGACGCAAACCTCTCGCTCGACCACCCGAACTCGTCGAGAACTCCGCACACCGCCGGTGATAGACCGGCCATGGCCGTGCATTTCCGTTCCGGAGCCGCGGCGGCGATCATCGGGGATCGCAGCACGACCTGGCCATCGATCCACGTTGCGAGGTTGTCGTCATGGCCCGCTGTCAGCATCCTCCGATACGGATTCTCGTCGTCGGACTTGACCAGCACTAGATCGGCTCGCAGACCGACCCGGATGGTCCCGATGTCGCCTTCGAGGCCGAGCGCGTAGGCGGCGTTTCCGGTCGCCATCCGCCACAGCGCTTCATAGGACAAGTCCACACCGGCCGACGCAGCAGCCTCGGTGGCACATCGCACCTCTTCGCGCATGTTGAACGACCCGCTCGGCGACCAGTCCGTCGCGATGGCAATCCGCACCTGTTGCGCCAGCGCGGCTTCGAGATCGATTGTTTCGCCGTAGAGGGCAAGGTTCGACCTAGGCGACCACACCAGCGTCACGTCACGTTCCCGCATCGCCTTGTAGTCCGCTGGCGTCGTCGCGATGCCGTGTACCATCGAATAGCGTCGTTCGTCGCGCTCGGCGCGGTCCAGGAAACGCCCGACCTCTCCTCTGGCCGCACAGTTGCCCGCGCGGCCCTCGCCGACATGGGCGACATAGGCCGCGAACACCAGGTTGTCGTCGTCCAACGGCGCGAATGCCCGTCTAGGCCCTCCCG
Source organism: Gammaproteobacteria bacterium (assembly GCA_009846005.1). Classification (GTDB taxonomy): domain Bacteria; phylum Pseudomonadota; class Gammaproteobacteria; order Pseudomonadales; family Azotimanducaceae; genus VXYL01. Next base: position 31,659 of record VXYL01000054.1, on the reverse strand, counting down.
CGCACTCCTCGGCCAGGTCTTCAAGGGTCCGATACGAGAAGGGGAACGTGGAAACATCGGCTTCGAAGTCGTAGAGCCCGACATCGCCGGGTCGTTCGTGGAGTCCCACGTTCCGTACAACGCCCGGCACGCCGCCGGACCCCGCGATGGTCGTGGCACCGCCAAGCAGGTGGCGCAACTCCATGGCCACCAAGGCCGCAGTGCGCGCCTCCTCGCCGTCCGGAACGTAGTAGAAGGGTGTCGGCGAAGGCAGTTGCGCCTTGCCGACTAGCCCGAAGCGCCATTCGTCCCGGTGCGCGTACGTGGGACTCAGGTTCGCGTCGGGATAGGCGTAGCTGTAGGCCGGGTGCTCGTGGGCATTGACGAATCCGGGTGACAGCACCGCCTTGCCCCGGCAATCGAGAACCGCAGCGTCCGGATAGTCTTCCCGGACAGCATCGAACGACTCCACGGCACCGATCGTCCCGTTGAAGCGTACGTGGACGGCGTAGTCGCGCCCGACACCCGTCCCGAGCAGGACATCGGCGGCGACGATCAGTCCCGTGGCGGGATCCTCGTCAACCGACTTGGCGAAGTCGCAATAGCCGGACTCGGATGCCGTCGCTGCTTCAACGGTGGGAACAAGGCTCGCCGCCAGGAGTAGCCCCAGGTTCCGTGGGGCGCTGAGCCTCATCTCTCCCCGGTCACCCAGGCAGCATCCCGCTTCTCCCGGAACGCCGCCATCCCCTCGGCCCCTTCCTCGCTGCGGAACATCCGGCCACTCCATTCGGAGGTCTCGGCAAAGCCATCCTCGCGGTTCAGGAGCGGCACGCGCCGGACCAGTTTCTTGCACTCGACCACGGCGTTGGGGCCGCCGCGGTTGATCATGTCGATCTCCTCGTTCACGGCGGCTTCCAGTTCCGCCCTCGGCACCGCGCGATGGGCGAAGCCCATTTCCACCGCCTCGGCACCGGTGAAGCGCTTGCCCGTGACGAACAGACGCATCGCATGGTGGGTGCCGAGCTTGGGAATGCAGACCACCGAGATCACGGCCGGAATCACGCCGATGCGCACTTCGCTGAAGCTGAACTGCACCTCCTCGGCGGTAATCACGATGTCGGCTGCCCCGACGAGGCCCAAGCCGCCGGCGAACGCGGCCCCGTTGACGGCAGCGATCACCGGTTTCGGGCTGTCCTGGATGGTGGTCAGAACCTGTGGATACGGCACCGCCCGGCGACCCTCCACCGAGGCGCCCGGGGGACTCTTGAGATCCGCGCCGGCGCAAAAAGCCGGATCGGTGCCCGTGATGACGATGGAACGCGCGGCGGGATCGTCGTTCGCCGCGAGCAGATGGTCGTAGAGTTCGCTGACGAGTATTGCCGATAACGCGTTGCGGTTCTGCGGCCGGTTCAGCGTGATCCAGGCCGCGCCGTTCTTCACCTCGTAAATGGTGGCTTGCAGTTCAGGCATGCTGTCTCCCCTAGCTTTACGGTCGGGCACGGAACGGGACAAGCCCGTCCCCTACGGTCTGTTCCCGGGACGGGACAAGCCCGTCCCCACGGTCTCTTCCTAGCCTTCGCCGGATTCACCGGCTTCTTCGAGCAGCACCAGCAGCGCACCGTTGTCCACCTGCTGCCCTTCTTCGACGTGGACCTCTTTCACCGTGCCGTCGAACGGGGCGGTGATGCGGTGCTGCATCTTCATCGCCTCCAGCACGAGCAGTAGCTGGCCTTCCGTCACCGCCTCGCCTTCCGCGATGTGGGTGGCGAGCACGTTGCCGGGCATCGGCGCCGTCAAACCGCCCTTGATCTCGTATTGCTCGGGCAGCGGCAGGCGCGGCAATTCGACGAGTTCGACGTCGTAGTCCGCGCCGTGGACGAACCACTTCTCGCCGCCGCCGGCCACGGCGAACTGCACTCGTCGTCCGTCGATCTCAAGATCCGCCCCGCCCTCGCCCGCGCTGAACGCGGCAACGGTCCTGTCCTGTTCCGCAACGGTCATGGCAAACGTCCCGTCCCGGCGCGAGCGGTAGCTCACCGGGATCTCCAGGTCGGCGTACTTGAACGTCGTTCGTTCCCGCGGCATCACCGAGTTGCGCCAGCCGCTCGGGAAACCGCGCAGGACCTGGGCGTTGGCACGCCGAATCGCCTGCGCACACATGACGGCCGCGGTGACCGCATCGGCGAGGTTCTCCGCCGACAGGTCACGGGTCCGGGCCGGCTCCACGCGCGAGATGAAATCGGTCGTCGTGTCCCCGGCAAGGAACGCCGGTTCGCGGAGCGTCGCCACCAGGAAGTCGCGGTTGTTCCGCAGTCCCTGTAGGGACGTTCGTTCGAGCGCTCGGGCCAGACGCGCCGCGGCTTCGCGCCGGGTCGGCGCGTGGGCGATGACCTTGGCGATCATCGGATCGAACTCGACGCTGACGTCGCTACCCGACTCGACGCCGGAGTCGAAGCGCGCCAAGCCATCCGCAGCGGGCTGCCAGACGTCCACGGTGCCCGGCGACGGCAGGAAGTTCCGCGCGGGATCTTCCGCGTAGATACGCGCCTCGATGGCATGGCCGCTGAACGAGAGATCGTCCTGGCCGTAGCCCAAGGGCTCCCCTTCGGCGATCCGCAGTTGCTCACGGACCAGGTCGAGACCGGTGATCTCTTCGGTGACGGGATGCTCGACCTGCAACCGGGTGTTCACTTCCAGGAAGAAGAACTCCCGTCCGGCTAGCAGGAACTCCACCGTGCCGGCCGACGAGTAGCCGATGCGCCGCGCCGCAGACACCGCCGCTTCGCCCATCGCGGCACGCAGTTCGTCGTCTACCGCGGGCGAAGGGGCTTCTTCGATGATCTTCTGGTGACGCCGTTGAATCGAACACTCGCGCTCGAACAGGTGGACCAGGTTGCCGTGGTTGTCGCCCAGTATCTGGATCTCCACGTGGCGAGCGGCAGTGAGCCATCGTTCCAGGAACAGCGTGTCGTCGCCGAACGCCGCCCCCGCTTCCCGTCGTGCTCCCTCCACGGCTGCCGGGAGTTCGTCGGGTGTGTCGACGATCCGCATGCCGCGCCCGCCGCCACCGGCCGAGGCCTTGACGAGAACCGGGTAGCCGATCTTCTCCGCAGCGGCCCCGAGATCTTCGTCCGCAGTGAGTTCGATGGCCGGCAGCGTTGGAACGTCAGCTTCCACGATCAGCCGTTTCGCCGCCAGCTTGTCGCCCATCTGGCCGATCGCGTCCGGCGACGGCCCGACCCAGCGCAGGCCCGCGTCGATCACGGCCTTGGCGAATGTCGCATTCTCCGACAGGAACCCGTAGCCCGGATGGACCGCATCGGCACCAGATCGCCGGCAAGCTCCGAGGACCTTGTCGATATTCAGATAGGTCTCGGCGGAGGTCTTGCCGTTGAGGGCGATCGCCGAGTCCGCCTCCAGAACAAAAGGCGCACCCACGTCACCGTCCGCATAGACCGCAACGGTCGCCATACCCATCTCATGGGCAGTCCGGATTATCCGTCGCGCAATCTCGCCGCGATTCGCGATCAGCAGGCGGCGAATTGGCTCGATACTCACGTCAGACATCACGACCGCCTCCATAGACCATCCGTAGGGGCGACCCTTGTGGTCGCCCGCCCGCCTTGGGAAGCCACAGCGGCGGGACGGGACAAGCCCGTCCCCTACGGTGCGTTGCGACACGCGAAGCGACAAAGTTCACATCCGCCATGTGCCGAACTCCTTGGTGCCCTGGACGACGTTGTTGTGGCACGCGGACAGCGAGATGCCGATGAAGTCGCGCGTGTCTCGGGGGTCGATCATGCCGTCGTCGGCCACCCGGGACGTGGCGAACAGGCCCTTGGAGGCCTCCTCCAACTGGTACTCCGCCCGCTCCACGCGCTTGGCATCGGCTTCCTCGTCGAATTCGAGCCCGCGCCGCTCGGCGGCGGCCCGTTGCACGATGGTCATGACGCCGGCCTGTTGCTTGGGACCCATGACGGCGATCTTCGCGGTGGGCCACGTGTACGCGAACCGGGTGCCATAGGCTCGACCGCTCATGCCGTAGTTCCCAGCGCCGTAGGACGCGCCGACGATCACGGTGATGTGCGGCACCGTGGAGTTGGACACGGCGTTGATCATCTTCGAGCCGTTCTTGGTGATGCCGCGCTGCTCGAAGTCGGTGCCGACGATGTAGCCGGTGATGTTGTGCAGGAACAGGAGCGGCACGTCCACCTGGTTGCAGAGTTGGATGAACTGCGACGCCTTCTCGGAGGACTCGGACATCAGCACCCCGTTGTTGCCCAGAATGCCGATGGGATAGCCGTGGATGGACGACCAGCCGCACACCAGCGTCGGACCGTAAAGCGGCTTGAATTCCTCGAACCGGGAGCCGTCGACTATGCGGGCGATGACGTCCCGCATGTCGAAGGGGATGGTCAGATCCTCCCCGAGGATGCCCAGAAGCTCCTCCTTGTCGTAGACGGGCTCGTCCGGCGGCAGGCTCGGACCCGGACCGAGCTTGCGCCAGTTGAGATGCGCGACGACCTCACGGCACAGGCGGATCCCGTCGACTTCGGTTTCCGCCAGGTAGTCGCCGAGCCCCGACAGCGTGGTGTGCATCAGGGCGCCGGAGAGCTCTTCGCCGTCGGCGTCCTCCCCGGTGGCCATCTTGACCAGCGGCGGGCCGCCTAGCGACACCCGCGACCGTCCCCGGATGAAGATGTTGTAGTCGCTCATGCCGGGCTGGTAGGCGCCGCCCGCCGTCGACACGCCGAACACCACCGAAATCGTCGGAATGCGCATCTTCGAGAGTTCCGTGATCTCGTAGAACAGACGTCCCGACTCGGCGAAGTGCCCCGTCGAGCCACGCAATCCGTCCATCACGCCGCGTTCGAACGCCGCACGTTCCTCCTCGGGGGTCAGCTTGGGCCGCGGACCGCCGCCTCCACCGCCGCCGCGGCCACCGGCACCCAGATCCGCCCCGGCCGATTCCACGAACTGCACGTAGGGCAAGCGGTTCTCGCGGGCGATCTCCAAGCCACGCATCAGCTTTTTCGAATTGAAGTGGTTCATCGAGCCCGCCCGCACCGACGGGTCGTGGCCGAGAATCACACACTCGACACCCGAGATGACCCCGATGCCGACGGTGAACCCGGAACCAATCGTGTAGTGCGAATGCCAGGCGGCCAAGGGGCTGATTTCGAGGAACGGCGAGTCCGGATCGAGCACCTTGGCGACCCGTTCCCGGATCGGCATCTTGTCCCGGGTTTTGAGACGCTCCATCGCCTCCGGACCCCCGCCCCCGGCCGCCTGTTCGTAGAGTTCGTCCAAAAAGGCGAGCTTGTCCAGCATCTGCTGTCGGTTGATCTGGTACTGCTCAGAACGCGTGTCGAGTTTCGATCGGATCACCGACACTTCACGTCGGTTGACCCCGTGCTGCGCGGCGCCGCCGAGACTCGTTTGCATGACGGACATTCTCTCTCCCTACTTTCCTGAACCGCCCACTCGTGGATTCGAACGGACGGCACGAACTCGCCAAACGAACACGCGCAACGGTCGATCCTGGATCGTGCTTGCCCGTTCGCCGAGTTAGCCCCGCTACCTAGGCTAGGCTTGTGCTCCCCCGATCAAGGCGCTGCCCTGCTGCCACGGCGATATCTGCCCATCGTAGACCGCCGGGCCCTTGCGGAAGTGGGCGGCTTCCTCGAGGGTCTCCACGAACGGCATCTCCAGCGGGTACAGCCCGTCGTCATGCGGTCGCGGACCCGCCTTCGACACATGGCCCCATAGCGGGTGGCCGACCACCTCCTCGGCGATCGCCGCGGCTTCGATCAGCTTGTCGAGATCGTAGCCGGTCTCGATGCCCATCTCGTGGCAAAGGTGGACGAAATCCTCGGTGGGCACATGGCCCGCCGCACGACCGTTGCCGCAGTACGGACAGCCGCCCATGCCCCCGATGGAGGTATCGAACTCGGTGGCACCGAGCATCAGCGCTTCGTAGAAGCTCGCCATGGTCGCGCCACGCGTGTTGTGGAGGTGCATGTGGAAGGTCTCCACTTCCGGGTATCGGTCCCGGATGGCGGTCAGGGTCTCGCGGACCTCGTGGGGCATGTTCCAGCCCATCGCGTCGAGGAAGGACACCTTCGTGACGCGGATTCCGGCGTCGTGCCACTTGTCGACCATCATCGCCAGGAACTCCATGCGCGTCTCAAGGCTGAACGGTCCTTCGAAGTTGGAGCCGAACGGATTGCCGAGCGCCACCGACGCGGTTTCGGCACCGGCTGCCTTCGCGCCGGCAATGGAGCCGTCCATGCCGGCGATCTGCTGCGCCTGGGTGCGGTTGTAGTTGCGCCGCGCAAACGAATCGCACAGTTCCACGTGGGTCCCGAAGCGGCGGCCGCGAACGTCGATCTTCGGGTAGTACGAATCCGCCCTGTCGAAGCCCTTCTTGTTGAACACGGCTGCCGTGTACCTGATGCCCGGCTTGGGCACGAACTGCTGGGCGATCTCGTCGATGCACGCCATCGACGGCGTCCACTTGGGGTGCGCGAAGGATCCGATGGAGATCACCTTCGCACCGGTCTCGCCCAAGGCATCGAGAAGTCGGAGCTTCTCGGACACCGGGATGTCGGGGCTCTCGATCTGCAGCCCCTCCCGCATGGTGTCGTCGGTGATCGTGACGCGCTTCGGCAGCAAACTTGACATGGTTAGCTAGACCTTCGCTTAAGACAATAGGTCTTTTTAGCAACTCAGCCGCACTGCGTCCAGCAGTGCGCCGCGGGGTCTAGCCGCGCGACACCAACGGGGCCGCCGGTCGAACGGCCCGTGAACCGCGATCAACTCAACAGGTCTACCAATGCCCTGCGTTGCTGCACAGACAGACGCCGGTAGAGACGGATCAAACGATCTTCGTCGTCGGAGAGATCACGCCTGAAGGTGGTCTCGATCTGCGCGAAAAACGGCGGCTCGACTCGCCGTTCCGCCCCGTCTTCCGGAATGCCCATCAGCGACTGCTCGAGACGCGCGACGATCTCCGAGTTGATGCTGCGACGGTAGAGCCCCGCAGCCTCCGCAACCCGGTCGCGAAGTTCTGCGGGAAGCCGGAGAACGAACTTGTAAGACTGACTGGGCACCGCTCAAATCCCTGGCCATGTGCTCGTTGGACCACGTTGCAAAGCTTGAGGTTTCGCCGGGGCTTTCGCCAGCGCGGGCGCCACATTTCAGCCAATTCGCACACGGTCCGAGGGCAATCACCCACGCCTAACCTCGTGCCACATGCCCCGCCGTGTGAGCCGGTCGATAAGCCGGGTTCTGTCGCGAGCAACCATTCATCTGGGACGACCGTCGCCGATCGCCTCTAGCGGCCTACCCGGATCCGGCGCGGACCACGCCATGGGATCCCTATTTGGCCTTGCTCCGGGCGGGGTTCACCTAGCCGGGGCTGTTACCAGACCCCGCGGTGCGCTCTTACCGCACCCTTTCACCCTTACCAGCCGCTTCCGCCAACGGCTTAGCGTTGGCAGGATGCGGCGGCGGTTTGCTTTCTGCTGCACTTGCCGTGGGCTTGCACCCCCCAGGGGTTACCTGGCGCCCTGTCCTGTGGAGCCCGGACTTTCCTCACGCCGCGAACGACGCGCGGTTGCTTGACCGACTCGTTGCGAAGCCTAGCAGCCTAGCCGAATCACGGCGAGCCACAAGTGGGACACCGTATGGGAAGGTTCGGGCTCGTCTACGCCGCGTACCACATGAGCAACACTACCGCGAGCGGAATGGGAGCAAGCAGAAACGTCCAGAGCCCGAAACGGTCCAGGCGCTTAAGCCATGTCACTATTGGGAACGTCCTAGTCATGGTCGAAGCATTAGCATTAGTCGAATTGAGTCGAACATGCCGCCCCTACGCCGACAGCAACGGCATCTAACACGAGGGCTACTCCCGCCAATCCTGCACCAAGACCCCCAAGAACTCCAGTCATCATCATCAATCCCCCAGCATATCCGAGCACCATGCCGGCGGTGCCTATGGTCGCGGCTGTTTCCCAACAATCGCCTTCCCGAACCTCTTTGCACAATTCGCTGTTGTACATCGGGTCGCTCGTGTCCCAACAATCCATGACCGGCTCAGGTGGGTTTTCGTCGTCTGCAAACGCGCACTGTCCTACGGTTGGCAGGAGGGCCGAGATCGGTGCGCTCGGCGTGCCGCCCAATAGAAACGCGAATGCGAACGCAGCAGGTGCGGCAAGATACTTGGCAAGGTGTTTCATTCGTTCCTCCATGGATAGTGGATGAGTTATCGCGACCAACCCGCCAGTCACCGTGGTTAACTCGCGTTATCCGAAGTAACGAAGTGGAGACACCCCAGTGAGAGCCATGTCCCGACGCCTGCATCGCCTGCCCGAAGCCGTCGCGCCCGCCGAACGCCCGATCGCCGTGGTCTTCGTCGTTGCCGAAACGGCCCGAACGCCCGAAGCCGACCGGCCGCCGGAGGCCGCGACGGCGCCGGACAAGGTCGTGCCGCACCTGGACTTCGACCTGGCGGTCCGCCTGTTCGAGGATGCGGCCATGGCGGAGAACACCCGCAGGACGTACGTCGGCCAGCTCCGGCGCTACGAGTCGTGGCTCGACGGACGGCCTCCGACCGACCGCCTGCTGGGCGGCTACCTCGGCGTGATGTACGACAGGGGCCTGGCGCCCCCTAGCGCCGTGACGGCGGTCGCCGCCGTCAAGCGCGCCGCCCTGGAGTCGGCCCGGGCCGGGCACGAAATCGCCGAGCCTCCCGCGGGAGGCCTGGCGGCGCGGCGGCTGGAGCGGTTCCGCCGCGAGGGCGGCGGGCGGGGACGCGGCCAGGCCGGCCCGCTGCGCTGGGAGGACGCCGACAGGATGTGCAAATGTGCCGAGGCTCCAGAGGACCCGCGCGGAATCCGCGACGCGGCGCTGATCGGCGTCATTTCCAGTGCGCTGCTCCGCATCGCCGAGGCGTCGGCGCTGGACGCCGGGGACGTTTCGTTCCAGGACGACCGCTCGGCGCACGTCACGATTCGGCGCAGCAAGACGGACCAGCACGGGGTCGGCGCGGTGGGCCATATCGTCCCTGCGGCGGCGGCGCGGCTGCGGACGTGGATGGACACCGCCGGGATCGAGTCCGGTCCGCTGTTCCGTCCCGTGCCCGGCCGCCGCATCGGGAAGACCCGGCTGGGCCCGGACGCCGTCCGCGCCGTCATCGAGCGCCGGGCCGCCCAGGCCGGGATCACCCGGCGCGTGTCGGGACACTCGCTGCGCGTCGGCGCCGCGCAGTCGCTGGTGGAGGAGGGCGCGTCGCTCGTGGACGTGCAGGTTGCCGGCCGCTGGAAGTCGTCGTCGATGCCGGCCTACTACGTGCGCAACCAGGAAGCGTCCCGGGGCGCGGTGGCGCGGCTGCGGGGCGGTGCCGAGGAAGGGGACGAGACCAACGAGAAGAAAGTTGCAGAAAGCGCTTGCAATCCGCGAAACGGTGGTGATAACGTCGAATAACGCGAGTTATTTGACTACTCGGGTACGCAAAACGCGCAGCAAACGACTCACGCTTATTCTTGGTACCTCCCACGTCGCCTGGATCGATTCCCCCGCCGCCACAGGTGGTTAGCGTTTGACCCGCAGCTGACATGTACTACGGGTCGCGCGCAGGCGCAGCCGTTCGGATGGCGCGTTCGTAGAGCATCCGTCGCGATGCGCCGGTGATCTTCGCCGCGAGCCTTGCTGCCTGGCCCGGCGGTAGTTCCGCGGCAAGCACATCGACGACGGCGAGGGCCGACAGCGTTTCGTCGGCGGTCGGCGCTGGTGCCAGAATGCACGCGAATTCGCCACGGTCCATGATCGTCGGCGAAGCGAGCAAGCCGGCGACCGTGCCGACACTCAGCGTCTCGTGCAACTTGGTCAACTCCCGGCAGAGGAGCAAAGTGCGCTCGCCGCCGCCGAGGTCGACCAGATCGGACAGCGACTCGCGCAGACGGTGCGGCGCCTCGAAGAACACCACCGCTACATCCGATGCGAGGATCCCCCTCAACGCCTCCCGTCGGGCCGTTGCCCTGGCGGGAAGGAAGCCCTCGAACCGGAACCGGTTGACGGGAATCGGCGACGCCGCCACCGCGGCGGTCACCGCGCTCGGCCCCGGCACCGACGTCACGGTGACGCCGGATTCCCAGGCGAGCCGCACGAGTTCGAAACCCGGATCCGAGACCGTCGGGGTGCCCGCATCGGAGATTAGCGCGACGTCCTGTCCGGCGTGGAGAAACTCGACGATCTGCGCGCTTGCCGCCCCTTCGTTGTGGTCGTGGAGCGCCACCAGTCGTTTGGAGGTCGCGCCGATGTGCGCCAACAACACCCCGCTGCGTCTGGTATCCTCGCACGCTACCACCGGTACCGACTTGAGGACGTCCACCGCACGCTGCGTGATGTCCGCCAGGTTTCCGATCGGCGTTGCCACGATGTACAACCGCGCCTCCCTAGCCGGTGCCTCCGAGGCGGACTCGGTGTCATTGTTCATGTGCAAGATCCCCCGCACCGGTTGCCTGCTTGCGCTTGTGGCCATCTTCGCAATGAGCGGCTGCAAAAGCACCACGGAACAATCCGCCCCGGCGCCCGAACGAACCGCCCCGAATCCGACGAGCGTTGTCGAAGCCAATCTCAGGCAAGCCGAGGGCACCCGCGAGAACGTTCAGCAAGCCCGTGGTTACCTACAGTCGTTGGAACGATTGCTCGAGCTTGGGGAAGCGGAACGCGTCGAACAAGCCGTCCAGCGAATGCTCGCCGAGAAACCCGGCGAGTTGACCTTGGCGGAGGCGCTGGACCCTGTATCGCGATACCAGTTCGACGCGATTCGACTGGACATAGCGATGGCTGCCGGGAACAAACCCGAAATCCACCGCTTGCTCGCAACCCTTGACCCCCAAGGAGGCGAGCAAACACGTCATTCGATGACCCTTCGCGCACGCGCCCTGTCCGCGATCGGCGACGTCGCTGAATCCGCACGGGTGTTGATCGCCCTCGCGGACACCACGACGGATCCCGCCGCCTTGGGCGGGCTGAGTGCGGCGATCTGGCGAAACCTGACGCAACTGCCAGCGCTGGAGCTACGGTCCCAAGCGGAAGCCGCATCCACGCCAACGGCGCGTGCGTGGTGGATGCTGGCGAGCCATTTCAACGAGGCCGTCACGAGCCGTGGCCAGATCAACCAATGGCAGCGCTGGCGAAACCGCCACCCCGATCACCCGGCGGCACGCCATCCGCCGCCGTCCCTTGGCAGGTTCACCCGCGATCCAGGCCAGCTTGCCTTGCTGGTGCCGGTTACGGGCGATTTCGGCGCGGCAGGAGAGGCCGTTCGGGACGGCTTCTTGGCCGCATACCTGCATGCCGGCGGGAACTCCCAGCGGGTCGCGATCTACGACACCAACACGATGTCGGTCCGGGCAGCCTACGATCTCGCACGCCAACAAGGCGCGGAGGTGATTGTCGGCCCGCTCCAAAGGGAGGCTGTGACGGCGTTCGCGGCGCTATCACCGACCCTGCCCGCCATCGTTCTCAATCATCTCGACCCGGACACCGCAGCACCAGACACCATGATCCAGTTCTCGCTCGCGATCGAAGACCAGGCATCGGCCATTGCCGAAGCGCTCGCCGAAGAGGACATCGAACGCATCGTGCTCTTCGACTCTCCAGCCCGTTGGTCCGGTCGCGCGCGGGCCCGGTTGGAGGACGAACTCGACGGCGTCGAAGCTGTCGGGTTCGGCACGTTTCACCGGCTTGCCGAGATTACCGACATCGTCGGCAGAGCGCTGCACATCAGCGAGAGTCAGACCCGCGTTCGGGAGATCGAGTCGCTGCTCGGCAGGACGCTCGAGTTTGCGCCCCGCCGGCGGGACGACGTGGATGCCGTGGTGGCGCTGATCGATGCCGACGAGTTCCTGTCGCTCATGCCCGCACTCGACTTCCACTTCGCTGGCGACCTGCCGGTCTTCGCCCCGTCAACGGCCACCCTCGGCACAGTCGACCTGTCGCGCCTCGAGGGGTTGCGGATCTGCGCCATGCCGTGGACGCTCGATGCAGGTACGCTCGGCGAAACCGTCAACAACGCATTCCCGGCCAGCCGGGGTTCCTATGCATCGCTCTTCGCGCTCGGCGTCGACGGGTTCCGGCTCGCCAACCAGCTGGACCGGTTGACCGTCCAACGCCAGGTCATACCCGGCAGCACCGGCGTCCTCTCGCTCGGGGAGGACGGTCGCATTCGACGGTCCCTGGTCTGGGCCCAAGTGATCGGTGGACGGCTAGTACCCATGTGGGACGCCGCCAACTGACCGCCTTCTCGCCCGTGCTCCCGCAAATGCTGTCAACGGCGTCGCGCCATTGAACAAGTGGATACCGCGGCTTCACCGCGCGGGCAGCAAGCTCTTGGGGAACCGCCGCCCGGCGACAGCACGCATCGGGCGACGTGCCGAACGCCATGCGGAGCGTCTCCTGCGCCGACATGGGCTGCGCGTCCTGGCACGGAACTACACCCATCGGACTGGCGAAATCGACCTAGTGATGCTGGACGGCGACGTAGTTGCCTTCGTGGAAGTCCGGTACCGATCACCAACCGCGTGGACATCGGGTTTGGGTTCGGTGGACGCCGCCAAGAGGCGCCGCCTCACCCGAACCGCCGAACGCTACCTCGAGGAGCATCCGGAGCACGAATACCGCGGAATCCGATTTGACGTCGTGTCCGCATCAGGGGGAAACTACCGCATCGCATGTGAATGGATTCAGGATGCGTTCGATGCAATGGATTGCTGAACTCTGCTCCGGCGGCGGGCCTCGTCTATTTCGGCCCGTGTTGTGCTGCCTTGCCACCACGCTGGTCGCCTTGCAAGTCGGCTGCGTGAGCTTCTCGGGCGAAGACCCGACCTTGAGAACGCCGGGAGGCTGGATCGACGACGAAGTCATCGAACGGATGGCAGCGCGTCGGATCGATGCCGCCGACGAACGGCTCGCAATCAGCCACGTCAACGTCGTGAGCCACGACGGGATCGTGCTGCTCACCGGGCAGGTCGAAGACCAGGATCTGCGCGACCTTGCCGAGCGGTCGATTCGCGACATCCGCAAGATCCGCAAGATCCACAACGAAATCCAGATCGGCGGAGCGATCAGCTTGGTCGCGCGCGGCAATGACAATTGGGTCCAGACCAAGGTCAAGGCGCAGTTCCTCGCCAACGAGGATGTCGAGGGATCCCGGATCAAGGTATTCGTCGAGGATGGCGTCGTCTACCTCATGGGGGTCGTGCCGCGGGATGAGGCGGATGCAGCGGTTGCGGTTGCCCGGACCGTGTTCGGCGTGCAACGCGTGGTCAAGGTGTTCGACTATCTTGAGAACAGTACCTAGCCGTCTGCGCGTCCGTGCCGGGGTGGCTGTCGTTACCTGCCTATTGGCCGGTTGCGGCATCGGCGACCTCATGGAAGAGATGGCCATCGATGCGGACACGGCCCGTGAACTGGCGACGAATCTCACGGAGATCGAGTCGACCTTCCCCGAGGCGCACCGCGTCCTCTCGGACGGCACGTGGGACTCGTACGACCTGGAAGAGAAGCAGGCGTTCATCCGCAGGCTATCCATCGACGCGCACAAGCTCGATCTGGACCTTCGCGCCGAGCAGAACGCCGACAGGGTCCGTGATATGCGCGAACACGGACTCGACGACGACATCATCGAACAAATGGCGGTCGTTTCCGAACTATGGGAGCTTCGCATGATAGAAATGGACCTGCGCCGTCGTCGTGAGACGAACGAGAGCAGCGAACGTGGCGTCGTCAAGGTCCTTGGCCCACCGGCGGACGCGGTGGACCCATGACAAGTGCTTGCTGCATCTTAGGGCGTCGCGTCCGGCGTGACCCCCACCGGCTTTTTGAAGGCGCGGGCTACGCGTGCCCGTCGGCCGCGTTAGGGTGGAGGGGGCGACCACAAGGGCGGGCGACCACAAGGGTCGCCCCTACTTGACCAGCGAGAGCTTCGGTGGGGACGGCTTGTTCGGCTCGGCTGGCGTAAGGTTGTCTTCAACTTCGAAGACCATTCCCCTGTGGTTTTCCCGCGCGTAGACGGCGACAACCGTGCCGATTGGCGCGCTCACGTGCACGGCACGCCCGCCGAACCGGCAATCCACTTCGAGCGTGTCCTTGCCGATGGCGAGATTGCGGGTTGCCGTGGCGGACACGTTGAGTACGAGGCGACCGTCGGTAGCGTGGTCGAGCAATGCTTCCGTACCGGGCGCATCGGCCGCAATCACCACGTAGGGTGTCCAGGCGTTGTCAACGATCCAGTCGATCATCGCCTGGACCAGGTAGGGTCGCGTGGACGTCATTCGCCCATCTCGACCTCAAGCTCCGTCAGGCTGTCACGGAACGACTGGCGCGCGAAGATGCGCTGCATGTATTGGGTCATGGGACGGGTCTGGCGTGCCGGGAGGTCGACTTCGACATACTTCAGACGCCATAGCACCGGCGCCACGCAGCAATCCACCAAGGTGAACTCCTCATTCATGAAGAACGGCTTCTCGGCGAACAGGGGGGCCGCGCCGACGACGCTCTCTCGGAGTTCCCGATGGGCCTTCGACAACACCCGTTCGCCGCCCCGGCCGCGCATCAGTACATCGAGACGGTTGCTCCAGTCCTTTTCGATGCGATGCATGAGCAATCGACTCTGCGCCCGGGCAACCGGATAGACAGGCAACAGCGGGGGATGCGGGAATCGCTCGTCGAGGTACTCGATGATCACCGTGCTCTGGTAGAGCACGAGTTCGCGGTCGACCAGCGTGGGTACCGTGTTGTAGGGATTCAGGTCGGCGAGTTCCTCGGGCGGGCGGCGTGTGTTGACGTCGACGATATCGACCGTGACGCCCTTCTCCGCCAACACCATCCGCACCCGATGACTGTAGTGGTCGCGCGGGTCCGAATAGAGCGTCATGGACGAGCGCCTGACAGGATTGAAGTCCACGGCAACCTCCTATCCCAATGCACCTAGTGCACGTCTTTTTTGTATTCGCGATTCAGCAACGTGGCCAGAACAAATAGTCCGGCAAGGAACACGAGTACCCAAACCCCGATTCGGTGGCGGGCGAGGCGCCCCGGGTCACCCACGTAGTGAAGGAAATTGGCGATGTCGTAGGCCGCCTGGTCGAATTCCTCCGCGGTCATCGAACCCGTTCCCGGGTCCACCTCCAAGTCGGCCACATATTCCCGGTTCACCGGATCCCCGCCGTCCGGCAACTCGTCGGCGGCCGTCACGTCAGAGACGTATTCGCCGTCCGGCCGTTTGCTGACCACCCCATCGAGGCCGTCCAGGATGTCGACGCTCTTGGGTCGCTTGGGGACAAGGCGCGGTACCCCCTGCAACCCCACTAGGACATGCGGCATGCCGATGTTCTCGTAGGTCCGGTTGTTGAAGCCGAACGGTCGGTCAGGGTCGACGTAGAAACTCTTCAGCATGCTGTAGACCCATGCGGTGCCTCGGACCCGGTCGACCATTGTCAGGTCCGGCGGCGGTTTCCCGAACCATACCTTGGCACGTTCTAAGGGCATGGCGGTCTGCATCAGGTCGCCGATGGCCGTCCCGTCCATGCCCGCCGGACGAGCCCGTCCCGGAAAGACCAGGTTGCGAAGTGCCACGTCGTGCGGGATGCCTAGATCGTCGGCAGTGCGCTCGTAGCGCTGGAACTTGAGGGAGTGGCAACCGAGGCAGTAGTTGACGTAGAGCGTCATACCCCTTTGCAGCGACGGCAGGTCCTGCAGATTCGGCTTCATCGGTTCGAGTTCCACGTCGGTACTCGCACCCCGGGCCGTCAACGCCAACAACAGTCCCGCCATCCCTGCGACGGCGGCAGTTCTCGTCACGTCACACGCTCCGGTGGCGTCTTGGTCTTTTCAACGCGCGTGTACCAAGGCATGAGCACGAAGTAGGCGAAGTAGATCAGCGTGCAGACCTGCGCGATTGCCGTGGTCAGCGGCGTGGTGTGGATCGTGCCGAGGTAGCCAAGGATGAAGAAGCTCACGATGAGCAGCGCAAGCATCACCTTCGACACCAGCCCCTTGTAGCGCATCGACTTGACCGGACTCCTGTCGAGCCACGGCAGCATCGCGGGGATCAGGATGGCGGTGCCCATCACCACCAGACCCCAGAACTTGGCGGCTAGCCCGAACATCGGGAAGGTCGTCGCACGCAGCATCGAATAGAACGGCGTGTAGTACCAGACCGGCGCGATCACGTCCGGCGTCTTCAACGGGTCGGCCTGCTCGAAATTCGGCTTCTCCAGGAAGTAGCCGAACATCTCCGGCGCGAAGAACATGATCGCGCAGAACACGAACAGGAATGCCACCGTCGCCTGGAAGTCGTGCACCGTGCAGTAGGGATGGAACGGGATGCCGTCCAGCGGCACGCCCTTGTCGTCCTTGTGATCCTTGATCTCGATGCCGTCGGGATTGTTGGATCCGACGTGGTGCAGGGCCACGATGTGGATGAACACCAGTCCGATCAGCGCGATCGGCAGTGCCACGACATGGAGGGCGAAGAACCGGTTCAGGGTGATGTCCGAGATGCCGTAGTCGCCCCGTACCCATTCCATCAGGCCCTCGCCGAAAAAGGGTATCGCGCCGACCAGCGAGACGATCACCTGTCCGGCCCAGTACGACATGTTGCCCCACACCAGAAGATAGCCGAAGAAGCCCTCCGCCATCAGGACGAGGTAGATCGCCATGCCGATGAGCCAAAGCAATTCCCGCGGCTTGCGGTAGGAACCGTAGGCCAGGGCGCGGAACATGTGCAGGTACACGACGGCGAAGAACGCGGACGCGCCGGTGGAGTGTGCCAGGCGGATGAGGTCGCCGTGCTCGACATCGCGCATGATGTACTCGACGGATGCGAAAGCCCCCTCGCCGGACGGCACGTAGGACATGGTGAGCCACAACCCGGTGAGCAACTGCATGACCAGCACCACCATGCTGAGGGCGCCAAACAGGTACCAGAAGTTGACGTTTTTCGGGGCGTAGTACTTGGTGGCGTGGTCTTCCATCGTCCGCGTCAGCGGAAAACGGTCGTCGACCCACGCCATCAGGCGCGTCAACGGTCCTCGCATGGAACCAACGGCCACTTACGCCCGCTCCGGCGCGTCGTCTACGTCCGTTGCCGCAGCCAGATCCTCTTCGTCGACGCCGATGATGATCTCGGTATCCGAAAGATAGGAGTACGGAGGCACGTCCAGGTTGTCCGGCGCCGGCACACCCTTGACCACCCGACCGGCAAGATCGAACCGCGAGCCGTGACACGGGCAGTAGAAATCGCCCTGTTCCGGTCGGTGCTTCGGCGAACAGCCAAGATGGGTGCAGATACCGATATAGACGCCGAGTTCGGGTCGCCGCGAACGCCAGGGATTGCGAGCGTAGGCGGGCTGCCGGGCGAGGTCGTCTGACGCGGCATCGGCAAGATCGTCCTGCTCGGTCTCGAGCCGCGCGACGTCGCTTGCGGTCCGGCCCACGATGAAGCACGGCTTGCCGCGCCAGGCCGGCATCGGCGCGAGCATCTCCCCCGGACGAAGCCGCGAGATATCGCAGATCTTCGGCGCGCCGGCCGAGCGCGCCTTTGCGCTCGGCGTCCACGACTTGACGAAAGGCACCGCCGCGCCGATGGCCCCGGCCACCGACGCGGCCGAGGTCATGCCAATCAGGAAGTAGCGCCGGCCCTTGCTCTCCACGCTCGTAGCGTCTTTATCGATGCTCACGCGGTTACTCGGGTCGATGCGGCTCGTGGGGGATGGGGTAGGGAAATACTAACACACCGCCCGCTACAGCATTCCGTCTCGCGTGCCCCGGAGGACGCGCTAGCGCTTCGAGTATTGCGGGCGCTTCCTCGCCTTGCGCAGACCCACCTTCTTGCGCTCGACCTCCCTGGCGTCGCGGGTCAGGAAACCTGCCTTGCGCAACGGCCCGCGTAGTTCCTCGTCGCGTTCCACCAGCGCCCTGGCGATGCCATGGCGTATCGCTCCCGCTTGCCCGGATGCCCCGCCGCCCTTGACGGTCACCTGGACATCGAGACTGTCCACCGCGCCCACCGTGTCCAGGGGCTGGCGCACGATCATCCGCGCAGTCTCCCGACCGAAGTACTCGTCAATGGGTCGGCGGTTGACAAAGATCCGGCCCATTCCTTCGGCTAGGAAGACCCGGGCCGTCGAAGTCTTGCGTCGGCCCGTGCCGTAGTTCGTTTCTGCCATCGAAGTGCTTTCCCGTTAGCGTCGGTGCGATACCGTTACAGATCAAGCGTCTTAGGTTGCTGTGCAGCATGCGGATGCGACGGTCCGGCATAGACCTTGAGCTTGCGCAGCATGGCCCGACCGAGGGGGTTCTTGGGCATCATCCCGCGAACCGCGTTGCCGATCAGCCGCTCCGGGTGGTCGGCACGCATCTTGTTGAGCGGCGTTGCCTTGATGCCGCCGGGATAGCCCGAATGCCGGTAGTAGATCTTGTCTGTCTCCTTGGTGCCCGTAACACGCACCTTCTCGGCGTTGACGACGACAATGTAGTCGCCCGTGTCCACATGCGGCGTGTAGGTCGCCTTGTGCTTGCCGCGCAGCCGATGGGCAATGCCCGACGCCAGGCGACCCAGGGTCTTGCCCTCGGCATCCACCACGTACCAATCGTGTGCTGCGTCCTCGCGGCGCGTGCTGACGGTCTTCATCGACGGGCTGTCGGGCATCCGAAACGCGAAGGCGCGCATCCTACGCTTGTGGCCCACGCCGGACAACCCTGGATGGCCCCGAAAACCAATAACCCGAGAGGACGGGCCTGTCCCGTCCCGCAACGACCCGTAGGGGACGGCTTGTCCCGTCCAGCGCCGAGACCAGGTAGTCCGGCAGGCGACAACGCGCCCCGACGGGCGCGTTAGCGTCGCCCCTATGCGCTGGACGCCAGCTCGGTCTTGGACATGTAGCCGAAGTCCCTCCCCCAATCGGGCACAACGATTCCACGCCCGGCCATCTCCTCCATCTCGCGTTCAACCAACCGGCGCTGTTTGGCTGCTTCCGCTTCGTCGCGAAAGGAGAAAGGCTGTACGCGAAGCGCGGCCCGGGTCTGTGTAAAGTCGAACCGCGGGACGTTCAACGCCCGTAGCACCGCCAGTTCGACAAGCGAATAGGCATCGCCGGGCGGGCGGGCGAAACACATCGGCTCGGCGAGTACAACGGGCATGTTGGCGATGAACCGCGGGCGGTCCGACGCATTCACGCTCACCCGGTGAAGCATGTAGGGATGCACCAGAACGACATCGCCCGCCTCGCCGGTCAGTTCCGCGAAATCCGAGCATTGTTCGATCAGGCCCGGTATGAGGTAGCCCGCCTGCGTGCCGTCGGGATGTACCCCTGCCGGGCATTGGGCAAGCAGCCGCGCGACCGGGGCTATGGAATCTCGGGCGATGAACGTGCCGCCGCTTCGTGGCAGGATGTCCGTATAGATGGGTACGGTGAGAAGACCCTGCTCCGGCGAGTTGATGAAGTGGCGGAAGTGATAGCCGTCCTTGTGCCAACCCGGCTGGCGCGCTGCCGGCGGTTGCCAGGCCGGGCCGTCGGGTACCCGGAGGTTGCCGACAGCGGCATCAGCCCAGAACAGGGAATCGCCGTCGTCCGGAAGCCGGCCGGCCCCGCCGATCACGTCCGCCTGAGCAGCGAACGCGCGCGGCGCGTGGGTCTTTAAGAGGAAGCGCGCCCCGCTGCCCTGCGTGCGCACGTGGCCCGGCTTCCAATCCAGACGCGTGGGCACGCTATTCCAGGTTTCCGGGTCGGTTCGCTCGGCGCCGTAGTTCGCCTGAAGCTCCGTCCAAGCACTCTCGCACGTGAAGTCCGCCATCTGCTTTGGAAAAGCCGCCTTGACCACAACATGGCCGTGCTCGACGAAGCGCGCCGCCTCGTCGCGGGTGAGTTCGGTGCAGTTGGCCAATGCCGCGTCGAACGCGGTATCGAATTCCTCCGGCTCGAACACTGTCTCGTACGTCATCGGCCTTCCCTCGGACCACCGGCAGGATACGCGACTGGTCGCGATCAGTGCATCGGTGGTTCAGTGACCCGAAGCCACGCGGCGGACGCCCTGGCGGGCCCGCTAGGCTCGTGCGGGCGACCACGAGGGTCGCCCCTACGGACGGTGCATGCGTCGCAGATAGGCATCACTCTGCATTTCCACGATGCGGCTTCTGGTGCGCTCGAATTCCATCGTGAGCAAACTGCCACCATACAGCGCGTCGACTGGCGCCGCTGCCGAAAACAGGACCTTTACGTTGCGATCGTAGAACTCGTCCACCAAGCTGATGAAGCGGCGCGCAGCGTTTTCGCTCTCCGCTTCGGCGTTGAACAAGGGAACGCCGTCAACAACCACCGTGGAAAACAACCTCGCCAGTTCGATGTAGTCATTCTGGCTACGCGGCCCCCGGCATAGTGCATCGAAGTCGAACCAGACCGCATCCTCGGCACAGTACCTCGCCCGGATTGGCCGGTCGTTGATGATCAAGTCTTCATCCTCCGCCGGATCGGCGTGGCACAGTGCGCGAAAACTGTCGAGAAGGTCCGTGGTCCTTCCGTCGGTCCGATAGACGTCTCCACGCTTGAATACCCGTAGACGGTAGTCAGTCTCGCCGCCCACATGGACAACGTCCGTATGTCGTTGGATCAAGTCGATGGCGGGCAGAAAGCGGCGCCGTTGCAGGCCGTTCTCATAGAGTTTGGCCGGTGCCACGTTGGACGTGGCCACCAAGGTGACTTGGTGCTCGAAGAGGTGTTTGAGTAGCTCGCCGAGGATCATCGCATCGCCGATATCCGACACGAAGAACTCGTCGAAACAGAGCACGCGCGCATCCGCCGCGAAACCCTCGGCAACCGTCTTCAATGGGTCCGTGCGGCCTTCCAGGGCCCGCAGGTCCGCATGGACGCGCTGCATGAAGCGGTGGAAGTGGAAACGCCGTTTGCGCACGACCGGCAAGGTCTCGTGGAACAGGTCCATCAGGTAAGTCTTGCCGCGACCCACGTCACCCCAGAGGTACAGGCCCGAGACGGTCTCCGGAGGACGCCGAAACGCCCGGCGCAACCACTGCTCGACTCGGGAGCCCTCGTCGGACGCCGTCAGGCGATCCCGAAGTTCGGTGAGACGGCTAGCCAAGGCGAACTGGGCAGGGTCCGCCGCGAATCCGTTGCGCACATTGCGGCAATGGGCCTCGGCTGGCGTCAAGGCGGGCGAGGTGCAACTCGGATCGACAAGCGGAGGACGCCCTGGCGGCATCAGATTCGGGCTCGCGTGACAACCATTCCCGACGGTCAAGAAGATCGGTTATCGTCGTAGCCGGCGACCCGGGCCCGTGCGGCGAGCCCGTGCGCCGCGAGTCCCTCCGCGTCGGCGATGTTCGCCGCGACCCGGGCAAGACCTTGAACGGAGGCCTCGTGACCGCCGATGATCGACGTGCGCTTTACGAAGTCCGGCACGCCGAGCGGCGAAGCGTAGCGGGCCGTGCCGAAGGTCGGCAATACATGGCTTGGACCGGCCACGTAGTCACCGAACACCTCTGCGGCGTGGGCACCTAGGAAGATCGCGCCCGCGTGCCGGATGGTCGGCAGCAACGCTTCGGGGTCCTGCACGGCCAGTTCGAGATGCTCGGGCGCAATGCGGTTTGCGACCTCGCATGCCTCTGCCAAATCTCGAACCTCGATCAGCGCGCCGCGTTCTCGCAACGATTGGCGGACGATTCCCGCACGCGGCAGCGTGTCGACCAAATTGTCGACGGCCGCCTGTACCTGGTCGAGGCATCCCGAGTCGGGCGAGACCAAGATAGCTTGCGCATCGGAATCGTGCTCCGCCTGGGAGAGCAGGTCGAGGGCGGTCCAGCGCGGGTCCACGCTGCCGTCGGCAATGACGAGGATCTCGCTCGGGCCGGCAATGAGATCGATGCCCGCCGGCCCGAACACAAGCCGCTTGGCGGCGGCAACGAAAACACCGCCGGGACCGACGATCTTGTCCACCCGGGGCACCGTCGCGGTGCCGAAGGCAAGTGCGGCAATGGCTTGTGCGCCGCCGATCGTGAACACCCGGTCCACGCCTGCGATCGCCATCGCGGCCAAGACGTGGTCGTTGCGCTCGCCCCGTGGTGTCGGCACGGTCGCAACGACCTTGCAAACCCCCGCCACCCGGGCGGGGATGACGGTCATCAACACCGTCGACGGATACGCCGCCTGGCCACCCGGGATGTAGACGCCGACACTGTCCAGCGGCGTGGTGCGTTGCCCGAGGACGTTGCCGAGTTCGTCCGTATAGCTGAAGTCGCCGCGCGGCTGGCGCTCGTGGTAGGTGCGTATTCGATCCGCTGCCAAACGCAATGCATCGCGGTCTGCGACCGGCAGGCGTTCGAGACTTCGCCCAAGCTCATCCGGGTCGACTTCCAGGTCCTCGACGGACACGACGTTCAGGGCATCGTGCCGGCGCGTCAATCGCGTCAACGCCGCGTCTCCGTCAACGCGAACCTCGGCCACGATGTCCGCGGCCGTTCGCGCAACCTCTGCAGATTCCCGAGCCTCCCAGGAGAGCAGCGCATCGAGTTGGTCGTGGAACCGCGCGTCGGCGGTGTTCAGGCGTCGAATCACGTGTTCTCGTCGGGGGTTGTCGCCGTGATGGTGACAGCGTGGATGGCACCGGAGGCTATAAGCTCCCCGATCACCGCGTACACCGCCTGCTGTCGTTTTACCCGGTTCAAGCCGTCGAACGCCGCCGACACGATGTGGATCTCGAATCGATTGCCTTCCCCGGCGATGTCCACGTTGCCGTCGCCGAACGCCTCTTCGAGGCGCGATTTCAGGTCATCGGTCATGGTGGCTCCGCCATCGGCGAACGCACCTTAGCACGGCGTCCGCTGCTCTGCGCAGGGGGACTTCGGTTGCGGTCGCGCCCGACTGGTTACCAGCCGTTGTTACTTTGCGTAACATAACCGGCACTTGAGTGAACGGACCCAGCACGGCCCATGGGGTTGCTCGACTCACTACATGCCCTGATTGCGGGCTACCCGTTCCTGACGCTCATCATCGGGTTCATCACGCTCGGCTGGAGTGCTGATCGCTTCGTCAACGCCTCGGCGGCAGCGGCAAAGAATCTCGGGGTCTCCAAGATCGTCATCGGCCTGACCGCGATCGCCGTCGGCACGTCCGCCCCGGAAATCATGGTCGGCATCCAATCAAGCCTAAGCGACCTCGGTGAGATCGCGATCGGCAACGCGATTGGCTCCAACATCGCGAACATGGGGCTGGTACTTGGCATCACGGCGCTGGTCCGCCCCTTGCCCTTCACCGACACCACCTTGAAGCACGAAATGCCGTGGCTCATCGGCGCCACGCTGCTGACGCTCGTCTGCCTGTTCAACCTCTATCTCGGCGTCGTGGACGGTCTGGTGTTGCTTGGGGGATTGGGGGCCATCCTCTACCTTTTGGGGCGAAAGAACCGTGCAACGCCGGCGGACCTCGACGCGGAACTTGCCGAGCTCCCCGACATGACGACACAGAAGTCCCTCGCGTGGTTCATCGTGGGCCTCACCGTGCTGCTCGCCTCGGCGCACGTCCTCGTCCATGCGGCTGAGGTGGTGGCCGTGACATTCGGTGTCAGCGAACTGGTAGTCGGCTTGACGATCGTGGCGGTGGGCACGAGCCTGCCGGAACTGTCCGTGACCGTGGCCGCCGCACGCCAAGGCCATCCGGAACTCGCCATCGGCAATGTGGTCGGCTCCAACATCCTGAATATCCTCGCCGTTCTGGCGATACCTGCCCTGCTCGATCCGCAGCCGATCGGCGTGCACGTGCTGTGGAGGGACTACGGCATGATGTTCGCGTTGACGGCATTGCTCGTCCTGCTCGCCTTCGGCATCGGTTCGCGCAAGGTGATCACCCGGTTCGAGGGCGTCGTACTGCTCGCCGCGTGGATCGGCTATACGTTCATCCTCTACCACCAGGGATGACGGTGGACCGTCGCATGGCCGAGACTCCCGTGCCGAACGAGGTTCTGCGTCGGCTGCGCAACGTTCGCCTGCTCGGGCTCGATGTCGACGGGGTGCTAACCGATGGACGGCTCTACTACGGGCCAGACAACGTGGAGCTCAAAGCGTTCAACACCCAGGACGGTAGCGCCATGCAGCGACTCATGGCATCGGGCGTGCCCATTGCCATCGTCACCGGAAGAACATCCGAAGCCGTCGCCCGCCGCGCAACGGAACTCGGCGTCCCCTATTTCTTTGACGGCGTGGCGGACAAGCTTGCGACGCTCGACGAACTTGCACGCCGAACCGGCATAGCCGTCAACCACATGGCCTTTGCCGGCGACGATCTCGCCGACCTCGCCGTGTTCGGTCACGTCGGTGTGTCGATAGGCGTCGTCAATGCGCATCCCGACGTCGTCCGCCAAGCCGACTACGTGACCGCAAACCGCGGAGGGTACGGGGCGGTACGCGAAATCTGCGACCTGGTCATTGCCGCGCGCTCGAGCTAACCCGAGCGTCATCGCATGAAAGACGCACCCATTGATACGAACCCGCCGAGGACGCTGGTCAGGTGGGGCGTCGTGGCCGTCGCCGTGGCGGGCTTTGCGGGCATCTCGATGGTGCTTGGTCCGGGCGAGGAAGACGAGCCACCCCTGCCGCCCGAACTCGCCGACGAGCCGGACGCCTTCGTCGAGGCAGGCACGATCACGCAGTTCCGCGACGACGGCGGCATCGAGTACCGCCTGCGTGCGGACGGAATCAGCCACTTCGACGCCGCGGGACGATCTACGCTGCAAGCGCCACTTCTCGAGTTGCACGACGCCGACGGGTTGCCTTGGCGCATGGAGTCGCAGCGCGGGGAAGTGCGCGCGGCTGCCGGCACCGACGAGGAGCGTGTCGAACTCCGCGGTGACGTGACCCTGACGCAGGATCGCGGCGGCGGCGCGTACACGAGAATCCGCACCGAAGCGCTCACGCTGTACCCGGCTCGCCAGCAGGCCAAGGCAGAGCAAACTGCTATGATCGAGACCGACACGGTCAGCGCTCGCGTCGCCGGTTTCGAAGCTGACTTGGCAAGCGGACGTCTGACGCTTTTTTCCTCGGCCAGCCAGCGGGTATCCATCGTTGCTCGACCGGACCAGCAGACCGCCACTCGCCGCTGAGGTGCAGCGCAAGCGCTTCGGCTGGCGCGCCGCCGCGCTCCTTGTCGCGCTGGTCTGCTCGCCGCTCTTGGGATTGCCCGAGGACGCCGAGCAGCCGCTCGTGGTCGACGCGGACAGCGGTACGTACAACGACGACCCCAACGGCACCATCGAGTTGTCTGGCAATGTCCAGATCCAACAAGGCACGTTGCGCGTCGAAGCAGCGCGGGTGAGGGCGACCAAGCGCGAGGGCAAGCTGAATCGCGTCGTGGCCACCGGCGCAGAAGGCACGCCAGTGCGGTTCCGGCAGCGGATCAACGCCGGCGAGCCATTCGTCCGCGCCCACGCTCGGACCGTCGACTACAGCATCGCCGAGGAACAGATCAAACTCACGGGCGACGCCTTCCTGTCCACGCCCGAAGCGGACTACGCCGGCGGCACGATCATCTGGGACATGAAGACGAACGGCGTCGTCTGCCGGGACGGATGCCAATACGAACGCCACCCTCAACCGCGCGCCCTGCCGGGCGCGTCAGGACCGAGTCCCGATTGATCATGGCAGCCAAGGCCAATCGCCGGTCTCGCCTGACGGTGACCGGCCTGTCGAAACGCTACCGCGGCCGTAGCGCCGTCGAAGGGGTCGGACTGGCCGTCGACAGCGGCGAAGTTGTCGGTCTGCTCGGTCCGAACGGTGCCGGCAAGACGACCTCGTTCTACATGATTCTCGGACTCGTGAAGGCAGACTCGGGAAGCATCCGCATCGACGACGAAGACCTAAGCCGCGCACCGATGCACGAGCGCGCGCGGGCGGGCATCGGCTACCTCCCGCAGGAAGCCAGCGTGTTTCGCAAGCTCAACGTCGAGCAGAACCTCCTCGCCGTGGCGGAACTGCGCTCCGACCTGGGCAGGGCCGCGCAACGCGCGCTGGTTTCAGACCTGCTCCGCGACCTGCGCCTCGAGAACATCCGCGACAACATCGGCGAGCGCCTCTCGGGAGGGGAGCGCCGACGGGTCGAAATCGCCCGTGCGTTGGCGGGCGAACCGCGGTTCATGCTCCTCGACGAACCCTTCGCGGGGGTCGACCCGATCTCCGTCGACAACCTCAAACAGGAAATCCGTGCCCTCGCGGAGCGCAACATCGGCGTTCTGATCACCGATCACAATGTCCGCGAGACCCTCGACATCTGCGATCGTGCCTATATCGTCAACGAGGGCCACCTCATTGCCGAGGGCAACCCCGAAGCCATACTATCCAACGAGACCGTACGGCGGGTCTATCTCGGCGAGATGTTCGAATTGTGATGAAACAGACGCTTGCCCTGCGCATGGGCCAGCAGCTGGCGATGACGCCGCAGTTGCAGCAGGCAATCCGGCTGATGCAACTCTCCGCCCTGGAGCTCAAGACCGAGGTTCGCCAAACCATCGAGGCGAACCCCATGCTGGACCTCGTCGAGGAAGGCGACGAGGTGCCGGCGTCAGCCGACGGGGAGGATGCGTTCGACTACAACGGCGACGATCCGACGAACGACCGCGAAGATCCTTCGGCGGCGAGTGACGGCACTGACCTCGAAGGCGCGGACGTGGCGTTCGACACCGACGCCGCCGAGACGCCGGGATCCATCGAAGAGATTCCGGAGGATCTGCCCGTGGATGTCACCTGGGACGACGTCTACCAACCGCCACGGGGGGCATCCGGTCCCAGTCCCGAAGAAAACAACGGCTTCGAAGAGCGTAACAGCGCCGAGGACACGCTCCTCGATCACCTGCTCTGGCAACTGAATCTAGCACCGTTGTCGGAACGGGACAGGGCGGCCGCGCACATGGTCATCGGCAACATCGACGATGACGGCATGCTCACCGCATCCGCAGCCGAATTGGCCGATGCCATCGACCCCGAGATCGGATTCGAGGTCGATGAGATGGAAGCCGTGATCAAGCTCGTGCAGACGTTCGACCCGCCCGGCGTGGCCGCCCGCGATCTGCGCGAATGCCTGCTACTCCAGCTATTCCAACTGCCCCCGGACACGCCGATGCGAACCGAAGCGATCGGTCTCGTTCGGGACCACTTCGCGCTGCTGGCCGGCCGCGACTTTGTCGGCCTCGCCCGCAGAGTCGGGCTCGGCGAGCGCGAACTCGTCGACGTCATGACCCTGATACGTTCCCTCAACCCGCGTCCCGGCGGCAGCATCGGCAGCGGGGGTATCGAGTACGTCGAGCCGGATGTGCTCGTCACCAAGCGCAACGGTCGCTGGACGGTGGAGTTGAACCGGGACTCGGCACCTCGCGTACACATCAACGACAGCTATGCCGGCATGATCCGGCGTGGCGACGCGAGCGCTGCCAACCAGTACCTGAAGGACAACCTGCAAGACGCCAAGTGGTTCCTGAAGAACCTCGAGTACCGCAACGAGACGCTCCTCAAGGTCGCGGCATCCATCGTCGAACGTCAGGTCGGTTTCCTCGAACACGGCGAAGAGGCCATGCAGCCGTTAGTGCTGGCCGACATCGCGGGCGCAGTGGACCGCCACGAGTCCACCGTTTCCCGCGTCACCACACGCAAATACATGGAAACGCCACGCGGCATCTTCGAGCTCAAGTACTTCTTCTCCAGCCACGTCGGCACGGTCAATGGTGGCGAGGTGTCGAGTACGGCCATTCGCGCCTTGATCCGCAAACTCACCTCGCAGGAAGACCCGAAGAAGCCTCTCTCCGACAGCAAGATCGCCGCCGTTCTCATGGAACGAGATATCCGGGTTGCACGCCGCACGGTGGCCAAGTACCGCGAGTCGATGGCGATTCCGCCGTCCAACGAGCGCCGTCGGTTGGTGTAGCGAGGTCGGGTCAGTAGCCCGTCCGTCCTCCGTCCTCCTTCCGGACCAAGGCAACCAATTCCGGGTCGGTACCCAGCGCACCGTGCAGCGGCGGACCCGGCAGGCGTCGTACCAGGAGTGCTTCCAATTCCGTGCGTTCCCGTTCCGTGATGTCCGCGTAGACGTGGCTCGCGGCGAACTGCTTGTACGCCGCGCTCATGTCCACCTTGGGCATCACGTACATCGGCACCATCGCCTGCAGCATCGCCGCACGCTTGTTGTCCGTGCGGTTGACGCCCGCCCGATGCCACGTCCGCGCGTCGTAGAGGATGATGCTGCCACCGGGCGCCTCGACGATGTCGGCATCGGGGCCGTTGTAGGGCAGGCCGTGCTCGGCACGATAGCTACGGGAAGCGTAGCGGGCGGCGGTGCCCCAGTCCTCCGGGGGTCCCTCGTTCCGGGCGTGCGATCCGAGCTTGAACGCGGTTGCGCCGCCGACCTTGGTGAAGTCGGACACGCAGACGTTGCGCTGCACGCCGAGACGCGAGGCACCCAGCTGCACCGGCACCTGGCCCGGCGCGGGAACGCCCCAATGGTACGGATAGTCGGAATGCCAGCCCTGCACCGGGCGCTTGCCATCGTCCCTGGTGAGGACCGCCATGCCGGGGGAGTGGGCCATCGAGATGTCCTGCGTCCCCATGTACTGGCGAACCAGCCACAGCGAAATCGGCTCGGCGGCGGTCTGCGCCACCGCGACGTGTTGGCTGATCGCGACGCGCCTCCGATTGGGTTCAAGACCGGCGTGCTGGTCGGTGCAAGCCACCCTGCGCAAGCCGTCGACGACTTCGTCCGACAGCACGCAGGTCAGACAGACCCAGCCGTTGTCCTCGAACGTCCGCAGATATTCCGAGGGAAGCTTCTCGGGCCCATGGGCAACCGCGAACCGCTCGCCGTCGACCTCGACGGCGGTGTCGTCGATGGCCAACAACCGACCCGTTGTGGCGTGCCGCACCTCGCCGTCGCACCAATCCCAGATGACGTTGTCGTCCGCGACGGCGAAGCTTGTCGGCTCGCCGTCGCCGTCAATCCCGAGGAATCTGCCGTCGGTGCCGATGAGCAGCGTATGGAAGTGTTCCGGACGCTCGAACCGGACGACTCGTTCGGCAAACTGTTCTGCCATGGTTGCTCCCCTCCTCCCTGTACTATAACGCTCGTCCCCAAACGTGCCTCCTCACCGAAGGTCATCGCCGCCATGAACGCCAAACTTCTCGAACGCCGCGAACGGCTGCTCGGCCAGCGGATGCCGCTCTTCTATGCCGAGCCCGTGCATATCGTCCGCGGCGAGGGCGTCTGGCTCATCGACGCATCCGGGAAACGGTACATGGACATGTACAACAACGTGCCTTGCGTGGGGCATGCCAATCCCATGGTCGTCGCGGCCATGCAGACCCAGGCAGGCACGCTGAACGTCCATAGCCGTTATCTGCACGAAGGCATCCTGGACTACGCCGAGCGTCTGACCGGCCTGCACGCCGAACCGCTCAGTCGGGCCGTGTTCTGCTGCACGGGGACCGAGGCAAGCGAAATCGCCCTTCTCATGGCCCGCGCGGCCACCGGCGGGAGAGGCATCGTCTGTTCGGATGCCGGATACCACGGCAACAGCACGGAGGTGCGACGGCTGTCCCGGCGCGGCGCGGCAAACAGTCCGGAGATTCACACGATCCCCTACCCGCAGCGCTACCGTCCAATCGACGAGTCAGCCTCGGAATCTCAACTCACCGAGCTCTATCTCGACGAGGTGCGCCGCGCGATCACGGACTTCGCGAACCACGACATTCCGTTCGCCGGCATGTTCCTCTGCTCGCTTCTCTTCAACGAAGGGATCCCCGACATTCCCGCGGGCTTCATGGCCCGCGCCGCCGAACTCGTGCGCGAAGCGGGAGGCGTGTTCATCGCCGACGAGGTGCAGGCCGGCTTCTGCCGTAGCGGCAACTGGTGGGGCTACGAGACGACCGGTTTCGTGCCGGACATCGTGACCATGGGCAAACCCATGGGTGCCGGACTTCCGCTCGCCGGCGTCGTCGCCCGTCCCGAACTCGTCGACGCCTTCCGCGAGAAGACAGGCTACTTCAACACCTTCGCGTCGTCGCCCTTGCAGGCTGCGGTAGGCATGGCGGTGCTCGACGAACTCGAGGAGCGGCAGCTGCTCGACAACGTCCGGGAGGCAGGCGCAGAGCTCCGACGGGCGCTCGTCGACCTACAGGCGGACTACGAGTGCATGGGCGATGTCCGCGGACACGGCCTCGCGCTTGGCGTGGACTGGGTCCGAGGCCGAGCCTCGAAGGAGCCGGATCGGGCCGGGGTCGGTTCGGTGGTCAACCGTCTCAAGGAAAAGGGCTTCCTGGCCGGCAGTGCCGGATCCCATGGCAACGTCCTGAAGCTCCGCCCGCCCCTGGTGTTCTCGAAGGACAACGCCGACAGCTTCGCGAACGCGCTCTCGGAGACGATGCAAGAGCTCTATGGCTGAAGTGAACGCCGCGCTCCTTGCACTTGCCCGTCAGGCGTTGCGCGAGTGGGACCTAGGAGGTGCCCACCTCGAACCGATCGGGATCAGCGAGAACGCCTCCTTCCGCGTCGATGGGCCGGATAAGCGGTACGTGCTGCGAATCCATCGGCCCGGCTACCACACCCTCGCCGAACTCGATTCCGAGCAGGTCTGGACCGCCGCGCTACGCGAAGCGGGACTCGACGTTCCCGTGCCGGTACGCACCCGGGACGACGACGGGTACGTCACCCTGCCCTTCGACGGCGGCGAACGCCACATCGGTCTGCTCGAGTGGGTGGACGGCGAGTTGATGGGCCGCATCATGGACCGTGAACCGTCAACCTTCCCGGAGCACTTCCGCGCGATCGGCCGGATCGCCGCCGCCATTCACAACCAGTCCGCCGCCTGGACCGTGCCCAACGGTTTTCAACGACACCGCTTCGACGTGGAGGGATTCGTCGGCGACCGGGCGTTCTGGGGGCCGTTTTGGGACATCCCGCAGTTGGACGCCGCGCAGCGCGGTGTGTTGGGTAACGCCCGCAATGCCGTCGCCGACGAGCTGTCGCGCCTTGATGATTCGGCCAACACGTTCAGTCTCATTCACGCGGACCTGCACCCCCACAACGTCGTGGTCGGCGAACAAGGCCTGCACCTGATCGACTTCGACGACTCCGGCTTCGGGTGGCACCACTACGAACTCGCGGTCGTGCTCTACCGCTATCGGGACCTCGATGGGTTCAACGACATGCAGGCCGCCCTGATCGAAGGATACCGGGAGCGGCGTCCGTTCTCCGATGCCGATGTCACCAAGCTGCCGTTGTTCTTTCTGATCCGCACGCTCGTGCATCTAGGCTGGCGGGCCGAACGTCCCGAACACGGCACCGACTTGACCGAAGAAATCGACGACGCGATACGCGAAGCGAAGGAGTGGATGGGTTGACATGATGACAGGGCTCTGAGAGTCTGCCGCCGAGCACGCCGGACCATAGAACCGTGGCTAGCGATCAATTCATTAGCGTGCCGGAAGCGGGAACGACCCTCGGTGTGTCGGAGTCGACGATCTGGCGGATGATCCGTCGGGGTGCGCTTCAGAGCATTCTGCGTGGTGGTCGACGATTGGTTTCGGTCAAGACCCTCGACGACCCGCAAAGGCCCCGCAAGGTCGACACG
>VXYL01000055.1 GCA_009846005.1 Gammaproteobacteria bacterium | reverse complement strand
GGTGGAGACGGCGTCGGGGGCGGCAGCGACGAACCACCACCTCCGCCGCCGCAGCCTGCGAGTGCCAAGCCGCAGCCCAAGCAAAACACCGACATCATCGTCGCTGTTCGTCGAACCCGGCCTGTGTAGTTCGTCATGTCGGCCACGCCCGCTCCTCCCCGCGGGTGACTCGTTCTATTGGGCGAACGGACCGCCGTCAGTCCTCGCCCCCAATGCTACTCCTGTGTTTTTCCGGCCGCCCTGACCGTTTCCGGCAAGGCGTCGACGATGGGTTTCAGATCCGCGACAAGCCAGTCGCAGAAGGGCGCGTAGTGCCGCCACTTGCCGAGCGCGTCGAAGTAGATGGGTTGGCGGACCTGCTCGGAACTCGCCGTTCTGACCGCCCGGCGGGTCTCGTGGAAACGCACGCACGAAGCCTCGAACGGCAGCCCGCAGTGATCGAGGATGCGCCGCACCTGTCCCTCGAGGTCGGTGACCGTCTCCTCGTAGTGGACGGTCAGCACGTTGCCGGGGAGTACGCTGTGCCAGTGGTTCATCATGGCATCGTAGTTCCGGTAGTAGTGGCTTAGGTCCTCCAAGTCGTAGGTGAAGTTCTGCCCCTTTGCGAAGAGTTGCTTGTAGCAGCCGATGCAGCTGTCGACGGGATGCCGGCGCGCATCGATGATCCTGGCGTTGGGCAGGATGAGGTGCAGCAAACCCAGGAGCGGGTAGTTGTTCGGCATCTTGTCCGTGAAGAACGGACGGTCCGTGAAGCGGTGCCGCGCTGCGTCCTCCAGGTAGCGTTGCCCGTAGGCACGCCAGTCCTGGCCTTCGAGTTCGGTCGCCGAGTCAGGGAACTGCACGTCGCCGCGCCGGTACCGTCCGATGGACGTGGCGATCTTGCCGAGCGTCGGGAGTTCCGAG
Source organism: Gammaproteobacteria bacterium (assembly GCA_009846005.1). Classification (GTDB taxonomy): domain Bacteria; phylum Pseudomonadota; class Gammaproteobacteria; order Pseudomonadales; family Azotimanducaceae; genus VXYL01. Next base: position 35,982 of record VXYL01000055.1, on the reverse strand, counting down.
GTTCCCTCGACCTGGCTGTGACTGGCGAGGATCTGCTCGACCAGCGTGGATCCGGAGCGCGGCAGCCCGACGATGAGGATCGGGTCCGGCGCCTCGTGTCCGTTGCCCGCGTGCCGGGCCAGGAACTCCCGGTCGAACAAGGCGCGGATGTCCTCGTGCCGCTTCTCCAGCTCCAGCGGGTCGTGCTTGACCAACGGACGTTGCAGGCGGTTGCCCGCATCGTAGTGCGACCAAGCCGCCTCGTAGTCGTCCTTGTCCTCGTACGCCTTGCCTAGGGCAAACGAGAAGTGGATGCGCTCGCTGTCGGTCAGGTCGCCACGCTCGAGTTGTGCTTCCATCGCGCGGATCTCGGCTTCTTCGAAGCGAAACACCTTGAGATTGGCCATGCTCCAGTAGACCTCGCCGAATCGGGGTCGCCGAGCGATGGCCGCCCTGTACGCGGCCAGCGCCGCCTTTTGATCGCCGACGGTCTTCAGGGCATGGCCGTGGCTCATGTGGACACCGGGGGCGCGGGAATTCAGTGCCAGGGATTTTGCGTATGCCTGGACGCTGGATTCCTGCTGCCCAGCCTGGGCATGGGCGTTGCCGGCCCCCGCCCACGCTGCGGCGTTGTCCGGAGCGATTTCCACGGCCCGTCGATACGCTGCGATGGCGTCGTTCGGCTTGCCGTTGTCAAGTTGGACCAGACCGAGGCTCATCCAAGCCGCCGCGAAGTCCGGCGCGACCGAAGTTGCCCGGCGCAACCAGGCCTCGGCATCGCCGGGCTTCTTCTTCTCGCGCCAGTAGGCGATGCCGAGATAGCGCATGGCATCGACGTTGTCCGGATGGCTGCGGAGCACATCCCGGAGCGTGGCGATGGCCTCGTCCGCCCGGCCCGCGCGAAGGTGATCGGCAGCTTCGGCCACCCGGCCGGCTACGGGATCCCGGTCGAAGTAGGATTCGAAGTGCCGGTCGGCCTCGTCGCCCCGACCCGCCGCGGCCAAGGCCTCGCCAAGTTTCCTATGCGCCGACGGCTGCCGTGGATCGAGGCGAATCGCCTTCTCGAACAGCCCCACGGCATCTTCGTGCCGGCCCTGGTAAGCCCGCACGCTGCCGAGATCCTCGTAGAGCAAGGGGACTTCGGGCGCCAAGCCAATCGCCTGGTCAAGCTGCGCGGCCGCTTCGTCGTAGCGACCCTGTTTGGCCAACGCCCGCCCAAGCAATGCGAGGTGCTGGATGCTTCCAGGTTCCATGATCAGGTGTTGACGGCAGATTTCCTCCGCGCGCAAAGGTCGGTTGGCCTTCATGGCGGCAACCGCTCGTCGGATACTTGGTTCGCCTTCGGGCATCAGCTCGCTGCGTCGGACTTGGCGAGCGCGGGACCGGCCAAGCGATCGGGGGGCAGGTAGTCGAAGATGAAGTGGATCCGGCCGCTCGAGCCGTCGTTCATGACCGAGTGCGACATCTGATTGTTCACTTCCACGGCACGACCAGGTTCGAAGCGGTGCGGGACCCCGTCGATGAAGAACCGCACCCGGGGATTGGTCACGAGTGGCAGGTGGATGCGGTGGCTCAACCGGAGTGACTCGTGCTCGTCGACATGCGGCGTAATCCTCGCCCCCGCCGGAAGGCGCACGGCCATGGCTCGGATCACGACGCCCCCGGGCGGGTAGTTTCGCGAAATGATCGTCTCCATCACCGGTTCGGCACTGTTACCGAGACGCTCCCAGCCCACATCGCGCGCGATGGCCAGGTTCGGCCATTGTTCGAGGTCGATGAAGGCAAGCACGATGGACTGCGTACTGCGGTGTACGTTGAACGACTTCTGTCGGTACTCCTTCGCTGTCCACGCGGCCTCGTCGAGGTCGCCGACGGCGTCCAGCAGCGCGGCGCAGGGCACCCGACCAAGATCCCGGGTCCGATCGCAAGCACGCAGTTGGCCGACCCTGGTCGCGGCCATGGCAGTACCCCGCGGTTCGAGTTGCCGCTATTGTACGTAAACGTCATCGGGCCGCCGGGACCGACATCATCGGGGCGTAGCCATGCACAGCAGCATCCTTCGCGGTACAGACTTCCGCCTGTCGTGGATGGGACGCGAGGTGTTGCACCGGGATTTCTTCCGAGACCACGGACCCAACACGCGCGTCGGGCTGCTTGCACCCCAAGGCACGGAGGGAGTCGGCGCGGTCAACTTGGCAATGGCCTGCGTCACCGCCTTCTACGATGGTTTCCGAGACAAGGGGGGCGAGTTCTTCGCGTATCCGGACTTCTTCACGTTCCAGCGTCGAGACCGCCTCGTAGACTACGGCTGTTTCGACTTCTGGCCCGACAAGGACGTCCGGGTGCCCGACGACCGCAACGCCACGGTGGCCGCCATCGCGGACCGCGCAATCAACATCCTGCTCGTGCCGGACACCCCCCCGATCGAACGTCGCTTCGACCGTGTTCAGGACGAACGAATACGACGAACGCTCAAGCGCTGCTTCGTCTACTCCCGCCACGGCGAAGTGGCCGACGCGGACCTGGTGATCCGCTGCGCCGTCGAGCCGTTGGGCACCTACGTCGCAAACCTCCTGCGCGCCGTCGACGAGCGAATGCCCGACTGGTTGAAAAGCCAAGACGACGAAAGGCCGACGTTCGAGCAGTCGTTCCGGGAGGCGTCGATCGACGACGCCTTGATGCGTCTGTAGGCGCCGTCGCTCACAGCACTCCGGTTGACAAGCCTCGTCCTTGACCGCCTAATGGTCGGTTGAGGCATCCGATCGGCGGGGGGCTCCAAATGTCGCGCAACCGGGCACACGCCCAGACGTCTGAACTACCTCCTACACAGCCAGCGTTCCGACTGAAGCCGTTGGCCATCGCCGTTATTGCCGTGCACTCGCCGCTGGTCGCCGTTGCGCAGGAACAGATCGAGGAAGACGCAACCGGTCGCACCATCGAAGAGGTCATCGTCACCGCGACCAAGCGCGAAGCCAACATGCAGGATGTCGCGCAGAGCATCACCGCCTTCACCACCGACGACCTCGAACGCCTGCGCGCCCGGGACATGAAGGAGTACATCGACGCGCTGCCGAGCGTTGCCCTGGTCAACAGCGTCCCAGGCCGCAATTCCGTGGTGTTCCGGGGTGTGTCGACCGGTTCGTCCGAATACCGCACCGACAGCATGACCGCGGTCTACCTCGACGAGCAGCCGCTCACCACCAACTCCCAGCAGGTCGACCCCTGGCTGGTGGACATCGCACGGGTCGAAGCGTTGCCCGGACCCCAGGGCACGCTATTCGGATCCAGTTCCCAATCCGGCACGCTGCGCGTCATCACCAACAAACCCGATCCGAGCGGGTTCGGCGCCCAGGTCGACGCCAGCGCCTATTCCACGCGCGGCGGCGAACCGAGCTACGACTTGAGCGGCCACGTCAACATCCCGGTCGCGGATCGATTCGCGGTGCGGGTCGCGGCCTTCACATCCCAAGAGGGCGGCTACGTCGACAACGTGCTCGGCCGCGACCTGGCCGACACCCGGGACAACGCCGATGTCGTCGAGGACGACTTCAACGAGTACGAGGTCTCCGGCGGCCGCGTGGCGGCATCGTGGGAGTTGGGGGACCGCTGGTCGGTGATCGCCGGCATCATCGCCCAGAACAGTTCAACCACCGGCGCTTGGGAGTCCGACCCCTCCCTTGGCGATTTCAAGATCGTCAAGTTCTTCGACGAGTACCGTGACGACGACTGGAGCCAGCACTCGATCACCATCAAGGCCGACCTCGGTGCCGCCGAGTTCTCCGCCACCACCGCGATCTTCGACCGTGACATCGCCTACGAGTGGGACAACCATGTCTACGAGCAGTACAAGGACGCCTACTGGGGGGTTTACAGCGGCTACGGTCTCTACAATTCCGAGTACACCTTCGGCACGATCTTCAACGACCAGACGCAGGAACGCTTCTCGCAGGAAGTCCGGCTTACCTCGACGGGTGCCAGCCGCTTCCAGTGGATGGTCGGCGCGTTCTACGAGGACGTCGACGACGAGTGGTTCTACGGCGCGCAGAATCCGGCTCTCATGGACACCGTGGCCTGGGAGACGGCCAACTACTACGCCTACACCTACTACGCAGCCTATGACCACATCGACTACCCGCTGCCAGCGTCGGACATCGGCTATTTCAACCACTTCGTTCGTGCCGTCCAGCAGACCGCGGCGTTCGGCGAACTGGTCTACGACGTGAGCGAACGGCTGACCACGACCGTGGGTCTGCGTTGGTTCGAGTACGATCGCAACGAGTACGACCAGTTCCATTTCCCGCACGGCCTGCCGCCGCTCTCCGCCCTCGACAGCGACGGTGCCTACCGGGCAGCCGGTGTTGAGCAGGACACGGCCCTGAAGCTCTCCGCGCAGTACACGCTCGACAACGACCGGATGGTGTATGCCCTGTTCAGCCAAGGATTTCGGCTCGGCGGCTCGAACAGCCAGCGCGCCGCCGCCACCGGTCGCGTGCCCCAGAACTACGGCGCCGACATACTCAACAACTACGAGGCGGGCCTTAAGAGCGAATGGTTCGACAACCGCCTGCAATTGAACGTGTCCGCGTTCTACATGCTCTGGGAGGACATCCAGATCGACAACGCCGGCGGCGTCGACGACAAGTGGTGGCTGCGCGGCATGATCAACGGCGATACCGCCCGCACCATGGGCGTGGAGGTCACCTGGGACGCCAGCATCACCGACAGCCTGCGCTTCGAGGGCAGCATCTTCTTGGCCGATCCCGAGTTCAATTCCGAATTCACGCTGATCTCGGGCGAGCAGATCACCGACGGCACCACGATGCCCATCTCGCCGGAGTTCAAGTACTACTTCGCCGTCGAGTACACGTTCTGGAACTGGCGCGATTTGGGCGACCTCTGGGTGCGCTACGACACCAGCCACCAGGCCGAGGTCTACAACGGCCTCTCCAGCGCCATCGCGGAAGACCCCGAAGGCAAGCAGCCATCCTGGACGCTCAGCAACTTCCAACTCGGCATCGAACTGCCCGAGGGGCCGCAGTTCATGTTGGAAGTCAACAACCTCTGGGACGAGCGCACCATCAACTACCTGGACAACGGCGGCAACTTCCAGGCCGCGCAGTTCGGCGATGCACGTTTCCACAACATCCGGTCCTACGTAGCGCCACGCACCGTCGGCCTCTCCGCCACGTTCCGCTTCTAGATATCAAACGCGTGCCCAAGCGCACCGTAGGGGACGGGCTTGTCCCGTCCCGCGGTTGTTGCGTTGCCGCGTCTAATCCATCGACCATCCTGGGAAATGACCGCGACCCATGCAGTGCGGGCGACCACATCACGCCCGTCAGGGCGCGCGGTCGCCCCTACGGGGCGCCTGCGCCCGGCCACGGATGAAACTCGTCGCCACTTCGGTCGTGCGTGGCAGCCAGCAAGGCGAGAGTCATGGGGGCGTCTACCTGCTGGACCTCGAACGGCAGCGCGCCGAGCTCAAACTCGACTGGGACGCCGTTGGAATCGACTGGTCCGGGCGGGGCGGCGACCGCGGCCTGCGCGGCATCGCCTTCGATGGCGATACCGTCTACATCACGGCGAGCGACGAATTATTCGCCTTCCGTCCCGACTTTTCCCCGATCGGTTCGTGGCGCAACCCGTACTTGAAGCACTGCCACGAAACGAGGGTGTACGAACGCACGCTCTACATCGCTTCGACCGGATTCGACTCGATCATCGGATTCGACCTCGACGACGAGACTTTCAACTGGGCCATGCATGTCGACGTGCAACGGTTCCGGTTCAGGGGCGAGATCTACGATCCCCAGGGCGATGACGGTCCCCTGCAACTCAACAAGCTGCACATCAACAACGTGCACTGCAACGACGATGGTATGTACCTGAGTGGCCTGCGCACGGGCGGCATGGTTCATTTCAACGGGACGACGCTTGCCATGAGCGCGGAGTTGCCCGCCGGCACGCACAACGCGCGACCCTTCCGGAACGGTGTTCTGTTCAACGACAGCGAAGCCGACCGCCTACGCTATGCGGGGCGCGACGGAAAAGAAGACCGCGCCATGGCCGTACCGAAGTATGCGCAAAAGGATCTTCGGCACGCCGAGTTCGACGACGGCCACATCGCCCGGCAGGGCTTTGCACGCGGCCTTGCGGTCGTCTCCGACTCAGTGGTGGCCGGCGGCTCTTCGCCTTCAACGGTGGTCGTCTACGACCTTGCCGGCAATCGCCGGCTCGCGTCGGTGAACCTGTCGATGGATGTCAGGAACGCGATCCACGGCCTCGAGGTGTGGCCATACGATTGACCCTCATTCCTTCGTCAAGTGTAGGCGTCACCTCGATCCGTCGATAGCTCCGGCAACCGCCTACGCCTAACGAGAGCCGGTTGCCGAATCAGTCCTTCGCCAGCGGATGCGGCGTTACCGGCGGCTTGCGGAGGTTCCCGGGCGGACGGCGCACGGTGACGTCCTCGAACAAGAGCGCGGGCGTGATCACCGAGATCGGCCAGATCAGACCGCCGCCCGCTGCCGGAACGCCGGGCGGCATCGGCGAGAAACCCGTCTCGTGACGGCTCGTGGCATCGGATACCGCGACGATGTCCCGGAAGTCCGACTCGGAAAACGCCGAGAGGCTCGCGAGCCGTATACGCTCCTCGGACCCGTCGGGATAGACCTTGTAGACGCCGATCAAGGGCTCGGCGCTAGATGCATCCGGACCGAAGAAACCCAAGGGCCCCGAGACCAGTTTGGCCAACCGCGTGCCGATACGGCGCACAACGATGGCGTGGTCCAATCCACGGTCCTCGGCTAGGAGAAACAACTCCTCTCGTAGCTCCTCGTCACTCATGCCTCGTGACGGCTGCACGATGATGTTGCTCGGCATCGGGGAATCCCGCCAGCGGCTGCCGCTGCTTTCGGGCACTTCGGCGAGCGGCACCCGGGTCGACAACAGGGTCTTGAGCATCCCGCGTTCGATGAGCACGCTGCGCCGCGTCGGCACGCCATCGTCGTCCACGGGCTGACGCCCGCGCAACGGGATGCCCTCGTGCGACTCGAGGGTCGGATCGCTGACAACGGAAAGGAACCGGGGAAGTACCCGACCTCCGATCTTGTCGAGGAACGGATTGCGGAACTGGGCCATGGCCTGTTCCATTTGCGGATTGTCCGGCGTCGGCAGGCGCAGCGCGATGAGGCGCGGGCCGAGGACCTGAGTGACGAGTTCCGCCGCCGCTTGACCCTCGAACAGCACGGGGCCCGAGTAGCGATCCGACACGGGCGCTTCTCGACGCTCAAAGAGGCGCGCCGTCATGGCCTGAACCGCAGAGGTCAGGGCCGAGGCGTCCGGCATCTCGGTCCAATCCCTCACCCAAAGGTGAACCCCGTCCTGCAGTTCCGCGCCATCCTCGGCTTGGGACGCGGCCAGCCCATATAGACCGATGAACGGTGTCTCGCGCACGAATGCCGATCCCTCGCTGTTCACGAACCAGGTGCGGTCGTAGGAGGTGAGGACGCGCACTTCGGAACGCGAGAGATGCGGCATGCCCCGCATGGCTGCGGAGACGTCGACGGCCAGGTCACGCGCCGGCGAGGTATCCAGTCGAGACACGGTCAAGCCGTCGTACTGGTACGGTTCCTCGCGGGTGAAGTCCGCAACCTCCTCAACCTGCGTCTTGTTCTGCAGGGCGGCGCGTTTTCCGGCAAGCCCGTCGAGGGCTCGCTTGTAGGCGGTGTCGGTGGCGAGCCAGATTTGCCGCCGTAGCGTGTCGTAGTCGTCGTCCACGGAGAGCGACGCGACGGCTGGCAACATCGCCGACGCGTTCCGAAGCGAGATGAAGTTCGTATTGTCGAAGTCGTAGTCGCCCACGCGCAATTCCACCACCAACTGGCGGTTGAACCCGTCATTGAAATTGAGAAGTCCGCCGAGGCTTGCGGTCGTGCTGCTGGTGGCATTCTCGAACACGCGGTAGGCGAGGAAGTAGGGCTTCTCCGCATCCTCAAGTTGCAGTTCCTCCATCGACCGCGCCATCTCGTCGCGTAGCGCCTGCATCAGGACGCTGTCCGGGGCCACATCCTCCGCCACGGGCGAGGCGGCCAAAGCCAGCGCCGTGGCCGCGACGGTGCTCCGCATCCACTTCATCGGAGTGCGTCCGCCGAACCCGGCCGCATCGCACCAAAGGCACTCGATGGATCCCCGGGCGGCGATAGGATCGGCAATCGCGTCTGGGATTTGTCCTTCTTCTGCACCTCGATCTGGGAGACCAGGATCGACGGCGAAACCGCTGAGACCGGCACGGGACCGGACTCGGCGCCGCATGTGCCGTTGAACACCTCCAGATCGTCCCCGGCCGCGACGATCCGGCTGAACGCGGTGAGCGGCGTGCCGATCAGATCGACGCCGCGCACGAGTTCCTCGGAGCCGTCGAGATTGATCCGGTAGACCACCGTGGGGGTGACGTTGAACGCGTTCGGCAACGACCGGCCGGTGATGGTGAAACCGCCCTGGATGCGATCGAACAACAGGCCGAAGGGCTTGCCTTCCTCCTCGGCCATGGCGACCAGCTGCGCTTTCAACTCGTCGCGGGTTTTCGTCTCGGATACCTCCACGATGAGGTTCGACTGTCTCGCCACCGGCGCGAACCCGGTGTTCTTGCGACCGTGGCCGTTGGACTTTGGGAAGCCCTCGATGGGTATCCGCCCCATGAGGAAATTGGTCAGAACGCCATCCTCGATGACCGCTACGCGCCGCGCCTTCACGCCTTGGTTGTCATAGCGATACGCCCCGACCAGGTCCGTTCCACCCAATTGCCTGATGGTCGGATCGAATACCACGGAAAAGGTCTCCGGCAGCACGGACTCGCCCACCATCTTGCGAAAGGTCTGGCCCTCCGTGGCGCCCTTCTGCCGATGTCCCTCCAACCGGTGTCCGAGGATTTCGTGGAAGAACACGCCGCTTGCCCGGCCCGATAGCATCGCCGGTCCGGTATATGGTTCGACCAACGGGGCTTCGCGCAATGCCTCGAGGTCGTCAACCATTTGGTGGACGGTCGCCATCACCGTCTCGTCGTCGGGCAACCCCTCGGGGGTCAGGGAGAAGAACTGCTCGGTGCGCGGCAACACCATGCCGTCGTCGGCGCGTGTCGACGCGGATATCGATATCCGGTAGTAGGCGTTCGACGTCTTGATCGCCGAGCCTTCCGTGTTGACGTACCAGCGGGTCTCGGCATCGGCCCAGATCGTCGCGTTCGCCGCGAACACGTGCGGCGATGCGGCGAACGGCGCCGAAAACCGCCGTACCCTCTCCTCCCAGGCACCGCGATCGACTTCGATGACAGCCGTCGTTTCGGACGCCTGTTCCGCTTTCTCGACCGAGAAATCACCGGATTGGTCGTCCGCCTCCACGCTCACCTGCTCGTCCGACTGCACCATCGTGAACCGCTCCAACGCTTCCTTGTATTTGCGGTCGGTCTGGTACCAGAGGATGGTGCGCAGCGCTTCGTCCTCCAAGGGCACCTGCACGATGGTCCTGAAATTCGGGAACCCCCCGCGCTGCGAGCGGAGTTCCCGGGTGTTGTCGAAATCCGGGCTACCGACCCGAAGGTCGATGTCGAGCCCTCGGGTCTCGGTCTCGTTCCACCCCGTCAACGCGCCGAAGGACCCGTTCACGGACGCGGTTTTGTCCTCGGTGATCTCGTAGCTCAGGTAGTAGATCGGCGTTGGTTGGTCGCTGAGAACCTGCTGGGAACGTTCAAGTTCCCCCCGCATGACACCAAGCACATCGGCACCAGCGCTGCTCGCAAACAACGCAACCGCAAGGACCGCCAGGGAACTTGGGTTGCGGGTACCAAGCCCGTGGGGGCGACCCTTGTGGTCGCCCGTCGTACTCCGCGAGCGGGACAGGATAAGCCCGTCCCTTGCGGGGCGCTGCCAACTGAATCGAAAGTCGGTCCGCGCTATGTCCATGTCGATCTCCATCGCCAAGGCGCACACCCTATTGGGCCACGTCGAGCCCGTCAAACGCGCGGGCAGGGAACGATCTACGTGCCTACGCCGTCGTAGCGAGGCCGGTCTCCCGCCACCGTGACGCGCCACATGCGGCGGACCTCCCCATGCGGGCGGTTCAGCACCGGGTAGTGCTGTGCGGCCCGGTTGTCCCACATCACCACGTCGCCGGGACGCCAACGGTGCACGTAGCAGAACTCCGGGCGGTGGGCGTGGGTCGTCAGGAACTTCAGGAGCCCTTCGCTCTCCTCCGCGGTCATTTGCGCGAAACGCCGGGTGAATTCGCTGTTGACGAACAATGCCGTGCGGCCGGTCTCGGGATGCGTGCGCAGCACGGGATGCGTCGTCCACTCCTCGGGACGATTGTGGGACGACGCGTCGTGTACCGCCTCCATACCCGCGAGCAGTTTCTTCATGCCGTCGGACAACGCCTCGAAGGCGGCGTACTGGTTGGCGAACGCCGTCTCGCCGCCCCGGCTCGGCAATTCACGGGCGGAGAGGATTGAGATGGCTGGCGGGCGCTCGTCGAAGGTGGCATCGGAGTGCCATCGGCCCCGTCGCACGCCGCTCGGCATGTTAACGGGCAGGACCATTTCGTGGCCCTTCATGCCCGGGCCGTGCGGGTAGAGGTAGAGGTCCCCGAAGCGACGGGCAAAGGCAACCTGATCGTCTGCCGTGAGTTGCTGGCCGGGAAAGACGAGGATGACGTACTCGAGGAACGCCTTGCGAATGCGTCCGAACACATCATCGTCGATGTGGCGCAGGTCGACGTCGATCTCCGCCCCGATCAACCCCGCAAGCGGCGTCACGACCGGGTCGAGACGCTCGATCGCCAATCCGCTCGCTGCCTCGGTCATCGGGGCTCCGCCGCCGTCAAGCCGGTTAGCATAGCCGACTGCGCGCCGGTTTCGTCCAAGGCGGGTGGCTCGGTGCAGCGCTCGACATCGAGCAGTTCGGCACTGCGGGCGAAGACGTGCTCCGGCGTACCGATCGCCCGTTTGAGGGCCACGTCGCGATCCCATCGATTCGGGATGGAGCCCACCAAGCGCGCGGTGCCGACCCCGATATGCCGGAGATGCCACAACGACGAGACCAGGGGGAAGAACTGAAGCGGGTAGTCGGTACCGTAGAGCAGACGTGCATCGAGACCGGGAACATCGAGGGCGCGCTTTAGGTAGTTGCGTTTGTTCAACTGGGTCAGGCTCGAGACTTCCGAGTAGAGATTCGGGTATTCGGCGAACATCGGCAGAATGCGCTCGAAGTTGCCTTCCCCCTCGTTTTTTCCCGTTGTGGCGATATGCGCCGCGATTACCGTCACCCCCAATGACAGGGGAAACGCCAAGCGCCGCGGATCGCCGAGATCATCCCTCGCGTCTGCAAACGCCTGCTCGTTGCCGGCGTGGCTCAGAAGGGGCAGATCGAGTTCGATGAGTTTCCTGTAGAACGGCTCGATGGCAGCATCCGCCGGGTCGAAATGCATGATGTTCGGGATCCACTTCACGAGCAGGGCGCCGTCTTCCCTCGCCTGCTCCAGCCGGGCGAGCGCGTCGTGCCGGTACGGATTGACGCTCGCACCGTAGCAGAGGTTGTCGTAGCGCTTGACCTCGGCGGCGACGAAATCGTTCGGAACAAAGAACTGCGTGGCTTCCCGATCCAGTTCGCCATCGGCGACCACGCCGTCCATGGCAAGGATCACCGCACGCGCCACCTGCTTCGACTCCGCGACCCCGGCGCTGATCTTCCGGATGACGAGCCCGTCGCCCTCGGCTTCAAGTTCCTCTTCACTGACGCCGAAGGCACTCAGGTAGAACCGAAACCGCACGTTGCCCCGCATCTCGGCACCGACGAACGCCCCGCTGCCACCCGCACCGATGCCAGCGGTGTGGACGTGCATGTCGAGATAGCCCTCGGTCGCCGTCGCAGACCCCGCCACAAGGCAGAGCACGATGCGTGCGATGTCAAGGCCGCGTTTTGCGCTCAACGGTGTTTGGACGGAGCCCCCAAGTGTCAAGACCTATCGTTCCGACATGGGCCTAGGCCGCGTCGGGCGACCCGGGTAGCGGGCACTCGGCGGCTCGAGAACGGCCATCTTGCGGTCGTCCATGTCGGGGTAGTCGCGAAAGTCGTCGGGGTCGAAATAGTTGCCCGACCACGACGAGGCATGGGGCGAGAACTTGTAGAACACCGTGCTGCGGATGTCGTCGACGGTCCACGGCAGGGTGCCGTGGATCAGCGCTTCGGTGAACACGATGGCATCGCCGGGCCTAGCGGCCACGCGCTCCACGAAGTCGGGGACATCCTGACTCAGATCACGCCATCGTTCGGGCAGAGGCAGGTTGGCCTTGTGCGTCCCTGGAATGCAGCCGAAGCCCCCGCCATTGGCGTGGCTGTCGTGCAGTTCGAAGGTGACAGACATGAGGCCGTTGTAGAACCTGCCGTCGTGATAGCGGAAGAACTGACAACCACCGGTGCCGAGCCAGCCGCCGTGCAGCATGCCGCCCTTGAAGCCCTTGCCGATGTGGGTATGCACGTTGATGTGATCGAGCCGGAACGTGGGCAGAACCTCTACGTCCGGATCCTTCCGTGCCTGGTCTTCGTGCGCCTTGCGCCGCCCGTGGTTGCCGATCAACTCCTCGAGGATCGGGCTCAACGTCGGCAGGTCGAGAATGTCCCGCCATACCTTGGACCAATGCAGGGGTATCACCTTCTGATCGGCGGAATCGAATTGCTCCGTCGGCTGCTTGAGCGTAGCGCGAAGTTCATCGACCTGGGCTGCGGTGAGCACGCCGGGAACAACCAAGTAGCCGAACGTATCGAACAGGTAGCGTTGCTCTTCGTTCAAGATGGACTCCGTAGTCGAGCGAACAGTATTCCACGCGCCGTGAAGGCGAGTCGAGAGATCGTATGGTCACCTCATCGCCGTGGGGTCGCGCAGCGATGACAAAAGTCATGCAACCCGATTACGGGTGTCAGTGCACCTCAGCGCGATGTGACAAACACACTACGCGGCGTGTACAACCTCGAAAGTAGGTGAGCAAAATGTCCAGCGCAAACGTCGCAAGCACGGTGGAACGAGAAGCGGCCGTCGAGGGAGGGGCTGTTACGCCACCCTTTCGCCGCTGGCGAGCCCTCGAACCCTACATCTACCTGTGTTTTCTCGGCTTCCTGGCATTCGAACCGGCCCTATCGGTGGACGGACGCTGGCTGCCGACCCTGCTTCTAATCGCCGTTTTCGTCCCGACCTATGTCGCCGGCGTGCATTGGCAGGACAAGCGTCCGAAGCTCTACGTTGCTTGCGGCGCGATGGCGACCCTGGCAATCGTCGGCGTCTCGTTTCAACTGAACGTCAACGCCACGATGTTCCTCATCTACGCCGCCGCGTCGGCAACCCGCGACACCACTGTGCCCAGGGCCGTCGTCGTGGTCGGTCTGGCATTTGCGATCCTTGCGGGCCTTTTCTTCGTCTCCGATTTTCCGCTCCCCTTCCGCTGGGCGTCGTTCCTTCCCGCCCTCTTGCTCGTCCCGGTCATCGTCGTCACCCAACTGCTCCAGGCCGAGCGGGACCGCCACAACGCGCGGCTGAGACTTAGCGAAGAGGAGATCGAACGCCTGGCGGCAATCGCCGAACGCGAACGCATCTCCCGGGACCTTCACGATCTCCTCGGGCACACCCTGTCGACGATCACCCTAAAGAGTGCGCTCGCCGCCCGTCTCGGATCCACCGACCCGGAGCGCGCCAGCAAGGAAATACGGGACGTGGAGGAGATCTCGCGGACCACCCTCGACCAGGTTCGCGAAGCGGTGCGAGGCTACCGCAGGAGCGGCCTCGCGGAGGAGATCTCGGGTATCCGCAAGACCCTGGAGACCGCGGACATCGGCTTCCACGTGGAGGTCGAGCCCGTGGACCTGGCCCCGGAGCAGGAAAGCGCGCTCGCACTTGCCCTGCGGGAAAGCGCCACCAATGTGCTCCGCCACTCGGGTGCCACACAAGTGCGCGCCGCGCTTCGCGCTGAAGGATCGGAAATCGTGCTCACCATTACCGACAACGGCCAAGGCGGCGGCAGCGAAGGCAACGGGCTGTCCGGCATCCGGCTGCGGATGCAGGCGTTGGGAGGAACCTTTTCCCGGACGACGGAGGAAGGCACGAGGCTGACGGTTCGCCTGCCGATGAGGACTCTCCCACTGCGCGCAGAATCGGCCTGTCAACCATGATCCGGGTGGTCATCGCCGAAGACCAGCAGATGGTCCTCGGGGCGCTCGCGGCATTGCTAGAACTCGAAGGGTTCGAGGTCGTCGGACAGGCGGCGGATGGCGACGCGGCGTTGCGGCTCGTCAAGGACACGGCACCCGACATCCTGCTCACGGATATCGAAATGCCCGGTCTCACCGGACTCGAGCTGGCTCAGAAGGTGGCGGTCGCGGCACCGTCGACCAAGGTGGTCATCGTGACCACGTTCGCCCGCAGCGGCTACCTGAAGCGCGCCTTGGACGCGGGAACCGCAGGCTACCTGCTGAAGGACGCACCGGCACCGACGCTCGCTGCCGCATTGCGCCGTGTCCACGCCGGACGTCGCGTCGTGGATCCCGAACTGGCGGCGGCCGCGTGGGGCGAAGTCGATCCGTTGACCGATCGCGAGCGCCAGGTCCTCCGCCTCGCGGGCGAAGGCTTGAGGAGCGCCGAAATTGGTCATAGGCTGCATTTGACCGAGGGCACTGTCCGCAATTACCTGTCGGAGGCGATCAGCAAGCTCGGTGCCTCCAACCGCATCGAGGCCGCCAGACTGGCACGGTCGCGCGGTTGGCTCTGACCCGCGAACCGCAAGACCAGCCACCATTCTCAGCCCGTTGTCGCGGGCGACTCCGTACCATAGCGGAACACCAAGCGACACCGGGCAGGACATGAAGAACGAAGGAATCCGTACCCGCGCCGTCCACGCCGGCGAGGCCCCAGACCCGCTAACCGGCGCCTCGGCACCGAACCTCGTCATGTCGACGACCTTCACGATGGAAGAACCGGCCGGCTTCTCCATCAATGCCTTCGAAGGCGAGATTCCGTACATCTACACGCGCTGGGGAAATCCGACGATCCGCATGCTGGAGGAGAAGCTGGCGGCCCTGGAAGGCACGGAGGACTGTGTCGCGTTCGGTTCGGGCATGGCCGCCACGGCAGCGTTGATGTTCGAGTCGCTGAAGTCGGGGGACCACCTCGTCATCAGCGACGTCAACTACGCCGGCACCGCCGAGCTTGCCCGAGGAACGCTGCCGGACTATGGGATCACGGTCAGTGCGGTGGACACCACGGACCTCGCCGCCATCGAGGCCGCAATCCGCCCCAACACGCGCATGATCTGGATCGAAACCCCGGCGAATCCCATCCTCCGCCTGACGGACATTGCTGCCGTCGCCGCCATCGCCAAGCCGCATGGCGTTGCCCTGGCAGTGGACTCCACGTTCGCGACGCCCATCGCCACCCGAGGTGCGGAACTCGGTGCCGACTTCGTGGTGCATTCGCTCACCAAGTACATCGGCGGGCATGGGGACGCGCTCGGCGGCGCCGTGCTCGGCAGCCGGGAGCGTCTGGAGCCGCTGCGGACCCATGCCTTGATCTACCTGGGCGGGGTGATTAGCCCCTTCAACGCCTGGCTGATCGCCCGGGGCGCCGCCACGCTGCCCATTCGGATGCGCGCCCATGAAGAGGGCGCGTTAAAGGTGGCCGAATTCCTCGACAACCATCCGGCCGTAGCACGGGTCAACCACCCCGGTCTGGACTCCCACCCGCAACGGGAACTTGCCAAAAGGCAGATGCGCAACACCGGCGGCACGCTGTCGTTTCAGGTGCACGGCGACGGCGCGGCCCTGGCCGGGCGCATGGCCAAGGAACTCGAGATCATCCACTACGCGGTCTCGCTCGGCCACCACCGCAGCCTGATCTACTGGATCGACACGGACGCCATGATGGAGTCGACCTTCAAGCTGACGGGCCAGCAACTCGCGCACTACCGCGAGTATGCTGGCGACGGCGTATTCCGGCTCTCAGTGGGGCTCGAAGACGCGAACGACCTGTGCAGCGACCTCGCTCATGTCTTGGCCTGACGGACTGCCTAGCTGCGGATTCGTTCGGTACCGTCTGCAGTCAACTGCCTGAGTTCGGCGTCGAGAACGCCGTTTGCGAGGTTCAGGAATCCGATGGTGCCCAAGCGCAACGACTTGTTATGGGGCAGCGTCGGCGAACCCGGATTGACGAAGAGCAGCCCGTTGACGGCGTCGATTGCCTCGATGTGGGTGTGCCCGTAAACGACGACATCGGGTGAGATGTCGGGAAAACGCTGCCCGACGCGGTCCAGGATCAATCCGGCGGGTCGATGTGCGGGTGTCGGGAAGTCGTGCAGCATGGCGACGGTCACGCCATCGAGGGTCATGACGCACTGATCTTCCAGGCGCGGGTCGATCTGCCCGAAATCCCCGTTGCCCCGGGCCACCCGGACCGGAGCGATCGCCTCAAGCTCGTCTAGAAGGGCGGGGGACCAGACATCCCCGGCATGCCAGATGGCGTCCACGCCGTCGAACGCGTCGAACACCTGCGGCCACAGTTCTCCCCGTTTCGAGATGTGCGTGTCGGAGATCAATCCGATGCGCATGGCGTCGCCGTTCGAACGAAAACCATGCAGCGTACCAGAAGCCCCTATGCCCGGTGTTGGGCAAGCGGGCGACTTGGCTACTGACAAACGTCAGGGGAGGCCGTTACGGATGTCACTGACCACAGCTTGTCGAAGCGCCCACAGTCCGGGCATCGATCGCCGTCCGGAATGACGGACACCGGGAGACACAGCAATGCCAACCCACAAACTCCTCCGTTGCACGATCCGGCTCGTGGCCATGACCGCGCTTGCCGCGGCAATCCATCCGGCCGAGGGCGCCACGGTGATTCGCAACGCCCGAGTTTTCGACGGCGACGCCGTGATCGACAGTGCGACGGTCTTGATCCGAGATGGGCGGGTTTCCGCCATTGCCGAGGTGCTGAAGTCCGTACCCGAGGGCGCGCTGGAGGTCGATGCCACCGGCATGACCTTGTTGCCAGGCCTCATCGACTCCCACACCCACAGTTGGGGGACGGCGCCGCAGGAGGCGCTGAACTTCGGCGTTACGACGGTTCTGGACATGTTCACGGAGCCTAGCCTTGCCGCAGCTTGGCGGCGGGAACAACGCGCCGGACCGGTCCCCGACCGCGCCGACGTGTTCTCCGCGGGCACTCTGGTGACTGTGACCGGCGGCCACGGCACCCAGTTCGGAATTGACATCCCCACGCTCGACGACCCCGAAGAGACGGAGGCATTCGTGACCGCGCGAATCGCGGAGGGATCGGACTACATCAAGATCATCCACGAAGCGGGATCGGCTCGCTGGCGCTTCCCGACCTTCGACGGTGACCAACTGAAGCGAATCGCGGCCGCCGCTCACGACGGCGGCAAGCTGGCGTTATTCCACGTCGGCACGGCACGCGGGGCGGATATGGCTGTCGCGGCCGGTGCCGACGGCCTCATGCACGTCTACCGGGACGTGGGCGGCGCCGACCTGGTCGCCGCGATCCGCGAGGCGGGCACCTTCGTCGTTCCCACCCTGGCGGTGATGCAAAGCGTGTTTGGTTTGTCGAACCCCGACGCTTTGGCGGCTGATCCCGTTGTATCGGACTACCTTTCGGCCAATGGCGAGGCCAATCTCAAGCGTTTGTTCAACCAGGGCGCGAACCCTGCGGCGATGGACACTGCGCTCGTTAACGTCCGAGCCTTGTTCGACGCGGGGGTGCCGATCCTCGCCGGTACCGACGCTGCCAATCCAGGCGTGACGCACGGCGCAAGCCTGCATCGGGAACTCGAGCTGCTCGCCTCGGCGGGGATTCCGAACGCAGAGGTTCTGCGCACCGCCACGTCCAACGCCGCCGACGCGTTCCGCCTCCACGACCGGGGACGGATCGCTGCGGGGAAGAAGGCGGACCTAGTCCTGGTGCGGGGCGACCCGTTACAGGATCTGGCAACGACTAAGGACATCGTCGCGATTTGGAAGGACGGCGTCCGTTTCGAGCGTAAACGGCACGACCGTTCAACCGACCGACCGCCGCGGGAGCCGAGAGTATTGGGGGTGTTCGACACTGGTACCGATGTGGCGGAGAGTGGATGGTCTGCGTCCACCGACTCCTTCGCCGGCGGCAAATCGACCGTGGAACTCAGCATCGTCGCAGGTATGGGCGGCGGTGGCGGCGCGCTGAGGATCCAAGGCGACAACGCCCGCGGCTACGCCTATCCCTGGAGCGGCGCGATGGTCAACCTCGGGTCGACGATCATGGAGCCTGTGAATCTCGGTGGCAGCGGCAAGCTCGCGTTCGACGCCCGCGGAGAGGGCAAGCGCTACCGCGCCATGGCGTTCGCCGAGAACCTCGGGCAGATGCCCGCCATCGTCGAGTTCAAGGCATCGGCGCAGTGGCAGCGCGTCGAGCTCCCGTTGACCGGGTTTCCCGGCTTCGACCCCGATGGTGCCATGGCGTTCTTCATCGGTAGCCCAAGCGAACTCGGCCCGTTCTGGCTGGAGATCGACAACGTAGCGCTGATCGAGTGAGTCAACGAAAGCGCGGGGAACGCCCGCAAGTAACGGTACCGCCGGCACCGGATCCCCTTGGCGAGGCGACCCGCGTTTGGTATAAAGCGCGCCTTCTCCGAACCGAGCCCCGCAATGTCGAAGGTCTGTCAAGTCACAGGCAAGCGCCCGATGAGCGGCAACAACGTCTCGCACGCGCACAACAAGACGCGGCGGACCTTCGAGCCCAACCTGCACCATCATCGGTTCTGGGTGCCGTCGGAGAACCGCTTCGTGCGCCTGCGCGTTTCGGCGGCGGGTATGCGCATCATCGACAAAAAGGGTATCGAGGCAGTCCTGAAGGACATCGAGAAGCGGGAATCGGCAGGCAAGCGCGCGTTGGGATAGGACGCGGAAGTATCGGGTAATAGTCGAGGAAGCCATGCGGGAAAAGATCAAGCTCGTCTCCAGCGCCGGTACCGGCCATTACTACACGACGACCAAGAACAAGCGCACGATGCCCGACAAGCTCGAGCTCAAGAAGTACGACCCGGTGGTGCGCAAGCACGTCGTGTACCGGGAAGACAAGATCAAGTAGCGGACGTCGTCGTTAGCCCTTAATCCCAGAAGGGGGTCTTCTGCCGGAACTCCCCGAAGTCGAAACCACTCGGCGTGGACTCGACACGGCGATTGCGGGACGGCGCTTGCGCACGGTGATCGTGCGCAACCCCGCGATGCGCTGGCCGGTGGCGATTCCGAACGACGTCCGCGGCCAGCGAATCGGCCGAATCGGGCGGCGCGCCAAGTACCTTCTGATGCCACTCGAGAGCGGTGCGCTGATCGTGCATCTCGGCATGTCGGGCCACCTTTCGGTGGTGTCGGTGGCCACAGCACCTGCAAGACACGATCACGTGGACTTCGTGCTCGACGACGGCCGGACCGTCAGACTCACCGATCCGCGCCGCTTTGGCAGCGTCCACTGGCAACCGTATCCGGTGGAGGATCATTGGCTGCTTGAGGGATTGGGTCCGGAACCGCTGTCGGTGGAGTTCAACGCACGGTATCTCGGGGGACGCGCGAGGGGGCGGCGGCTCGCCATCAAGACGCTCCTGATGGACTCGCGGGTGGTGGTTGGCGTCGGGAACATCTACGCCAACGAGGCACTGTTTCTGGCGCGTATCCGGCCCCGAATCGCTGCGGGTAGGTTGTCGGTGCCCCGCCTTGGCGTCCTCGTCGACGCCGTCAAGGCGACGCTTGCGAGCGCGATACAGAGCGGTGGCACCACGCTTCGGGACTTCGCGGCCACGGACGGTCGACCGGGCTATTTCGCCCACGAGCTCGCGGTATACGGGCGTGGCGGGGAACCCTGCGTGCGCTGCGAGACGACACTCAAGGAAGTCCGCCTGAGCGGTCGTGCCACCGTCTATTGCCCGCGCTGTCAGCCCTGAGCAAGCTGACGAGCGGGTGCTGCGCTATAGTGCGTGTTTGGACCTTGGCCTAGCGACCGTCAGGGGTTTAGAACGCGGGTGTTTTTGGGGGATCAAGTGATACACAAGCAAACCGTGGCGATGGCCGTGTTGGGTGTTCTTTGTGCGCAGGTGAGCCTGGGTGACGAATTCCGCATCGGCGCGCAGGCCGGCCTGCCCGGTTGGTCCTTCGACGTGGGCGTGGCTGCGCTTGGTGAGTCCACCAGCGTGGAACCGGACGCCGAGCCTTCCTTCGGGGTCGTGGGCCAGTACATTCTCCGCTCCGGCGACGGCGACGACGGCAGCTTCTACGTGGGGGTCGAAGCGTCGCTCGGCATGGAGAGCGGCTCTGGCATGGAGCGGCTGACGCTGCTGGGAACACCCGTCAACGTGGTCGCGGAAACCGCCTGGGTGACCGACGTGGCTTGGCTCGCCGGGTTCAACCTAGGCGAGACGGCCGCCTTCGGAGGCGTTGGGGATCTCACGGTCTTCGGGAGCGTGGGCGCGACCTACGCCAAGGGCGAAATCGGCGTGGTGCTGCCGGACCTCGGCTTGTCCGGTGGCGACGAGAGCAAGCACTTCGGGTTGAAGTTCGGCGCTGGGGTCGAGTTCGATCTGGGCGCGTCGGCGACGCTGCAGGTCCGCGCGAACTACGCCTACTACGAGGAGCGCGCATACCGGGATCAAGGCGTCAGCCTGGACGTCGAACCCGGCGCACTCGAGGTCCGGGCGACCTTGCTGTACCGGGTGGATCACTGCGCGTTGCTCGGCTGCTGAACGATCCCCGTACGGGCTCGCCCCGTCCCGGCGTGCCGGGCCGGGCACGCGGGCAGATGCTAGCCGTTCGTGCTTTGGTAGTGGGCGGCCACGGCGGGGTGGACGAACTCGGAAATGTCGCCCCCCAATCCGGCGATTTCGCGGACGCGGGAGGAGGACAGGAACGACCACTGCCGGGATGTGGGGAGGAGCACGTACTCGAGATCCGGGTCGAGGGTCTGGTTCATGGCGATCATCTGGTACTCGTAGTCGAAGTCCGAGATGGTGCGCAGTCCCCGGACGACAAAGCGGGTGTTCTTGCTATGCGCATAGTCGACCAGAAGCGTGTTGAAGCCCTCCACTTCCACCCGATCGCCGAATTCGGCTAGTGCCATCCGGCAAAGACCGATCCGTTCAGCCAAGTGCGTCTCGGGATCCTTGTCGGGCGATGTGCCGACGGCGACGATCACCTTGTCGAACAGTCGCAGTGCGCGTTCGACGATGTCCCGGTGACCGTTGGTGATCGGATTGAAGCTACCTGGATAGACGACGCTCGTCATGTCGAGACCGGCCGGGAACGCGAATTGATGTTAAGCGATGGCCTCGCACGGAACAAACACCAAGGCAGCTTGGCGGTTTTTCGCACGGGCCGGGCTTGGACTTGCACGGAACACGGGTAGGGGACGGGCTTGTCCCGTCCCGTTTGCCAAGGGAGCCGGTACGCCCGGCCACCGGCGACCGTGCTCCCTTGAGGCGCGATTAGGTCGCCCTGCGGCGCTGCCGCGTCGAATGCCGGCCTCGATCGAGGGCTTCGCCGCCCACGGGCCACGACCTATCTGTGCAGCAAGCCGTAGCGAACGGCACCCGCACTTCCGCGTCGCCAGATTCGAAGGCCCGCCGCTGCGGCGTTGGCGTCCCAGTCGAACCCATCGTCGGCCTCGGCGTAGACGAAGCCGCCTTCAGACAGATGGCCTGCCGCGGCCCCAAGGGCGGGTCCGAGCAAGGGCGATGCAAACGGCGGATCGAGGAAGATCAAGTCCCATCGTCGATCCGCGGATTGGCTCGCCAGCCACCGCAAGGCGTCGGCGTGTTCGACGGCAGCGCCGATGGCGTCGAGCCGCGTACGCTGCCGGAGGAGCCAGGCGATCGCGACACGGTCGTTGTCAACGAAAGTGGCGTGGTCGGCGCCTCGGGACAAGGCCTCGAAACCGAGCACGCCGGTGCCTGCAAAGAGATCGAGCACAAGGCTTCCGGGCAGATCCGCGCTAAGCCAGTTGAACAAGGTGACCCGTGTTCTGTCGGGCGTCGGTCTGATGGATGCACTGGCGAGTTGCAGCTTTCGCCCCCTCCACTTACCGCCGATAATGCGGACTTGGGCGCGTCGGTTGGCGGGTCGTCGAGACATGGTCGGATAGTGCTGAAAGGCAAGCGAAAACTCGACCCCTTGGACCAGGAAGCGTCCTCGTGGGCGCGCCTCAAAGGCTCTCTCGCCAAGACGCGTCAACGGATTGCCACGGGTGTGGGCGATCTGATTCTCGGCGAGCGGGTGATCGATGCGGATCTCCTCGATGAACTCGAGACGGTCTTGCTGGCGGCGGATGTGGGTGTCGACGCAACTTTGCGAATCATCGACGCCATCAAGGATGGCGTGTCCCGTCGCGAACTGGCCAGCGCCGCGCACCTGCGCGAGGCATTGGCCCGAGAACTCGTCGAGATACTCGCGCCGGTTTCGAAACCGTTCGAGGTGGGACCGGAGCGTCCCTACGTGGTGCTGGTGGTCGGCGTCAATGGCGCGGGCAAGACAACGCTCATCGGCAAGCTCGCGAAACGCCTCGTCGCGCAAGGCCACGGCGTGCTGTTGGCGGCGGGGGACACGTTCCGTGCGGCAGCCGTTGAGCAGTTGAGCGACTGGGGTCGACGCAACGGCGCGGCTGTCGTCTCGCAGGGCAAGGGCGCCGACAGCGCCTCTGTGATCTACGACGCGATCGAGGCGGCCAGGGCACGCAACATGGATGTCGTGCTTGCCGATACGGCCGGTCGGCTCCAGGCCAAGGTGGGGCTCATGGAGGAGCTTAGGAAGATCAAGCGCGTGATGGGTCGCCTGCAGGGGGGGGCGCCCCATGAAGTGCTGTTGGTGCTCGACGCCGGCGTCGGCCAGAACGCGCTTAGCCAAGTGGCTGAGTTCGACCGCGCCGTGGGTGTGGCGTCGCTCGCCATCACCAAGCTCGATGGAACCGCCAAGGCAGGCGTGATCGTTGCCATCGCGGCATCGACCGGATTGCCCGTACGTTTCATCGGGGTCGGCGAGGGCGAGGATGATTTGCAGGACTTCGAGCCCGAGGGATTCGTGAACGCGCTGCTGGCGGACCTCGCCTAGCAAGCGGGCCTCTGGCATGGGGATCGAATTCCGCCACGTCGTGAAGCGCTTCGAAAACGGCACGGAGGCGCTCTCGGATGTATCGATCGCGATCCCGACCGGGTCGATGACTTTCCTCACCGGGCATTCGGGAGCGGGAAAGACGACGTTTCTGAACCTCCTTCTGCGGTTGGATTCGCCAACCCGCGGCAGCGTCCTCGTCAACGACGTCGACATCGCGGGAATAAAGCGCCGGCATCTGCCGGTCTATCGGCGGCATCTCGGTGTCGTATTCCAAGACGGACAACTGCTGGACGGGCGCAGTATCTTCGACAACGTCGCGCTGCCGCTCCACGTGGCGGGGACGAGGGCACGGGACATGGCGCGACGCGTTCGGGCGGCGCTCGGGAGCGTTGACCTTCTTGCCAAGGCGCGGCTTCTTCCGGCGCAGCTCTCCGCAGGGGAACGCCAACGGGTCGTGATTGCTCGCGCGGTCGTCAATCGCCCCAAGATCCTGCTGGCGGACGAGCCCACCGGCAATCTCGACCCGACGTTGTCGAGAACCATCATTCGGCTGTTCCGTCGTTTTCACGATGTCGGCGTCACCGTCGTCGTCGCTAGCCACGACACCGAACTGGTCGGCACGATGGGCAGCCGTGTGGTGGAGTTGGACCACGGCCGGATCGTCGGGCAGGGGGGGACGAGCGCCGATGGCTAGGGTACGGATCTGGCAGGCGGAGTCCCGGCCGTGGAGTGCGTATTGGCGCGACCATGGGCGGGTCGTCGGAGACACCCTGAGCTACGTAACGGGACGGTTCGCGACGACGCTATGGGTCTGGCTGACCATCGGAGTCGCCTTGGCGGTGCCCGCCGCCCTCTACCTCCTGGAGGCGAACCTCGGCCAGGCGGCTGGCCAATGGCGCGAGAATCTCGGCTTCTCGGTATATTACAAACCCGGCGTGCCGCTCAATGAGCCGCAGACCCTCGCCAAGCGCCTTCAAGCCATGGATGGCGTCGAACGCGTCTGGCTCATGACGCCCGACGAAGCCCTTGCGGAGTTCCGGGAGTTGTCGGGTATTGGCGATGCCCTGGGGCTCTTGGAGGACAATCCGTTGCCGGCCAGCGTTCGCGCCACGGTCAATGCCACGGTATCGACGGACGGCGTGGCAAGGCTTGCCGAGGAAGCAGCCGGGGCGAACGGCGTCGCGGATGTCGTCGTGGAGCGGAGTTGGCTCGAACGGCTTGGGGCGGTTCGCGAGATCGTGATCCGCCTGTATTGGTCGCTGGCGGCGATCCTCGGACTTGGCGCAGTCCTGACCTCCGGTGCGACGGTTCGCTTGGCGATTGAATCGCGCTTGGAGGAAGTCAAGGTGCTCACGCTGGTCGGCGCAGGCAGGGCATACGTGCGGCGACCGTTCCTGTACCTTGGGGCGGTCTACGGGTTGGGTGGCGCGGTGATTGCCGCGATGGCGGTCTCGGGGTTGTTGCTGCTCCTCGAAGGGCCGCTCGTGCGGCTGTTCGCCAGCTACGGCAGGGACTTGGAACTCGCCGGTTTCGACCCCATCTTTCATGTGATGCTGCTGGCGGCCGGTGCTGTTTTGGGCGTTCTTGGGGCGGCTGCTGCTTCGCGCCAACGGCTTGACCGCATGGGTTTGGCGTAGTGCGGGCGGCCGCCGGCACGACGCGTTTGGCATCGCTTAAGTTGCTGGAGCCGGCATCGGAGACCGGGATCTCCTGTTAGCACTCTCGGAACAAGAGTGCTAAGATCGGGTCTAAGTGTTACCAACGGTAGCGTTCTTGCCACGCTTGACGGGCAGACGCACAAGGTAGCGGAGGGACGATATGAGCACCAAGGTACTTTCCCTAGCGAGCCTGTCGCCGGGCCGCGACTTGGAAGCCTATATCCAGACCATCAACGCGTTCCCGGTATTGAGCGCCGAGGATGAACGAGCCCTCGCGGAACGTTTCTACTACGAACAAGACCTCGAGGCGGCAAGGGAACTCGTGCTCTGCCATATGCGCTTCGTCGTGCATCTCGCCCGTAGCTACGCGGGCTATGGACTATCCCAGGCCGATCTCATCCAGGAAGGCAACATCGGTCTCATGAAGGCCGTGCGCCGGTTCGACCCCGAGGTCGGCGTCCGCCTGGTGTCCTTCGCGGTGCACTGGATCCGTGCCGAGATGCACGAGTTCATTCTCCGCAACTGGCGCATCGTCAAGGTCGCGACCACCAAGGCGCAGCGCAAGCTCTTCTTCAACCTGCGCAGCAGGAAGAACAAGCTTGGCTGGTTGAACGATGCCGAGACCCGGGCCATTGCGCATGACCTCGGCGTACCGGCGGCAACGGTAACGCAAATGGAGGGTCGCCTGTCGTCCCGGGATTTGGCCTTCGACGGCTATCCGAACGACGATGCCGACGAAGCGCCGCCGGCCCCTGCGCTCTATCTCGAAGACACGACATCCAATCCCGCCGACATCGTCGTCGAGGAAGATGCCTCAAAGGCTGCTTCGAAGCACCTCGCGGATGCCATCAAGACCTTGGACGGACGCAGCCGGGACATTCTCGAGTCGCGCTGGCTGCGCGACGACAAGGAAACCTTGACCGAACTCGCGCACCGCTACGGCGTTTCGGCGGAGCGCATCCGCCAACTCGAGCAGAGCGCGATGAAGAAACTCCGCAAGCACATGGAGGTCGCCGAAGCGGCTTGAGCCGGGCAGCCGCGCCGCAGCACGCCTATCTTCGTCGCCGAGGACGACTGACGGCTGCGCAGGCGCGCGCACTCGACGAGTTGACCGATCGCTATCTGGTCGATCTACCCGACACAGGGATTGGCGCAGACTTCTGGCGGGAGGTTTTCGGTCGTGACGGCCCGTTGGCCATCGAGACCTGTTTCGGCAACGGTGCCGCGGTGGCGGATCTCGCCAAATCCCATCCGACTTGGAACTGCCTGGGCGTCAACATCTACCGGCCCGGGTTCGGTGCCCTCATGCTCGCCTGCGAACGGGACGGCCTCGACAACGTCCGTATCGCGGACGCGGAGGTTTTGGACTTTCTGCATCGGCTCGAACCCGGCACCGCACGTCGCGTCAGCGCATTCTTCCCGGACCCGTGGCCGAAGAAACGGCATCACAAGCGACGTCTAGTCAATGCTGCGTTCGCGGAGGCGGTCGCCGCATGCCTCGTGGTTGGTGGAACGCTGCACTTGGCGACGGACTGGGCGGACTACGCGGCGCAGATGGTCGACGTGCTTCGGGCGGTACCGGGATTGGAAGGCGGTGTGTCCGCGCGTGTCGAACGACCCGTCACCGCTTTCGAGGCCAAGGGACGCGCCGGTGGCCGTCGCGTCGTGGATCTTACGTATCGGCGCGTAGCGTAGCGCCCGGCTCGCTTGGTTGGGCTTGAGTAGCGGGTTGTTCCGGCAACGATTGTCGACTAGCCGTTGGACGGACGACGATATTCAACAAGAAGCCGCAAGTGGTGGCGGCTGAGTGTGGGTCAAAGCAAAAACCGCAACACCACGCTGTTCAGTTGGCGAAACCCGGTTGTCGTCAACGCCAGCCGGCCGGGGTGCATAAGACCCCAATCCACCAACTCGGCTACCTTGTCCGCAAGGTCATCGAGTCCCAACCCCGTCCGCGCCTCGAATAGCTCTGGTTCGACGCCTTCCACAAGCCGTAGCGCGTTCATCATGAACTCCCCTGGCAGCTCCACGGGGGAGACTCTGTTGACATGGCCGTCGCTGCCATCGAGGTAGAGGCGTGGCTGGCTCGCCTTGGCGGTGCGGACGACTTCACCCTCGTCGTTCGTGAACTTGCCGTGGGCGCCGGCACCGATGCCCATGTAGTCGCCGAACCGCCAGTAGTTGACGTTGTGCGCGCAAACGTGGCCGTTTCGGGCGAACGCGGAGACTTCGTAGCGCCTGTAGCCATAGTCGGCCAGCAACGCGATGCCGGCTTCTTCGATTTCCGCGGCACGATCGGCATCGGGTAGCCCGGCCGGAGGCCGGCGGGCGAATTCCGTCTTCGGTTCAATGGTGAGCTGGTACCAGGAGATGTGGTCAGGTTCCAGGCGAATTGCTTGCGCCAGGTCGTCGAGAGCCTCCTCGACGGTTTGCCCCGGCAGTGCATACATGAGGTCGATGTTCAGGCTCTGGACAGCGGCCGACCTGACTTCGCGGGCGGCGTTGCCAATGTCGTCGGTGCCATGGATCCGACCGAGAACATTCAGGCGTACTGCGTCGAAACTCTGCGCCCCGAGGGACACCCGCGTGATGCCGGCACGGCGATAGTCGGCGAAGTCGCCGCGCTCGATCGTTCCGGGATTGGCCTCGATCGTAGCCTCGTGGACACCGGGCAGGCGACGGAGCAGCGCTCGAAAAGTCTCCGGCGAGAACAGGCTGGGCGTGCCGCCCCCGAAATACACGGTGGTGATGCGTCGCTCGCCGAATCGTTCGAGTTCCCGTTCGAAATCGTCGAGCAGCGCCTCGCGATACTCCCTCTCGCGTAGCGGTTCCTTCAGCGGATGCGAGTTGAAATCGCAATAGGGGCACTTGCGCACGCACCAGGGGAAGTGGACATAGAGGCCAACTTCGGCGGGCGGCGTCATCGTTGGCGGGCGCGCGTGCGTCCGTTCTCGGCCAGCAGCGCGGCGAGTTGGCGGCATGCCTGGCCACGGTGCGACAGACGGTTCTTCTCGGCCAGAGGCAGTTGCGCCGACGTCTTCCCCAAGGTCGGCACGAGAAAATGGGGGTCGTAGCCGAAGCCGTTGCTTCCCCGGGGGGAGGATATGATCTGCCCCTGCCACCGCGCTGTCGCAACGATGGGGGCCGGGTCGGCGGGCGAGGCAATGTAGATTAGGCAGCAGGTGAAGTACGCGGCGCAGGGCATGTTGGTGCCGAGTTCGCGCAGCAACTTGGCGTTGTTGTCGGCGTCAGTTGCAGCCGCTCCGGCGAAGCGCGCGGAGTGAATGCCAGGAACGCCGCCCAAGGCGGGGACCACGAGGCCGGAGTCGTCGGCAATGGCAGGCAACCCGGATTCGGCGGCCGCGTGCCGGGCCTTACCCAAGGCATTCTCGAGGAACGTGCAGGCGGTCTCCGGCGCTGCCTCGATGCCGAGTGCGCCTTGGGCTACGAGTTCGAAAGGGAGCCGGGCCAACGCCTCGGCGAGTTCCCTAACCTTGCCGGTGTTTCCCGTCGCGACAACGACACGCGTTGACGATTCGCCGACCACCTACTCTTCTCGATAGAGCGCGTGCTGGAACCGAAAGGTTTCGGACCCGTGCTTCGGCAGCTCGACGGTGATTTCGAAGCGCAGGTTCTCCGCGTTCTCGAAGTCGAACGCCGCCAGGTAGTACACCGTTCCCCTGTCGTCGATCTCGCGGAAGTCGAGCTTCGTCGTCTGGTCGAGCAAGTTCCTGAAATCGCCCTTCACCGTCACCTTTTCGCCGCGACCTGAGGGTCCGATCGCGGTGATGTTGACCAGGCCCTTGTCGGATCCCCGCACGATCTCGTAGCGCTCGGCGATTTCGGCGGATAGAACCGAGGCGTTGAACGCCATGTAGTGCACGCGGTAGTCGCCGAATCGCTTGAATTGCTCGGCGTGTGCGACGAACAGCACGAGCAGCATGGGCGCTGCCAGGAGGATCCTCGTCATGTCGCGATGGCCCGTCCGAGACGGTAGAAGGCGATGGTGCCGAATAGGTTGCGGAGCGGGTTCATACGACCGTGGACGCGGTAGTCGCCGTCGACAACGTGACGCTCGATGATCGGCATCCCCTTCGCCGCCACGAGCCGCTCGAAGTCACTGAAGGTACACAGGTGGATGTTCGGCGTGTCGTACCATTGGTGGGGCAGGTGATTGGCGACCGGCATCCGGCCCAACGCGGCAAGCTGGAGCCGGCATCGCCAATGTCCGAAGTTCGGGAAAGTGACCACGCACTGTTCGCCGATGCGCAGCATTTCCTCGATCAGTGCATCCGGCGACGATACGGCCTGCAGCGTTTCGGTCATCACGACCATGTCGAAGCTGGAATCCGGGAATCGCCCCAAACCGTCGTCGAGATCGTGTTCGATGACGTTTACCCCGGCGCGCACGCAGGCGCTGATCTGTACCGGGTCCTTTTCGATGCCGTAGCCGTTGACGCCCTTCTCGGCGGCGAGCCACTTGAGAAGCTCGCCGCTGCCGCAGCCAAGGTCCAACACGCGCGCACCCGGATTGACGAGAGCGGCAATGATCTGAAGATCGGGTCTCATGCCGCCTATCCCAGTCCGGCCACCGCGTCGAGGTAGCCACCGAGCACGTCGAAGTAGCGCTCGTTGGGGAGCAGGAAGGAGTCGTGCCCGTGCGGCGCGTCGATCTTCGCGCTTACCACGTCCTTGCGGGCCTCGATCAAGGCGTCGACGATCTCGTCGGAGCGTGCCGGCGAGAACCGCCAGTCGGACAGGAACGACAGCACCAGGAACTTGGCCTGGGTGCCGGCCAAGGCACGAACGAGGTCGCCGTCGAACTCAAGCGCGGGATCGAAGTAGTCCAACGCCCGGGTCATGAGCAGGTAGGTGTTGGCATCGAACCGTTCCGAGAACGAAGTTCCCTGGTAGTGGAGATAGCTCTCCACCTGGAATTGCACATCCTGGGCCGACCCGATGTCCCCGGACTTCAGTTCGCGGCCGAACCTGTCGCCCATGCTGTCGTCGGACAGGTAGGTCACGTGTCCGACCATCCGGGCGAGCATCAGGCCTTTGCGCGGAATCGCGTCGGCTTGGAAATAGCGGCCGTCGTGGAACTCCGGGTCGGCCTGGATTGCCTGTCGCGCGATCTCGTTGAATGCGATGTTCTGCGCCGAGAGCTTTGCGGCGGCGGCGATGACGATCGCGTGCGCGATCCGGTCGGGATAGTCGATCGCCCATTGCAGCGCCTGCATACCGCCCAGGCTGCCGCCGACCACTGCCGCGAAACGCGAGATGCCCAGGACGTCCGCAAGCATCGCCTGGCTCTTGACCCAGTCCTTGACGGTCACGGTGGGGAACCGTTCGCCGTAGGGTTCGCCGGTGGCGGGATCGACGCTGCGCGGTCCGGTGCTGCCGTTGCAGCCGCCAAGGTTGTTGAGCGCAACGACGAAGAACTTGCCCGTGTCGATCGGCTTGCCGGGCCCGATGCAGGTATCCCACCACCCCGGCTTGGCGTCCTCGGCGGCGTGGTAGCCGGCGGCGTGATGGTCGCCGGACAGGGCGTGGCAGACGAGTACCGCGTTGGCCCGGTTCTCGTCGAGCTCGCCGTAGGTCTCGTACACGAGGTCGAACCGCGGCAGCGTTTCCTGGCACTGCAGCTCGAAGGGCTCCTCGAAACCGGCGATGCGCGGTTCGACTAGGCCGACAGAGCCCTCAGCCGGGGAGCGCGAGGGGCTTGCCCCTCGCATGGAAGAGCCCTCAGCCGGGGGGCGCAAGCAAGCGTCCTCGGTTTCCCTCAACCGCACCACGATTGGTACTGGCAGGGCAGTACGCCGCCGATGGCGTAGCTTTGGATAAGCATCAACACCACGATGGTGATCATCGGCGAGAGGTCTATCCCGCCGAGGGGCGGCAGGATCCGTCGCGCCGGGGCGAGCAGCGGCTCCGCGAGTTCCCGGGCGATGATCGCCGCCGGCGAGTACACCTGTGGCGCGATCCAGCTCATGATGATCGACACCAGGATCGCCACCAGGAAGATGCCCACAACGAGGCTGAGCGTGGTACGCAAGCCGTCGGTCAGGATGGCGAATATCTCGATTGGTAGCCCGAACGACCAAATGTGGAACGTGACCGCCAGCATGTGCACCACCCAGGCGGTGGCGAACGAAGCGAAGTCCAGGTTGCGGTAGGGGCGCAATACCTTGCGCACGGGATCCAGAACCGGGTTGGTGAACCGAACGATGCCTTCGGAGACCGGGTTGTAGAAGCTCGCGTGTACTGCCTGCAGGATAAAACGCAGCAGGAACAACAGTGCGGCGACCTTTAGGACGAGCGTGACGACGAAGGTCAGTGGTTCACCCATCTGCCATGGACTCCTTTGAAGACGCGCTGATCAGACCTTTTAACCATAACCAAGGCAATGGGTTCAATTCGCGGTTTGCAGTTCGCCGTGAACATTTGACCGACTGCCGTCTCCTTGCCCGCGGCAAAAGGCTCACTCGACTCAATTTCGATGCCGTATTGTCGTCATCATTCGTCGGGCGGAAGAGCCTGCGCTAGGCCGGATTCGCCGGACAACTCGCGCGCCAACTCCCGGGACCGTTCGTAGGCGCCACGCACGGCGGCGTCGAGGGATTCGGGAAACGACCGTTCGGTAAGTATAGAGAGCGCCCGCTCCGTCGTCCCGCCAGGAGACGTAACTCGCGCCCGGAGTTCTGCGGGGTCGTCGTCCGTGGCCATGATCGCGGCGCCCTGGGCGGTGGCGACCACCAATCGCTTGGCTGTCTCGGGATCGAGGCCGATGTTCGTCCCGGCGGCCGCCAGGGCTTCGATGACGGCGAAGAAGTAGGCGGGCCCGCTGCCGGAAAGCGCCGTCACGGCATCGAGATCGGTGTCGGTCGCGAACCAGACGACTTCGCCCGCCGCCCGCAGGATCGTTTCGGCTTGTGCGCGTTGGTCCGGCGTGACCAAGCCATTGGCGATTAGGCCGCTGATGCCCGCACCGACGAGCGCGGGGGTGTTCGGCATGCAGCGCACCAGGGCCCGAGGGGTGCCGAGCCACCGTTCGATTGCGGCCATGGGAACGCCCGCGGCAATGGAAACCACGAGCTGGTCATCGCGTATCCCCGGGGCGATTTCGGCGACGACGGACTCGAGTACCTGGGGCTTGACCGCCAGCACGACGGTGGACGCCCCTTGGACTGCCGCGGTGTTGTCCGGCGTCGTCGAGACCGGTGGACGGAATCGCGCCCGCTGTTGGGCTAGCGGTTCCGCGACCACCACGTCATGCGCATGCTCGGCAAGGCGCGTCGCCAGCGCGAACGCCATGTTGCCGCCGCCGACGAAGGCGATGCGCCCGGTCATGCGAGCACCCGTTCTCGGGCCGGCGTGGGGCGCGGCCCGAAGATTGCCGTTCCGATGCGCACCATGGTGGCACCTTCTTCGATGGCGATCTCGAAGTCATCCGACATGCCCATCGACAGCGAATCCCAGTGGTCGCCGGCAGCATTGGCATGGGCATCGAACAGTGACCGCAGGGTGCCGAAACTCGCCCGGTGGTCGCCATCGGCCCGGGGAATGGCCATCAGGCCGCGCAGGCGAAGACGCGGTAGCTCTCGGATGTGCGCCACCAGCGCGGCAAGGTTCGACGGGGCGACACCCGCCTTCCGCGGCTCGGCGTCGACGTTTACCTGAACGCAAACGTCCAGGGGGCGTTCGGCCGCGGCGTCCAGTCGGCTGGCGATCCGTGCGCGATCGACGGTATGGATCCATTGGAAGCGGCGCGCGATGTCGCGGGTCTTGTTCGACTGGATGGCGCCGATGAAGTGCCAGACGATGTCGAGATCCGACAAGGCGGTCATCTTGGCGAGGGCTTCCTTGAGGTAGTTTTCGCCGAAGTCGCGCTGACCTGCCTCGTAGGCGGCTCGGACGTCGGCAGCAACTCGAGCCTTGGATACGGCAATCAGTCGCGTCCGGGCGGAACGCTGGCCTGCCCGGGCTTCGGCTAGACTGATGGCGGCGTCGACCGCCTCGATTCGCTTGTCATAGTCCACGACGCAGTTTAACCCGACCGCGCCGCCGGTTTTGGCGGCGGCTATCGGCGGGGCCGGGAAATTGCAGAGAAATCGTACATCCCCATGGGCGGTTAGCTG
Source organism: Gammaproteobacteria bacterium (assembly GCA_009846005.1). Classification (GTDB taxonomy): domain Bacteria; phylum Pseudomonadota; class Gammaproteobacteria; order Pseudomonadales; family Azotimanducaceae; genus VXYL01. Next base: position 3,042 of record VXYL01000055.1, on the reverse strand, counting down.
TCATACCCGGCGAACGCCGTCCCGTAGAGTTCGCGCATGGACATCTCCGGCCTGCTTGGCGAAGCCGTGGACCGCGGTGCATCGGATGTGCACCTGTCGGCGGGATTGCGGCCCATGATTCGCGTCGATGGAGACATCGAGCCCCTGTCCCGGGAGTTGGTTTCCCCGGACGACCTGAAAGCATGGATCGACGCCAGCGTCACACCGTCGGACCGGCAAGTCGTTGCCGAGGGTCGCGAAGCGGACTTCTGCCTGGCGGTTTCGGGGGTGGGCCGCTTTCGCGTCAACGTCTTTCAATCCCGTCGCGGCGTCGGGGTCGTGTGTCGGGCGGTCCCGACCGCAGTACCCACGCTGTCGGACCTAGGTCTTGGAGCGATGTTCCAGCGGATCGCCGGCGCACCGCGCGGGCTCGTCTTGGTGACCGGGCCCACCGGTTCGGGCAAGAGCACAACGCTCGCCGCGATGATCGACCATGTCAACGCCACGCGCCGACAGCACATTCTCACCATTGAAGATCCGATCGAGTTCATCCACGAATCTCGGAACTGCCTCGTCAACCAGCGCGAGGTGGGTCGAGATACCGCTGGGCTTGCGGATGCGTTGCGCGCCGCGCTGCGCGAGGATCCGGACGTGATCCTGATCGGCGAAATGCGCGATCTCGACACCATTCGATTGGCACTCACGGCCGCGGAGACGGGCCACCTGGTCTTCGCCTCGCTGCACACGCCGTCGGCCCCGAAAGCCGTCGACCGGATCGTAGACGTGTTTCCCGCTGCCGAGAAGGACACGATTCGGTCGATCCTGTCGGAGTCCCTGCATGCGGTGGTGTGGCAAACGCTATTGAGGCGTTCCGAAGGCGCCGATCCGGCAGCGCGCTCGGGAACGCTTCCCGCTCGCCGTGGCCGGGTCGCGGCGCACGAGATCCTCGTGGCGACGACGGCGATCAGGAACTTGATCCGGGAGCAGAAGATCGCGCAGATCTACACGGCGATGCAGACCTCGTCGGCATCGGGCATGCAAACCCTCGACCAGAGCCTGCAACGATTGGTGGCGAACGGTCAGATCGGCGAAGACACGGCACGCGAGCACGCGCGGTTTCCCGCTACGGCTCATCCGAGGCAACCGGCGCGCGTTGGTTGAGCCACGTCTCGCCAATGACCTCGGCCGCCTGGGTGTGGGCGGCGTCCGCCGGCGCGCCGCGCGAGATTGCCTCGAACGTCGACAAGCGCTCGTCGGCGTAGTCTACGGTCAGGGCGTAGCGAGCGGCGAGTCGCCTACCGAAGCGTCGCGCCCGGGCCGAACCTTCGCTCGGTGTCCCGTCCATGTTGATCGGAAGTCCGACGACCAGACGCTCGGGCTGCCACTCCTTCACCACAGGATCGAGGGCGTGCCAATGCGGTTCGCCGGCCTTGGCGGGAATGGTGACAAGTCCCCGTGCGAGTTGGGCCTGGGGTTCGGCGATGGCAACGCCGATGTGCTTCATGCCGAAGTCGAAAACCAGTGCCGTGCCGGCCCGTCCTCCGGCCGAGGGGTTCATGCCACACCGCCCTCGGAGGCGAACAGCCGCCAGTCTATGCCGAGCTCGTGGGCGACCCGATCCAGACGTTGCTCAAACGGTGTCTCGAACAGCACGTCCTGGGAACTCGGGGCGGTCAACCACGCTCCGTCGGCCAACTCCTCTTCGAGTTGCCCCGCACCCCATCCGGCGTAGCCCAACGCGAGCAGGAACCGGTTCGGCCCGCGTTCAGCGGCGATCAACTCCAGCATTTCGCGGCTGTAGGACACGGTCAAACCAACCCCGCCGACACCTGCGGCCGGTTCGCTGCCTTCCACGCTGACGTCGTCGGTGTGCAGGATGAAGCCCTGTTGCGGTTCCACCGGGCCGCCCGATACGACCTTGCCGGCCAGGTTCGTCGCCGTGGGCAACTGCAGCTGCTTCATCAACTCGCCAAGTGTAAGGTCGAAAGGATGATTGACGACCAGGCCCTGCGCACCGTCCTCGTCGTGCGCCCAGAGGTAGATCAAACTGTCGCCGAAAAAGCTGCCGCGCAGCTTGGGCATGCTGATCAGGAACTCGCCGGCGTGCACTCGCCTCTCCCGCAGCCTCGTTGCATGGGGCAAGTTTACAAACGTCGCTGGCCGTTTGGGCAAACGTTTTGACGACCCCTCCCGCCGGGGTGCCTACGGCATGGGTGTGAGGCGGTCCTTTCGGAACCGCCACGTGCGCTCGATCTCCAGCAAGTCGATGCGAGCCCGCATGCTCTTGGTAAACGGAGAAAACGGTGCCGCGAGATTGACGATTCGAACGGCGCCCTCGTCGAGCAGCGGATGGCCACTCGACGCGAGTACACGAACGGTGTGCAGTTCGCCGTCCGGGTCGATGACCACGAGCAGGCGCAGGGTTCCGGACAGACCGCGTGCCCGGGCTTCGCTCGGGTAGTTGATCGTGCCGACGCGTTCCACCTTGCGTCGCCACGAGTCAAGGTAGTACGCGAGCTCGGGATCGTCGTTGGGCGGGCCGGCCAAACGCCGGACCCGCGTCGCAGAGTCGCCGGCCCCGGGTCCGTTGCCAGGCCGCGACGACAGTTTCTGGGCCTGTGCCGTGATCGCACGGGCAAGGTCGTGCGTCGTCGTGTCAGCCAGTACGCTCGGTGCGGGCACCGCCGCCGGCTGGCTTTCCGACGGCTCGGGGCGGGATTCGGTGGGTGCGGGCAATGACGCAGGCGCAGGTGGAGACGGGTCCGCGACGGCTGCGTCCACCGCCTCGGCGGTGTGCGACCCGACGTCGGCATCGTCCACTCGCGGGGCTTCGGCCAGTCTCTGGCCCAGCACCAAGTCGATGGTTGGCAACGGATCGGGCGGCCGCAGGTCGGTGAAGTCGATGTTCAGCAGAACGGCGGCATGCAGTGCTGCGGCGACCAATAGGCAGACTGCCAGGCGTCGCCGATCACCCGCTGCGGTTGCGTCGGTATTCAAGCGGGGCCTCTCGTGCGAGGGGGCCCCTCGCGCTCCCCGGCTGAAGGCTCTTTCGTGGGGGGGGGG
>VXYL01000015.1 GCA_009846005.1 Gammaproteobacteria bacterium | reverse complement strand
TCGGGTTGCGCGCTCATCACGCGGGAGGGCGTCCCGGCTCTCGTCTACTACGGCATCAACGCGGGCATCTGCATCGCCTTCGCGGAAGACGACGACCTCGACCGATGGCGGCGACATCCGGCCAATCCCGTCATCGCCGAGCCGAAACGGGGCGACCCCGCTTTCGACGTGTACCGGGTCTTCGACCCCCATGCCTGGCTAGACGGCGACGTCTACCACATGATCCTGGGCGGGCTGGTCAAACCTCACAACGTGCACGACACGGCCTACCTGTTCACGTCCAGGGACCTCGAAAATTGGGACTACCAACGACCGTTCTACAGCCCGAATCCCAACTGGACGGACGCAAACGAGGATTGCGCCTGTCCCGACTTCTTCAAACTCGGTCCTCGCCAGGTATTGATGTGCATCAGCCACCCCCGCGGCACGCGCTACTACCTTGGCCGCTACCACGCCGGCACGTTCATCCCCGAGAGTCACCATCGGCTCACCTATCCCGGCGGTGCGAGCTTCGCGCCCGAATCGCTACTCGATGGCATGGGGAGGAGGATGTTCTGGGCCTGGGCCATCGCCCAGCGCCGGCCGGGAACCGACCAGTTCGCCACCATGACCCTTCCCAGCGTGCTCACTGCGACGGACTCCGGCGGTCTCATGATCGAGCCGGTGCGCGAGGTGGAACTGCTGCGCCGCAACGGTCGCGAGACCGCGGCCTTGACACTCGACGACGATGAGCGGCTGTTTCCGGCCCTGGCGGGCGATTGCCTGGAACTTCGATTGGCCATCCTGCCGCGTGGCGCCCGGCGCGCGGGCTTGAGCGTCCGGGCGGCCCCGAACCGCATCGAGGAAACCCGAATCGTCTACGACGCCGCGGCACGCACGCTTTCGATCGACTCCACCCGGTCCAGCCGGGATCCCGCCGTGTTCCGCGCGTTCCCCATGGCCACCAGGGCCGAGAAGCGCGACCACCCGGTGCAGACGGCACCCTGTCCCCTCGACGAGGACGGCATGCTTCGCCTGAACGTCTTCCTGGACGCGTCGATCATCGAGGTCTACGCCAACGATCGGTGCAAGTTGACGGGTCGAATCTACCCGACACTGGCGGGTAGCCGTCAAACGCGCCTGTTCGCCGAAGGTGGGCCCGCAGCCTTCTCGCCGGTCCACGCGTGGGATATGGCAGCGTTGGTCTATTCGACGGGCGACCCAGCCGAAGACGAGGCGACTTCGCACGCCGATGCGGTAGAGTGACCCGATCCGCAAGCCGTAGGAAACAATGACCACACCCTACCCCGATCATCCACAACTCAAGGGCAACTACGCGCCGATTCGCATGGAGTGTGATATCGACGACGTGATCGTGCGCGGCGAACTGCCGAAAGATCTCGACATCACCTACTACCGCAACGGACCGGATCCGCAGTTCCCGCCTCGCCGGGACCACCACTGGTTCGCCGGCGACGGCATGCTGCACATGTTCCACGTCGGCGACGGGCGGGTTCGCTACCGGAACCGCTGGGTGCGCACCGGCAAATGGAAGGCGGAACGGCGCGAAGGGCGCAGCCTCGTCAATCCGTTCAACCCGCTACAGAACGACCGTGCCGCGCGGCGTATGGAAGACGACGGGCTCGCCAACACCAATATCGTCTGGCATGGCGGCAAGCTGCTGGCCCTCGAGGAAGTGCACGCACCGTTCGAGATCGATCCCGATACGTTGGACTCCATCGGCCCCTGGCGGTTCGGCGACCGCCTCGACGGGCCCATGACCGCGCATCCCAAGATCGATCCCAAGACCGGCGAGATGCTTTTCTTCGGCTATATGGCGTCCGGCATGTTCAGCAAGGACGTGAGCTACCAGACGGTCGATGCATCCGGGACGCTGACTCGCTCCGAGCGCTTCAAGGCGCCTTTCGCCAGCATGATGCACGACTTCATCGTCACCGACGAGCACATCGTGTTTCCCATCTTCCCGGTCACTGCCAGCCGGACCCGGGCGATACGCGGCAAGCCCGTGTTCGCCTGGGAACCGGACAACGGGACCCACCTCGCCGTGATGCGACGCGACGGCTCGGTTGCCGACATCCGCTGGTTCGAAACCGACGCCTGCTTCGTATTCCATCCGATGAACGCCTACACGGACGGCAACCGCATCGTCGCCCACGTGATGCAGTTCGACGAGGTGCCGCTGTTCCCCAACGTCGACGGGACGCCGACGGCACCGCCCCGAGCGCGTCTGACGGAATGGGTCATCGATCTCGCCGACAACTCAAACGGCGTGCGATGCCGCACGCTCGACGACACCAGCGGGGAGTTCCCACGCCTGGACGAACGCTTCGCCGGCACGGCCTATCGGCACGGCTACTACGCGGCTGCGTCCAATGGCAGCAACGACCTGACCTTCAACAGTATCGTGCGTCACGACTTCGGAAGCGGTCGACACGCACGCTACGTGCTTCCGGATGGCGACACCACGGGCGAGCCGGTGTTCGTGCCGGATTCCAGGGACGCCGCCGAGGGGAACGGCTACCTTCTCAGCGTCGTCCATCGCGGGCGGGAGAACCGCAGCGACTTAGCGTTCTTCGATGCCGAGAACCTTGCCGACGGACCGATTGCATGCGCCGAGTTGCCGCACCGGATCCCCTACGGTTTCCACGGGAACTGGAGATACAACGACGTCGCGTGACACACACCACTCGGACCCGAGCCGACATCTTGTCAATTTCGTGGGAAGTACGCGCTCGGCAGGATTTCCTCGAACGTGAGGCGAAGCCCGTCAACGGCTGTGGCAACCAGCTCTTCAGTCCAGTCCAACGTGCGCGAGACGCGATAGCCTGTTGACGTCGCCTCGGTGTAGACCGTGATCGTTTGTGCACGGACGTTGACCAACCACGCTTCGGGCACGCCCGCCGCCGCGTAGCGCGGTATCTTCTCCCCGCGGTCGTAGGTCAGAGACGAGTCCGCAACCTCGATCGCGATCAGGATGTCCCGTGGATCCGGATGTCGTTGAAGGTAGTGGTCCAAATCCGGTCGGACCACCGCCAAGTCGGGTTCCGGCTGTGTATACCTGGAAAGGAGGACCGATGATTGAACGCGTACGTCAGCGGTGTCACCTAGACGGCGGATCAGGATCTTCGCCAGGTGATTGACGATCCCGGCATGCGGCGGTCCCATTGGCGGCATTTCGACAAGCTCTCCATCGATGAGTTCGACGTGGTCGTCGGCCGAGAGGATTCCCACCTCGCACATCTTCGCGAAGTCATCCACCGTGAGGCGGCGGCGTTGCGGTTTCTTGACCAACGACGTCTTCGATGAAGCCAGTCCGGGAGCCCCGATCATAGCAAACGCGCCTTCCTTCACTTGGCAGTGGCCGACGACCATGGGTTCCACTTTACGCGCGCAAACCCGATGGGTATGCAATCCAACGACCCCAATCCACGTGCGAAATCTCTCTCAAGCTCCAGGACTAGGTCAGAAACCTCCTCCCCCGTCCAAGTAGGCTCGCTCTTCGGTCGTGTCGACACGGCCGAGGATCGCGTTGCGGTGCGGGAACCGACCGAAACGGGCTATGACCTCCCGATGAGCGTGGGCATAGGGCACGAAGTCCGCGGCGAACTCCCGCCATTCCTCGGGCGCTTGGGCCGCGAGGGTTTCAAAGAGCCGCACGGAGCGCTCCTGATCCTCCGAATCCTCGCTGTGCTCGAAGGGATGGTAGAGAAACGCCCGTCCGGGACAGGCGAGATCGCGATCGAAACCGCGCTCGACAGCCCGTCCTGCGACGGCCAGAGCCACCGGGTCGCCTGCGAAGGCGTCCGCCGTTCCCCGGTAGGCGTTGCGCGGAAACTGGTCGAGTAGGATCACCAGGGCTAAGGCGCCTTCCGGTGTTTCCACCCAATCCGCAAACAGGCCTTGCTGCGCTTGTTTGATCGCGTCGCCGAATCGGTCCCGGATCTCGGCATCGAACCCGTCATCCGCGATGTACCAGCGCTTCGATGCCAAGGTGACCGCCTCGAGATCGTCGGGTGCGGGACCCAACCAGAAACCGAGAACCTCTGTCGGCGTCATTCACGTCCTCACTGCTACAGCAACGATTGCGCTACAGTAGTCGATCACCCCTACGGAGACACCGTCTTGGCAGCTTCCCCGTCCGAACAAGCCCACGCCGAAGCCGACGCGAACAACGCCTGGCGTCTGTCGACGCCCGGCATCGACGGCTGGAGCCGCACCGCCCGGCCGGACGACCCCAACAAGTACTTCATGGTGTCCACGGATGGCCATGTCCAGGAACCCGCCGATCTGTGGCGGACCCGTATCGACACGAAGTTCCGCGACCGACTGCCGGGTGTCGCCGTCGACGCCCACGGGCGCAAGTACCAGAAGACCGAGGGCTTCCGGCCCGTGCGCATCCGCAACATCGCCTTCGAGGGGGAAGACCGGTTGCGCAACGGCGCGGGCGAGACGCCGGAGCAACGCCTCGACGACCTCGCCGAGGACGGCGTCGATGCGGAGGTGCTCTTCCCGAACAAGGGGCTAACCATCTGGGCAACGCCGGACCCCGAGTTCAGTCAAGCCATGTGCCGCGTGTGGAACGACTGGGCATGGGAGATGTTCGGTCCATACAACGACCGGCTATCCCCGATGGGCTGCATCGCCGCCGCCGATCTCAGCGGGGCGATTGAAGAGATCCAGCGCGTCGCGGCACTCGGCTTCCGCGGTTTGGCGCTGCCCTGCAAGCCGATTTGGGGACCGCCGGACCACGAGCACTCGAACTACAACCTGCCCGAATTCGATCCGCTGTGGGCCTGCATCACCGAGGTTGACCTCCCGATCACGTTCCACGTCTCGACGGGACGCGATCCCAGAACGTCACGCGGCAACGGCGGCGCCGTGGTCAACTACGCGGTCCATTCGCTGGCACCGACCATGGAACCCATCGCGAATCTATGTGCTTCCGGCGTTCTCGAACGCTATCCGGACCTGCGTTTCGGCAGCGTCGAGGCGGGCATCGGGTGGGTACCCTGGACGATCTGGGCCCTCGACGAGGCGTACCGGAAACACCATATGTTCGTCCGTCCCAAGCTGAAGCGGCTGCCGAGCGACTACTTCCGTCAGTGCGGATTCGCGACCTTCCAGGAGGACAAGCCCGGACTGGATCTCGCCCGGGAGCACAAGCTCGTCGACAATTTCCTGTGGGCCAACGACTACCCGCACCACGAAGGCACCTGGCCCCATTCGGCCGAGGCGATCGAGCGAACGATGGGTCAGCTAACCGACACCGAACGTGCGAAGATCCTCGGACTGAACGCCGCACGGGTGTTCCGCTTCCCGATCCCGGCGCGGTATCACGACCAGGAGGATGTCAGGGCGTTCTTGAATGTCGCGCGTTAAGCGTTCGTTCAGCATCGACGTGTCAATATTCCGACGGAACATTCGCCCTGCCCTCAAGCAATCAAAGGAGACCAGATGAACCCGTTGCGAATCCGCTTTGCATTGACCTGCGCCGCCGTCGCCACCGCCTTGGCCCTGAGCGGATGCGTGTTCGTGGTCGAGTCCGACTCCCACTACCGCTACGGCAGACTCCATGGCAGCGCGTCCCTGGACGCCATCCAGCCCGGTGTCACGACCCGGGCCTGGATCGTCGAAAACCTCGGCCAGCCGAGCAGTACCTATCTGAACGACGCAGGAAACGAGGTGCTGAGCTACCTCACCGTAAAGGAGCAGGACACGGAAGTGGCGTTCTTGTTCCTCTTCGACATCGAGGTGTCCGAGGAGGAAGTCAAGACGCTGCACATCGAGATCGAGGAAGACCGAGTCAAGTCTTTCTGGCTGGAACGACCCTAAGGGCGCGGGCTCGTCCCGTCCCGCGCCGGCGGGTCGTCGCGCGCGGGCGACCGCAAGGGTCGCCCCTACGGACCCGCCAGGACCGCCCGTAGGGGACGGGCTTGTCCCGTCCCGTTGCCCATGTTCGTCTTGGCGGAGCTGGCGCGACCGTTTAGGATCGGTCGAGTGAGGTGTACCTCTTTCCTCGAGTCCGGCTTGTACGACTGCCACCCCACCAGGGAAGAGATGCTGGCCACCGTCGGTGATTGAGTCCCCATGATCGAGGCCCTCGATGCCGTGACGCTCGCGCGTGTGCAGTTCGGCTTCACGATCATGTTCCACATCATCTTCCCGGCTTTCTCAATCGGGCTGGCCAGTTACCTTCTGGTCCTGGAGACGCTTTGGCTGCGTACGGGCAAGGCGGTCTATCTAAACCTGTTCAGATTCTGGATGAAGATCTTCGCCGTCGCCTTCGGAATGGGCGTCGTGTCGGGAATCGCCATGTCCTACCAGTTCGGCACCAACTGGTCCGTCTTTTCCGACAAGGCCGGCCCGATCATCGGTCCGCTCATGGCCTACGAAGTGCTGACGGCTTTCTTCATGGAGGCGGGTTTCCTCGGCGTGATGCTCTTCGGCATGGGGCGGGTTTCAAAATCCCTGCACGTGGTCGCGACCGGCATCGTGGCCGCAGGCACGCTGGTATCGGCGTTCTGGATCCTCGCAGTGAATTCGTGGATGCATACACCCGCCGGTTTCTCCATCAACGACGCGGGCCAGTTCGTTCCCGAAAACTGGGTGGCCATCGTGTTCAACCCGTCGTTTCCGTTTCGACTGGTACACATGGTCCTCGCCGCCTATCTGACAACCGCCCTCGTCGTGGGTGCGGTCGGCGCCTTTCACCTGTTGCGGGAGCGGACCAACGCGGAAGCCCGCAGGATGTTCTCCATGGCCATGTGGATGGTCGCGGTGGTGGCCCCGCTGCAAATCGTCGCCGGCGACCTGCACGGCCTCAACACGCTGGCGCATCAGCCCGTCAAGGTCATGGCCATGGAGGGGCACTACGAGTCCTATCCCAAGGGTGCGCCGCTATTCCTTTTCGGGGTGCCCAACGAGGCGAATCAGCGACTCGACCATTCCATCGGCATTCCGAGAATGGCCTCCTTGATCCTGCACCATGACCCGGACCATCCGGTCAAGGGGCTGGACAGCGTGCCCGATGAGAACCAGCCACCGGTCGCGGCGGTGTTTTTCTCGTTCCGCATCATGGTCGGGATCGGCTTGCTGATCGCGCTGCTGGGATTGTCAGGCCTTGTCCTGCGGCGGCGGCGAAGACTATTCGAGAGCCCGGCGTTCCTTCGAGCCGCCGTCGCGATGGGCCCGTCGGGCTTCGTCGCAATCGTCGCCGGCTGGGTGACCACGGAGGTGGGCCGGCAGCCCTACACCGTCTATGGCCTGCTCTTGACCGGCGACTCGGCCTCGCCGATCGACGCGCCCGCCGTCGCGGCTTCGCTGACCAGTTTCGTAGTCGTCTACTTTGTCGTGTTCGGGTTCGGCATCTGGTACCTGCTCCGAATGATGCGTAGCGGCCCCGTGGCAACCGAGCCGCCCACGGGAAGTCAGCGCAAGAACCCGCGTCCGTCGCCTCCGACGCAACCACCCGGCCTCGGACACGGTCATGATTGATCTCCCGACCGTCTGGGCCTTCATCCTCGCTTTCGCGGTCTTCACCTACGTCGTGCTCGACGGCTTCGACCTCGGCGTCGGCATTGTCTTCCCGCTGCTCGGCACGGACGAAAACCGAGCCAGGGCGATGAACAGTGTCGCACCCGTTTGGGACGGCAACGAGACGTGGTTGATCCTCGGCGGCGGCGGATTGTTCGCCGCCTTTCCCCTCGCCTACGCCGTTCTGATGCCGGCGTTGTACGCCCCCATGATCGCCATGATCCTGGCGTTGATATTCCGCGGCGTTGCTTTCGAATACCGGTGGCGCGACCCGGCGCACAGATCACTCTGGGATCGGGGCTTTCACTTGGGTTCGCTGGCCGCGACCTGCGCACAGGGGATCGTGCTCGGCACCATCGTCCAAGGCATCGAAGTCGAGGGCAGGTCCTATTCGGGTGGCTGGTGGGATTGGATGAGTCCCTTTTCGGTCATGTGCGGGCTTGCACTCACGGCGGGCTATGGGCTGCTGGGTACGACGTGGCTCGTCCTCAAGTCAACGGGCGATCTGCGCGAGCGCGCCTATGTGGTAGCCCGATTCGCCGCGGTCGCGGTACTGGGGTTCATAGGCATCGTCAGCCTCTGGATGCCATTCCTGTCGCCGGAGATCGCCGCGCGCTGGTTCACCTTCCCGCAGATTGTCTTTGTCCTGCCGGTGCCCACACTCACTGCAGGCCTCGCGGCCTTGCTGGCATGGGGTCTGATGACAAGACGCGACGCGGTGCCGTTCCCCGCGTCAATCGGGCTTTTCGGTCTGTGCTATGCCGGGCTCGGCATCGGTCTCTACCCCTACATCGTGCCCCGCGCGATCAGCATCCAGGAAGCCGCGGCGCCTGACGCCAGCCTGCAGTTCATGCTGATCGGCGCAGTGATCCTACTGCCGATGATCCTTGCCTACACGGGCTATTCCTACTGGGTCTTTCGGGGCAAGGTCGACCCGGATGCCGGGTATCACTGATGTTCAAGCGTCCGAGCAAGGAGCACCACCACATCGACAGAACCGGACCGAAGGAGATCGTCTGGTTCATCGCACTGTGGGTTCTCGGCGTTGCTGGCGTCGGTGTTCTGGCGGTGGTGATCAGGCTCGTTCTCGGCGCGTGGTGACGCCGCGGAGCGCCCGCCAACGCGCCGTCGCCCGCTCCGGAGGTGCCCTGTCGTCAGCGGGACGGGACAAGCCCGTCCCCTACAACGTCTTCGATAACGCGGTACCACTCCCAGCGCAGGCCGTCGGGTTCCCGGGCCCAGACCTTGTTCTGGCGGGCGTGGCAGCACGTCGTGTCGTTCTCGTTGAAGTGCTGGATGCCGGCGGCGCTGACGCGATTCCTCGCCTCGCCCACCTCGGCGTCGTCGAACACCTCGACGCCCAGATGATTCAGGCGTTCCGGTGCGCTCGGCTCTTCGAACAGCACGAGTTTCAAGGGCGGCTCGTCGATCGCGAAGTTGGCATAGCCGGGTTTCACCTTCACGGGCGCGACGCCAAACATCTTCGAATAGAAGTCGACCGCGGAGCCAAGATCGCGGACATTGAGGGCGAGTTGGAGACGCATTAGGACTTTTCCTCGGCAGTTGGTCGAAGTTCGACGGCCCGGGCCACAAAGCTGACCTGGGCTGCGGTTCCGTCGGGTTGGCGCGCCAACGTCGCGCCTTCGCCGAGGAGGTGATCGACCTCGCGCTTGGACAACTGCTCGCGAACGAACCTGCCTTCGAGGCGGGCCATCCACCCCTTCGAGTCTTTCGGGACGAAGAAGCCGTAGTCCTCGAACGTGACCCGCACACCGCGGCTCTCGTCCGCCGGAATCAGTTCGAGCCAGCATCCCTTCGTCTGGCAGACCTTGTCGACCTTGCCCTCGACAATCACCGCACGACCGAGATGGACCTCGGGAGCCGCAAGGACCCGCTTGAGGTCTACGGTAGGCGAATTACCCAACTCCGCGCCGCGGCGGACGGTGTCGTCGGCGATGCCAAGGGGCAACCCGCCGGCGATCAAGCCGACCAGCACGCAGGCACCGGCTTTGCATACCCAAACGCTCCGCATCCATGCCTCCATGATCGACCGACCAGACAAATGATGTGCTCCCTCACGTCATTGGACAAGCCCGAAGTCGGCCGCGTTCGCCGGACCGGCCGACGCAATCACGTAACATGGTCGGCTTGCACCGGCGACGCTATCGATGGACGTCTCCCGACCTGCCTCTACAGCCGATTCGCCAACCGCGTCTCCAGTCCGCGCCACCGGTTTGGGTAGCCACGCGGGGATGTTCCAGTCTCTGCGCCTTCCCGACTTCCGCCTTCTGTGGATCGCCAATCTCGTGGCCTCCTTCGCGATGCAGATGCAGATGGTGGCCCGGGGTTGGCTGATCTACGACATCACCAGTTCTCCCTTGGCCCTCACCTGGGTAATGCTGTCGTTCATGCTGCCGTCCTTCGTGTTCTCGCTTTGGGGCGGCGTGATCGCGGACCGGGTGCGCAAGAAGCCGATCATGATCGTCGGCCAGATCGTGAATGCCGCCGCGACGGTGGCGTTCGCCACGATCGTGTACCGCGGCGACGTCACCTTCTGGCACTTCATCTACTTCGGGCTCTTCAACGGCGCGATCATGTCGCTGTCGATGCCGGCCCGGGCCGCCGTGGTTCCCGAGATCGTGCCGGAGCGCATAATGGTCAACGCCATGGCCCTGCAAAGCGCCACGTACTCAGCGGCGCGGGTGGCCGGTCCCGCCCTGGCCGGCTGGCTGATTGCGTGGTTCGCCGGCGGCGATGCCAATGCGACGCACTCATCCGCGACCGCAGTCGGCCTCGTGCTCTACATCATCGCCGCCATGTACCTTGTCTCGGTGGCTGCGACGGCGCTGCTTCGCTACCAGGGCGATCCGACGCCCCGGCCCGACGCCAGGATGCTCGACGACATTGCGGAGGGGTTCCGCTACATGAGACGGGAACGGATCGTGCTCGGGCTCCTCGTCATGGGCATCGTGCCCATGATGTTCGGATTCGCGCCGTCTTCTCTCGCGCCCGTGTTCAACAAGGAGATACTCGACGGAGACCCCTTGACGCTCGGCTACCTGATGACGGCAATGGGTGTCGGTTCGCTCGCCGGGTCGCTACTGCTCGCCCGGCTCGGCGATATCGGCGGCAAGGGCCGGATCATGTTCGCGTGCTGCTACGTCTGGGCGTTGGGTCTCGCTGGGTTCGCACTATCGCCGACACTTGCCGTCGCGATGGCCTTCGGCATCTTCATCGGCATCTTCGGTTCGCTCGTCGGGTCGTTGAACATGAGCGTGGTCACGCTTGCGATCGCGCCGGAGATCCGAGGCCGGGTCATGTCAATCATGATGATGAGTTTCGGCATCATGCCGATCGGCATGATCCCCATCGCCGCGGCCGCCGAGTTCACCGGCATCGCGTCCGCCCTCCTGGGAAGCGCCGTCCTGCTTGCCGTGTCGATGGCAGGGCTGGGATGGTGGTTCCCGGAGCTGCGCCGAATCGACAAGGGCCATGGCGGGGGATGATCCCGGATCGACACAGACCACCGAGTTGGAGGATATTCTCCGCATGCGCAACGACGCCCTGACCTACGTGACCGAGGAGATGCGGGCGGCCCAAGGCCAATGGGGCGGGACTCGCACCGCACCGCCCATCACCGAAACCGACATCCGGCGCTGGGCCATGGCGACCTACTACCCGAAACAGCCGCCGCGGATCTACTGGGACGCGGACTACGCCGCAACGACCCACTGGGGCGGCATCGTGGCACCACCCGACTTCAATCCCTTCGCCTGGCCCGTGGAACGCGCCCGGGGCGGTTCGCCGGGGCTTACCGGGCGTAGATCCGACGGCAAGCCGCTCACCGGCATGAACGGTGGCCAAACGGACACCTACGGGGTTCCGATGCGGCCCGGCGACGTCGTCAGCGCCCGCAGTCGACTCGTCGACTGGTGGGAGCGCGAGGGGCGGCTGGGGCATACTCTGTACGTGCGCACCGAGATCGAATGGCGCAACCAGGACGACGAAATCGTCCGCCGGCGGATGTCGATCTCGATCCGTTATTGAAGGAGGATCCGATGTCCATCGACTTCGACGAGGTTTCGGTCGGCGACAAGCTCCCGGAATGGTCACGGCGAACGGGTTTCGCCGAATGGAACCGCTACGCAGCCGTCAACGAGGAGTTCGTGCCGTTCCACATGGACGACGAGGCCGGCCGGCGCGCGGGCAACGAGCAAGGCGCGTTCGGCATGGGCAACCTCCGCTATGCCTACATCGTCAACGCGCTGCACGACTGGCTCGGCGACGACGGCATCGTGCGCGAGGTCGGCTGCCAGTACCGCGCCATCAATCAGAAGAACGACGTGCTGACGGTGGTTGGCGAAGTCATCGAAAAGACGGTCGTCGACGGCGAGAACCGTGTCCGCATCGACATCAACGTCATGAACCAGGACGGCGGGCGGACGTGCCCGGGACATGCCGTCGTGGTGCTGCCGTCGGGGCGACCCTAACGCGCCCGAACCCCGAGCCACCATGAGCTACGCGTCAACCGCAGCGCCGTCGGTGCCGGCCATACTCGACGCCGACAGCCACCTCATGGAATTGCCGGACTTCCTGTCGCGGCACGTCGAGCGATCCATGCGCGACCGGATACCGACGCTTGACGAGATTCGCCTGGCGGACGTGGGCGAGCAAATGCACGCCTACCGCAACGCGCGCGAGCACGCACCGGAGACGGTCGCCGAGTTGGTCGCCCTAGGCGATCGAATAACCCGCGGACCCAAGTGGCACCACGCCCTCGGTGCGTTCAACGGCCGGGAACGGGGTCTGGCGCTGGACCTCCTTGGTTTCGAACGCCAAGTGGTGTTCTCGTCGTTCTGCGCCACCAAGATATTCACGCATCCGGACCCGTCCGTAGGCCAAGCAGCAGCCGCAGCGCACAATCGCGCCATGGCGGAGTTCTGCGACGGCGATTCCCGCCTGATCGGCATCGCCATCGTGCCGCTGGACGAGCCGAATGCCGCCCTCGCGCTGATCGACGAAACGCTTGGGCTGGATCTCGGCGCGGTGTGGATTCCTTCCCGCGCGCCCGGCGGGCGCTCGCCCGGCCACCCGCTGCACGACAAGATCTGGCGACGCTTGGAGGAGACCGGCACGCCGTTCATCCTGCACGTGGGCAGTTCATCGCTAAGCGTTCCCGACGAGTGGATGAACGACGGCCATCCCGACCGCCTGAGCGCCCGCGGCGGCGTCGAAGTGATCGGCGCCAAGGATCTCACCGTGATCTTCCACTCCGCCCAGCGTTTCATCTCGACGCTTGTCCTGGATGGCGTACTCGAGAGGTTCCCCAGGCTCACCGGCGGCGTCATCGAACTCGGCGCCGGCTGGGTGCCGGATACGATCCGCCGCTTGGATCACGCGGTCGACATCTGGGCACGCTCCGAGCCGCATCTCGGCGAGTTCCGGCGCAAACCCTCGGAGCAGTTCCGCGAGCAATTGCGTTTCACACCCTACCCGTTCGAGGACGTCGGCGCGCTGATCCGCGAATCGATGCCCGAGTTGTACCTGTTCTCCTCCGACTATCCCCACGCCGAGGGCGGGCGGGATCCCATCGGACGTTTCAGCCGTGCGCTCGCCGGGATCGGCGAAGCTGATCAGGCGCGTTTCTTCGCCGGCAATTTCCGGGATCTGTTCGGGGCCGGCAACGGCGTCCGGGCTTGAAGGCCACCCGCTCCGTCATGCAGGTCCTCCTCACCGTCGTCGGCGCCTATATCGGCATCTGCGCTTTGCTCTGGGCGTTCCAAGAAAAGCTGATCTTCCATCCCCGGCCGGTCCTGCGCACACCTCCCAACCCGCCGGCGGAGCCCATCGAGATCGCGCGAGGCACGGTGGTATTGCGCGGTTGGATCGTGAATGCACAATCCGAGGGACCGCTCGTCGTCTACTTCGGGGGCAACGCCGAGGAGGTGTCGCGGAACGTCGAAAACTGGGCGGCGCGCGCGGCGACCACCGTTCTCGTGAACTATCGCGGCTACGGCGACAGCACGGGGAGTCCCGGGGAAGCCGCCCTCAAGGCGGACGCCGTGGCGATCAGCGGTTGGGCCCGCTCGCGGTTCCCGGAACGGCCGCTTGTCCTGTTCGGCCAAAGCCTCGGCTCCGGCATCGCCGTGCTCGCCTCGCCGGTCGTGAAGCCCGACGCCTTGATCCTGATCAGTCCCTACCGCAGCGTCGAGCATATCGCCCGGCGTACTCTGCCGATTGTCCCCGTGCGCACATTGCTCCGGCACCGCTTCGATGCCCAGACCGCGGCGGCCGACCTGCCGCGCACGTTGGTGTTGGCCTCGGAGCGCGACGAGGTGATCGGCTTCAAGGAGAACAGGGCGATGATCGAAGCCATCAACGCCGGGACCGGCGGTCTCGTCGAGCTGCACACTTTCCGGCTGTTCCACAACCAGTTCTTCAACCACGCGCCGGTCTGGCAAGCGGTGGACGAATTCCTCGAGACAATATAAAGGCGAGAAGACAATGGCCAACCCCCCGTTCCTCAATCTCGTGCCCATGCTGATGTGCGAGGACGTGCAGGCGTCCATCCGCTTCTACACGGACATGCTCGGCTTCGAGGTCACCGGTCGCATGGACGATGTCGGCGCCACCGGCTTCGCGAGCTTGAGGAACGGCAAGGCGGCCGTCATGCTAGCGAGCCCCGCGTACATCCCCCAGGGCAAGAAGGTCGACGGGTGCTTCCCGCAATCGAACTACTACTTCTACGTGGCCGACGCCGAGGAGTTGCGCCAGTCGATCGTCGACAAAGGCTGGGAAGCAACGGAGTGCGTGGACCGCTTCTACGACATCAAGGAATTCGAACTCGTCGACCCCGACGGCCACGTGCTGGTATTCGGCCAGGACCTTACGCCGTAGGGAACGGGCTTGTCCCGTTGGCGTGGGCAGCCGCGCCATTCGGGCGACAGCGCGCCCGGGCGGGCGCGATCAGGACGCCACGAGTTGCCCCAGGGGCTGAACGCGGCCCGCCAACCCCGGGCGAGTTCCCGTAAACTGCACGCGACGACGCACCACAAAGGGATTCCGTGACATTCAATCTCGCCACGGTCAACGAAGCCGTGGCCGAAGCGGTCGCCGACCGCGAAGCCATCGTGTTCCGCGACCGGCGCATCACGTACCGCCAACTGACCGAGCGCACCCGGCGTTTCGCCAACTTCCTCATCGGTCACGGACTCGGCGCGCACACCGAACGGGACGCCCTCGCCGACTGGGAATCCGGCCAGGACCACCTCGGCATCTATCTCTACAACGGCAACGAGTACCTCGAAGCCATGCTGGGCGCGTTCAAAGCGCGCCTTGCGCCGTTCAACGTCAACTACCGGTATGTCGACGAGGAGCTTGTCTACCTGCTGAACGATGCTCGCACCAAGGCGTTGGTCTTCCACGGTTCGCTCAGCGAGCACGTCGAGGCCATCCGCGACCAAGTGCCGACCCTTGAGTTGCTGGTGCAGGTCAACGACGAACCCCGGCCGCTACTCGATGACGCGATGGAGTACGAGACGGCCTTGGCGAGTTCGAGTCCTGCCAAGCCCGACCTCGACTGGAACCCCGACGATCTCTACATCCTCTACACGGGCGGGACCACCGGGATGCCCAAGGGCGTGCTCTGGACGCAACGCGACATCCTGGTTGCCAGTCTCGGGGCGCGACGCACCAACGGCGAAGTCATCGACAGTCTCGACGGCTTCGTCTCCCGGGCCTTAGCTAGCCACCGCAAGACGCTGCCCGCGCCGCCCTTCATGCACGGGGCCGGGCACTGGAGTTCGTTCCAGGCGTTCCACACCGGCGGCACCGTGGTCATTCAGGACGAGGTCAAGCGCTTCGACGCGGCGGGCGTCGTCGAGTCCATCGAACGCGAGGGCGTGAACATCCTGATGCTCGTCGGCGACGCGTTCGGCCGACCGCTCCTCGACGCGCTTCGTGCGTCCGGCGCAAGCTGTCCCCAACTGCGCAACGTCATCACCGGCGGTGCGATCTTCACGGCGAAACTGAAGGCGGAACTGCTCGAGTTGCTGCCCCGGATCAACATCATCGATACCGCCGGCTCGTCGGAGACCGGCGGCCAGGCGTCACACACCAGCAATGCCAAACTCGGCGCCGCCACCGGGAAGTTCAAGCAGAGCCCCCACAACGCCGTGCTCAACGACGACATGACCCGCGCGCTCGAGCCTGGCCATGACGGCCTCGGCTGGTGGGCCAGGGCCGGCAACATCCCCCTGGGCTACCTCGGCGACGAGGCGAAAACCCGCCGGACCTTTCCCATCGTCGACGGCGTGCGCTACTCCGTGCCGGGCGACAAGGTTCGCCTGTTGGACGACAATACGCTGGAGTTGCACGGTCGCGAGTCTGTCACCATCAACTCGGGCGGGGAGAAAATCTTCGCCGAAGAGGTCGAACACGCTATAAAGCACCACCCGGATGTCTACGATGCCGTCGTGGCGGGACGCCCGTCCGAGAGGTGGGGCAACGAGGTGGTCGCGATTGTTCAGACGAAGGATGGTCGTACGGTGACGGAGGACAGCTTGCTGAACGAATGCACCAAGCACATCGCCCGGTACAAGCTGCCGAAGGCGTTCATATTCCTCGACGAGATTCTGCGCAGCCCCAACGGCAAGGCGGACTATCGCTGGGCCAAGGCGCAGGTTGCGATGGACTCCAGGGCTTGAGCGGCTGACTCGGGATGCGTAGCGCCATCGTTGTCGCGTTGCCGTTGCTCGCCACCGTGCCGTGCCTAGCGACGGAAGCGGATTCCACCGATTCCACCGATCCACCGGCGGCGAGCGAATCTGTGGTGGAGGACATACTCGACAATCCCCTCGCCGACGACGACTACACCGAAGAACGAACCTGTCTACGGCGGCGGGAGATCGACAGCATCGAGATTATCGACGAAAGCCATGTCGTGTTCCGGGGCCGCGTCAAGAAAAGGGTATGGGTCAACCAGTTCTCGCAGCCGTGCGTCGGTCTGCGTCGGGACATGGTCGTCACCACCCGGGCCCGGTCCGGCTCGATCTGCCGGCTCGACGCCATCGATGCGCGACCGCGGGCCGCTAGTCCCTTCGAGCCCGCTGTGCGGTGCTACCTCGGCGGCTTCGAGGCCATCGACGACGTGCGGGTCGAGGCGATGAAGCGCGCCGTCGACGAACACGCCAAGTCCGGCAAGGCGGCAGGCACGGGCAACTAGCAACCGCGACCGTTGGGGACGGGCTTGTCCCGTCCCGTCGAACGTCGCCGAGTATCCGGCACGGACGACCACAAGGGTCGCCCCTACGATCCGCCATCCCACCGACGCTACTGATACGCCGCAGCCTGGATCCCGTAGAGTTCCGCGTACTGGCCCTGGGCGGCCATGAGCTCATCGTGGCTGCCGACCTCCACCACCCGCGCACCGTCCATGACCACGATGAGGTCCGCCATGCGCACCGTGCTGAAACGGTGCGAGACAAGCAGGGTAATCCGGCCGTTGTTCGACAACCCGTCCCTCTCCCGTTCCTTCGCCGCATCGGCGTAGCGCTCGAAGAGCGCGTGTTCGGTCTCGGCATCGAGCGCCGCCGTTGGCTCGTCGAGCACCAGCAGCAACGGCTCATCGCGCATGAAGCCTCGCGCCAGCGAGAGCTTCTGCCATTGGCCGAAACTGACCTCGACGCCGCCCGGCCAGGTTGGTCCAAGCTGCGTATCGAGACCGTTGGCAAGGATCTCCACGACGTCCTCCGCTCCGGCACGGACTACCGCCGCCTCAACAGCCGGGCGTTCCTCGATGCGCGGCGCATCACCGAGTCCCACGGTTCGCCGTGCCTGGAACTCGAACCGGAAGAAATCCTGGAAGGTACCGGCAAGTCTCTCCCGCCAATCCATCGCCGGCATGCGAGCGAGTTCCGCCCCGTCAACCAGGATGCGACCGGCTGACGGCTCGTACATCTTGGCAAGCAGCTTCACCAACGTGGTCTTGCCTGCGCCGTTCTCGCCGACCAAGGCGACCACCGTCCCCGCCGGCAGTTCGAGATCGACATCCCTGAGTACGAGCTTGTCCGTCCCCGGGTACGCGAACGATACGTTCTCAAGCGAAATGCCCTCGCCGATGGCATCGGGAACGGGCCTATCGGCATGCTCGGCCTTGGCGGCGGCGTAGTCCTCGAGCCACGCCAGGCGTTTCGAACCGTCCATCCATATGCCGCGCAGGAAACCGATTTCGCCCACGGTGGCACTGATGTAGGCGGACAGTCGCGACCCTGCGGCCAGGACCAGCAAGACCTCGCCAGGCGACGCATCCACAACGGTCGCCACGAATACCACCGCGCCGACGTAGCCCGCACCGAACACCGCCCAACCCATGGTGTGCCAAGCGGCACTTCCCCACCGCGCCCTGGCCACGCGGGCGTACCAACGCTCCCAGGCCGCGCGGCGATCGCGAATCAGCCGCGCGCCGATTCGGGAAACCCGAACCTCCTTCCCGGGCGGCGCCGTCGTTGCGATGTCGAAGAGGTGCTTCGCCAGCCGTTGGGCTTGCGCGCCCGCTTCCTCCGCGGCCCGTTCCACGGCGGGACGCCAGGACGAGGTCGCCACGGTCGGCAGGGCGAACAGCGCCAACATCGCGAGCAACGGATGGATCGACACCAAGAGCCCGATGGTCACGCCGAGTCGGAGAATCCACCCGCAGGTCGTGAACAGCGACATGTACATGTGATCCAGAACGAACACCTGGTCGCGCAGGATCGACAACCGGTCGAGGTAGTCGGGGCGTTCGTGATGCTCGACGGTGGCGACGCTGGCCTGGAGTTCGGCAACGTGCGATTCGAGGGCGATCGTCACCCGATCCCGAAATCGACGCTGGGTCCGCTCGCTTACAACCCGCAGCACCCACGTCAACGTCGCCGACACGGCCAATCCCGCCGCCGCGATGATCACCAGCGTCGCGTTGCCGCCCAACAGACCGTCGGCCAGGAATTTCAGCCAGAGAGCCATGAGGGCGTCGGGCAAGGCGGCGATCAACGAAAGCACAAAGGCGATCACGAGTAGCGCCGGCTCGGCTGCAAACCCCCGTTTCACCGCACGCCACATCGACGGCAGCGCCGCAGGCAGATCGTCGAGGCTCCGCCTACTCGAGGACATCGAGCGCCTCCTCGTCCGGCTCGCCGAGGCCCTGCCCGAAACGCTGCGCCTGGAGATCGAACATCGTCCGGTACCGCCCGCCGAGGGCCATCAGTTCGTCGTGGCTGCCGAGTTCCACGACCCGGCCGCCCTCGAGAACGCAGATGCGGTCCGCATGGCGCACGGTGGAGAAGCGATGGGAGATCAGGATCGTCGTGATGCCCCGGGTTTCCTCGAGAATTCGGTCGAAGATCTCCGCCTCGCCGCGCACATCGAGTTGCGCGGTCGGTTCGTCGAGCAGCACCACGCCCGCGCCTTGCCGAACCGCGGCGATCGCACGGGCGAGTGCAACCCGCTGC
Organism: Gammaproteobacteria bacterium; assembly: GCA_009846005.1. GTDB lineage: Bacteria > Pseudomonadota > Gammaproteobacteria > Pseudomonadales > Azotimanducaceae > VXYL01. The sequence continues at coordinate 19,305 of VXYL01000015.1, read as the reverse complement.
CACTGGCCGCCGGAGAGATCCGTGCCGCCGTCGTATCCCCGCGCCAGAATCGTGTCCAGCGCCGCGAGGCCGCCCGCGCCGGCACGCTCCAGCGCCGCCTCGATGAGTTCGCCGGGTGCGCCGCCCCTGGGTGCCACGTTGTCCTTGAGCGGCAGTTCAAACCGCACGAAGTCCTGGAACACCGCGGTGAGGCGCCGCCGCCACGCGACGGTGTCAAGCTCGCGGGTGTCCACGCCATCCACCTCGATCGCACCGCGAACCGGCTCGTAAAGGCGGCAAAGCAATTTCGCCAACGTCGTCTTGCCGGCGCCGTTCTGGCCCACGATGGCGAGCGACGAACCTGCCGGAATGGTGAGATCGAAGCCATCGAGAACCGTCTCCGCAGGGGTCGTCGGATAGGCGAACGACACGTCGCGAAACCGGATTTCGCGCGCGGGCATCGCTTCCGCGGACCTCGTTCCGCTGGTCAAGGCCCCCTTCGGCGCCATCGAGGCACGTAGCCGGAGCACTGCCGCGGCCGGTGCCGCCGCGCCATCGAGCGCCCAAGACAGGCCGCCGAAGGCGATCATGCTGGTCGCGATGGCCGCGCTCGCGAACATGACCATGCGATTCAGCGCCAGGTCGCCCGCGTTGACGTCCACTGCCATGGCCGCGAACACGACCGCGTTCGCAAGGGTGACCAGTACGAGGCTCGTCGCCAATGGACGCTCGCGCAGCTTGGTGGCCTCCCAGCGCAGGTCGTGGAGCTTGCGACGGTGACGGCGGAATCGTTCGACGGTCCATCCCGCCAGTCCGAACAGTCGAAGTTCCTTGGACGAGGGCGCATCGACGGCCAGCCTATAGGCGTAGTCGGCATGGCGTTGCGCATCGCGGACCACCTCGGTGTTGCGGTCCTTCCAAACCCCGCTTTCGCGTAACAGCCAGTGGGTCGCAAGCCACGCGCCACCAAGCACTAGCGGCGCCCACCATGCATAGGCCGCTAGCACCGCCGCGGAGGCAAGACCCGCGAGCAGTTCCACGAGGCCCGAAGCGATGAAGTCCATGGAAATCGACAGCGGCGGACCGCTGATGCCGAGGTCGAAGTCCCGAGCCATGGTGAGGTCGTTGACCAGTTCCGGATCCTCGAGATGCGCCATCCCCGGAGGTTCGACGCACGACTTCGTCAACTCGTCATATAGCCAAGCCGCCGTTCGGCTACCCAGGTTAGCGCTCACCGCCAGGTGCAAAGGCGACAGGATCTGCACGAGGACGAACACAGCGCCGACCAACGCCAACGGACCCGCCAAGCTGCCCTCGGCCTGCACGGCGCCAATCAAGAGCCCCATGGCGATGGCGAACAAGGCCGGGAGAATCCCGCGGGCAACGAGGAGCAGCCACCACAGCGCCACGAGCAACGGATCGGCCCGCTTCAGAACTCGGATCAGCCGCCATTCGTCGCGGGCGCGGAGACGTTCCACATCGGCAAACCGTTGCCCATTGCCGCACCCACGTCAAGCGCGAAGCGCGGCGGCTACGATGACCGACTCCGCACTGTTAGCATGACGCGGCAGCAGGAGGAAGCGGAACAACCATGCCCCAGATAGATGAATTCACGATCCACATACCGGATGCGGACCTCGCCGATCTGCGGGAACGGCTTGCCCGCACCCGGTGGCCCGATGCCGAAACCTCCGGCGACGACCAGTCGCTGGACTGGAACCAAGGCGTCCCGCTCGCATACGCCAAGGAACTTGCCGAGTACTGGCTGAACGAGTATGACTGGCGCGCACGGGAGGCCTACTACAACCGTTTCCCGCAGTACGTTACCGAGATCGACGGCCTCGAGATTCACTTCATCCACCGACCCAGTCCCCGTGCGGACGCCGAGCCCCTCGTCATCACCCATGGCTGGCCCGGGTCGGTCGTGGAATTCCACAAAGTCATCGATCCGCTCGCCGACCCGTCCGCCCACGGCGGCAACGCCGAGGACGCCTTTCACGTCGTGTGTCCATCGCTGCCGGGGTACGGCTTCTCGGGTAGGCCCGAATCCACTGGCTGGGGGGTCGGCAAGATCGCGGCCGCGTGGGACGAGCTGATGGGGCGCCTCGGCTATGAACGCTACTTTGCACAAGGGGGAGACTGGGGCGCCGCCGTTACATCGGCGATGGCCATGCAGAATCGCGGTCGGTGTGCCGGCATCCATGTCAACATGCCAAGCGCCGGTCCGACGCGCGAGGCCCGGGAGAACCCCACGTCCCGCGACCAGGCCGCCCTCGACGGCGGACGCTACTACCAAGAGTGGGGCGCAGGCTATTCCAAGCAGCAGAGCACGCGCCCGCAAACGCTCGGCTACGGCCTCGTGGACTCGCCCATGGGACAGGCGGCGTGGATCATCGAGAAGTTCCTCGAGTGGACCGACTGCGATGGCCACCCGGAGAAAGCCGTCAGTCGGGAGGAACTCATCGACAACGTCATGTTCTACTGGCTGACCGCGACCGGGGCGTCGTCGGCGCGGCTCTACTGGGAGAGCTTCAACCGCGCATTCGGCGATGGTGGCGACAACAGAATCAAGCTACCCACGGGATGCAGCATCTTTCCGAAGGAGATCGTCCCGACGCCGCGAAGCTGGGCGGAACGGCGCTACGCGAACATCGTCTATTGGAACGAGTTGGACAAGGGCGGGCACTTCGCCGCCTTCGAGCAACCCGACGTGTTCGTCCGGGAGTTGCGCGATTGCTTTCGTTCGATGCGTTGATCGCCGGCAAGCTGTTAGGCTAGGCGAGCCCCCTTTAAGAGAAATAGCCGATGCCGCAGAGAAAACTGCGCTACGCCTTCATTGGTGCCGGCGGCATCGCCGGTGCGCACATGCGCGACCTCGCCAAGCGCGACGATGTGGAGATGGTCGCCATGGCGGACATTGCGGAGTCGAGCATGGCCGGTCATCGCGACCGGTTCGGGATCGAGGGGATGTACGCCGACTGGAACGACATGCTCAATCGGGAGGAACCCGATGCGGTGTCGATCTGCACGCCGAACAAGCTGCACGAGGCACCCACGATCGACGCGCTGAACGCGGGTTGTCACGTGCTCTGCGAGAAACCCCTCGCCCACTCTGCCGAGGCCGGAGAACGCATGGTGGCCGCAGCTCGGGAGTCCGGGCGAAAGCTATGTATCGGCTTCCAATACCGCTACAACCCGCGCACGCAGTTCCTGCGCCGGGCGTACGACGATGGCGAGTTCGGAAATATCCTCTACGCACGGGTCAAGGCACTGCGTCGACGTGGCATTCCCAACTGGGGCGTGTTCGGCCGCAAGGAGCTTCAAGGCGGCGGGCCGCTCATCGACATCGGTGTGCACGTCCTCGAGATGACGCACTACGCCATGGGCTCGCCGGAACCCGTCAGCGCCACGGCCGATATGTTCACGTACATCGGGGACAAACCCTCGGACAGGGTGGAGTCGGCTTGGAAGGGATGGGACTACAAGACCTACACTGTCGAGGATCTGGCGGTCGGTCGAATCCGTTTCGCGAACGGGGCCGTCGCCCACATCGAAGCCGCCTTCGCCGCGCACATCGACAAGGACGATTGGAACTTCGTTCTGATGGGCGACAAGGGCGGCGCGAATTGGGATCCCCCGCGCATCTTCACCGACGAACATGGCCACATGGTTGACAAGTCGCCGGGATGGCTACCGAGTGCCGCTTTCGACAACATGTTCACCCGCAAGATGAACAATTTCGTGGACCATTGCCTCTACGATAAACCGACGCTCGCGCCGGGCGAGGACGGTTTGGCCGTACAGCGCATGCTGGACGGGCTCTACCGGTCGGCCGATAGCGGCGGCAAGGAAGTGGAGATCGGCAACGGCCCGTAGGGGCGACGCTTGTCGTCGCCCGCTCACACCGCCGTCGGCACCGGCACCCGTGACCCCGACCTGAGGATTAAGCGGGGTCGCGCCCGACCGAAGCCGGGCGCCCCTGGATCAGCTCTTCAACCCCCCGGGACCGCAGTCGTTCGCGAGGTAGTCGATCATCTTCCCGAAGAACGTCTCCTGGTGGTCGTAGAACAGCGTGCTGTAGAAGTGATCCGCGCCGGGGAGTTCCAGGTATTCGTAGGACTTGCCGTGCTCGTCCAACAGCTTCAGGTATTTCTTCGCATGGTCGATCGGCACGCGCTGATCGACGTCGCCGTGGACGATGAGCAGCGGGACGTTGACCTTCTCGACCTCGTCTAGCGGCGAGACCGCGTTGTCCCAATAGTCGATCCACTTTTCCGACGGCGCTCCGCGCATCCGCCAGCGGATGTAGTTGACCTGCATCGTCGGATCGGACACGGCGGCCCCCGCAACAACGCATTGGTAGACCTGGGGCGTACGGGAGGCGGCCACGAGCGCCGCATAGCCGCCGTAGGACCAGCCGAACATGGCCACGCGGTCCTTTTCGGCAAGACCTTGCTCAATCAGGTGCAACGCGCCGTCGTCCTTGTCGTCCTGCATGGCCCGTCCGCCTTGGCTGACGTCGGCAAACGCCGCCAAGTGAAAGTCCAGTCCGTAGTTGTAGGAGCCACGGTACTGCGGTTGCAGGACAAGGTAGCCGTTGTTGGCGAGCAGTTGCGCCCACTTGTCGTAGGCAACCGTTTCGGTCACGAACGGCCCGCCGTGTGGCATCACCACCAGCGGGAACGGCGCTTCGCCGTTCGGCACGGTGAGCCAAGCGGGAATCTGCTCGCCATCGCGCGCCTCGTAGGTGATGAACTCGACGTCCGCCAGACCTTCGCTCTCGAGCAATGGCTGCTGGCTGCCGACGGTGCGCAGTCGACCGTCCTTCAACAGGTAGTACGAGCTCGGATCCCGGGGCCCCGTATTGGCGATCACCATGGTGTTGCCGTCCCGGGATCGGCTTGAAATCCGCACGTTGTAGGCGTTCGGCACAACCCCCCGGAGTTGCTCGCGTGTGGCGCCTTCCAACTCGTCGAAGAACTCGTAGAAGAACCGACCCTTGTTGTACGCGACCCCGACGATCCGGTCCGGATGTTCCCAGAAATTCGAATGGCCCACGACGCCCGCGATGTCCACGTCCGAGCGGCGGTAGACCGCCTCGAACTCTGCGGTGTCGACATCGTATGTCCACAGCCCCGTCGTGTCGTTGCCGCGGTTGGCGATGACGAAGAGCTTGTTGCGGTCGTCGACGTCGAAGCCGGCCACGCTGAAACTCTCGAAGCTGTCCTCGCTGTGGCGTAGGACGTCCCGCCAGCCTTTCTCGCCGAGCTTACGGTGGTACCAGACGTACTCGTCCGAGCCTTCGTCGAAACCGCGGCCGAGCCAGGGATTGCCGTCAGCGTCGAACTCGATCTGGCCAAGCGAGATCTTGCCGCGGACGAGTAGCTTCTTGGTGCCCCTGCGCAGATCGAGCTCCCAGTAGGACAGGGGCCTGAAGGCGCGATTCAGCTTAGCCCCGGGCCCATCGCCGCCGCCTTGGGCGATCGCGAGTAGCACCTTGTTGGGTTTGTTGGGAAGCACGCCGACGATCTGCGCCCGCTCGGCCGAGAACGAGCGCACCTTCTTGCGCTCGACATCGAGCATGCCCCACTTGTATTCGTAGACGCCCTGGTTGAAGCCCTCGATGCGCTTGCGCACCTGCTGGCGTGCCCGGAACAGGATGTCCCGATCGCTCACCCAGGAGAAGAACTCGATCTCCATGGGGTTCGCATCCATCCGGAACGGCACTTTGTCCAGGTCGGCGGCATCGTAGACCTCGACGATCGGGTTGCCGTCCTTGGTCTGGATCTTCATCAGCGCGAGGTGTTTGCCGTCCGGCGAAACGCTCACGTTGCTGACGACGGCCCGCATGGCGAAATAGTCCACGGGATAGGGCGCGTCGGTCGGCGCCGGTGCCGCTCTCTCGGCGGCGTCGGGCGCGTCCTGGGCACTGCCGGCCAAGCAGAACGCAACCATACATACGGCTAGTGGGGTACTGATCAATCTCTCCACAATTAAAGCTCCGTGTCGCAAACCAAAAATACGGGCGCGAGGATCCTACCCAAGCGCCCGCGATACTGTCAGATATTTCGTCGTGACCGTTCAGATCATCCGTCGGAGAACAACCGGATGCTGGCGCTTAGGAACCACGTCCTGCCATCGAGGTCGTAGGCCGCCCCGATCGGCGCGTTCTTGATCGCGGTCGGACCTTCGGTCTCGTCCACCAGCGGCGGCGCCTCGTCGAACAGGTTCCGGGCACCGAAGCCCACGGTCCAGGTGTCGCCGCTGTACCAGCCCGACAGCGAGTGAACCAGGTAGCTCGGCGCGTCGCCCTGGTCGCGGCACAGCAAGTCATCCGGGGGACCCAAGCAGGTGTCGCCCGTGAAACCCGTCCCGAGGCTGTCGTAGATGTCGCTGAAGGGGTCGACGAAACGACGGTCCTGCCGGCCTTCGGACACGTACCGCACACCCCAGGACAGACGCCACCGGTCGTAGTCCAGGCGCACCGAGCCTTGGCCGCGGTACTCCGGGAAGTACCACTCGCGCTGGAACTCGTTGAAGTCCGGAATCCCTTCGTCGTCGGTGAACAGCGTCGTCCGTTCGATCACCCGGTGGGCGTTGACGTCCACGCCCAGTGCGAACGGCCGGTCGAAGGCCGTGAACGTGGTATCGAAGGCGATGTTGAAGTCGACACCCCGCGCCGTCTCGTTGTCGCGGTTGATGAAGCCGCGATCGAGATATTCGATGAACGGCCCCCGGCCATCGCTCGTCAGGTCGCCGCGGGTAATCCGGCCGCAGAAGGGACTCGTGCCCGTTTGCGAGTAGTAGCAGTTGTTGACGATGTAGCCGGCGCTCGGTTCGATCACGGTGTTGTCGATCTCGATCTGGTAGTAGCTCGCACCGACGGTCAGGTCGAACGCGTTGGTGAACGGCTGCTCCCAGGCGAAGCCGGCGGTGATGGACTCCGACGTCTCCTCATTGAGGTCCAGCGCGCCGCCAGCCGCCACCTCGACCGAATAGGCGTTGAAGCCGTTGTTGTGCGCGGTCGTCGGATCGATGCCGTTGGCCCGGCAGTTGTCAAGCAGGTGCGGCTCGCGGTCGTCGAGATCCGGGTCGTAATCGCCGGTGATGTCGTTGATGGCCGCCTCCGGGAGCAGGCAGGGATCGAACACCGTGAGGAAGCCCGTCTGGGCCTGCAGGAACAGTTCGCGCAGGTTCGGGGCCCGGAACGACGTCCCGCCGGTGGCGCGGATCAACAGCGAATCGATGGGACGATAGGCGATCTTGCCGGACCCGGTCCATGCGGTGCCACCGTACTGGTCCTTGGTCCACCGCGCCGACAGGTTGACGGTGAGTTCCGACGCGGCGAGCTGTCCCGCCAGTATCGGCAACTCGACCTCGCCGAAGGCCTCCTGGATGTACTTCTGGCCTTCCGCCCCGCCATCTGCGAAGAAGCCCCAGAACAAGCCGTCGCGGGCGACGTGATCGGGTATCGACTCGATCTTGTCTTCCCGGTACTCGAGACCCAACCCGGCGGAGACCGCGCCGGCCGGGAGCTCGAACAGCGAACCCGTCATGTAGTACGTAACCACCGTCTGCCGGTATTCCGTCGCGAAGTCTCGGTCATCGAACACGTAGTCGCGTTCGGCATCGGTCTCGAAATCGCCAACCAGCGAGTCGTAAAGCGTCCGGGCGAACATGTTGACCGGTACGCAGCCAGGCGCCGTGTCGAAGTGCATCGGCGTTTCGGTGCTGTTCTCGCAGGGGATGTCGTTGATCGAGTACGCCCCCAACGAAAGCAGCAGGCGATCCTCGCGAATCCCCGCCCTGCGAACCGTTCCGTCCGAACGGGAATGGACGTACGCGAACTCGAAGGACCAATCCGACAACTGCCAGAAATCCAGCATCGGCAGATCCCCGCTGACCCCTGCCACGTAGCGGAATTGCTCCAGGTAGCGGACGTAGTCCGAGCGGTCACCCCGGATCGTGACGATGGGAGTCGTCGGCTGCGGGCCCATGGGGCCGACCGTCAATCCGAACGCGTTGTACAAGACCGGGGCGCAAATCGAGTTCGGAATCCCGAACGCCGCGCAAAGGCCCGCCCAACGGACATTGAACTTCTCCATGAAGTTCGGGTTGAGGAGCAATGCATCGGACGCCAACCCGCAGTCGACGCCCCTGCCCTCGGGATTGCAGATGTTGAAAGGATTGCGTGCTGGCACCTCCTGGAAGATCTGCGCCTCGTCGCCGATGAGAGCGATGTCGTTCTCGACATAGCCAAGTTCGAAGAACGGCGTCAGGTTCATCTCGCCTTCAAGGGTGTATTCGCCAAAGACCATGTAGTTCTGCGACTTGAACGTCGGGTAGAGTTCCGCATAGTCGCGGCGACCGTTCAGACTGTGGTCGCGGTAGTTCACGTCCGGCTCACCGTCGCCATTGTTGTCGATGGGAAACCCCCAGGACTCCGACTCCGAGAAGTTGGGCCAGCCCCCGTTGCTGTAACCGGCCGTGTAGTACACAGATCCCCTCAGGGGAACGGCGATGCGCGAAGACAGCGGGAATATGCTGCCGCACCCTTCCATGTCCATGCCGTACACGGTCGGGTAGTAGAGCGGTTCGGTCCGGGTGCGGCCCCCCTCGTCGATCTCGATATTGCGCGAACAGCCCGCGGTCCAGGGCCGGTCCGCGTAGGTCACGGGATCGCTGCTGTTGTACTCCGCGCCGATGCCGATGAAGCCGCGGTCGAAGTTCTTGCCCCAGGTCAACGCGAGCACATCCTGATCGCCGCCTTCGTGGTAGGGCCGGCTGGGGAACGTCTCGACTTCCAGACCGTTGAAGTCCTTGCGCAGAATGACGTTCGCGACGCCGGCGATGGCGTCCGATCCGTAGACCGACGACGCCCCGTCCAAAAGCAGATCGTATTGCTGGACCAGCGAGCCGGGAATCAATCCCAAATCCGGCGAGGTGGGTGCGCCCTCCACGCCGGCGGCCCCCATCCGGCGACCGTTGACCAGCAGCAAGGTCCGGTTCGAGCCAAGACCCCGGAGGTTCGCCGTTTGCGTACCGGGTCCGTCGTCTAGCACGAACCCGGCGAAGGTGACGTCGATCTGCGCACCCGCGGAGACGGTGGACTTCTGCACGATCTCCTCGGCGTCGATCACGCCGGCTTCCCGGGAGACCTCGCCGGTGATGATCTGCAGCGGCGCGACGCTGGTGTAGGTGTCGCGCTTCAGCCGCGACCCGGTGACGACGACCTCCTCGATGTCATCGTCGTCAGCCGCTACGACGCCAGGCTGGTCTTCCTCGTCCTCCTCGTCCTGTGCCAGAGATGCAGGTGCGATCGCGATGCACGACGCCGCCGCCAAAACGGCAAGAACACGAGGGACGGAAGCAGTCCGGATCGCGCGCCCCAAAACGCACCGAGCCGGGACAAAAAGCAGGGACAGGAAAGTTCGCATAGTTGTACCTGTCTGTTTCGCAATGGTGGCCGGATGGTACAACAAACACCGTAAGGTTTCTGCAACATCCGGTGTGATTTGGAACACATTCTAAGGCGTCCCAAGGCCGCGTCAGTCAACGGTTTTCGGACCCCGCAGTCCCTCGCATGGAACAAGCGCCAAAGGGAGCTTGCGACCGTGGCGTTTGGTCCATCTGAGGTCGGTGTGGCTGGGCCGGAGGCGAACCCCGTGCATAGCGAAGCGAAGTGCCGGGCCGGCTTTGGGGCGCTTCCATGGAACCGATTCGCAACCGTTGACTACTGACGAAATCGTAGGGCGACGCTTGTGGTCGCCCACGTCATAACCCATCCCTCGGCTCGCGGGACGGGACAAGCCCGTCCCCTACGGCCCGACGGCTGCCTCGAAAGTGCGTTCGCGCATCGACTCGAACTCGTCTTCGAAGAAGAATCGCTGCTCGCCGAAGGCCGGCTTCAACTGATCGAGCCAGGTTGCCTCGGGGTCGAAGGCGGCGAAGAACGGCACGCCGACCCAATCCGGATTGCGTCCCTGCAGGAACCGCAGCACGAAGACCGCCTCGCCCTGGACATGCTGAACGCCGACGACCTCGACCTTGCCTGGCGCCGCGCTCATGCTCGGACCCCGCACCGTTCGGGCAAGTCCCGAGACGCCCCGGACGGCGTCGGCATAGATCCGCTGCGCACGTGCCAGCGGCACCTCGAAGTAGCGCTTCGCGCCGGTGTCGCGCTCCACGAACATGTAGTAGGGAACGATGCCTAGGCGCACCTCGTCCTCCCACATCCGCGCCCACACCGCCGGATCGTCGTTGATGTGCCTGAGCAGGGGGGCTTGGGCCCGGATGACCACGCCGGTGTCGCGCAGGCGCCGAATCGCCGTCTGCACGACCTCGGTGGACAGTTCACGCCAGTGGTTGAAATGCGCCATGACCGCGACGTGCCGCCCGGACTCGACGACTTGCTCGAGCAGGCGCAGCAGCTCGTCTGCATCCGGGTCCGTCACGAACCGGTGCGGCCAGAACGTCAGCGACTTCGTCCCGATCCGTATGTTCCGAACGTGGCTCATGTCGGGCGATTCGAGAATCGGCCGGATGTACCGCGACAGCACGGGAGCTTTCATCACCATCGGGTCCCCGCCGGTGATCAAGAGATCCGTCACCTCGGGGTGGGTCGCGAGATGGCGGTGCAGTCCGGTCATCTGCTTGGCGTAGATCTTCATGTCCTTGCCGACGAACTGCGCCCAGCGGAAACAGAATGTGCAGTAGGCATGGCAGGTCTGGGCGCGGCTGGGGAAGAACAGGACCGTCTCGCGGTACTTGTGCTGGATTCCTTCGAGCATTCCCGCCTCGGCGTCCGAGGGGATGTTTAGTTCCCGCTGCCCGGCCGGGTGTGGATTGAGCCCGGCGCGGATCGACTCGACAACCGGCTCGATCTCGTCCCGGGTCGCCCCTCGTTTGAGGAGGTCGGCAATGCGATCGAAGTCCTTGGGATCGAGCATGCCACGCTGCGGGAACGTCATCTGGTAGATCGGATCGTCCGGTACTTGCGACCAGTCGATCAGGTCGATCACGTAGTCGTTGGTGCGGAACGGCAACACCTGGCTGACGACCCGCATCGCGAATTGTTCGTCCGCCGGCCGACCGGCCAACTGCGGTATGCGGTCCAGGCGCCGCTCCGAAATGGCCCGGTACCGAGGCGTAGCACCTTGGCCGTTGACACGCGCCGCCTGCTTGCGGCCATTCGCCATTGGACCATGCCGCCGATACGAGCCAACATCGCCGACGGCTCGGCTCTGATCCACTACGCGGACGTCGATGGCATCCATTTACTTCCCCAGTCTGTTCATCGCTAGGCGCCCGACGTCGCGCCTACAACGCGAGAACCTCCCCAAGCATTCCCACGGAGCATAACAGACGATCCTCGACAGGGGCCGTGCCCCCCACGGAGGCAAGGCGTGTCGAACCCGGCAGGGCCGGTCGGCACTGCCGGAACGCGTCGACAAACAGGGTTTGGCTCCGCCTGCTGGGCTCGAACCAGCGACCCGCTGATTAACAGTCAGCTGCTCTACCAACTGAGCTAAGGCGGACAAGTCCCTCGCCTTGAGGAGCGCGGTAGTGTACCTGCTTGCGGGCACACGGCAAGCGCGCCGTGCAGGCCTCGGCAACTGTAGACCGGCTCAGCCGACGCTCTGCCTATATGATTCGACCAGTGCCATCATAGCCTGCCGGTCGGTTTCGCTCTCTCGGCGGATACGCTCCGCGACATCCAGCATCGCCTGTCGGTCGTCGGCCGCGCTTGCCAGCATCGCCTGTCGGTCACTGGCGGCGTCCCTGCGGTCGTTCGCGGCGTCCCTGCGGAAACCCTCGGCCAAGTCGAACATGGCCTGGCGGTCGGCGGCACTGTCGACACGCATGCGCTCCGTCAAATCGGACATCGCCTGCCGGTGGTCGGCGACCTCCCCGCGCAGCGCACGCATGTCCTCGCGAAGCGCCCCGACATCTTCGCGCACGTGATCCTCGGCGCGTTGGATGGCCGCAGTGACCTCGCGTCGCAACGCGTCGATCTTTTCGTTCACGCCGGTGGCTTCAAGGGTGTCGGGCGTCGCTAACGCGACGCCCGCAGCAGTCGACCGGGTGTCGCGCCCGTAGGTTCGTTGTCCCGGAGCAGCACTTCGCCGTTCACGACCGTGGCGAGGATGCCTTGCGCCGTCTGCTTGAAGCGCTTGGCACCAGCAGGCAGGTCGTGGACGATCTCCGGCATGTTCGGCGCGATCGTCTCGGGATCGAACACCGTGACGTCGGCCGCCATCCCGAGGCGCAGCATGCCGCGGTCGTGGAGCCCCCATCGGCGCGCCGGCTCGGCGGTGACCTGCCGCACCGCCTCCTCCAAGGTCAGCGCCTGGCGCTCGCGAACCCATTGGCTGAACACGTTGGTCTGCAGCGAGCTGTCCATGATCTGCGAAACGTGTGCACCTGAATCGGAGAAGGTCACCACCGAGTGGGGGTGCTTCATCATCGCGAGCACGTCCTCGTCGTTTTCGTTGTTGAGCGGCATCCGGAACAGCGTCTTCAGGTCTTCTTCGAGGGCGAGATCGATCAGCAGTTCCGCGCACCGGACACCCCGTTTCCGGGCGAGTTGGGCGACGCTCGCGTCGTGGCCGTCGGTGCCGCGCATCACGAACAGCCGTTCCCAGTCCGGCGGATTCACGGTCATGCCACGGACCTTGTGCCGTTCGCTGGGGCGGCTCGCCACGTCGATCAGCTTCGCCTTCAAGGCCGGATCCTCGAGCTGCGCCTTCTGCTCGGCCAGGGGCAACCGGCGAACGTCCCGCCATACGTCCCAGGAGTCGAAGGGCAGGTGGGATTCGAAGGTATAGATGACGCAGATCGAGCGGGAGTGGACCTGGGCGAACATGCGGCCACCTGCCTCGGCGACCTCGTCGAGCAGATCCAAATAGCTGCGCCAGACCTCCGGGGCCTGGCGGTTGGCGAACATGCCCCAGGTCACCGGCACCCCCGACTCGATCGCCAATGCCTTGAGGCGCTGCTGGTAGTCATGCATCCGCAACGGATCCCGTCCGGTCGCCTCCGCGGCAATTTCGAACATCCCGAGGCCGGTACGCCCCATGGCGTTGACAAGGGCCCGGACTTCCTCCCAGGACGCGAGGCGGCTTGCCACGGGCTTGTGGTCCGAGGTCTGATGGTTCGGGGAACGGGAGGTCGTGAAGCCCACCGCCCCCGCGCGTACCGCTTCCTGAACGATGCCCGCCATGCGCTCGATGTCGTCCTCGGTCGCTTGCTCCTCGAAGGCGCGGGGGCCCATGACGTAAGTACGCAGCGCCGAGTGGCCGATGTAGCCCGCGTAGTTGATGCCCTTCGGCAGGGCGTCGACAGCATCGAGGTATTCCGGGTACGTCTCCCAGCGCCATTCGATGCCGGCCAGCATGGCTTCCCGGGCAATGTCCTCCGCCCGTTCCAGGTTGCGGAACACGAGATCCGCCTCGCTCTCCCGGCACGGCGCCAGCGTGAAGCCGCAGTTGCCCATCACCACGCTCGTCACGCCGTGGTAGCACGAGCAGGATCCGAGGCGATCCCAGAACACCTGCGCATCCATGTGCGTATGGCCGTCGACGAAACCGGGCGCGACGACGTGGCCTTCCGCGTCGATCCGGTTGGCGGCCCCGCCGGGGTTCTTGCCGATGAAGGCGATTCGCCCGTCGGCGACCCCGATGTCGGCCCGATAGCCCGGCACCCCGGAACCATCCACCACGGTGCCGTTTTCGATAACGAGATCGTATGTCATGCGTGCATCCCCCCAACGCAATACCATACACCAACCGTCCGCAGAGCCATCCCGAAGACCGTGCAAAGACACTATCCCGAGATCGCCCTCCACGTACCGGCGCTGCTCCTGCCCCGTCCGGGAATCTCGCTGCCCGCGTGGTCCGTGATCGCATGCGACCAATACACCTCGCAGCCCGAATACTGGGAAGAAACGCGTCGCCTCGTGGGCGATGCCCCCTCGACGCTCGACCTGGTGCTTCCCGAGGCCCATCTTGACAAGGGCGATCGCGAACCGGCCATCGAGCGGATCAACCGGCGAATGGCGCAATACCTCGACGACGGCACTCTGGTCGAGCACCCTCCGGGCCTCATGCTTGTCGAGCGCCACCTGCATCGGGCTGCGCCAAGGAGAGGCCTGCTGGTCGCGCTCGACCTCGAACGGTTCGACTTCCGCGACGGCGCCCGCGAACTGATTCGCAGCACGGAGGGCACCGACCCTGCGCGGTTGCCGGCGCGAATGGCGGTTCGACGCCATGCCTGCCTCGAGACCCCGCACATCCTGGTGTTGATCGACGACCCGGAGGAGACGGTCATCGAGCCGCTCTCCCGCCTCGACCTGCCACACGCCTACGACTTCGAGCTGATGCAGGGAGGCGGGCGCGTGCAGGGTCGATGGGTGAGCCAGGAAACGCTGATTGCGGACACCGTGGCGCGTCTCACGGCGTTGGTTCGCGGTGATCCACCAATGCTCTACGCCATGGGCGACGGCAACCATTCGTTCGCCGCCGCGCGCGGCATCTGGGAGGAGTCGAAGGCGTGCAAACTCGCTGCGCCAGACCATCCGGGACGCTTCGCGTTGGTCGAACTGGTCAACATCCACGACCCGGCACTGTGCTTCGAGCCGATTCACCGGCTCCTGGACGCGGTCGACCCGCAGGCGCTGCTACGGGCGATGACCAAGGACTTCGCGGATCAGGGCGTCCGGCATTGGACCTACCCCGACGAGGGGATCTGGCGGCTGGTTCGCGCCGTAGAACCCGCGTCAAGAGCCCACCGTTTCCCCTACCGGACGGCAACCTCCTTCGGCGTGGTGGAGATCGAGTCGCCAGTTCTCCAGCTCGCAACCGCCACCCTGCATGCCTTCCTCGACCCGTTTCTCGCCGAACACGCCGCGGCAAGCGTCGACTACATCCACGGCGAAGCAGCGCTTGCCGATCTGTGCCGGACCGAAGGACGAATCGGGTTCGTACTCCCGGCCATGGACAAGCACGACCTGTTCGCGAGCGTCGTCGAACACGGCGCGACGCCGCGCAAGACCTTCTCGCTCGGCGAAGCGCACGAGAAGCGCTTCTACCTGGAGAGTCGCCGGATCCAACCGTAGGGGACGGGCTTGTCCCGTCCCGGCGCGCCCTATGGGCGCGATAGGGTCGCCCCTACGGATCTGTCGGGGTCAGCGCCGCCGGTACACGCGCACCGAACGCACGTCCTGCCCGCCCGTCTCGATACTGACCGTCACGCGCAGCAGCATGCCGTTGCGTTCAAGTGCCAACGTTTCGCTACCCTTGGTACGGCCACGAACCGACCGAATGACCAGATCGCCTTCGTTCCAGCCGGCATGCACTCTCCAAAGATCGCGTTCGCGTTTTCCCCAGCTGATGTCTCGGTACAGGGTCCCGTCGTAGCGGATGCCCATGGATTCGTCGTCCTGCTCGATTTCGAGTCGCGTGGCCGTCAACACCGGAAAGTCCTGCACGGCGAAGGCGGCCGATGCCGCCGCGTCCGACTGCCGTCCCCGGATCACGTCGCGGTCCTCGCGTCGTCGAATGGCATCGACGTCGGGCGGTGCATCGCTCGCGTCGCGGTCGAGCATCCAGTCGCCGCTCAGATCGAACCCGCGCGGAACATCGGGATCCAGCGACGTGCAGGCCGGCAGGAGAAACGCGATGCCGAATACGAGCGACCAGCGATACGGCATCGGTGACCCCTTGATGGAATTGAAGCAAAATCGTAACCCGCACGCGCTTCGACAGAAAGGCCGCAAGGGAACCCAATGCGATACGAGGTTATTTCCGCCGACTGCCATGTGGACCTGCCATGGCTACCCGAGGATCTGTTCACCGCCGAGGCGCGCGCTGAACTCAAGGACCGGATGCCCTATGTCACCGAAACCGAGGGCGGGCGTTTCTGGGTAAGCCGGAGCGGCGCCCGGTTCGGCCTGCAAAACGGCATGGGTTCAGCCGGACGACCCTACGTTCCCGGCCAGATCCACCGCTCCGACCGGATGGCCGAACAGGGTCTATACCGCGACGGCGAGGCGGGAATCCGGCGCCTGACCGAGCCGGACCTGCGCATCCGCGACCAGGATCTGGACGGCGTCCAGGCCGAGGTGCTGTACGGCATTCTCGGTGCGGCGATGCGTCTGGACGACAACGATGCCGCCGACGAGATGATGCGCATCTACAATGCCTGGCTCGCCGACTTCTGCGCGACCCACCCGGACCGGTTCGCCGGCCTCGCCAACATTCCGAGCCACGACGTCGATGCGGCCCTGCGGGAGGTCGACCGCGTCGCCCGACGCGGCGTGCTGCGCGGCATTGAAGTGGCCAATACCCACGACATGGCACCACTGTTCGACGCCTGCTGGGAACCGCTCTGGGCCGCGGCCGAGGATGCGGGGCTGCCGGTCCACTACCACACCATCGGCCCGCGCATGGACTACGACTTCGAGTCGATGTCCGCGCTGGGCAGGCGCCAGGCGTTCGCCGTGCACATCACCAGCTTCCAGCTCGCCATGGCGAAGATCATCATGGAGATCATCTACGGCGGCGTGCTCGAAGCCCACCCGAACTTGAAGATCGTCATCGGCGAGAGCGGGATCGGCTGGATCCCCTACATCCTCGAACACATGGATCTCGAGTGGGAGGACCAGTTCAAGGATCTGACGCTCGCCATGAAGCCGTCCGAGTACTGGCGACGGCAATGCTACGCCACCTACCAGAGCGATCCGATCGGCATTCGTCTACTCGATGTTCTCGGCGAGGACAACGTCATGTGGGGTAGCGACTTCCCGCACCCCGACGGCGTCTGGCCGGATTCGCAGGCGTTCATCGCCCGAGAACTCGGCGCCGTGTCGAGCGAGACCCGAAGGAAGATCGTCTGCGACAACGCGGCAAGGCTCTACGGCTTCGCGCAAGCCGACGAGTAAACCCGCCGGGGATTGGTGTAGGATTCGATTATTCCAAGGACAAGCTACCCAACAAGGAGAAGTTAGATGGGTACCGAAGTCATCGCCTTGGGCGCTTCCTTTCTTGCTTCCGTCTTCGCATTCGGCGTGTTCATGTGGCGCGTGTTTGTGAAGGTGTTCGAGCAGTTCGGCGCCAAGATCGATCAGCAATTCGTCAACCTCGACGATAGGTTCAGCAACCGTTTCGAGACCCTCGACCGCAAGATCGACGACCGTTTCGAGACCCTCGACCGCAAGATCGACGACCGTTTCGAGACCCTCGACCGCAAGATCGACGACCGTTTCGAGATCCTCGACCGCAGGATCGACGAGAAGATCCAACCGATCGAAGCGAAGGTCGACAAGCTCGATGCCAAGGTGGATGGTCTGGCCAAAGACCACCAAACGTTGGCGCGGGAACTGGCGGAGTTCAGGGGCGAAGTGCGGGGGCGCTTCGCCGAACTGTCGTTGCCCGGACCGCAGGCACCCGCCCCGACCTAGGGGACACCAACGGTCGGGCTGCGTCCCGCCGTTCTGCGGTCAGTCCGGCAGACTGAGCAATTCCGCGTTGCCGCCGGTGGCGGTCGTATTCCAGGTCACGGTCCGCTCGACGGCAAACCGGGCCAGGTAGTTCGGGCCGCCAGCCTTGGGTCCAGTCCCGGACAGTCCTTCGCCGCCGAACGGCTGTACCCCGACCGTCGCCCCGATCATGTCGCGATTGACGTAGGTATTGCCGACCTTGACCGTGGCCATCACATTCTCCGCGCACCCATGGATGCGCGAATGGATGCCAAGGGTCAGACCGTAGCCAGCGTTCTGGATGTCGGCGAGCGCGCGATCGAGCCGAGGGCTCTCGAAGCGCGCGACGTGCAGGATCGGACCGAATCGCTCGGCGTCAAGCTCCGCGATGGAGCCGACCTCGATCAGCGTGGGACCGATATAGCATCCGTCGAGTCCCGGAGGGACTTCGCACTGGTAGACGATCTTGTCCCGCATCGCATCGACGTGAGCCTCGAGCCTGTCCAACGCGCCGCCGTCAATCACGGGGCCGACATCCGTCGCGGGATCCGCCGGGTCGCCGATCACGAGCGCGCGCATCGCACCGACGATCATGGCGATCAACTGTTCGGCAATGTCCTGCTGGACGTAGAGCACGCGGAGCGACGAGCAGCGCTGTCCGGCCGACCGGAATGCCGATGCGACGACATCGTCGACCACCTGTTCCGGCAATGCCGTCGAGTCCACGATCATCGCGTTCTGCCCCCCGGTCTCGGCGATGAGCGGAACGACGGGCCCGTCCTTGTCGGCCAGCGAGCGCTGGATTGCCTTGGCGGTCGCGGTCGAACCCGTGAAGGCGACACCGGCGACCGAGTCGTGGGCGACGACGGCCGCGCCGGCGTCCACGCCTCCGCAAACCAATCGCACGGCGTTTTCCGGGACCCCGGCCTCGTGCATCAATTCCACAGCGGCGGCGGCGATGCGCGGCGTTTGGGCCGCGGGCTTGGCGACGACCGTATTGCCGGCCGCGAGGGCCGCGACGACCTGGCCTGTGAAGATCGCCAATGGAAAGTTCCAAGGGGAGATGCAGGCGAATACGCCGCGTCCGTGCAATTCCAGGGTGTTCGACTCACCGGTCGGCCCCTGCAGCACCTTCCGATCCGCGAACAGGCGCTCGCATTCGACGCCGTAGTAGCGGCAGAAGTCGGCGGCTTCGCGCACCTCCGCCACGGCGTCGACCATAGTTTTGCCAGCCTCCACGGCCATCAGCGCAACGAAGCGCGGCCGGTTCGCTTCGATAAGGTCCGCGAGTCGGGCAAGACATTCGCGCCGCGAGCCGGCCGGCGTTGTTTCCCAGGCCGGAAACGCCGCGGCGGCACGTCGAAATTCCACTTCGAGGTCGGCTTTCGGCAGGTCGTCCTGTACGTCGCAGGACGCTGCCGATACGACGAGTTCGTCCACGCGGTTACGCTGTCCGAGGTCCAATCCGCATGAGTTCCGACGATCGCCATAGAGATCCACGGGCAACGCGATCTGGGGATGTGGAGAACCGCCGCAATCCGCAACGACGCCAAGGGGGTCGCGGACCAGTTCGTCCACGTCGATGTCGTCGTCCAGAAACCGATTGACGAACGACGAATTCGCGCCGTTCTCGAGAAGCCGCCGCACCAGATAGGCGAGCAGATCCTTGTGCGCACCGACCGGTGCGTACACGCGTACTGGCGGCATCTCGTCGAAACACCGCCGCGCCTCGTCGTAGAGGAGTTCACCCATACCGTGCAGGCGCTGGAACTCGTAGGGCCCGGGAGCGCTTCCGGCGAGTTCCAGCACCGCCGCCAGGGTGTGTGCGTTGTGCGTGGCGAACTGCGGAT
>VXYL01000060.1 GCA_009846005.1 Gammaproteobacteria bacterium | reverse complement strand
ACCAAGGCCGGGGGTTGGCGGGCGGTCAACAACACGGGCAGCAGGGAAGCGTTCGTGCCGCGGGCATCGGATGTGGTCGTCGCGATGGGGCACCGGACCTCGACGGCGTCCCCTGGCCTCGACGGATTGAAACCCCTGGTTCCGCTGGCCGTGCTGTCGAAGCGGCGGCAGGCGTTGGCGTTCGACATCTGGGTCGACCGGGTCTACCGGGTGGAGTTCGGCCGCAACCTCGTGACCAAGGTGGTGGACCTCGGCAGTTACGCGCCGGTGACCCGTCCCAGCGGCATCGCGCGGGTATCGCCGGGCGTCGCGCTTATCCTGGACTGGGACACCGACCATCTGTACCGGCTCGAGTACACCGACGAAGCGCTGACGTCGGTAACCGACCTCGGCGACATCAGTCAGGTCTACCGGTACGAGACCGCGGCGGAAAGCCTGGCGCACGAAGCGCCGGGTGTGGCCCTTGCGGCGGATCAGCGGCGCCGCCGGCTGCTGCGGATCAACTACAGCACCACGGCGGTGACGTCGGTCTCCGCGTTGGGCCGGGTTCCCCTGCAGCCATGGGGCATGGCGCACATCGACGAGCGAACCCTGCTGGTGGCGGACGCCTATTTGAACGGGCTTCACCGAATGACGTACGACGCGAACTCGTCGACGTCGACCTGGCTCGGCTATCTGACCGGCTTGGAATACACCTCGGGCCTGGCGCATGTCTCGGACGGCGTTGCGCTGGTCTCGGAAAACAGCAGTCCCGACCTCCTGTACCGGGTCGAGTACGGCGATTCCGGCATCACCAAGATCACCAGCCTAGGCGGGATGCTCGGGCTCACCGGCCTCAACGGGTTGACCGCCCTGCCCGCGCCTACGACCAACCGTGCACCTTCCGCCAGCAACGACACGGCGACGACGACGGAGGCCGCCGCCGTCGCCATCGACGTCCTGGCAAACGACACCGACGCCGACGGCGATGCCCTGACCGTGGCGTCCGTCGTCCAGCCCGCCAACGGAACCGCGGCGATTCAATCCGACGGCAGCGTCGCCTACACACCGAACGCCGGGTTCACGGGCCAAGACTCGTTCAGCTACGCAGTAACCGACGGCGTCGCCCAATCGACGGCAACGGTCACCGTCACCGTCGACAAAACGCCGTTCGCGGTCTACGACCCGGATACCCATACCATCACCGTCACCATCTCCGGCCTCCAGGGCGACCGGTACGAGGTCGAGGAGACGATCAACGGCGGCACGCCGGTGACTCACTCCGTGACGGGCCTCACATTCACGAACATGAACCCCGCCGCCGGCACCTACGTCTACCGCATCCGGTCCTGCCGCCGACAGCAGGGCTGCGGGGAGTGGTCGCGTTCGCAAACCCTCACCGTTGTGATCCCGCCGATGTACACCGACCCGCCCCCGATCGAGACCGACACGGTGCCCGGCAGCCTGGTCTACGATGTCGGCGTGACCAAGGGCGGCCAGGCATACGTCAACATCCCCGTGCAAGCGGTGCCCGGCGTAAACGGGCTGGAACCGCGCCTGTCCATCGACTACAGCGGCGGCCGGGAACGGCAGCGGCTGTCGGAGCGGCTGCCCGGCGACGTTCTCGGCTACGGCTGGCGCGTGAGCGGCCTGTCGACGATCCGGCGCTGCACAAAGAACCGCAGCGGCAACCAGGCGATCACCTTCGGCAATAGCGACGGCCTGTGTCTGGACGGCGAGCCCCTGGTGCGCGTAGTGGAGGATGACGACACGAGCGACGACTCCGACGACGACTCGGAAGTCGACCCGTTCGCGGCGGGGACCGAGTACCGGACCTACCGCGAGAGCTACGCCCGGATCATCGTCCGCCGGGACGCGGCGACCAGCGAACCCTGGTTCGAGGTTTCCCATCCCGACGGCGGCGTCAGCGAATATGGTAATACGCTGGATAGCCGGTTGCGGCTCGCCAGCGCGGGCGTGATCCGCACCGCGCCGTTCCTGTGGTCCGTCAACCGCGAGCGCGACGCCTACGGCAACGAGATGACCTACCGCTACCACGAGGACGAGGCGTCCGGCGTCCGCCACGCGCTACGGATCGAATACGGTTCCGACGGGGATGCGGAGATTCGTTTCCGATACGCCGCCCGTACGGACGGCGGCTCGGCGACCATCGGCACGCACACGCTGACCGAAAAACTGCTGCTGCACACGATCGAGGTTCGGCGCGGAGGAAACCCCGTGCGGGAGTACCGGCTGGTGAGCGAGACCACCGCCGAAGCGTGGCGCCGCCTGGACCGCGTCCAGCTTTGCGGCTACGACGAGCGCGGATCCACGGCGGATTGCCTCGCACCGATGGACTTCGACTGGATGGCGCCAACCGCGCCGGTAACGGGCTTCAAGACCTGCGTCGAGCGCTTCTCCGATCCGCTCGGCCGCGTCACCGTGTTCGAACAGAAGACCATCACCGACGCCGGCGTGCAGTTCGCCGAACGACCGTTCGGGACTCCGGCGGCACCCGCCGACGCGGCCGAGGACGCGCTCGCCAAGCCCGTCGTGACGGCCGTGAAGCGGGACGACGGCATCGGCGGCATGCGGCGGACCGAGTACGCGTACCACGGCAAGGGCTACCTCAGCAATCTCGGCTGGGGGTTCCTCGGGTTCCCCTCGACCCGCGTCACGGACAAGTCGTCGGGTGTCGTCACCTATTTCCAGTACCGCCTCGACCGACCGCACTACGCCCGCGTAAGCGCAGTGCACACCTACGACGGGACGTACGATCCGAACGACGCCGACCTGCAGACGCTCTCGAAGCAGTTCACGCTGCACAGCACCAAGCAGGTGGGGAGCGACGAGAGTGCGCGCTTCCTGACCTACGCCGAGCGGCAGACGGATCTGTTCTACGAGGGCGGCACCGAACTGGGCGCGAGCCAGACCGTCAACACGCTGACGCTGGACGACGACGGACTGCCCACCCGGACCGTCGGCGCGACGAGCTACGGGCCGGGTTCCCTGGGAAGCACCCCCGCCGGGCTCTGGGGCGGGGTGCCGGCGTACACGTTCACTTCGACGAAGAAGAGCACGGCGACGTCCACCGTCGATCTCCGCAACCGCACCGGCACGGTCGGCGGCAACGCGCAGTGGCTGCTGGGATTCGCGTGCCGCGCCGTGCTGGAGGAGAAGCGCCCGGGCACCCCGCTGCGCCGGCAATGGACCACGTTCGCCCCGCACGGCGCGACGACGGACATCGCCACCGCCGTCCGGTTCGGCGCCACCGCGGACGCCCGCTGCCCGATGGACCCGGGCTATTCGGCGGACGCGAACCTGGCGCTGACCCGCAGCTACGGCTACGACGCGCGGGGCAACGTGGTCTCGACGGCCGTCGAGAGCACCACCGGGCACGTGCCCCGGCGCACCGCGACGGCCTCGTCGTTCGCCGCCGGCCGCCATCCGCAGCGCACCGCGAACGCGGCGGGGCATGCCCGGACGCACATCTACGACCTGCGCTTCGGCGTGGCGAAGTCGTCCACCGACGCCAACGGCCAGACCGTCACCCGGGAGTACGACCCGTTCGGCCGCGAGGTCCGCTACACGACCCGCGACGGCGTCGCCGTGCGCACCCGCCACCTGTGGTGCGGGAACGGCGCGACGGCGTGCGGGCGCGTCGGCGGCGTGGACCCCGTCATGGCGGTGGAGACCGACTCGACCGTCGGCCCGCGCACGGTGGTCTACCTGGACCGGCTGGGCCGGCCGCTGCGCACCGAGCGGGAGTCCTTCGACGGCCTGCAGACCGACCGCGAGGACGTCGCCTACGACGCCCGGGGCCGGGTGTCGCGCGCCACGGTGCCGTACCGGACCCCGGGCACCGCGCGCCCGGCGGGGGTCGGCGAGCACGTCTACCGCTACGACGTCCGCGACCGGGTCGTGCGGGTCGACCGCGCCGACGGCGGCCGGGTCGAGATCGATCGCCGCGCCTGCGGCGCGGAGACGCGGGAGACGGCGAAGGAGACGGTGTACGACGAACGGGGCGTGCTCGCCGCGACGCGCACGCGGGTCGACCGCTACAACCTGGCGGGCGAGCTGGCGAAGACCACCGAGGGCGGCGGCACGGCGGCGGACTCCTGCACGACGCCGGCCCTCGACGACGGCACGACGACGGCCTACGCCTACGACAGCTCGGGGCTGCTGCGGACGGTGAGCGTGGGCGGCGCGTCGGGCACGCCGGCGGCGCGGCAGGTGGCGTCGTTCGCGTACGACGCGGCGGGCCGCCTGACGCGCTCGGCCAACGCCGACGCCGGCGCGGTCGCCTTCGCGCGCACGGCGCTGGGCGAGCTGCGCACGCGCACCCCCGCCGGGGAGACGGGCCGGTCGGTCTCGTACACGTACGACGTCCTGGGGCGTTTGACGAAGGCGGTGGACGGCGACGGCTCGTCGCACTGGGAGCACGACGGCGCGGCCAACGGCAAGGGCCTGCCGAGCCGGCGCTGCCGCATGGCGGACGCGGCGGCGGCGGGATGCGGCGCCGGCGCGGCGTTCGACGAGACCTACGCCTACGGCGCGGACTCGCGGCCGTCCTCGACGACCACGGCGATCGCGCACGGCACGGCGACCCGAACCTACGTCCACCGGTACGGCTACGACGCGAGCGGGCGGCCGTCGACGACCCGCTACCCGTCCGGGCTGACGGTGCGCTACGAGTACAACGCCCGGGGCCACCTGTCGCGGCTGCTCGACGACGCCGGCTCCTCGGAGCTCCTCGCGTGGCTGGACCGGGACGCGCGCGGCAACCCGGTGCGGGAGCGGCTCGGCAACGGCGCGCTCGTGACGCGGACGTTCGACGCGGCGAGCGGGCGGCCGACGCGGCAGGACGTGCGGCTGGCTGCGGTTCGTCCCGCGGTTCGTCCGGGGCTGGCGGCACCTCGTGGTTCCGTACGTGGCGACCGGCATCGTGCGGGTCGAGGGGGAGAGCCCGGCGTACGAGCCGATGCTCCCGGGAATTGTAGGGGTGTCGGACCTGTTGGGCGCCGCCGCGAGGCGGCTCGAGCAAATGGCCAGGCGCCCGTTCGTCCCCGTGATGGTTCCGGGCGGGTATACAGAGAACATGGTGGCTCCGGGATTCCACCGGTACCAACGAATGTCCTCCGAGATCTGCCGTATCGGGGAGCCGGGATGTACACACGAAAACGTCATTGATGCCATCAACGCCATCGGCGTGCATCCCAACCAGCTCCGGCGCTTCGTCCCGGGCGAACCGTACGTCGGCAATGTCGACTTGCCTGTTTTCTGGGGTGGCGACGATGTGTCCACGCAGGCGGTTTACGACCGGCGAGGGATTCAGATTGGCATTCTAAACACCACCCGCTCGAACCACGAACTCCATCCCGGTACGGTCGTGAGAGACACCGTAGTCGTTGACGGGGGATACCGGATTCGAACTCAGGGTATCGGACATGGTTGGTGGGGATTGGCCAATCTGCTGGGCGCGGACGGCGAATGGAGCGATGTCGATCAGCGCGTGATGGACTACCTGCACACGCGGACGTTCGGGCCATGAACCGGTTCAAGACAATGATGCACAGACGAAAACAGACAGCACGGAAAATGCATGATTTGGTAAGAGATACTTGGCAGCGGGACTCCGTAAATCGAGTGTTGCGAGACGTGCCGCTGCTCAGGGTCGTGGTCGCGTTCCTGGTCGTATGGGCGTGGACCACAGGAGTGTCTTTGGTCGGTGCGACGATCGCCTCGGGAGCCCCCGTTGCAAGGTTTGCGGTGAAGGTATTGTTGTACCTCGCGGCCTTTGGGATTCCGGCAGCAGCCGCCATCTACAACATGGAGAAGCGAACGGTAATCGCATACGTCGGTGCTGCGTTGGCGGCCTCGTTGCCCATGGTTTTGATCTGTCTTTCCCGAGGCGAGTTAGTCGGAGCGTGTATCGTGGTGACGATCGCAGGAAGCGGCGGCTTGATTGCGTACGGCATTGTCGAACGGCTCTAGCGACGGGCTACGACTACGCGGGGGCGCTGAACGCGGTTGGGCACGCCACGGTGGGCGGCGTGCGGTGGCAGGACATCAATGAAGGACACCCACCTTCGAAAGCTCAAGCTCGAGCACCGAGAGCTTGGATTGGGGCACACACCCCGACCAAGGAGGCCCGTGGTGAACCTCGAGTAGGGGCGCGGACTAGGCCGGATCTGACCAGGTGTAGGCGCGGCCGAGCCTAGGGCGCGCCGGGCCGATGGTGGGTGCCGTACGCGGCGCCGAAGCGCCGCCGTGGGCAGCGCGCCGTACGCTCGGCGCGGTCGAGCGGGAACTCAGGCGGCCGCGCGGACCCAGCGGGGCAGGGTGGCGGCGGGGGTACGCTGGCGACAGGACGTCACCAGGTCGAGCCACTTGTCGGGATCGCCAAGCGAGG
>VXYL01000096.1 GCA_009846005.1 Gammaproteobacteria bacterium | reverse complement strand
TCGACGCTGGCGGGACCCATAGTGGGACGTTGTTAACGAACGGGACTGATCCGCGTCGCCCGGTGGAATGTGTCACGCCACCAACGGGCTCCTAGCGCGACCTTACCCAACCCGAATCTTGCCAAATTTTGCCAATCGCGCTAGCGTGGCACTCCATGACAACGATGAACATATCGCTTCCCGACGCCCTCCGGTCATTCGTGAACGATCAGGTCAACACTCGCGGCTACAGCACCTCAAGCGAGTACGTCCGCGACCTCATCCGCAACGATCGTGACCGCCAGCGCTTGCGCAGGCTGCTTCTCGAAGGTGCGGCATCACCGCAAGCGGCCAAGGCCGACGCGGGCTACTTCGATACTCTCCGGCGTAGGGTCCACGCCGGTCCCCAATGAACGCCAAACCGGTCGTGTTACGCGACCGGGCCCGCGAGGACATCGAGGACGCCGTCGAATACTACCTGGGCGAAGCGGGCTCGGAGGTGGCACTCACCCTCATCGACGCGGTCGAGAATGCCCTGCGAACTATCGCGGATCAGCCCGGGGTCGGATCGCCACGCTATGCCCACGAGCTTGGTGTCCCCGGCCTGCGGTCTCGGCCCGTGGGCAGATTCCCGTACCTGATCTTCTACGTCGATCACGAAGAGGAAGTCGATGTGTGGCGGGTCCTCCATTCAGCACGGGACATTCCCGCTCGGATGCGCGAGTGAAGTGAGGCAGGGGATGAGGCGATGACCTGGCTCGCAGGCTACGGCGCGTTTCTTGCCCGTCGCCCCGGTGATCTGTATGGTGTCGCCGTTTCGCGTCTCCCGCCGAAATCGGACCGCAACGGTCGGGCCGGCGGGATCGCATCCAAGGACCACCACCTCTAGCCGGGGCCTCGAGGAGGGAGAAACATCCTACCGCTCTTCCTGTTCGTCCTGGCCGTCACGGCCGTGCTTGGCCTCGTGCTGGTGTTCGCCTGGTACGTCGGTTCCAAAGCCCGCCATGGCGGTGCGCGCACCCTGCCCTTCGAATCCGGCATCGTGCCGGTGGGCGATGCCGAGGACATGCGGCTGTCCATCGAGTTCTACCTGATCGCGGTGTTCTTCGTGATCTTCGACTTGGAGACGATCTTCGTGATCGCCTGGGCGGTGGCGTTCCACGACCTCGGCTGGCGCGGCTACATCGGCGCCAGCATCTTCATCGTTCTCCTGTTGGCGGCGCTCTTCTACGAATGGCGCACGGGCGCGTTGGATTGGGGTCTGAAACGGCGCCTTCGCGGACCTGGGCGCTATGCCCAGGCAGAGACGGCGGCGGAGGGCGCCTGACCGTGGAGTGGCGGCTCATCAAGACCGAACCCGGTGCGCCGATGGCGGCGGTGGACGACGCCTACAACGAGGAAGCCGGCAAGAGCTTCCTCACCGCGAAACTTGAGGACCTGGTCGCCTGGGGCCGCGCCAACTCGATCTGGCCGTTCAACTTCGGACTGTCCTGCTGCTACGTGGAGATGGCGACGTCGCTCACCTCCCGGCACGACCTCTCGCGGTTCGGCGCGGAGGTGATTCGGGCCACCCCCCGCCAAGCGGACCTGATCGTGGTTTCCGGGACGGTATTCCGCAAGATGGCGCCCGTATTGCAGCACCTGTACGAGCAACTCCTCGAACCCCGTTGGGTCATCTCGATGGGCGCCTGCGCCAACTCCGGCGGCATGTTCGATGTCTACAGCGTGGTCCAGGGCGCCGACAAGTTCCTGCCGGTGGACGTCTACGTACCCGGCTGTCCGCCCCGGCCGGAAGCGTTCATGCAAGGCCTGACGCTGCTCCAGGAAGCGGTCAAGAACACGCCGCGCCCGTTGTCCTGGGTGATCGGCGACGATGGGGCCGTGTCCAAGTACAGCGTCAGCCAGCGCGACCTTAGGACCGCCGACCGGATGCGCGCTACCGGCCTCGCTGAGCCAACCACGGTCGGCGACGCGCCGCTCTCCGACTCCCTGCTGGGCAAGAAGCGCTCCTAAGAAACCCGATGGCCGCAGTCGTCCAGGACAACCGCCAGGCAGGCGGGGGCAACGACACGCACATCGCGGAGGATCTCGCGACTCATTTCGGGCCGGACTGCGTCACCCAGGAATGCGTCGACGGCATCCGCACCGTCTGGGTGCCGAAGAAGCACGTCCGCCAAGTCATGCGCTATCTCAAGAACGACGCGCCCGCCCGCTTCGAGCTGATGTTCGACCTTTCCGCCATCGACGAACGGGCCCGTCGGAACCGCAACGGCCAGCCCGCGTCCGACTTCACGGTCTTCTACCACCTGATGTCGCTGTCGTCGGACGACGACGTTCGCGTCAAGGTGGCGCTGGCCGACGGCGAGAGCGTCGATTCCATCGAGTCCGTCTATCCGGTCGCCAACTGGTACGAACGCGAAGCCTTCGACATGTTCGGCATCGAGTTCGACGGCCATCCCAATCTGCGCCGCATCCTGACGCCGGCCTTGTGGGAGGGACATCCGCTGCGCAAGGAGCATCCGGCCCGGGCCACGGAGATGGACCCGTTCAAGATGACGCCGGAGTTCCAGAAGGCCCAGCAGGACGCGCTCCGCTTCGTGCCCGAGGACTGGGGCATGAGCCTGTCAGCCAAGCACACGGACTTCATGTTCCTGAACTTAGGACCCAACCACCCGAGCGTGCACGGCGTGTTCCGCATCGCCCTGCAGCTCGACGGCGAGGTGATCGTCCAGGCGGTGCCCGACATCGGCTACCACCACCGCGCCCAGGAGAAGATGGCCGAGCGCCAGTCCTGGCACACCTACATCCCCTACACCGACCGCGTCGACTACCTCGGCGGGGTGATGAACAACCTGCCCTACGTCATGAACGTCGAGAATATGGCGGGGATCGAGGTGCCGGAACGGGCGCAGGTGATCCGCGTCATGCTCGCCGAGTTGTTCCGCATCTCAAGCCACCTGGTCTTCTACGGCACCTTCGCCCAGGACGTCGGCCAGATGTCGCCGGTGCTGTACATGTTCGCCGACCGCGAGCGGCTGTTCTCCATCATCGAGGCCATCACCGGCGGGCGCATGCACCCGAGCTGGTTCCGCATCGGCGGCGTTACCCAGGACCTGCCGGACGGCTGGGACAAGATGGTGCTCGATTTCTGCGACTACATGCCGGCGCGCCTCGACCACTACCAGAAGATGTCGATGCAGAACAAGATCCTGCAGCGGCGCACCAAAGGCATCGGTGCCTACACCACGGAGGAAGGTCTCGACTGGGGCATCACCGGTCCGTCGCTGCGCGCCACCGGCCACGACTGGGACCTGCGCAAGAACCGTCCGTACAGCATGTACGATCAGTTCGAGTTCGACATTCCGACCGCCGAAGCCGGCGACTGCTACGCCCGCGCCGCGGTGCGCGTCGAGGAAATCCGCCAGAGCCTGCGCATCATCCGCCAATGCGCGGAGAACATGCCGTCCGGGCCCATCAAGTCGGATCACCGCCTGACGACGCCGCCCCGCAAGGAGCGCACGATGCAGGACATCGAGACGCTCATCCACCACTTCCTTAACGTCAGCTGGGGACCCGTGATCCGGCCGTCGGAGTCGTGCACGACGGTGGAGGCGACCAAAGGCTGGAACTCGTACTACTCGATCTCCGACGGCGGCACCATGGCGTACCGCACCCGGGTTCGCACGCCGTCGTTCCCCGCGTTGCAGCAGATCCCGCTGATCAGCCGGGGTTTCATGATCGCCGACCTGATCGCCATCATCGCCAGCATCGATTTCGTGATGGCGGACGTGGACCGATGAAGGAACGACGAGTGGTGGATCCCCGTAGGGGCGACCCTATCGCGCCCGCCAGGGCGCGCGGTCGCCCGTTTTCGGAAGCCGAATGGAGTGCGGTCGCCCGCCCACAAACTGGACGAGTCGCCGCGAGTGCCACTGACGCGGGCGGGGACAAGCCCCGCCCCTACGGCTCGGGCTGTCTTGTACGCCCAACGGGGGGAGCACCACGTGGCTGAGCCAGCCTTGATCCAAGTCCTTTCCGATGACGAAATCCGCGAGATCGAGGAGGAATGCGCGCACCTGCCGGACCGCAAATCCGCCGCCATCGACGCCATGATGATCGTGCAGCGCCATCGTGGTTGGGTCTCCGACGAGAGCCTCCACGCCATCGCACGGCTGCTCGGCATGTCGGTCGAGAACCTCGACAGCATCGGCACGTTCTACAACCTCATCTACCGGCAGCCGGTCGGCCGTCATGTAGTGATGGTCTGCGACAGCGTGTCCTGTTACGTGATGGGGGCCGACGCCTTGAGGAAAGCCGTGGAGGAACACCTAGGTGTCGGGCTGGGCGAGACGACCGAGGACGGGCGGTTCACGCTGTTGCCGATCGTCTGCCTGGGGGCATGCGATCGGGCGCCGACGATGATGGTCGACGAGGAGTTGATCGGCGACGTGTCGGCGGATCGTCTGCCCGAGATCCTCGAACGGTTCGAGTGAGGCACAGGAATGCCAGCTATATCGATGTTCTACGGGATCATCGTCTACATCTACTTCATGGACGACAAGCAACATCGGTTGCCGCATTTGCACGCAAAGTATCAGGATCACGAAGCTATAGTGTCGATACCCGAGGGCGATGTGCTCGACGGTGGCCTGCCGCGATCAAAGATGAGGCTGCTACTGGCCTGGATAGAACTTCACAAGGACGAACTCCAGGCCGATTGGGAACTGGCGGTGGCGGGCGAGAGCCCCTTCAAGATCGAGCCCCTGAGGTAACAGATGAATCCTCGAGTGTCGACAGTCACACCTACGGCCGATTACAAGCTGGAGCTCGTGTTCGACGACGGGGACCGCCGCGTCTATGACTGCTCCCACCTTCTCGACTTCGGCGTCTTCCAGGAGCTGCGCGATGTCCGGTACTTTAAACGAGCAACAGTGCTCGACGGGACGGTCGTGTGGCCCCACGAGCAGGACGTCTGTCCGGATACGCTGTATCTCGATTCATCGCCCTTAGTTGCTTTGGCAAAAAGATTGACGCGCAAGTTGGACACGGCACTCCGCGAAACTCCGCCAACTGAGAAAAGGCGATGACTCGCGAAAGGCCTCTGACGGGCATCGTAGAGACTGTTGGCGGTCTCGTAGATCTCGAGACCTACCAGTCCCACGACGGCTACGCCGCTGCCCGTCTGGCGCTGGCGACGGATCCCAACGACATCATCGACCTCGTCTCGGAGGCCAACTTGCGGGGCCGGGGCGGGGCTGGCTTCGGCACGGGCATGAAATGGGGGTTCACCCGCGGCCCCGCGAAGACGCCCGGTGGCAAGTACCTGGTCTGCAACGCCGACGAGATGGAACCCGGCACGTTCAAGGACCGGTACTTGATGGAGTACAACCCGCATCTCCTCATCGAAGGCATCATCATCGCCGCGCACGCGATCCACGCCGAGACGGCATACGTTTTCCTGCGCGGCGAATACCACGATCCCTACCGGGAACTGCAACGTGCCATCGACGATGCCTACGCCAAGGGCTACCTCGGCAAGCGCATATTCGGCACCGACATCAACCTGGAACTGCGTATCCACCGCTCCGCCGGACGCTACATCTGCGGCGAGGAAACGGCGCTCCTGAATGCGCTCGAAGGCAAGCGCGCCCAGCCCCGGCAAAAGCCGCCGTTCCCGCCCGCAAGCGGCGCCTGGGGCCGGCCGACCATCGTCAACAACGTCGAAACCCTGTGCAACGTGCCGGCCATCGTCCGCAACGGCGCCCAGTGGTACCAGGATCTCGGCATCGGCGACGACTCCGGGACGAAGATCTACGGCGTCTCGGGCCGCGTGAACAACCCGGGACTCTGGGAACTGCCGATCGGCACCACCATCCGCGAGATCATCGAAGAGCATGCGGGCGGCATGCGGGATGGCTACAAGCTACGCGGCTTGCTGCCGGGGGGCGCTTCCACGGATTTCCTCGTCGAGGAACACCTCGACCTCGCCATGGACTACGGCACCATCCAGGCCGCCGGCAGCCGCATGGGTACCGGCACCATGATCCTGATGGACGATTCGATCTGCCCGGTGGACATGTGCCGCAACCTCGAGCATTTCTTCGCCCAGGAGTCCTGCGGTTTCTGCACGCCGTGCCGGGAGGGCCTGCCCTGGGTGGAGGAACTCCTGACCGACATCGAGGAAGGCCGCGGCAAGGAAGGCGATCTCGAACTCCTGGACCGGAACGCCATGTTCATCGGCGGGACGACCAACACGTTCTGTTTGCATGCACCGGGCGCCATGGAACCATTGGCCAGCGCGCTCAGGTACTTCCGGGACGACTTCGAAGAGCATATTCGGACCGGTCGCTGCCCGTATCGGTGACCGTCGAGGCGAAGGGCTAGGAGACTTCCGCCTCCTCGTCGTTCGAGGCGTTGGCGACAACGTCACCTGACGTGCTCACGGCTTCATCCGCCGTCGGCCAGCCGAGTGTGAATCTCACGCCAAGGGACCAGGCGACTGCCATCCGAATGGCGCCGGTATTCGTCACCGCCGTAGATCACGACCATTTCCGAAGGGGTCCCCACGTCGTCGAGGTGACTGCGAACGCGTCTTGCGCCGTCGAACAGGCTCGATTGACAGATTCAAATTTGAACTTTGAGTCTGTCACATGGCATCAAGCCAATGCGCCTACGAATCAACCCCCACCACTGCTGGACTCCTGCAAGAGTCGACGGTCCAGAACTGCTCGCACCGGCGCGGCGACTTCGACCTTGTTGAAGTCCACGTGCGTCTGGTTGGACAAGATGTTGCGCTCGTAGGGGGAGACAGCGGAAGGGACCCATAGCACGGCGGTCCGGCGGCGGTCGTACCAATCGTCACCGTGTGCTCGCGTGGCCTCGTGGTCAAACGATCCAAGCGCCCTCGGGTCGACGTCGTTGACCTGCTCCTGCTGCATGCCCGCGGGGATAGTGGCTTCGACGCAGACCAACGCCGAGGGCAGCACGTTCGTCTGCCAATGAACGAGGTTCTCCAACACCGCGAGCGCATACGTCTCAGCCGCGTGGACGACCTGGCGACCGGGACTGACCCACCGGCTGCCCCACCGGTACGTTCCGCTTCCGTCGAATGGGGGAAACCGACTATGGACGATTCGGTAGACCCGTGTTGCGGCGTCAGGCCGGAAGGCCATGCAGACCCCGTTCGATGATCTCCTCGACCTCGCGTCCACCGACCTCCGTCAGCGCGACCTCGCACGGTACGCGGTCGCCCAGTTCGGGGTGCGGGTTCGCGAGAAAACGGGCCGCTTGATCGGCGTTCTGGAAGGCGAACATCGCCAAGGCATAGAGGCGAGCGAGCCGTTCGGTCTTTTCACTGACCTGGTGATTGAGGCGGTCTGCGCGCAGGTACGTCGCCCTCGGCACGATCTTGTTGCGCAGCCTCGCACTGGATGTCGCTCCGACACCCTTCGGAACAATCAACATGATGACGCGATCCAGCGACCGTTTCGGAATGCCCTCCCGCACCGCGTCGTCCAGGTCGCGCATGGTCGCGACTTTACGGCCCAATACCGCCGGTCCGCCCAGTACTGCGGCTATCGTCCCGGCATCGAAGTTCATGCCGCAACCCCAGAGTGCCTAAAACGAGGCAATTGTATGCCTCATTGCAGCCGTTCACAACTGCGGCCCACACCGACGCCCAAGGAACAACGGGCCGTAGGGGACGGGCTTGTCCCGTCCCGCCAGCCCACGGGACAGGTGTGACGCGGGCGACCGCGCGCCCTTCGGGCGCGATAGCGTCGCCCCTACGGCGCAATCCGTCCCTCGACCATCGGATCCAACGGCAACCAGGTCCCGTCGCGCAGCACCTCCGCAGGCCGGTACTCCGACTTGTAGCGCATCCTCCGCACCTCCTCGAGCCAGTAGCCGAGATAGAGGTGCGGCAGGCTGCGCCGTTGGCATTCGGCGATCTGGTGGAGGATGGCGAGCACGCCGAGGCTCCGGTCGGCAAGGTCCGGATCGAAGAAGGTGTATACCGCCGCGAGGCCGTGGTCCAGAACATCGGTGATGGCCGAGGCGACGAGGGTGCCGTCCTTGCGCCAGTCTAGGGCCAAGGTCTCTACGCCGTAGGACTGCGTCAACTGCAGAAACTGCTTGGCACTCGGCGGATACATGCTGCCGCCGGGATGGCGGCCGGCGATGTAGCGCCGGTAGAGAGCGAAGTGCTCCTCCACCTCGTCCAGGGCGTCGACGATGGTGAGGTCGAGGTCGTCGTTGCGCGCCAGCACCCGGCGGAAACGACGGTTGGGCCGGAACGCGTCAACCACAACGCGTAGCGGGATGCAGGCGTTGCAGCCGTCGCAGTCCGGCAGGTAGAACGTACTGCCCGTGCGCCGGAACCCCTCCCGGGCCAAGTGCGAATACACCATCGGCTTGATGTCCTCGTCCGACTCCACCACGATGGCGTGCGCGGTTCGATCCGGAAAGTAGACGCACGGATCGGGACCGACCACGAAGGCGTCCACGGGTTTCTCGGGTTCGTCATAGTCCATCGCGCAGCATCCGGCGACATCGACGCCGCAGTCGGTGTTAGTGTCCCACCTACGCGGCGCGGTGTCGCCCCCAACCCCCTGCGCCCGCGTCGACGGCCGAAGCCTCAGGGAGAAACCCATGGACCGATTGAACTCCGTCATCGACTCGATCAACGCCTTCGCATGGGGGCCGCCGATGCTCGGCATGCTGGGCGTAACCGGCGTGTTGCTGACCCTCGGCCTAGTATTCATGCCCTGGCGCAAGATCGGCTACGGGTTCAGGCTCCTGTTCGACCGGTCCGATCCAACCGGCTCGGGGGAGGTCAAGCCGTTCAACGCATTGATGACGGCGCTTTCGGCCACGGTCGGGACCGGGAACATCGCCGGCGTCGCCACCGCCATCGCCCTGGGTGGCCCCGGCGCGATCTTCTACATGTGGCTTATTGCGCTCTTCGGCATGGCCACGAAATACGCCGAGGCCGTGTGCGCCGTTGAATATCGGGAGGTGGACAAGAACGGCAAGCACGTCGGCGGGCCCATGTACTACCTGCGCAACGGCGTCGGCGAATTCGCGCCCGAACTCGGCAAGTGGCTGGGGCTCGCGTTCGCCGTGTTCGGCGCGGTGGCGGCATTCGGCATCGGCAACGCCGTGCAGGTCAACTCCATGGCGGCAGCCTTGGGCAACAGCTTCTCGGTTCCCACCTGGGCAACCGGTATCGTCGTGGCGGCGTTGGTGGGCGTTGTCATCATCGGCGGCATTCGGCGGATCGGCGAGGTCGCAGGCAGGTTGGTGCCGGCGATGGTCGTACTCTATGTCGGCGCCGCGCTGGTCATCATTCTCATCAACATCGTCGAGGTGCCGGCGGCATTCGGGCTGATCTTTACCCACGCCTTCACGCCGGCTGCCGCGACCGGCGGATTCGCGGGTGCGGCGGTGGCGGCGGCGATCCGGTTTGGTGTCGCCCGTGGCGTGTTCTCCAACGAATCGGGCCTCGGCTCGGCCGCCATCGCGCACGCGGCCGCTCAGACCAACAGTCCGGTGCGACAGGGGATCATCGCGATGCTCGGCACGTTCATCGATACCCTTGTCGTGTGCACGATGACCGCCCTGGTGATCCTGACATCCGGCGCATGGACGATGACGGGTGCCGATGGCGGCGGTTTGACCGGTGCCGTGCTCACATCTACTGGCTTCGAGAGCACCATCTTCGGCGGCCACTACATCGTCACCGTCGCCCTCGCGGTGTTCGCGTTCACCACCATTCTCGGCTGGTCGTACTACGGCGAACGGTGCTGGCAATACTTGTTCCACGAGAAAAGCCTGTGGATCTACCGTGGCCTGTGGGTGGCCGCGGCGTTGGCCTTCGCCAACGTCAAGGTCGACCTGGTCTGGAACCTGTCCGACACGCTGAACGGCTTGATGGCGATCCCGAACCTCGTCGGGCTGCTTCTGCTCGCGCCCATGGTGTTCAAGGTGACGCGCGAGTACTTCGACGCCCAGCGACTGGGTCAATGACAAGCGCACCCGTAGGGGACGGGCTTGTCCCGTCCCGTCGCCGAAAACCGCGTCCCGCCGCGGGCGACGACAAGCGTCGCCCCTACGGCGTCCCGGCCAACCCGCGACGTTCGCGGGAACGAACCGTAGGGGACGGGCTTGTCCCGTCCCGTTCCAGGCCCGCAGCGAAGGCTCGGGCGGGGACAAGCCCCGCCCCTACGGGCGCTTAGAGCCATCGATGTTCGATCTCGCCGGTTTGGAGGACGCGCAACGCGTGGTCGCGCGCGCCATGGCGCCGACGCCCCAATACCGTTGGCCGGGCCTCTGCCGCCGCACCGGGTGCGAGGTGTGGGTGAAGCACGAGAATCACACACCCACCGGTGCGTTCAAGGTGCGCGGGGGTCTGGTGCTGCTCGACGAACTCGCGCAGGCGGGCGGGCTGCCGCAGAGGATGGTCACCGCAACTCGGGGCAACCACGGCCAGAGCGTGCCCTTCGCCGCCGTTCCGCGGGGTGTCGCGGTCACCGTGTTCGCCCCCAAGGGCAACAGCGTCGAGAAAAACGCGGCGATGGTGGGTTGGGGCGCTGAACTCATCGAGTTCGGCACCGACTACGACGAGGCGCGTTTGGAGGCGGTTCGCTACGCGGAGTCCCAAGAAGCCGTCTACGTGCCGCCTTTTCACCCGGCGCTGGTGCGCGGTGTCGCCACCTATGCGCTCGAACTGTTCACGGCGGTGGCGGATCTCGACGTGGTATACGTCCCCATCGGCATGGGGTCCGGCATCTGCGGGCTGATCGGAACCCGGGATCTGCTCGGCTTGACGACCGATATCGTCGGCGTGGTGGCCGCGCAGGCGCCCGCGATGGCGCGGAGTTGCGCGGCGGGTCGGGTCGTCGAGTCCAACACCGCCGATACCTTCGCCGACGGCATGGCCTGCCGCATGCCGATGGACGAGGCACTCGACGTCGTCCGGCGTGGCGCCGCGCGCGTCATCGAAGTCGACGAAGCGTCGATCGCCGAGGCCATGCGAATCCTGTATCGCGAGACCCACAATGTCGCGGAGGGCGCAGGGGCGGCCGCTCTCGCAGGCTTGATGCATGAACGGGACGCCGTTGCGGGCAAGCGCACCGGGGTCGTCCTGTCCGGCGGCAACGTCGACGCGTCGGTGTTTCGGGAGGTGCTCGACGGTCGGATTCCCCGACCCTAAAGGCGTCCCGATGCTTGCCCATCACGCCCTCGGTCTGTATTGTGGCGCGGTTTTCGCGCTCCGCCTCCTTGAAGCCTTTCGCCGTGGAGGACGGGCAACGGTACGAGGCAGCGGTTGGCCGGAATCTTGAGGAGGGGCTGGTGCCTGAATCGGAGTGGTGCGCGCCGCCCCGGACATCCCGTTTCTGCAAGCTCGACCATCGTGCGTTCGTGCGCGCGAGCGAATCCGAGACCACCCATGCCGTGACGTTCGTGGCGATCGCCGTGGGGGCATAGCGCAATGGCCCGGGTCAATATAGACGGCAGGGACTACGACCTGCCCGACGGTCAGAATCTCCTCCACGCCTGCCTTTCCGAGCGTCTCGATCTCCCCTATTTCTGCTGGCACCCGGCGATGGGCTCGGTGGGTTCCTGCCGCCTGTGCGCCGTGCTTCAGTACCGGGACGAGGCGGACACCCGGGGCCGGTTGCAGATGGCCTGCATGATGACCGTCGAGGACGGCTTGAGGATCGGCATCGGCACCTCGGACGGCGAGGCATCGCGACCTGCGGCGTTCGCGGCGGACTTCCGCAAGCAGGTAATCGAGTGGCTGATGGAGAACCATCCCCACGACTGTCCGGTTTGCGAGGAAGGCGGCGAATGC
Source organism: Gammaproteobacteria bacterium (assembly GCA_009846005.1). Classification (GTDB taxonomy): domain Bacteria; phylum Pseudomonadota; class Gammaproteobacteria; order Pseudomonadales; family Azotimanducaceae; genus VXYL01. Next base: position 27,566 of record VXYL01000096.1, on the reverse strand, counting down.
CACCTTCAGGACATGACCGTGATGACCGGCCATTCCATGCGCCGCTATACGGGCATGAAGCGCACCTGGGAAAACCAGTACCTCGGGCCCTTCATCGGCCACGAGATGAACCGCTGCATCACCTGCTACCGCTGCGTGCGCTACTACCGGGACTACGCGGGCGGCACCGACCTCGATGCCTTCGGTTCCAAGTCCCACATGTTCTTCGGCCGCGCCGAGGACGGCGTGCTGGAGAGCGAATTCGCCGGCAACCTGGTGGAGGTCTGCCCGACCGGGGTGTTCACCGACAAGCCGTTCTCGAAGGTCTACACGCGCAAATGGGATCTGCAGTCGGCGCCTTCGATATGCCCGCACTGCTCGGTGGGCTGCAATACGTTTCCCGCCGAGCGCTACGGCGTTTTGAAACGCGTCCACAACCGCTACCACCGCGAGGTCAACGGCTACTTTCTGTGCGACCGCGGCCGCTACGGTTCGCACTTCGTCAACCACGACAAGCGCATTCGGAATGCGGGCGTCCGGGCCGAAGACGGGGTGTTCGAAGCGCCGGGCCGCGACGCCGCGTTGGCAGCGGTCGCCGATCGGCTCACACACGCTGACGTTATCGGCATCGGCTCGCCGCGGGCGTCGATGGGGGCGAACTTCGCGCTCAGGGAACTGGTCGGGGCCGATAGCTTCTGCATGGGAATGGCGGACGACGAAGCGGCGACCATGGCCACGATGCTCGACGCCTACCGCGGCGGCGGCTTCAAGATCCCTTCCCTCACCGACATCGAGAACGCCGACGCGGTGTTGATCCTCGGCGAGGACATATCGAACACGGCGGCCCGCATGGCCCTCGCGGTCCGCCAGGCGGCGCACGGGGTCGCCTTCGAAATGGCGCGGGCGGCGGATATCCCGGACTGGCAGGACGCCGGCGTGCGGGGCCACGCTCAACATGCCAAGAGCCCGCTTTTCATTGCGTCCGTTGCTTCGACGCGTATCGACGACCTGGCGGCGGCGACCCGGCACGGCGACGCCCTCGATCTCGCCCGGGCGGGATTCGGCATCGCCCATGCCATCGACGCCGATTTTCCGCCCGGCACGTTGGATGCCTTCGTTACCGCAGCGGCAGAAGCGCTTTCCGCCGCCGATCGCCCGCTCGTCATCGCCGGCAGCGAAGCGCGGGAACCCGCGTTGGTACAGGCGGCGACCAATATCGCCCTGGCGCTCGGTGCTCGGGGCAAGGATGCGATGCTGGCACTGACCGCCTCTGAATCGAACAGCTACGGCGTCGCGCTGCTTGGCGGTTCGCTGTCGTTGTCGGATGCCGTGCAACGGATCGCCGACGGCGCGGTGGCGGTGATCGTGGAGAACGATCTGCATCGGCGCATTCCCGCCGACGGCCTCGATCTGGGTCGCGCCATCGTCATGGACTACCTCGAGACGCCGACGGCGGGGTCCTCGGCCGTGGTGCTGCCCGCTTCAACCTACGCGGAGCAGACCGGAACGTTCGTCAACTACGAGACGCGGGCGCAACGGTTCTACCAAGTGTTCGAACCGACCGACGAGATCGCGCCGTCGTGGCGCTGGATCTCGGCGATCGGCAACGCGACGGGCCGGGACGATCTTCGTTGGACTGACATGGACAGCCTTACCAAGGCCTGCGCCGCGGCCGGGGACGAACTGTCGGGCCTCGCCGACGTCGCGCCCGGCGCGGGTTTCCGGGTCGACGCCGAGAGCAAGATCCCGCGCCAGCCCCATCGCTACAGCGGACGGACGGCAATGCGCGCCGACGTTTCCGTGCACGAACCCAAGACCACGGTGGATCACGAGACCCCGTTCTCCTATTCCATGGAGGGGCTGAACACCGGCGACCAGCCGGGAGCCGTGCTGCCCTACGTCTGGTCGCCGGGTTGGAACTCCAACCAGTCGGTGTTCAAGTTCCAGCAGGAAGTCGCCGGCGCGCTCGCGGGGGGCGATCCGGGCGCTCGGCTTATCGGCGCCAACGGTGTCACGCGCAGAGACGGTTACCAAGATGTGCCGCCTGGGGCCCAAGTCGACGTCTCGAACGGAACATTCCGCGCGGCACATGTGAGCTACGTGTTCGGCGGCGATGAACTATCGGCCGCCTCCGCCCCGATCCTCGAGAGAACACCCCCACCCTATGTGCTGCTCAATCCCGCGGATGCCCAACGCCTCGGCGTGTCGGACGGGAACGGGGTGGCCATTGCCGAACTTGGAGCCAGCTACGAGGTGCGTGTGGATGACAGCATCGCATCCGGCGTCGCCGGCGTGGCTCGGGGCCTACCCGGGACCGGCGTACTTGCGACGACGCACGTGAGCCTCGCCGCAGACCCCGATTTCGTGCGCCGGCCGGGCGGCGATCCCAATGTCATCGCCAAAGGCTGACGTTAAGGAACACCCATCTTCGGTTTCGAGATCAACTGGGCCTACGTGCTGATCCTGCCGCTCGCGGTCGGGACGCTGCTCGCCGTCATGTTCCTGCAATGGTGGGAACGGCGCCTGCTCGGCTGGTGGCAGGACCGGCAAGGACCGAACCGCGTGGGCTGGTTCGGCGTGCTGCAGGGCATCGCGGACGGCATCAAGTTCATCACCAAGGACGACTGGCTGCCCCCGTTCGGGGATCGGGTGCTGTTCGTCCTCGCGCCGTTGATCGTCGCCGGCTCGATGCTGCTGGTGCTGGCGGTTATCCCCTTCGCCCCGGACGTCCACGTCGCGGATCTGAACATCGCGCTGTTGTGGTTCCTCGCCATGTCGTCGCTGGCCGTCTACGGCGTCTTGCTCGGCGGCTTCGCCAGCAACAACAAGTACGCATTGCTGGGCAGCCTGCGGGCGGCGGCGCAGATGGTCACCTACGAGGTGTTCATGGGGCTCTCGATCATGGGCGTGGTCATCCACGCCGGGTCCTTCAGCCTGGTGGACATCGTCGAGGCGCAGAAGGATCTGTGGTTCATCGTCCCGCAGTTCCTGGGTTTCGCGATCTTCTTCCTCGCCGGCCTTGCGGAGTCCCACCGCCTGCCCTTCGACCTGCCGGAGGCCGAGCATGAGCTGACCGCCGGGTTCCACACCGAGTACTCGGGGATGAAGTTCGTGCTGTTGATGTGCGGCGAGTACGTGGCGGTGATCGTCACGTCCTGCCTGCTCGTGCTGCTCTTCTTCGGCGGCTGGCTGGTGCCCGACTTCCTCGACTTCCTGCCGCCCATTGTCTGGTTCGGCGTGAAGGTACTGGTGTTCATCCACATCTTCGTGCTGCTCCGCGCGGCCATTCCCCGGCCCCGCTACGACCAGTTGATGAGCCTCGGCTGGAAGATCCTCCTGCCGCTCACCCTGGTGAACCTGCTCGTCACCGGCTTTTTCGTGCTCTGGGAGTTCTAGCCATGCTGAGCCAGTTGCGAACGCTGTGGACCGTCTTCAAGCACACCTTCATGCGCAACGAGACGGTGCAGTACCCGGAGGAGATGCCCTACCAGGCACCCCGCTACCGGGGCCGGATCGTGCTGACCCGGGATCCCGACGGCGAGGAGCGCTGCGTCGCCTGCAACCTCTGCGCGGTGGCCTGCCCCGTCGACTGCATCGCACTGCAAAAGACCGAACGCGAGGAGGACGGGCGCTGGTACCCGGAGTTCTTCCGCATCAACTTCTCGCGCTGCATCATGTGCGGGATGTGCGAGGAGGCGTGCCCCACCTACGCCATCCAGCTGACCCCCGACTTCGAACTGTGCGAGTTCGACCGCGATAGCCTGGTCTACGAGAAGGAGCACCTGCTCATCGACGGCGTCGGCAAGTACCCCGACTACAGTTTCTGGCAAGTCGCGGGCAAGACGATCCACGGCAAGGACAAGGGCGAGGCGCAACGCGAAGCCAAGCCCACAGACGTTCGGAGCCTGCTGCCTTGACCCTGGATCTCGCCCTGTTCTGGATCCCGGCCGCGGTGGCGCTTGTCGCCACGGGTTTCGTGATCACCCGCAAGAATGCCGCCCACGCGTTGATCTACCTGGTCGTTTCTCTGCTTTCGGTCGCAGTGATCTTCTTCGTCCTCGGTGCGCCGTTCGCCGCGGCGCTGGAGGTCGTCATCTACGCCGGCGCCATCGTCGTGCTGTTCCTGTTCGTGGTGATGATGCTGAACCTCGGGAATACCTCGGTGATGCGCGAGAGCCGCTGGCTGCGGCCGGGCATGTGGGTCGGCCCGGCGATCCTGGTATCCATCCTGCTCATCACGATGGTCTATGTGATCGTCGGATTGCCCGACGCAAACGTCACCAAGGGCGAGATGGTGGGACCGAAGGCCGTTGGCAACGAACTGTTCCGCCCCTACCTGCTGGCCGTCGAACTGGCCGGATTCCTACTGCTTGCCGCCCTGATCGGAGCCTATCACCTTGGCCGCCGCTACCTCGAACAGCGTCGGGAACCGTGATGGCCATCGAAGTCCCGGTCGAACATGTTCTCCTGGTAGCCGCCGCGCTGTTCCTGCTCGGCCTCCTAGGGGTGCTCGTGCGCCGCAACATCATATTCCTGCTGATGTCGCTTGAAGTCATGATGAACTCGGCGGGGCTGGCCTTCATCGCGGCGGGTGCCAAGTGGGGTGCACCCGACGGGCAGATCATGTTCATGCTGATCCTGGCACTGGCCGCTGCCGAAGTCGCCGTGGCGCTCGGTCTCGTACTACAGATCTCGCGACGCTTCGACACCCTGGACGTCGACGCCGCCAGCGAACTGAACGGGTAGGAGGCGGCCTTGCTCGATTGGTTCTGGCTCGTCCCCGCGCTGCCGCTCGCCGGCTTCTTCGCGCTGTTCGTCACCGAGGGCAAGCTGCCCGACAGGATCGTCGCCGCCATCGGCGCGGGGTCCATCGGCCTGGCGGCGCTCGTCGCCCTCGGTGCCGGCATGGAGTTCACGCAGAGCGGCGAGGCGTCCTACTCCCAAACGCTTTGGACCTGGATGGCCGTCGGCAACTTCACGCCGTCGATCACGCTCTACCTCGACCCGCTGTCGCTGGTGATGACCGGCGTCATCACGGGTGTCGGTTTCCTGATCCACCTGTTCGCCACCGGCTACATGTGGAAGGACCACCAGGAACCCGAGGGCTACAGCCGGTTCTTCGCCTACATGAACCTGTTCGTGTTCGCGATGCTGATGCTGGTGCTAGGCGACAACCTGCTGGTGCTGTTCCTCGGCTGGGAAGGCGTCGGGCTCTGCAGCTACCTGCTGATCGGGTTCTACCATCGGGATGCCGAGAACGGCTACGCGGCACGCAAGGCGTTCGTGGTGACCCGTGTCGGCGACACGCTGATGGCCATCGGTTTGTTCCTGCTGTTCCGGGAGCTTGCGACGCTCGACATCCAGACCGCACTTGGGGATGCGGCGCAACTAGACCCGGGCATGGCCACGGCCATCGGCCTGTTGCTGCTCGGCGGCGCGGTCGGCAAGTCGGCACAGGTGCCGCTGCAGACCTGGCTGCCGGACGCGATGGCCGGCCCCACCCCCGTCTCCGCGCTGATCCACGCCGCGACGATGGTGACGGCGGGGGTCTACCTCATCGCCCGCATGAAGGGGATCTACGACCTGGCACCCGTCGCGCAGTTCGCGGTTGCCATCGTCGGCCTGGTGACGCTCCTCATCGCGTCCTTCACGGCGCTGACCCAGACCGATATCAAGCGCATCCTCGCCTACTCCACCATGAGCCAGATCGGCTACATGTTCATGGCGCTGGGCGTCGGCGCGTGGTCCGCCGGGATCTTCCACTTGATGACCCACGCTTTCTTCAAGGCCCTGCTCTTCCTTGCCTCCGGCTCCGTGATCCTGGCGCTGCACCACGAGCAGGACATCTTCAAGATGGGCGGGCTGTGGCGGAAACTGCCGGTGCCTTTCTGGAGCATGGCGATCGGTTCGGGCGCGTTGGTGGCGCTGCCGTTCATCACCTCCGGTTTTTTCAGCAAGGACGCAATTCTGCTCACCGCCTGGGACCACGAGAACGCCGGACGCTGGTTCTGGGCCGGCGGGGTGCTGGCGGCGTTCATGACCGCGCTCTACACCACGCGCATGATGGTTGTCGCCTTCTTCGGCGAAACCAGGACCGAACCCCACGACGCGTCCCGGATCAACATGTGGGGGCCGCTCGTCGTGTTGGCCGCGCTCTCCATCGGCGGCGGATGGATGACGTTCAGCGTCCTCGACGATCTGCTGGGCGCGATCAGCCACATCCCGCATACCCATCCAGCGGCACTCGTCACCGTGGCGCTGCCGCTCGCGGGGATTCTTCTCGGATGGCTGGTGTTCAGCGGTCGCTTGAGAGTCGGCGCGTTGGTGGAGTCCCCCTTCGGCGATGCCGTGCGCCGTTTCTGGCAAAGCGGCTGGGCGTTCGACTGGGTCTACGACCGGGTTTTCGTCAGACCGTTCCTCTGGGTGGCACGGGTGAACAAACGCGACGTCGTCGACCTGCTGTTCCGCATCACCGCGGCCGTGACCCGCGGTTTCCACCACATCGGCGCCCTGACCCAGACCGGTCGGCTGCGGTGGTACGCCGCCAATATGGCCATCGGACTGATCGTGGTCGTCCTGATCGTGGCGAGCGTCTAAGTGAGCCTCCTAATCGTCATCCTCGCTCTACTCGCGGTCGGCGTTGTGGCGTGGGCACTGTGGCGAGCGATTCGATGATCCTCTTCGTCGTCATTCTCGCTCTCCTCGCCGCGGGCGTCGTAGCCTGGGCATCCGAACGGTTGAGCAAGGATGCACCCCGCCTCGTCAGCATCGTGGCGTTCGGCGCGGGCCTCGTCTGGTCTGCAGCCCTCTGGCTCGACGGCGCGGACGCGGGCGGTCTCTACGCCGCCATGGACTGGCCGTGGATCGGGCGGTTCGGCATTCACCTTACCCTGGAGATGGACGGCCTGAGCCTCCTGATGGTGGCCCTCACCATGTTCCTCGGCATCGTCGCCGTGGTCTCCTCGTGGGACGAGATCGAGGCCGGACACGGCTTCTTCCAGTTCAACATCCTGTGGGTGATGGCCGGCGTCGTCGGGGTCTTCACAGCAATGGACCTGTTGCTGTTCTTCTTCTTCTGGGAAGTGATGCTGATTCCCATGTACCTCCTGATCGCGATCTGGGGGCACGAGGAGAAGGCCTACGCGTCCATGAAGTTCTTCCTGTTCACCCAGATCAGCGGCCTCCTCATGCTGTTTGCCATCCTGGCGCTGGTCTACGTTCACCACGGTGCGACGGGCGAGATCACGTTCAGCTACAAGGCCCTCCTCGAAGCCGAGATCGAGCCGCGGATTGCGATCTGGCTGATGCTCGGCTTCTTCGTCGCGTTCGCTACCAAGCTGCCGTCCGTGCCTGTTCATACCTGGCTTCCCGACGCGCACACCCAGGCACCGACGGCCGGCAGCGTCATCCTGGCGGGCATCCTGCTTAAGACCGGCGCCTACGGGATCATCCGCTTCGCCGTGCCGCTGTTCCCCGAGGCGTCGGCGGACTTCGCGATCTGGGCGATGCTGCTCGGCACGGTGAGCATCCTCTACGGCGGCGCCATGGCGTTCAGCCAGTCGGACTTCAAACGCCTGGTTGCCTACAGTTCCATCGCCCACATGGGCTTCATCCTGCTCGGGGTGTACGCGTTCAACGAACTCGGCATGCAGGGCGCCATCGTCACCATGGTCGCCCACGGCTTCTCCACGGCGGCGCTCTTTATGATGGCGGGCGCCATCCAGCAGCGGCTGCATACCCGGGAGATGTCTCAGATGGGCGGCCTCTGGAAACATGCGCCACGCATGGGGACCATGACCCTGTTCTTCGTGATCGCCTCCGTCGGCATACCGGGGCTAGGCAACTTCGTGGGCGAGTTCCTGGCCCTTCTCGGCGCGTTTCAGCAGAACTGGGTGATGGCCGTCGTCGCCACCGCCGGCATCGTGGTCGCGGCCGTCTACGGGCTCTACCTGATGCAGCGCTCGTTCCAGGGGACGCCGAACCCCGATGTCGCGTCCATGCGTGACTTCGGGCTGCGCGAGATGAGCGTCATGGCGGCGATGATGGCAGGCCTCGTCTGGGTGGGCGTCTATCCCCAGCCCGTGCTCGAGTTGTCGAACGCGACCATCCAGACGTTGGGGATCCTGCCGTGAGCGCCGCCGAGGTCTGGGCGCTGGCACCCTATCTCGCGTTGGCCGGCGGCATCGTGCTGTTGCTGCTCGCCGTCGCCGCGTTGCGGTCGCACCGCCTCGCCTTCTGGGGCGCCATCGCCACGTTGGCGATCCCGCTGCTCTTCGTGCCCTCAGCCTTGGGAGGCGGCACCCAGATCGTCGACACCGTCCTCGAAATCGACGGCTATGCGCTGTTCTTCTTCGTCCTGTTCTCGTTGGCGGCGATCGCGACGGCCGTCCTTTCGGCGCGTTATCTCGGCAGCCGCGCCACCCACCGCCAGGAGTTCTACCTGCTCCTCACCACGGCGACCCTCGGGGCCGCCGTAACCGCTGGCGCGTCCCATTTCGCGACCTTCCTGATGGGACTCGAAGTGCTGTCCATCTCGCTCTACGCGATGATCGCCTACCCCGAAGAGGGTCACCCGCCTCTTGAAGCGGCAGCCAAGTACCTCGTCCTGTCCGGCGCGGCGTCGAGCACCATGCTGTTCGGGATGGCGCTCATCTATACCGCCTCCGGTTCGTTGACGTTCGATGCCCCGGGCGACAGCGCCGCGGGCGAACACAACGTCCTGGTTCTCGGTCAAGCCATGCTGCTGGTGGGCGTCTTCTTCAAGCTTTCCCTGGTGCCCTTCCACATGTGGACGCCCGATGTCTACCAGGGTGCCCCCGCGCCCGTCACGGGATTCGTTGCCACGGTATCCAAGGGTGCCGTGTTCGCGGTGCTGCTGCGCTACGCCATCGACGCCGACCTGCTCTCGTCGCCGGCCGTGGGCATCGTGATTGCGATCATCGCGGTGCTGTCGATGGTCGTCGGCAACATCCTCGCCCTGCTGCAGACCAACCTGAAACGCCTGCTGGCGTATTCGTCGATCGCCCATCTCGGCTATCTGATGATCGCCCTTGTCGTTGCGGGCACTGCGGCCGGGCGGGCCTTGGGGGTGGAATCCGGACTCTTCTACGTCGCTGGCTACTTCCTCATGACGCTGGCCGCATTCGGCGTGGTTACGGTCCTGTCTAACGAAACCGAGGACGCCGACCAGGTCTCAGGCTACGAGGGACTCCTGTGGCGGCGCCCCGTCATCGCCGCCGTGCTGGCCGCCGCCGCGCTGGCGCTTGCCGGGATACCGCTCACCGTCGGATTCTTCGCCAAGTTCTACCTCGTGGCCGCCGGCGTCGGCAACGCCGCCTGGGGGCTCGTCTGGGCACTCATCGTGGGTAGCGCCATCGGCATCTACTACTACCTGCGCATCGTCTTCGCCATGACCAAACGCCCGGACGACGACCGGCAACACGAAGTTCGCCGCATTTCCTGGGAGGGCCTGCTGACCATCGGAGTCCTGGGCCTGCTCGTCGTCGCGTTGGGAGTCTACCCGACCCCCGCGATTGAGCTGATACGAGGTCTCGCCGGACCCTGACCGCCGAAGTTCAAGCTTTGGCGAAGCCTGATATTCTCGACAAACTCCCTAACCCGGATTGAGGAGGGCTCCATGATCCGTGCACGTCGGTGCAGTCCAACGCTTGCGAATCGGCTACTGCCAACGGCTGTTGTCGCCCTCGCCGCGACCACGACCGTCGCGGCCGAGCCCGACTGGCGACTTGTCGAGGCATACCTCGAACTCGACGAGGCCTGGCACGAATTGGACCGAGAGATTGCAACGGCCGACATCGGCAGCGACGAGAAGGAGCGGCGGCGCAAGGAGGAACGGGGCGAACATCCCGACATCGTCCTCGCCGTGGGCGCGGCCCGGGCTATCATCGACTCCGACGGCAAACGCGCCGTCGAAGCGGCGGAGTTCCTGATGGAGCATACCGCCGGCCTGTCGCCGACGGCGGATCGCGATATCGAGTTCGGCACGGCTGCGCTGGCGGAGCTACTCGGGCCCGACTGGTCACTAGTCGACGATTTCACGAACCCGAAAGAGGGGTTCCTGGCCCGCCTGTTCGCCGGGGATCCTTCGGGACCCAAGGCACTCGCGGCCGCCAGGGCCATCGTCGGCCTCGGCGGCACCCATGAGCGGACGGTCGACGCCGCCGAGTTTCTGGTCGAGCGCGGTGCCGGGATTCGTGGCGGCAGCCCCGAGAACGTCCTCGCGGGTATTCGCGCCCTGGCATCGAACGTGCCCGGCTACGACGACTGGCCCCGCATGCTCATGCACTTGGGCAGGTCGCGCGGAGATTCGCCGGAAATCGACGAGTTCCTGTCCGGCAGAACGGCCGAGGGCAACGATCCGTTGGTGCGCGCCACGGCCCGCTACTACACCGCGTCCCGCCTGGCCCGGTCCATCAATAGGGCTGGCGATGATGAGCGCGACGCCTTGCGCGAACGTGCCCTGAAACTCGCCAGCGGCTTGAGCGCCGGCGTGGAAGACGAGGAGTTCGTTGCCAAGGCACGTGATGCCGAGGGCAAACCTACCACCCAGACCGTGGCCGACGCCGAACAGGATATTCTGGCCACGATTCGCTACGCCACGGTCGGCGGTACGGTTTCCGATTTCGCGGGCAACCGGCTCGACGGCGTCGAACAAGGCATCGCGGACTTCGGCGGGCAAGTCGTTCTCGTGGATTTCTGGGCGACCTGGTGCGGCCCGTGCATCGCCGGGCTACCCAAGCTGCGCGACCTCGTTGCGGAGCTTCCGGCGGAACGGTTCGAGATTCTCAGCATCAGCATCGACGCGGAACTGGAGTCGGTCCTCGACTTTCAGGAAGACGAGTCGATGCCTTGGGCCCAATGGCATATCGGGGTCGGCAGCGAGCTGGCCAAGGTCTGGCAGGTCAACGCCATTCCCGCGTACGTGCTGATCGATGGTCAAGGCAAGATCCTTGCCAAGGGCAACGCCCTGACGGACGACTTCCTTGCACGCCTGCGCGAAGCCGTGACGGCTGTGCAGCAAGAGGATGATCCGTCCGGCACTAGCGAAGATCCGGTGGTCGAAGCGTAGGGGACGGGCCCAGGAGTGTGCGCCACAGAAACGGCACGAAGTGCCGTTCCATGTGGCGCGGAGTCCTGGGGCGGTGGAGGCTGGGGCCAGACGGCGAGTGCGCGCCCTGGCGGGCGCGGGCGAGCAGTCTGGCGGCGTTGTCCCGTCCCGCTTGTCCCGCCCCGCCTGTCCCGTCCAGCTCGTCATCGGCCCGTCACGGCGGGCGACCACCAGGGTCGCCCCTACGGCGCCACGTCCTAGGGATCGTTTCGTGAAGGCGTGGCAGATGCCGCGGCTGGGCGATCCGCGGCGAGAACTCGAAGCGGTCGAACTGTCACCCCCGGAGGCGCCGCCGGGCAGCGTACGGATTCGCGTCGATGCGTCCGACTTGAACTTTGCCGACATCCTCCAGTGCCAAGGCTCCTACCAGGTCAAGTGGACGCCGCCTTTCACGCCGGGGATGGTTGCAGCGGGAGTCGTGGAAGCGGCCGGAGCGGGAACCGCGTTTGCGGCCGGCGAGCGCGTCGTGGGACCGACGGTCGAGCCGAACGGCGGCTTCGCCGAGCAGTGCATGTTGTTGGCGGAACAGTCACACCGGATCCCCGCGGCCATCTCGTCTCGCGCCGCCATGGCAGTCCACATCACCTACGCCACGGCCTGGTTCGCTTTCCATCGACGCGCACATCTGGTCGCAGGCGAATCGATCCTCGTGCTGGCAGCGGCCGGGGGCGTCGGCACTGCCGCCGTTCAGATGGCGCGCGCCCATGGTTGCTGGGTGATCGGCGCGGTGGGAGGCAGCGCCAAGGCGGAAGTCGCGACCCGTGCCGGTGCCGACCTTGTCATCGACTACGAAGCCGACGATCTCTACCGGCGGGTCATGGACGCGACAGACGGCCGGGGCGTTGACGTCGTATACGACCCTGTCGGCGGCAGGCACTTCGACACGGTAAGGCGACTGCTAGCCTGGGAGGGGCGCCTCCTCGTCATCGGCTTCGCGGGCGGAGAGATTCCCGCCGCGCCCGCCAATCACCTGTTGGTCAAGAACTACTCGGTCGTCGGCGTGCACATGGGCGGCTACCGGGAACGCGACCCGGAACTCGTCGCACAATGTTACGCCGACGTATACCGCCAACTCGCCGACGGCACCATCAAGCCGCTGATCAGCGAGGTCGTCGGCTTCGATGCGCTGCCGGACGCGCTTGAGCGACTAGGTGCACGGAAAACCGTGGGACGAGTGTTGTTCGACCCGTCGAGGGGCTCTAGCGTTAGTGCGTGACCATCAGCCCGGCGATGTTCGCCGGGGTCAACTCCAGCGCTTCGGCAACCATATTGAAGAACCGCACTTCCCGGCCGGTGACGCGTTCGTCGACGAGGATCACTTCGGCCAGCGCATTCGCGATCATGACCCGGTCGTGGATGTCGATCTTGTTGCACACCCTGGCCAGATGACGTTCCAAGGGATCGGAGTCGAAGATTCCCGAGTGGGAAGCCATTCGCACGTCCTTGGCGCTGACGTCCTCGCCGGTGGTCTTTCTGATGATCTCCCGCACCGACTCGACTTCGAGATGCTTGATGTTGGTATCCGCGGCAGTCGCCCGCGCCAACACCAAGAGCACGGTCTCGTTGACGATGTCCTTGAGCTCGTCGGCCGTGGGCTCCGCACCGCCGAAAAACTTCAGAATGTGGTCAAGGTTCATCCAGGCAGGCTCCTGTAGGGGTTTGTTACTGCGGCGTGCGCAAATTATAGCAGCCGGGTTGGACTAGGGCGTCGGCGCATTCTCGTCGAGCAGCCCTTCCGCCTTGAACCGTCGCCAGACATCGGCCGGCACCTCGGTGTCGAGGTTGCGCCGGTTGGCAACGGGCTCGTCCGGCGATTTCGCACCGGGAATGACGGCGGCCACCGCCGGATGCGCGAGCGGGAACTGCAACGCCGCTGCGGCGAGTGGCACGCCGTGGTCTGCGCAGATGGCCCGCATGCGCTCGGACCTGGCGACCACCTCCGGCGGCGCCGGCGCGTACATGTAGGTCGCCGAACCGGATGAGTCGGCGAGCCAGCCACTGGCATAGGGTGCCGCGATCACCACGCCGATACGCCGTTCCTCGGCTAGCGGAAGAATTCGCCGCAGCGCACGGGTCTCAAGCAGCGTATAGCCCCCCGCCACCACGAAGAAGTCCAAATCGACCCGATCCGCAATGCGTGCGCAGAGTTCCTCGTGATTGCCGCCGTCCCAGCTCCAGGCATTGCGCGACTCCAGGTTGCAGCCACACCCGATAGCGCTGACAAGACCCGCATCGCGTAGATCCTCCAACGCCCGCGCACCCCCGCCACCACTGCGCGCCAGTTCGCCCAGGTGAACCTCGATCTGCTCCGGCGAGTGATAGCCGTAGTCGATGTCGTGGATGGTCAGGCTGTCGACCGAGGCCAGTCCCAAGCGCTGCAGGGAATCCGCGTGCTGCCTGAGAATGGCCGCCTCCGTGTACTCGAAGTGGACGCGAAACCCGCTGATCGGATCACGGGGCGTGCGGACTTCGCCACCCGGGCTCAACGACCGGTTGGCTGCATTGCGTACCGGCTCGGGGAGGAGGGTCTTGCCGATCTTGGTGTTTACGCGAAACTCGCGCCTCTGCCCTAAGGCTGCCAACGCCAGACCTAGGCGCCGTTCCGAGCGTCCCAGTCCGTACCAGGGCGCGGTGTCGTAGAACCGGACCCCGGTCTTCCACGCCGCCGCCACGGTCGCGAGACTCGCTTCGTTGCCGAGCTGCGGGCTGCCGATCGTCCCGCCGCCAAAGCCCAGGGGCGTGACGCCAAGTTGGCTCTTGCCGAGGGCACGCACTGTGGTTGTGTCCATCGTTCGTCCGTTCAATCGACACGCAACGCGTCGACCCAAACCCGGGCATCCGTTTTGGCTCCGGCGATGTCGCGCGGGGAGCGTCCCTTGTGATCGGCGCGGTCGCTGTCCGCACCGGCGTTCACGATCGCGCGAATCACCTTGAGCAGCCTCGCCTTGTCCTTCACCGTGGACCGCAGTGCGGTGCCGAGCGGCGTCTCGCCCTGGCGGTCCCGGGCGTCCACCTCGGCCCCGTGGCCGAGCAGCAGCGCGACGATGTCCACGAATCCCGCCTTGGCGGCGCAATGCAATGCCGATTGTCCCTTGTAGTTGCGCACGTTCACGTCGGCACCCGCCTCGATCAGCGCGTGAACACGGTCCACGCTGCCGCCGCGGTCGCCTCGGGACTGGAACACGATGGGGGGCCAACCGCCTTCGGCGTGGTCCGGGCCGTGGTCGACGCCATGCGCCTTCAGCAGTTCGACCATCGCCGGATTGGCGATCCCGGATCGGGGCGGCTCCGAAGTCGATGGATCGAGGCCTGCGACGATAAGTGACTCGAGGATGTCGACCCGGTCCCGCCAAATGCAGAAACGGACCAGGTAGTAGCCGTATGGCCGCGGGTCGGCACCGTGGTCGAGCAACAGCGCGACGATATCGGCGTGCCCCGGTGCCACGGCATAGTGCAACGTGGCCGCGGGAACGTTGACGTCGTTCTGGGGTTTCTCGGCGCAGGCGAGAGCCGGATTGTGATCCAGGTATTCGCGCACCGCCTCGATGTCGCCTAGGTAGGCAGCCGTGTGGATGTCCGTGGCGGCACCCCGGGCGGACAGAAACTCGGCGACGGCATGGTGCTTCCTATGGCGAGCCGCGCAATACGGCGAGATGTCGACCAAGAGCGGCGTGAAGTGGCATCCGCAGGCGTCGATGTCCGCACCCAAATCCGCCAGGTATTCGACCATCTCAAGCCGTCCCCGGTAGGCGGCCTCCCATAGCATGGTGCGGCCGTGCGAGCCGACGCGGTACAACCACTGCGGCCTCTCGGCGAGTACCGCCCGCAACGTGTCGAAATCGCCGCGGCCCGCGGCGGCCACGCCGATCTTCAGGAAGTCGCTGGCGTTGCCGGTCAGCAGGGACACATCTAGCTCCACCCTTCGGGCATCCGCGACCGAGTCTATCAACCGGGCCGTTACAATGACGGCGGGAAGGGAAGCGACGCACATCGAATCAATGGAACATCGGTTGGCAATGCGCCTCGCCGACCCGGCGGCACTCGACGTGGCCTTGGTTGGCGGCAAGGCGGCGTCGCTGGCGCGTCTACGTGGCGCCGGGTTCCAAGTGCCGGAGGCGGAGCTGCTGACCACGCATTTCTTTGCCCCGTGGATCGCGGAGGTCACATCCGCCCCCGAATGGCAGGACATTCCCAACCTGCTTGTCGCTGCCGACGGTTCCAACACCGACGAGGTCGAGGCGCGCTGCAGCGCGCTCCTGGCGCATGCGTCGCGTCTCGAAATGGACGTCGCCCAAAGCACGGCGATCGATGAAATCGTCGACCGCTTCGACAGCGGCGCATTCGCCGTGCGTTCATCCTCCCCGGAGGAGGATCGCGCGCGCGCCTCTTTCGCAGGCCTCTACGAGTCCGTGCTGAACGTATCCATCGAGGGCTTGGGCGCCGCGGTGCGGCATTGTTTCGCGTACTGCTTCGACGTGCGCCTGCTCATCTACAAGGCCAGGCGGAACCTCGATCCGCAACCGCGGTTCGCCGCGTTCGTGCAACGGCAGGTGGCGAGCGACACGTCCGGCGTCGCGTTCTCCCTGAACCCGCACAACAACGACCTCGACGAGGCCGTCGTCAACGCCACGAAAGGACTCGGCGACAAGCTTCTTGCCGGCGAGGTCGATCCGGACCGGTGGGTGATCGACAAGGTGACCGGCAAGACGCTGGAATGCCGGGTCGGCACCGCGCCAGGTGCGTGCGCGCCGGCCGCGACCCTGGACGAGACACAGCTCGCCGCCCTCACCAAGACCCTTTGCGCGGTCGAATCGCTATTCGACTGTCCCGTCGATGTCGAGTGGGCCGTCGCCGACGGTGACCTGCACCTCCTGCAGGCGCGTCCCATCACGACCTACGTTCCACTACCCGAGGAGATAAGGACCGCCCCGGGGGAACAGCGGCTTCTCTACATGGATCCCAGCCTCGGCGAAGGCATCACCATGAGCGGCGCCGTCTCGCCGATGTCCGTGGATCTCTTCGCCAAGCTCTTCGAGTGGCTCGGCGACTACGTGTTCGGACCGTCCTTCCTCGGCCCCGACCTGAAGAAGGGCATCGTTGGCACGGCGGGCGTGCGGGTCTACGGCAACCTGTCTCACCTGATGCACTTCAGGGATCCGCGCAAGGTCGCACCGGAGAAGCGTTTCGTCGACACCACCTTGGCGGAGCTCTTCGCGACGGCGGACCTCGAACCGTACCGGGTGAAACCGCCACCGAACCTCGCGCCAAGGCGGTTGGTCCCGGCGCTCACGAAGGCGCTCCTACGGTTGCACCCCTTCTTCGTCGCCCTGCTGCAGGGGCTCCTGCGGCCCAAGGCGTTTCTCGAGCGTTATGCAGACGACCTCGCGGCCTTCGATGCCGAGGTGGCATCGATCGATCCCGATCTGCCGATCTTCGAGTTGGCACGGCGACTCTACGCGGCGGTGGGACGCGTGAGCCTCGTTGCCTCAGCACCCGCCATGCTGTTGTTCATCTACCGCGGCACCGAAGCGCTCATGGGCCTGATTGATCCTTCGTCGTGCCGGGAGCGGCGCCTGGCGATGGACATTCGAGGCGGCGGCGACGAACTGGTGCTGGAAATGGGCCTTGCCATGTATCGACTGGCGCGGATGCTGCCCGGCTCGGCGTTCGGCGACCTCCCGGCGCTTGCCGTGCGAATCGAAGCGCGGCGGATGCCTGCGGCGTTCCTCGACCGATGGGACGACTTCCTGCACCGGTTCGGCTGCCGCGGGCCGTTGGAGATGGACCTCGCGAACCCGAAGTACGGCGACGATCCCGACCTGGTGCTAGGCCAACTCGCCACCGTGGCCCTCGGCGATACCGACCCGGTCGCCACCCATGCGGAACGGAAACGCGCGCGGGAAGAGGCCTTCGCGGAACTCTCGGCCGCGCTTCCCGCCAAGAAACGCCGCAAGCTCGCGCGCACCCACAGGACCATCGGCGCCTTAGAGAGTGTCCGGGAGATGCCCAAGCATCACTTCGCCACCGTGAACATGGTGCTGCGTCGGCGCATTCTCCGAAGTGCCCGGCACTGGGTGGCCGAAGGACGCCTGGACCGACCGGAGGACGTCTTTCAGATGGCGCTTTCTGACTTCGACCGGGCCGAGTCGGACGAGTCCCTCGATCTTCGCGCGGTCGTGGCCGAACGCGGCGCGTTCTACCGAGACGTCAAGGCGCGCGTGCGGCACTTTCCGCACCTGATCGACTCGCGCGGGCGAATCCTGCGCCCGGTTCGGGAATACCGACCGGGAGAGCTCCGCGGGATTGCGGTGTCGCCGGGCATCGTCCGCGGCCCGGTCAAAGTGCTGGACTCCCCGTTCGACAAAACGCTGCTACCCGGCGACGTGCTTGTCGCCCACACCACCGACCCCGGCTGGACGCCGCTGTTCATCAACGCGGCAGCGGTCCTGCTCGAAGTCGGCGGCGAACTGCAGCATGGCGCGCTCGTCGCCCGGGAGTACGGAAAACCGTGCGTCGCCGGGATCGTTGGCCTAATGGACGCCCTGCACGACGGTCAAGTCGTCGAAGTGGACGGCGATCAAGGCATCGTGCACATCATCTAGCGGCGGCACCCGATCGGAGCGCGGACGCGCAGTAACAACGTACCGTAGGGGACGGGCTTGTCCCGTCCCGTTTCCGTGGCAACGACAACGTCCGGCGCGGGCGGGGACAAGCCCCGCCCCTACGGGATTCCGCCGCGTGCCTGGGCAGTCCGTAGGGGACGGGCTTGTCCCGTCCCGTTGCTTACGGGACCGTTACGTCTGTGACGACTTTAGGTCGGTGGATCCCGCGGCGCTTGAGGCCACAAGGCGCGCACCTCGTACCGGTTCGGGGCCAACTCGCGGGCCGCCTCGATCTGGGCGCGCGCCGCGGCCCGGTAGCGCGGATTGGTCGAACTGACCTCGATGTACATCTCCGCCAACGTCATGGGTATCTCCCAGTTTTCGGGCTCCAGGCGAATTGCGGCGGGAGCCTCGGCATCCACCAAGGCAAGGAGCGTCGCCGCCTCCGCCCGGTCCCGCGATCTCAGAAGCCGCCACCAGTTTCGGGTGTACTGGAACAGAAACAGCCTGAACTGGTTGCCCATCGGCTCGAAGTTGTCGATCGCTTCGGCAAAGAACTCGCGGGTGTAGTGCGGCGCTATTCCGCGCATCGGCTCCGAACTGCGTATGGCCAATGCGCCGACGCTCGCCGCGGAAAAGGCGGCGTGGTTGGCCCACCAGCCAAACCCCGCCATCGCTGCCGATACCGCGATGGCGGCACCACCGAGGACGGGCCGCTTGATCCAGCCCGGAAGCGGGCCAGCACGATTCCGAATCGTCGTCGCCAAGCTACTCAGCCCGGAAGGCGACACAGCTGACTCGCGCGTTGTCTGCGCCACCACGGCCACGAACGCGAACAGCAGGGTGAACTGCAGAGTGCCTGTGACGACTTCGGGAGAAACCAGGGATTGGGCGAAGTAGCCCACCAGCGCACCCCCGGCGAACACCAGTGGAATGCGTTCCCGCCGCCCCATCCGTCGCGCGGCCTGCAACCCGACAACCAGCAAACCCGCCCAGATGGCGACGTGGCTAACGACGCCCAACAACCCCTTGGTCGCGAGTTCCTCCGCCAGGCGGCCGTGCGCGTTGTCGTGAATCCGCATGTTGGCGCCCATGCCCGAGCCGTGGCGCCCCAACACCACGACGTAGTTCTCGGGACCCCAGCCCAACACCGGTCTTTCCAGGAAGCCCCCGCGCGCGGCGTCCCAAGCCGCAAGGCGCGTCAGAACGGTACGTTTCGAGAACGACAGCGTACGCTCGATGAGTGGATTCGAAGACCGTGCCCGCGGGCTTTCCGGATCCCGTTCGACAACCCCCACCAATAGCGCGAACGTCACGACCGCAGCCGCGAGCAGACCAGCCGCCGCCCCGATCGCCAACCGAACGCGGCCCTTTTCCAGACATGCGAACAGCACGGCGACCGCCGCAAGTCCCGCAATCAGCCCGAGAAACGCGCTGCGGACCGCCGTCAAGGTCACGACCCATGCGGACAGTAGCGCACAAAGCCCCCAGAACAGTCTGCTCAGCCACGGCAAGACTGTTCGGAAATCGTATCGCGCCGTCGTCTTCGGGCGGGTTGCCTCCGCCTCGGCAGCCGCGTCGGCGGAACCCCGCGCGTTCTTCCCAACGAGCGACGCCACGAAGAAGCCCGCCGCCACGAGGCTCGTCACAAGCACATACGCGCCCAAGTGAATGGGGTTGCCGAACGTCGCCGTGATGCGCCCGTAGCCTTCCTTCGCCCCCGCCCAGAGCAACGCCTCCACGTCGAAGTGCTGGCCCACGGCCCACAGCGCGATCACCATCCCCACGGCGAGGTTGGCGTTCAGGAGAATGCGCCATTGGGCAAGGCGCACCACCGACACCAGGACCACGGCGAAGGCGAACCAATGGGCCTGGTCCAAGACGCCTCCCATGCGCTCGTAGGTGGAGAAGAGGCTTCGCACGACGCTCACGCCAAGCAAGGCAGACACCAACGCGACCCCAAGCGCGACGGCGAGCAGTCCGAGCAGCACCGAAGGTCTGGGCCGATACTCGGGGTTCAACACCGCGAGAACGGTCCAGGCGACGAATACGATCTCGATGAGGCAACGAAACAACAGCCCCTTGCCGACCAGGAAGGGGAAGATCGTGGGGGGAAACAAAACCGCCTGATCATTGACGAGGAGCGGAAAAAACGCGGTTTCCCCGCTCACCGCGAGCGGGATCAGCAGAATCAAGCCGATGCCGGCCCAGGTCACGCCGAGCGCGGCACGTTCGATGAGGCGGAGCGGCATGGAGCGGATGGACTCGGGCGATTCCCACACGCTAACACCTTTCCCTACCGACGGACTATGATGTTTGGTTCGTAAGAGAGGGACTAGGCAAGGGTTCGGTAATGATGGCCGGCGCCGCAAAACGGCAGAGTCCGGAACCCGTGATCCGGGTAAGCGACCTCCACAAGAACTACCGCATGGGCTCCGACACCATCCATGCGCTGAACGGCGTCGACTGCGCGATTCGCGAGAACGAGTACGTCGCCGTCATGGGGCCCTCCGGGTCCGGGAAATCCACACTCATGAACATCATCGGCTGCCTCGACCGGCCCACGACCGGCGAATACTGGCTGTCGGGCGAGAACGTCTCCAAGTTGGGAGACAAGTCGCTCGCCCGGGTGCGCAACCGCCGGATCGGCTTCGTGTTCCAGACCTTCAACCTGCTGCCGCGCGCCACCGCGTTGCAGAACGTCGAGATCCCGTTGATGTACGGCGGCGTCGGGCGTCGCCAGCGGCGCTCACGGGCCCGGGAAACGCTCGAGCGCGTAGGCCTCAAGGACCGCATGAAGCACAAGCCCAGCGAGTTGTCGGGCGGTCAGCGGCAGCGCGTGGCCGTGGCCCGGGCACTCGTCAACGAGCCGGAGATCCTGCTCGCGGACGAGCCCACCGGGAACCTCGACAGCCGCACCGGAGAGGACATCATGGACCTGTTCGACGCCCTGCACGATGCGGGCCAGACCATCATTCTCGTCACCCACGAGACGCATATCGCCGATCGCGCCCACCGCCATGTGCATCTGCACGACGGGGTCGTGACCCAAGACCACAGCAGGAGCAGTGCCGATGTTCAGTAGCGCCGCCGAATGCGCCCTCCGAGGCGCTCGCGAATCATTGATCGTCGTCGCCGCGCTAGCCGCCGGCGGCTGCGACCAGATCGAGGAGCTGATTGCGGGAAGCGACGACGAGGAGGTGGAAGAGGAAGCCTTCTTCGAAGCCGCCGGCGTAGTGCGCGGCGACATCCGGGTAGCGGTGGAAGCGGCCGGCGGCATCGAGCCGGTGACCACCGTCGAGGTGAAGTCCAAGGCCTCGGGCGAGATCCTCGAACTGAACGTCGATACCGGCGACACCGTGGAGTCGGGCACGTTGCTCGCCCGAATCGACCAGCGGATGCTCCGGAATTCCCTTGATCAGGCCAAGGCCAGTCTCGAGGTCTCCCGCGCCGAACTCACCAACGCCGAGTCGCAACTCGAGCGGATTCAAAAGCTCTACGAACAGGAGTCGCTGTCGAAGGCCGACTACGAACAATCCCTGCTGCAACACGCCGCCGCCAAGTCGCAGGTCGTGCGCGGCGAGATCCAGGTGGAGAACGCCGAGATCGCGCTTGAAGACGCCATCGTCAAAGCGCCGATCGCAGGCACCGTCATCCAGCGTCTCGTCGAACAGGGCCAGGTCATCTCCTCGCCGATGGGCGATGTCGGCGGCGGGACGCTATTGCTGCAAATGGCCGACCTTTCCCGGGTCAGGGTGCGGATGCTCGTGGACGAGATCGATATCGGCAAGGTCCAGCCGGGCACGATCGCTCAGGTCAACGTCGCCGCCTACCCCACCCGCTCCTTCGAAGGCGCCGTTCTCAAGGTGGAACCCCAGGCCAGTCCACAGCAGAACGTCACGATGTTCCCGGTCCTGATCGACCTGGACAACCGCGAGGGCCTGTTGAAGCCCGGCATGAACGCCGAAGTCGAGCTGGTGGTCGCGGATCGCACCGATGTTCTGACCATTCCGAACGCGGCGCTGCGCACGGAGGCCGACGTCTACGTCGCCGGCGGCGTGGTGGGCTTGAGCGAGGAGCGGGTCCGGGAGATGCTCGCCGCGTCGACCCTGCCGCCGCGCGAGGGTCGCGGCGAAGGGACCTCGTCGCGCGGCGCCGGCGGCATGTCGGAGGAGGACCAGCAGATGCTCCGCTCCATCATGACCAAGCGCCGCAACGGCGAAGAACTCACGGAGGAGGAGCAGGCGTTCAGCCGCAAGATGATGCAGCAGTTCGCTCGCCGTGGCGGGGGACCGGGCCGGGGCGGCCCTGGTGCTCGGGGCGGCGGTGGCCCGCGGGGCGGTCCGCCAGGTGGCGGGTTCGGCGCGCAACAACCGCGCAGTTCGTCCATCGAGTCGCAGTTCGGCGGCGACTTCATCGTCTACGCGCTGCGCAACGACCAGCCCGTTGCCATTCGAGTGCGCACCGGCGTTACCGATCTCGACCGCACGGAGGTGGTATTGGGACTGACGGAGGAGGACGAGGTGCTGATTCTTCCCAGCGCGTCGCTGATCCAGTCCCAGGAGTACTTCCAGCAACGCATGCGGCGCTGGAACCAGAATCCCCTGATGAGCGGATCGGGTTAGAACTGGCACATTCCCTGTGACCGTATTCGAAACCATACGGGTAGCCCTCGAGTCGATCATTCACAACCTGCTGCGGTCGACGCTGACCATGCTCGGAATCATCATCGGCGTGGCGGCGGTAATCGCGATCGTTGCGTTGATCACCGGTGCCCAGCGTGCGGTCGACGAGCAGATCTCGCAGCTCGGTGGCGCGAGGGTGCTGTCGGTACAACCCGGGCAATCCTATTGGCGCGGGGTCGCGTCCGCCGACCGGGTGTCGATGACCATCGACGACTACGAGGCGCTGGCGCAGGACACCCACTACCTGACGGAGCTCGTGCCGGAGATCTCGAGCTACGGACAGATCAAGTTCGGCAATCAGAACCTGCGCCACCGCATCAACGGTACGACGCCCAACTACCCGGCGGTGCATGGCATCGACGTCGAGCATGGCAGGATGTTCACCCAGGGAGACGTCTTGGCACATCGGCGGATGGCTGTGCTTGGCCAGGAGATTCCCGTCAACCTCGACATGGAGCCGGAGGTGCTGCTCGGCCGAACGGTCCTGATCAACCGGATTCCGTTCCAGGTCGTCGGCGTCTTCGAACGGGTCGGCGCCCCCTGGCAGAACCCCGACGACGACATCTTCATTCCCATTACCACCGCTGAACAGCGGGTCATCGGGAACGACCGGCTGGACCGGCTGTCCGCCAAGGTAGCCGACGGCGTGCCGCTCGAGACCGGCATGGTCGATGTGGAACGGGTGCTTCGGCGCGAACACAAGATTCGTCCCGGCGGGCAGAACGACTTCATGATCATGAACCGCCAGCAGTTCGTCGAAGCCCAGCAGCAGTCGATGGCGATCTTCGCCTACCTGCTCGGCGGCGTCGCGAGCGTCAGCCTGCTGGTCGGAGGCATCGGCGTGATGAACATCATGCTGGTGTCGGTGACCGAACGCATCCGCGAAATCGGGGTTCGCAAGGCGCTCGGGGCGACCCGGTTCAACATCCTGACCCAGTTCCTCACCGAGGCCCTAACGATTGGCGCCATCGGCGGCATGCTCGGCATCGCGCTCGGTGCCGGCATCGCGGTGGCCATGGCCAATCTCGCCGGCTTCAACACCTACGTGTCCATCGAAGCGGTGGTCCTGTCTGTCGGCGTGAGCGTCGGCGTCGGTCTCATCTTCGGCGTCTGGCCGGCCCGACGGGCGGCGCAGCTAGACCCTGTAGAGGCCTTGCGCCACGACTAGCGGCCCGTTTCCTTCGCGTGAGCGCGCGTCCTACGCGCAACGAACTTGCGCGCGGTGGCAACTCGCGCTCTTTGGCGTTTCTTGATCGGTTTCAGGGCAGTTCGTGATCGGCAGATCCCCGGGGGACCTGCGCGACGATGTTGAGTTTCCCGCCGACCGCGTCGATAAAGGCGCGAAGAATCGCGGAGATCCTCGGATCGAACGCGTAGAAGACGCGAATCTGCCAGCCCCCGCTTTGGGCACGAAATTCACGCATGCGACTGTGGCGCGAACTCACAACGCATGACCAGGTGTTGAAAGACAAACCACAACACGCTCTGAGGTGATTTTCTCATTGACGAAGAAATCACCACACAGCTTGTCGGGGTTTTCTCTTGTGAGCCCGGTACAAACCTGAGTTAAATCCGAGCGTCGTGAACCAACCACTAGGTCCTAAGGAGACAACATCATGAAATACTGCATCAAGCTACTCCCCGCCTTTCTGGCGTTCGGCGTCTTCTCCGCCTATGCGGACTCGGAGACGGACAGGTACATGGCCAGCGCTGGCGCCCCGGCAGCGGAAATCCGCGAAAACGACCAGCAGAGCGGCGTCTCATCACAGGAAATCGTGCTGAGCGGCCCGATGTCGCCCGTGACCGCATACTATGTTAGCCCCTGCTTCGGGCCGATGTGCGACCCCGAACCGCGCAAGTGCAAGTGGTATAGCTTTTGCCGCAGCTCCCAGCAGTGCGTTGGTCCCGGTTCTAGCCCTTCCAGTGAGTGCCCCTGCCTACCGAACGACCTCGGCAACCCAAGGGCAGGCGGTAGCTGTCAAGGCCGTCCGTAGCGGCTGAAATGAGCTGCTCCTCTAGGTCGAGCGGCCGGCCTAGGTATGATTGATTCGGAAGTGTGATGGCCGGTGTTCGTCGCATCGGCCGCAGCCAACGGCCCCGCCGGGCACGCCGACGTGCGGAATCGTTGCCGAGCCGTTGGAGGCGACGACGGTTGGCTCCGCGATGATGCAGACGTTAGCCGTCGCCACAGCCGAGTTCCGCTCGCTGCGGCGGGCGGTGCAGACGTGGGTCGTCGTGGCGGTGGCGGTCGCGGGGGGCCTCGCGCCGTTCCTCTACTACTCCGCAGCCCACGGCATCCGCTCGGGGTACGGGCCCACTGCGGGCTCCGTGTCGCCGCGCTTCCTGATCCACGGCTTCGGCGACCTGACGCTGCTGGCCATGATGGCGGGCGTCGTGCTGCTGGCGGGGGATGCGCTCGCCAGGGACCGCCGCGACAGCATCGCCGCCGCCGTGGCCTCCCGGCCCCCATCCAATCTGTCCTTGGTTGCCGGGCAAGCCGCGGCGTTGGCGCTAGCGGCATGGCTGGCGCCGGCGGTGCTGGTGCTGGCGACGCTCGCCTTGGGCACCGTCGCGAGGACGACCGGATTCTGGACCGGCGATTTCGTCGAGCCATGGTCGCTGGCGGCTTTCCTCCTGCTCGATGCGCCGGTGGCGCTCGCCGCCTGGACCGCACTGGTCGTTTTTCTTCGCGTAGCGTTCGGTAGCGCGTGGGCCGCGGCGGCCACCGCCTTCGCGCTGCTTGCGCTTCAGACTTGGGCGCTGTTCGCGTTGCCCGCGTGGCTGCTGCCGGTGGTCTCGCTGGTACCGCGCTTCGCCATGATCTCCTCGGACGTGCTGCCGGAGTTCGCAGACCTCGACGTTGTCGCCCAGCGGTTCGCGCTGCTGCTGCTGGGTGGCGGTGCGCTGTGCCTCGCGGCCGCGGCCCTCGCCCGCCGTACCCGCCGCGACGACGGTGCCGCAAGGCAGGCAGCCGCGGGAGCGGTGCTCGGGTCGCTGGGTGCCGCCTTTTTGGCGCTCATGTGCGTCCAAGCGGCGCACGAGCGAACCGAACGCGCGGGTTGGATCGCCGCCCATCACGAGCGGCGTGGCGCGGCGGATTTCGACATCGAGCGGATGGCCGTGCAGGTCGCCATCGACCCGGGACGCCAACTTCGCCTCGACGCGACCCTGCGCGTGCGGGGCGAGGCGCAGAAGGACGCCCTGGCATTCCGTTTCAACCCCGGCATGGAGATCACGCATGTCCGCGCCGACGGGGAAACGCTCGAGCACCGCCACGAAAGCGGCCTGCTCGACGTGCGGCTGGCGGGCCCGTTGGCGGAAGGGGACACCTTGGAGCTGTCGCTGCTGGCCACCGGCGTCCCCCACCCGGGCTTCGCCTATCTCGACGAAGCGCTGGATCCGTCGTCCCTCGCGCTGGCCGATAGCCTGTTGCACACGCTCGGTACGGAGGCGTTGATCTTCGAGAGCGACTACGCGGCGCTGCTGCCGGGCGTCGCGTGGCTTCCCGCGGCGGGATCGGCGTTCGGGGCCCGTCCGGACTTCTTCGATCTCTCGCTGGAGGTGGACCTGCCGCCGGGCTGGCTGGCGGCGGGGCCCGGTCGGCGCACCGAGTCGCCTGCGCCGAGCGGCGGCAGTCGCTTCGGTTTCCGACCGCCGGCACCGGTGGCGGAGGTTGCCCTCCTCGCCTCGGACCGTTTCGAGCGGCGGGCCGTGTCGGTGGCCGGGGTGGATGTCGAGCTGCTACTGCATCGGGAGCATATGCGGAACGCCCGGTTCTTCAGGGACGCCGCAAAGCCGATACGCGACAACTTCGAGTGGAGGTTCGCATTCGATAGCGCCATACCCTATCCGTACGGCGGCCTGAGCCTGGTCGAAGTGCCAGCGCGCCTGCGCGGATTCGGCGGCGGCCAGCGCATGGATTCCGCGCTCGCGGCGCCAGGCATCGCAATGGTCCGCGAACACGGCTTCCCCACCGCCCGTTTCGACTTCGCGAGTCGGACTCCCGACTACGCGGCCGCACGGGAGCAGGGCGATCAAGCCTTCGCGGAAACCGCCCTGATCCCAATCCTCTTCAACTACCTCGACAACGACTACAGCGGCGGTGACCCGTATGCCGCCCTGGCCCGCAGCCACCTCTTGTTCAGGACCCGCGCGCGGGGGCCGGCGGGATCCCCGTTGGATCTGCTGCTCGAGGCGTTGGCGAACAGGCTCGCCGGCGACCCGAAGTCCCACTTCTCGGCGCATGTGTTCGTCGGCGCGATGCCGCGCGGCATCGGCGCGCGGCTGATCGGCCGAACCATGGCCGACACCGCGCCAGTGCACAACGCTCTGGTGGACCTGCAGTTCCGCGTCGCCGCTAGAACAGCCGGCGACATGTCCCCGGCGGGTTCTCCGGTGCCGGTCGCCACGGACGCCGCGTCCGACGGCGGCTATCGCCGGGCGGCGGCAATGGCGGAACTCGTCGATGTCGGATTGGGCAAGGAGAAGACCGGTGCCCTGCTGGCCGACCTGCTGCGGCGCTTCGACGGCCGGACGTTCGCCATGGGGGATTTGCTGGCGGCTGTGCGGCGCCTCGACGCGCCGCTGGCAGAGACTCTGAGCGGACAGCTTCGCAGCCAGGCTCTGCCTGGTTTCGTGCATTCGCCCCTGGAGGTGGTTCGAATTGCCGATGGCGAACGCGGCCTGCCGCGTTATCTATCAAGGCTACAGGTGCGGAACGCCGAGCATACTCCCGGTGTCGTGCGTTTGGTGCTTTGGGTCATGGGCGAACCCATGTTCATCGGCCACCTCAGCGACCTGATTCATCTGGCCGGCGACGAGGCGGTCGAGATCGAACTCACGACGCCGAGTCCGCCGCTCCTAGCGAGATTGCACACGTTCCTATCGCGCAATCGGGGACAGGTCGCGCTCGGCACGCCGGCCCCGGACTCGATCCCGCAGACCGACGACGAGCCGTCCGGCACGCGCCGCAGCGCGTGGCACCCACCCGGGCTTCCCGGTCTGGTTGTCGACGACCTGGACGTCGGATTCGCAGTGCGGCCGGTTGGAAGGCCGGACTCGGTTTTCGGCGCGGCACAGACGGATGCAGCCGCCGACGGGGCCGAGTCGCTCGCCGAAGCATGGTGGAACGTGCCGGCGGGCCGGTGGGGCCGGCAGCCGGTGGCGCGGGGC
>VXYL01000071.1:5562-6722 GCA_009846005.1 Gammaproteobacteria bacterium | reverse complement strand
CGTGCGGACGGAGCACGTGACCAACGCGGGGGGACGCATCGACATTACTGTCGACATCCCGGACGGCAGCAAGTCCTTCTGCCTGGCTTTCGAGAACAAGCCGTACGCGCCGGAGGATGCTGACCAGGTTACCGCGTACCTCAGGTACCTAGGCAAGCAATACCCGAAGCGCTTCCTCCTCGTTTACCTGCCACCGTCAGGT
Organism: Gammaproteobacteria bacterium; assembly: GCA_009846005.1. GTDB lineage: Bacteria > Pseudomonadota > Gammaproteobacteria > Pseudomonadales > Azotimanducaceae > VXYL01. The sequence goes on along the minus strand of VXYL01000071.1, from coordinate 6,520 downwards.
GACGGGCCGTCCGACGCGGATGTCTCGGAAGCAGAGCGCCAGCTCTGGCAGAACCGTTTTGTGGTCATGCCATACGAGGGCGAGAACTCTCTTTCGAACTGGTTTGCTACATGCCGACGGCGCTGCGACGCAGAGCGCGTGAGAGGATTCCTTAGAGACGCGGAGCGTTTCTGTGAGAAGGCCTTTGGAGAATCTACGATGACGACAAACCGACCGACGCGGACGGCGATGAAGTACCTGCGCGGGAATTCGAAACACCTGCCAGCCGCGCTCGCGGTACACGACGCATGGTCTCTCCTGCGCGACGAGGTGTGCGAGCGATTCCTCGAGCATCTGCGGTCTGACGTCGAAGGCCGACTTCGCCAAGAGTGGTCCGGCATCGACCTCCATGTGCGGTGCCGCTATGAACGCAACAAAGCCTATTCGACCGATCTCTGGATCGTCCGCGACGCATGGATTCAGTACGAAGGGAAGACCGAATCCGGACTGGAAGGGCGTACCGTGATTCGGCTTCAAGCCGGAGCCGAGAGAGGGCGCGGAGGGCCCAACGGCTGGTATTGGGGTGTGTGCAGCCCGAAGGACCGTTCCGTAATGACGGCATCCGAGAAAAAGCGGCGTGACCAGCTGTGCGGGAAATTGCTGGAGAAAGGACTCCAGCTCGCTCGCAGGAGTAGCAGCTATTGGCCGCAGTACGAATACCCCAAGCGTTATGCGCACTGGTATCCGCTCGTGCCCGACCTGCACAAAGAATGCGAAGTGGAGGGCGGGCCGATAACGACCTACTTCGCCGACAACCTGCTCGCCATTGCGCGACTCGCGATCCCGGCCATCAATGAAGTGGAAGGCACAGATAGCTGACTCGCGCGTGTCTCCGCATCTCCGCACCCGAGGACGTCTGTATCGGCGTCAGGCCCCGAACCGTCGAGCCCGCACAAGGTCCTCGTGCTCGAACGCCGAC
>VXYL01000071.1:2276-5552 GCA_009846005.1 Gammaproteobacteria bacterium | reverse complement strand
CGCCGACTCCATGCGATCGGTTTCGCGCCTGGACGCGCCGAGTCGCGCAGCCACCTCCCGCCACCCGGAAGCCGCCTTCCCCACCGCACCCGCAATCCGTTTCGCCTGCTTCGGGTTCAGGCCGTAGTAGTCCGCGGTGGCCAGCGCCTGGTCCAGCGAAGCGGTGCCATCGAATTCGTCGATGTACGTCGTGAGAACCCGGGGGCTCACGTCCGTCGGCACGGGATTCAGATCGTAGGCTGGTGAGAGTCGCCAGCCCTGCCCGATCTCGTAAAGGAAGCCGTGGTTCCGCAGATGATCGTCGGTGTTCGAGATGAGAACGCTGAAGACAACGCGTCTCCACAGCTCGGCGAGGTCGGATCGTGCCGCAGCTCCGTGAGTGCGCAGTGCATCAGCCAGCTCCAGATACGATAGCCGCTCGTTGTCGCGGGCATCCAGCATGCTCATCGCCGAGAGAAACGGCACCCGATGGCTTCCCTCGCGGTCGAATCGCCGGATAATCAGGATTCGTCTTCCGGCAACGGTTTCCAGTCGCCATGCGGGGACCTGAACCCCGGCGCGCTTCGCGAGCGCAAGCGCGACTCCTTCCCAGAGCACGATGTCCCGGTCGTCCTCCGTGCTCGGGAACTTGGCCATCGCCAGCTCGGCGCCGGCGTCCCTGACCGCGGCCTTGGGCCGGGAGCCGCCGAGGGAGGACCCGGGACCGACCAGCAGGCGGAGATCGTCGTCGTTCTCGCGCCGGCGGAGTACCCTTCTCGAAGCCGCCATGAGCCGCCGCAGATCGTCCAGCGGAGGAATGCGCACCGCGCCCGCTTCGGCGAGAAACGGCCCTTCTCCCCGCGTCGAGAATCTGAGCGCGCCCATGCGGACCTCGTCGTCCGCGCGAAGGAGGAAATCGGATTCGAACAGCGTTCGGGGTGCGCGCCCTTCCGACCTCGCCCGCCTGACTTCGGCGCGGCGGAGGAGAACCCGGCCCCAGCGGTCCGGCGCCGAATCGCCGATGGATCCGAAGAGTCTCCCGCGAGTGTGGTATGGGCCCGGTCCAACGGTCAGCGCGGGCTCGAGGGCGAAGCGCAGGGGGTGGTCCATCCACGCCGGGTCGTATTCGAACGACGCGCTCTCGCGGCCGCTGCGCACACGAATCCACAGCCGGCCAACTCGTATGGGCACGCCCCGCAGATCGACGTGAACCAGGACGGGGGTGCCCATCATCCCGAGCCCTGGTCGTCGGCGCCCGGCCGACGCGTGTCGTCCCTCCGTCGCGCCGCCGAAGGCACGCGCACGCGCTGAGGCAGGCGCTCTTCCAGCAGATCGAGCCCGATCCCGTCCCGGGTGCGGTCGGCCAGCGCCGAAATGCCGTCGTGCATGCCCAGCACGAACAGGACCGTGGCGTACATGCCCATGGAGACGCCCGCATCACCCCGTTCGATCTTGTGCAGCGTCGTGCGGCTGATCAGCGCGCGCTCGGCCATCGTCGATGCGCGGATGCGGCGGCGCAGCCGGGCGTCCCGGATGTCGCTGCCGAGCTTCTTGAGGATGCGTCGGACCGGAAGCGGCAGGGTCCCGCGGATGTAGGAAGGCATCTGTCGCTCCTGTACGGTCCAGTAATACATATGTGAACACTGTCAGCGTACAGGATACTGAACGTTACAGCAATGGGTGAGGAACGCTGCCGGAGTCAGCGCCTGTCGCTCTCGCTGTCCGCGGGCAAGGGCTTCGCTCCCGACGGCACCGACGATCCCATGCCTCGCCCCGGGCTCAGGTATCGCACGAGCTGCGAGTTTCTCGGGCGGCTTTCCAAGGCCGTCCGAAGTTGTCCAGCGTCGGTCTTGAGGGCGCGAGCAAGGCGTTGTAGATTGGCCTAGATACCCGCCGGCAGCGTGCTGTCGGCTCAAGGGCTGCTCCATCTGGAGTGGCCCTTGCTTTATTAGGAGTCGCCCATGAGGACTCGGGTCTATGTTGACGGCTTCAACTTGTACTACGGCGCCCTCAAGGGAACGCCGTTCAAGTGGCTCGACCTCGTCAAGTTGGCGTACCAACTGCTTCCGGCCGGCTACTCCATCACCAAGCTGAAGTACTTCACGGCACGCGTATCAGGGATTCCCGACGCCGGTGCACCAGCTCGGCAGCAGGCCTACCTGAGCGCGCTCGCGACCTTGCCCGAGGTCCAAATCCTTTGGGGGACGTTTCTCTCCAAGACGGTTTGGCGGCCCTTGACCAACCTTCCGGTCGCGGGTCGACGTATCGGCACTCCCAACCCTGTCACCATGCCCGCAGGCACCCACTCGGTTTCGGGCCCAAGAACCCAGATGCTACCTGTTGGCACGTATGGGCAGCCCGCCAGGGGGACGAAGAAGGGGCGAAAACGCACCAGGCCGCTTCTGGATGCCGTCGTGTCCGAAGTCCATACGATGGAGGAAAAGGGGTCTGACGTGAACCTCGCCGCACATCTCCTCAACGACGCGTGGAAAAAGTCGTTCGACGCTGCCGTGGTAATCTCGAACGATACCGATCTCGTCACGCCGATTCGCATGGTATCTGTCGAACGGAATAGGCCCGTGTTTGTGGTGTGTCCCAAGGGGAACCGAATGGCTCCGGCGTTGGCGAGAGTTGCAAGCCATAAGCGGCATGTGCGGACGAGTATGCTGCGGAAAGCGCAGTTTCCGACGAACATCCCAAGGATATCGGTCTCGAAGCCGGCAACCTGGTGAGGGCCAGCCGGAAGTTCTTCGACTCAACGCTGCGCGTGCTGGCGCGGATGGACGATCCCGCGCTGGGGTTCGCTCCCGCCAACCTGCCCGGTAGGTATGAGGTTGTGGAATGACGCGGGCGTCTCCCCCCTCGTGCTGCCTACGGGCAGATGTCGGCGCAGACGTCTTCCCGGTACAGCGTGAGCCAGAGCGCCTCGTGCTCGTAGTTGGCGGCTTCCTCCGTTATGGGGAAGCGCCAGTTCTCCCAGCACCAGAACCAGCTGCACTGTGGATGGCGGTCGCCGAACCCGTTGAAACCCTCCGACGGCGGGTAGGGTGCCCGGTTGACTTCTAACCGCCACTCGGCCCCGGGTTCGAGCTTCCACCCCTCGGACCCCTCGGCGGCGACCCAAGCCAGCAGTCTGGTCATCCGGGGTCTCCGGCAGCCGTGACAGGCTCGGCTCAGCGATCTGCCAAGACCTTGATGGCCGTCTGCCGCCGAACCGAGACCTCCTTGATGATTGCCTCGGACTTGCTGGAAACAGGGTGCGCCGACTGATGAGACGGACCGCGATCCGTAACGGAC
>VXYL01000071.1:0-2266 GCA_009846005.1 Gammaproteobacteria bacterium | reverse complement strand
ATCCCACGGTCACGGCACCGGCCGACTTCGGACTGGTTCTCTCATCGGTCATGGTTTCCTCCCTGGCTTGACGTATCTTCAACGCGCCGGTTCAAGGCGGCAAGCCCGGTGGCCGCACTCGTCGAGGCCATCCAAGGCTCGAGAGAGGAGAAGCGTTGGATACGTTCGCAGAAGACCTGATCCAGTCCCTGAACGAAGCCTTGGCCCACACGAAGGGTTAAGGACCCGCCATCGTTCACGGCCCGGTGACCCCACGCGAGGTACGGGAACGAGCGAAGTTGACGCAGTCTCAGATGGCGCTGGCCACGCGGCCGGCGCGACTGCGGTTGCTGGAGGAGACAGATGCACCGAAGGCTTCTTGAGAAATGGATCTACGAGGGGCTGAGCGACGAAGAGCGGGACAGGATCCCACCTGAACTCTTGGACCGTGTTCGAGCCCATTTCCACGAACTCGCTGACGCGGCTCTGGAGCAGGTCGGGGACGGCGATGTATCAGATGGACCGACCGCCATGAAGCGGCTGAGAGAACGCATCGAGGCGCAGTCCTGAGTGCCGGCATGCTACAGGCTCAGGCCAAGACCGACCCGCAAGCGACGCGATGCACCCCGAGTGCGACCACCGGTCCCTCTATCGGTTATCTGTCTCTGCATTTAGCAAATAGTCCACCCAACGGGAGTGACACGATGGCCATACCCGATCACCGCCAGGAATGCGGAACCCAGATGTGGCCGACGAAGTGCTCGGATTGCGGCGGGCAGGTTTGGTATCTCAAGTGCACCTGCGGGAGCCGCGTGGTGTTCGACAAAAAGGGCTGGCCGTGGCCGAAGCACGACTGCACCCCCGTGGATCGGGACGAGGTCAGACGGCTGCTGAGCCTACGGAACGCACGAGGCAGGATGCAGGCCTGCGACGGGACATGGAGCGTTGAGGTGAGGGTGGTGGATACGGAGGTTCGAAAGGGACGGCAGTGGTACAAGGTCGCCGGCAAGGGCTGGAAGCCCGAGGCTGAGATACGGTTTAACGCCAATTGACCGACCCCGAACGCGGGAGGAGGAGAGAATGAGCGGGCACACGGAGGACGCCTACGAGGAAGATCCCCCGCCAGACGGAGTCGGGATGACTGGGTGAGTCAGGCGTCGTCGGGCGGATCAGAGGGCTGTCCTACCTTCAACTCGCCCACCGTGGCCCTTAGGACTTCAGCAGTGTAAAACACGCGCCCGATGAGCCGGACTTGCGTTTCCATCGAGTCGCGCAAGCCGGGGTCTTGGATCTCGACGATTCGTGCTTCAGCGGCCCGGAACATATCCCGCCCCTGATAGAACGAGTGGTCATCCGCGCCGGGTGCCAACGCCACCGCTAGGGCTTCGGCTATCGCGGTAAAGATATTGGCGATCTTGCGAGAATCGCCGACAAGATGGTGGCTGACTTCTCGTTCGTCGTCGCTCATCCGGTCATTCCCCCCGTGGTCATTGCGTGGCGGGGCCACGCTACCGGGGTGATGCGGATGTGTCAATCCGCCAGCATGAAGATCGTCCGATACGCGCCTCTCATTGCGTTCTCTGCCCACGGGTGCCGGGCTCGGCAACACACCGTGCGGAAAAGATGAGTCCCGCCTATTCGCCCTTGATCTCGGGGAGCGACCCGTCTGATCCGCTGGTTAGGCGCGGGTCTACAGACAGGCATCCTACGATCGCCTCCCGCATGTTCTCTAGTAGTTCTCCGAGCGACTCGCCTTGGGAAACGCACCCGGCACTAGCAGGCGCCTCCGCCCAATACCGCCTTCCCCCGCCTCATGAACCACAATCGGCAGTATCATCGCCCACCAGTGCCGTCGTGGGCGCGCTCAAGCAGTTGGACGGCCTGCTCTCTCGTGACGGTCGGGTAGTTGTCGAGGAACTCGTCGAGCCGGTCGCCCGCTTGAAGATGCTCCATCAGTATCCTCACCGGGACCCGTGTGCCGTGGAACACCGGAGTTCCACCCAGGATGTCCGGGTTCCTGTCGATCAGCTTGTCGGTCATCCAGACGTCACAGCCACGCGTTCGGCCACGAAACGATCCTCCTGCCCCGCATCCTGAGGACAGACTTCGGCCCCGACACCACGTAGCGGGGAACACCCGCTTTGGATCAGGGACGTGGCGTAGGGGCCTTGTTTTCCAAGGACGGATTTTACCGGAACCGATCAACCTTGTGTCAACGTGGTGGTTGCTGATACCGGCTCACATGCAACACCCGTGCCGAATCAGAAACACGCGACCCGCCCGCATC
>VXYL01000021.1 GCA_009846005.1 Gammaproteobacteria bacterium | reverse complement strand
TGCGCTCATCCTAGCCGCCGTTGGCCCAGTACACCCACCTGCTCTTCGACCACGATGGGGTCCTCGTGGACACCGAGCCGCTGTACTTCGAGGCAACGCGGAAGTGCCTCGCGCCACTCGGCGTCGAGCTGGCGCTCGACCATTACCTCGCATTGATGGTGGACGGCGCGAGCCCGTGGGAAATGGCGCGGCCACTGGGCGCAACCGACAAGGACATCGAGCACTGGCGAGCGCAGCGCAACGTCTTTTACCAAGAGTTGCTAGTGTCGGAACCGATTGAGATCGAAGGGGTGGAAGCGGTTCTCGCCACGCTCCGGAAGCGCTATCGCATCGCCATCGTCACCACCGCAAAGCCCGAGGACTTCGCCCTCATCCACCGCAATCGCAACATCGTGCCGTTCGCAGACTTCGTGCTGACGCGGGAGACCTACCAGCGCAGCAAACCGCACCCGGACCCCTACCTAGCCGCGCTGGCCCGCTACGGCATCGGCCCGGGCACCGCGTTGGCTATCGAAGACTCGCAGCGCGGCCTGCGCGCCGCCGTGGCCGCCGGGCTGGACTGCGCCGTGGTGCACCACCCGTTCACCGCCACCCAGGATTTCTCGCTGGCCACCTACCGCGTCGCGAGCCTTTCCGAACTAGCGGAGCAGATTCTTGGGCAAACCTAGCGTCGAAGGCAACGCCCCACTCAATCGACTCTAATCCCGATGTCGCCTTTACGGGCTCCGTCGCCGCACCCATGACAAGCGCGCCGTCGTTTCCCGGTCGTTCTCCGTCAGACCAAACGACCACCCGTTGTGATCGCAGAGCCTATTAACGATCTGGAGACCTAGGCCGCCCTGGGCAGGACCGGCCGACAGCGACCGGGTGCTCGCCGAAACACGTTCGCTTCGGTTGCGGACCTCCAGTGCGCTCGCGCCGAGTCGGATCACGATCATCGGGCGTTCGTCCAACGGCCCGTGTTCGATGGCGTTGCGCAGGAGGTTCCCGACCACCGTCGCGAACGCCAGCGCGTGACCCTCGAATACCGGGTCGCCGTCCGCCTGGACATCCGCCGAGCCATCCTTGGCACGCAGAAGTGGCCCGCAGTCCTCGACCGCCCTCTCGACCACCGCCAAGACTCGGATTTCCTCCTCGTCCACGAGGTCATTTGACTCGCGGGCAAGGGACAGGAACATCTCGATGGTCGCCTGCATGTCCGCATTGGCGCCGCGAATCCGCTCGAGCACGCCCCGTGCTCGAGCGGGCAGTTCCGCCCGCTCCAACAACTCAAGCGCGCCGCGAATCACCGTGACGGGGGTTCTCAATTCGTGGCTGGCGGCCGCCGTGAAGCTCCGCTCACGTTCGGTGAACGCGCATATCCGTGCCACCATCCTCTCGATTGCGTTGGCCAGCAATCCGGCTTCGTTCCGGCCGAAGCGATGCGCCGCGATCCGCTTCCGATCCGATTCGCCGACGCGCTCGGGATCGACCTCCGCGACGATCTCGGCCAAACGCACCATCGGCTCCACGCTGAGCCGGCCGATCAGGAGCCCGATCGCCAAAGCGCCCAGCCCGATCATCAAAGCCACGGCGGCAAGTCCGGCGAACCACATCACATCCTCCGAGGATGGCGCCTCGATGCCCGACGCGTCGAAAACCAGAAACCGCGCCGCACCGGCAATGTCCGCGTCCAGCACCGCCACATGGAGTTCCTCCTCCGTAAACTCGTGGAACCCGGCTGTGGGCGATGCGAGCGCCCACTGCACGAGATCCGGCGGCAGTTCGAGGGGATCCCGGTAGCTGGTGACGAACGCGGAGTCTGGCCGAGCCGCTCCAGCGTCCGCTTCAACTCGCCTGCGATAGTCTTCGGCGATCAACTCGAGCTGCCGTTCGAGCACCCGGTCTTCCGTGAGCCGAAGCGCACTGATCGTCCCCAGGCTCCAGGCTGCGCTTAGCACCAGAGACGACACCGAAAAAGCGAACACGATGCGCATTCGCAGGCTGCCGCGAAGGTCAATCATCGCAAACCGCCAACTGGTATCCGACGCCGTGCACGGTATGCAGCATCCGCTCACCGGTGGGTGTCTCGATGGCCCGGCGAAGCTGGTACAGGTGCGAGCGCAACGCGTCGCTCGCCGGGCACTCATCGCCCCACAGCAGCGTCTCCAGTTCGGTACGGGTCACGACTGTCGGGGACGCCTCCATCATCCTCTCCAGGATCCTGAACCCCACCGGGTTCAGTGGCACGCGCCGGCCGCCCCTGGAGACCTCCCGGGTGCCCTTGTCCAGCGTCAGATCGCCGACGACAAGCCGCTGCGCCCGGCGCCCCTTGCGGCGGTCATGCAGGGCATGCAGCCGCGCCAGCAATTCCTGCATCGCAAACGGCTTGACGAGGTAGTCGTCGGTGCCTGCTCCGAAACCATCAAGCTTGTCCGGCAGGGTGTCGCGGGCCGTTAGCATCAGGACCGGGACTTCGGGCTTCGCCCCGGCACGCAGTTCCCGGCAAACATCCAGCCCGTCCATGCCCGGCAGCATCAAGTCGAGCACGATGACATCGTACTCGCCGGCGAGAGCGAGACGCAGTGCGTGCGGGCCGTTGTACGCGAAATCAAGGACATGGCCGAACAACCCAAGGTAGTCGCCGATATTCTGGCAAATGTCGCGGTTGTCATCGACCACCAGCACGCGCATGCGGCCCTCCATTGGAAACCCGTTCATCGCCGATCCAAGGCCCGGGCAGCCAGGGTCACCATGAGCGTTCCAATCGTAGCCCGAACAATGGCTGCAACTCGCCGCCCTCTTCGATGACCGTGCCACGGCTGATATTGAACTCGACTTCCTCGGAGGCGTTGGCCCCGGTCACGTTGACGAGGTCGGCGAACGCGACGACGTCGAGCGGCCCGAAACTGCGCCGGTAGTCGACGCGCACGTTGAACAGGGACAGTGCGCCGCGACGCTGTGCGTTCTGTCCTGTTATCTCCTTTGAGTAACGTAACGGCCCTCCGTTACCCAACACGTCCCAGTGGATCACGAACGCGTCCTCCGGCCGCCCGGACAGGTACTTCCACCGGGCGCCTACCTTCCACCGGTCGCTGATCTGCCATTGGACACCCGCGCTAAACGCGTGGGGACGATGGTAGTCCGCGTCGTACTTGCCGGTCCCGTCGCCATCATCCCGGCGGGAGACATTGTACGAGTACGTCACATTGCCGGAAAAGCCGTTCGAGAAGCGCCTGTTCAGCACGAGATCGAACCCGTAAGAGGTGCCTTCCCCGTCATTGGTCGCAACGAAGTCGGTGTCGTCTCCAAAGACTACCAGCTTGTCCAGCCGTTGATAGTACGCCTCCCCCACAAGGTTCCACTTCGGATTCAACCCCAGCGCAAGGCCCGCGCCCACGTGCTCGATCCGTTCGTTGCGGAGATTTGTGTTGCCGCCATCTGCCGCCATGTCGAGCCGGCGCGGCGCCTGGTAGTAGGTGCCCGCGGTCGCCGAGAGTCGAAGCCTCGGCGGCAAGTGCCAGTTGACCGCGATTCGCGGCGATACCAGGCTCTCGGCCGAAAAGCCGTCGTAGTCGTATCTTGCACCCGCGCGGAACTCCCAAGCACCCGAATCAAACACCTGCTCGGCGTACGCCGCAAAGGAGACTTCTTCTTCGCGCAGGCTCGCGTCGGTTCCAGCCGGCGTCAACACCACGTAGCGCTGTTCAGGATCGGCGCGGAAGTCGTCCTGGTCGTATTCGAACCGCACCCAGTCGTCCGCCAGTCGGGTCGTGTAATCCAGCTCCGTGTACGACGCACGCGTTCCCGCCCGGAAGAGTCCCCAGCGGTTCATCATGGTGTAGTCGGACCGCCAACCGGCCTCGGTCTCATTCTCGCCGACCGTCAGGATCGCACGCCGCACGGGGATATCAGCCACCGGCGTGCCGATGGGCGCGGTGTCCGGATAGGCTTCTCCTTCCCGGCTCTCCTTGTCGCTCGACCTGAAGAAGAAGGCGTTGCTCCACTCGCCCGTATCGCCGACCAAACGGCGCCAAGTTACGCCGACCAGCGTACTGTCCTGCTCGCTCCCGTACAGCGTCACGTCCTGGAAATCGGGGGATTCCAGTACATGCCCTACATCCCGGTCAAACTTCTCCGGCGTGCTGAGTGCGAGAAACTCGACGACGTTTCTGGGACCAAGCCGAGTGACGGTCTTGAGCACTATGTCCGTCATTACAGGCTCGCCTATGTCCTCCTCGCCGATCAACTCGAAAACGGCCCCGTGGTCGAGCCTGCGTGCCGACACCAAGACTGACGTGTCCTCGCGCAGACCGCTCGGCCCCTCGTACCCCAGATCGAAGCCGGCTATGTCGAGTTGTAGATAGGCCGAGGGGGACGCCCCGCCTTCGGCGATGTCGAGCTTGAGCAGCGATCCGGCCCTGCCGCCGTAAGCGGCGCTCCAGCCGCCGGGCGAGAACTCCGCGCCGCCGATGAGGTTCGGCGCGAAGATGGAAAAACGCCCGCCACCGCCGATGTCCTCCTTCTCGCCGAGCGTCTGGTCAAAGTGGACAACCCTGTCGTAGGGTAGCCCATCGACGAGAATCAGGTTGTCACGGGGTCCGCGACCGCGCACGGAGAAGTCCGAGAACTCGCCGAGCGAGACCAGACCGGGCGCGCCGTCGAGCGCCTTTAGCACGTCGCTCCCACTGCCGACCGCGCTGCGCAGCGTTTCGCGATTGAAATAGGTCGCGCTTACCGACCCGGACCCGTCAGCGCGCGCGGCGCTGGCCACGACCACGACTTCCTCCAGTTTCGCGTCGCCCGGGATCAGTTCCAGCTCAATCGACGTGGTCCGCCGCGGGGAAACCCGCACCCCGGCTTCCACCGCCGTGATGCAGCCCGTGCGATCCACACGCACCGCGTAAAGGCTTGGCGCCAGGCTTTCCAGCAGGACTGCACCGTCTTTGTCGGTTAGCCGCCGTTCGCGGTCCCCTCCGCGTGACGTCACAACCATTGCCGCGTGTTCGACGGGCCGACGGGTGTCCCTGTCGATCACGGCGATGCGCAGTTCCCCCGGCGCCTCCGCCGCCAGCAGCGCCGGCCCGGCCACCAGCGCCGATATGCACGCCAAACACGTCTTTACCGTAGCGACTCCTAGGCCCCGCCTGAACGTCGCGGCGAATTCCCCTGTTGCGATCATGGGACCACCTATGCTGTCGAATCATCCGCATTCGACCGTAACTTAGCTGTCGTGAAAGATTCGTGAACCGTGCCGGGCTTGTGTCTGCTTGATTGGAACACGTGACCCAACGCCGGGACCCTGCGTTGCTCACTTCAATGACCACTGAAGGCCACGGGTCAATGAGCCCCGATGGTGACTTGAGTCAAACCAAGCCACTACTTCCCATTCAACCCAAGTGTCCTGTTCAACCAAATCGATTTAAAGTTCGATTTGGATTCAACGGAAAACTCATGGCCGAGTGTCAGGACAATCCAACTGCCGCGGTGGGCGTTGCAGAGCACGGCAATTCAGCGGTGCTGGTGACGGTGGCCTCCGATGGCGAGCTTCTCGATCGTCGGCGTGTTGACCTGACCGACAGCGACTTGCCGACGCACCCGCACCACCATGAGGGTTCGTGGGCGGTGGGCCGCTACCGGAACAGCCCCTGGGCGCGGGAGATTTCGCTCGATGAGGCCATTGAGCTGGTCGAGCGCGTGCGGGTATCCGCCGGGCGCGGCGCGCGCGAAAGCCTTGAAGCGCTGGCCGCAGCCGTGCCGCTGCCGATCACGCGAATCGCGCTCCGCATCTGCCCGGAGCTTCCGCTCACGACCGAGGAACGCATCAGGGACAACCGTGCCCAGACCGTCGCCGACTCCGTGATGTATCGCCAAGCGCTGGCAAGCGCCGCCGAGGCCCGGAATTGGTCCGTGCACTGGTATGACCGCGAGCAAGTGTTCAGCAAAGCCGCAACGGCGCTCTGCTGCGACGATATCCAAGCCTGCCTTTCGGCGATCGGCCGATCAGCAGGGCCACCTTGGCGAGTCGAACACAAACTCGCGGCTGCGGCGGCAATCGCAGCCTCTCAAAACACAACCTGACGAACATCAGCTTGGCGTTGGATCTCCGCTACGTTCGGCCGAAGGCAGCGTTGACGCGATTCGCTCAAAACCGGCAATTCGAGCGTCGTCGGCACCGAGCAGTTCGATCAGTTTGCGACGAACGAAGTCCACATCCAAATCGGGATGGTGGCTGCACAGGTTCACGAGGTCCACATCGTCCTTCGGGCGGTTGAAGACGCATTTGAGCACCGCGAGGTCTTCCGCTCCCAAAACCGGGTACTGACCCGCTGTCCCATCGTCAAAATGCTTGATGCGGGACGGAAACTCTGCATAGTAGGTGTTCGTGGCAGGGAAGATATCGACCCTGACGTTGTGAAAGTAAACGCGAAACTGGCTGTCCTCCAAGGCACGCTTCATCAAGCGCTCACGCGGTTCATCCGGGTGATACCCGGCCTTCTCCAAGAGGTCCACTAGTCCGGCAATCTCGGCTTCTTCGTCAACGAACACGTTGACATCCACGTCAATCGTGGCGCGTGGCTCCGCATAGAACCCCAAGGCAATCGAGCCCCCCACCGCATAAGGAATGCCAGTCCGCCGGAATACGCCAGCCAATCGGGCAAGCGTGTCATAGGGGTCAGGCGCTTCAGCGCTCATCTGGGATCTGGCTTGCCATTGCGGTAGAACGACAGGCGGCGGATGCACTCCAGATTTGCAGGGTCGGGTTCATCCTCATAGCGGAGAATCTCGCGCCAGTTCGGACGAAGCCGCAGAAACTTGAAGCCGCTTCGGCAAGCCGCCTTGATGCCCCAGAGGTGGTCAGCCGAAGTTGCGGTGCGCCAGAAGTCGGGGGCCGGACGCGGCATCGCCTTGTCCGGGTCAAAGGGCCGCAGGGATTGTGCGCCGTCGTTTGACACTGCTCATTCACCAATTCCGGTTCATGATTGTAGCCGAAACGGAGAGGAACCAAGG
>VXYL01000004.1 GCA_009846005.1 Gammaproteobacteria bacterium | reverse complement strand
CAGATGATCGGACCATCCGGTCCAGAAGATGATCCTTCCATCGCGCTTCTTGAACTCGGACAGATCGGTGCTGGTGGCATCGAGCATCGCGCTGACCTTCGCAACGTCTTGCTTCCAATTCGCGAAGTCGTAGTGCGTGTAGTCCCAATGCGGATCGCTGAAGACGAAGTTCTGGTAGAAGTCGATGGCGAACGCAAAGCTGGGGTTCAACCCGTCGTGGCCGACCATCCATGCCTCCCAGCCGCGAGGATGGTGCTCGCCACCGTAGGGAAAGCCCGCAAAGATCCGTCGGCCGTCGATGCTCGGCGCATCGTAGATCGCCTTGATCGCGGCGAGTTGCTTACTCGTCACGCAATCGGCGCGTGCATTGCCTTCGCATTTCTTGAGGTCGTCCGGCTCGAACGGGCAATCGCGCGGATCGGTCAGAATGCCATCGGCAACCCCGTCGCGCGCATCGCACGCGGCAATGATCGTCGTACCCAGAAGTTCCAGATTCGCATCAGTCAAAACGGGGCTTTTCGTGTCTCCATCGGGATACATCGTTTGCAGGGTCCGGATTTGCCCGCCCCTGAATCCAGTCCAGTCGTAGGCGGGTGCGCCGGCTACGAGCCCGTCGAAGTCTTCTGGATAGCGCTGGGTCTCCATCATCGCCTGGCCGCCGCCGCGCGAGCAGCCCACGAAATATGAGTATTCCGGCGCACGCGCGTAGTAACGCTCGATGATCGCTTTGGCGGTTACGGCGGTGAGATGGACGGCGCGATGGCCGAAGTTCTCTTGTCGCTCGACGTTGTTCAATGCCCAACTGCCGTCGACCATCGAGCTGACGTGGCCCGTGTCGGTGCCGACCGTTGCATAGCCGCGTTCGAGCGCTCCGGGTCCGGAGCCGTAGGCGAGCGCCTGGTTCTGAATCGAGCCGACGTAAGCGCCGCCCCCGCCCATCATGAAGCGGCCATTCCAATCGTCGGGCAGCAGCAGCTCGAAGTTGATCTCCTTTTCTATGACGCCCGCGACCTTGCAGTGCGGGGTGCCATCGTCCACCTGTTCGGTCGTTTTGATCCGCACATCTTGCAGCATGAACGAGGCGAGGTCGGCGCATGCTTCATTGGCGCTCGACTGGCTGGCCACAAGTGCGAAGGCACTTACCGTGACTCCTGCGGTCACGCAACTGATCGAGCCCATATCCCCTCCGGCTTGTTGGCTTAGCGACGAATGTCGCGCTCTCGATTGTAGAACGGTTCAATTCAAAAGCGCTCACGCTGGCGCTTGGTTTCCGAACGGGTCAACCAGGAGTACTCCTACGCCGACCGTATACGGGCGATGCTTTGCCGCAGACCGCGCCGTTTTTTTAAAACGAACGAGTTAGGTAACAGTTCGCGGAACTGAAAGGCACGAGAGGTCGACGCTGGCTATTCCCCCTATGCCCCGCTAGATTGGCGCCATGGACCAACACGGACGCCCTGATGCTGCGGGACTCTCGCTGTCGTCGGTGGCAATCTCTACTATGAGGCCGAAGGGGCGGGAGAAGCGCTGGTGCTCACCCACGGTTGGCTCGGCAGCCTGCGCATGTGGGACTGTCGGGCGCGGGCGCTTGCCGGTAGTCACCGCGTTGCCCGCTGTGACACGCGCGGGTTGGGCCGCAGCACGACCGAGCATGTCGAGTTCGCCTATTGGGCGGATGAATCGGATGACCCGTTTGCTGCTGGTCGTGCTTGCGGTGTCCGGGGCTGGCTATTCAGCGGCCGAGTCCGTGACCGTGGTCTCGTGGGGCGGTTCGTACGCCGATGCCTGCGAGGAGGCCTATCTCAAGCCGTTCGCTGCCGATACCGGTGTCGAGGTCGTTCTGGACGACTACAACGGCGGCCTGTCGGAGATCCGCTCCCAAGTCGAAGCCGGCAACGTCCGCTGGGACATCGTCGACATCCAGTTTCCCGATCTGGTCCGGGGCTGCGACGAAGGGCTCTTCGAGACCGTGGAGCGCTCGCTGCTGGCACCGGGCGTGGACGGTTCGGCAGCCGAGGACGATTTCTACCCCGACCTGATCAGCGAGTGCGGCATTGCGATGCTGTTCTTCTCCACCGTCGTCGCCTACAACCACGAACGGACCACGGGCGAGACCCCTCGGACCATCCAGGATTTCTTCGATCTCGACCGGTTCCCCGGGCGGCGGGGCATGCGTCGTACGCCGCTCGCGAATCTCGAGTTTGCGCTCATGGCGGACGGCGTCCCGGCCTCGGAGGTATACGCGGTACTGGATACCGGGGAAGGCGTGGACCGGGCCTTCCGGAAGCTCGATACCATCAAGGACCAAGTGGTCTGGTGGGATGCCGGCGCGCAGCCGCCCCAGATGCTCGCCGACGGCGAAGTGGTCATGACCACGGCCTACAACGGCAGGATCTTCAACGCCCAGGTGCTCGAGGATCAGCCGTTCACGATTGTCTGGCACGGTCAGGTGCTCGAGATCAGCAATCTCGCGATCGTGTCCGGATCGGCCAACCTGGACGCAGCACGTCAGCTTCTTGCGTACGCATCGCGGCCCGCTTCGATGGCTGCCGTCAGCCGCTACATCGCCTACAGCCCCTCGCGCCGTTCTGCGGAGGGGTTGATCTCCAACCACCTTGCCACGGGCGTCGACATGGCCAGCCACATGCCCAACGCGCCCGAAAACACCAAGCTGGCGTTGCGCAGCGATTGGTCATGGTGGGCCGACAATGGCGAAGACATGACCGAGCGGTTCGGTTCCTGGCTGGTGCGCTGACGCGTTCGGTCCAACGCCGCGGTTCTCGAACCGTTGGTCCTGTACGGCAGTACTGATCGGCCCGAACACCGGCACTTCGGCATTGCAGGTTGCAGATGTCGGTTCAAGCGGCAAAGCTCGGAGTCCTTCGACGCCGATTGAGGCCCGACATGCATTCACCTGCCGCGTCAGCCCGGATTTCCGGGAGCGCTTGGTCCCCGGCGGGTTCAGCCGTCAGCTCGAAACGGCGCGTGGCGGCGACCCATGCGGCCAGTTTGGTCGCGACCGCTGCACTGGCAATCCAACTGACGGCGGGAGCAGTGTTCTCGACGTCGGCGTTGGCCGAGAATCGGGAGGACCACCGCTTGAACACCGACCACACCCCAGGTAGCCGCTTTCGGGATTGCCCAGCGTGTCCCGAGATGGTCGTTCTGCCGCCGGGAACTTTCGTCATGGGTTCGCCCGATTCGGAGCCGGGCAGGCGATCGGGTGAAGGGCCGGTACACCCGGTAACGATTCGGCAAGCCTTCGCACTCGGCGTCTACGAGGTAACGTTCGCCGAATGGGAAGCCTGCGTCGAGGACGGCGGGTGCGACGGCTATCGACCGAAGCGCCGGTTCTTCGGGCGCGATTGGGGTCATCCGCAGTATCCGGTGACGCGCGTTGACCCTAACGACATCGAGCCCTACTTGGCGTGGCTCGCCGGGAAAACCGGGGAGCGATACCGCTTGCCGAGCGAGGCCGAGTGGGAGTATGCCGCGCGGGCGGGCACGACGACTCCCTACTACACCGGCGATTCCGTGTCCCAGGACCAGGCCAACTACGGCCGATACTTCGTCGGCAGGCCGGTGGCGGTGGGCAGCTACCCGCCCAATCCATTCGGCCTTCACGACATGCTCGGCAACGTCGCCGAGTGGTGCGCGGACTGCTGGAACGCCAACTACGTGGGTGCCCCCGCGGACGGCAGCGCCTGGCGTTCCGGCAACTGCAACCGGTACGTGCTGCGCGGTGGCCATTGGGCCAGCGATGCCGAAGGCTTCCGGACGGGTGTCACGCCGCGCGACCTTCGCGCCGCCAGCCGCGGTTTCGGCCCGCCACCGACGAACTGGCTTCGGCGGCGGGTGAAAGTCGGTGGCCGCGACGTCGTGATCGGGTTCCGCGTCGCGCGGGACCTGTGATCTACTCGGCGTCCAACCGAGTCATTCAGTCTCCGCTGCAACGGGGGGTAGTGCGATGAACGATGCGACAGAGCCACGAAGGGCCCGTGCCGTGGGAATCAACCACGTCGCGCTGGAGGTCGGCGACATCGATGCCGCGCTCGATTTCTACGGCGCCTTCCTCGACTTCGATGTCGCGCGCCGCAGCGACAATGCGGCGTTCGTCTATTTCGGCGACCAGTTCATCAACTTCGCGAGGGGACGCCGCCAGGGCCCGGACGAACGTCGGCACTTCGGGATCGCGGTGGACGACAAGGATCTCGCGCGGCGGCGGCTCGAGGATCTTGGCGTCAAGTTTCTGGACGGCCCCTTCATGGACTTCCTGGACCCCTGGGGAAACCGGGTCGAGATCACCACCTATGCGAAGATCCAGTACACCAAGGCGGACCATGTGCTGCGAGGCATGGGCCTTTCGCACCTACGCAAGACCGCCGACGCGCTCGACGAGTTGCGCGGCAAGGGGATGGCGCCGGAGACCTAGGTCGGCGACCGTTAGGAGAACTACAGGAGATAAGCATGCGATTCGGTTTTTGGCCATGTCCGTGGTTGCCGTATACGGAGGTGATAGACCTCTGTAGCCATGCGGAGGCAACCGGATGGGATGGCGTCTGGGTTGCCGACCACTTCATGGCGGCGGGAAGCACGCCGAGGCCCTTCCCGGAGGCGTGGACGACGCTGTCTGCGATTGGCGCCCGGGTACCCCGTGTACGGGTCGGCACGATGGTGACCGGCAATACCTACCGGCATCCCGCCGTGCTTGCGAAGATGGCCGCGTCCTTGGACCACATCACGGGCGGTCGCGTGGTGCTCGGCCTGGGGTCCGGATGGCAGGAAAACGAGCACCGCCAGTATGGAATCGAGTTCAGCGACGTGCCCGGGCGCTTAGCCCGGCTCGACGAGGCATGCCAAGTCATCAAGTCGCTCTATACCCGGCCGGTCAGCAACTTCGCCGGTCGCTACTATCAACTCACCGACGCGACGCTGGATCCAAAGCCAGTGCAGCGGCCACTCCCGCTGCTGATCGGCGGGGGTGGTGAAAAGGTCACCTTGAAGATCACCGCGAAGTACGCCGACGAGTGGAACCATTGGGGCGACGCCGCCACGATGGCCCAGAAAGGCGCGATCCTCGACGCGCACTGCGCGGCGGTGGGGCGCGACCCGCGGGAGATCCAGCGTTCGGCGGCGATTCTGCTGTTCATCGGTCGAACCAAGGTCGAGGCAGAAGCGCGCTGGGCTGCGTACTCCGGTGGCAACGAGCCGCCTCCCTCGCCCAGCCGCATAATCGTCGGCTCGCCGGCCGAGTTGCGGGACATCGTCGCCGGGTTCGAGGAGGTCGGCGTCGACGAGATCATCGTTTCGGATGCCACCCTAGGCGAGCACGCCGAGAAGTTCGGGGCAATGGACCTGCTCATTCACGAGGTTGCCGGTCGTTGAGGCGCTTGGCTAGCGGTAGTTGGCAAGCGCTTCTGCGACCTTCTCGACGGCATCGTCAACCTCGTTGGCGTCAGGATTGCGCAATGCCCAGTCGAGCCCTTGCAGTTCCCGCAACGCGTCGAACATTCGGACTTCCTGCAGTAGCGAGGCCGGATCTCTAGTTGTCCCCTCGCAGTAGGCATCGAGCGCAGCGGCGCGAAAGGCCTCGCCCAAGTACCTGAGCGGCGCGAGGTCCTGGTGGGGAAGTCCTATCCCGCAGCGTTCGAAGTCAAGCAGGCCAGTGATGGTCCGCCCGTCCTTGGTGCAGAGCCAGTTGGCATGCCAAAAGTCGCCATGGATCATGCAGCGGGTCGGTTTCGCCGCAAGGAAGTTGCGCTGATCGACCTGCCACTGCCCCGTTTCGCGCCGTTGCGCCTCCGTCAAGTAGGGCCTCGTTGAGCGAACCAGGGCGGCAAGGGCGTTGCCATCGACGACCTGCGCCGGCGCGGGTGTCGCGGTGGCCATCGCGTGGAGTTGTCGCAAGGCTGACGCCACACCTCTCGCGAGGACACCGGAAGGCGCGGTGGGCGGGGACCCCGCGAGTTTCGGGTAGACCATGACGCCGTAGGGAAACGCCGCCAGGCTGTCCTCGGCAAGCGTCGGTCGTGGAATCTCGATGTCGACGCAGGTTCGTACGACGTCCATCAGCCGTCGCTCAGTCGAGAACGTGTTGCCATCGACCGCAGACTTGCCGATACGAACGATGAATCCGGCGCTGGACTCATGGACGTCGGTACGGAATCCGACACCGAGAAGCTGGAACGGCCCGGGCACACCACGGGAGTCGAGCCACGTCGCTTGGGCGACGCTTGGTCCGGCCGCCGCGGTGCGTCCTGTGCCCCGGCTCCGCATCTGCACGCAATCTCCCATTGCCAAGGGCGAGGGTCCGATCCGCGGGGAATCGTACTCCTGCCGGTTCCGCTCGGGAAAGATCACCCCATGATCTTGGTTAAATCTCGTTTAAAAACAAGTGAATAAATTAGATATTTAGACAAAATGTAAAGATTGTCACGCGCGCGGGACAACGGGCGATTGATGCGTAGTACCCGGGCTGGGTTCCCAGCGACGCAGCGCCCGGATCTGCTGTGTCCACCCGTTGCCGCCGTGGTGGGTGCTAGGGAATTTGGTGGACGACACGCTCAACCCCTCAGAGCGGGGGCTCGGGCAGGATGCCAAGTGCCCGGGCCCGGTGCACGGCATCGAGGCGGCTGCGGGCGCCGAGTTTGGCGAAAAGCCTGCGTACTTGGTAGCGGACGCGATCATAGGTGAGGTTGAGATCCCTCGCGATCTGACCGTCGGCGTGGTGCTCGAGGCGTTTAAGAACATCGAGCTCGCGGGCCGTGAGGGTCGGCATTGTCGGTGCGAAGGGCGACGCGGCGGCGGCGAGCGCATCGCCGATGTCCCGGGCGGCCGTGGCGACGGTCTCTTCCGTGCAAGTTTCCGCGACGTGTCCCAGCAAGGGGACGGCCACTGTGCGTTCGCGGGCGAGTGGGCGGGCGTAGTCGGCGCGGGTGAAAAGGCCGAGGTAAGTCCGGAGATGCGCTGCGGCGTGGTCCACACAACCGGCGAGAGATTCGAGGCGCATCGATAGCGCAAGCCCACGCATCCGTGTTCGCACAAGGCGGCGCGATGCGGTTGCTATGTCTAGGCGATTGGCGAGGTCGCGCGCCGCCTTGAAGTCGGCACAGGCGATCAGAAGGCGCAGGCGCGCGCATGCCATCGCTTCGACCTCCCGCCAGCGGTAGATAGCGAAGTCGAGGCAGGCGTCGTCGCGGCCCGGCAAGTCGTCGCCATGCCAGGCGCGCCGCGCATCTTCCACGCGGCCGGCGATTACGAGGATCGAAACCCGCATCGCGGATAGCAACGTGGCGAGTGCCGTGCGTTCGGTGCTGCGCGCGAAGTCGCGGGCGCTGAGGACGGTTGCCAGTGCTCGATCGGGCGCACCGCTGGCGATCGCGAGTTCGGCGGCGACACCGACGTTGGCGGCGTATATGTCGTGCGATGCGCCGGATTCGCTGAGCAGGCGAGTGGAGACGGTTGGCGAGGCGAGCGGGCGTGCGCTCACGTTTCGCTCGAGTTCGAGTTCGGCTGCGAGTATCTCGCCGAACATGACCGTGCCGGTGTCCCCAAGGTGCGCCTCGCGCGCGAGCGCGAGTGCGGCTTGATAGCGGCCGGAGGCGTCCGCTGTGTGGCCTTGGGCCATCGCGGCGATGCCGAGTTGGAGGTCGAGGTGCGGCGAAAGGTACTGGGTGTGGTGGCCTAGGTCGGCGCGGGCGTACTCTGCCTCGGTGGTGGCGCGGTCGAACTCAGCCATGTCGGTGAGCGAAAGGCACATCCCTTGGCGCAGCATGCCGCGCACCATCGGGTCGAGGTCCGGCTCGGCCACGAGCGCCGAACCAACGTCGACGAGTTCGCTGAAGTGCGCCAGCGGCGAACAACCGAGGACGTGGAGAATGCCGAGGATCAGGAGATGGTTGCGGTCCATGGAGCGAACGTCGGCGTTGCGGAAACTGTCACCCGGGGCGGCGGCTTGGTAGACCCGGCGAGCTCCCTCCATATCGCCGGACAGGGCGCGGACGAGGCAGCGCACGAGGGCAAGGCGCGGGTGTGCAGCAACCAGGTCAGCGGTCAGGTAGTTGTCCATAAGCTGCAGGGCATCGAAACCGCGGCCGATCCACAGGGCGACCGGGTCCGCGCTGGCAGCGACGTCGGCAAGCAGTTCGGGATCGCCCGCCTCAGCGGCGTGGCGCAGTGCCTCGACGACATGGTCACGGCGCGAGAGGCCCCGGGCGATCGCGGCGTGGACGGCGCGGTAGCGTTGCGGATTCTCGCGGAAGCGGCGTTCGGCGCAGTGGTCACGGATGAGGGGGTGAAGCTGCGCCGCGTTTGCGCCGCCAGCCGTCCGCAGCAGGCCGGCGAGCGGTGCCATGGTGCGGATTCGGCGCCGCGAGCTGGCGCGCCCGGTGGCCTCATCGATGAGCTCCGGGTCGATCCAGTCGAACAATGAGATGTCCAGCAGAAACTCGCGGTCGTCGTCGTCGAGACCGCGCAGCAAGCGAGCGTCGATCCACGCGGCGGCGGCATCGTCGGTGACGGGATCGCTTGGCGGGGCACCCGCACCGAGGGCATTGCGGTGGATGGTCAGCGCAATCGGCCAGCCCGCGGAGTAATCCGCGATGGACGTGAGTTCGCGGCGTGACAGGCGGCTGCCGAAGAACCGGCCGACGTCGGCGCGGGAGAAGCGCAGGTCCTCGACCGTGAGTGTCCCGCCGCGACCGTCGAGCAGGCGCGTGGCGATGTCGAGGCCGGGCGGGCGTTCGCGGAAGGCGAGCGCTATGGACAACTGGCGTGGTGCCGCCTCGAGGAATGCGTTGAGGAGTGCCACCGCCTCGGGGTTTCGCAGGTGCTCGACTTCGTCCAGCGCGAGGATGCACGGTGCCTCGACGTGGCGGATGGCGCGGATGAGCAGGTTGGCGCGGTACTGCGCCTGCGTATCGGACTCGCGCTCCCCGGCGGGTGCGGCGACATCGGTGACGGCGTCGAACGTTGCGATCCCGGCACGCTCGAAGGATAGCGCCAGGTACATGGCGAGCGCCGCGGGATCGTCGGCGTCGCCCAGTTCGAGCCAGGCGACCGGGACGTCGGCGTCGCGCAGCCGTCGGCAGCAGGCGGCGAGCAGTGCCGTCTTGCCGAACCCGCCGGGCGCTTGAAGGACGGTAAGTTCGCGGCCCGTGGGCGAACAGCGCTGTTCGAGTTCCGGGCGCTGGACGTATCCCGGCACCGGGTCGGGAATCTCGACCTTGTGTTCGCGCAGCCAGGACGGGAACGTTTCTGAGTCGAGAACCAAATCCGGCTGGGGCGCACGCCGTCCGGTGCCCGGCGCGGGCGCTAAGTCGTCGTCCATTGTTCGTGGCTCTCCTGTCCGCAGGCGGATCGTGCAGGGCTCGATGGGTGTCTGTGAAGCCTAGTTTACAGGCATCGCCGTGGTCGGATGGAAGTGCTGGGGCGATTCGCTGCCAACCTCTCGAACCGAACTGGCGTTAAATC
Organism: Gammaproteobacteria bacterium; assembly: GCA_009846005.1. Lineage (GTDB taxonomy): Bacteria > Pseudomonadota > Gammaproteobacteria > Pseudomonadales > Azotimanducaceae > VXYL01. Next base: position 34,600 of record VXYL01000004.1, on the reverse strand, counting down.
GGCTAACGAGGTCAAAACACCATGGCCGAACCGGCGTTTCTGTTCGCGGCGCTGCCCGGTGACGTCAACGGCCGCGGGAGGGGCTGGACGGCTCGTCCAGGTCAACGAATGGCGTGTCGCCGTAGCTTCACTTGGGCAGCCGTGCGGCGGTGCGGGTTCGGTACGATTCGACCTCCGGCCAACGGCGTTGACCGAGTTCGTCGCCGCCACTATAGTCCGCCGCCTGTATTCCCTTAATGGACGCGCACTGCCGTGCGCCGCTGCATGACATGAGCCTTGCCGCGTTTCGCAGCCTTGGCCAGATTCGCGATGGTCGCGTGCTTCTCGACACCAAGAGCGATGAGCTCAGGGTGCGCCGGCAGACCTTCATGAACCGTGCTGTCGACTGGATCCGCGAGCGGATCTCGCCTAATCCGCTGGCAGAGACGGAGCGCGCCGTGCCCCACAACCGGTTCCTGCGCGCCATCGCCCAGTCGCCGGTCTACGACAGTGGCGATGTGAGCCGGGCCGAGGCATTGCTTACTGTCGACCTGCTCAATGGCAAGCCGCTGACGACCCGGCGGATCGCGGAGGTAATCGAGGACCTCGACGGGCGTTCCACGCCGGCGATGCGCGAAAACCGAACGACGGCGGCTTGGATGGCGACGCGCGGCGTGGAACAGCGGTTGCGCGAGCAGTTGGCGGAGGCGCCGAGTGAGGACGAGGGCAGAGCGTTGGAGGGCCGGATCGATCGCGCGATCCACCAAGCGGGCGGCGACGGCCGACGCAAGGTCAGCTTCACTGAGGCCTCGGCAATAACCTATGGCGTCGTGGACGGGTTCCTCGCGCAAAGGGCGGCGACGCGCGCGGAGGCCGCCGCCGAGGCGCACGCCGCGGCAAAGGCCCTGGAACGTACACAAACGAGTGAGGGGTCGGGCGAAGACCCCGGCGCCACGGCCGCGTCAACCGAGTCGCCGGGGCTCCCGCGACAGCGCCCGCCGGATGGACCAGACGCCACCACGCCGGCGACGTTGACGACTGCGGCGGCGACCGGGCCGGCGACCACCCCTGCGACCGCGTCGCCGACCACGACGGATGTCGCGGTGCCCCCGGTTCGCACCGCGCCCGCGGGCCGCGGCGAGCTGCTGCGAGAACTCCGCAACGCGAAACTCCCCGGCAAGGTCTCCTCGGCGATGCGCCGGCTGGTGAAATCCGGGACGGTCACGGACCGCGCGGCGCTCGCGAAGCGCACCAACGAGCACACCGCGGCCTGGGTCATAGACAACCGGGTAGGGCGCTGGTACGGGGAAGCGCTCAAGAAAGCCGGTGCGCGGCGAAAGATACGCCACGGCGAGGAGTTGATGGCCTCGACACGCATGCTCGAGGCGGTCAGACGGTCGATCGTTGAAGCGGACCAACTGGTTGCGTATGCTGAGGTGAAAGTTCAGGCGCGGGCGTTGATCGCCGACCACGTGCGTACGGAGGGCTCGGGGTAGCCAGGCGGCTGTAGTGCGCGGTCAACCGCGTTTCCAAGAACGCGACTGGATGAACATGGGCAGTAGAACACGACAGAGAAACCGGAGGGTGAAGAAATGGCTGGTTCGGACTTTTCGATCGGCGGGGTCGCCAATAGCATGGGGGCGAATCTCAAGGCGGAGCAGGATAAGATTGGCGACTTGACGGAACACTACGACCCGAACGACCCGATGGCGGCGTTCAAGCTGGAGATGGAGGTCTCCAAGTACAAGGCGGAGATGTCGCTGATGTCGGCCCTCGTTAAGGACCTGAGCGAGGTCCAGCAGCAGATCATCCAGAAGGTCTAGGCCGTCTGCGGCCGAGGCGCCCTTGGGGCGCCAACGTAACCGTCGCGTTCGCGCACGGGGTTGGGGAGCAATATGGAAATACCGAAAGACGTCCTGCGCCAGTGCGTGGGCTTGGGGTTGATGTCGTGCCGACTGCCTTCCATGCGCGAGGCGTCGCTGAACATTTTCGAGGCCGTCCGGGTCGCCGCGCCCGACAGCGCGGCATGGATCATCGGCACGGCGATGGTCTACGCCAACGCCGACGACGACCCGGGCGCGGCGTGTGCCTTCATGTCGAAACAGGGCGTCTCTGCGGTGTCCGGGGACCTGCTGGCGCGCGCCTTCCTGGGACTGTTCCTGGTAATGGCCGACCGCGCTAGGGAGGCCGAAGGTGTTGCGGACGCCGTGGTCGCCGACGCCGGCGACGCGGACGCAACTAGGCTGGCGCAGTCGCTGCTGGACAACGAGATCCGCCGACGCTGAGCGCGTGGGGGCACGGACCCCGGAGGACGCAAACATCGCCATAGACCTGTCACAACTGCAGCAGCGCTTCGTCGACCGCCTGGAGTCGCAGGTGGCGGAACAGGCGGAGGTTGGTGGTGAGCCGGACCCGAGTGGTGCGGGCGACTTCGAGCGTCTGATGGACACCCCGGAGGCGCAGGCGTCCCCGCCGGGCGCCCCGGCCGCTGCCGGTGCCCCTGACCCATCCGGCGCGCCCGATGCATCGGCCGTGCCGCGCGCGCAGGAGAGCCAGCCTGCCCGGGCAGTGGAACCCGCCGAATCCACCGTCGGCGACCGTATCCTGGCCGCCATGGGAACCGCCCCGGGCGGGGATGTCGGTGCCGCCACACCCGTCACCCCAAGGCCCGGGATCGACATCGGCGATCCCATGGACAGTCTGCATGTTCAGCTACGCATGGCGGAGCTCAAGGCGGAAGTCGGTCTCGCTGCGGATGTGGTGCAGAAGAGTTCGCAGGGCATCGACACCTTGCTGAAGTCGCAATAGCCGTGCGTGGGCGTCGGCTTCTGCGGCGGTGGCTGCGCGGAACGGTGCTGGCGGCGACGCTTGCGGTATCGGGGTGCAACATGACCGAGTTGTATTCGCAACTCGACGAGCAGGAAGGCAACGAAATGCTCGCCCTGCTACTGCAGCACGACATCCGCAGCGAGAAGCGCGCCGCCAAGGACAACATGGTGAGCCTCTTCGTCGACACCGACAAGATTCCCCTCGCGATGGGGCTGCTCCGCAAGAACGGCTACCCGAAGGACAAGTTCTCGACGATCGCGGACCTGTTCAACGCGGACAAGCTCATCGCGACCCCCTACGAAGACCGCACGCGGTACATCTACGGGCTGTCGCAGGAACTGGCGGACACGCTGTCGCGCGTCGACGGCGTGATGACCGCGCGCGTTCATCTCGTGATCCCGAACGAGGACGACGAAGAGACGGTCGCGTCCTCCGCGGTGTTCATCAAGCACAATCCGAACTACGACCTCGACGAGCACATCCCGCAAATCAAATCGATTGTCGCGAGCGGGATCGACAGCCTCGACTACGATGCGGTGAACGTGGCGCTGTTCCCCGCCGCGCAGGCCGACGTGATCCGCCTTGGCAACGACGAGCCGCTGCGTTCCGTACTGTCGGTCGAGATGACCGCGCGGTCCGTGAGGGTCTTCTATTTCCTGCTCGCCGGGTTCGGCGGGGCGTTGTTGCTCTCCATCGGCGGCAACGTCTACCTGGCGACCAGGCTTCGCGCCGGATAGCGGCGAAGTCGATGTACATCCACGGCGGTACGGCGCGTTCGCGTCGTCAAGGAGTCGGGAGGTGAGCGCAACGGACGGCGTCCCGGTGCCGGCGGCCTTCGCTTTCGCGTGCCTGCCAGCGACGTACATGGACCTGAGCTGGTGGCGAGACGACTGGCTGCCGCAGGCACTCTTCGAACGCTTGCGGGGGGAGCCGCGAAGCGCAGGCTGGCTGTCGCGCTTCGTTGTCCGGACGCTGGAGCTTGGCGATGTCGGCCCCGTTGTTGCGGAGTCCCTCGAAGCGCGCCTGCTCTGCCTCGGCGCCCGACGCCTAGAGAGGCTTGTCGTGCTCGCGGGTGTCACTTTGCTGTCAGGACGCATCGCGCAGATCCTGCGCGGCGCCGATCGCCGGCTCGTCAAGGCAGCGCTCGGGGAAGACGACTACGCGTTCGCGCTCCGTCGCGGGCGCTTGCTTCTGCACCAGGCGCGGCTTGCGCCGACATCGGCGGATCTGGGCGAAACCGACCTCGCCGACACTGCGGAGGCGTGCTGGCGTTTGGGCATCGGCGGCTTGGCCGCGGCGCTGCAGGGCACGACCGCGGGTTTCACGCGCCGGATTCAGCTGATGCTCAACATGGAGTCCGTGGCGCGCCACTGGACGCCGTTGGCGGGCGAGCCCGCCCGGTTCCAACGTCTCTTCGGTCTGCTCGATGGACAGGTCGCGGTGCCATGACCCGACTCGCGATCAGGAAGCTCGACGACCCAGGCGTCTCGCCGCTCGGGAACCTTGTCAAGGCCGACGTGCATCAGTGCATCGTCGCTGCGGAACACGCGCTGGCCGAAGCCGAGGCAGAGGGCCGGCGCGCAGCCGATGCCGCGGCGGCCCGAGGTCGCGTGGCGGGCGAGGCCGAGGGCCGGCGGGCAGCCGCAGCGCTGATGGCGGAGACGCTGGCTGCGGCGCACGGCTACATCCACGACGCGCAGCAGCGGCTGGCCGACATCGTGCTGGGGGCTGTGCGCCGTATCCTGGGAGAGTTCGACGACGAGGAGCTCGTGCTGCGCCTGGTCCGGCAGTTGGTGCGCGAGGCGGAGAGCGAGTCGCGGGTGCGGATACGGGTGTCCCCGAGCCGGCTGGCTGCGGTTCGAGACGGTGCCCGCGCCTTGCAGGCGGAGTTCGGCGTCGAGTTGATCGACGTTGTTGCCGACGCCGACGTTGAGAGCGACGGCTGTCGCATGGAGACACCGCGCGGGTTCGTGAACACCGGCATCGCAGCACAGCTCGACGCGCTGCGCACTGCGCTTGAACGGTCTGCGGCGGAGTAGGGCCGGTGTCGAGCTTGGCCCTGCTGCTGGACGAATTCGCGCGCCGTAACGGGATGGATGCGCCGTACCCGGACGCCGACGGGCGGTTCCACGTCGTCGCGGACGACGACGTGCACGTGGCGTGCTTCGAGCGGTTCGGGCAGTTGTGCCTCGTGTCGCCGCTCGGGCGCGTACCGGACGATCACACCGCGGCGGCGTGGCTGCGCCGGCTCCTCAACATGGCGCTCAAGCGGATGAAAGGAAGCCGCTGTACGCCGGCGGTCGATGCGGACGGTAGCGCCGTGGTGTTAGCGCGCCGTGCCTTGGCGGACCTCGCGGTCGGGGACCTCGAGACGTTGATCGAGGAGCACGTCAACGCCCACGAGGGGTACCAACGCGCCGTCGGGGCGGCGCGGGCACCGGACGCGGACATTGCGGAACGCTTCGCGCGGCAGGCCCTGCGGCCGTGACCGCTGACCGGAACGCGGTGTCGGTGCCGCAGCGGTCGTGGAAGCGCTAGCCGACCTGGTCAAGGAGATCACCTACACCATGGCGCTCGCGATGCCGCGCATGGTGGGCGCGATGACGGCGCTCTCGTTCCTAGGTCCGAACGTCCTCGGCGGCGCGCTGACGCGCAATGGCGTGGCCGCGGCTCTTGCGTTGCTCGTGTACCCGGTCGTGTTCGAGCAGATTGCCGTTGCGGAACTGTCTGGTCTCGCGTTCGCGGGCGCAGCGGGCAAGGAGTTCATCGTGGGGATGCTGATCGGGACGGTGGCGATGGTCGTGTTCTGGTGCGTGCAGGCCGTCGGGAACTTCATCGACAACCAGCGCGGGGCGACGATGGCAAGCGCCATGGACCCGTTCGTCGGGGAGCAGTCCTCGCCCTTCGGCCTGTTCCTGACCCAGACGCTGGTCGCCGTGTTCTTCTGCACGGGCCTCTTCAACGCCTTCCTGGGCGGAATCTACGAGAGCTACGCGATGTGGCCGGCAACCGCCTTCTGGCCGACGGTGGATGGCCACGTCGTGCGCTTTGTCGTTGCTCAGTTCGTGCTCGTCGCGGAGATGGCGGTGCTGGTCGGCGGGCCCGTGGTGATCGCGATGTTCCTCGCCGAACTAGGCTTGGGTTTCATCAGTCGCTTCGCGCCGCAGCTCAATGTCTTCTTTCTGTCCATGCCGGTGAAGAGCGGCGTTGCCTGCCTGATGCTGGTGCTCTTCTGGGGGGTGCTGGTGGTGTTCTTCGGCGATATGCTGCGTGAGATCGACACGCCGGGCCTACTCGTGGAGCTTTTCGGTTGAGCGAGTCGTCCGGGGACAAGACCGAGCCGCCGACGCCGAAGCGGCTGCGCGACGCGCGCCAGAAGGGCCAGGTGGCGAAGAGCAAGGAGGTGGTCAGCGCCGCCGTCATCGTGTCGCTGCTTGCGTTTCTTGCGGCCGGGCACGACTACTACCTCGGCCTCTTCCGCGACCTCTTCGACACGCCGGTGTGGCTCGAGAGCGTGACTTTCGAGAAAGCCTTCGACGACATGGTGGGCAAGGCGTTCACGTTGGGAATCTCCCTGATCGCGCCGCCGCTCGGGATCGCGTTGACGACGAGCGTGCTCGCCAACTTCGCCCAAGTGGGAGCGTTGTTCTCCGCCGAATCCGTCAAGCCCAACCTGAACCGGCTCAACCCGGGCAAGGCGGTCAAGAACATCTTCTCGAAGAAGAACCTCGTGGAGCTCGTGAAATCACTGGTCAAGATCGTGGTGCTCGGCGCCGCCGTCACCCATGTCGTCTGGAACGGCATGCCTGACCTGATCGGCATCGTGCACTGCGGGCAACAATGCCTGTTGCCCATGCTCGGGGCCTTGTTCGGGGAACTGGCGGTATACGTGTCGCTCGCCTTCATCGTCCTGGCAGTCCTGGACTACGCGTTCCAGAAGTTCTCCTACATCAAGGGCCTGCGCATGTCCAAGGACGAGGTCAAACGTGAGTACAAGGAGTCGGAGGGCAACCCGGAGATGAAGTCGCGCCGGCGCAGCCTGTTCATGGAGATCGTCAACTCCCAGGAGACTGCGAACGTGCGGCGGTCAAGCGTGGTGGTCGTGAACCCGGTGCATGTCGCCGTGGGCCTCTTCTACGAACGGGAACGGACGCCGCTGCCGGTCGTGACGCTGATGGAGCGAGGACTGAACGCCCAGCGCGTCGTTGCCACCGCCGAGCGAGAGGGCGTGCCGGTGATGGAGAACGTACCGCTTGCCCGCGCGTTGCTGTGGGACGCCCGGGTCAACGCCTACATCCCGAGCGACCTGATCGGCCCGGTTGCCGAGGTGCTGCGGCTGGTCCGGAGTCTGTGACGAGACGTGGCCGCAACGGCTTGCGCGCGGGCGGCCTTTCGTGGTCTGAGCGCCCCAAAAGCCGGGCCGGCGCTTCGCATTCGCTGTACGCCGCCTCCGGCGCAGCCCCGCTAGGGATCCTCGAAGATGAAGTAGTCGTTGTCCGGTGCGCGTCCGGCGTCGGACAGGCGGGTCTCCGCGGGGCGCAGGATCATGTAGCGGGGCGTGATCTCGTCGATCACGTGCCCGCTGCGGACTTTGTCCCCCATGCCGGCGGTCGTGCCGTCGTGAAGGACGACGTGCGCGTTGTCGCCGAGCACGACGGCGCGGACGGCGACGCTGACCGTGGACTCACCGAGGAGCACGTCCGATCCCTTGAGTTCGAGTCTGGGTCTACCGTCGAACTCCGCGTTGAACGCGTCGGCCAGCGCCTTGATCCGGGAGAGTTCCGCCGACGAGTGGATCGGGCCGAACAGCCCGGTGCGGTCGGGGAAATTCTGGATGTGGAGCCCTCCGCCGAAGGCAAGCGCGTCGAGGCGTTTGCGCAGGATCGCCGTGCGCATTGCCCGCGTCTGCACGGCATAAGTGAAGCCCGTGGCCTCGTTGACGTCGCGTTCGAGCAGGCGCTTCGCCCGCGCGAGGCGGGCCTCGTCCGCAACGTAGCCGGAGATCTTTAGCTTCCCCGGCACGCCCTCGACGGGAGAGACATCCACCGCGTCGTCGGCGTCGGGGTCCAGCGCCGCCTCCAGCACCGACCTCGCGTAGGCCGCGAGCTGCTCGGTGGAGACGATGTGCACGACGGCCGGATGACCGGCGTCGGCCAAATCGCTCAGCAGACGCGCGCGGGCGCGGTTGGTTGGGGCGTGGCCGGATACCGTGATCGTGCCGTCGTCGGCGGCATCCGCGGTGACGGCTGCGCCGTGCCGCGTCGCGATCTCATTGATCGCAGCAGCGGCGTCCGCCGCGCTGCCGTGATGAGGTTCGACCTGGCGCGGGATCAGGAGCCATGCCGCGGCTGCGATCACCGCCGCAGCCGCAGTCGCGGCCACGGCAAGTGTCACCCGCGACCGCCATTGCGGGGCGGGGGTGGAAGTGTCCTCGTTCGGCGGCGCGCCAGACGTTTCGGTGGGGATCTCCGCTTCGTCCGGCGCCTCGGTCGCGTCCGGTTCGGCCTCGGCCGGCGCGGCGGCGGCAAGATCGACCTCTGGCCAGGGCTCGCCGGCAACCCCGAAGGCCAGTGCGAGTCTCCCGCACGTCACCGCCTGGTACGCCGGAACTTCCATGCGTGCCTCGACGCGGCGGCCGTCGATCAGGATGGCGCTTGGCGTGTCCAGGGGTGTGAGCGTGACACCGGCGTCGCCGGCGCGCAGAGCGAACTGGCGGGCCGCGAGCCCTGCGTCCTCGAACACGAAGTCGCAGTCGTCGTCGCGGCCGACGACGACCTCTTCGTCGGGCAGGGTGACTTCCGCGCCGGCATGCACACCGGCGAGCACCTTCATCGTCCAGAGCCGGCCAGGCATCGGTTGCGCCCTAGCGTACGCGCTGTACGCGGTCGAACGAGTCGGCGGCGTAGCCGAGCAGTTCCGTCCCCAGCCAGCCCATGATCGCGAAGATGACCAGGATGATCGCCGCCAGCTTGAACGCGAAGGAGATCGTCTGCTCCTGGATCTGCGTCAGCGCCTGGACGATGCCGACGAACACGCCGACAAGCGCCGCGACGAGGATCGGCGGCAGCGACAGGACGAGCACGAGCAGGAGCGCGTTTGCGGCATGGGTGATGATTTCAACCTCGGACATGGACCGGCGTCACTGGTAGGAGAGGACGAGACCCTGGACGAGGCGGGTCCAACCGTCGAGGAATACGAACAGCAGCAGCTTGAACGGCAGGGAGATGGTCATCGGCGAGATCATCATCATGCCCATTGCCAGCAGGATGTTGGATACGACGAGGTCGACGACGATGAACGGCAGGTAGATGAGGAATCCGATCTTGAAGGCGTTGGTGAGTTCCCCGACCACGAACGCCGGGATGAGGATGAACAGGTTGTCGCGGGTGAGTTCGTGAGTGTAGTCGTCGCCCCAGATCGAGGCGGCGGTGTCCACGAAGAAGTCGAGTTGGTTCTCACTCGCGTGCCTGGCGAGGAACTTGCGATAGGGGACGACGGCGACGCCTGCGGCGGCCTCGAGCGACGCCGGGCTGTCGAGCGTGAAATCCTGGCCGACGAGGTTGTCGTAGCTCTCCACGCCGACCGGCATCATGACGTAGAGCGTCAAGACGAGCGCCAGCCCGTGCAAGGCGATGTTCGGCGGAATGGACTGGATGCCGAGCGCGTTGCGGACCAGGGCGAAGACGATGATCAGCTTGACGTAGCAGGTGCCCATCACGACCAGGAAGGGCAACATGCTGAGTGCGCCCAGGATCACGATGAGGGTGACGGGATCGGGCAGGCTGTCCATGGTGCTTGGCTACGACGCGTGGTGGCGGTTGCCGAAGCGGACGCTGCTCAGACGGCGGGCGGCAGGTGGCACTCGAGGATGCGCACGCCAACCCGGCCAGCGATCTCGACGAGTTCGCCGCGCGCAACAGGCCGACCGTTGGCGCGGACCTCGACGTGGCCGTCCACAGGCTCGCGCAGGTCGAACACGTACCCCGGTGCCATGTCCTGCAGTTGGCGCAGCGGCACCTCGGTCTCGCCGGCAACGAAGACGAGCTTGACGGGGAGCGTGTCCACATCGAGCGGCGCGGTCGTTTCCGCAACGGGCGTTGCAGGGAGTTCACGCGCCTGATCTTCGCGGCCGGATTCGGCTTCAGTCAACGCCAATGTCTCCTTGATTCGCGGAGCGGTTCGGGTACGGCACCGTGGCGCGACCGCGTCGGACTGTATGGACGGGCCGCCCCGAGGCACGAGTGCGGAGTAGTGTCGAGGGGCATGCGCGGAATGTCAACGTCTGCGCCCGGCGACGTGTACACTGCCGCGCGGCTGACCGCGTGCTGTTTGCGCCTTCGCCGCAAAACGATATGCTTGGCGCACCGATTGGACGCCGGAGCGGGTTCTCGACCGCGAGATTGGTGGCGGCTCATGCCGTCCGGTGGCCGATTGCGACGAGTCCGCGGAAACGGGCAAGTCGGGCAAGCCGAGAGGAGCTCTAAATGACCGAAGACGAAACCCGACAGGCGCGCATCGACGGGCTGATCGGAGAGATGGAGTCCACCATCGCCGAGGCGCACGACACGTCTGCACGGATGGCACGCATGTTCCAGGAGATGGGCATCGAGGACGAGACCGTCCTTGGCGAACTGGTGCGCAGCGACAAGTGCTCGCCGGCGTTGCGGGCCATGATCGAGGAGGATCTCGCGCGCCTGGACCGGGAGATGTCCGACTCGACCGCTGCGCTGCTGGCCAGCACCGGACGGCCCAGCGTCCGCAAACCGCACCGCAGGTCGCGGCGCATGACTAGAATCTAGGGGAACGCAATGTCGGACGTTCCATCGGTACCGCCTGCGGGGGGCGGTCAGACTACGACGCCGGTCTCGGGCGATGGCGGCGCATCGGCGGTCGCTGACGACCACCAGGTCCACTACGTCGCCGGGCACTTCGAGATGATGGTCGACGGCAAGCCCACGAAGCTGTCGCCGCTCGAGGCGGTCTGTGTCGTGCTGCAGAACCGCTACCTGGCGCTGAGCGACAGCACCGCGCAGAAAACCCAGGCGATGCAGGACCAGGTCAACCAGATCAACGAGACCAACGACTGGCTCAACGCCGTGCGCGAGGCACGCGCCTCGGGCAAAGCCTTCCAGAAACCGACAACGGCAGCCAGCGCTTCGCTCACCAAATGGATGACGGACAACGGCGTGGACACGGACAGCATCGGAGACCCGCCGGACGGTGCGAAGCTTGACAGCCTCGAGAGCAAGTTCACCAGCCGCGTGGACCAGCTGAGCAGCACCAACGAGCTCAAGATGCTCGACCTCAAGACCACGGTGAACAAATCGCAGGAGGCATTGGCCGCGGCAGACGGGTTGTTGCAGGATCTCAAGCAACTCATGCAGACTATCACCAACAACATGTCGCGTTAGGGCGTGCAGAGGACCGTGCACGCCGTCGCGGTGTGGCGGGCGAAACGCGTGGGGAGAGGCGTGGTGGACGAATCAAGTGCGGCGCAAACACAGTCCGGCGGGGACGAGGTGGCGACGATGGCGAGCACCGTCAAGGGACTGGTGGGTCTACTGGACGGCAAGCCGACCCTGGCGGCCGCCCGGGGCATTCCGGACGCGGCCCTCGACAGCATCTACGGCGTCGGCCGTGAGCTGTACGCCAACGGCCATCACCGCGAGGCGTTGCCGAGCTTCGAGGCGCTTTGTCTTTACGACCACGCGGACCCGCGCAACTGGCAGGCGCTCGGGCTGTGCCGGCAGGCGCTAGGCGACTACGCGGGCGCTGCCGAGGCGCTTGCCTTCGCCGTCGGGCAGTGCGACGGAGTCGACGTCGCCCTGCAGTTGCAGTTGGTTGAGTGCCTGCTCGCCGCAGCGGCGTTCGAGGCTGCGGCGGTCGCGCTCGAGCCGCTTGCCGCAGCCGAATTGGACGACGCGTCCGCCGCCAAAGTCCGGGTTCTCGCGGACCGTCTGGAACGCGTGTCCGCAGGCGAACAGGGTTAGCCGGGCAACCGCGAGGGTCCACAGCCAAGCAAAAAGCAACGGAAGGGGGAGAGCATGGTGGATAGCATAGGCCCGGGCACGAACCCGGTGCCGGTACCGAACCAGCGCACCGGGCAAGCGCCAGTCGGTCGCGTCGGCGCGGAGGTGGCCGTCGTGCCGGGGCAGGATCCGGGCGAGGAAATGCTGACGTTCACGACCGGGGTCGGGAACGCGTCGGTACCGGTCCTTGCGTTGCCGCGGAACATGGACGCGGACGTCATGATGACGCTTCTCTATGCCGTCCAGGAGAAGCAGGGCCAGGACCAGATCAAGACGGCGGAGACGCGGATCGACGACAAGCAGACCGAGCGCCAGAAGAAACACGAAGAGATCATGGACAAGATCAAGAAGATGCACGAAGCCGAGCACAAGGGGGGCGTCGGGGCCAAGGTCGGCATGGCGTTCGGCTGGATCGGAGTCGGCTTGGCGTGGATCGCTGTCGGTGTGGTCGCCGTGGTGTCCGGCGGCGCAGCCGCGGTGCCCTTGGCGGTTGCTGCAACCGCCATGACGGCGCTCATGATCTGTCAACAGACCGGTGCCACGGACAAGGCGATCGGGGCCATGAACCTCGACGAGAAAGGCGCCATGGGCGTGCAGATCGGCCTCGCGGCAGCCATGCTGGTGGTGAACATCGGCGCATGCATCTTAAGCGGTGGCGCGGCAGCCGGTGGCGTCGCGTCGGGGGTGGCGAACGTCGCCGCAGCCGGCGCCGAGGCGGGTGCTGCAGGGGCCGAAGTCGGAACCACGGGTGCCGAAGCCGGTGCCGCTGCGGGGGAGGTCGCGGCGGCCAGCGTCGAGGCGACGACGGATGCATCCGTGGCGGGAGCCGAGGCCAGCGGCACGGCGGCGGAATCCGCAGCTGGGGCGGGCGAGCAAACGTCGACGGCGACGGACAGCGTTGCGTCCGCCACGCAGCGCTCGGGGCGGTTGGTACAGGTTGCGAACCGCGTGCGGTCCGCGGCCGTGATCGCCCAGGCGGTGCCCCAGGCGGGCGGCGGTTCGGCGCAGATCGCGACGTCGGACTTTCGCTACCAAGCCGCCACGGCGCGTGCCGATACTCAGGACGAAAGGGCGGAGCTCGCCGAGGCGCAGGAGGTCACCCTCGAGGACCTGCGGCGGATCCGCAAGCTTATCGAGGAAATGCAGAACGCGGCGACTATGGTGATCGGCACCATTGACGAGTCGCGCGATACCGAGATGCACATCCGGCGGACCATCTGATGCGGTCGCGGGCGAAAGCGTCGCGAGGAGGAGAGGAATGGGCGAAATAGGCCCGACAGCGGGCGTGGCGCCCGGCCCCATGGTGCGCGGCGGCTCAGCAGTCGAAGAGGAAGGAATGGTCACGGTCGGCGGCGTAACACTGTCCCCGGCGGACGCCGCGGAATTGGTCATGCTGCACCGTACCGCGGTGATGAAGAAGGTCGGCGCCGATCGTACCGAGATGGCCCAGCAGCACCTCGACCGAATCAAGGCGGCGCGCCAGTTCCTGACCGACCTGATCGGCCTCGGGAAGTTCAGCGACGAGGCAAAGAGCTACCACGGGCGGATGCCGGTGACGCCGGACATGGTCCGCTTCCTCAAGCAGGACGTCGGCTGCTCGCCGAGCGAGTACAAGAATCGGGTGGTCTACTACGGCAGCGGCGTTTCCCGGCTCCCGCCGTCGGTTCGCGACTACTACGGTTTCGACAATGACGGCAAAGGCAGCGGCGGCTCCTTTACGATCAGCCACGCCGGCGGCAAAAATGTCCACGGTCGGCACCAGATTGCCGACGTGACCTGCATCCGAAGGGACGACCTCGACTCGCTCAAGGAGGAGGTCAACAACTACATCGACCAGCAGAACGACGGCAACAACCTGTTCATGACCCGATTCAAGAGCGTCGTGAACTCGATGAACGAAGCGCTCGAGGGGGCGAACAGCATGGCAGACAAAAGCCACGACACACTCAAGAATCTGGTGTCGCGATGGTGACACCAACGACGCCCGGGGCGACCACCCCGGATACCGATGCGCTGGCCGTGCTTGACGGGCTGACCGACGGTCAACTCGCCACGGTGGAGGAACTGGCCAGACGGTGTCTGGGGTCGGGGGCGACCCTCGCGGACGTGCGGGGCTATACCAACGACGAAATGGAGGCGGTCTACGCGTTCGCGCACAACGCCTACCGGCAGGGCAAGTACGAGGACGCGGCGAAGCTGTTCCACTTCCTTGCGGAGAATGATCACACCGATGGCCGCTTTTGGATGGGCCTCGGGGCCTGTCTGCACATGACGGGCGGCCACGACCAGGCGGTGGCTGCGTACGCCGTCGCAGCGGTGCTTGACGCAACCAACCCGGAGCCGCCGCTGCGCGCGGCCGAGTGCTACTTGGCCACCGGTGCCCTCGACGGGGCGCGCAAAGCGCTCGATGCCGTGCGGCTGATTTGCGACGAGGCTGTCGCACCGGAGGCTCAACAGCGCGTACTGGGCCGGGTCGCGGTCCTGGCAGCGGCCATCGACTCCGCGGCGGGCGGGTCGTGATGGTGCTGAGTATCCGTTGGCGTTTTCCTTGCATTCGGAGCTAGGTGGAACCATGTCCTTGGCTACCATGACGAGCCTGCTGGCGGAGTTCGGCGCCGTGGTCGGCATCCCCGACTTGAAGCCCGACGCGGAGTTGCGCTGCAACATGATGTTCGACGACGTTGCCGTGAGCTTCCAGCTCGGTCCCGACGACGAGAGCCTGTACGTGTACTCCCTCGTCGGCACGGTTGCCGAAGCCGACACTGCGGTCGCCTACCCGGCGCTGCTGCGCGCCAACTACGCGCTCGAAGGCACCGCCGGGTCGACCTTTAGTCTTGATCCGCGTTCCGGCGGCATCGTGCTGATCCGGGCGGAGCGGCTCGAGACGCTCCGCCTAGGGCGCCTGGAGGCGCTGGTCGAGGATTTCGTGAACGCCGTGGAGCGGTGGGCGGAGCAGATTCGGCGCGGACAGTACGAGACCACCGGCACGGCGCGCGGCGGCGATGAGCCGGAAACGCCGGCACCAGGCATCGTCCGCGTCTAGGTGAACAACGAAGTGCGACAACTGGGGAGGCCACAAGTGCCAAATTCGGAGGAAGAGCGGATCGTCATGGATATCGAGGTGCGCCTTAAGGAGGACGCCGACGGTGAGTTGCGGTCCTCGGTCGAGGCGGACATCGACGAGCAACTCGCCACGGTAGACGCCGCGATGCGCCGCGGCGCGCCGCCGGCGGAATACACGCGGCTCGCCACCCTCAAGACGGGGCTCGAGTCAGCGCGCCGAGTTCTGGTCAGCGCTTGGTACCATTTCCACCGATGAGAGGCCGGCGGCGGTGCCGCTGAGGTCTGTGGGCCGATGCGCCGCGGCACACCGACCGCGCTCTCGCTACTCGCGGGCGCCCTCTACTGGGCAACCGTGTGCGCGCAGACGCCGGTGCCGACACAAGCCTCGGACGACTGGCTCGGCAAGCAGTTCGGCTACGTTGCGGACAACGAGTCGCTACGCGCATTGCTCTACGAGTTCGGTACTACGCTGGGCGTGCCGGTCATCGTCAGCGGTGCCGTCAACGCTGTCGCCGACGGTGAAGTTCCGGTCGCGTCCGCCGAACGTTTCCTCGCCGAGGTCCACACGCGTTTCGGGCTGATCTGGGTGTACGACGGGACCATGCTCTACCTATACGACGGCACCGAATCGGTCAGCGAGACGGTGCCGTTTCCGTCCGCCCTCCGCGGTGCCTTCCAGGATGCTGTCGAGACGACCGGCATTCGCGGCGTGCCACTTAACTGGATTCACCTGCCCGCCGAGAACGCCTTGCAGCTTTCCGGCCCGCCACGCTTCGTCGAGTGGGCGGCGGAACTGGCCAAGGGACTCGCAGGAACCGGCGACATGACGGCGCCGCTCGGGGAAGCTGACTTCGCGATCCGGATTTTCGAGGTCGAGCACGGCTACGCGGACGGATCTACCGGGAGCACGGACGGGGTGGGGCTTGCGGGACTCGCCGAGATGGTCGCAAAGCTGATGAACGTCGGCCACATGTCGGGCGCGGCTAGCACGGCGGTGGGAGCGGCGGCGGACGCTGTGCCGAAGCTGCGCGGGTCTGGTGTGGTCGGCGCCCCTGCGGCCTCCGCCGGTGTCGGCCCCGTCGTCGCCGCGCGGGCGGCGGGCGACGAGGCCTTCGTGTTCGGCGACCCGCGGCTCAACGCCATCGTCGTGCGCGACTTGGCGGCACGGATGCCGGTCTACGAGCGGCTGATCGCCGAACTCGACCGCCCCGTGGACCAGATCGAGATCGCAGTCTCGGTGCTCGACGTCGATGCGTCGGCGGCCGAGGAACTCGGCTTCGAGTTCGCCTCCGGCCCGTTCGAGTTCGACATCGGCGCCGCCGACGGTGCCATCCGCTACGACGAGGAGGCGCTCGACGTGGAGGGAATCGCGGTGCGCATCCGCGCCTTGCACAATGCCGGGCGGAGCCGCGTCCTGACCCGGCCGTCGGTGACGACGCTCGACAACCACGAGGCGTCGTTCCGCAACAATCGAACCTTCTACGTACGCTTGGGCGGCAACGACGCCGAGGCCGTCGACCTCGCACCGGTGTCTTACGGGTGGGTGGTACGCATCCGCCCGCACATCGTCTACGGCGGCGATCACCGGCTGGTGCAGCTCGCGATCCATATCGAGGACGGCAGCCGCGGGGGCGCGGACTTGGCGGTAACCGGTGTTCCGGAGGTCTCGCAGAATGTCATCCGGACCCGCGCGGTGGTTCGCGAAGGCGGCAGTCTTCTGATCGGCGGTTACACGGTCCGGGAACAGACCCGCTTCCGGCAGCGGATTCCCGTGGTCGGCCGGATTCCCCTCGTCGGCCGGCTGCTGTCGACGCGCGCCGATCGGGACCAGTCGGTGGCGCGCTACTTCCTGATCACGCCGACGATCCTGCGCGCAGGAATCTCGTACTCGATAAACACCGGCTTCGAGGGCGAAGCGCTCGACAGCGCGGATGCCGTGACGGCCGTGAGCGCAGCGGCGAATCCGGATCCAGCACCGCAGGCACCGGTGCCGGTATCCGGGCCCGTTGAAGAAACCGACGCACCGGAGCCGTCATCGGACCTGCCGGCGCAAGAGTCGCCGCGGAATGTCCGCTCGCCGTCCTCCGACAACGGAGCCGAATCGCTGGACCGGCTGGGCTACATCGGCGTCGGCGCCTACCCGGCCGATCACTACGCGGTGCAGGTCATTGCGCTGTCGAGCGCCGACAGGCTTGAGGCCTTCGTGCAGGCGCACGGGCTGCAGCACATGATGGGCGTCGCCCGGCACGGCGCGGCGGCGGCGGGTTTCGCCTTGCTCGAGGGCGTTTATCCGGACCGGGCCGCCGCGCTCGCCGCTGCCGAGCGCCTGCGTGACGATGATCGGTTCGGGATTCCCTTCATCCGCCGGCTGGAAAGCCTTCGGACACCGACGCCGATCCCCCCGGAAACTGGCCTCGCACATCGACCAGCACTCCGCTCCACCACGAACCCTAGGAACTTCCCATGAGCGATCTAGACCCAGTGTCCGGCCCCGGTCGGATGATCGAGACCCCTGCACCGGATGCGACACCGCCGCCCGCGGCGGGACCAGCCATCGACACGGCACCAGCCACGGCCGCCGCCCCGCCGCCGGAGTCGGTGGCACCGCTGCCTGCCGGCCGGCAGCCGATCGACTACGGGCTGGCGGGGGCAGGGATGCAGTCGATTGCCGATAACGTTGGCGTCGACTTCGGGCACATCGCGGCCTTGATGATGCAGATCGATTCCGAGATCGCCCGCGCGACGCGGGACGCGGAGGTGGCCCAAATCGACTCGGTGGCGCGCGAGATGCACGCCTCCGCGGACGACATCCGCAAGAGCGCGAAGCTTGCGCTGGCCGGCGGCGTGGTCTCCGGCGCCACCCAGATCGCCAGCGCCGGCATCAGCATCGGCGGCGGTATCCAGGGGATGCGCATGACGTCGAACAGCGCTGCGATGGAACCGACGGTCGAGGCGCCGACGGCATCGGCGCCGGGGGGAGTGCCCGCCGAGACGGTGTCTGGCGAGACCGCCACCACGCCCGCGTCGGAGGCGCCGGGCGAGGAGACGGCGGCGGATACGGTCGAGGAGGACTCGGCGCAGCGGAAGACGGCCGCGCGGCGGCTCGACCACACCCGCTCTCAGCAGTTGTCGGCGCGTTCGCAAAACGTTGCGCTCATGACCGAGGGCCTGTCGAAGCTGTCCACGGCGACCGGCGAGATGATCAAGTCGGCGCTGGACTACGAGTCGCGCCAAACGGACGCCGCCAGCAAGGATGCCGAGGCCCGGGCGGAGGAGCAGCGCGCCTACCTCGACCGGACCAAGGGGTTCGCGGACTCGATGCAGAAAGGCGCCCAGGACATGCTGCAGGTTTTCCAGCAGATGGACGAAAGCCTCCATCAGACCAACAAGGCGGTCTGGTCGCGTGCCTGATCCCGTACGGCGCACGGTTACCGCAGCGTGAGCGACACTGTCAATGCGACCGTGCCGCTCGGCGGCGCCGCGCCGGTGGCCCGGTCCGGGGAGGCACCCGCCGCGGACGGACGGTTCCGCGGCGAGCGCGTCCGCCACGTCCGCGACCCCACCGCCGAACTGCAGGATGCTGCCGAGGAACTGACCTTCGCGGAAAGCGAGGTGGTCGAGAAGCGGCTTTCGCAACGCCGTCTGCGTAGCAGCGACGGCGCGTCGTCTGCGCGCCTCGAGCGCATCCGCGAGTACCTACGCGACGTCCCGGACGTGGAGCGCAACGCCCGGTTGGCCGAGTTCGCGTCGTCGGTACTCGAAGGCGGGACGGCTGCGGACGCGGCGCTACTAAGGGAGCGCGCCCGACAGTTCTCCGCGGATGGGACCCACCAGCACCTAGCGCTCACTTTCGCCCGCGACGAGGCGGTTGAGGAAGGGGCGGATCCGCACCTGGTGGCTGCGCTCGACGAGGCGATCGCGGAGTTGGATGCCGAACAAGGTGCCGCCGTCCGGGCGGGCCTAAACGTGTCCGCCGTGGCCAGCGACTTCGCAGGTCGTGCCGGCAGTGACGTCCAGGAACTACGGGACTTCTACCGCGACATCGTGCTCGACTGCGCCGACATAGGCGCGGCCTACGAGCGCGTCGTGGCGGACCATCCCGGCAGGGATTTCGACGACGCGGTGCGGTTCCTGCTGCGGGGGCTCGGCGCCGATCTGGCGGCGACCGCACAGTCCGTATCGAAGCCGCACATCAAGCAGCTCATGGACGACATGTACCAGTTGAAGGCCCTTAACTCGGTGCACGAGCAGTGCGAGGACCTCGTCCGCCGGGTGCGGAGGAACTTCGATGCGGACCTGGATTCCGCTGCGCCGAGGGAGTTGCTCGGCGAGCTGCTTAGTGCGCAGGACCGGGCGTGGCAGGCCGCGGACGCGTTCGCCGGGCTGCCGGGGAAGATGGGCGTACACGGCGACCAGGCCGGCATCTACCTCCTGCAGGGGTTCAAGGAACTGGTCCGCTTCGTGCCGCTCAAGGCGTTCGGCGACGACGCGGCCAAGCGGGATCGCGTCATGATCTCCGTTCAGCAAGCGCTCGACATCGCCATTGACAATGAAGACTTCGATGATTGAGCCCGGGCCGGACTGGTGGCGTGCCGCGCTGGCGGACTTCGGCGCGGGGCTCGGGTTCGCCGATGCCCGGGCGTGGACGGGGGACGTGCTGAATCTCGCCGTGGAGGAAGGCAAGTATCTGATCGACGTCGAGCGTACCGGCGAGACCGTCGTCCTGGCGGTGCTGCGCCGCGCCCCGGTCGCCGAGGTGGAGGCCAAGGCACGCCTTCTGCTGCGCGCCACCGGCTTCGAACACGACCATCCGTTTTTTCTGCAGGCGGGCCTGAAGGGTGCTGACGTCCTCGTGCTCGCGGCGCGCGTCGAACGCGCGCAGTCGCGCGGCCTTTTCGATGCGCTGGGATTGATCCTGGGCATTTACGCGGACATGGGACTCTAGGCGATGGCCGTCGCAGTGGCTTTCGGTATCGAGGGCGTTTCCTACCAACGCGCCATTGACGCGTCGCCCACCGACTACCCGCAGCGCAGGGTCGCCCTACCGGCGGGCGCGGCGATCGCGTCCCATGTTCATACCGTGTTCAAGCTTGACGGCAGCGAGAAGGCAATGGCCCGCGCAATTCGTCCGCGCCTCGCGAACCCCTACGTGGTCGTGCCGGATCGCTACCGGCAGCTTTTCGAGGAAATCGAGACCGCGACGCGCGATCACGCGGCGGAAGAGGACGAGACCGGGCGGGTCGTGCAGTCGGCGCGGGCGCTGCTGCTCGCCATGAAGGCCGATTTCGCGGCGCTCGACGGTGCGCGAAGCGCGCTGATCAGAGCCTGACGCACATGGCGGCGGGTACGCTCGATGCGCTTGGGGAGGACCACGCCTCGTGGCTCCTGGTGGCGGCGCACAATGAGCTTCTCCAGCGCCGCGGGGAGCGCGCCGCGGCGCTGCTCGATCTGCTCCGCATGATCGAGCCCGGGAACGTGCAGTGCCGGAAGATGCTCGCCTACGCCTGCTGGCTCGATGGTGACCAAGACCGCGCCGCCGCATTGGCGAACGACGTTCTGCTTGAGCCTCTCGCCGCCGCAGACCGGGCCGCGATGGAAATGCTGCGGCGCGGCGCGACCAGCGGGGAAGCCTGATGGGGATTGCTGGCAGA
Source organism: Gammaproteobacteria bacterium (assembly GCA_009846005.1). Lineage (GTDB taxonomy): Bacteria > Pseudomonadota > Gammaproteobacteria > Pseudomonadales > Azotimanducaceae > VXYL01. The sequence goes on along the minus strand of VXYL01000004.1, from coordinate 14,049 downwards.
TCGGCCCGGATCCGTGAGCGGACGGCGGCGCGCGCGGACCATTGGCGCTGATTTTTCCGGACAACGTCCAACACGCGCTCAACGCGCTGACCCAGCGCAAGGACGTCCTGCTCGCATCGCTTCTGGTCGCCATCATCTTCATGATGATCCTGCCGTTGCCGACGGCGTTGGTCGACGTGCTGATCGGGACCAGCATGGGCATCGCCGTGGTGCTGCTCATGCTGGCGGTGTACATCTCGTCGGCCGGCGAGTTCTTCGCGTTCCCGGCGGTATTGCTGCTTTCCACCCTGTTTCGCCTCGCGCTGGCGATCGCCACGACACGGCTGGTGCTGCTGCAGGCGGATGCGGGCGCAATCATCGACACGTTCGGCAATTTCGTCGTCGCTGGCAACCTCGTGGTCGGACTGGTCATCTTCCTCATCATCACGATCGTGCAGTTCCTGGTGATCACCAAGGGCGCCGAGCGGGTTGCCGAAGTGAGCGCGCGGTTCTCCCTGGATGCGATGCCGGGCAAGCAGATGAGCATCGACGGCGACATGCGCGCCGGCGTGATCGATATGAACGAGGCGCGTCGGCGGCGCGAGAAGGTGGAGAAGGAGAGCCAGCTCTACGGCTCCATGGACGGCGCCATGAAATTCGTCAAGGGCGACGCCATCGCCGGACTCATCATCATCGCCGTCAATCTGGTCGGCGGGTTGGTGATCGGGGTGACGCAGCGAGGCATGAGCATCGAGGAGGCGATGCAGGTCTACTCGATCCTCACCATCGGCGACGGCCTCGTGGCACAGATACCGGCGCTCCTGATCGCGATGACGGCGGGGATCATCGTCACGCGGGTCAGCACCGACGATACGGAGAACCTAGCCACCGACATCGGCGAGCAGTTCGGTGCCCAGCCAAAGGCGCTGCTGGTGGCCGGGGCGCTCATGGTGGCGTTCAGCCTGATCCCCGGGTTCCCGACGGTGACCTTCCTAGCCCTCGCCACGGTCACGGGCGGCACGGGAATTCTACTGATGCGGGCTTCGCGTCGGCGTGCCGGGGCGGCGGAGCGCGACGTCGCCGCGGTGCTGACACCCGTGCCCGCCGAGGCCAGCACGGAGGCGGAGGTGGAGGCGGAGCTTCGCGGCGAGCAGGAGATCACGCTCGGCGCGCCGCTTTTGATGGACATCTCCGCATCGCTTCAGGAGCACCTCGACATGCCCGCGCTCAACCGGGAGGCGGCGAAAGTCCGCCGCGCACTCTATCTCGATCTCGGCGTGCCGTTCCCAGGCATGCACGTGCGCTTCAATGAGAACCTCGCGGAGAACGCCTATGCCATCCTGCTCCAGGAGATTCCCGTGGCCCGGGGCGAACTGCGCCCCGGAAACGTGCTCTATGCGGACAGTCCGCGCCAACTCGATGTCCTGAGGCTTCCGCACGAAACCGGCGAGCCGTTCCTGCCGAATGTGCCGACGGTCTGGCTCGACAGCGCCCATGCCGAAGCACTTGCCGAGGCGTCGATGTCCTATCTCGAAATGCACCGCGTGCTGACCTTCCACCTCGCCTACGTGATGAAGCGGTATGCCGAGGAGTTCATCGGCATCCAGGAGACCTACAACCTGTTCGGGCGCCTCGAGCAGACCTTTCCAGACCTCATCAAGGAGGCGCAGCGCGTCCTGCCGGTCAACCAGACGACGGAAGTGTTCAAGCGCTTGGTGGGCGAGGACATCTCCATCCGCAATGTGCGGCTGATCCTCGAGTCGCTGGTCGAATGGGGCCAGCAGGAGAAGGACGTCGTGGTTCTAACCGAGTACGTCCGCGGCAATCTCAAGCGCTACATCAGCTACAAGTACAGCAGCGACCAGAACGTCCTGTCGGCGTACCTGCTCGACGAGGACGTTGAGGAACTCGTGCGTGGCGGCATCCGCCAGACGGCGTCCGGGAACTACCTCGCGCTCGAGCCGTCGGCGACGCGGCAGCTGGTCGCGCAGGCGAAATCGCTGGTCGGCGACATCGGTCGCCTGGAACACAAGCCCGTGGTCGTCACGGCCATGGACATCCGCCGCTATGTGCGCAAGATGCTGGAGCTTGAGATCTCCGACCTTGCCGTGCTGTCGTTTCAGGAGCTGACCCCGGAGGTGACGGTGCAGCCCCTGGGGCGGATTGCGCTGTAGGAGGGCGCGCGATGGAAGGCGCAATGAAGGACGGCGTAGACGTGCGCGCGATGCTGGACCGCACGATGGACGGCATTGAGCACGCCCTGCGTACGGCGCCGCTGGTCAAGCGGCGGGGCCGCGTGGTCGGCGTGACCGGTTCGCTGGTCCGTGCAGCCGTCGGCCGTGTCGGCGTCGGCGACCTGTGCCGCCTTGAGGGCAACGGTGCGCACGAGCCCGAGACCTTGGCCGAGGTGGTCGGTTTCGAGGGCCATGACGTACTGCTGTCGCCGTTGGGCACGACGGTGGGTATCTCTGCCGAGACGCCGGTGGCCGCCACGGGACGCCGCCGCGAGGTGGCGGTGGGCGACGGCCTGCTTGGTCGGGTTCTTGACGGCCTCGGACGGCCTCTCGACGGCGGCCCGGCGGATTGCCGAGCGAACTACCCGGTACTCGCCGAGCCACCGGATCCGATGCAGCGCAAGGTGATCGACACGCCGCTCGGCACGGGCGTGCGCGTGCTGGACGGGCTGCTTACCTGCGGTGAGGGTCAACGCATGGGCATCTTCGCGGCCGCGGGAGGCGGCAAGAGCACGCTGCTGTCGATGCTCATCCGTAACGCCGCGGCGGACGTCAAGGTTCTTGCGCTGATCGGCGAGCGGGGCCGGGAGGTCCGCGAGTTCATCGAGCAGGACATCGGCGCCGAGGGGCTCAAGCAGTCCGTCGTGGTCGTGGCGACGTCGGAGCGCCCGGCGATGGAGCGACTGAAGGCGGCCTACGTCGCCACGGCGATCGCCGAGTACTTCCGCGACCGGGACATGCGCGTCCTGCTAATGATGGACTCCGTCACGCGCTTCGCGCGCGCGCAACGCGAGATCGGGCTGGCAGCGGGCGAACCGCCGACGCGAAGGGGTTTCCCGCCGTCGGTGTTCGCGGCGCTGCCGCAGCTCATGGAACGGGCCGGCCAGTCCGACGCCGGCTCGATCACCGCACTCTACACAGTCCTCGTCGAGGGCGATGACATGACCGAACCCGTGGCCGACGAGACGCGGTCGATTCTCGACGGCCACATCATCCTGTCGCGCTCGTTGGCGCAGGCGAACCACTATCCTGCCGTCGACGTGCTCGCGAGCGTGAGCCGGGTGATGAATCACATCGTCGGACCGGACCACCTGCGCGTGGCGGGCCGCGCACGGGAGCTGCTCGCCAAGTATCGCGAGGTTGAACTCCTGGTCCGGATCGGCGAGTACAAGCGCGGCGCGGACGCCCTCGCCGACGAGGCGATCGACAGGGTGGAGCCGATCAACGCCGTACTCAAGCAGGGCATGTTCGAGCGGTCGAGCCTGGAGGAGACAACCGAGCGACTTCGACAGGCGGTCGGGGGCTAGGCATGCTCGACGAACTGATGCGCATCAAGCGCCGCCGCGAGGACAGCGCCGCGACGGCCCTAGCCGAAGCGAAGGACGCGGCGCAACGCGCAGAGGCTGCTCGGGAGGCGAAGCAGCGGGATCTTGCCGAGTATGCAAGGTGGCAGGCCACCGAGAAGGAACGCCTGTACGCGGAGCTGCACGGCCGGAATGTAAGCCGCGACGTGCTCGCGAAGTACCGCGAGGCCGTCGGCGCACTGCGCCAGCGCCACCTCCAACTCGACGAGGAGCTGGTTGACGCCGTCGAGGCGGCAAACCGTGCCGCAGCAAATCTGGCGGAGGCGCGTCAGCGGCGCCTAGAGGCGAACCGGGAAGTGACCAAGTTCGAGGACTACGGCCAGACGCTGGCCGCGGATGAGCAGCGGGCCGCGCAGGCCCGCGAGGACGAGGAGGCGGAGGATGCCATGTCGGGAAGGTCGTGAGTGGGGATGCCATGAGCGACATTAAAGGCGTGCCGGGCAACCCCGGTGCCGCAGCGGCGCCGGCGGTTGCGCCGCCGACCCAGGAGCGCGCCGCGCCGGAGAACGAGCGCGCGTTCGACGAGGCGCTCGCGCACGGCGACGAGTTGAACGAGGCACAGGCGCCCGAGACGCGCCGGGCGATAAACCGCTCGCTAGGTCGTTTCGCGACCTCGAAGGCGGCGGATAGCTCGCCGTCCGACGCGTCGGGGCAGGCGGAACACGCGGCACCCGCCGGCGGGGGAGGGGCAGCAGGGCGCGAAGCGACCGCCGCGGCCCCCGCAGAAGCCGCGGAAAGGGCACCGGCTGACCCTTCCCGGCAGGGCCAGCGCATGACGCCTGCTGGCGGAGGCCGGCAACGGCACGCCGTCGCCGGGAAACCCGTGGAAAGAGCCTCCGTTCCGTCCGGACGGACGGAGCGCATGGCCCCTGTTGGCGTGGCACGGGCGGACGTACGCGGAAGCGTCGCGACGGAGGCCGTAGGAAGCGCGCTGACAGATCCGCCAGGGCAAGCCGAGCGCGTTGCGCATACCGGCAGTGGGCATGCCGATGGGCGGGAAACCCTCGCCCGGGAAGGGGTTGTAGGCGCGCCCGCCACTGCCCCGACTGCCACCGCCGAAGGCGGTCCGCACCGAACGGCGCCGCCGATCTCGGGCCCGCGGGACGAGATTCAGACCAATGCTCGGCCATCGGCGACTACCGCTGCGCCAGCAGTCGGACCGACGGCGGCCGACCCGGGCCGAACCTTGGGTCGCACAAACCCGCCGATATCGGGGACCGGCCCGCCGACGCCGAGCCGCCCTGAACGCGTCGCGTCCACCGCGACCGGCACTCCGCCCGGACCGGTGGCCCCGCCGAGGCCCAGGGATTCGAGATCCCGGGAAACCAGCGACCGCGCATCCATCGGGTCACCGACTGTTGCCGGCACGCGGAGACCGGCGCATGGCGCGCCGGACGCCGGTGGTGTAGACACGCATGCGCCGGCGCGGGGACGAATGCGGTCGGTCGGCGATACGTTGCGGCACGACGTCCCCGGCGGAGTCGTGGACGCTGACCCGCGCGTTCCCGGGTCCGGCGATGGGCGGCCGATGCCAGGCGTCGCCGAACGTAGTTCCCGGGCCTCGGTCGAAGAGGAGACGCCGCCGGAGGCCGGGCGCGAACCGGACGCCATTGAGACGGGTGCCGCCGAGGTTGAGCAGGTATCGAGCATGATCGCCGCTGACGGTTCCGCGCCGTCCGCGTCCGCCGTAGCGCCGGCCGAACAGTCGCCGACCCGGGATGTCGCCGCGACGACTCGCGAGGTCGTCGACCGTATCTTGGTCTCCGTTCCGCAGTCGGGCAGGTCCGACGAGATCCGCATCGGGCTCAACGCATCGGTTCTCGACGGTAGCAGCATCCGGATATACCGGGAGGCAGGAGAGCTTCGCGTGGTCTTCGAGGCGCCGACGGAAGCGTCGCAGCGGTTCTTGGCGGAGAATCAATCCGTTCTGCGGCAGACGCTTGCGGAGCGGCTGCCTGGCGAGCGCGTGCAACTTGGTGTGACTACGCCGCAATCCGGTGGTCTGGACCGCGACGATGCCGAGGGGCGGTCGCGTCAGCGGTACATCGCCGAGGACACCGTCGAACCGGATGGGTCCGATGTCCGCAACGGATAGGGCCGGCGCGCGGCCCTTGGCATACCCGCCGTTGGCGGAGGCGCTGGTCGGGTCGGTCAACGCCGTCGTGTCGGGTGCCGCGACTGCGGAGCTTGCCGCAGGCGGGGGCACCTGGACGGTTCGGGTGCGGCTGCCGGTTGACACATACGAGCCGTATCTGACGCTTGGCATTCGCATTGGTGGCAGCGGGCAGCGGGCTCGCCTCGATGCCACTGCGGTCGAGACGCTGATCGGCGGCCTTGTTGCCGCGCCCGCGTTCCAGGTGCTGGACAAGGAGTTGCAGGCCGCCGTGCTCGAGACGGCGCTGGTTGGCCCCTTGGCGGCCTTAAGGCAATGGCTGGATGCAGAAGTCATCCTGGAAGACGTGCTGGACGCTGACGCTGGCGCGGAGGCGGTTGCGGACGGACTTGCGGTCGCGCTTCTATTCGACATCGGCGATCCGGCGGGCGGGGTCCGCTGCTCCGTGCTGGTGGAGCTGAGTTCGCCATTGCCGGCAGCGACGGTGGAGACCTTGGCGCGTGGCGCGTTGCGCTGCGACTGCGGGGAGGTGCCGGTTCCGGTGACGTTCGAACTGGGCAGCACCGAGTTGTCGGCTACCGACCTGGGATCGATCTCGCCCGGCGACATCGTGTTGTTCGATCGGTGCTATTTCGCCGACGAAACCCTCCGCGTCAACGTCGCCGGGCGCGCCTTCCGCATGGCGACGCTGGGGTGCGGACGCGCGACGATTGCGAGCGAGTCCGGCATCGGGTGAACGGCGCGGATTGGCGGGCGACGGCCGACCCGTCCCGCGATCGCCCCGGTCCAGTCGGCGACCACGGTGTGGGTGATCGCGTAGCCGCGTAGGGATCGGTTCAGCGAACGGAAACATCTCCCTTTGTCGCGTTCTCCTTTTCCCCGCTGGCTTTGAGCCGCGCCCGGCACAGTGCCTCGTTCGCGTCCACGAACCGCCGCGCGAGTTCCTTGAACCGCGCGTGTTCCGCGATATGCGCCCGCGTCAGGTCGAGGGCGTCCCTGGGTACGCCGCGGTTCACCCGCCTGCCGCCGACGCTGCGCGCGAGCGCCCAGCCGCGATGGGCGGGATTCCCCGGCCTCGCGCAGCGGCAACCCGGTTTCCCGCACTTGCGGGCGATCTCAACTAGCGTGCCGGGGCGGAGGTCCCCGACACAAGCCAGTTCGTTGCGTAGGTCATCCCGGGTTCGCCGCAGTGTTTCGATTTCGTCCGTCACGACCATGTACGCTTGTTTTGTGATCTGTATCAACCGTAGATGATACAGGAACTTTCTAGTGAGGTCACCTTAAACGCTTGGTTTATGAGCGATTGCCATACCGCCGATGCGCTACTTGAAAGCTGCAACAAATGAGTCAACAGCCCGACGGGAAAGGCGTACTCTATTGTGAGGCGGGACGGTGTTTGGACCGGCCGATGCTCGGGCGCTCTTTCGAGGTTCTCGCCGAGATTTAGGCGAGATCGTGCGGAGTAGTGAGCATGACCAAGGATCAGACGATGGGGCCGGGAGAGATTCCGGTCGCCGGAGCGGGGCCCATGCCCCGGAGTGCGTCGGAGTCGGGCAGCGGTGATGTAGCGCTGCCGCCGGAGTCTGGGCTGGACCCCTCGGGTGGAACGCCGGAAGTCGTGCACATCGAGGCGTTCGATCCAGCCCAGGTGCGTCCGTGGGACTACCACAACCGTACGCGGTCCGGAATGGACGATGAGTCTCTGGAGGCGCTGGCCGCGTCAATCCGCCGCGACGGACAGCAGCAGTTGGGGTTGGCGCGTCGTCTGCCGCCGGGAGACTCGCACGTCGTCGAGGCGGTGTTCGGCGTGCGTCGCCTCGAGGCATGTCGGCGCGCGGGGGTACCGTGGCGCGCAGAGGTCCGCGAAGCGTCGCTGTCCGATGCGCACTGTGCGGCCTTGATGTATGGCGAGAACGAGTGGTCGGAAGGCGTATCGCCCCTTGAGAACGCCCGACAGTGGAAGGCGCTCTTGGAGGCCGGCGTGTTCGTCAACCAATCGGCGCTTGCAGCGGATATCGGGTGCAGTCGGAACACGGTCTCGCGGGCGATCAAGAGTGCGACGGCACTGTTGGACGAGGCGTGGATCGAGCGCCTCGTCTACCCCGTGATGCACGAACTAACCAGCCGCCAGGCCGAACGGCTCGCGGCCGCGTGCGAGGACGCGACGCTCAAGCCGGAGGCAATGCGGCGGGCGAAGGCGCTGACGCCGGGAGAACTGCCGGCGATTGCCCTGTATGACGCATTGTTCGGCGCCGCAGGTGCCCGAATGGACCGGGAGACGCTCTTTGAACGCCGCAAGAGAAGGAACCGCGGCGGACCTGTGATGGCGAAGATCGACCGCGACCGCCGCGGCGGTTTCTCGGTCAACGTACGTGCGCACGAACAGACGGATGCGGAGCAGGCGGAACTGGCGGAACAGATCGAGGCGCTGTTGGCGGTGGAAATGTCCGGGGCAGCGCGGGTGCGGCTCGGACGGCGCTTGGCGGCGACCCTTACGGGTGAGGTTGCGAAGGACGCGGAGCGAGCATGGCTAGAGGGTTGCGTCTGGTCGACGGCACGCGCGAGCGGATTGGAGTGGGACCGGTGGCGATGCGCGGCGGTGGCGGAGGTCCTACGGGCGCAACGCGGCGGCTGGGAACGTGCAGTCGTGGATGCGATTCGCAACGCGTCGGGGTCGAAAGACCCGGAGTCGAACCCATAGCCGGACCGGATGCTGTCCTACTCGCCCGACTTTCAAAGACGGACCATGAAGGACGAAGTCTCATGGGTGTAGTGCCGACTTCGAAGAGTCGCCTCACGGCGTGCGTAAGAGCATTCGACGCTGGGGCGGTGGTCGCCGGACTCAAGTCGCGCCCCGAATTGCTGTACCACGTCGACGAGCGTGGCCGGAACTGGCTGCACCTCTGCGCGAGTGTCGATGCGCGCGTGGGAGGTTTGGACCCGGCAGACGCGATTCCGCTGGCGGGCGCGCTGCTCGACCTCGGAATCGACGTCAACGCGGCCGCGTTCACCGAGGGGACTTGGCGGGCTACGCCGCTGTGGTACGCCGTTTCCCGGGGCGGCAATATCGATTTGGCACGGTACCTGCTGGCGTCCGGATCATCGCCGGAACACTGCCTCTGGGCGGCGGTCTATCGCGATGACCTCGACATGGTCGCGCTGCTCGTGGACGCGGGAGCGAACCTGGAGGCCGTTGCGGAAGCGGAAACGCCGCTCCTGCACGCCGCCAAGTACAGCAGGTTCCGGGGTGCCAAGGCGCTGCTCGAGGCAGGTGCCGACCCGGACTACCGGGACGTGCGCGGGATGACCGCGTTGCACTACATGCTGAAGAAGAGAAGCGACATTCGGCACTTCCGGACGTTCGCGGCATACGGCGCCAGGGGGGACATTCCCGACCGCGACGGCAGGACGGCGGCCGCGATCATGTCCCGCAAGCGTGATCCGGCATTTCATGTGGCGGCGGCCCAGCTTGCCAGCGGGAGCCATTAGTCCGTAGCCCGGCGGCTTCGTATTGAAGTATCGTGTCTCCATGACCGCCAAACCCAATGTCGTCCTGATCTTCACCGACCAGCAACGCGCGGATACCTTCGGCTACGCGGGGGATCCGGTCGCGATAACGCCCAATGCCGACCGATTGGCGGCTGAAGGTGTTGTCTTTCCGCGATGCTGCGCGAGTGCGCCGGTTTGCATGACGACGCGCGCCAGCCTGATCTCGGGCAAGCCGGTGCACCAACACGGGGTCTGGTCAATGGCCGACCCCGAACTGCGGCATGGGCCGAGTCATGTGCGCAATGTCCGGGATGCCGGCTACCACACGGCGGTTGTAGGCAAGACCCATATGCGGCACGGCCAAGTGCATACCCGCGACCACATCGGAGAGTTGCACGAATGGGGATACATCGACGCCCAGGAGATCACCGGTCCCGTGGAGTCGATGACGACGGACTCCCCGTACACCGATCACTTGGCGGCGAAGGGGCTTCTGGATGTTCATCGGGAGTACCTGCGCACCTACGTTCGCGGTGAACGGGAGCGGGTGCAGCAACCCTGGGAAACGCCGCCGTGCCTGCTGCCCACCGAAGATCATCTGGACATGTACATCGCCCGGACGGCTGCGGAGTGGGTCCGCAGCTACGAGCGTGAGGAACCGTTCTACCTGCAGGTCTGTTTCGGGGGTCCGCACAACCCCTGGGATTCGCCGGCGGAATACCGTCGCCGTTACGACGCTGACAGCATGCCGCTGTCGATCACGCAACAGCAAAGAGGCCCCGTGGCGCCGCTCGTGGAGATGATGCTCGCGGGTGCTGCTGCCCAGCTTGACGGGATGAGTGTCGCCCAGAACCAAGTCATGAAGACCTACTACTACGGCAAGGTGACCCTGATCGATGACGGTATTGGCCTGGTCATCGAGGCCCTCGAGGCGAACGGGCACCTGGACAATACCTGGATCATCTATTCGGCGGATCACGGCGAGATGCTCGGCGACCACGGCCTGATCGCGAAGAAGGTGTTCTACGAAGGCGCAGTCAAGGTGCCCCTTGTCGTACGTCCCCCAGGCGGTGCCGATGGCTGGGTGAGTGCTGGGCTGACCGATCACTTGGACATTGGCGCAACGGTGGTGGATGCCGCCGGGGCAGACGCCCTCGAGGCCAGCCCCGGCCGCTCCCTGGTGCCGTTGGTCAATGCTGGCTCGGGCGATGCGAATGCGCAGCGGCACCAGGCGGCGGTATTGAGCGAATTCGCGGGCCGGGACCCTTATTCGATGGTTCTCACCGACCGCTACAAGATGACTGTGAACACCCGCACCCGCGAGCCCTTGGACTTGTACGACATGGCCGAGGATCCGCGCGAGTTGCATAACCGTGTTGACGACCCGGCGCTTGCGGGCGTTCGCGAGGCGATCAGCGAAGAACACCTGTCCACGCTGCTCGCGGACGTCAACCTGGCGAAACTACCGTGACGCCCAACGGCACCTGATTCGGTCGTTCATCGAACGAGCGGTGCCACCTCGTCCATGAAGCGCTGCATGCGGTCGAGGGTTTGAGAGACCGGCGGACTGCGGAAGTCGAACGACACTTCGTCGACGCCCAATGCTTCGTAGGCCAGCAGATCTTCCGCGATCTGGTCCGGCTCACCGGTGAAGTGCAAACGACCGTGGCCCGGCGGTATGCGCCCGGGGTCGTAGGATGGCGCTTTGAACGAGATGGTCAGGGAGTCGTAGTCCCGCCCTTCGGCGTCCGTCAGACGCTTCAACCGGTCCAGCAGCGATCGCAATTCCGCCGGGGGCAGCGGCGAAGCAGACGTTGCGCCGACCGGATGCCATCCGTCCCCGTGCCGCGCCACGCGCCGCAGGGAACGGATGCTGTGGCCGCCGATCCAGATCGGCGGATGGGGTTGCTGGACCGGACGAGGGATGCAGTGCAAGGCCTCGAACGCATAGAACCGCCCGCGATGCGCCACCGGATCCCGCGTCCAGCACTTCCTGAGTATCTCGAGGTATTCGTCGCTAACGCTGCCGCGCTTGTCGAAGTCGGCCGCACCGAGCGCTTGGAACTCTTCGCGCATCCAGCCCACACCGACGCCGACCGTCAGCCGTCCCTTGGACAGGACGTCGATGGTTGCGAGCATCTTCGCCGTCAGCAGCGGATTTCGGTGCGGGAGGATCATGACGCTGGTGACGAGGCGTGCACGCTCCGTGACGCCGGCCACGAAAGCCAGGAGCGAGAGCTGCTCCAAGGCATCGCCCCGACCGGGGAATCCTCCGTCGATCGTATAGGGGTATTGTGACTCGACCTGAACGGGGAACACGATGTGGTCGCCAACGACGATGCTCGCGTACCCCATCGACTCGGCACCGCGCGCAACGGCCGCAAGCGCGTCGGGTTCCGCCAGCGGGCCCCGTGTTGGCAAGTAGATCCCGTACCTCATGTATCTGTTTCTAGGTTTGTTGGCTTAGGTAGCTGATTTCGAGCCTCGGATTCGAAGACGGCTCGGATAGTGACCGTGGCGGATGATGATGGCGCTTTGTCGTGCATCTCGCTGTAGTCGGAGAGAAAAACGATTAAAATAATTAACAATATCAATAATTTAAGTTGTACTGTTTCCGGGCATCACGCGCCTGAACCGATGGACCTGGAACGGCGTCCCACGGGGCGCCGCAGGCTCTCCTACAGCAGCGGCATCACTTCGCTAGCAAACCAGGTTTTGTAGTCGGCCCCGGGCGGAGCCGAGCGCAGTACGCGAGCGACCGGCTCCCCGGGTTTAGGCATCGGCACGGGATGGGGAACGACAATGTCTGCCCTGCCGGTGATCTCGATGGCCCTTTGCAGCTGGCCCGCGATGTCTTGCGCCGTTCCGAACAACGAGAACGAGTCTGCGGTCTCGTCGTCGAGGAAGTCGACGAGCTTGCCCGACGCTGCGAGGTCGGGGGCGTGGTGGAAGTCCGGATAGACGCGGCGTTTCAGTGCTTCGACGGGTGGGCCGTTCCAGCGCAGGCCCGGGATCTCGAAGAGGGCGGGGGAGTACTCGTAGTACCCCGCGGCCATCGAGCGCGCGATGGCGCGAGTCTCGGCGGGATCGTCGCTCGCCACGGTGTGGAAGATCAGCCCGATGCCGATGTCGACCGGGTTTCGTCCCGCCGCCATTGCGCCGCGGCGGATGCGCGCCATGGCGGCGCGCAGGTTATCTGGGTGGCGGCCGACGCGAAGGAACACGCCGTCGGCTACTCGTGCCGCCATCTCGATGGTTTTCGGTCCTCCCGCGGCGATCCACACGGGGACGGGCCTAGCATGCTGCAGGCGGGCCGGACGGACCGCTCCGATCTCGACTTCCTCTCCCATGAGCAGTCGTTTCGCCAAGACCGTGGCTTTCTCCAGCTCGGCCACACGGGCTGGGCGTAGCCCTAGCCAGCGCACGGCGGTGTCGCCGATTCCGTAGGTCAGTAATGCCCGGCCTGCCGAGATTTCGTCGAGTGTCGCGATGGAACTTGCCGAAGTTGCAGGATGATGAAGTACGGGGTTGTCCAGCAAGAGACCGAGTCGGATTCGAGACGTTCGTTCGGCCGTGACGGCCAGTTGCATGTAGGGATCGGGGCGCGACAGCGGGTTCCTGGGGATGAGCGCGTAGCCGAAGCCAAGCTCCTCGGCTCGCCTTACGTCGGCCACGAAGGACTCCGTGGATGTCCAGTCGAAACGGTTTAGCCCAAACTCGGGTGTTGTTCCCATACGGCGCGAGCCTATCCTCGGTGTGGAAATGGCGGCGTCGGGCTACGTCGCGTCGGATCGATGCTCCGTGCTCGGCGCGCTACTCGTTCCACCATGGACTATCCGAGAACGGGCGTAAGTCGAGTTCGTGTGTCCACACCGAGCGGTGCTGTTGGGCTACGTGCCAGAACGTATCGGCTATCTTGTCTGGCCGCATGAGACCGTCGCCGCGGGTTTCCCGCAACTTGCGGTAGCGCTCGGGTCCGAGCATCTTGCCGAGCGTATCGGGCGCATCGACGCTCCCGTCGACGACCAAGTGGGCAACGTGGACACCTTTCGGGCCGTACTCGGCGTTCAGGGTCTGGCAAAGCAGCCGCCGTCCGCCCATGGCCGCAGCGTGCGAGTGTTGCCCGGGATTGCCGCGCATCGCCGCCGTGGCCGAAGTGACCAACAGCGTGCCCCGCCCACGTTCTTCCATGAGCGGGCAGACCGACTGGGCTAGGCGAAACAGGCCGAACGTGGCGAGCCGCCAGCCCATCTCGAATGCCTTGTGGGTAGTATCCCGAAGCGATCGGTTTCCGATCTGTGCGCCGAGGTTGTAGACCGCCACCTCGATCGGTCCGATCTCCGCTTCGACTGCCTTGACTCGACTCTCGATGCTCTCGTCCTCAACGGCGTTGAGCAGGTAGCCCGATGCGGTGCCGCCGTCGGACTCGATCGTCGCGATGAGCCGGTTCAGGCCTTCCTCGTCGCTGCGGCGGCACAAAACGGCGTGGTAGCCCTCGCGCGCGAATCGGCGGCCGACATTGCCGCCGATGCCACCTCCGGCGCCGATCACGAGGCAAACAGGTTTCACGCTTGCGTCTCCTTTGCGCTGGTGGTGAACGGACGCCGACGTACTGTTGGCGTCGGGATGACATTGTCATTCTGGCACAACTTCGAACGCCAAAGCGTTAACCCTGCGAGTGTCGGCAACCTGCCGGCGGAAACGTTCTGCGTCGGTGTCCCCAACCAGTCCACGCCAAGGTGGGTGTCCCCAAGCCGGTGCCGCCAAGGTGGGTGTCCCCAAGCCGGTGCCGGTGCCTCCGCCAAGGTGGGAGTCCCCAAGCCGGTGCCCGGTGCCTCTGCCAAGGTGGGAGTCCCCAACCCGGTGCCCC
>VXYL01000025.1 GCA_009846005.1 Gammaproteobacteria bacterium | reverse complement strand
GCCCGTCGAACTTCGCCTCGAGCCCGTCGAACTTCGCCTCGAGCCCGTCGAACTTGGCATCGAACTTTGCCTCGAGTCCCTCGAATCTGGCATCGAACTTTGCGTCTAGTCCGTCGATGCGCATGCCGAGGGCATCTCGGTCATTGCGCGTGAGCACGCGATCACCGAGTTCCTCCCCAAGCGCACGCGCCAGGCCGTCGGCCTTCGACGGGTCGAAGCCGGCTTCCTTCAAGCGATCGGCGAACCTGAGCGTGTCGATCACTGCTGCTTCCATCGCACACTCCGTCCGGTAATTCTACTGGCTCCAAGGTGCCAGATCGAATCGGAGGAAGCTGTGCGAGATCGCCCCAAGCTCCCGTACGCGAAGGCTGAAATCGGTGTCGGCAAATGCCGACGATCCGTGCACACGGGGACACGCCCGCACCAGATCGACTAAACTGCGCCGCTCCGTTGGAGGGGTCGAAACATGTCGGGTCGGATAGTCGGTGCCTTCGCGGCCGCCCTGTTGGTGCTCTCGTGCTCGCGGGAAAGCCGCGACGAACTGCCCGTTCAGCCCGTTGGTGATCTACACGACACGATGACGTGGGTGCTCGACCCTGCCGCGGATGTCATCTGGGGATCCGCGGGCTGGGTTCTCACGGCGGAAGGGACGCAGGACCTCACCCCCACGACGGAGGAAGGTTGGGACCGGGTTCGGCATAGCGCCGCCGTCATCGCCGAGAGCGGAAACCTGCTGCTGATGCCCCACCTGGCCCCCGAGACCGACGGGGAGGCTTGGATCGAGTTCTCACGCGGCATGACGCGCCTGGCCCAGCAAGCCCTTGCGGCGGTGGACGCCAGGGACTCGGCAGCCCTGTTCGAGACTGGGGGACACCTCTACAACGTCTGTTTGGCCTGCCACCAGGTGTACGCGCGGGGCGAGGAATGATCCGGGCTCCGTCCTTCGCATGGCGAGGCGCGTGCCAAGGGCGAAACGGGGCGATCCGCGACTTGGACGTTCTTTGGGGATCGCGCCAAACCTGGCTGGTGGTTGCCTTGGCGCCGCTCCTGGTGATCGGCGCGACGACGGCTCTCGGCCATGCGATCTCCGAGGACAATGCCAGCTACGTGGAGGCACTGGACGGTCCGGCGATTCCGGCGTTCACCTACCTGGGTGCCAAGCACATGGTGACGGGCATCGATCACCTGCTGTTTCTCGTTGGCGTGGTGTTCTTTCTCTATCGTTTGAAGGACGTCCTGCTCTACGTGTCCCTGTTCACCCTCGGGCACAGCATCACGCTGCTCACCGGGGTGCTGGCCGAATGGACGGTGGACGCCTACGTCGTCGATGCCATCATCGGTTTGTCCGTGGTCTACAAGGCGTTCGAGAACATTGGCGGTTTCGAGCGGGTATTCGGATTCACGCCCAACACGCGGGCTGCCGTTCTCGTGTTCGGCCTGTTCCACGGCCTCGGTCTCGCGACCAAGGTTCAGGAGCTTGCGCTGTCGGAAAACGGCCTCGTCACCAACCTCGTGAGTTTCAACGTCGGGGTCGAACTTGGCCAATTCAGCGCCTTGGTCGGCGTCGTCGGCCTACTCCTCTGGTGGCGGCGCCAACCGAGTTTCGAGCGCTCCGCGTTCGCGGTGAATGCAACCCTGATGACGGCGGGCTTCGTCCTGACGGAGTATCAGCTGGCGGGTTGGATGCTCTACTCGTGAAACGCGTTCTCCTCGCTACGGCATCGGCGTTCGCGGTTGCGACGGCGGTCTTCGTCGCCTTCGTCCTGCCCGCGGAGTTTGGAATCGACCCCACCGGCGTCGGCGGCGCCTTGGGACTCACGGGCCTCGGGGGGAGTCCTCCCCAAGACCTGCATCGCACGGATGTCGATCTCGTTCGGGACCTCCGCGAGTTCGAACTCGCGCCATTCGAGTCGGTGGAGCTCAAATACGATCTCGCCGCCGGCGATGGGTTCGTGTACGCCTGGGAAGCGACCGGCGAAGTGGTGTTCGACGTGCATGCGGAACCCGAGGGTGCAGAGCCCGGTGTTGCCGAGGGATTCGCCCAGGGCCGAGACACCTCCGACGCCGGGACCTATGTCGCCCGGTTCGCCGGAATCCACGGTTGGTTCTGGGAGAATCGAGGCGCGACGACGGTGACGGTACGCGTGCGCACGACGGGTTTCGTGACGGGTGCGACTCGCTACCACGACGGCACGGCGCAACCCTTGGAATTGCCTTAGCCCGCACCCACTTTCATCGTACGGGCCCACGCACCATTGCCGCTCCGACCGGTCCCGGAGCAACCAAGGATGCTGATCGGCGTAGAATCACGGCTATGAACATCTTCAAGACGTTGGCCCAGAAGCCGTGGATCCCCGACGAGAGCAACGTCGTGGAATTGCGCACGGCGTCGTACTCGGCTGCGAACCAGAAAGTGGCGCTCGTTTGCTTCCTCGCCATCGTCGGCATCCTGTTCTTCCTGTTCTTCGCGGCCTACCACATGCGCCTCGACCCCGTGGAACTCGCGGGGGAAGCGTCGGACTGGGTGCCTGTACCCGAACCGCCGCT
The DNA here is from genome assembly GCA_009846005.1 of Gammaproteobacteria bacterium. Taxonomy (GTDB): domain Bacteria; phylum Pseudomonadota; class Gammaproteobacteria; order Pseudomonadales; family Azotimanducaceae; genus VXYL01. The sequence continues at coordinate 42,014 of VXYL01000025.1, read as the reverse complement.
CTTGTGGTTCAACACCGTGGTGCTTGGCCTTGCGAGTCTCGCCTTCGAATTGGCGCGGCGTGCATCGAAGCGTCGTGACACGAGCACCGCTAAGCTCGCCTTCTTCGCTGCTGGCGCCGTCACCCTGGTATTTCTCGCGCTGCAACTGGTGGTGTGGAACCAAATGCTCGGACTTGGCTACTACGCCTATGCGAACCCGGCGAGTGCGTTCTTCTACCTGATTACCGGCGTACACGGTGTCCACCTGCTAGGCGGTCTCGTGGCCTGGGCGCGGGCGGCACGGCGATTTCCCGCCGCGAACGACAATCCGGCGCCGTTGGCGCGGAGCATCGACCTCTGCGCTCTGTACTGGCATTTCCTATTGCTCATCTGGTTGGGGATTCTCGCGCTGTTCGTGAACACCTGATGGCTGCGCGAACGCTCGACCTGCCCATCGAGGGAATGACCTGTGGCGCGTGTGTCGCGCGTCTCGAGAAGGCCCTCGTGCAGGCACCGGGTGTGGTGCAAGCCAACGTGAACCTGGCCCTTGAACGTGCAACAGTCTCCTTCGATGGCGCGGCGACGGACGCGGCGACGTTGACCGACGTCGTCGCCCGGACCGGGTTCGACGTGCCCACCGAGCGCCTAACGTTCCCGGTGCAAGGGATGACCTGTGCGGGCTGTTCGGCGCGCGTGGAGAAAGTCCTCCTCGGCGAGCCAGGGGTTGTGGACGCAGACGTCAACCTCGCGTTGGAACGTGCCACGGTAACGACCGCCTCCGGCTGTGTCACGGCAGACGCACTCGCGGATCGGGTCGACAAAGCGGGCTACCGTCTCGTCGTTGAGGTTGCCGAGGACACGACAGACCGCGAAGAACGCATAGACGCGGAACGCCGCACCGTGCTCGTCGCTGCGGCACTCACCTTGCCCATGGTCATCGGCATGGTGTTCGCGGCCTTCGGCTACGACGAAATCCATCTCATGCCAGCCGCCGAAGTGCTGCTGGCGACGCCGATCCAGTTTCTGATCGGCGCGCGGTTCTACAAGGCCGCCTACAGCGCGTTGCGCAGCGGCGGCGCCAACATGGACGTACTGATCGTCATGGGCACCACGGCGGCCTATGTCTACAGCTGGTACCTCCTGCTGACCCTGGGACCAGCCGCGGACGGCCAACTCTACTTCGAAGCCTCCGCCGTGATCATCACGTTGGTCCTGCTCGGCAAATACCTGGAGTCCCGGGCCAAACGGGCGACCACCAGCGCAATCCGCCAGTTGATGGATCTGCGTCCCCGGACAGCGCGTGTTCGCCGGCCGGACGGCAGTGAGGACGAACTTGCGGTGACTCGGGTCGCCCGCGGCGATGTTGTGGTCGTTCGCCCCGGCGAACGCATCCCCGTGGATGGCGACGTGATCGCCGGGATGAGCGAAGTGGACGAGTCCTTGTTGACGGGCGAAAGCGTACCAGTCGCCAAGGCCCTCGGGGACACGGTGACCGGCGGCGCTGTCAATACCGTCGGCTATCTCGAGGTGCGCGCCACGGCCGTGGGCGAGGACAGCACGTTGGCCCGGATCGTCCGTCTCGTCGAGGCCGCGCAAAGCGGCAAGGCCCGGGTTCAGCGCCTTGTGGACCGGGTCAGCCGGGTTTTCGTACCCATCGTTGTCGGCATCGCGGCCATGACGTTCGTGGCCTGGCTCTTGGTTACGGGGGGCTTCGAAGCGTCGCTGATTGCCGCTGTGTCGGTGCTCGTCATCGCTTGCCCGTGCGCCCTCGGCCTCGCCACGCCAACCGCAATCATGACCGGGACCGGGTCCGCCGCCCGGGCCGGCATTCTGATCAAGGACGTGGACACCTTGGAGCACGCGCCGACACTGTCGACGGTGGTGTTCGACAAGACGGGAACACTCACCCTCGGCAGACCGCGTGTCGAGGACGTGCGCGTTCTGCGCGGTACCGAGGACGAGTTGCTTGCTTTGGCAGCAGCGGTGCAAAGCGCGAGCGAACATCCCTTGGCGAAGGCCGTCGTGGACCACGCTGCGGATCTTGGCATCGATTCCAAACCCGCAAGCGACTTCCGCAACCACGTTGGCCAAGGTGTCAGCGGTTGCGTGAACGGCCTGGAGATTCGCGCCGGGAACCGCGAGTTCGTATCGGGCAGCGGGACACCGCCCGACCTCGAATGGGGTTCGCGAAAGGGCGGTACGGTTGTTTGGGTGGCGGACGGCGATGGTGTACGCGGAGCCTTGCTCTGTCGCGACGCCGTGCGCCCCGAAGCCCAAACCGCCATCCGGCGCCTCAAGACCATGGGGGTGCGCCCGGTGATCCTGTCCGGAGACGCCGCGTCGGCGGTCTGGCCACTAGCCGCGGAAGTCGGCGTCGATGAGGCGCATGCCGGGGTGCTGCCAGACGAGAAGGCGGCGTTTGTGCGGAAGCGGGTTGCTGCGGGAGAGCGGGTGGCCATGGTGGGCGACGGAGTCAACGACGCCCCGGCGCTCGCGGCGGCCGACGTGGGGTTCGCGATCGGCACGGGAACCGACGTCGCCATGGAAACCGCCGGCATCACCTTGATGCGGCCTGCGCCGACCTTGATCCCGGCGGCGTTGGAAGCCAGCCGGGCAACCTTCCGCAAGATCAAGCAGAACCTGTTCTGGGCATTCGTCTACAACGTCATCGGCATTCCGGCGGCCGCATTGGGGTATCTGAGCCCCACGCTGGCGGGCGCGGCAATGGCTTTCTCCAGCGTCTGCGTCGTGTCCAACTCGTTGCTGCTTAGACGCTGGAAACCGCAGTGAAAGCACGCGGGGACCGCCTTGCCGGGCTGGAACCCATCAGGGGTCGACGAACGTCAGCGCCGCAAGCAGCGATGTAGGCGAATACACGGGTAGAGGGGCTTTGGCGAAGTCCTTTTCGTTGCGAGCTACTACGCAATCGGCGTTTGCCTGGCTCGCCGCAGCGCAGACGACGGCGTCTTCGTAGTCCAGCACGCCGCTTCCGCCCGCATCTTCTAGAGTTGTGCGAGTCACAGGCGCAACCTCCAGTAGCGCGAGCAGGTCCGCCATGTAAGACCGCGCGGCTTCGACACCGGCTGCCTTTCTCGCCAGGTAGAAGATCGTTGTGAACGAATTCGCACAAGCCAGACCTTGGATGTCCCCCCGGTCGGCGCGGGAGAGGAGGTCCGACGCTCCTTTTGCATGGGGTGCGCGATCGAGGAGGAAATCCACAAGGACGTTAGTGTCGAACAGGACTCGCATCTCGCGACCACGGGCCGTCAGCTGTGCTTGTCCTCCAGGTACTTCAGATAGTCGGCTTCAGCCACTCCCTTGTCCTTCAGGCAACCCCGCAGCCGCGACACCCTCGGTGTCTCGTCAACACTGCCCTGCGAGCCCGACATGCACACTAGGAAGTACTCCGCCACGACCTGCGACAACGACTTCCCAGCGCGGGCGGCATGCTGCTTCGCGCCCGCGATCAGGCGATCATCCATCCTTAGCGTCAGCTTGGTTTGCATCGGGCCACTAAGACGTATAAGCCGACAGAGACTATACGTCAGCGCTTGCAAGGTCTTCAAGTCGACCGAAGAGAACCGACCGGAATCGGGGGGTTCCGGACACACGCGCACCCAGTCCCATGTGCTGGCGTACGGAATCGCGCGGCCGCTGCGACGACTTCCTAAGGTGGCCATGACGGGTTCGGCGATACCGCCGACGGCTTCGGGCGGGGACACTGCCGGATGACCATTCCGACGCCTGCTGGTTTGGAATCCGAGAACGGTGCGACTATCGAGGGCAACAGAACCCGTATCGGGTTTGCGGCCGCTACGTCGGCAGCTTCGCCGTAGCGGTCCCGAATACCCGCGTCTCGCCCGCCTCGTTGGTGATCGTGATGTCGATCTCCACGGTGCCCTCGTCCTCGTCGATGTCGGTGACGACGCCGGTGATGGTGTGCGGATGGTCAACCTGCACGGGCGCGCGGAACACGGTGTCGATGGCGACGATTTCCGCGTTCGGTGCCCAGCGGTGGATCATCGCGCCAAGAAACCCCTGGCTCATCACCCCGGGCACGATCGCACCCGGCAGGCCCTCCTTGCGGGCCCCTTCATGATCGGTGAAGCGAGGTGTGCCCCAGCCGACGTACTTCCCGAAGCGGCGTGTCGCTTCGATGCTGGTGTCCGGCACGAAGCTCGGCAGTTCGCCGCCGAACTCGACGTCGGCGATGGTCTTTACGGTGGAATTAGCCACGTGGTCTCTCCCGGATCACGGTTCGGGTGTCGGCGTTGGCGATGTGGGTACCGTCTTGGTCGTAGAGTTCCATGCGCGTGACCAGGAACACCATCCGTCCGGAACGCCCGGTCTTGGTGTAGATATCGTGCAAGTGGCTGCGACCGGTCAAGGTCACGCCATCGCGCACCGGTGCCTTCCACTCCACCCCCTTGCCGGCGTCCATGCCCATGCCGCCGAGGCGGGGAAAGTCCGGCGGGGTGTTGCGCCCCCCGACCAGGGTCGAGACGAACGTCGGCGGCGCTTGGAAGTCGGGGTGGCTGGGGTCGGTGAACTTCGGCGCGGTCTCGCCGCAGACCTTGGCGTACTCGGCGAAGCGCGAGCCGTCGATCTCGAACGTCGCCTCCTCGAACTCCCGGTTCAGGAACCGCTCGCGCAGATCTTGGATATCTTCGTCTACTGCTGCCTCTTCTGCCACGTCTACCTCGTCGCCTGGTGAATCACTGCTGTCTTGGAATCGCCTCGAACCGTTCGGCCCTCAAAGCCTGCACGAGTTCGGCCTCGGTCGTCACCGGGTCGGGAAACTCGGTGGCGCACCGCCCGATATGACTGACGATGTGCGAATCGCTGCCGCCGATGCCGAGATAGCCGAGGTCCTCGGCCATTTGTGCGGCAACCGCGTCCTCGTCGGCACGGCTGCCGCCGTTGTAGATCTCGACGATGCGCACTCCCTTGGGGATCCCGTGCTCGGCGAGATGTGCCGACATGCCGACGCGGGGTCGGCCGGGATGGCAGGGCACCGCGATGGCGTCATTGGCGTTGCAATGCTCGATGACCTCTTCGAGGGGCAAGCTGATGCTGGTGAAGTCGAACGCGTCGTAGAGCGGCTCGGTGACCCCGAACACCAATACATGGCCGTACTCGGTTTCCACCTCCGATCCCTTGAGGATCACGAGACCGTGCTGTTCGGCAAGGCCGCTATAGTCGGACTCGAAGTCGTACTGGCGGTGCTCGGTGAGCACGAACCCGTCGATGGGAATGCCCCGGGTGCGGATCCACTGGCAGTAGTTCTGCACCTTGGCGCGACCGTCGTCGGACTTGATGGAGTGGGTGTGCAGGTCGAGGATCAAGACGCGGCCTCCAACGACGCGCACCGCACGCGGTGCCACTCGGCGTCGAGCTTGGAAAACAACTCGGCTTCGCTGCCGCCGTTGTCGATCACGACGTCCGCAATCGCCACGCGCTCGGCATTGGATAGCTGCGCGTCGATGCGTGCCTGAACGGCCGCCTCGTCAACGCCGTCCCGGGCCGTTGCCCGGGCGAGGGCCATCTCCGGTTCCACGGCGACGACCCAGACCTCGTCGACATCCGATTGCCAGTTGGCTTCTAGCAGCACGGCTGCTTCCAGAACGACGACCGAAGCGCCATCGTCCCGGGCTTTGCCGATCTCCTCGATCGCCATGGCGAGAATCTCCGGCCACGCGATGTCGGTGAGCCGTTTCAATTGTGCGGGCGAACCGAACACCTTGCCGCCCAAAACGCGACGGTCGATCTCGCCGTCGTCGCCAACCACGTCGTCGCCGAACGCCGCGACCACCCTGTCGAATGCCGGTCGACCGGCTTGGTAGACGCGATGCCCGAGCTTGTCGGCGTCGATCATATGAGCGCCCTTTTCGGCGAGATAGCGCGCGGCGGTGGACTTCCCCGAGGCGATTCCGCCGGTCAAACCGATAACGACCAAGTTCCTTCCGGCCCCTTTGGCAAACTCACAATCTTAGCGGCTTGCTTGGCACGGTACTAGCCAAGTATGGTTTGCCGCCGCGCTCGCCGCAGCCCCGATGTCGTACCTAGACCTCGCATACATTCATCTCGTCACCGTGGTGCCGTGTTTCTTGATCGGTGCCTTCCTACTCGTGCGGCGCAAGGGCACGACGGTTCACAAGCGGTGGGGTCGTGTGTACGTTGTCCTGATTCTTGCCACGGCGGTGGTCACGCTCCCAATGCCAGCGGAAGTCGGACCGCGCGTGTTCGACCACTTTGGGTTCATCCACCTGTTCAGCGTGCTGGTCCTCGTCAGTGTGCCGGCGGCGATCTACGGCATCCGGCGTCGCAACATCAGGGCGCATCGGAACCACATGGTTGGCGTCTATGTGGGCGGGATTGTGATTGCGGGCACGTTTGCGCTGATGCCGGGACGGCTGCTGCATACCTGGCTCTTCACCTGATCTAGGCCGGGGTGCGGATGGGCCCGCTTGGCTTCTACAGCATCTGCCTGAAGACGGATCACCTGGAGGAGACCGTCGCCTTCTACCGGCGTCTTGGCTTTAGGCCGGTCGGCGAGGACGCCCCCGGACTGCGCGTGTCGTTGGCGAACGGCGATTACGCGCTGACCTTCATGACGTTCCTGGACGCGAACCTGATCAACTTCCGGGGCGCCCACATCCACCGGTTGATGCACGAGATTTTGACCGCTGGGGTGGTTGTCACGGGATACAACGAAATGCCGGACCAGCAGCCGCTCACCTTGGACGAGGAAGGGAAGCCACTACCCGACAACGAGTGCGGCCATTTCACCGTACAGGATCCCGACGGGCACGAACTGTTCTTCAACACCCATCCCCACGAGCGGGCACCCTTCGAGGCCGCACTAGCAGGCGAGGTTGAGAAACGCGACCAAGACGCCGGCTCGCTCGGGCGTTTGGTGTACTGCCTCGACGTCACGGACCTGGACGCCAGCTTGGCGTTCTACCAGACCATCGGGCTCCGCGGGTTTCGAGGTTTGGGCGGTGCGTGGGTCACCCCGCCGGCCCGCAACCGAGCCATCCACTTCGTCCTGCAACTTCGCGAGTCCCGCAGCCCGGGTTCTTTTTTGCGGTTCTATGGCGACGTTGCGAACGGTGATCTGTTGTCAGCGGAGGGCTTCGACCCCGAAGCCAACGGGTGGGCGGGCGTCGATCCAGACGGGCGCCGGTTGGAGTTTCTTGGCGGTTCGATGCTCCCGCGCTGATAAGTGCTTTGGGCGCTTGCATTGACCACCCGCGTGGCAGGATCATCGCGCCGTTGCATCGAAGGAGTATCCCATGGCCAAGTACTTGCTACGCGCCAACTACACGCAGCAGGGTCTCGCGGGATTGTTGAAGGAAGGCGGGTCGGGACGTCGCAAAGCGCTCACCCATACCGTTGAGGGGGTGGGTGGCACGGTGGAGGCGATGTACTACGCCTTCGGCGACTGCGATCTCTACTTGATCGTGGATCTGCCCGACGAAAAATCGGCGGCGGCGTTGTCGCTCGCGATTGGCGCGGCGGGTGCCCTGGATCTTAAGATCACGGTGCTCGTCACCCCGGAAACCATCGACGAGGCGGTCGCCGAGAGCGTCCCCTATAGGGCGCCCGGCGCGTAGGGTCGCTCCCGCGCCCTTCGGGCGCGTTGCGGTCGCCCGGGTGGGAACGGCGGTGCTGGGACGGGACAAGCCCGTCCCCTACGAGGCTTCGCCGACGCGTCATCCGTCGCGGGTTTTCCACATCTCGCGCATCCGGTCTGACGTGCCGACGTGGTCGCCCTTGACGGCCAGCATGCCGCCGTCGACGACGAGGTCGATGCCGGTTACCCAGCGCGACTCGTCGCTGCCGAGGTAGACGCAGGCCATGGCGATGTCCCAGGCTTCGCCGCCCGGACCCTTGAGGGGCATCATGCCGCCGCTGACGTTGCGCACGAACCGCGCTAGGCGGTTCTTCTTGTGCTCCGCCGTGATCTGCTGGCCGTGGGTGTGGCCGCCCCAGAAGATCGGCGTGGCGATGGCGCCGGGGCTCACGGCGTTGACCCGAATTCCCATGGGTCCAAGCTGCATCGCCGCCGCCTTGGTGTAGTTCGACAATCCCGCCTTCGCCGCAGAGTAAAGAGGATCGGCCGCCACCTCCGCCTGGTGGGCACCCTTGGACGAATTGTTGATGATCGATCCGCCGTGCTGGCGTCGCATGATCGGGGAGGCGTGCTTGGTGGCGACCATGGCCGACCCAAGGAGGTACCACTGGGAGTACTTGAAGGTCTCCTCGTCGACGTCCTCGATGTTGAAGGCGTGCGGCCGGCCGGGCGGGGATGACGGTCCGCCGGCGTTGTTGAAGAGGACGTCCAGGCGGCCCCACTTTTCCACTGCGGTGTCGATTGCGCGCTTGATCTCGCTCTCGTGCAGGACATCCGCTTGGACGAACGCCGCCGAACCCTCGGGTTGGCGGCTCTCGACCGCTTTGCCAAGTTCCGCGTTGCGGCCGCAGAAGACCACGCGCGCGCCTTCTTCGCAGAATGCGTCCACCGTCGCTTCGCCGATCCCGCTCGTGGCACCGGTGACTACCGCCACCTTGCCGTCTAGGCGTCCCATTGCCGTCCCCCGAGGTCGAAAGCAGGCAATATAACCCGACCGCCGAGCGTGCCGGGCCCTCTTCGATCACCGCACGCCGCGCCGCTTTTCGAGGGCGGTTCGAATTGCCCGCGCCTTGGGTTCCGTAATGCCGTAGCTGGCGATCAGCAACAGGGCGACGATGGATGCGACGAGCGGAACCGTGACGTCGAAGACCCGCATCAGGAACAGGGTGCGTTCGGTCTGTTCTCCGGCCAGGTCGACATCGAAGCCGGTGGCGTTGAGGAGGAAACCGCCTGCACCCAGTGCGGCCGCCATGCCGAGCTTGACCACCCACCAGAAGATGGCGCCGTACATGCCCTCCCGGCGCTCGCCGGTCTTGAGTTCGTCCTGGTCGCAGACATCGGCGACCATCGAACCCATGAGCGTGAACAGGCTGCCCAGCCCGAACGCCATGAGCGGGGCGGGCAGCAGAAGCAGCCAGGGATTGGCCGGGTCGTAGCAGAACCACTTCAGGCCGTAGCCCAGCGTGGAGATGCCGATGCAGACGAAGAACGCGTGACGCTTGCCGATCCAGGTACCTAGGAACGTCGTGAGCGCGATGACGCCGAAGGTCGCTACCGCCGACACGGTGCCCACTAGGCCCACCCATTGGGCGGCGGCCTCCTGTTCGCCCGCGAACACGTAGAAGATGATCACGTACGACTGGAATGCGGCGACGAGCTGGAAGCCGTTGAAGACCAGGAAGGTCGCGCCGCACAGCTTCAGGAAATCAAGTGAGCCCAAGGTCTTCCCAAAGCCGACGATGAACCCGGTCACGGCTTTCAGGCCGACGGCCAACGCGTCCGAGGTCGGGGCAGGGCCTTCCGTTTCGCCGGGGTCCGTCGTGGCATGGCGCTCCCGGAGGAAAATGGCCGGTAGGATGCCGAGCCCCGCGCAGCCCAGCGCGAGGACGATGGCCAGCGCGGCGGCGCCGTCGCGCATGTCCCCGAAGGCGGGGCGCTCCATGAACCACAGGAACCACGGTGCGATCAGCCAGGCGGCTTGCGCAATGAAGTTCTGAACGCCCATCAACCGGGTGCGCTCGTTGTAGTCCGGCGTGAGTTCGTAGCCGAGGGCGACCCACGGCGTGGCGAACACCGTGTACGCCAGGTAGAAGACGAAGGACCCGATGAGGAAATAGTTGAAGTAGAACGACTCGCTGCGTCCCTCCGGCAACTGCCACAACAGCGCGAGCATCACGGGCGCGGCGATTGCGCCGAGGAATATGTACGGTCGCCGACGTCCCCAACGGGTCCGCGTGTGGTCCGAGACGTGGCCCATGACCGGGTCGGTGACTGCGTCGGTCAGGCGGGGCAGGGCACCGAGCAGTCCCACCAGGGCCGGGTTCATGCCGTAGCCCAGGTTCAGCGCGATCATCATGCCGCCGCTGCCTGCGGCCAATAGGTTGTTCGCGAGGCCGCCCGCACCGTAGGCACCCATCTTGAGGAAGGGGATGCGGTCTTCGGGAGCTGTCTCCGCGTGCCGGTCGGGTGTAGTCACCGCTTTTTGCCGAACACCCGAAACGGGATGTTGGCGTGCGCTGCGTGGCTCTGGCCGTCGTAGACCATGACATACAGGCGATATGCGCCAGGCGACCCCGGAGCGGTCAGCTCGACTTCGGCCCCGGTGGCATCGCCGTCGAACACGCCGTCGACGTCCGTGATCCTCGCCTCGGGGTCGCCGCCGACCACGGTTTCCGTGCTCTCCGGTTTGACGTGCCACCGGAAGACCAGGGTGTCGCCGTCGGGATCCATCGCCTCGACCTTGGCGGTGTAGCGCCTTCCCGCTGCCAGGCGCACGCTGTCGGTCGCCGGGCGCCGCGCCAAGCGAAGCGGCTCGAGTGCGGGAGCCTGGTTCGCCGGTGCCCGACCCGTCCAGACGAACTGCATGACATCCACGGCGGCGGTGGACTCGCCGTCCTCGGTGAACAGGCTGAACCAGGTATGTGTCCGTTCCTGCTTCTGACCCCACAGAAAGACGTAGGATCCGAGCCCCGGACCGAGGAACGGTTCGATGAAGGTCTTGTAGCTCGTCAGGTAGTGGCGGCCTTTCTCCGTACTGTCCTGCTCGATGGGCGCGCCCCAGCGCGTCTTGCCGACTTCCCAGTGTCCGAGCGGCCCCCACTCGGTGATCATGAACGGGCCGGCGCGAAGGTACCTGATGGCCTTGGGCATGAGCGCGAGCGCGCCGTAGGCCTGCAGGCTGATGAAGTCGAGGTCGGGTGCCCGCTCGCGGACCAATTCGACCACGTCCTCTTCGATCGCGGAGATCGTGGTCGTTGTCGGGTGGTTCGGATCGAGATCGTGGATCAAGCGGGACAGTTCGTTGACCTCGTTGTAGACCCGCGGGTTGGTGAAGCGCATGTCGAGTTCGTTGCCGATTATCCAGGCCAGGAGCGCCGGATGGTCCTTGTAGCTCGCGACGGCGTCGAGGACGTTCTGGCGTTGCTCGGCGATGCTCTCGGGGTCGTCGTAGTCGAAGCCGAACCGTTCCGCGGCTACCGGCAGGCCAAGTGACACCGTCAGACCGTGGCGATGCGCGGCGTCGAGCGTTGTCTGGGCATGTTCGATGCCCCAGGTCCTGACGGAGTTGCCGCCCCGGGCGGCGACCGTCGTGACATCGATGTCGCCAAGGCCCGCGCCTTTGACCAGATAGGGACGGCCGTTGCGCAGCAGCGTGTAGCCTCCGTCGACGGCCACAACGTCCACCGGAACAGGATCGGCATGCGACGTAACGGCGGACAACGTGGCTATGCACAGGGTCAGGTACACCCGGATCATGATCCCGCGCCTCATCGGCTATCAGTTCTTGCCATGGATGACCGGGCGACCAGATCGCAGTCGAACGTCTCCTGGCGCGCTGGTTCGCCGCCAATGTTCGCGATTAGGAGTTCGGCGGCGCGGAAGGCGATCGCCGCGATGGGCTGGCGCACCGTCGTGAGCGCTGGCCACGTGTGCGTGGCGGTGGGCGAGTCGTCGAAGCCGGCAACGGACAGCGTCTCGGGGATTTCGATTCCCCGTTCGTGGGCGGCGACTACGACACCCGCGGCGCTATCGTCGTTGCAGGCGATCACCGCGGTAGGCCGCTCGGCAAGCTCCCACAGGGTGGCAAGTCCGCGTCGGCCCGAGTCGAAGTCGAAGTTGCCCTCGACGATCAGGGTCGGATCCGCCGCCACGCCATGATCGCGTAGGCAGCCGAGGTGTCCGGCGAGGCGCTTGTGACTCGCGCCGTGCTTCGGATCGCCTTTGATGAAGGCGATTCGGCGATGCCCGAGTGCCAGTACATGCTCGGTCAACGCACGGCTCGCTTTCGCGTCGTCGGGACCGACCGAGGTCCACTCGGGATTCGTGTCCCGAGGGGAGATCTGCGCGAAGGCAACGCCGCTACTGCCCAGCAGCGCGGTCACGTCCGACCGGTCCGCGATGGGAGCGGTTAACAGCACGCCGTCGACCCGCGTCTGCCGGACGAACTGGCGGACCGTTGCGGGTGTCAGATCGGCAGTGCAGGGGCGCAGCAGCAGGGCGTGGCCTTTCGCCTCGCAGGCGGCGTATGCGCCTTCCAGGAGCCTGTGGATGTAGCTGAATTCGTGGGGGTTCTCGTATAGCAAGCCGATGGAGAACGTCCGACGACCGGCCAGCCCGCGGGCCGCTGGCAACGGTTCGTAGTCGAGGTCCGACACCGCCTTCTGAACGCGCTTGCGGGTCTCGGGACGCACGTTCGGCTCGTTGTTGACGACCCGCGAGACCGTCTTGATGGAGACGCCCGCTCGCTGGGCGACCTCCCGAATGGTGGCCCCGCTGCGCCCGCCGGTGGCGGTCCCGTGTTCCATGGCAACTAGCGCACCTTACAGGTCGCCGAACCGGTAGCTCGCGCGGACACCGGCTAGCCGTGGCCGGGTGAAGAACCGGGTGTTGTCGAACTGCGTGATGATCTGCGCGGCTTCGTGCACGTCGCCGGTGACGTTGCTCATGAACCCTTCGACGCGAAGTCGCCCGTTGTTGTGCGAGAAGCCGATGCCCGCGTCGATCGAGACGAAGCCCTCGACCTTGTCGTTCAGACGCAGCCTGGGATTGTCGGGCTGCAGGAAGTCGATGCTGTTGAAGATGGTGCGGAACTGATCGTCGCGCCAACCGATGGAAATCACGTAGTCGATGATTCCCCACTTCGTGCCGATGGCCTGGGAGAGCGAGCCGTTCCACTGGAACCTGGGCGTGTGCGGCAGCCGGCGCCCGTCTATGGAGCGGAACACAGCCTCCTCGGGCGCCACATCCGCCTGGAAGCGGAAGTCCTGGATCGGCTGAGCCTTGGCGATGCTCGCTTCGAGCCACAGCGCCTTCCAGTTGAAGTTGAACCCGTGCGGCAGTTGGAAGCCGCCGTCGAGTTGGATGCCGTAGATGTTGGAGTCGGCGGCGTTGTAGCTGAACGACACGACGAGCGACCCGGCACCGGTCTCCATCGGGTCGACCAGGGTCGCCCCGCCCACGGTGAAGTCGAGCGCCTGCTCCACGGACAGCAGCGACGTGAACACCTGGTCGGTGTAGTCGTAGTAGAACCCGGAGGCGTTGAACCGGGTCGGGATGTCGCCGAGATCGAAGTCGTTCTTCCAACCCGCCTCGAAGACGACCACCTGCTCCTCTTCGTAGGTCGGTGCCACGGGCAACCCGGTGTCGCCGCTGAAGGTGTCGTTGAAGCCTCCGGACTTGTGGCCGGTGGAGATCATGAAGTAGCCGAGCGCACCGTCGAAGTCGCGTTCGACGCGCATCCGCCAGTCCACGAAGTCGTTCTCCATCTCACCGAACTGCGGCGTGATGGACGTGTTCGGATTGATGATGGCGACGAAACTGTAAAGGCCGTCGGGGGGACAGTAGAAGTCGTCCTGGTTCAGCGTATCGACGCAGGGCACCTTGTCCTCCTGGGCCGCACCGCCGCCGTAGGTCCCCTTGGCGAAGGTGGCCTCGACGTTGTCCCGGGCGCCGAACTGGGCGATGCCGTCGAAGTAGAACGCCAGGTATTCCTCGTCCGACACGGTGCCGTCGTTGTCCTGGTCCGGGTTGAAGATGGTGCGGTCCCGGGCCGCGAAGCGGAAGCCCTCGGTGCCGAGCCGCACGCCGTCGCAACAGGAGAAGCCGCGGCCGCCGAGCGCGAAAGCGTAGCGTGCGTTCACGCCGACCCGGGACTTTTCCTCTGTCGTGACGCGCAGCCCGAACGTTAGTCGTGTCAGGTCCGTCAAGTGGTAGGTCACGTCGCTGTAGATCGACGTCGAACTCCCATCCGTGTTCGGCTGGTTGAACTCGTTGCCTTGGAAGAACAGCCCCCGGTCGCCTGCGGAGCCGAGGAACGTGTACTGGTCCTCCTCGAACCCGAACAGCCCGGCCGTCCAGGTCCACGGTCCGGTGTCGCCGAACAAGCGCAGTTCCTGGATGTCCGAGACGCTGTCGGTGATGAACTGGAATCGGGACCAGTTGTCGAACACCTCGTCCACGGGCTGCAGTTCGTCGGCCACGCCCAGCCAATCCGGCGACAGCGGGGTGGCCGCATCGTAGTTGTAGAGCAGGTCGCGCCGACTCGCCGTGTATTCCAGGGTTCCCCAGTCGAAGTCGTAGGTGAGTTCGGCTTTCAATCCCCGGTGGGTGGTGTCGAGGATCGGCGTAAAGGCACGGGCGTACACGTCGCGGGGATCGTCGATCTCGCTCGGATCGACGCCGTTGCCCAAGGGATTGGCGTAGTTCGTGCCCGTCCAGCCGGAACCCTGTTCGTGAACGCTGTCGTAGGCAAGCAGCACGCTCAGGCGTTCGTTCACGTCGACCAGGAGCTGCAGCCGGTAGCCGTTGTTGTCTGCGGCTTCTGCGGTGTCGAGGCCCAAGGGGCCGACATCGTTGTAGTAGGAGTCGTGCTCCATCGAATACCCCGCCAGCCGCAGGGCCGCATTGTCGAACAGGGGCAGGTTGACGACTGCCCGGTAGACCTCGGATTCGTAGTCCCCGGTCTCCACTTCAACCGCTAGCTCCTGGCGGCCGATTCCCGGCCGCCAGGGAATGATGTTCACCGAGCCGGCCGTTGCGTTGCGGCCGCGCAGCGTGCCCTGGGGTCCCACGTTGACCTCCACCCGGCCGATGTCGAAGAACGCCGAGCCGATGCCCGCGGTGCGGGGCAGGTAGACGCCGTCCAGATGGGTTGCCGCCGCCGGGTCGCCCAGTTCCGTGTTGTTGGATGAGCCGACGCCGCGGATCCACACTTCCACGTTGCCGCCCTTGTTGCCGATTTCGAGGCCCGGTGCCAGTTCGCTGAGGTCGGTCACGTCCTGGACGCCCTGCATCTTGAGATCGTCGCCCTCGAAGCTGTACGCGGTGACGCCGAGATCCTGAAGGTTCTGCTCGCGCCGCTCCACGGTGACAACGACCTCCTCGACGTACGCAGCCGGTTGGTCTTCGGTCTCTTCCTCGGCCTCCTGCCCGGCGGCGGGCAGTGCGGCGGCAAGGGAAGCCAGCGTGACGAAGTGCGCTGTGCGATGGATTGCGTCGTTCATGTTCGCTCCTTCCCGACGCCCTATTGCGCTGGCACCAGGCGCACGTTGTCGATGCGTGCCACGGCGCCGTTGGCGTTCTCCCAATCCGGGAAGAACAGCACCAGTTTCAGGTCCGAGAGATCCAGGGCCGCGAACTCGGCGTCGAGATCGAAGCTGTAGGCTTGCCAGTCGTCGGTTGGTGCGGGATTCCCGCCGGCGGTCATGAGGATGTCCACGGCGGTGGCGGCGCCGCTGCTCTCGAGCTTGACATGCCATTGCGAACCGTCGGGCGGCGGGGATACCTCCTTGAAGTCGAACTCGAGGGTACCGCCTGCCGTTGCGCTGGCATCGACTCCGGCAGTCGCCTGTAGCCCTGTGACCGTGCCGCCGGCACGGAAGGACAACTCGATCACGTTGCCGTGGTCCTCGTCGTCCGTCACCTCGGCGAACGTGGCGGCCCCGCAGCAGTCCCAAAGAAACCAGCCTTCCGCCAGCACATCGGCGTAGAGTTCCACCGGTCCGCCCGCAGGCACGAAACGGACGTTGTCGATGCGCCCGACCGCGCCATCGGCGTTGGCCCAGTCCGGGAAGATCATCACCAGTTTGACGTCGCTGAGGTCGAGCCCCGCGAGGTCGGTGCTCAGACCAAAGCCATAGTGCTGCCAGTCCGCGCCGGGTGCGGGATTATCGGCGGCCGTGAGCAGCACCTCGACAAACGTCGCCGCATTGCTGCTCTCGAGCTTCAAGCGCCAGACGGACCCTTCCGGCGGCGGACTCACCTCCTTGAAGTCGAACTCGAGAGTGCCGGATGCGAGCGCACTGACATCGACCCCTTCGATCGCCTGGAATCCGGTTACGGTACCCGTGGCGCCGAAGGCCAGTTCGACGACGTTGCCGTGGTCGGCGTCGTCTGCGACCTCGCCGAACGTGGCACCCCCACAGCAGTCCCATAGGAACCAGCCTTCCGCGACAGCCTCGTCGTAGAGCACGACGGCGCCGGCGGCGCCTGGCGCGTCGCCGGGAAGCCACTGGACATTGTCGAGCTGGAAGGTCAACTCGCTGCTCTGGACCGTGGGGAAGACCACGATCCCGGTGTTGACGGTGCTCAGGTTCAAACCGCCGCCCAGCAACTGAGCGACCGGGATCTCAACCGTCTCCCACGCGCCATCACCTACCTTGCCGATGCGCTGATCGCCGCTCGTGCAGGGAAAGACGCAGTCGATCTTCATGGTCATGCCGTCCTCGTTGGCACCGTAGTCGTCGACCTTGATATCGAAGCTCACCACGCCGGGTGCGTAGGCGCTTAGGTCGATGCCCATGCTGGACTGGATGAACCAGACCCCGAAGGCTTCACTTCCGGAGAAGGTGACCTCGAGGATCTCCCCGCGCGCCGGGTCGTCCGCCTCGACTTCGTTCCATTGGACCTTGTTGGCGGGGTTGGTGCCGTCGGCGTAGTTGGCCCATCCCGACCCGGAGTCCGCCCCGTTGATGCCTACGTCCCAGATCGGGTCCACGGCGTCGATGTAGACCGGTTGGGGTTCGCCCGTTGGCGGCGGCGGTGGGGCGGGCGGCGTGATGCCGCAGTCGCCCGGACGGACATGGGCACATATGAGGCGGATGTTGTCGACTTGCAGGTGCGCGGAGCTCGTGGGTTCGAGCACGAACAGACTCAACACCTGCCCGAGATCGACGGGTCCGCCGCCGAAGTGTCCAGGGTTGTGGGCAATGTCGCTGATCTGCACGGTCACCGTGGTCCATTCGTCCTTGGTCAGTGTCGAGAAGGGGAGATCGACAAACCCCAGATCGGGGAATCCGCTGTCGATCTTGACCTGCAGGCTGCTGTCGGTGTCGGTCTCGTCGCCGAACACGTATAGATCGAACTGCAATTCGCCAGCGTAGCTTCCGGGGTCGGAGGCATTGCCCATGCCGAACAACGTTTGTCGCTCCAGGCTCGCGGGGTATATGGAGAAGTTGCCGCCACCGGATGTACTGACGTCGATCACCATGCCGCGGTCACCGCCGGTGTCGACTTCCGACAAGACGAGCGCGCCACCGGCGTCGTAGACGCCGAAGTCGAGGGTTACGGCGTCTTCCGTGTCCGGAAAGAGGAGCGGTCCGACCGCGTCTACGTAGAGCTCGTAGACCGCCCGGTAGACATCGTCCGGCAAGGGTGGCGTGACGGTGGGGGAGGTGTAGTCGGCGAAGCCGTCACAGCCGACGCCGGTGGCGGTATTGAGGTTGCATTCGTAGACGCGCACGTAGTCGACCCGGAGTTCGCCGGGCAGTGCCCCCGGGACCGGGGCACCGGGCAGGTTGCCGCCCACCGCGAGATTCAAGAGCAGGTGGAAAGGGCGGTCGAAAGGCGCTGAATCACCGCCCGAGACGTGTGCGTTGGTTGACGCGTCCTTGTAGTGGTTCCAGTACGTCGATCGCCGCACCGTGTAGTAGTGCGTGCCGTCCACGAACCAGCGGAGTTCCTGTTCGTCCCACTCCACGGCATAGACGTGAAAGCCGTCGGCGGGATCGATGCCCTCGTACTTGGCATAGATGAAGGTGTTGAGCGGCCATGCCATCCCGTAATGGAGCGCGGCCTGGGTGAATGGCGTCGGATCGCGCGAGAACACCTCCATGATGTCGATCTCGCCGCCGGCGGCCCAAGTGCCGTACGCGGAATTCGTCGGCAGCATCCAGAACGCCGACCACAGGCCCTGGCCCGCGGGGGCGTGGATGTTCGCTTCGACGCGACCATAGGTGATGTCCAGGTTGCCGGCGGTATTGATCCGGCCGGAGGTGTACGCGCGTCCATCCGCTGCACCGTCTTGCCTTGCGGTGATGACGAGGTTGCCTCCGGAAACGGAGACATTCTCCGCCTGGTAGCTCTGCAGTTCGTTGTTGCCCCAACCGGGGATGCCCTCGGCGCTCCCATCGCCGGTCTGGATGTTCCAATGGACGGTGTCCAGAGAACTGCCGTCGAACTCGTCGGCCCAGACGAGTTCCCATCCCTTGGGCGTGAGGATGGTCGTTGGTTGGTTGCCGCCCTGGGCCGAGTCGGTGTTGCCGCCGCTGCAGCCGCCGATCAGGGCGGACGCCAGCGACGCCATGGCCAGGGTAGGGATCGGACTGCAGCCGAAGCGCTTCTTCGGGATGCATGCCATGAACGAATATCCCCCTTTCGAACATGATGGCTAGCCAGCCGACCGTACGCTTGAGGTGACAACGCTGTCAACCTGCTCGGCACGGGTGCAAACCGCGGCGTCGCTGGCGCCCAACGATGGCGCTCGCTAGAGTGCCGTCGGTTGCGTAGCGTGACAGCATGGCGACGATCGTTTTTATTCAGCCGGACGGATCCCGCGAAACGCATGCGGGCATGCCCGGGCAGAGCATCATGGATTGTGCCGTTGACAACGGCGTGCCTGGCATTCGGGCTCAGTGCGGCGGGGGGTGCACGTGTTCGACCTGCCACGGGTTCGTTGGCGCGGCGTGGTTCGACCGCGTCGGTGCCCCGGTCGACGACGAGGCCGACATCCTGGAATTCGTGCCCGGTCGCCGGTTCACCAGCCGGTTGACCTGCCAGATCGTGATCCGGGAGGACCTCGACGGCATCGTCATCCATGTGCCTGCGCCCGAGTAGGCCCTCACGGGTCGATCCGCAGAGCGATAGATGACCGACCCCGCGTTTCCCGATCGGTTCTTCGAACGCGAAGACGAGGCGGCGGACGCGGTGTTCTACCGAGAACCGCGATTCGTCGCGCACATCGACGACGACACCATCGCGGCGCTAACCGGTTACTACGGGGAGTTCCTGCCGCCGGGGTCCCGCGTCCTCGACCTGATGTCATCGTGGATCTCGCATCTGCCGGACGTCGACTACGCGCGCGTTGCCGGCCTCGGGATGAACGAACAGGAACTTGCCGCGAACCCGCGGCTGACCGATGCGGCTGTACATGACCTGAACGACGATCCGCATCTGCCGTACGAAGATGCCGCGTTCGACCGGGCGCTCATCGCGGTTTCCATCCAGTATCTTGTCCAGCCGTTGGCGGTATTCGGCGATCTTGCACGCGTATTGACGCCGGGCGGCCGCGTTGCCGTGGCCATGTCCCACCGGTGTTTCCCGACCAAGGCCATCCTGGCGTTCCGCGCCTTGGGTCCGGTGGATCGCGTGCGCTTGGTGTCCGCCTACCTGCACCACGCCGGATTCGTCGACATCGGCTTCGAGGATCGTTCGCCGGCGCACGCCGATCCTCTCTGGATCGTTGTCGGTACGCGGCCGGGCGGCGCAGGTCCCCAGGGCAAGGGCCGAGTACGATCTTGAATGCTGTTTGTGCATACAGTATTCTGATCTCATGGACCTGTGGCCCCGAATCGTTGTCCATGCGGACATGGATGCCTTCTACGCCGCCGTGGAGCAACTCGACGATCCAAGCCTGCGCGGCAAGCCCGTGCTGGTGGGACCGAAGAGCGCGCGTGGCGTCGTCCTGACCGCGAGCTATGAGGCCCGGCCCTACGGGGTTTCCAGCGCAATGCCGGTTGGCCAGGCGCTGCGCCGGTGTCCCGACGCGATTGTCGTGGGGCCGCGTTTCGACCGCTACGAGCAGGTCTCGTCACAGGTCATGGACACACTGTCCGACTTCTCGCCGCGCGTCGAGGCGTTGTCCATGGACGAGGCGTTCGTGGATATGACCGGAGCGGAACGCCTGTTCGGCGCGCCGCGCGAAATGGGTCGGAAGATCAAGCAGTCGGTTCGCGAGGCTACGCGGCTCAACATCTCGGTGGGTGTCGCAAGCACGAAGTACGTGGCCAAGGTCGCGAGCGCCCATGACAAGCCGGATGGCCTGACCGTCGTCCCCGCCGACGGTGCCAAGGCGTGGCTCGCCCCGTTGCCGGTCTCAAGGCTATGGGGTGCCGGACCCAAGACGGTGCCGCGCCTGCACGCGTTGGGTCTGCAGACCATTGGCGATGTCGCGACAGCGGATGCCAGCGTGCTCGGCAGGATGGGGAGTCTCGGTGCGCACTTCGCGGCCCTGGCGAACGCGACCGACCCGAGGCCGGTGAACAGGACACGCGTCGCACGGAGCATCGGTTCGGATCGAACGTTGAGCGCCGACGTGTCACGTCGCGAGGACATCGGATTGCACCTGCGTCGGGCGTCTGAACGGATTGGACGGCGGCTGCGGGCGAAGCGCTACGTCGCGCACGGGATTCGGGTTCGGCTGAAAACGAACCGGTTCAAAATGCTGACGCGGCAGCGCAAGCTCCGCCAAGGTGTCGATCTGGGCGCAGAACTACTCGCTGCGGCCGAAAGCCTGCTCGACCAGTTCAACGACCCTGGACCGTTCCGCCTGGTCGGCATGGCGGCCTTCGACCTGGTAGAACGCGAAGGCGACCGGCAACTCGACCTGTTCGAAGACCACGCGGTACGTGAACTGGAGACGACGGTCGATGACCTGATACACCGCTTTGGTCGACGCGTACTGATGCGTGCGCGCGATCTCGCCGATTGGGGTACCGTTGCAAGTGCCGGCGTGAACCTCGACTACCTAGACGTTCGTGCCACGGAAACGGCGCCGCCAGAAGGCGCGTAGGGGACGCCCTTTGGTGTGGTGTCCGGTGGTTTACGCCACGCCGCAAACCCGGAGGCCGTCCAAATCCTGACCGAGTTGCTCAAACGCAACATCGCGATCCTGCTCGTGGCGCAGATGGTCGCGATCACCGCCACGATCTCCCTGGTAACCCTAGGGGGAATCGTCGGCCGGCTGTTGGCGCCGAGCCCGGCGCTGTCGACCCTGCCGCTGTCCTTGTTTGTGGTCGGCACCGCCATGGCCACCGTGCCCGCGGCATGGTTGATGTCGAGCGTCGGTCGGGCGCGAGGTTTTGGCTGCGGTGCGGCCCTAGGCATGCTCGGGGCGCTGGTCTCGATGTGGGCCATGGCCACCGAGAGTTTCCCGCTGTTCTGCCTGGGCGGGCTCCTGGTGGGGTTCTCCGCGGCGTTCTCGCAGCAGTATCGCTTCGCCGCAGCAGAGAGCGTTGCGGAGCCGTTTGCCCCGCAGGCGGTGTCGGTCATCCTGCTGGGGTCGATCGTCGGCGCGATTCTTGGACCGGAGTTCGCGGTGCGGGGCGAGTCCTGGGTGGACGGAGCCCCGTTTGCTGGCACGTTCATGGCGATTGCGGCAAGCTACGTGTTGGCTGGCGCGCTATTGCTGCTGCTGCGCGATGCGGTTGCGCAAACGTCCGCACCGTCGACTCGCGATGTCCGGCCATTGCGTTTCATGGTCGCTCGATGGGTCTTTGTCGTGCCGGTGCTCGGTGCGGCGGTGGGGCAGGGCGTGATGGTGTTCGTCATGACCGCGGCACCGTTGGCCATGCATGTTGGCGATGGTCACCCGCTCGAAAGCGCCGCAGCGGTGGTGCAGGCGCACGTTCTTGCCATGTACATCCCCTCCCTCTTTACCGGTGCGCTGATCGGGAGGTTCGGTGCGGTGCGGGTCATGCTCGCCGGCACCGCGATCTTCGGCGTAATGGTGGTGGTCGGATTCCTAGGGCGTGAAGTGCTCCACTACGGCGTGTCGATGGTGGCCTTGGGCGTTGGCTGGAACTTCCTGTTCATCGGTGGCACCACGTTGCTTGCGAACGCCCACCAACCGGCGGAGCGGTTTCGCGCTCAGGCTGTCAACGACTTCAGCGTGTTCGGGCTGTCGGCGATGGGTTCGCTGAGCGCGGGGGTGGTAATCCAGTTCTTCGGCTGGCATGCCGTGCTGTGGGCGTCGATACCGCCCGTACTCGTGACCATGGTGGTATTGGTTTGGGCACGGCAGGTGTTTTCGCCCGCCTCGACGGGACCCCGCTGACTACGTCACAACCGGTAGTTGATATACTGCCGCCGGGAACCATGGGACCGCTTGCATGACGCATCGTCTACCCCGCTTGACGGTGATTGCCGCGTTGCTGGCGGCGTCGGTTTCGGCCATGCCGGTGGACAACTTCGCCCTCACCGACCAAACGGGCACCGGCCATGAGCTCTTCGACGAGGGCGACGCGAGGGCGATCGTACTCATGGTGCAGGGCAACGGCTGCCCCGTGGTACGCAACGCGCTGGTCGACTTGACGGCTGTACGCAAGCGATTCGAGGGCGAGCCGGTCCGATTCCTGATGATCAATTCGAACCTGCAGGATGACGACGCTTCCATCCGGGCGGAAGCAGAGGCGTGGGGCATCGATCTTCCCGTGCTGGTAGACGACACGCAGCAAGTGGGTGAAGCGCTGGCCCTGACCCGCACGGCGGAAGCCCTGGTCATCGACGCGCGATCGCGGTCCATCGCCTACCGGGGGCCCATCAACGACCGACTCGTCTACGAACGTCAGCGCAAGGAAGCGGGCAATCACTACGTAATCGATGCTGTCACGGCAGTCCTCGCGGGCGAGCGGCCGGTCGTCACGTCGATCGAGGCCATCGGCTGCCTGATCAACTTTCCCGGCCGCGACCAGGTGTCCGCACCCCGCGACAAGCACCACCACCACTAGCGTCCGTGACGCGGACGTCGGGGAATGGTCGCTTGAGATGCGTTCCATGAAATCCGCCGCTCCACCGGTTCGCGACATCGTGCTTTTGGGGGGAGGACACGCCAACGTCCAGGTCTTGAAACGATTCGGCATGCGGCCTGAACCCGGGCTGCGTCTCACCATCGTGGCTAGGGAACCCCATTCGCCGTATACCGGAATGCTCCCGGGCTACGTTGCCGGCGCCTACGACTGGGACGACATTCACATTGATCTGGCGAAGCTTGCGCGGTTCGCCGATGCCCGTTTTATCGCCGCCGAGGCGTCGGGCATCGATGCCGCGGAGCGCCGAATCCTCTTCGCGGACCGTCCGCCACTACGCTACGACGTGCTATCGATCAACACCGGCGGTGTGCCCGGTGAACGATTTGCGTCCGATTTCGTAACCCCCGTGAAGCCTATCGGCCGTTTCCTGCCGGTGTGGCGGGAACTCACGGCAAACGGCTCGCCGCCTGCGCGGTTGGGAATCGTCGGCGCGGGTCCGGGCGGGGTCGAACTGGCGTTGGCGATCAATCACCGCTACCCCGGCACCCGCTGCACGCTCTTGGACGCCAATCAGGAGATCCTGCCCGGCCTCGCTCCCAAGGCGCGTCGACTGCTCGAGGATGCGCTCAAGGAACGGGGCATCGCGGTGGTGACCGGTACCCGCGTCTCGCAAGCGCGCAACGGGGAACTCATCGCCGGCGGCACGTCGATCGCAGTGGACCACGCACTCTGGACGACCGGTGTGGAAGCACCGGACTGGTTCGCCGGGTCTGGAATCGACACCAACGCGGCGGGCTATGTGGCGATCAACCGGTACCTCCAATCCACGTCGCACCCCGAGATCTTCTCGGCTGGCGACGGGTCCCACTCCGTCGACCAGCCGCGGCCGAAGTCGGGCGTCTACGCGGTGCGCCAGGGACCGACTCTCGCCGAGAACCTGCGCCGCTTCGCGACCGGTCGTCGGTTGCGCCGCTTCCGAGCACAACGCCACGCCATGGCGATCGTGGGTCTTGGAGTCAGCAAGGCGGTGGCAAGCCGCGGCAAGTACCACGCCTCGGGGGCTTGGGTCTGGTCGATGAAGAAGTGGATTGACCGACGCTTCATGCGTAAATTCAGTGAGTTACCAAACATTCTCGAGGAAACACCGAAAGTATCTTCCGAGCTTCGCGACGACCTGCCGACGACGGTGCGCTGCGGTGGTTGCGGTGCGAAGCTCGGCGCAGACAGCCTGAACTCAGTGTTGAATCGCCTACATGTGCCGGTATCGTCGTCGACCCTGTCGGGTATCGGAGAGGACGCGGCGGTGGTGCAGGTTGGCGCGGATACCTTGGCGATCACTTGCGACGGTTTCCGGGCAATGATCGACGATACGTACCGCTTCGGCCGGGTCAGCGCGCACCATGCCTTGAACGACCTCTTCGCGATGGGCGCGGCACCTAGGTTCGCACTTGCCATCGCGACCCTACCCCTGATGGCGGATCGGATGATGGAGGATGATCTGTTCCAGATGATGTCCGGTGCGCTGGACGTATTCACTGCGCATGGCGTGGATCTCGTCGGTGGCCATTCTGCGGAGGGTGCCGAGTTGGGGTTGGCATTCAGCGTCACCGGAACCCTTGCCGAAGCGCCGCTGGCAAAGGGTGCCTTGAGTGCGGGGGAACAGCTCGTGCTGACCCGGGCCATCGGCACCGGAGCCTTGCTCGCCGGGGCCATGCAAGGCCGGACACGGGCCGAATACCTGCTTGGCGCCATCGACCACATGGATAGCTCGAACGCGGTCGCTGCCCGGATATTGCGCGAACACGGTGCCCGGGGCTGCACGGACGTCACTGGGTTCGGGCTCGCCGGCCACCTGTCCGAGATGACGCGAGCGTCCGGTACCGGGGCAAGAATCCGGGCGAACGACGTGCCGACGCTACCCGGCGCGGTTGAGCTGATGGGGGCGGGCGTTGAGAGTTCGCTACAGGCGAACAACCAGCGCTCGTTGGACGACTTCGAGATTAGCGGGGCTGACGCCGATGCGCCCGCCTTGCGTATGCTGGCGGACCCCCAGACTGCAGGGGGCCTGCTCGCGGGCGTGCCCAGCGCCACCGCCGACAGTTGCATAAGAGCGCTTCGCCGCGCGGGCTATGCGACCGCCGCGCTTGTCGGGGAGGTCACGCCCTTCGATCTGGAAATCGTCGTTTGAAGCATCGGGGTGTCGCACCCGGTGGGCGCGCCGGGACGGTACAAGCCCGTCACCTACGCGTTTGAGAGGCGCAACGGATTGGCGTCGGGTTTGGTGTCGAGGGGCTCCAGGAAGTAGCAAAGGCAATCCCGCCGGGCGCTCTCCAAGTCGCGCGTGTACATGGCGAGAATCGTCGGGCGTCTCAGCACCGCCGCGCCGTCGTCCGATGTGAAGTACCGACCGCCAATGGATGTTCCGTCCGCCGACTGGGCGCTCAACGCGCCGCGCCTCGTTAGCGCCGTCCCGGCGGGCGCGCGCCGGAAGTTGAAACGCTGCATCGCGGGTTCGATCTCGGTGCCGTCGGTGACCGTGACCCGCGCCACGGTCTCGAACAACGACAGCGATCCGGGATTTCGCGTGTCTCGCGGCGCTTCGGGGTAGCTCGCGAGCAGTTTCGTTAGGAACTCGGTGGTGCGCGTGGTGCTGTCCGGGTCGTCGGGTGTGCCCACCTCGACCGTCACCGCCGTGCAGAAGCGCGTGAAGCGGCGGGTCTGGAACCCGCCCGGCTGGCTGGCCAGCAACGCTCGTCCAGCGAATGCGCCAGCGAATTGGAGCGTTCGCGGGTCCGTTCGGCAGATCACGGAGTAGGGCGGGTTCCGGCCGGTATTGTTGTGGATGTCGACGGCGAGATAGGGACTTGCCGAAGCCACGCGGGCCGTGACCTCCGCTGCAACCGCGGCTTCGGCGGTGTGGCCGCCTTCCCATACCCGATTGAAGTCGACCTGGCCCGGCAGGGCCCGGACGCCATCTCGCGCCGCGTCGAGGTTCGCCAGGAACAGCAGCGCGGAGATTTGCCGAAACTCGTTGAGGAGCCCGCGCAGGGCATCCCAACCGGACACCTCGTTGCCATGCAGCAACACGGATACGAACAGGGGCGGATGGTTCCCTCGGCGCAAATCGAACAGCGTGGGCCCGCCCAGTTCATCGGCAAGCGCGGTTGCCGGGGCGTCGGCAAGGGAATCCGGGAGCGCGGTGGCGATGTTCAGGCGCATATGCTTCCGACGCACGAACAGGACCACAGTGGCTTGCATGGCGACCGCGAACCCGTCGCGTTCACAAGGGCCACTCGTGCACCGGTTGGCCGCTGTCCTGGGCGTCGGCGTAGGCTCGGGTCAACGCCGCCCAATCCGTACCGTGCTTCGCCACCCAGGCGCGCTGCCATCGGGCACCGGTACGGTCCCGGTCCACCCGTGCCTGGGCCGTGCCGACGTAGCGTTTGATCTCCGCATCGGGAATGTCGAGTTTGCCGAGTGCCTCGGCGGCCAGCGGCAGCAGTTCTTCGGCGAGCAGCTCACGGGCCGAACGTTCAACGCCATCGACCCACGTGAACGGTGCGTCCAAGCCGTACTTGGCCGCGGCGTAGAAGTTGCGCTTGGCGGTTTCGAATCCGATTCGCGTCTCGATCGGATCGTCCCGGTCGACAAGGCCCCGCACCATGCCCAGCCAGGCGGCGGCGTTGGCGACGCAGTCGTGAATGGTGGGTCCTGCCGGCACCACCCGATGCTCGATGCGCAGGTGCGGCTGGCCGTCGAAGTCGAAGCCGAGTAGCGGCCGGTTCCAGCGCCACACGGTGCCGTTCTGGAATCGAACATGGGCGTACTTGTGGGGCGGTTCGTCGGCCTGCACGAACGGTAGCAGGATCACGTGCTCCTTCTGGTTCTCCCGGAAGATCTCGACGAGCGACGACTGCGCATAGCCCGTGCCGAAGGTCACGCGGGCGGGGGCCCTCGGGCCGGCGGACACGGCTTGTTCGAAAAGCGGGATTCGGGTCTCCTCCCACAGTGAACGGCCGAACAGGAACGGGGAGTTGGCAGCGAGGGCAACCATCGGCGCGGACGCCACGATGGCGGCGTTGAAGTCCCGCACCGCGCGTTCCGGCTTGCATTGCAGGTGTATCTGGAAGGACGTCGTCGCCGCCTCGAGCATCACGTCGTCGTGCATCATGTCGAGGCCGTCGCCGGTGGTGATGCGGATGTGCAGCGGCGCGCCGTCGCGCAGCGCCAAGACGCGGTCGTTGAGGGCCTGGTACCGAACCATGGCTGACATGTAGTTGGAGTTCAAAAGGTCGGGGCGGATCGTCGGCAGGATGCCGATGGTGACGAGGCGGCAGCCAAGATCCGCAGCGCCTTGCCGACACATCGCCCAAGTGGCGCTCAACTCATCGTCGATCCGGGAGAAGACGTTGCCCGACAATGCGGTGGGCGAACCATTGAGCTCGACGTTGAACGCGGCGAGTTCGGGAACGACGAGCGGGTTGCCAACGTGTTCGATCAGCTCCTGGTTCTGGGCGTGCGGTTGGCCGTCGGCATTGACGATCCAAGCTTCCAGTTCGAAGCCGACGATGTCGCCCCGGCGGCTCAGCGTGTTGTTTGCGAACAGTTCCGCCACGAGATCCGTCTCGGCATCCAGGCGGCGTCGAAACCGGCTGAAGTGTTCGGCGTTGAAATGCCGTTCGCGAATCTCGTCCCCCATGGAGCACCATGAGAAACGAAACCGTTGCGGATGACAAGCGGGGTCGGTACAAACGGATTGGCGATGCAGGACTAGGGAGGGTCGCCGCTTCCCGTCGCCGATGCCTCGTATTCCTTAATCAGACTCGGTGCGGCGACGCTGCGCCACGCCCGTTCGAGGATGTCGGGCATGGCGTCCCAACGGACGGTCTCCAGGTTGATGAGGACCATGGGCCAGTCGGCGTAGTGGTCGGTGATGTAGAACGTCTCCGGAGCCGCCTGCAGGAGCATCTCGCGGTCCACGAAGTCACATACGATGGCGAGTCCCCCCTCCGCTTCCGAGCGCAACCGGGCCAGCAGCTTGCGCTTCACCTTGATCGCCGGCGTACCGTAGCTACGGCTTGCCTCAACCCCGGGAAATCTCTGCGCGATTTCGAGCACTTGCGCGTATCGCGCGGCCAGCGCCTCGTTCGGCGGAAACTTGATGGGTACCGGTTCTCGGGCCATGCGGCTCTCTCCTGGTTTGGACTCAGTGATCGCCGCTCGCCAGCGACTCCGCCCATGCCGGCACAACGCCCGGTTCGATGCCGAATACGACAAGACCGAGGGTGTAGACGATGCTCGCGATGACGAGGGCGCCGATTAGATTCAGGATGATGCCCGCGCGGGCCATCTCCGCGATGGTCAGCCGGTTGCTGCCGAACACGATGGCGTTCGGGGGCGTGGCCACGGGCATCATGAAGGCGCAGGATGCGGACATCGTGGCGGGGATCATGAGCATCAGCGGATGCGCACCGGTGACCACGGCCACCGACGCGAGGATCGGCAGGATCATCTCGGTCGTTGCGGTGTTGCTGGTGAGTTCGGTGAGGAACGTCAGCGCGAGGCACACAAGCAGGATCAGGACAAATACGGGTAGTTCACCGGCGGCACCGAACTGGCCGCCGATCAACTCTGCGAGCCCCGTCTGCACGAATGCCGCCGCCAACGCAAAACCGCCGCCGATCAGCAGAACGACATTCCACGGTAACCGGGGGATGACCTCGGTGCCCATGAGACGTGTGGACTCGCCGCCGGGGCCGCGACCCGGAATGAAGAACAGGAGCGACGCCATCGTGATGGCCACGGTGCCGTCGTCGACAAGGCTTGGCCAAGGCAGCAGCCGGGACCAACCTGGCAGCGTGAACGCGCCGAGATTGAGGTCGACCCGGAACACCCAAAGCAGCGCGGTGGCAGCGAATACCATGAGCACCGCGCGTTCCTCGAAGGTAATGGGTCCGAGCCGGGCCAGTTCGCGATCGACGACGGCGGACTCGATCCTGACCTCGGGTGGTGTCCGGTACAGCACGCGGGTGATGACGAACCACGCCGTCAACACCATGATGACCCCTACGGGCAAGGCGACGATCATCCACTGCCCGAAGGCGATGCTCGGTCCTTCGGGGAACAGGATCTCGAAGATGCGCACCAGGGAGAGGTTGGGCGGCGTCCCCACCAACGTCGTCATGCCGCCCACGGAACAGCCGTAGGCGATGCCGAGCATCAGCGCGACGGAGAACCGGTGTGCGGCGGGGTTTGTTGCACCCAATCGTTCCTCCACCTGGAGGACGATGGCGAGACCCATGGGCACCATCGTCACCGCGGTCGCGGTATTCGAGATCCACATCGACAGGAAGGCGGCGGCGATCATGAAGCCGAGCACGATGCGCGCCGGCCCGCCGCCGACCAGGCGGATGATGTTCAGCGCGATGCGGCGATGCAGGTTCCAGCGCTGCATCGTGAGCGCGATCATGAAGCCGCCGATGAACAGCACGATGGTGCTGTTGATGTATTGCGGTGCCGTCTCCTTGCCCGACATGATCCCGAGCAGCGGAAACAGCACCAAGGGCAACAGAGCCGTCGCGAACAGCGGGATGGCTTCCGTCATCCACCAGATCGCCATCAGCGCGGCGATGGCGGCAAGCCGGCTGGCCGGGTCGTTTCCCGGGTCGACGGGGAACACGGTCAGGGCCGTGAAAGCGACGACCCCCAGCACGAGCCCGATGCCGCGCGTCCTGTCTGACGTGTTGGGGCTCGGCGGCCCGGTTGCCTGCATCTCCATTATCGGTCCAGCGGGCCTCGATCTCGGCGGGGAATCATACCTTTGCGTCGGGTTCCGTTTGGTCGCGTCCGTGCCGGTCGGACAGCCGGCGGCTTGCAACGTAGAACGCCCCGCCGCTGGCTAGGATGGCCACACCGGCGAGACCCTCCATCGGTCGCTGCACGAGTAGGTAGGTCAGCGTCCATCCCATGAGTGCCAGGAAGATCAGCGGCGGCAGCGGATACAACGGAACGCCATAGGGACGTTCGAGCCCCGGGTGCCGCCACCGGAGCACGAACAGACCGGCCACGGTGAAGAGTGTGCTTGCGCCGAGGGTGAACCCGGCGAATACCAGAATGGACTCGAATGTGGCCGTAAGCACCAGGGTCACGGCCAAGGCCGACTGCAAACCGATGGCGACGACGGGGACGTCGTGGGCATTGGTGCGGGCGAGAAAACGAAGCGCGTCGAAGTCCTGCCCGATGACCAACAGGACCCGGGGGCCGGCCAGTGTCATGGCGCTCACCGTGGAGACCAGCAGCAGCGCCAGCGCCACGCCCATGATCGCGGCACCGGTGTCGCCGAAGATGAACTGCGCCGCCACGTAGCCGATTTCCAGCTTGCCCGCCAAGGCATCTACTGGCGCGACGTACAGGAATGTGTAGTTCAACAACAGGTAGAGCGCCATGACGACAGCGGTCCCGGTCAGCAGGACGCGGGACAGCGTCTGGCGCCGGTCGAGTTCGTCGATCACGTACGTGGCCGCGTTCCACCCGGTGTAGGCGTAGTTGACGTAGATGAGCGCCACGGCAAACGCGCCGGACACCACTAGGGCCCCGTCGCCGGGGGCGGGCAGGAACGTGATGTCCTGGGGTGCGTCGGTGAGGGTCCAGCCAAGTAGGCAGAACGCCGCGATGAGCAACACCTTCAGGTAGGTGAACACGCGCTGCGTGCCGCCGCTGGTACGGCGTGTCGTGGCATGCGCCGCCGCCAGACCGACGATCAGGACCGTGGCAAGCCAGCGGGGCGACAGTGCCGGCAGCACGGATGCCAGGTAGGTTCCGAACGTGATCGCCGCGAGGGCCGTGGGCGCGGCGAAGCCGATGCTGGCGGAGACCCAGCCGGCGACGAACCCGACGCCGGGGTGGTAGATCTCGGAGAGGAAATTGTATTCGCCCCCCGACCTCGGCAGCGCTGCGCCCAGTTCGGCATAGCAGAGGGCACCGCACAGCGCGGTGATGCCGCCCACGAACCAGAGCATGAGGATCACGAACCCCGACTGGATCTCGAGCAGTTGGAAGCCGAGGCTGGTGAACACCCCCGTGCCGATCATGTTGGCGATGACGACGGCAAGGGCCGTCCTCGGGCTGAACGGTGCGGAGATTTTCTGGTCAGGCGAACGGTGAATTGGGATAGAGTCGTGGCGTTTTCCAGGGCGGAATGCTAGCAGGGCGTTCCGGCAACCAAGACAACAATCAAAGCGGCCCCAATGGATATTCACCGCCTGTCCCTCTCGGACGTGGCCCGGCATGTCAAGAGCGGCGCGTTGACCGCCGTCGGCGTCGCCGAGGCAATGCTAGAACGCATCGCCCGCCTCGATCCCGAATTCGGGGCGTACGTCCTCGTCCTGGCTGACCGTGCCCTCGAACGTGCGCACGGCCTTGACGCCGCGATGTCCCGGGGTGAAGCACCGGGGCCGCTGCAAGGTGCGCCGGTCGCGTTGAAGGATTTGCTGTCGACGCGCGGCATTGCCACGACCTGCGGTACGAAGGTGCTCGCGAACTGGCAACCCGAGGAAGACGCCACGGTCGTGCAAGGGCTCGAGGCGGCGGGCGCCGTCGTACTCGGCAAGGTCAAGCTCACCGAGGGTGCTTTCAGCGAACATCACCCGGCCGTTCAGCCGCCGGTCAACCCTTGGGCGTCCGAACGTTGGACGGGCGTATCGTCGTCGGGATCCGGCGTCGCTGTCGCGGCCGGTCTTGCGCACGGCGCCGTCGGCACGGACACGGGTGGCAGCATCCGGTTTCCTTGTGCCGCATGCGGGCTGGTGGGCATCAAGCCGACCTACGGCCGGGTGAGCCGGCACGGCGTTTTTCCCCTTGCGGCGTCCTTGGACCACGTCGGTCCGATGACACGCTCGGTCGAGGACGCCGCGCGTATGCTCGGCGTGATGGCGGGCGGCGACCCGCGCGACCCGACGTCCCTTGACGCGCCCGTCCCCATGTATCCGGCGTCACTTAGGCAGCGCCTCGACGACGTGCGGATCGGTGTGGATTGGGGCTACGTGTTGGAGGACGTGCACGGGTCCGTTGCCGACACCGTGCGGAATGCCTTGACCGTGCTCGCCGATCTGGGAGCGGACGTGATCGAGGTTGGGATGCCCGACTACCGGATCCTGGCCGACAACTGGGTGATCACGTGCGGGGTGGACTGTGCCCGGGCCCATGCGGCGACCTACCCGGAGCGGAAGGACGAATACGGCCCGGCATTGGCCGGGTTGATCGAAACCGGCCTGAACGCATCACCGGACGAATACGAACGTCTTGAGCAGGAACGGTCACGGTTTCGGCGCGCGCTCGACGGGTTGTTTGGCGGCGTTGACGCCCTGATCGCTCCCTGCATGCCGACGCCGATTCCGGGTGCCGAACGTTCCCCGCCGTCCGACGACCGGGGGCCAAGGGAACGTTTCATCCGCTTCACCGCACCGTTCGACTACTCGGGCCATCCTTCGATCACGCTGCCGCTCGACATCGACGCCGACGGCATGCCGCGTACTGTTCAACTCATCGGCCCGCGGCTCGGCGAGGCTGGCCTCGTGTGCATAGGTGGTGCGTTCGAGAGTGCCGCCGCCTTTGAGTACCCGACCCTCGATTAGCTAGCAGCCTGGCGGACTTTTCGGCGCGAGCCGAAGGTCGGACGGGTGCTTGGGCGGCTTTGGTTGGGGCGAAATGCGGTGCCGAAGGCACCGCTTCGTGGCGCGGCGACGCTATTTGGCCATGGCCGCGAGTTTCGCCTTCTTGGCGGCCTGCCAATCCTTCTTGGAACCCTTCTTCCAGTCCTTGGATTTTCCGACGTAGAAGCAGTTGAACCCCCGGCGCACCGATCCATCGCGGTTGGGACCGGACCAGTGCACCGTGGTGGGGCGGAAGATCACGATGTCGCCCGGTCCCATGGCAGCCTCGAAGCGGTCGGGGTGGTCGGATAGATCCGTGGGCGTATGGGCTCTTTGGTGCCGAAACTCCTCCTGGCGGTTGTGGGACCCTTTCAGGAACTGCAGGCCGCCGTTGCGTTCGTTGGTCTCGTCGAGGGCGATCCAGGTCACCACGCCGTCCATCGCGTCCGAGTGCGGATGTACCTCCTGATGGTTTTCGTCCTTGGTGAAGAAACTGGCGGTGGTGGGTTCGGGCGTCTTGCCGAGGAGCATCGTGAGGATCGGAACTTGGGGACCGCGATGCAGGAGTTCGCCGAAGTATTCGTCGAGTCTCTCCAAGCCTTTCGTGACATTGCTGAACGGGTCGTGGCGAGTAGGAAGTTCCTTGGTCGCTGCCTCCGCATGGACACAGATTTCCCGTGCTTTCTCGGGTGTGACGAAGTCGCGGATGAGTACCACGCCGTCGCGATCGAAGTCGGCCTTGAGTGCGACTGCCTGCGAATGGTCCACTGATGACCTCTGTGACAATTGGCAGACTACATAATAGGGACTAAGCTTGCCGGTCGCCCGATTTCGCCGAGAGATGATCACCCAAAAACCATGAAGACGAACCCGTGGCGAGCCCTTAGAACCGTCGATCTAGCCGGATCGCAGCGCGCAAGACTGGACCTGTGGCGCCAGCATCGGCTCTGGTTCATGGCGGAGTCCGGCTTCCTCACCGACGGTTTCGAGACCAGACCCGGAACACATCCGTGGCAGGGCGAACACCTCGGCAAGTGGCTGCACGCAGCTACGCTCACCTGGTTGATGACCGGCGAGGACAGGCTCCGGTCGGAACTCGACAGCAACGTCAAGCGTTTACTCGCGACCCAGTTGCCCAATGGCTATCTGGGCACATACGGTCCGGCGGAGACATTCGTGGCACTCCCCGAGAACGTGGACTTGGCGGCGCCGCACGACGACATGGACGGGGCGATCGCCAGGAAACGACGCGCCGGGTGGGACACCTGGACGCACCGCTACAACCTCTACGGGCTGCTCACCTACGAGCGCGTCTTTCCCAACGAGGCGGTTGTCGATGCCTGCCGGCGTATGGCCGATCTCTTGATCGAGGTCTACGGCGGCAACGGCGCGGACCTCACGAACTACGGGACGCGCAAGGGAATATCCGCAACGACGCTGCTCGAATCGATCGTCATGCTCTACGAGCGGACGGGAGATGCGAAGTATCTGCGCTTCGCCGAGCACATCGTCGAACGCATGGAAGCCAATCCCGATCTGCGGCTGATGAGTTCCCTGCTCACGGGCGGCGGCGTGATTCACCCGGGGGAGGGGAAGGGCTACCAGATCATGGCCAACCTGCTTGGATACTTGGGCCTCTACCGGTCTACCGGCAAAGACGAATACCTCCGCACGTCGGTCAACGGCTGGGATGAGATCAACGCGAAGCATCTCCTGGTTACCGGCGGTCCGTGGACCCGGCACACGGACTACAACGGCAACCGCGAGTGCTTCGCCCGGGCGGAGGACTTCGATCCCTGGAAAATCTCGGTGGAGGGGTGCTGCGACACGACGTGGATCCAGCTTTGCCTGCACCTTTTCGAGATCCTCGGCGACAGCAGGTATCTCGATGCCGCCGAGGTGACCCTCTACAACAGCCTTCATGGTCACCAACATGCAGATGGCGTGCAGTGGTGCTACTACACCGCTCCCAACGAGGCGGCGACGATGTATCGCGACACGATTCACTGTTGCGCCTCGAGCATGCCCCGGGCGATGGAGATGGTCGCCAGCCATCTCGTGGGCGAGGTCGACGGCCATCTCTCGATCGGAACCCTGGCGCCGTGCACGGTGGCATTGAGCGAAGCGTTCGGCGCGGGTGCGTTGACGGTCGAGGGCGACTTCCCGGCGGCGCCCTCGGCGGAGATCACCTTCGAGACGTTGAGTCGGCGGACCTTCACCTGCGAGTTCAGGCTCCCCGCCGGGGTGACGCTGTTGGAAGTCCGTGTCAACGGCGCGAGCTGCGACGTCACGCCCAACGGTCGTGGTTTCTACGAGTTGCGGCGCGAGTGGGGTCCCGGCGATGTGCTCGCGATCGACGGCCGGTCGGAACTCGAGGGACATGTCGAGGTGGGCGCGCATGGCCAGCGATGGGTTGCGTTCACCAAGGGTCCGATTGCGCTGGCCCAGAAAGTCTCGTCAGTCCCGTACGATGAGCCCTTCGATGAGTGCAAACCCGACGACGCGCTTGCGATGCTCAAGCAGTCGAACGATGGTAGCTATCGGATCGGTGACGCCGACATCGCGCTGATCCCGTATCACCTGACGTGTACGGACGACTCCGGTCCGAGGACCTATTTCAAGTGCGCGTAGGCGGCACGGATGTGTGACGTCGTAGGGGCGACCCTTGTGGTCGCCCGTATTTGACCCTTGTGGTCGCCCGTATTTGACCCTTGTGGTCGCCCGTATTTGACCCTTGTGGTCGCCCGTAATTGTAGTGCCGGTCGCCGCACTAGTGCGGGAATCCCGCCAGCGACGCTGGCGCAGGCGCGTTGCACCGCGTTGCTCGAAGAGCGCATCGACGTCGGGCTTTGTCATATCGCGATGTCGCGGATGTTGTAGTCGCGAATGACGGTTTCGAAGATCTCGGGGCTCCAACGGTATTCGTCCGCTAGGTGGCCGAACGGCTGATACACGAACGGGGTCTCGTCGCGGTAGTACTGCCGCCTGGCGTCGATGGCCACTTGCACGACACTGGCCCGCTTGTCGATGAACTCGTCGTCGTAGATCACATGCGCGGGCTGCATGAGGTGGCCGTGCTGCCCCGCGACGGCCTTGCGTCGATGGAATCCCCACGATACGGAGATCCGGAAGTCGTTCGAGGTGTTCGCAAACGAGCTGTGCAGCGTCTGCCGGTTGACGATGGTTACATCGCCCGGTTCGCAGTAGAGCGGAATCGCATCGGGCAATTGATCCGATCCGCCGTTGGCTTCGACCATCCCCTTGATATCGACCTTGCCGAGCTTGTGGGTTCCCGGAACGACCCACAGGCAACTCAGTGCCGATGTCCGGTAGAGCTGCGCTTGGAAGTTGACGCCGTGGATGCCCTCGTCCCAATCGGGGCTGTCCCAATGCGTCACGCCGTCCTGGTGCCAGGCAACCGAACCGCCGAGCCCCGGCTGCTTCGTGAAGATGGCATCGTTGTAGGGTACGAAATCCGGTCCGTTGATCGCCTCGGCGATGGCGAGCAGATGCGGATGACCGTAGACGCGCAGGCCCGATTCGATCAGTTGGCACATCCCCGCGATGATCTGCACCACGTACTCCGGAGCCTCCGGTGCCGGCTCGGCTTCGGCCATCTTGCTTTGATGTCTGCCATGGGACGACGAGGTGCCTCCCACGGGGTCCGACAACGGCTTCACGAAGAAGTAGGGATTGCGTTTCATGTCGATGCCTGCCGCCGGATTGCCATCGGCATCCACGGTCCTGCCCGGACCGACCGGCGCCCGCGCCAGGAGGTCGTTCACGTCCCGCCGGAGTTCCTCGATCTCCACCTCATCGAGGACGTTCTGGAAGACGTAGAAGCCGTGTTTCCAGTAGGCGTCGACGATGTCTGAGTGCACCTTGCCGCGTTCATCGAAACGCACGGGTCCGCGGTTGCCGATGCGAGATGCCCGCGCCATGCCTTCGCGAGCGTACGTTTCCATACGCCTCGCATAGTCGTGCGCGGAAAGGACTAGCGTCGCGCCGGCTTGCTCCGTGCACACGCCTGTGGTCGCCCGCCTAGAAGAATACGAAGGACCTGACCACGACGTTCTTGCGGCACGGAGCGTCCTCAGGTGCGGTGGGGTCGACGCAGGCCGTGTGGAACGACCATCGCGAGACGGAACCGTCCGTGACTGAGTCGTAGCACTTCAGCATCGAGACTTCGTTGGATTTCTGCTGGGGCAACCAGTACCACTCGTGCCCGGGCCGATAGGTGAAGCGCGTGGTCTCGCCGACGCGGTCGTCGTAGATGCGGTAGTTGGTGATGTACGGCTGGTCGGCGAACGAAGGCCATGCGCAGAGCACGAAGGGGTACTGGCCCACGGTCTCCATCGGCTTGGCCAGGTTGATGGACATGAACCGACGCGACATCTTGGCGTCGGCCTCGGCCTCGGTGTAGTGCTGGGTGCGCCCGAAGTTGCGTAGGTTCTTGGTGAGCAATTCGCGGCAGCGAACGCGACCGCTGTTGTCGTTCAGGTCGTTGTGTACGAGGTTCGCATAGCCGCGGTTCACTCCGGGGTTCTTGTTGTCCTGGTCCTCTCTGACGTCGCCCTTGTAGTCCTTGTTGAACACGTCGTGGTTGTAGACCAGGGCGTCCGTTGCGCCGGGGAAGAAGTCGAGCAGGAGCTTCTCGATCTCCAGGTAGAAAACGCGTTCCACCTCCTCGGCGTCGTAGAAGTTCGTACACCTGGATTCCAAGTGCGCCAGCGACAGACCGAGCTTGTCCATGCATTCCGGGCTCGTCGGCTTGAGGCCGGGGTGGTACTCCTCGATTCGCCGCGCGTCGCGCAGCACCTGAGGGAAGTAGAGGCAACGTCGCCCGATGTCCCGTTCTTCCTTGCGCAGCACCAGGGCGTCGTCTTTGCGTGACGGATCCCGCCACAGCGCGTTGGACGAAACGATGGAGTAGGACGGTTGTTCGTGTACGGTGTAGCGCAATGGAAGTGCCAAACCGCCCTCGGGGGCTTCGATGTCGTTGGCCCGAATATGCGCGAGGCACTCGTCGTAGGTGCGAAACGCGGATCCCCATTTGGTTTCGATGGGGCCGGGGGGCGCGTTCTCGATCATATCGATGACCGCCTGCCCCTCGCCGGTGGCGATCAGGGCGAAGGCCGCGTCGGTTGCCGCCGCCGTTCCGGCGTCCCCGTCACGGTCGAACGACATGTAGGAGACCCCGCCGTTCGCGGCGATGGGCGGCGGCTGCCCGGCGGTGAGTTGGAACGCCGGTACATAGGCAGGCGAACCTGTCGGGGCACCGTTGGGCAGCGTGTCGGCGGTAACTGGGCTGTTCATGGCATCTCGGCAATCGGTAACCTCGAAATTATGGCATACGTAGTTCGGCCTTGGCGTCGCAGGCGGAATCGAAGGATCAGTCGTCGTCGTTTTCGGCGTGGCGTCGGGCGATTCGGTCCAATCGCGGACCGATGGATGACATCACCGCCGCGAACATGACCACGGCCCAGCCCGCCGAGAGGATCAGGTGCGCTCCGACGAGGATCCTCGCGGCAGCCGAAACTGGGGACATCGTCGCGAAATCCTGCCCCAGCGCGGTGTAGAACGAGAACGACAACCACTCCGTGATACCGGTACCGGCGTTCGAGAACGCGGCGGGTTGGATCCGTCCCAGCATGCCGTAGAACCCGGCGAACAACACGATGATCGTCAGGTAACCCACCGCGAACGCCCCGATCGGCACCCACATCACCCGTAGATAGTCCGCGAGGTAGCCGTAGACCCGAAGCCGCGGCTCGAGCCAGGTGATGACCGTGCGCCCCAATAGGAATGCGGCTGCCGGGACCGCTGCGGACACGGCAAGCAGAAAGGCGATCATCGCCACCAAGGAGAAACCCGACAGCCCACGGCCTTCCTCGAAGGTGCCTGAAGCTACTCCGACGATCAGCAGGATTGCGAGTGCGGCCGCACCAAGGATCAGCAACAGCGGGGGGCGCGTGTCGCGCCACCCCTCGCGGCGGTGGCTGAGGAGGCCGGCCGTCAGTGCGATCCAGACAAACAAGACGAGGGTCGACCCTGCGAGCTGTAGCCCGTCAGAGCGAAGGCCCGAGGCGAACGCACCCTCCGCGATCCACGCGGGAAGAAACCCGACGGCCAAGAGGACCGACACGATGAATGCCTCACGCGTGACATCGCGGTACCCCGTCAAGGACGATCCCCGCATACCAGCGATCAGGCCAAGGGCGAGCGCCAAGATCGGCAACACGAGAACCGCGAACCCTTCGAGAGGCGACAGCCCGGCGATTAACGCGGTGGCCACGCCGATGATCACGCCAACCAGGACGCCTGTCCAAGGACCACTGCGGGGACCGCCGCGGACACCGACGCCCACGGCGATGGCAATGCCGCAGCCGGTACTCATCAGGACATCTGTGTGCAAGGCGGTGGTCGCGTAGCCGAAGGGTACGACCACCATGGCAACGACCATGGCGATCCGACACGCCAGCCAGATCAGGCGAGGCAGCGTCGCCTTGTCGCCATCGGCGATATCGTGCCCGAAAGTCCAACGAGGCATGACTTCCCCTCCCATGTTTCGCGGCGGGGCGACCGTCGAAATCGGACCGCGGGTACAATGCCGGGCGGTGCCGTCAGCGGTCGCGTTCCCACTCCAGGACGCGATGCCGACCCTCGACAAGCTGGTCGGAATTCATTTCCGCCGCGGTCTTGTCGCGTATCGCGATCGCGTCGTCCCGCTGATCCTCTTCCACCCGCGAGACCGCGAGACTCAACCACTTGTAGGCTTCGACAAGATCCTGCGGAACCCCGGTACCGCTGGCGTAGAGGAGTCCCAGATTGAGTTGGCCGGTGGCGTTGCCCTGTTCGGCCGCCAAGCGAAACCAAGCCGCGGCTTCGCTGTCGTCCTGAGATACCCCCTGGCCGTATCGGTGCATCAGACCAAGCCAAAGCTGGGCCAAGGCGAGACCACGATCCGCCGCCTTGCGATACCACTCGACCGCTTCGACATGATCGCGTTCTACGCCGCGACCCGTTCGGTACATGTAGCCCAAGCTATGCAATGCACGTGGGTGTCCCTGTGCCGCTGCCCGGCGATACCACTTCAACGCTTCGGCGTAGTCCGGGTCCATGCCGACGCCGCGAAGGTAGAAAGCGCCGAGGTTGTTCTGCGCGTCCGCGAAACCTTGCTCCGCGGAACGCCGGTACCACTCCCGCGCCTGCGCTAGATCGCGCGGGACCCCCCGGCCGTACCCCACCGCCACCGCAAAGTTGTACTGGCCGACGCTGTTGCCCTGCTCGGCGGCCAACCGGTACCACTTTGCGGCCTCGCCGAGGTCTCGAGGCACGCCGTGGCCGTTCTTGTACATTGCGCCAAGGTTGTTCTGGGCCGGCGCAATCCCGTTTTCGGCGGCCTTTCGGTACCAACTCGCCGCTTCGGCGTCGTCCTGGGTGACGCCTTGACCCAACGCGTAGGCCAAGCCGAGGTTGAATTGCGCCGGGCCGAGGCCTTGGTCCGCCGCCAGCCGGAACCACTTCACCGCTTCCGCATGGTCCTGCTCCCCGCCGGGATTCCGGAAGTGGATTCCCAACTCCAGTTGGGCAGGCGCCAGACCCTGTTCGGCGGCCCGACGGTAGAGGTCTAAGGCGAGCGCTTCGTCCTGCGCAACGCCCAGACCCTCCTTGTACAGCGTGCCCAATCGGAACTGGGCCTTGGGGCGGCCTTGTATCGCCGCGAGCCGATACCAATGCGCCGCTTCGGCATAGTCGGATTCGACGCCGTTGCCTTGGTCGTACATGGCGCCGAGCGTCTCCTGGGCAGGCGCCATATCCTGTTCTGCAGCGCGGCGAATCCAGTACAACGCCTTGGTCTTGTCCTCGCGAACCCCCCGGCCCGTGAGGAAGAGCCGCCCGAGAGCGTATTGCGCCGATGCGTCGCCCTGGGCCGCCAACTGGCGTAGTCGGGGGATGTAAGCATCGGCATCGGCGACTGGTCGTTGGGGATCGCCTTTCGGAACACCGGGTTCCGTCGATGCGCACGCCACGAGGATCGCCAGCAATGCCACGGCGACGGATCGCTGCAAGCCGCGCCCCGGAATCCGGTCAGTCGGGCACGGGCGTACGAACGGGATTGACTGCGACATGGTCGTTTTCGGGAACTCCCACTGCCAGCCGTTGGTGCGCCGATATTACGCTGCTCGGCGGATTCTGTCGTTCGGCAATGCCGGTTCCGGTCGACGCCGACGACTGTGCCGGCCTTACGGCCTTGGGTGGGGACGGCGCCGAAAGCCTCAAGTGGCGGGCGCGCCTTGATCCAAACGGTGCATCGGCGTGGGTTGTCGGGGCGAGGGCAGCTGCGCAGCGCACCAGATTGATCGCCCATGCGACGTGTCCGCCACCCTTGTCAGTCGTTGCGGAGTACGGCGCATCCGAGACACGTCCCTGGCGTGTCGGGCGCTAGCAGCCAGCGCAGCAGCACGAGCCGGTGCGTTGGCGCGTCGCCGCCCGCGTCCGGCAGCCGCAGCCAGACCAGTCGCTGCAGGTCGCCGACCGGCGACAGGTCGCGCACCGGGTTCCAGCCCAGATCCAGCCGCCTCAGCGATCTCAGATCCGCCAGCGGTGAGATATCCTCAACGGCATTGCGCGCCAAGCCGAGGTTCTCGAGGCGCGCCATGTGCGTTAGAGCGCCGACGTCCGCCACGCGGTTGCCGTCGAGCACCAACACCTCCAAGTCCGGCAGGTCCGCGAGCGGCCACACCTCGACGATGTCGTTGCCGCCGAGGTCGAGCCGTCGCAGCGCGGTCAATCCCCGAAGGGCCGAGACGTCGATGATGTCGTTGTCCGACAGGTCTAGGCTCTCCAACGCCCGCAAACGCGCCAGCGTCGCGATATCCGCAAGCCCGTTGCGCGACAGGTCCAAGCGCCGCACGTCGGTGCCGATCCCGGCGACCGCTAGGCCCGTGTCGCCGAGTTCCAGCCCGGCGAAACTTGCCGAAACGTCGTCCGTTACAGGAGGACGGTTCGCGGCCGTCGCCCGGACGGCGGGTCCTTCGGCGCTGGCTACGCCCGTCACGTTGACTGCGGGCAAGTCCCGCCACGCGGGTTCGGCGTCGCCCGCCCCATCGCGCAGCGGGTGCATCGCCGAGCCCAGGTAATCCACCGCCACCGCCTGATGGGGGCGCACCGGCTCGGCCAACCCCAGCACGACGCCGCGCATCCACAGCGAGGTGGACGCCACCGCCCGCAACCCGCCGTCGACCCGCACCGCGAAGTCCTTGCCACTCGGCAACGCGAAACCGTCGCGCCGCGTCTCCCACGCGAGCGTCAGCACGGAACCGTCCACCTGTGCGCTGGCCTGCGGACCCGCCACTGTTGCCGTCGTCGTGTTCGACAGCGGCCGACCCGCCTCCGTGCACACGGCCCCCACCGCGTCGCAGTCGGTCGCCGCCGGCAGTTCGACCGTCACGTCCTCGTGCGAGTCCGGCTGCACGGCGATCGTCCAGCGCCGGTTCTGCTCCTGCTCGACCCGACGCGCCCGTTGGACCGTTCCGTGGGTCACCTCGAACGCCTCGTCGCGCAGCAGCCTGGGCGGCAGCCGTCCCGGGAAGTCCTCGCTGAAGCGGAGCTCGAACTCGAACGTGCCCACCCCGTCGTGCGATTCCGGCATGCCGACGAACTCCGCAGTCAGCGGCGGCGGCCCCTCGACCGTCGCCGTCACCGTGTTCGACAGCGGCCGGC
>VXYL01000093.1 GCA_009846005.1 Gammaproteobacteria bacterium | reverse complement strand
CTGCTGGGCGGGGCGCGAGGCGTTGTCGGCCGCGAGGGCGCGGGCGTAGTCCGCGTGGTGGCGGATGCGGGCGGTCGCGGCGCCGTGGTCGCCGATGTCCGGCTTCCGCGCCGGGGCTCTGCGCCTCGAGTTGGGGATTGCGGCGGGGCGGAACGGAGGTGCCGTAGGGAGACGGTCGAGAAGGTCCGCCACGCGAGGGCCGCTTCGACGACTTCGGGACGGCTTCGGGGCGGGCGGACTTCGAGTAGGGACTTCCGCGGGGGCCGATGGGCGCAGTAAGCAGCTGGCCGCGCTCGGCGTCGGCCGCGCCGACCGGACGGCTTCGGGGCCTGGCTGCGCGGACGCGGGCTGCGGGGATGGAACGTCGCTGCTTGCTAGAGCGGTTTCGGTGCCTTCTGTTTTCGGGGTGCGGGAGCGCGCGGATCCGTCGTCCGGTGGACGACCGGGGGCGAGCGATGCGCGGGCCCGCGCGAGGATGCGCGCCAGGACCGGCGGGCTGTCGGAGGCG
Source organism: Gammaproteobacteria bacterium (assembly GCA_009846005.1). GTDB lineage: Bacteria > Pseudomonadota > Gammaproteobacteria > Pseudomonadales > Azotimanducaceae > VXYL01. Next base: position 44,073 of record VXYL01000093.1, on the reverse strand, counting down.
GAACGGGGCGGATGGTTCGGGAGGTCGTCGCTGCAGGGCCGGGAAGCGTCGTTCTGGGGCTGCCGCGTCGCGAGGTGGTCCTGCGGGAACTTGGCGACCACCGGGGCGACGATGTCGCGCAGTTCGTTGGGGTCGGTGTCGGTGAAGTAGTTGGCGATGAGGGTTTGCACCATGGGCTCGCGGGCGATCCAGCGGCGGCCCTGGGCGGGCACGATGGCGTGGAAGAGCGCAGCGCGCGGGCTCGATCCGTCGGCTTGAACCGCGGGATCGGCGAGGATTCGGGGCCAGGAATCCGGATCGGCCTGTGGATCGTATGGGTCGCGGGCGAGCACGGCGTAGGCGTGCTCGACGAGCACTGCGATGGCCACGGCATAGCTGGCGCACTCGCGGATGCGCCAGCTGTCCTCGGCCTGGGTGAAACGCGGCAGGATGAATGCGCGGCGTCGCTTCAGGGCGTCCTTGAGCGCGAGCAGCAGGGCGCGCCTAGCGGCGGAGGGGTTGGGCAACTCTCCGTAGCGGGCGAAGACGGCGGCGATGGCGGGGGAGTAGGTCGAGGCGAAGTCGGGGTCGGGAAGCGAGGTCAGGTTGCGCAGGAATCGCGTGGGCTCGGAAGCGGGCGGTAGCTCGGTCGGTTGGCGTGGTCGGTCGGTGGGTTTGGGTGCTCTCCGCATGGGCTGGTCCATCGTAACGCAAGATGGTGTGTAGGACGTCTGTGCGTGCCGGCGAAACATCGGCTGGGGAGCTCGGAGACCTGCGTTGCCGGTGGGAATCGGCGACAAAGCGGGATGGCTCGATGGTTCGGAAACGGAGGAGGTGGCGGCGGAGCGGCACGGGAACGGTAGCCGGGACGTCGGGATAGTCGCGGACGATCTGGAGGCGCTGGCGGACGCCGTGGGCGGGCTCTTGGAGTCGCTCGTGGACGGGGCAGCGACCCCGGTGTTCGGCGAGGGGGCGGCCTCCCGTTTCGGCATCGCCGAGGCGGCCGCCGCGCTGGGCGTGGGACGGTGCCGCGCGCGGCCGTTGGCGGCGGAGGCGGGCATGCCGCTCGGCTGTCGCGGGGCGACGCGTTTGAGTTTGCGGGCGATGAACGCGTTGCGGGACGCGCTGGGACAACGGCGCGGGCGAGGCGAATCGTCGCCCGCGCGGGTGGCGGTGCAGGCGTTCAAGGGCGGTGTGGGCAAGAGTACGCTGGCGGTGCAACCGTGGATCGAGCGGACTGGAGTGGGACCGGTGGCGATGCGCGGCGATCGCGGAAGTCCTGCGTACCCAACGCGAGTGATGGGAGTTGGCAGTTGTGCGGGCTGTCGGCGGTGCCCGGTCCGATCCTTCAGGGATACGGCCAGAGAGGAGTGAATAAGCTTACTGGCTCGGACCCTTGGGGAGAAGGCGATCGAAACTAGTGTCGGCTGCTATGAGCAGTCGTGCCAAGAGTGGAAAAGGCGGATCTTTCCGGCTGGCCCTTGTCCGTGGGGCCAGTTGAAATCGCGGTTATGCGAACTAGCGCGAAGCTCCTCGGCCCAGGAGTCAGAGACGCTTGCGGGGATAGGTGCAGTGGCGGTCGGTTGTCCAAGCCGGTCATGATAGGGCTCTGTGGTCAGAATGGGTTCTAGCTTGTCGAGTATCGAATATCCAGAGCGTGCGTAGCCGAGCATCATGGCCTCCTGCATCGCCCAGGCGTAGTCGCCGCCTATGAAACGAGAGATGCCGGTGTTGCAGTAGACGCTACCAACCGGATGAGTGGTGCCTACTAGTTTGCACTCGACGAACAGGGCGTCTTGACTGGACAGCACGAGCGTTTCGTCACGGACGAGTTCGAATACGAGGTCAGGTTTTTTGGCGGGATGTTTGCCATCGAAGTTGGTGACCTCTGGGCCGCGCCAGACCTTCCGGAACACTCGTTCATCGAATCCCGGCACCTCGCCTGTCTGTCGAAGATGGTCCTCAAGTATCCAATATAGTTGCCGGGTGATCTGATCCTCGTGAGCGGTGCCGAGTGGAAACTCTGTGTCGCGAAGAAATGCAAAGGCACGGCGAACCGCATTGTGGACAACGAGGAGAACCGCTGTAGCGATGGTTGGATGCGGTAATTGGTAGTCTACGCCAGCGGCGAAGAATCCGGCATTCTGCATTGCTGGCTAGAAGGCGCTCAGATGTCGACGTATGACATGTAGGGCGCACAGTCGAGCGCGGGTTTGGCTCCAGAACCGTTGCTGGTTCAAGAGGCCGATGAGTAAACCTCCTCCAGGCAGCAGCATGACTACGCGGCTGGCGGACAAGCTGTCTCCCTCGCGCACAATGGCGGAAAGAAACGCAGGGGAGATTTCGATCGGCTCGGTTTGGGTGGACAAGCCAATGAAGCGCCAGGGTGAGGAGTACCCGGTGCTTTCGGTGGAAACGGGGAACGCGCGGAGCGCGGTCGAATCGTCGACGAAAGGCTGGGTCATTTCCACCAGGTACCGGCAGAATGCTTCGACATCGGTTTGACCCGGTTGTTTCTCGGCAGGAAGCCGGGCTGATCGAAACGGGGCACCGTAGCGTACCGTGTCCTCGATTATGGCCATGTCGTTCGAGCTTAGACCGTAGACCTCGGATACGAGTTGGTCGATGTCGTGGAAGGGACGTTGATCGTCGTGGCGCAAACTGTCGGCCAGCTGTTCGATGCGGCCCCACTGGGCCGCGGCCAATGTTGAGGGATCTGGGAAAGGGAAACGTTGGATGTCTTCTTTCAGAATGGTGCGGTAGCTCGCGCCGATCCGCGAGCTGTGGGTTAGACAATGATGAGCCCAGAGTTGGCTGTGAACGATCAAGTACAGGAGGCGAGCTAGATTCTTTGAATGCTCGTGACCTGCGGTGGAGTAACCGTAGAAGCTCTTCGAGAAGACCACGCGGTCATCTTCGAAGAGAAACGCTTTGGGTTGGCTTCTCGTTTCGCCGGGAGTCTGGGGCAATATGACGAGTGGCGGGTCGTAGAGCGCGGCGCGGCGCGGGAAGTGTGCTGTAGAGCGATTATGATTCTGACCCCAGGTCGGGAGGTCCTTGGCGCGGACGTCGTAGCCGCGAGCTGGAGGCTTGAAATCGGGAAGATCTACTAGGTGGTCGGCGGGCCTCTGCGCTAGCCTGGCCGAGACATTGTAGCCTTCGCCCGCTACGAGATTGGCCCAAACGTCGGAAACGGGCGGGAACTGGCGGTCGGAGATTTTGTCGATGACCTCTACGTCGAGGATGCTGCCTAGGCTGAGAGACTTGAGCAACCAGGGCTTCGCCGTCACGGAGTCGACTGAAATGGCCTGGGCGGAACGGTAGTCCAAGCGGAATTCCGAGCGCTGACACAAGGCGTTCTCTCGGAACGGCGTGAGAAAAGAGAACTGGTGGTTCGCCGGCGGGACAGTGTTGCGGGCGAAAAACAGCATGAAAGGAAGGTCCATATTGGGCCAGACGGCTGTCTTCTCAAGGTCTGAGCCGTTGAGAATCCCGGTCACCGTTAAGCTGCGGAACAGTGCCACACGCGCCCGCTCACCAGCCGGACTCTGTTTCAGGATTATCCGGCCGGGAAGCGCCATGGCGATGGTGCCGCCCGGTTTGGCCCACTCCGTAGAACGCCACAAGAAAGGGAGGTCGGGGTTGTTGTCTGGGTTTCTGTACGCACTCGCGTCGATGCCGGGAGCACCGAGTTTGCGTAACGCGCGCCGTGTGATGACTGAGAACTCTGCGTTGATTGAGGCATTGCGCCTTCGTCGCTCGGTGGGGTCATCGTTGCCGGTTCGCCTTGACCGAACACGGGTCCAGGGTGGGTTGCCGATGACGATGTCGAACTGTCGGTCGAAGGACTTGGGTACGGTTGAATCAAGGCTGCCGAGAACGAACCCTTGGCGACGCTCCTGGTCGTCGGAGGGGCCGAAGTTGAAGAGAACCCGATCTTTGAGCGCATCGGGAAACTTCAAGCTCTTTGGTGGCCGTTTCGTTCCGTTTAGCTCGATGGATGTGATGTATAGAGCAAGTGCTGCGAGTCGAAGCGCGGATTCGCTAACATCAAAGCCCCGCAGCTGATTGTAGAGGACTCGGTGAATGAGGCGAGTTGTCGGGCGGCGGCCGGTTTTCTCCCAATGCAAGCGCAACAGTTGACGGAAGGCCAAGACGAGGAAAACGCCACCGCCGCACGCGGGATCAAGGACCACAGCGTCCTGTGGTTGTTCCAAACCGGCTAGTGCCTCATCCACGAGTAGGCGCGCGATGTTCTTCGGAGTGTAACGGATACTTGTGTCGTCGGAGTGGGCATCGTCCCAGCGCCGGCTGAACGTCTCATAGATTTGACTTAGAACCCCAATTGGGATGTGCGCGAAGTTGAAGTCGTCCCAGTCGATTGTCGTTTGATAACCGGATCCTTCGACGTGCTTCCATCCGCGTAGGATCGCTTCGAGGTGAAGAAACACCTTGCCTTCGGTCTTGGCGTGGGCTTCGCGGTAGAACTCCGCATATGCGGATTGCCGTTCGCGCGACGGTAGTGATGGGTGGAGGCCGTCAACGAGAGGGAGGAAGTCACCGTTGAACGTCTCATCTAGCCAGCATGAGGTCGCGGCGGCCCGCTCAGAGTCTGAGAATACGTCCTTCAAATCGTTAGCGGGTGGGCAGATCTCGGTTAATTCGCTAGGTAAGACGATTTTGCGATCATGAAGAAAGCGGAAAAAGAGGGCCCTGCCGGTGACGGAGAGTATCTCGAGAGGCGGCATTTTGGCGGCCAGATCGTCATTGGCAGACGCGAGCAAGGTGTGAATCTCATCGAAGACGTAATCGGGCGCTTGCGGTTGTCCGTCAAGGGAGAACGAGCCGGCTGCGAGGCTCTGGAAGAAGAACGAGGCGTCTGGAGTGTCGCGCGATATGGTAATGACGGGTGCGCGGTCGAGTACGGTACGATCGAGGTTGACTGGATAGAGGGTTAGTTCGCCGGGTCGGACGAGGCCGAGTACAGCATGCTCGCTTCTGTTGGCGAGGAGTTGACCTAGTTCGTGTGCACGCTGGTCGGCTGACTTCGGTTCCAAAGTACGTTCGAGGTCGTCGAGAAGATAGAGGAGGGGGCGGCCTTGGAACTCTGCGACGGCATGCGGGAGGAGCGGCGCCTCGCTTTGCGAGCCAGTTAGGTCGAGGTATTCGAGATGTGCATCTGTTTGTGGTCCTTGGAGCGAGATCAACTCCGGGCAGCCAAAGGCGCTCGCTTCGCGTTGGAGGTCGGTGATCGGGGTTGTTGCAGCAGGTGGCATCGCTAGAAGGTCCGCAGGGTGCCAACTAGAACGCCCGCGATGCGTATGTTGTCCGAATCGTGAGGGTCGAAGGCCAAGTCTGAATGGTCGTCGTTTGCCGCGCGAAGGAGGATGCCCTGGTCAGAACGGAAGAATCGCTTCAACGTGACGTCCTCACCGATCACAACGGCGGCGATCGTGCCGTTCTCGGCGACTGGCTGTGCGTTCACGACGGCAATGTCGCCATCGAAAATGCCGACCCCGGTCATGCTGTCACCACGAACGCGTAGCGCAAAGAGGTGATCCCCCCGCCATATTTCGCCGGGAATGGGGATCATGGCTTCGATGTCTTGGGTCGCGGCAATTGGGTCGCCAGCGGCGATCCTACCCACTAGAGGCACCAACGGTACGGGCTGCAGAGGGGCGCACGTTGGAGTCAAACGGATTCCACGTGCACGGCCGGGGCGGAGCCTGAGGTACCCCTTGCGTTCGATGAGGCGCAGATGCTGGCGCGCGGAGTTGCTGCTCTTGAAGCTAAAGTGGCCGCTGATCTCGTCCAAGGTTGGCGGAGAGCCGGTCTCCGAGCAGCACCTCTCAACAAAGTCAAGGACTTGGCGCTGTCGGGGTGTCAGTGGTTCCATGATGGCGCTATATACTGCATTTATGTGCACTATTTCAAGCCGAGCGTGCTGGGGGACGTGACGCGGTGCGATAAGGGGCGGGTAAGGTGCGGGTCGCTGGGTGCATCCGCGACGGTTGCGTTCGTGGAAGCTGGACTTCATTGAGAGAGCCTGAGCGGAACGGTATCGCAGGGATTGGGCGTCACGTCTAGTCGGAAGACAGATAGTCTGCCCACTGCTGCATCAGCTCGCTGCGTTTTTCGAGGAGGTCGCTTCGGAAATAGGCCGCCTCAACCTCGTCGGCGACCTTGTGGGCTAGGGCAGCCTCCATGACAGCGCGGGGGAATGCGGTCTGTTCGGCGGCCCAGTCGCGGAATGAGGACCGGAATCCGTGGGGTACGGCGGGCACGTGATTCTCCCGGAGCAGTTTGCTCAGCGTGACGTCGCTCATGGGCTTGCCCCTTGCGCTCGGAAAAAGGAGGCCGTTGTCGCCCGCGATGGCCTGCGCCTCGGAGAGGGCCGCGAGGGCGGCGGTGCTGAGCGGGACCCTGTGTTCGTCGCCTGCTTTCATACGTGCGGCCGGTATCGTCCAGAGCGCGGCGTCGGTATCGACCTCGGCCCAGGTAGCGCCGCGCACCTCGCCGCTTCGAGCGGCCGTGAGCACCAGAAAACGGAACGCGAGCTTGGTTCCGAGCCACGCGTTCGTGCCCGCGACGACGGATAGGGCATCGGCGACTTGGTGGTAGGGCAGCGCGGCCTGCCGGCGGATGCGCTGCTGGTCGCCGCGGCGGTTGGGTAGGGCGGCGCTGGCCTGATCGATGGGATTGTCGGTCCGGTGGCCTTCGGCGATGGCGAGGTTGAAGATTGCGGCGAGCCGCCGCTTGGTCTTGCGGCCGGTCTCGCGCTTGGTGTTCCAAAGCGGGGCGAGGACCGCGATGCAGTCGGCGCTCGTGACCTCGTCAACGCGGAGTGCGAGGACGTCGCTGGCGTGGCGGCGGAGGACGTTGCGCCAGTTCTTGGCGGTGCGGTCCGGATGGCGCCAGGTCGGTGCGTCCCTCTCGATGACGGCGGCGAGCGTGTCGGCAACGGACGGAACGGGACGCTTCCTGGGCCTCGGGTCGCCCCCGTCCTGGGCGACTTGCGCGTTGCGCAGCGCGGCGTGCCGGGCTTCGGGAAGGGTGACCAGGGGATAGCCGCCGAGTCCGACATTCGCTGGTTGACCGTGGATGCGGAGGCGCTGGTACCACCACTTGGCGCCGTTGGTCTGGACGTGGAGCGTCAGGCCGTGGCCGCCGCGCCCGTCGCCGTAGGTCCTGGCGCGGGAGTCGGGTTTGACCCGCTGGACGAAGGTCTCGGTGAGCTTCAGTGGCATGGCGCTAAGTCGACGGACCGGGCGGTTCGAGGAAGTCTGCCCACTGCTGCATGAGCTCGCGGCGCTTCTCGAGGAGGTCGCTGCGGAAGTAGGCTGCTTCCACGTTGTTTGAGACGCGGTGCGCGAGTGCCGCTTCGACGACGGCGGTCGGGACGGACGTGCGTTCGGCCGCCCAGTCGCGGAAGGACGATCGGAAGCCGTGGGGGACCGCGGCGATGCCAAGGTCGCGCAATGGCTTGCTGATGGGGCTGTCCATCATGCGTTTGCCCCTGACCGTGGGGAACAGGAGCTCGTTGGTGGTGAGCCGCTTGGCCGAGGCTAGGACGGCCATGGCCGAGGTGCTGAGGGGTACGCGGTGCTCGGTGCCTGCTTTCATGCGCGAGCCAGGAATGGTCCAGAGCGCGTCGGCGATGTTGATCTCGGACCAGTTAGCGCCGCGCACCTCGCCGCTTCGCGTGGCCGTGAGGACGAGGAAGCGGAACGCCAGTTTGGTGCCGGTCCAGATGTCGGCGCGGTCGACCGCGGCGAGGGCCTGCGCAACCTGCCGGTAAGGCAGCGACGGGTGCCGTTGTTTGCGCTGGGCGTCGCCTCGGCGGTTGGGAAGGGCCGCCTTGGCGGCGTCGACGGGATTGTCTGTGCGGTGTCCCTTGGCAAGGGCGAACTTGAAGACGGCGGCGAGACGGTGCCTGACGCGTAGTCCTGTCTCGCGCTTGGAATGCCAGAGGGCGGAGAGGACGTCGATGCAGTCGGCGCTGGTGACTTCGTCGACCGGCTTGTTCATCAAGGGACCTGCGTGGGTGTGCAGAGCAGTTCGCCACTCGCGGGCCGTGCGTTCGGGGTCGCGCCAGGTGGCGGCGTCGCGTTCGATGACGGCGTCGAGCATTTCATCGACGGTCGGGATCGTCCCGGAGACGCGCCTCGGATCGTGTCCCGAGCGAACGAGCCTGGCGTTGGCGAGGGCGGTGCGTCGGGCGTCGGCGAGAGAGACGACGGGATAGCCGCCGAGGCCGAGATTGACGGGCCGGCGGTTGACGTAGACGCGCTGGTACCACTGCTTCGATCCGCTCGGCTGCACGGAAAGCGTCAGGCCGTACCCGCCGCGCCCATCGCCGTAGGTCTTGACGGTGCGGGTGGGCTTGACGGTGGCGACGAAGGCGGCGGTAAGTCGTAGGTGCTGCAAGGCGGAGTTCGTGGGATAGTGCGCGGGGTAGCACTTTGTTGCGCGGTCTAGCGTCTATTATAACGCCTAGCACTTAGAAACGTCGACTGGTTTGCACCGGAGTGCGTGGATGGGCGCGAGATCAGGGAGTGTTTGGGAGAGAAATCAGGATGTTATGGGTGTAAGTCTGCATTGGTTTGCTTGAACTTACTTTCCATATGTGGAGTTCGTCCGCTCCGCCACATGCCCACCATGGGTACATGAAGGTAAGTACAAGATCCTCTTTTTGGGGCAATTCGGCACGACGTCAAGTATGACAATCGCGAGGACGTGTCTGTCGCGGGCTTAGACTATGGCGGTGTCGGTGTCTGAGCGACTAGCACCGACTCAGGAGATTGGTCATGGTGGACCTCGATTTCGTTGCGGTACATTTCGGGCTGTGCTTCTAACAGATCAAGTTGAACTGTTGCGTTCGAATATGCGGAGTATTCGGCGTGAAAGACCTGTGCTGCCAATGATGGGAGGATTGCCTTCTACCCAGCATACCTATCAGTTCAAGTCTCTCTTACATCCTGCACGGGACATTGCGACGACGATCTCATTTGCGGACCCGGCCGGACACAAACTCCCGACGCGTCTTAGAGGTTGGAATCTAGTTGCCGAGGACGGCTGGCAGAATCCCATAACGATACATCTCAAGAAGCTGCTTGGAATGATCCTACACACCTACTACTTGATGATCACAGACAACCGACTCGACGTTTCTAACGATCTTGGGGATAGGGTGATTTTGCCATACGACTTGTTCCTATCTCAGGTTGAACGCCTTTCATTGGCACCGGAGGACAAGTGGATTGTGATCTGTAGCTTGACCGAGGAGAAACTGAAGAGAGGACAAGGGAATCCGGTATTGATGGCGAACGTACCAGGTCCAGGTGATCTCCTACATTTTCTCACTACACTACGGCTCGGAAAGTGGCCCGTTCTAAAGGAGACTATCTGGACCAGATTCTTCGAAGCCTACAGCTCGACAATAGATCCAGACGAGAACATCATCAACGACAGCCCCTTTCTTATGGGTGGTTCCGGAAGTGGACTCGCTACAGCGTGGCGCATGGGATGGCGGCGAGACAATCGCTATGCGACAGCATGGTTCGAGGTTTCCCAACTGCTACACGAGATTCGGTCTTTCTTTCTACAGAACACGGATCCATGACCAAGAAAACGGTATCAGACTGAGCATCACGCGATTTCAATGACCCAAGCTTCCAGACGAGTACCACTTCCGATCAGCGTTTCCTCCTTGGGTCATCCTCGTTTTTCGTTCCTTCAGCTTGCTCCTTTCCGGGGTACGCCGAGATACCAAGACCCTTCGCGGCGCTCTTGAGCACGTAGTCCCTTCACCCCCGCTTCTGCGGCGACGCCCGGTGCCCGATCCTGGCGCTGTGAGCCACGTCACTTGGAACGTGGAGCTGCGCTAGGTCGACTCGCGACATGGCCCGTTCGACAGCCACGCGGTCGAACGAGGTGGCTGACCAAGGCCGAGCCGCCTCGCCGCCGTCGCAAGTCGCCAAGAACATCGCGAAGCGTAAGGCACGTCCTTACCGTCTATTCCATGGATCGACACCTTCCAAGGGTCGAATCCGTCCTGGGGGTCGACCAACGATTGCCGGCGATCTACGACCACGCCATCCCGAACGTGAACAGAGGCGGGCACGGGAGACGTGCCGGGAAATGCCGACCTGGCAGATGCTCGCCCGGTCAGGGTTGGCAGTTTCGACGTCTATCGCGTCAAACGTCACCATCTCATGCCGCATCTTCGACGACGAGGACTTCGCGATCCACGTAGCTCTTGAACGAATCGACATCGGTGAAGTAGCGGTACCCGGCCCGATTGGCGGCCGCTTCCGTCTCCTCCGGCTCGTTCAGCAACAGCGCCACCGGGACGCTCAATCCCGCCTGCATGCCGTCTGGCCATGCCAGATCTAGGACGCCAAACTCTTCGCCGGTGTCGGGGTCTGCCAGTTCGAACAAGAACTCGCCCTCCGGCAGACCTTGGCTCACGACCCACTGGTTCACCTCGATGAGCAGGTCTTCCTCTTCCTCGCCGCCAATGCCCCCCCGCACAGATGCCCGTTCCCGTTCGACCACGCGGATCTCCACCCGATCTTCGGGCACTTCCCCGCGCCGTAGCGATTCAAGGAAGTCGTTGCCGGCGGCTGCGAGCAAGCCGCGCCGGGCGGCGAGGAAGTCCTCGTACCGATCCACTCGCCATAGTTCGGGGTCGAGCGGAATCCAATGGGACGAGAGGAACTCCGGATCCTTCTCCGAGTAGGCGGCGAGATACGTTGCCGGGTCCTTGGCAGACACCTTGAGATTCGTCTCCTTGGTCAGGAAGGTGAAGTTGGCTATGGCGTTGACCTGAGACCGCTCGTACCCGGCCTCATACAGTCGGGCCTTCGGGAAGATGTGGTGCAGTTCGAGGCTGCTGAGGTTGCCAAGTAGGTGCCCCTTAAGCTCAACGCCCGTCTCCCAATCCAGCGCTCCCCACGCCCGGGTCAGCATGTAGAGCAGCGGGTAGAACCGTGCGCCCCGGCTCCACCCTAGGAAGTCCGCCGCGTGAAGACGCAGATCACCGCGGTCCCGGCGCAGGCCCTCGATAAGCCGGTCGAGTCCGCCCTCGATGTCCTCGATGACGCCAAGATCTTGGTTCAGAACCGACTCCGTGGATCCCGCGTAACGCCCCCAGAGAAAACTGTTCACATACCAATAGAGCAGCTTGTCGCGCTCTCTTGGATCCGACACCGCGCCGCCACGTTGCGCCAGGTAGCGCGACATGAGTGGAAGCGCATATCGCCCACCGAGAACACGGTCGTGATCCAGTCCGAGCCGGGAGCCAATCAGGTTGAGCAGCCGGTCGATATGCTGCACCGTTGTCTTCAGGCCGTTCTGGAAGTCCGGGCTATCAACACCGTCGAGGGCGCTGAACATCGCCTCTCCGGTCAATGTAGTCGTGACGCTGCGGAGCAGCAGTTCGAGCCTGAAGTAGTAGCCAGCGTCCGCCCAGCGTCGCAGTTCCCCGTTTAGCCGTTGCCGGGCGTTCGGCCACTCGGCGCACATCTTCGCCAGGGCCAGATCGCCCTTCGAGAGCTTGGTACCGCCGCTGTTCACACGGTTGAAAATGTCCACGACGACATCGATCGTCTTATCTCCGCCAGTGACCTCCTCGATGTGCAGTTCGGTGTCCTTGATGCCGTCGATGCGGTTGAGGCGGGTCAGGAAATCGCCGATTCGATCCCGGTACGCCGAGTCGGTCACGAATCTTTGCACCACTACGCCGGCACCCTCCCGCAGCAGCTCCGTCACATCGACCCACAACGGGTCGTCGCGCATCTTCAGGGGCTGGTAGAAGGAGAACACCTCGTCGGCGAGGTGGAAGCGCAGATCCGTAAACGCACGTTCATTACCCTCGAAGAAAGTGGGTGCCTTGCCGCGGACCAGCCCATAGAGGGAGGTGACGCGCTGCTGCCCGTCGAGCAGCAGCTTCACGAACCCCGGAGGGAGGCTCTGGTCGCCCCGCGCGTTCGCCCCTTGTGTCGGCGTCACCCAAACCAGCAGGCTGCCCACTGGGTGACCGAGATAGAGGGACTGCATCAGCCCCCGTACTTGATCACGGTTCCAGACGTAGCCTCGCTGGAACTCGGGCAGCGCAATGCTGCCGAGGTCGATCTGGTCCAAGATCACGCCGATCTTCATGTTCGCATCTCCTTCTTGTTACTCCGCTGGCCCTTCGTCCCCGGGATCGCCCACCGGGCTATGGCAGGCAACCCCAAGTACCTGCTGGAGTCGTTCGCGACCATGCTGACGAAGTCGTTCGACCCCCAGCGATCTCGCAAGCGTGATCGGGTCTGTCGTGTTCAGAATGCGTGATATGGCGCGGAGTTCGTCTGCGCAGATGTACCCAACCTTCCGCATCTGCGCATCGCGCCCTGAGTACCGCACGGGCGCTTGCCGTTCCTTGATCGTGCCCTTGCGCCAGAAGAACAGGCCGACATCTTCCTTGCTCTTGCCACGTCGACGTTTGGCGATTCCGATGACTCGACGGCGAATTTGATTGCCGGCCCGTCCGAATCCGTGGTGCCGTGCGACACGGTGCACCAGCACGTCCTCGTGGATCGGGCCCTCGGAATCGATGACGTGGTCGATCATCTCGGTCAATCGGGAACTGTATTCGTCGGCGTGAAAGAGCTCCGGTGCGGGGCGGTGGCGCGCGGGATCCCACCGAGAGGGGCTGTAATGAGTGTCCGGTTCCGTGGTCGCGTCCAGTTCGTCCTCACGTCGTGCCGAGCCATCGACTTGCTGCTTGGTGGCGTCCTTCACTTGTGTGCCTGGCCTGTCCTGACGCGAGAGGGGTTCGTCTGCGCCGGTCTGCTCGACATCCTCGCTGGCCTCCGGATTGTCATCTTCGCCTAAGGGCGAGTCGGCCCCGTGCGCTGAACGCTTGGCTTGATCGGCCACCAGCAGAGCGACCAGTGCCTCGTGCAACGTGTAGAGTGCCTTTGTCTGGTTCGTCCACCAGTCGGTTGACCATATGCGGTACAGCACCCAGCCAAGCCCCTCTAGCACCTGCTGCCTGATCTTGTCGCGCTCCCGCGCAAACGCCGAGCTGTGGTACATCGCTCCGTCGCATTCGACTCCAGCCAAGTACCTTCCGGGCACGTCGGGGTGAACCACGCCGAGATCAATCCGATACGCGGACACCCCGACCTGTGGGTGGACGACCCATCCTCTTTGTCGCAACGCGCGTGCAACTGCGGCCTCAAATGGCGAGTCGAAATCCCCCAAGGGTCCGTGGACAGCTGCGCCCAACGCCGTGGGTCCACGCTCGGCGTACTCAAGAAAGTGCTTGAGGTCAGCGACCGCCCGCGCTTGGGTGCGCGAGAGTTCGATACGGTCCGGCGACAATGTCGAGAACACGAGCATTTCCGATCTGGCTCGGGTGATCGCGACGTTCAGGCGGCGTTCTCCCCCGTCGCGGTTTAGTGGACCGAAGTTCATGGTCATATGATCGGCTTGGTCAGGGGCGTAGGTGATGCTGAACATGATGACGTCGCGCTCGTCGCCTTGAACCGTTTCGAGGTTCTTCACGAACACGGGCTCCGTACGGCCTTCCTGCGCGAATGCCCATTCGATTCCTGGGTTCGCGGAACGCTCCTTGTCCAGCAGGTCTTCAATCAGTGTTTGCTGTTCGGAGTTGAACGTCACGACACCGATCGTCTGCCTTCGCACATCAGCGTCGTCGTCCGTGAGGCGACGTACGACCTCTGCAACGATGGCTCGGGCTTCGCCCTCGTTGTGCCGCGCTTTTCCGCGGGCGTAGAAGCCCTCCGGGCGAATCAACTGAACGGCGTTGTCGGGAAATGCTGGCGCGGGGAAGGTGATCAGTCGGTTTTCGTAGTAGCGACTGTTCGAGAACGCGATCAGGCTCTCTTTGCGTGATCGATAGTGGAGATTGAGGGTGCGCTCCGGGATCCTCGCACCGATCAGCTCATCGAGAATACTCTCTAGGTCGCCCTCCACGTCTATGTCGCCGTCGGGATCGTCATCTGCCCTCGCGAAAAAATTCGTGGGGGGCATCTGTTTGGGATCCCCCACGACAATCGCCTGTCGCGCTCTCGCGAGGCACCCGACCGCATCCCAGACCGTGATCTGCGACGCCTCGTCAAAGATGACAACATCGAACAGATCCTGTTTTACCGATAGGTATTGGGCAACCGACAGGGGCGACATCATGAGACAGGGTGCCAAGGTCGTGACGACGTCGGGAATCTCAGCCATTAGCTGGCGAACAGGTTTGTGTCTTCGTTGCTTCTGCAATTCCCGACGAAGTACACCCCACGACGACTTTTTCGTAACGCTGTCAGCGTATGGAAGCCGACCGGCAAGTAGCGCACCGACATAGGCAGCCGTGAGTTGCTGATAACGGTCATCGAGCTCGCGGAAGTTGTGGATGGTTGCCACGTGTTCTGGCGTGGAGAACCGACGTAGGACATGGTCCTCGTCGATGACGGCGCCTGACCACCAACTGCAGTAGGCGGCATGGAACGTGGTCGCGATTTCATCGACCGGGACATCACCCGCTTCGATCGCATCTATCAATGGCGCAAGGTCTAGGTCTAGGGCCTCGTTGCGCCGACGGCGCCAGGCGCACCAGGCGCTGAGCTCATGGCGCCGTTCCGCGATGACTGTGGTTGTTTCGCGCACCACGTCCAAGGCGTCGTCTACTTGCGTGAAGTAGTCTCGGGTCGGTTGACCCGCAAGGTCCCCGAACGCCACACAGCTCTCACGGAACCGGTCCATCGCCTCAAGGAACGCATGAATTCGCCTGCCGACGGCGGCGTCCGGTGCCAGGAGGTCGTTCCCGTCGGCGACTAGCTTCTTGAGCGCACCGCGCGTGTCGAGTAACGCAGTCGTATCGTCAACCAGACCACCGACGGCGTTGCGAACTTGCTGGCCGACATCGCGTAGGACCAGCAGCGCGTTTGGGTCACTGGAGTGGTCGCTCCACTCCTTGAAGCTTGCCAGCGGCTTGGCGAGCTTGTCGATCGCCTGCCCGTGGTCCCGCAACGTCTTCAGGGCGGGACTATCGCGTTCTGGATTGGGTATTCCCTGGGCACCGCCATCCTTCATCTCGCGGGTAATGCGACGCCGTTCGAGGATGCGCTTCAGCCACCAGGAGTCGCTGGTCGCTCGCCAACGTCGTTCGATGTCATCTCCATCGAGCACCCGCCAAGCCATCGGGTCGTAGCCGCAGCTCAGTTGGGTCTGGGCCGTAGCGTATGCGTGCAGATGCATCGAGGCATCGTTCAGCGCCTCGATGTGTTCAGGTCCATCTGGCTCGAGCGCGAAGGCGGTCTGCTTGCGCCAAGAGGCACGCAGCGATTCCGCGAGTTCCACGAGAGAGTCCAGCCGTTCCATGCTGCGAGCGGGAACATGCGCGCCGATCGCCTCGAGCATTGCGTCGCACTCGCGTTCGACTGTCGTCGCGGCCCCGGAAAGGTCGCCTGCGCTGTGGACCAACTTCGTCTCCCAGCTGGGCGACCAATCGCCAGTGGCGATCAACCGGAACGGGCTGTCTCGGATGTCGTCGGTGGCACGTGCCTGGACCTCAAGCGTCTCGGCGGCTTCGCGCATCGCATTCAGTCGGGCTTCGTCATGGTGGTCGGCTGACGGCCACGACAAGGCGACGCCCCTGACCAGGGTCTCATCGCGAATCCGCACACCCATAGCCTCGAATACGGTCATGCCATTGCGCCTTCGGAGGTGGAGCCGGTCCACGACGAGATTCAGTTGGTCGCGGAGACGCTTGAGACGCTCGGCCTCTGCCTTCCACCTGTCACCGACCGCGTCCTGCCCATACTCCCAGGCGTCCCGTAGCTGGTTGAGCACGTCCAGTTTGCGCGCCTTGTTCGAGTGGAGTTCGAGCGCGAACTCGCCAAGCCCGACATCCTTCAGGCGGCGGTAGACGACCTCCAGCGCAGCGGTCTTCTCGGACACGAACAGGATGGACTTGCTCTTGCCGAGCAAATGCGCGATGAGATTCGCGATGGTCTGGCTCTTGCCCGTGCCGGGGGGACCGATGACGACGAAATCCTTGCCGCGGTCGGCCGTGGCGATTGCGGCCATTTGCGATGCATCGGCCGGCAGCGGGGCAAGAAGGTCCGAGGGAGAGAATCGCCGGTCAATGTCATCGGGATGCACGAATTCGATGTCACTGGTGTAGGGGTCACGGGGCGTGTCGATGAGGTGGCTGACGATGGGACTTGCTCGCAGCGCGTCGATACGATCCACCAGATCCTTCCACATCAGGTACTTGGCGAAAGAGAAGTGGCCAAGGACGACATCGGTGACAACCTCAAATCCGGGAGCGTCCCTCACGGCCTTGCGAACCCGATCCCAAATGCCGTCGACGTCGACGCCACTGTCGTCCGCAGGCAAGGTGCCGTCGAGTCCGGCTATGTGGATCTCGAAATCCTTCCGCAGCATTTCCAGCAGCGTCGTGTTGAATCTCGGTTCGTCGTCATGCGCGAGCATTCTCACGCCGCTCCGGACGGATTCTCGTGTCAATGTCACGGGTAGCAGGATCAGGGGCGCACGAAAGGCTCGCTGGTCCCTCTGGTCGCGCTTCCACGAAAGAAAGCCCAGTGCCACATAGAGGATGTTCGCTCCGCCTTCCTGCAGCGCGGTCTGTGTTCTGCGGTAGATCGACACGGCCCTTCGGGAAAGCTCATCGCGATCTAGATCAACGAGGATCTGGTTTTTCTCCAGCGCATCCCTCGCATACTCCTCGGTGATGGTCTCGCCCGTCCGACGCCGGTGCAGCTCTTCGTCCTGTGCTTGGCCCGTTGGCTCTGGCACTGATTGGATCCTGATTCGAGCGCCTTCTGCGAGTTTGTCCTCCAGTCGGCCTGGCTCCGCACAGATGAGGTTCAGACTCGTCCGGGTGGCGCGGTGGTTGAGAAGGGGATTGCGTGCAGACAGGTCCAGCAGCTTGCGCTGCCAGCGCTCAAGGCGTCCCTCAGGCGTCTCGGGCGCGGAATCTTCAACCAAGGGGCTGTCGAAGGCGGGTAACGCGGGAGCCTCTTCGAGAGCGACCTCCACCTGGGTGTCGTCACTTGACGGTGCGACCCTCCCGGTGTCGGAAGACGTCAGACCCAGAGGGGTGATCCGGTGGGCTCGGGCCCGACGGATGTCGATCGCGGCGCTGAATGTTTCGTCGTGTTCCAGCGAGAGTGGATCCAACGCGGCCTTCACGGCGCGGGAGAAGGGCGGCGACGGGTGGTTGGTGACCAAGGTGGTCTCCACGAGAATCAACTCGTTGAGTTCAGCTCGTTTTCTCAGGACTTCGGCTTCATCGACAACTATCGATGAAAGATCCTCTGGCTGAAGCCAAACGCCGGCGACGGCGTGTTCTTTGGGCAACGCGACAACCGGGTTCAGCCCCGCCTGCTCCATTGCTGACGCGAACAGCAGGCTCAGGTCGAGGCACGTGGCGATCCGCCCGTCGAGTATCTGACTTGGCAACCGGACCTTCTGTCCATCACGTTCAAAGCTGGCAGGCGGTAGCGAGTAACGGATGCCGAGATTGCAGATCGCCGTGTAGATGGCCGATGCAATCTCCCACACACGCTGGCGACTGCCCGATCTGTATCCGTCGATCCCATCGGGCTTCCCGGCCCTCCGCAAGGCGCCACTCGCGTCGTGCAGGATCCTATCAACCGCCGGATCGTTCGGCCTCGAGAACGCGGCGAGCAGCTCCGGCATGTAGCCCGCACCACCCCACTCGTTGTAGGCAAGCAGCTCGACGGGTTTCGTCTCCTCGCCAACCACTGACCCCTGGTGTTCCACAGTGATCTGCGTAGTGCCTTGCACGGAGTCCGCGAGATCCAATAGGAACTGCCCGTCCAGCTCGATCTCCCGATCTGTAATTGACTGAACTCCACCCGGAGCGATTCGTTCAATGCGCCAAGACTTGCTCTCGAGGAACGCTGGGTTCGACGAGAGCGTGACCACAACGTCCGCTAAGGCTTCGCTAGAGGAGTCATTCTGGATGCGCAACTCACGTAAGTAAGGGAATGCGCTCTGGTGGCAAGCGAAGTTCAGCTTGGGCGCTGTTTCGCAATGTAAGGTCGCAGTTGGCATGCTCGGCGTGGTCCCTTAACGTGTGGCAGTGAATCGAACCGAACAGCGGCATCGGACGGTGCCGGGTTCTCGCCGCCCAAGGGGCGGGCAACGAATCGGCAGTAGTTCAATTGTTGCCACGCTCGCTCCGAGAATCTGTGCGGTTCACCAAATGCCTAGATCGTGCAGTGCCGGTCACTGCATCGCCCATGTGCCGGGAAGTCGCCGTAGGTGGTCTGCTAGCTGGGTCATGTTGGTCGAGCACGCGTGCGGCGACTAGGTCACTAGGTCTCCACTAGGTCGGCCCGAAGCAGCGCCAATTGTTGGTCCGCAGTCGGATCGTGCATGAAGTTCCGATACGATCGGGCATGCATTAGACATACTATGTTTACGCTTCGTCTGCAAATTGCCGCCAGAAGATACGTAATTGATATAGAAATGGGGACTTGCAGTGTCGATCATCACACCATGCGTACAATCCGCAGAAATACGACGTGGTCGGGTGGGGTCGAAGGCTTGCGACGATTAGGGACGCGAGTCCTTACGACGAGTCGAACAAACTTGTGCAACGCATGTGCCGAGTTGGCGGGTCGTTGCCGAGCATTGAGGAGCCGTGTCTATGGGGGAGGGCGTGCACGAGTGGTTGACCGGCTTCATCGCTGACCGCGAGCTTGACGAGCCCGACGGCCGACCGCTCTACGCGTACCGATGCACGCTGCGCGAGTTTGCGCAGCTGACGGACCGGCTCGCTGACGCCGGTCGGAAAGATGGGCTAGGACCGT
Organism: Gammaproteobacteria bacterium; assembly: GCA_009846005.1. Taxonomy (GTDB): domain Bacteria; phylum Pseudomonadota; class Gammaproteobacteria; order Pseudomonadales; family Azotimanducaceae; genus VXYL01. Next base: position 25,225 of record VXYL01000093.1, on the reverse strand, counting down.
GGGAAATCCGCGCGTTCGTCCTTTATGCATCCCAGTGGTGGCAGCGCAGGTACAGCGGGGGACCTTGGAGCTGGGATCCGGTTCTCCGTGATGTCGGTTGGCACCACATCTACTTCCCCGACCTCTACCCACCAGTGCGTGACGCATTTCAATGGTGGCGCCTGGACCTGGTGCGGCTTTCGGGTACCACGCGGTATCTGGGTACGTTCGCGGTTCAGGGCGGCTTGCCGTTGTTGCTCGTGGGAGAGGCCGGGCCGGTTACCGCCTACCTTCGGGCTGTAGTGAGGCATGTCGCGAGGTACCGGAGGTTTGTGGACGATCCGGTCGAGTTGGCGCGTGACCAGCAGCACTTGCTCCGTCAGCGGACGTTGCGACGCGAATACGTGTTTCGCCTCGCAGCCGACTTGGTGGACGCAGTGCTCGACTTGCGCGAGTACGTCGGCCAAAGCGAGGACTTGTTGGCCGAGTTGGACGTGCGGCGACCCGCGTGGCGCGAATCCATGCCGATGGATCTCGACAGCCAAACCGCCAGACAGCTACTGGAGGGCCTGCTGCGGGAAGCGAAGGCAGGGGGCTCGAGCGGCAGTGATTTCGGGGTGAAGCGATTTCTTGTACCAACCGAGGCAGGATGGCGTTTGGCAGCGCGCCTGCAGATGCCGCGGTCGGTGGAGAGGGGCGAACTCGGTGGGCATCTGCATGTCCAGGAGACGGACCTGCCCCCAAGGATGCATGTTCGAACGCCAGGTGAGGGCGGACGCGTGGTCGGACTGTACGGCGCGAGCGGCGAGCACTTCCACTTGATGTCCGGCGAGAACAACCCGAGTGCCGCGTTTTGGGACGCTGCTGCCGCAGAGGAGTTCCGCTTAGAGTTTTTCTCGCAGGATCTTGTTGGTGAAGTCAAAACACGTCGTGGTGCTGCGCTCGGCGAGTTGCCTTGGGCCTTCCGAGCGGATGGGGAGTACGCCCTGATCGGCGAGGGCAGTGTCAGTGACCGTGCACCCGAGTTGCTCGTGCTATTGCCGGAGGAGAGTGAGCCAAGCACCGGCGAGGCCCTGAACGCGACTGTGGCGGGAAGAAGCCTATGGCGAATCTCCGAGCCAGCGGTCGTTCATACGGACAGCGGAAATTGTGTGCTCAATCCCGCATCGGAGCAGATGGTGGAGGAGGACTACTGGCTCTCAGGAGACCGCTTCTATTCGTTTGCCTCCACGTACCCCCTGTTCCGCGGCCACCCGCGGCTCATCGTGTCGAAGGCGGAGGCCCCACCCCGAGCTGTTCCCCTGGGTGAGGTCAATTGGCGTTCGACTGGCTCCGACTGGCAGTCGCTACCGGACGGCTTGGGCTCGTGGGAAGTGCGACATGTGCACGGGGGCGTACTCCGACACCACGGGCGTTTGGGTTTGTTGCCCGCTGCGCTAAGCCTTGCAGTCGAGCCCACTTCGGAGTCCGAAGGGCACTTGGTCTTGGGCAACGGTCAAGGTGTTGGAATCGCCTGCGACGCCAACGGGACGGACATCGAGATTGAGCGTGCGGCGGAGCAAGTACGAATGCGACTTACCGCCGTCGACGCGTTCAGTCCGCCGGCCGATGTGTCGTTGCGCTTGCGCTGGCCAGGGGCTCGCGAATTGCGCGTCTGGGCACCGTTTCCAGGAGCAGGCGCCCGTTTTCTCAAAAACGGCGACCCGCTAGTGGATAACACCATCGCCGTGGATGACCTATACGGCGTGCGGGCAACGGCAATGTCCACCGACGAGACCCAGCGCTTCTGGATTGATGGCGAGTTGAAGGCAGAGGATGCCGCTAGCGTGAAACGGGTCGCTCACTTCAGGCTAGCGCTGCGCAAGGCCGGCGTTCGGCACGAACTGGCGTTGGTCGAGGTGGATTCGACTCTGCGACTGTTACTCGGCGCGTCGGTCGCACATGATGCGAGAGTCTCGATACGCATTGTTGATGCTGAGCACGAGTACGAGACCCTGGAGGTGCGCCGGTTTGCCGCCGTGCTCAAGCACGACCCGGGGATGGAGTCAGTGCTTGTTCAACCGCCCCTCGAACATCCTGGGGTGACAACCTTCGAGGCGCTGCCAATTTCGCGTACGGACATCGAGCCAATCACTCTGACACCGGTGGGTCCGCCGACCGCGCCGGTTTGCACGAGGTTGCCGGACGAGTTGAGTTCGTCGGACGAGCCTTGGCTGGTGGTGCTACGGGGCGAAGGGGGCATCCGAGCGGAACCTACGGTTGTTGGCGGGCGATCGTCCCGCCTAGACACGGACGCGGCTCTCTCCTTCTCGGAAGCGCTAGCTTTGGCGAATGCGACCGACCGAGCAAAGGCGGTCGAGGCGGCTCTGGCCCGCATGGTTGGGGAGGAGGACCAATGCCGTCAGGAATCCGACTGGGCTTTCGTCAACGAAATGCTGCTTTGCCTCGAAGGTGTGCCGTCTTCGGCGTCGGACCTAATCAGCGCCTTGCCGCGTTGCCCCCAGGCGCTTGTACGGTGCCTTTTTCGCGTGGATCCCGGCCTGCGCACCCGAATCTGGCAACTCGATGACGAGCTGCCGTTCAGTTGGTTGCTGATCAAGCGCCAGATTTGGCGGACTGAAGTCCGAACCGCGTTTGACGCGATGTGTCGAGAACTGCGTGGAGTCGTCGAGGAACCGGAGCGTCTGGCGAGCGAGCATGTGCTTGCCGTTCTGGAGGAAGGCGCGAAGCACATAGGGGGATTGGATACGTTGGTCACCGACATCGGGGCACTGCTTCAGGGCGGCGTACTGAGCGGGGTTTTCGTGCAGATGGTCCGTGAAGAACGTGACCGCCGAAGGCAGCAACTTGTGAATCTGTTGGTATCCGAGGACCGGTGGCCTCGGGGCTACACCCGCCAAGATTGGAGTGCAGTGCTCAGTGAACCTCGACTGTTGAAGTTTGGCGGTTGGGATCCGGAATCCGATCGGTGGCGTCAACCGACCTTTGACACGCCCGTAGCCGCCGCCTGGTGCTGCTTCGTATCGGACCCGACCTCCCAAACACCCTTTCTCGTGAAACGCATGCGCTCGCACGAACCGGATTGGTTCGATATCGCGTATCGGTCGGCGTGGTACGAGTTGGCCAACATGCAAGACAACATCCAAGACAGGGCGAGAAAGAACCGCAATGACTGAATCAACCCGGGTCTCGAACCTGATCACCGATCTTGCCACCAGATCGGGCCGGGCGATCATGTCGCAGCTCGGCCTGCGGTCCCATGCCTTACGGGATCACCTGACCGCCCTCTACGCACGCGAGCCCGGCCAGCCCGGTGCCCTGTTGGCAGACCCGGTGTTCGAAGGTGCCTTCGGTTGGCGGCTTGCGCGAACCGACATGGCCGGCCTCGCATCGACCGGCCTCTTGAGCGCTGATCTCGTGGCCGCGATGGCCAATCCGCTGCGGGAACTGGGCGAACACGCATTCCCCAGAAACCGCAAGCCGTTTCTGCATCAAGAGGCGTGCTGGAAGTTGCTGTTGGACGAGGTTCCACGGTCCGTGCTGGTTTCCAGTGGCACGGGTTCCGGTAAGACCGAGTGCTTCCTGGTGCCGATTCTTGAGGATCTTGTGCGGGAACGCTCGGCGAACGGTTATCTGGACGGGGTACGCGCTCTCTTCCTCTACCCGCTCAACGCGCTGATAAACAGCCAGCGCGAGCGGTTGCGGGCCTGGTGCGACGCATTCGGTCCAGACATTCGCTTTTGCCTCTACAACGGTGAGACGCGTTTGTCCGTACCTGCCTCAGAGCAGGCTAGGGCGGGAGCACAACAACTGTCCCGGCGCGCATTGCGTGAGAGCCCAGCGCCGTTGCTGGTGACGAACTCGACCATGCTGGAATACATGCTCGTGCGCGCGGAAGACCGCCCGATCCTTGAGCGTTCGAACGGAATGCTCCGCTGGATCGTGCTGGACGAGGCGCACACCTACGTCGGCTCGCAAGCCGCGGAGATGGCCCTGCTGCTGCGGCGGGTCATGCACGCCTTCAAAGTTGATCCGTCGCAAGTGCGGTTCGTGGCCACGTCCGCAACGATCGGTGGCCCTGAAGCCGAAGTAGACCTGAAGCGCTTCTTGGCGGACGTGTCTGGAGCGCCGGCAGATCGTGTGCATGTCGTGACGGGCGACCGGTACGTTCCGCCTCTCCCTGCAGTTGAGGGAAAAGCCACCGACACGGCTGATCTTGACGGCTTCGCGGTGCAAGATCTGTTCGGTGCGCTGTGCCGCCACGGCGCTGCCCGTGCGTTGCGGTCGTCGCTGGCTGGTAGGCCGGCGTCGTTGAGGACCTTGCAGGGACAAGCTCGACTTCCGGTAGAGGAGACCACAGCACTGCTCGAGAGGGCGTCCGTCGCTCGGAATCGCGACGACGATGTGTTCTTGCCGCTACGCGCCCACCTCCTTCATAGAACCCAGAGCGGACTGTGGGCGTGCGTCAACCGTTCATGCGGTGGTCCGGGACCGAGGTGGGGACTCGGTTCGCTCTTCACGGCGCGGCGTACGCAGTGCAGCCATTGCAACTCGCCGGCGTTCGAACTCGTGGCCTGCGGCGAGTGCGGGGCGCACTACTTGGCTGCGGAGGAGACGTACTCCGTCAGTGACGGCCTGCAACGGCTCACGCCCAACAGTCGTGCGTCCGTGGTCGACGAATTCGAGCTGGATGTGGATGTCGAATACGACGAGGCGGACGAGACCCCGCTGTTTTCGACGACGACCCGGCGCCTGCTTTGCGACCCGGACGACGCCGACGGAACGTTGGACGAATGGATAGTCGATGCGCACGGCGTCCTGACGCAAGACGGCGAAGGCGTCTCGGTCGCCATGGTGCCATTGAGCGCGGGACCGTTGTCCTGTCCACGGTGCGGGGCATCCGATCGGGGTCGCTTGTTTCGAGAGCTTCGGATCGGCGCGCCTTTTGCGCTCTCGACGATAGTGCCCACAGCGTTGGCGCATACGCCCGCCATGACTCCCGAAGTAGGAAAGCCGAGCGGGGGGCGCCGTTTGCTGGGCTTCACCGATTCGCGCCAAGGCTCCGCAAGGCTTGCCGTGCGCCTGCAACAGGAGGCCGAACGCAACCGCGTGCGTAGCGTGCTGTACCACGCGCTGGCCGACAGTCGTAAACCCGCGCACACGAGCCGCGCCGAAGCTGAAGCCGAGGAACTGCGGAAGGCGTTGCAGGTTAGAGATAGCGCGTTGCTGCGCTCGATGCTTGAGACCAAGGAAACTGAGATAACTACCGCCCGTGCCGTCGCGGGCGTCGGCACGCTTTCCTGGAGTGAAGCGCTCGACGCCCTGTCTGGCGATGCGTCTCTACACGCAATGCACAAAGCCTTCAACGACCTCACTGGCAGCGGCCAGACGCTGCGGGAGTTCGCGGGCTTTTGCCTATATCGAGAGTTCTTTCGTCGCCCGAAGCGCATGAACTCCGCGGAGACGATGGGGTTGATTTCACTTCGCTACCCATCCTTAGAGACTGTTGCCGCTCCTCCTGGCTGGCCGATGGAGGTCGACGACTGGCATAGCTTCCTCAAGCTGGTGGTGGACTTTTTCCTGCGGGACGTGAGTGCGGTCGATATCGACGACGACTATCTCAGGTGGATGGGCGTGCCGGTCAGGAAGCGCTACGTCCACGGGCCGGGCTACGAAGCTGCGCTGACTAGGCGGCAGCGGGGCTGGCCGAGATGGGATCTCAATCGTCGACCTTCGCGTCTGCCGCGACTCGTCCGGGACGCTGCGGGTCTCGACGACTCGGATGCGTCGCGAGATCGGGTGAACGAGGCGCTTCGACACGCGTGGGACGCTTTGCGCGAATACCTACAGCGGCGTATGGACGGCTACATCCTGCGGCTGGCTGATACCGCCGAACTGAGCGAACTACGGACGGCTGCGGTCTGTCCCTACACCGCTCGGGTACTGGATACGACTCTTAAGGGTTTGTCGCCCTATCTTCCACAGCGTGGCTTGGCAGAGGCTTGCCGGACATACGGGCCGCCCCGCGTACCGAAGGCGTACTGGCACGACAGCTCTGGGCGGGTGGCGGATCGCGAGGAGGTGGATGAATGGCTGGAGCACGACGAAGCCGTCGTGGCTGCAAGGTCGCTTGGTGTCTGGTCCAACCTCAATGATCGGGTGGTGGCCGGTGCCCCGTACTATGCGGTCGCCGAGCACTCCGCACAACTCAATGGCCCGCGCCTGCGACAGCTCGAAGAGCGGTTCAAGAACGGGAACCTGAACGTACTGAGTTGCTCTACCACGATGGAGATGGGCGTCGACATCGGCGGACTGTCGGCCGTCGTGATGAACAACGCGCCGCCGAGTTCGGCGAACTATCGACAACGGGCGGGGCGGGCCGGACGTCGCGGCGAAGGGTTGTCGTTCGCGGTGACGCTGTGTCCGAGTTCGCCTCACGGGGAGCAGGTGTTCGGTAACCCGCTGTGGCCGTTCACGTCGCGCATTGCGGTTCCGAAGGTGGCGCTCGACAGTACCCGGCTGGTCCAGCGCCATGTCAACTCGCTGTGTCTGGGCACGTATCTGGACGGCTCGGATGCGCGTCGCCTGAGAACGGGTTGGTTCTTCGAGGGCGACGGCGGCGGGAGCCCGGGTTCTCGTTTCGTCGACTGGTGCCGAACCGGCGCGAGCAATGATCGCTTGGTCACAGGCCTCAGACGACTGGTTGCGGGAACGGCGTGCGGTGGAATCGCGGCCCGAACCCTGTTGCAGAGCACGGCGTCCTCGCTTGAGCGTGCGATGAACGCCTGGCAGAGCGAGGTGTCCACGCTACGCGCCGAAGCCGCGGAGTTCGAGGACGACGACGCCCAGGTTCCTGCCGCCATGGCGATCAGTCGGCAGCTACAGCGCCTGGAGGACGAGTACCTGCTCGCCGAACTCGCGAATCGGCAGTTCCTGCCGGGCTACGGCTTCCCGACAGGCATTGTGACATTCAACACACTCACTGCGGAAGAATTGAAGCGACGACGCACTCAAGAAAGCGACGAACGCGAGACGTTCTCCGGAAGACGGGCCGGCTATCCCTCGCGGCAACTGGAACTGGCCATCCGCGAGTACGCTCCCGGTGCCGAAGTCACCATTGATGGTCGGGTGTACGAGTCCGGGGGCGTCACGTTGAACTGGCATGTTCCACCCGATGTGGAGAACCCGAACGAGGTGCAGGCGATCGGCTACGTCTGGCGTTGTCGCTCCTGCAACGCCACCGGCGATGCGCGGGTGGCACCGGAAGCGTGTTCGAGTTGCGGCGGAACGGTCAGATCGATGAAGTACCTGGAGCCAGCGGGCTTCGCCGTGGACATTCGCCACGCGCCGCACAACAACGTGGTCACGCCCACCTACATTCCCGTGGAGGCACCGTGGATCAGCTGCCCCACCCCGGCGTGGTCGACTATCGACGATCCGTGCGGTGGTCGGTATCGCTACTCCGACGCTGGGCACATTTACCACGGCAGTCGAGGCGCCCACGGTCACGGCTACGCCTTGTGCTTGCGGTGTGGCAGGGCGTCATCGGAGATTGGGCACAGTCACGAGTCCGCCGTGCCGGATGCCGTCGGGCCCGGTCACTTGCGGCTGCGAGGTGGCAAGGACCGGGACGGCGCAAGCGTCTGTGACGGCGAGGCGTTCGCAATCCAGCGCGGCCTTTCCCTAGGCGGCAGCCGCCACACGGATGTCTTCGAGTTGCAGGTTGAGGGGCTTGCGGACGAAGTGGTGGCGATGTCTATGAGCACGGCGTTGCGTACCGCTTTCTGCCGCTTGATGGGAATTCAAGAGGACGAGGTGGGCGTAACCGTGCGCCAAGCCCGGGCGGAGGACGGCAGCGTGTGCCAGTCGATGTTCCTCTACGACATGGCCGATGGCGGCAACGGATACGTCGCGTCGCTTCGCGACAATGTTACGTTCGCGCTCAAGGGGGCGGTGGAGGTCCTACGCTGTCGCAAGGACTGCGACGCCGCCTGCGAGGCGTGCCTCCTGACGTTCGGAAGCCAGTACGAGGCAGAGCGGTTGGATCGGCACCGGGCGCTTGCGTTCGTGGCAGATTGGGCATGACGTCCCGGCTCTCGGGCCCATTCCTCTGCGTCGCAGCCAAGCATGCTCCACAATCAAGGTACCGGTCAAAATGTCTCGTCGTTGAGTTTATTCCAAAGCGGTCGGATGCTGGTGACGACTTCCTCGACCAGTCGGGCGCGGGAAGTGTGGTCCAATAGTATCCGAAGGCTGGCAGCGTCCGAGGTGCGGATGCGCGGAGTTGGATCCGGATACCGCCACCACGGGGCCCACTTGGAACTCCAGTGGGCAGGGCCGACGTCGGCAAGTGCCGCCTCGAGTCGTTTGTGGTCGCGGGCGTACTGATTGGCGTCGCAGGACACGCCGACCCAGACTTCGTCGACGGCGGCGACGGCCAACCAGGCCCCTTTGGTCCCCGGAATACCGTAATACAGGCCAGATTCGGTGCGCCGACCAGGCGCAATAGATTTCAACACGGCCTGTTTCAGCCGAAGGTGTGCCCACTCGTCATCCAGTTGAGGGAACCCTTCGATGTTCGACAATGCGTCGTCAACCTCGTCCCAAAGAGCCCTGACAAGCTCGGACTTGGTTTCGGTTAGCGCGTTAGTAAGCTCTTGGGCGAGGATGACGTTGTCTTCCTCGAGGAGGAGTTTCTTGAGTTCGCTCATGTGGTCGTCTCGGTAGTCGGTGCCGGTCATTTTCTGGACGAGGTCGAGATACTGCCCGACGGATTCCCGCAGAGGCGGCGTGTCGTACGCGCGCTGTTGGCATCCGCCGAGCCAGGATCGGATCTCCTCGCGATATGAGATGGGATAAACGCGATCAGGTGCCAGCCCGGCGGTGCTTTGTGCTGTCGGCTTGTGGCCGTCTGGTGTTAGGTAGAGGAGGTGAATGGCCTCATCGGCGTATCCGTCTCGACGTAGCTTGTCACGGTAGCGGCGGAGTTGCTGGGGCTGATCGCCAGCCCAGATCTTGTTCTCAATGACGATGGCCTGTGTGCTATTGGCGACGAGCAGATCGATCTGATCTGCCTCTCGTTCGACACGAGCTCCGACAAGGTCGAAGTCCGGGATCTGGGCAATCGCGAGAAACGCTTGCAGATTGCGACGTACTCCGCTAACGGGGTCGGGGTAGTCGAGGAGGGCGTGTAGAAAGCGAGAGTGCAGGTTGACTTCGTCACTTGGGCTGCGAAGTACGGTAAACACGTTGAAGGATGGTTGCCTGGCGGCGTAGCGTTCGTGGAGGCGCCCCGCAAGGGCTAGCAGTCGCCTATAGTCTTGTTCGCTGTCCATCGTCGAGTGTTCCACCCTGCTCTAGGCGACTTCCCAGTATTCAGACCACCGCCGGTAGAACTGCTGGCACGTCTCGCCCACCGCACCAATCCGTCAGTAATTGTCGCCCTTCAAAATCGGCTCTGCGTTGTTGGTCTGGGCTGTCAGGTTAACCGGGCGAAGCTGGTGCAGCGACCAAGTCTCCACGGGGTCGGCCCCCGGCGGCAGGTATTCGTTGACCAACGCCAGAACCTTGGCATAGCGCAGTTTGACCTCGCAGCTGCGTTCGTCGACCCCGAAGCCGACGACAGGCCGGATGCGTCTGCCGATGCGGGCGACATCGGGCGGCGTGAGTCGTAGTTCGACACGCGCGTCAAGCAACTCCTGCATGGAGGTTCTTGTTGTCTAGAAGGCGTCGTGTCACTCCCACACGTATTGAAGTAGCTGCAGCGGGGCGTAGTACACGCCTGAGGCGGAAGCGTGTTTGAGTTCTATCACGACTAGACGACCATCCGGGTCGACGGCAAGTTGATCGACTTCGCCGCCTCTCTTTGGGAGTTGTGCCCATCCCTGAGACACGCGCAGGGCATCGACACGTTCGCGGGCTCCTGCGACGGCGTCGAAACACCTTGAGCGGTTCCGTTCGCTAGTGGATGAGTATTCGAGGACCGCTTCCCGGTCGAACGGAACCCACGGTTCGGCGATGCGCGACCACGCGCTTTGGACGGAACCTTCGCGGCGAACCCATCGACATTCGATGTGGATGCTTTCTAAGTACTTGGCGAGGCGCTGCTCGAACGCCGCCTCGTCGAGCTGGTCCTGTTGCCATAGACCGAAAAAGCCCCGCGAACATACCTGTTGGGCGTAGCTCTTCGCGGCGGTGACCCGCACGTCCCCGTTGGACTTGCGGCGCACCACGACGGGTCTGGTGAGACCGCAGTAGACGTGCACTTCGTCTTTGCGCCGCAGATGGACATCCAGATGGCAGCCGGCGACTTTGTGTTCGCCCAGTGACAACAACGCCCGGATCGGCCCGGTCGTCAATGAGGGCCGAAGTTTCTTCGACGGCGCGCGGTCGTATGCCACCATGGCAGGGTTGCTCATCCGAGTGCGGACAGCCGGTACCGGCTGCACATCCAGACCGCCCAGTCTTCGTGACCGTCCTCAAGGCCGGCCCGGCGACGGTCGATGCCGGAATGCAGGGGGCGGCGGCGCGATCTGGGAGCATGGTCTGCCATGCCTCCCAGTGCGCAGCCACGTCGGGATTGTCGTCATGTTGGCAGAGCGCGAACCAGGATTTGGCCACTAGGCCCTCCTGCTCCAAACCGCGGGCGATCGCGAGGTTCCGCATGGGCTGCTGAGTGTCGTGCCTGAACGGGCAGTTGCCGTCCAAGGGAGCTCCGGGGAAGGCGTTGCGCACACTGCCTTGGCTCGCCGCGAATATCTCCCAATAGCGGCGGTCCCGGTCCTTCCGCCATGGACGTCGGAGGTAGCACTCGCTCGGATCGCCGAAGAACAAGCGAGCCGACCGGCACACGTCCTTGCGCCTGTTGCCGCGACTGTCGGGGCCGTTGCATCGCGTGAATCCGGTCTCGCTGAGCTTCACTTCGACAAGGACGGCGGCGCGTCGATCATTCGCCAGGCGGCTCCAGAGCACGACGTCCACTGCGGTCGCCGACTCGCCGTCGGCGGGCCACTCGCCGACGAGTTCGCCGAGGAGCGCACCGGGTGGTATCCACTCGAACTGAATCCGGTCAATGCGAATGTCGGTGTCGAGCACTTCGCTGACTGTTTCCGAGAGCCGCGTACGGCTCCCTTCGCGGAAGGGAAGAAAGAGATTGAACGCGAACGCCTGCGAACTCCGGATGTGGGCCACGTTGTCGTCTAGCCGTGCAGAGTCCGCCTGCACGGCTCTCTCGGCGAGTTCCCGATACGGCCGATAGATGCCGTAGGTCCACTTGGCCCAACTGGTCGGACGTTGGCCAGACCGCTCGCACCAAGCCTCCATGTGGCTTTGCAGGGAACGGGCGAACTCCGCCTGAGGCGCTTTTTGGTTGCTCGCGTCGTTCAAAAAGGGAGCTAGTTCGGAACCTGATATGAAGTCTAGCACCGGTGGATCATCCTTCCTGGTTGACCCCGGAAACGCCCGCGCCGTGGGCGGTGCTTGCCCGGCGGTTCCCGTTCGACAACACCGGGGACTTCATTCTTCGCGTAGGCGGACTACCGGGATGGAGTACGATGAAGCGATGGAAATGACACTGGCGCGGATGGGGACCGAGTTCGAATCCGAGTGGATCCTGATCGGTGCTCCGGAGACCGACGAGGCGCTCAACGTTCGTAGTGGTACGGTGCTTCACCACAGCAAAGACCGCGACGAGGTCTATCGCCGCGCAATTGCACTCAGACCCGGGCGAGTCGCCGTTGTATACACGGGGACCATTCCCGAAGGTACTGCAATCGTCGTGTGGGCCATTCTTCGGAGCAGGTCAAGGTGTCGTCGTTGTTGGTCGAAAGCGCGGGTCACCTCAAGCCGAGTCCGACGAGCCAGGCGTGGACTTGCCCGAAGGCGTCCTGCTGCCATTGGTCGGGGGTACGCAGCCCGAGCAGGGCTGAACCATCCACGAACTCCCGCACGCAGGTAGGGCCGTAGTCTTCGTCGGTTCGGAACTTGCTGGCGATGTGGCCGTACCCCGTTTGGGCAGCGCCGACCTTGAGGAAGGGCATTGTGGCCGAGACGAGTTCATCGACGCCGCCGGGGTAGTTGCGAGCGCAGTAATAGATATCGTAGGCGTCCTTGGGCTTATCGCGTTTGGCGATGGCGTAGCCCTTCATCGCGAGGAGCGCGGGGATGGACGCCACGGCAATGGAGACGCGGTTGCGGCCGCCGTCGGGCATGCCGGCGTCGATGGCGACCATCTGGTAGAAGTTCAACGCCAGCTCGGCTCCGTCGGCGCGTTGGACGGCAAAGTTGTCGACTAGAGGCGGGCTATTTTCGTGATCACGGCGTCCCTCGGCGTCAGGAAGTCAACGACGACTTCGATGGGCGGCCCGCCGTCGCGTGCCGGGACTGTGCGGGCGAGTTGGAAACGGCGCAGGTCTCGTGACTGCCGGTAACCCCGACGCTTGAGCAACTCGACGAGCCGCGCGTACTCGCCCTCGCCCAGCGCTTCGGCATCGAGGGCGAGATCGACATCGGTCGTGCCGACGTGCGCCATCTCCGCTTGACTCAGAAGCAGCCACGGAACGGCACCGCCGATGACGGCGAACGTGCCTTCGAAGCTGCCAAGGATTTGGCCGATCTCGACGAGGACGCTCCTAACCGCCGAGGTGGTGCGGTCGTTGTAGTCGTTGGCGGATCGGGGCTCTATTCGATCCATGGGAGCGCCTCCTTGCCGAGGTGTTCGGCGGCTTCGCGCTCCCGGTCGTTCCCGCACCACAGGTCTAGATAGGTCGTGATTGGATCGGTGCAGAACAGGCCTGGCACCGGCTCGATGGCGTCGTCGAACAGGCTCTCGTCAGTCGTGACGTAGAGGACGACATTGGACCCCATTCCGACGGGTCTCAGGCTCAGCTTCTCTCTGAGGATCCGAGCGCCGGCCTCGTCGGCGTAGAACGACTGGGTGGCGTCGCGACTGAAGGGGGCGATCCACTGGGCAGCGGATGCCCGCGCGTACATGACGCGAGGAACGCCCGTTTCGGCATTGAGCGCGGTGCGGGCGAGGTCTTCAAACTTTCGGCCATGTAGATGCGTGTACGCGTCGAACCGTTCCGCTCGCGGCTGGCGGTAGTTTTCGCGCCAGGTTCGCAGCAAGGCGTTGGGCTGGGTGAGCACGATTCCGTCTGGCCGCCTGTCGACCCATTCGCGTTCGAGAAGCGCCTTGCAGACGTTGCTGACGTGACCGAGGCTGGCGTTGGCGCTCCCGGCGAGGTCGGTGACCAGCCAGGGCCCCTCCGGCTCCCGAAGCAAGGCTCGGAGGATGGCGGCCGCCTTGGGGGTGAAGATCGAACGGAGCGCACGGGTTTCGGGTTTCGGCTTGGAGGGAACGCTCCGTTCTATGTAGACGCCGTCGAAGACGAGACGAGCATTGCCTTCGAGATCGACGTACGCGACGTCGTAGTCGCGGCAGATCGCTTGGGACTCGGGGGACAGGTAAGGAGCGACTAGGATCGGAACGAACTGCTCGGCACCACGTGGCGGGAGGTGTTCGGGCATGTGAGCCACTATGCTTTCCAGCTGATGGACGGCCGAGCGCACGAACCGTGGCGCGCCGTGCGCCTTGACCTCGATGACTAGCAAGTGAGCGGTGTCGCCGTACTTCACCCGAACCAATCCGTCGGCTTGGCGGTGGCCCCCGGCCTGACTGACTCCGGCGAGCGGGGTGACCTTTGCGCCGGGGAGGCATCGAAGCAGGTCCCGGACCGCTGCCGAGCCCACTTCTTCTAGCTCTTTCTCTGTATTGATATGTTTCATCGTTTGATGAAAATAGTTTAAATGGTGAAATAGGTCAAGCGGTACGGTCGACCGAATGGTAGATGGGGTACCCGCCTCGCGTGGAGCGTGGTGCCCACGGGCGGCGTTTTGCGGTGTGATGCGATCCTGCGGTAGTCACGCGCCATATCACGGCCTTCCGCCAGGGCGAACGACTGATCCCTTGGCCTCGAGAGTGGCGGTTGTTGGTCAATGTGCCGATCGAGGTGGAAGCGTGATCCCGCAGGACTACGTTACCGCTTGGCAGACCACCACGCCGTGGGTCGAGGATTCGCAGGTCGAGCAGGACTTAGTCGTGACATGCAGCGGGAGAGCCGTCCACTTGCCCGCCGGATGTCACGTCACTGGAGCAGTCGTTCCAGCGCGCTGCGCTGGGACGCATGCTTCCCGGGATTTGTGTCCTTGAGGTTCTTCAGATTGACCAGCTTCCAGCGAACGGCCGGCAGATCCGCTGCGTTGGGGAGGCCGAGCAGCCCGAAGTCCGGCTCCGCGTCGTGGAGGGAGAGCAGGAAGTCGGCGACATCGCCGTGCAGGCGTGACCTGATGTCGGCGTGCAAGGTTCGGGCAGTGTCGGTGAGGGCATCTAGGGAGACTGCTTCGCGGGTCATGCCCACGAACTCTTCGTCGTAGAGGTCTCCCTTGAGAGGCGTCGGCGGGGCCAGAAGCTCGTGCATGGGTCGGCCCGAGCTTGCCACGTAGACCATGAACACGCGGAACAGATCGTCGGTCAGGCCCTCGTGCTCGTAAAGCAGTTTCACGTCGAAGAGGTCGCGCGGGTGCCGGCGATCGAGCGCCGCGTGGAGCTTCCCGCCATATAGGTCTTCGAAGGCCAGCACGTTCGCTTCGAAGAACCCAAAGCGCTCCATCACCGTCACGGACGTCGGCATCGACCGCGCCGGATACACCGTTCCGCGCGCGACGGGGGATGTCTCGATCTTCACCTGCGCCCGGCCGTCCCGGATCATGACGCGCGTGTCGGCAGCCCCGCCTCCGGCGATGCGGCGTACGTCGATTCGTGGGTGGCGCGCGGCGATGGTGGCCGCGATGCGGTCCAGCGCGTCGTCGATGTCCCGCAGCGACGAGCGGCGGTCCGCGATGGGCAGCCAGGTCAGGTCGAGGTCGACGGACAGTCTCGGCAGGTCCCGGTAGAACAGATTGATGGCCGTGCCACCCTTGAGCGCGAACGCGGTTTCGCGCCTGATCGCGGGCAGGACGCTCAGCAGTAGGCGGACCTGTGCAGGTAGCGGTTAAGCATCGCCTTCCGTGGGTCGGGGCTGCACAGGCAACAGCGTTTCGGGCACGGAGATGCGGTAGTCCGGATGGAATCGTCCGCTGTCGAAAAGGGCCCGTGGCCCGGACCCGAAGTCGATACCCGAGGCGTCGAGGTGTTCGCGCCACGCGTGGCCGTGCCGGTCCGCGAACACGAAGAACAGCCTGCGAACCTTGACGCTGCGGCAGGCGCCGAGCAGCGTCGTAAGCCGGCGGGGCCGCAGCGACACCAGTCCCTCGAAGACCTTGTCGAGGTTGTCGAAGCTCGCGTGCCGCGGCAATTCGTCGAGCGCTTCGAGGATGGCGCGTTCGGGAGACGACGCCCAGACCGGCCATCGCCACACGTCGACCATCGCGCCGGCCCCGGTATCGAACTCCTCGATGCCGACGGAATCGTCGCCAAAGAGGGCGCATCTGCGGACGACGATCTCCGTCGACGTCGGTAGACGTCTCAGCCAGGACGGCACGTCGCCGTAGAAACGCACGCGTGGGGCCCCTCCTAGGTTCAGGTAATGCGCGTGGCCGGCGAGGTCGAGGGCGCTTTCGCCGCCGAGATGCACGGCGTAGTTCATGAGCCGTTGGAGGGAAAGGAGAAGGATTGCCCAGGAATCACCGCCGTCGGCCGGCGTGCCTTGCGGTGCCGGACGGCGGTACACCCCGCGGACAAGGCGTTCGAGCCAGCCGCGGGCGACGTAGTCGTGGATGGATTTCGGGTCGATGCCGCGGGCCGTGAGCCAACGCGTGTCCACCACGAAGCCGGGCGGGACCGTGTCGAGGAGAGGTTTTAAGCGTTGCGTTCTTGGAGGGTTCATAACCAAGAAAATAGCACGATTGCGAAATAGAAGCCCAAAGTCATTTTGCGATACCCGATGAAACATGGCTAATTACCATGCAACAGGATGAAGTTCAAACCATCGGGTGACGGCGGGCACGTGGAGGTGGTGCGGTACCTGTGAACAGGATGGTTCTCCGCCGTCTACGTGCTCTCGTACGGTTGAGCATCGTCAACGGTGTGACGCTCCCGTCGTCGTTTCTTCTCTGCAATGGCAATGTGGTTGCCCTCGCGGACAACCTCGAATCCAAGTTGACCGAGCGCACGTACAACCTTGCGCCGGGGCGCGTCCTTCGGGAAACGGGTCATGGCTTAACCCGCCATGTTTGCCTCCGCTACGAACGCCTCGACGAGTGGCGACTCGCCGTCCACGAGCGCATCGCGACCAAACGTCTCGACATGGAACGCAATCGCCGAGTGCACATCGTCAAGCGCCGCCTGATAGCTGTCGAACCTGACCAACCACCACGCCTTTCACGCCAAGCGGATAGGCGACATAGCCGTCCGGGTGCTTTTCCACGATTATCTTGATCTGCACTTTTCGTCCCTCATGCGTACAGCTGCCAAGGTTCGCGGGCGACGGCTCAATGTGCCGGCCCGGACGTCAGTCGAGGATCGCCTGCCGGATGGCGTTTTCGAAGTCTCGGCGCGCAGGCCCGTACGGTTGCTGCAGCATGATGACGCCGGCGAGTTCCTCGGCCGGGTCGGTCCAGGATAGGGTCCCTGCCGCGCCGCCCCAGCCGAATGCCCCCGCACTGCGTCGGCTGCCCGCCGCAATCGGGTCGAGAACAACCGAGACGGTATAGCCGAAGCCCATTCCCTTTCTTCCCTTCGGGCCACCGGCGAACAGATCGCCCACGTGGTTGCTGGACATCATCTCGACGGCACTGGGGCTCAGCACACGACGACCGAGGAGTTCGCCGCCGTTCGCGAGCATCTGCTGGAAGTGGAGATAGTCTCTCGCCGTGCTCCACAGGCCGCCGGAGGTCCTCTCACCGTCCCACTTCGACATGTCGGCACCCCGGATGACGACCCGTCGCGACATTTTCGATTGCGGGACGCTGAAGTGCGTGTCGTTCATTTCCAGCGGATCGAAAATCCGCGTCTGCAGGAACTCGCCGTACGGCATGCCGGAGACGACCTCGATGATGCGGGCGACGACCTGCAGTCCACCCCCGTAGGACCAGTGCGATCCAGGCTGAAAATCCAGCGCGAAGTCCCCGAGCGAGGGAATGTAGCTGGCAAGCGGCGCCCGGTTTGCCCCAGGCTCGAGCCGCGTTCCCAGTCCGCCGCTCACGAGTCCGGACGTGTGCGTCAACAGGTGCTCGATCGTGATCGGCGTATTCGCGGGCACGAGCCGATGCGGCGGCGGGTCGAGGCGATTCACCTTGCGCGGACTGATGTCCCTGTCCGTGGGATCCTTGAGCACCGCCACCTGCATGTCCGCGAATTCGGGAATGTACTTCTCGACCGGATCGCTCGGGCGCATCAACCCCTCGTCGATCAGGATCATCGCGGCGACGCCGAGAACCGGCTTCGTCGAAGATGCCATGACGAAAATCGCGTCCAGCGGCATCGGACGTTCGGCCTCGACGTCGATGAGCCCGTGGGCTTTGAAGTGAACCAGGCTGCCCCGACGGGCCACGGCGGTCACCACGCCCTGGATCTTGCCGGCATCGATGTGCCGCTGCATCGCCGCGTCGATCCGCTGCAGCCGCTCCGTCGACATGCCGACCGACTCCGCCTTGGCGACGGGGATTTCACCGCCGCAGACCGCGACTGCGGAGATAGCGCAAATGGTCAAAAGACCTGTTCTCAAGTACATACCGCAGTGCCTCGCCCCAAGAGAACCGCAACTTAGCACTCTATGGCTTTGTTCGGTTGCAGCATGAGGCTAGGGTATTGGTTCCAGAGAGTGGCAACGAAGCAGGCAACATGAAGAGTCGATGGATCTCGTGGTGGCTCTGCGTTGCGGTCCCCGGTTCGACGTGTCTGGCTGCCGATCACCTGAATGTTCTCTTCATCACCGTGGACGACATGAATCGGGATTCGGTAGGCGTGTACGGTTCGAAGGTTCCGGAAACGACGCCCAACATCGACCGGCTTGCGGCTGAGGGACTGCGGTTCGAGCACGCGCACGTTACGGTAGCGATTTGCCAGCCGACGCGGGCGGTCTGGATGACCGGCCGCTATCCGCACAACAGCGGCGCGCTGGGCTTCGACGAGATTCGAGCCAGCGTACCCACGTTGCCGGAGACGCTGAGGCGGAACGGTTTCTACACCGGGATCCTCGGCAAGACTGATCACGTCGTGCCGTCGCGAAAGAACGCCTTTGAGTACCGTCGCCAACGCGAAGAGATGCTTTACGGGAGAAGCGCGGATCTGTACGGGAAATTTGTCGCGGAGTTTCTGCGCAATGCCAGGCGCTCGGATCGACCGTTCTTCCTCATGGTCAATACGGACGATCCGCATCGACCGTTCGATACGCGAACGCCTGCGGGGGAGCGAAAGGTTTTCGAAGTCGCCCCTGCGACGAACGACAAGACAGCCTGGTACGGTGCCGAGTTCCCCGCGCCGTCTCGAATCTATCAGCCGGAAGAAGTCGTCGTGCCGGGTTTCCTGCCGGATCTGCCGGAGATCCGAGAAGAGATCGCGAGGTACTACTCCTCTGTGCGGCGAGCGGACGATGTTGTCGGCCGAGTGCTCGACGAGTTGGAAGCCGCCGGGTTTGCCGACAACACGTTGGTGATGCTCAAGTCGGACCATGGCATTTCGATGCCGTTTGCGAAGACCAATGTCTGGCGCCATTCGACGCTGACGCCGTGGATTGTTCGTTGGCCGGGTGTAATCAAGCCGGGCGTTCACGAAACCGAACATCTCGTTGCCGGCGTCGACCTTGCGCCGACCCTACTCGATGTCGTCGGCATCGATGCCATGCAGGGCATGGACGGGCGATCCTTTCTGCCGGTGTTGGAAGGCGAAAAGCAGGATGGTCGTGAGTTCGTCTATACCCAGATCAACACGCTCATCACGGGAGCTTCCCATACCATGCGATCGATCCAGGGAAAACGCTTCGGGCTGATCTGGAATGCCTGGAGCGATGGCAAGACGGCATTCAGCAACGAGTCGACGAAAGGGCTCACCTGGAACGCGATGGTTAGCGCGGCCGAGTCCGATCCGGCCGTGGCAGCGCGCGTGAAGCACTTTCAGTACCGCGTCCCGCTCGAGTTCTATGACTATGAGCGGGATCCGGATGCCCTCGACAATCGAATCCACGACCCCCAGATGAGGGAAGTGATTCAGGACTATGCCCTGCAGCTCGGCGAGTTCATGAGGTCGACCGGCGACTTCGCCCTGTCGGACTACGAGAGGCTGGACTTGCGCCCGAAGAGAGGTCCCGGTCGCTAGCTCCGCCTGTCCTCATCATCGCAGGCGCTATGGCGGTTGTTGGTCAACGCCCGCAGGCAACCTTGCGCTACGGCTTCGGGTCTGGCGGCACGATGGTGTCCTCTCGGCGGGGCTCGCCGCCCGGGTCCGTAAAGATCGGATCGAACGACAGAAGCAATCGCCCAACCGTCTCGTGGGGAGATCGATGTACTACGCCGCCGAACCGGCCGTCCCAGGTGCCGCCCTTGAGCAGCGACCAGTTCCGCGTGGCGAGGCGCCTGATGCCGCCACCGCGCCGGATAGGCGGCGCGGCCGTGTCGCGATCGGCCACAATCGCTTGGTCAACGTCACCGCTCGCGATCCACTCGGTACCGGGTCCGCCGATGGTGACCAGCATGCGGCACGGTATGTGGTCCACGTGAAAGCGGGGGCACATGGGGCGTCGCAACGTGGTCACCCGGATTCCGACTCGCTCGCAGCCCACCAGCTCGCTGAGCATGTCGCTGGCGAGCGCGATCTCCTCGCCGAGCGCGGCAAGCCCTTCGGCGTCGATGGACACGGAGAGAGCGGCTAGTGGCGCGTTGGCATCGCGTGCAGCCTGCTCCCATTCGATCCGTACGTCCTGCCGCGACGCGAACAGATGTTCGGCGAGCGCGTCGAGGGAAACCGAAGCAGGGCGGGAGACGCTGACGAGTTCGACGTCTTCGTCGTAGATGGCGGCGAAGTCACCGATCCGATCGCTCAACAGGCAATGCAACATGCGGGCGTTTCCTTCGTTTCAGGGTCCATTGGGGAGGGCACTACGGTAGCTGGGGGTGCGGGCAGAACACGAGCCGAAACCTGATCTCATCCGCTTGGCCGGCACGTCCTTGATCGCCCTTTAGATTTGCGAAGGCATCGTAGGGGCGAGGCTTGTCCTCGCCCGCAATCGGGCGCCTTGGTCCTTGCTGCGGGACGGGACAAGCCCGTCCCCTACGACATGCCTCGTCGGTCTGAGGCAGAGCCTCGCTAGTCATTGGGCGACGGCCTTGGCGATTTCGCCAACGTTGTGGCGAAACATGTCGAGATAGGTCGGTGCCGGGCCGGTGGGACCGGACAACGAGTCGGAGTAGAGCCGGCCGCCGATGACGGCACCGGCCTCCCGTGCGAGTTGCCCCACCAGACGCGGGTCCGTGATGTTCTCGACGAACACCGCGTGGATGCCCTCGTCCCGCATCTGGCGAATGAGGGCGGCCACTTGGCCTGCCGACGGCGCGCTTTCGGTGCTGAGACCAACCGGGGCATGAAAGTCGATGCCGTAGGCGCGGCCGAAGTACCGGAACGCGTCGTGCGACGTGATCACCTTGCGCCGGTCCCTGGGGAAGGCGTCGAGCCGGCTCTTGACTTCCCGATCCAGCGCCGCCAGTTCGCGATCGTAGGCTCTAGCGCGACGACGGTAGTCGTCCGCGTTAGCCGGATCCGCTGCGGCCAGTGCGCGGACGATATTGGCGACATCGAGACGTCCGTTGGCGAGATCCTGCCAGGCGTGGGGGTCCGGTTGGTCTTCGTTGACGGTCAGCGCAGCGACTCCCTCGCTGGCCACGACGACCGGCCCCCGGTAGCCCGACACCCTGACCAGCCGGTCGATCCAGCCTTCGAAGCCGAGGCCGTTGACGACAACGAGGTCCGCCCGGGCCAGCGTGCGTGCGTCGGCCGGGGTCGGTTCGTAGACGTGGGCATCACCGTCCGGGCCGACCAGCGTGGTGAGCGCGACGTGCTCGCCGCCGACATTCCTCACCATGTCTTCCAGAATGGTGAAGGTGGTAACGACCTTGAGCTTGCCGGCGGCCCGGGGTCGAGACGTCGTGGCCACGACGAGCGTGGCAAACGCGGCAAGACACGAGCGGCGCGAAAGACGATGCATGGATTGTCTCTCCTCGGCTGCCGTTCAAGCTTCGAGATGCCGGCGCGGCATGAACTTGGCCCACAAGCTGCCGCGCGGACCAGCGACGACGGAGACGATGTAGACGCCGCCGGCGACCAGGATGATGGCCGGTCCGGACGGCAGGTCGGCGTGGTAGGAGAGAAGCAATCCCGCATACCCGGAAGCGAACGCGACAGCGCTGCTCGTGGCCGCGAGCGTCGCAACCTCGTCTGCCCAGAACCTCGCGACCGCGGCCGGGAGCATCATCAAGCCGACCGCCATCAGCGTACCGAGCGCATGGAACCCCGCGACAAGGTTCAGGACGACCAGCGTCAGAAACACGAAGTGAACGACCGCGCCGGGGCCGCCCACGGCGCGCAGGAAGCCGGGGTCGAAGCATTCGACGATCAGGGCGCGACCGACGACGGCAAGCGTGAAGAGAGTCAGCGTCGCAATCGAGACAACGAGCAGCAGCGACGCATCGTCGACGGCGAGAATGGTTCCGAAAAGGACGTGCATGAGGTCGACGTTGCTGCCGTGCGTGGCGACGATGAGCACCCCAAGCGCCAGCGAAATCAGATAGAAGGCGGCAAAGCTCGCATCTTCGCGTTGCGGCGTCACGCGCGCGACGAGACCGGACAAGATCGCCACGACGAGGCCCGCGACGAGGCCGCCGAGGCTCATGACCACGAGCGAGAGCCCGGCGATCATGAAACCAATGGCCGCGCCCGGCAGCACGGCATGGCTCAGGGCATCGCCGACGAGGCTCATGCGGCGCAGGACAAGAAGCACACCCACAGGGCCGCAGCCGACGCTCAGCGCGAGGCACGCCACCAAGGCCCTGCGCATGAACTCGAATTCGACAAAAGGCTGGATCAGCGCGGCATGGACGTCCATTCAGCGGCTGCCTCGCCGGCAGACCGGGGCACGGTCATCCCACTGCTCCGCCATCTGTCGCGCCCGGAAGAGATGTTCTGCCCGCAGCACCTCGCCAGTCGCCCCCCAGGCAACGGGCGCCCGGGCCATCACCAAGGTGTCGGGGAAATTCTCTCGGACCTGGTCGAGGTCGTGCAGCACGGCGACAACCGTCCGTCCTTCGCCATGCCACCCCACGACCACCCTCAGAAGGTCGGCCGACGTTTTTGCGTCGATTGCAGTGAAGGGTTCGTCGAGCAAAATGACAGGGCAGTTCTGCAACAACATGCGGGCAAACAGAACCCGCTGAAACTGCCCCGCCGACAGGGAGGCGATCGGGCGTCGACCGAAGCCATCGAGGCCGACAGCCAGTAGCGCTTCCTCGGCTTGCCGCCGTTGGGCACGCGTGACCGGGCGGAACAGACCGATCGTTCGCCAGTGACCCAGCAACACCGTGTCCATCACCGAAATCGGGAAACTGCGATCGATCTCGGCCTGCTGGGGTAGATAGGCGATGTCGCTCTGGCGCAGGCCGTTGCGCTCCAAACGGCCATCGAGAGGTGCCAGGCGCCCGATCAGTCCCTTGAGCAAGGTGCTCTTGCCGGATCCATTGGGACCGACCACGGCCGTCAACGAACCGGTTGCGAAGCTGCCGGTCAGGTGATGCACGGCGGGATGGCGGTCGTATCCCAGGGTGACGTCGCTGAGGGAGAAGACGGCGGTCACGGCAGCCACCCCATCGCCCAGGCCGCGGCAACCCACAGGAGAACCGCCAGGGGAAGGGCCCAAAGAAACTGGGCGAGCATGCCGCCGCCTAGCGGCGAGACCGTGCGCCTGAAAGGAGTCCCTTCGGCGTTGCCATCGATCCGGATCAGCCTACGCATGAGTCGGGAAGTCCAGCATCGAGTGCCGCCGAGTCGGTGCCGTGCGGCAAGCACGCGACGCCGTACGCGGGGCAAGCGACCGGGCATGGGCGGCGCGCATGTTCAGACCGTGCCGGCCGGGATGCAATCCGGGCAGGCACCCTCCACCTCGATCACACGTCGGGTCACGCGGTACCCCAGGGTCGCGGCATCCTCGGCGAGTACGTCCACGACCCGCAGGTCCTCCAACTCGGTCGATGCGCCGCAGATGCTGCAGATGAAGAAGAGACAGTCATGCTGCCGCTCCGGATGCGCACGGGGGACGTACGCGTTCCGGCTTTCGATCTTCGAGACGAGCCGCTCCGACATCAGGAACTCGAGCGCCCGGTAGACGGTGGGCGGTGCGATCGGTCGGGAGTACCTCTGCTCCAGCGCTTCGATCAACGCGTAGGCGCCCGTCGGTCGGCCGCTCTCCCAGAGCAACTCCAGAACGTCCCGCCTGACCGGCGTTAGCTTGTTTCCGCGCGCGGCGCAAAGGGAAACCGCCAACGCAACCCGTTCAGCCGGCGCATGCTGCCCGCGGCAGTTGGGATCGGTGCAAGGCTGAGGTTGGGTCCGTCGGAGCTCCATGGCATGGATCTCGATTGCCATTGGATATTGTTACGTTATAACATTTCTATAGCGGATGGCAAAGCCAAGCGTTCCTTGGAAGCCGCAAACCCCCGCACGAGCCAGCCGAGGATGTCGATGCCCCTGAACCAAGAGACGAGTGCCAGCCAGCCGCGACTTCCCGTCACCGTCTTGTCGGGCTTCCTCGGAGCGGGAAAAACCACGCTCCTCAACCAGGTGCTCAACAACCGGGAGGGCCGGCGCGTCGCGGTGATCGTCAACGACATGAGCGAGGTCAACATCGACGCGGCGCTCGTCGAACGCGGCGGTGCGCAGCTCTCGCGGACGGAGGAGAAGCTGGTCGAGATGTCGAACGGCTGCATCTGCTGGACGCTGCGAGACGACCTGCTCGCCGAGGTTTCACGGCTCGCGCAGGAGGGACGCTTCGACTACCTGCTTATCGAGTCCACAGGGATCTCGGAGCCCATTCCCGTTGCCCAGACCTTCACCTTCGAGAATGAGAACGGCGTGAGTCTGAGTCGGGTTTCGCGTCTCGACACGATGGTCACTGTCGTGGATGCGGCGAGCTTCCAGCGCGACTACAACGCCGCCGAAGCGCTCCAGGACCGCGGCGAGTCGCTGGGCGAAGACGATCAACGGACCGTGACCGACCTGCTCATCGACCAGATCGAGTTCGCCGACGTCATTGTCCTCAACAAGCTCGATCTCGTCGGCAGCGCCCAGGCTCTCGAGGTCGAGGCCATCGTGAAAGCGCTCAACCCCGGTGCGAAGGTCCTGCCGGCGACGCGCGGTCGGGTTCCGCTCGGGAGCGTGCTCGACACGGGGCTGTTCGACTACGAAAAGGCGGCGAGGTCCGCCGGCTGGATTCGGGAGATGCAGGGCGAGCACACGCCTGAAACCGAGGCGTACGGGATCTCGAGCTTCACCTATCGGACGTCGCAACCCTTCGACGCCGAGAAGCTGTGGGCGTTTCTCCACGACGACGAGAACTGGCGCGGCGTGCTCCGCTCGAAGGGCTTCTTCTGGGTCGCCGCCGACCATCGCATCGCCTACGAGTGGGCTCAAGCCGGCGGCATCAGCAACGTGGAGCCCGCCGGGATGTGGTGGGCGGCCGTGCCTCGCCGACACTGGGGGCACCCCGATGGCCAGCGGCCCGACCAGCGGCTGGACTGGCATCCTCGTTTCGGCGATCGGGTGCAGCAGCTCGTCTTCATCGGCCAGCAGGTGCCCGAAGCGGCGATGCGCGCTCGCCTGGACGCCTGCCTGCTCGACGAACGCCTCGCCGCCGCCGACAGCGAGGCCTGGGCCGGGCTCCCGAACCCGTTCCCGGCGCTTCGCATGGTCGAAGCGTCACCATGACCGAAACCACCGCATCCGTCTCGGCGACAGGGTCGCCGACATCCCATGGCCAGGAGAACTAGATGAACATGCCGCCGAAAGTACCCGTTTCCATCCTCACCGGCTTCTTGGGTTCCGGCAAGACGACCCTGCTCAACCGGATCTTGAGCGAAGAGCACGGCAAGCGCATTGCCGTGATCGAGAACGAGTTCGGGGAGGTCGGCATCGATCAAGCGCTCGTCATCGACGCCGACGAAGAGATCTTCGAGATGTCGAACGGCTGCATCTGCTGCACGGTGCGCGGAG
>VXYL01000087.1 GCA_009846005.1 Gammaproteobacteria bacterium | reverse complement strand
CCGTAGGGGAGGGGCTTGTCCCCTCCCGGCCCGCCCTACGGGCGCGATCGAGAATGCTGCCGCATTCTCGCACCCTGGGATCGAAGCCATACGGCATTCCGGCACAGGCGACCGCGAGGGTCAACGGGCGACCACAAGGGTCGCCCCTACGGGGCCCCGCGGATGCGTGGACAACGACCGTAGGGGACGGGCTTGTCCCGTCCCGCGTTTGCCGAGCCGGCTCCGAATGCGGGCGACCACAAGGGTCGCCCCACGGTTCGTTCCATGCGTCCCAGTCCGGCCTAGTTCCGGGCTTCCAAGCGCGCCAGTTCGTCCTGCAGCATGCCGGCGATCCGGTAGACGTGTGACGGGAAGATGTGCTTTGGCCGTTCAATCGGCGGTGTGTCGACATCCTTGGCGTCGAGAACCAAGGTCAGGTAGGCGACCTCCGACAGCAACGTGGTGGCCAGATCGTAGACATCCGCCGGCGCGATGTCGCGGCGGCGCAGTTCGCGACGCAGGTTCAGCTTCAACACGTCGACGCCCCGCCGTTCGCCGACCACGGTCGCGAGTTCCAGGCACTCGAGAACCCGCCGATACACGTCCGCCGGCACCTTGCCGGACTCGAACGGGGGCAGTTCGCCGTACTCCGGCACCGCCTCGTCCCGGGTCAAGGCCCCCGCCACGTAGGTCGCCGCCAGTTCCAACCGCGCGTAGACATCCTCCATCTTGAAACGCCGGTCGATCAGGTGGTTCAACTGCCGGCTGACCTGGACGATCTCGCGCAGGACATCCGCGGGCTCGCGGTCGGGCTCGAGCTCCGGCGTCTCGGCCCGGTAGGTGATACCCAATTCGCCGCGTACGGCGTCGATCTGGACCGCCGCCCTTTCGAGAACGTCGAGTACGAGCGCGGGCTGGATCTCACCCTCGGCAACCGGGAGCAGGCCCGCCCGGTTCTCGTTCACCACCTCGACTGCCAGCCGATTGGCTTTGCGCAAAAGCGTGAGCGCCTGGTAGAAGACGTGCCTTGGTTCCGCCTCGACGACGATCCATGGATCGGTAGTCGACTCGGGTCGGCCCATCACCTCCCGCACCAGGTCCACATCCGCCCCCAGTCGCACGACCGCCTGGTAGAGGTGACCCGAGGTCGTCTCCTCGGCGGCAATCGCATTCGAGGCAGCAGCCAAGGACAGAACAGCAACAATCAGATTCCGCATGATCGCTCCCGCAGCCAAGCGCAGGCCAATCATATCGCCCAGGAAAAGAGAATGTCAGGACGCCACCGCGAGCGCGATGCTATCGGACCTTGAGGCGCCGTCGCCGGCTGTCTAGCAGCCAAAACTTCCGGCACGCAGCGGCGTCGAGGTAGGGAATGGGTTGTCGAGAATGCCGCTCTCGAAAACCCGGTCCTCGACCATCGCCTGCACCAACGGGCCGTGGTCGACGTGAATGCCCTCGTCCCGGAACCGGCACGTGAGCTTCTTCAGGAACGTGCCGGACCGGTAGCTCAAGTCGCAGTCCACGCGATGGTGGCGCGAGCCGTACTTGGCCCGGTATTCGTTGATCACCGCCGAGAACCGCGGCTGATACTCCTCCGGAATGCGGCGCCACACGTCCATGAAGCGGTTGCGTATCTCCGGCAACGTCGTGCCGGTCGAGGCAACCCCGTACCAGCCCACAGCCGCGTAGGGATCGCGGTCCGTACCGAGTCCCTGCTGGTACAGGAAGCCGAGGCGCGCCTGGGCCAGCTTGAAGCCCTTCCGCGCCGCCGCCTGCAGGTAGGGAAACGCCTCTTCGTAGCGACCGCTGATGTAGAGGCACGCACCCTTGCCGCGCGATTCGTAAGTTTGCTGCATGAACTCGAAGGTTGGGATCATTCCGGGTTCGGGCGGTTCGGCTGTGACGACGACCTCTTCCGGTTCGCGGGCGGTATCGCGAACGACCACCGGTCTGGCCTGGTCCGATGGGGACCCGACCGAATCGTCTTCGGGTGCCGTCCCTTCCTGGGGATGCGCGGCCGGCGCTAGGGCCAAGACGGCGACGATGGCGATTCGCGGCGTCACGGATGTTCGCCTGCTCTCGGGATGGTCGTATGGTAGACGACGCGCCCGCGCGCCGTCTTGGTAGACTCCTCGACTCCACATCCACGGCTCGAGACGCCATGGTCACACCCGAACCGGCGACACCGGACGACGCAATACCGAGCGAGTTCCTGGCGGAAAACGTCGCGGCGCTATCCGACGACGACTCGCGGCTAACCGACGCGCAGTGGTTCGCATCCGGCGAGCCTTTTCGCTCCATGCACAAGAACAATCCCTGGCTCAAACCGCCGGTGGGCGGCAACGGCGTGCCTGCCATGCGTCCGGACGGTTCGCTTGAGCGACGGTTCCGGTGTCCCTTGTTCGAGGCCGGACGGAGCGCCGAGGGTGGCGGTCTGAACGGCACGCCGTACTACGACACGACAGTGGGCCGCAAGCACAACTACTGGCGGTTGTTCGACGACCTGCCCCGAGAGACCAAGGACATCAACCAAGCCCGCCGGGATCTCAGGAAGTACGGCTTCTGCCTGATCGAAGACGCTATGAGCGAACGCCAGCGCGCCTACATGCGAAATCGACTGGAGGAACAGGCCGAGGCCGAGCGCGAGTGCGGCCTTGCCGACATGTCCCCGCACTTCCACATCATGTGGACGCTGGTCAACAAGGGCGACTGCTTCGCCAAGTGCATCGAGTTCAGTCCCGAGTGGGTCCAGGGTGGCCCGCTCATCGAGCAGCTCAACAACGAACTCCTAGGACGCGGCCACTACGCCTATTCCTTCGCTTCGAACATCGCCCGTCCCGGCAGCTACCCCCAGAACCTGCACCAGGACTCCGGCGCGATTCACCCGATCCAGACCCCCGGCGCGCCGATCCTCGTCAACACCGTCTACATTATGCAGGACATGAACGAGGTGAACGGCGGCACGCTGGTGATTCCCACCAGTCACCGGCTGGTCTCGTCCGTCCGCCCCGGCGATGAAGTCGGTCCCCTGCCGCCAGCCATCAACGTCGAAGCCAAGGGCGGCACGGTGGTGCTGATGGACGGTCGCCTGCTGCACGGCACGGGTGTCAACCACACCGACGAGTGGCGCTACATCATGACCAACTCCAACGTCAAACCCTGGCTGCGCCAGCAGGAGAACTGGCAGTTGACGGTGGATCCGGAGGTGCTCGCCAACGCTTCCGACAAGCTGCTGCAGCGAATGGGCTTTTACTCGTCGGGCCTCACCGAGATTGCCACCTACTCCTCACCGAAAACTACGCGCACGCTACGCCTTGCGATGGAGAAAGGGGGATACCAGCGTATTCCTGCGTTGCGCCGACCGGTCCCGGCAGATGTCAAGGAGTCGCTAGGGATCTACAAGATGAAGCTCCAGATCGACGCGGCGCGGGCCGCCAAACGAAGCGACAACGGTCGGTCCGCGTAGGGGACCCGCGTCGTGTAGCGACGCGCCTTGTCCCGTCCCGTTGGCGTTCAGGATTCGGGAGGATTCGGGACACACGCGACGCCGGTCCTACACGGCACCGGGCAGGAACCGGACGGATATCTAGGGCGGTTTCCTACGGCGACCGCGGCAAACGGCTGTAACGGCGACGGTCCCGCTCGGGGGATCATGGGCGCATGGCAACCCCGCGACATCTGCTGGTCGATCCCGAGAACGAATGCGACTACCACCTCGTGTCGCGTTGCGTCCGCCCCGCCTTCCTGTGCGGCGTCGACGATCACGACGGCCGCGACTACTCCCACCGCCGCGGTTGGCTCGTCGAGCGCATGAGGCAGCTGTCGCCCTGCTTCGCCGTCGACATCTATGCGTACACGGTGCTCAGCAACCACTTCCACCTGGTGATGCGCCACGACCCGCTCGCCCACCGCGCCTGGAGCGACGAGGAAGTGGCCTGGCGGTGTTTCGACGCGTTCCCGCCCTCCGAACGGGGCGCCGCCGTCGAGGAACTCAAGCCCGAACGCCGCGAACTCATGCTGGGGGACCCGAAACGCGTGGCGCGCGCCCGCTGCACGCTGGGATCGATGTCGCACTTCATGAAGCACCTCAAACAGCCCGTCGCGCGGCGCGCCAACCTCGAGGACGACCGCACCGGCCACTTCTTCGAGCAGCGCTTCTACTCGGGCGCGCTCTTGACCGAGGAGGCGCTGGTCGCCGCCATGGCGTACGTCGACCTCAACCCGGTGCGCGCGGAGCTGGCGCAACGGATCGAGGAGATCCGCGACACGTCCATCTGCGACCGCCTGCTGGAGAACAGCGCCGAGGCGCTGGCGGACTACCTGCGGCCGGTGTTGTCCGGCCTCGACGGCCGTCCGGCGCAAGCCGGCGCGTCGCCGATTGTCGTCGCAGGGGTCGGGCCGTCCTTCGCCGCGGCGGCGGAGACGCCCGTCCCGCAGCCGGCGACGGACGACCGCCAGCCGGACGGCGACGCCGGGGAGCCAGACCCGGCACATGCAGGCGACGCGGAGACCGACGCGGCCGACGCGACGCCATCCGGGACGTCGCCGGCGCCCGAGTCGGACCCCGGGAACCGCCCCCTGCGGCCGTCCCGGCTGCCGCGCCCCCAACGTCACGCTGGCGCAGTACATCGAACTCGTCCGCGCCATGGCCGGGGCGGAGAACGCGCGTTCCGGCAATGCCCAGGACCGGGTCGGGCGGTGGCTGGCGCGGACGAAGGCGCTCCGCAAGCGGCAGCGCGCATACGGCAGCGAGGCCGCACTGCGGCACTGGATCGCCGACCGGGCCATGCAGCTCCGGGAAACTCCCCTGCCCGCCTGACGCCACGGGGACGGCGGGCCCGCCGACTTCAACCGCCCCTTCCCCGATCGACCGGTGCGAGCTGGGATCCGCACCCGCATCCGTGCTCGACCTCACATTCCACAGAGGGCAACGCGTCGGCAGCTCGGCCTGCGGTGCATGGGGTCGGCCCATCTGATGTTGACCTGGCCAAATCTCCTACAGACGTGGGAACGGAATCGCGTGTGTCCGAGGATCCTCCCTATTGATATCGATTTGGCGAAATCTCCTTCAGACGTGGGAACCAAATCGCGTGTGTCCGGGAGTCCCGTGTGTCCGGGAGTCCCGCCTCGGGAGTCCCAGCCTCCTAGACCTGCCGGTTCGACCGGGATCCGCACCGGTGTCAGTGCTCGACCTCACATTCCACAGAGGGCAACGTGGCTACAGCCCCGGCCTGCGGGCATGGGATCAGCCCATCTGATGTCGACCTAGGAATATCTCCTACAGACGTGGGGACGGAATCACGTGTGTCCGAGGATCCTAAGCGTGTCCGAGGATCCTGGACATGTGTCCGAACATCCTCCGCATGGGCTCGCCCATTGATGTCGACCTGGCGAAAACCTCCTACAGACGTGGGAACGAAGTTGCGTGTGTCCGAGGATCCTCGTCATGTGTCCGAGGATCCTCGTCACAGTTGCCAGCTACATCCCACAGAGGGCAACGCGTCGGCAGCCTCGGACTGCGGGCATGGGGTCGGCCCATTCGATGTCGACCTAGGGGAATCTCCTACAGACGTCGGAACGAAATCGCGTGGTGTCTGAGGATCCTTGAGGATCCTAACAGAACCTAATAGTCGTCCAGCACTTGCGGGGGCCCGCTCCTAATGGTTGGCAGCAGACGCAGACGCGCCTCGGCCCATTCGACGCCGTGGCGCGACGCGAACCGGTACAGGGCCTTCGACTGTTTGTCGTCGCCCAACTCCCCGGTCGGCGTGGGGAGCTTCGCGAACCACGACAGCACGGACTCCGGCAGCGTGGCACACCGCATCACGCGCCACGCGTAGCGGTACATCGCCGTTTCGGCCCGCCTCCGCTTCTTCCAGTATTCCTCCGGCGTCAGGTCGGGGTTCGCGTCGAGCCGGTCCACGCGCCGCCTCCAGATTTCCGTCTTCTCGGCGGGTTCGAAAAACCTCACCGGTCCGTCGCTCCCCGCCGGCGACGCCCACGGATTGCGTATCCCCTCGGCCGCGAGCGGTTTGACACAGGCCTCCTGGAGCAGGCCGGCAGCCGCTACCGCGTCCGCCGCGCACGCGGCCCGCCGGGGAGCGCGCCCGGCGCAGGCCGGATCGGCCAGCGCGGCTTCGGCTCGGGGGCGGTCGGCTTCGACATCGCCGAACACGTCCCGCCACGTCGGCATCGCCGGAATCCCTCCCGCTCGCGCCGCCGCCAAGGCTTCGTCCTCCTCGTCGGGAAACCATCCGCCGTGCCCGGTGAAGAGCGCCACGGGGGGCACTTCCTCGCCGAAAAAAAATCTGTCCATCGCGTCCGCGCAGGGGTCGCCCGGCTGCGCCTGCCACGGCTCTCCCGCGCAAGCGACCGCAGGCTCCGGGATGCCGGCGGCAGGATCCGCTGCCCGTGCCACCGGGACGGCGGCAGGAGCCGCTGCCGGCGCCACAGCTCGTGCCGGGGGCGCGCCGGCAGCCCCGGGCTTCGTATCGACCGCGACGCGTTGGGGGGCGTCGCGGAGGAACAGGAACCAGATACACACGCAGGCGGCGACGAGCGCGACCGCCACGCAGGCGACCGCCGCCTTGCCCGTCAGTTGCATCCTTCAGCCGCGGACCGCGCCCTGCCTAGCGCGGATTCGAATGCTCCTCCGTGCACTCTGCCGTCGTACGATTTGCATGTCTCCAGATCGGTCGCAATGTGATGGGCGATCTCGTGCGCCAGCAGTTGGCGTAGAGACGTCCCGCCTCGCTCCGCCACGCTTTCCTTCACAACACTAACGTATCGGCTCCCGCGAACGCAGCCAGCGTAGCCGTCGACGTCTCTGCCGTCCACCCGGGGCCGCTTTTTGAGTTCGACAGAGTGGGGCACGGCTTCCGCCACGTCCTCGGTGTCGAGATTGCGGATTATGCACGAGGCCATGTCGTCGGCGTTTTGCTGCGGCGTGGGCGGCGGGTCATCGCTGTCATCCACGCAGTCCTCCGCCCCGCCGCCGCTCTGGCCCGGCTCGCATACGTGGTCCGCATGGCATGCCGCCCCGTGGAGGTGCTGGCCTGCCGGACAGGTCGGAATGATGATCACCCCGCCTCCCAATCCCCCTCCCGATCCGCCTCCCGGGCCGGCCTCGCAGGCAGCCAACGCCAACCTTTCCGAGAGACAGTCTGCAATGCCGTCATTCTCGGGAATCGCCACACACCATTTCAATTCATGGCATTCGTCCAAACAGTCCCACGGCACATAGGAACAGTCGACGTGCTCGCCGGACATGTGGTCGTCGGCGAGCACGGCACCGCCTCCTATCGCGCCGACCACTGCGGCGGCAGCCATCGTCAGTCGTCTCACCT
>VXYL01000092.1:6190-7353 GCA_009846005.1 Gammaproteobacteria bacterium | reverse complement strand
GTCAGCGGCGGCGGCCCCTCGACCGTCGCCGTCACCGTGTTCGACAGCGGCCGGCCCGCCTCCGTGCAAACGGCCCCCGGCGCGTCGCAGTCGGTCACCGCAGGCAGTTCGACCGTGACGTCCTCGTGCGAGTCCGGCCGCACCGCGATTGTCCACCGCTGGTTCTGATCCTGGTCGACCCGGCCCGCCTTGCGTACCGCCCCGCGCTCCACTCGGAACGCCTCGTCCCGCAGCAGCGTGTACGGCAGCCGCCCCGGGAAGTCCTCGCTGAAGCGCAGCTCGAACTCGAACACGCCCGTGCCGTCGTGCGACTTCGGCATGTCGACGAACTCCGCTTTTAGCGGCGGCGCTGCTGCGACCGTCGCCGATACGCTGCCCGACAATGGTCGCCCGTCCTCCGTGCACAGCGCGCCCGCCGTGCTGCAGTCTGTCGTCGCCGCGAGCGTCACCGTCACGTCCGCCCCGGACTCTGGCACCACCGTGATCATCCAACGACGATTCTCTCCTTTCACCACGCGCGCGGCGCGGGTTACCGTCGCGTTGGTCGCGGCCAGCGCATGATCCCGCAACGTGGCTGACGACAGCTCCCGAGCTAGATCCTCGCTGAACTCGAGCAGGAAGCCGAACTCGAATCCCTTGCCCCAGTGTTCGGCCGGCACATCGTGGAACGCCGCCGTCAGCGGCGGCTGGTCGTTGTCGTGCACCGTCAGACTCGCGCTCGCCGTCGCCACCTCGTAGCTGTCGGGATGCGCGAGAATCGTTGCCGTGACGACGCCGTCCGGTTCGTCCGCGCTGTCGTCCGGCAGCTCGACCGAGAGAGTTGCCTCCGTGGCGGCGGCTGCGATCGTCACGGAGGTCGGCGGCGCGTCCGGCAGGAAGTCGTCGTCCGGGCCCTGCGTCACTGAAACCGACACCTCCAGGTCGGCTGCCGGCACCGGCGCCGCGGTGATCGCGAACTCCGCCGTGCCGCCCTCCGTCGCTGCCTCGCCCGCCGCTATCGACACCACCGGCACGTCGTTGTCGCGCGCGATAAACGCCGCGTCGGGGAAGGTCTTGGACACCGCGTAGCCCGTGCCGTCCATCAGGGTGGCGGTCAGGATGCCCTTCCGTTCGTCCACGGCGTCGTCCGGCAGGGCCACCGAGAGCGTCGCATCCCGGGCGCG
>VXYL01000092.1:0-6090 GCA_009846005.1 Gammaproteobacteria bacterium | reverse complement strand
GTTCGTCCACGGCGTCGTCCGGCAGGGCCACCGAGAGCGTCGCATCCCGGGCGCGGGCCGCGAACGTCACGGATGTCGGTAGGGTGTCCGGCAGGTAGTCGTCGTTCGGTCCCTGGGTCACCGACACCGACACCTCCAGCTTCGCCGCCGGCACCGGCTCCGCCCAGAGCTCGAACACCGCAGTGCCGCCCTCAGTAACAATCAGACCGCGCGATGCGATCGCCACCACCGGCACGTCGTCGTCGCGCACCGCCAGGTTCGCGCTGGGGGCGGTCTCGGACACCGCGTAGCCCGTGCCGTCCGTCAGGGTCGCGGTCAGGATGCCGTCCAGTTCGTCATTCCCGTCGTCCGGCAACGCCACCGAGAGCGTCGCTTGCGTGGCGTCGGCCGCGATCGCCACCGAGTCCGGCGGCGCTGCCGGCAGGTAGTTGTCCCCCGCGCCCTGCGTCACCGACACGTTGACGACGATCTCTTCGATTGGCGCGGGCGTGGCGGTTACCCTATACGTCGCGGTGCCGCCTTCGGTCGCCGCGCCGTCTGCCGCGATGCCGATCTCCGGCACTGCGGACGTCACCGTGAACGTGACCGCCGTCTCCGGCAAGAGCCCGTCCGGGTCGTCGAGCCTTGCCACCGCGACGTCGTCCCATGCTGCGTTCAGGCCCCCGGTCCGCAGGCCCACGGCTCCGCTCGCGTAGGTCGCGTCTTCGACATCCAGCACCGGTGCGCTGTCGACGAATACCTCGATGCGCGGACCCGTCGCCGCCACCTTCAGCCGGTACCATGGCCCCTCGGCGTCCATGTCCTGCGTCGCCAGTTGATGCCAGACGCCGTCGTCCATCCTGCCGACGACCGCCTGCGACTCGGTGACGTCCACACCGGCGTAATAGCCGCGGAACCGGTTGGGGAGGTCGAGCACGTCCCGAGCGCGGAACACGACGCCGGCGCTCCCGCCCGGCGCCACCCGGACGTCCGCCTCGAGCACCAGGTCCGCAGCCTCGAAACCGTCCAGCAGCGCCTTGCCTTCGCGGGAGCCGAGGTCGGCCTCCTCGATGGCCTCGATGATGCCGCCCGTTGCCCGCCATTCGCCGCCGCGCACCGTCCACCCGGTCGCACCGGCGTCAAACCCGTGGGTCTGCGCGCTGACCGCAGGCCGCGCCGTCAGCGTGTAGTCGCCGGCTGGGAACGTGCCCACCACGTAGTCGCCGCCGCTGTCCCCGAACAGGCTCACCGGCACCCGCGCCGACGCGATGCGATCCGCCGGACGCGGACCCTTGAGCGTCAGCACGACGCCCCCCACGTCCGCCCGCCGCAGCGCCAGCTCGGCGCGGACGTTCGCCAGACCCCCGGTACCCGACAGGTCCACCTTCGTGCCATCTGCGAGCGGGCCTAGGTCCGGATCCGGCAAACCGTGCCGTGCGTCCACCAGCGTGAACCCGGTCACTGGCGCCGTCCCGGCCTCGTAGCCGCCGCTCACCGTAAAGGTGACGGACGCGTTGCCGAGCGCGTCCCCGCTCCCATCCCGCGCGTCGTGGGCCGTCGCCGTCAGCGTGTAGACGCCGTTGGGCAGTGCGCTGCCTCCGCCGCCGAACAGCGAGAACGGCCTACTGCTTGCGGTGCGCGTGACGCCGCGTGGGCCGCGCAGCTCGAACACCACGCTCCCCACGTCCGGTCGCTCGGCCGCGATCCCGGCGCGGATGTCGGCAGCGCCGCTGGTGAGCGTCGCAAGGTTCACCGTCGCGTCGGACTCGATGGTGCCCACGACCGCCTCCGGCGTCACGCCGGCGTCGACCAGCGAAAAGCCTGTTAGCGGGGCCACGCTCAAGTCGGGTGCCGCCAGGGTGAACGATGCCGTCTGGGGTACCCCCTCAGAGCCAGCGCCGTCTTGCCCGGAGAACGGCGTCGCCTCGATGTAGTAGTGGCCCAAGGGGAGCCGCCGGCCCCGGATGTCCCCGTTGCGGTGGTCATCGCCGAACACCGTGAACGGCGAGCCGTCGTTGTCTTCGTCCCGGGAAACGTTCATATCCGGACCCGACAACCGCAGCCGCACGCTGCCGATGCCGTCGAGGTTCGAAAGGTCCGCGCGAATGCTGTGCTCGCCCGCGTCGCGCGGCCAGTAGATCGTCGCGTCCTGGCCGATCGGGCCGACTGCGGGATCCGGCGGCCCGTCCTGCGCGTCGATCAGCGTGAATCCCGACACGCGCGTCTGTTGCCAGCCGCTGTCGGCGATCGTGAACGTCACCGTGCGCGGCGGCATCTCGCCAGAGCCGCTGTGCGCCGGGAACGGCTGCGCCGTCAGCGTGTACGTGCCGTCCGGCAGCATACCGCCGTGAATGTCGTCGCCGGTTTCGCCGAATAGCAGGTAGGGCGCTTCGTTGTCGGTGCGCGTCACCGCGACCGGGCCGCGCAGCTTGAACCGAACGCTACGCGCGGCCTGAGGATACGCTAGCTCGGCACGAATGCTCACCCGCTTGTTCGCCATCCCGCGCAGGCTCAGCGTCGCGCCGTCGGTGATCGCCGCGAAGTCGGGATCTGGCGGCGCCCCTCCGGCCTCGATTAACGTGAAACCAGCCACGACCCCCTCAAAACCTCCCGTGACGGTGAACGCCACACGCGCCTCGGGCAGCACGTCCCGTGGCGCGGGACCCGCGTAGGGCGTCGCTGTCAGCGTGTACGCGCCCTCGGGGAACTCACCGGCCGCGTAGTCGCCGCCCGCTTCGCCGAACAGCGACACCACCCCGCCGCCCGACACCGTCCGCACGACCTTGCGCGGACCGTCGAGAGCGAGGTCCACGGACGTGACGGCGGCCGACGCCGCTAGGTCCGCGCGCACGCTCGCCCAGCCGTCGGACTGCGTGAGATCGATGGTGTCGCCCTCGATGATCGCTCCCATGTCGGCGTCCGGCAAACCGCCGGCCGCATCCACCAACGTGAAGCCCGTCACGGGCCCGGGCGCCACCGTGACCGTCACCCCGGTCACCGCGAGCGCCGTTCCGGCGTCACCGCCGCCGTCTGCCGCCGCGTAGGGCGTCGCCGCGATCCGGTACGTGCCTGCTGCCAGCGATACCGGCGCCGCGAACGGCGCGTCGTTCGCCGTGGCCTCGTGCGTGCCGGCCCCCGACAGCGCGAACCCCACGCTGCCCACGTCGCCGCCGCCCGACGTGCGCGCCCGAACCGCGACCGCTTCGCCTTCGTACACCGTCACGTTGGCGCCATCGGCCAGTTCGATGATGCGCGGCGCGGTGCCGACGACCAGCGCGAGCCCCGCCACCGCTAGGTCGTCACCGGCGTCGCCCGTCACCTCGAACGGCACCTCCGTCTCCAGCGCCGGCGTGTCGGTCGCGCCGGCCTTGTGGGCCACGACGCTAACCCTATAGTCACCCGCCACCAGTCCGCTGCCGCCACCCGGGCCGAACAGCGTGTAGGGGCGGACGCCGCTTGCGTGCGCCGCCGGCCGCGGGCCGGTCAGCGTCAGCGCCACCCTATGAGTCTTCCAAGTGATCTCCGCAACGATGTCGAAGGACCGCACCGCGGTCGCGGCCAGATCCACCACGGCATCGCCTGCGGTGAGGTCCGCCACCTCCGCGCGCGTGGCGGCGTCGACCAGGGTGAGGCGCGAAAGCGGGTAGTATTCACTATCGGCGACGCTCGCGGGCACGCCGAGCCAGCGGCTGACCTTCGGGTAGAACCTGTCGAAGCGACCGTAGTAGTTCTTAGCGCCGTGGCAAGCGTCGTCCGACACGCCTGTGAGAACGCCGACCAGGTAGTCGCCGCCATCGATGCGCTTCCAGAGCCCCGAACCGCTGCTCCCGCCCTCCAGGTTGACGTCTGGGGTGGTGAGGATGTGCGAGCTACCGTTCTGGTCGAATCCGGTGAAACCGCCAATCGACTGGCGCACGAGCGTCTTCAGGAGGCCGGCTGGGTGGGAGACGCCGACGGCCGTGTCGCCCGGGGCCGTGCCCGCAGTCGTCCAGCCGGCCAGCGCCGCACCGGACGGCGGGTCGCTGATCAGACGGACCAGCAGGTGGTCGACGCCGGTATCCGGGTGCGAGAGGCCGGCGAAAGCCAGTACTCTCGCGCCGCCGGTCTGGCGCGTTGCCGCTCCCGGCGCTGGACCGCCGCAGGTGTCGCGCTCGTAGAACCAGTGGAACTCCATCGACGACGCCTGCTCCTGGTTCTCCACGCAGTGTCGTGCCGTCAGGAAGTAGGGAATTTGCGTCTCCGCGTCGGCGTCGTTAAGGAGTTGCCCGGTGCACACGCCAGTATCGCCGGACGAGTCCGTGACCAGGTACTTGGCCACAGAGCGCCGGGTCGCGTCCGAGACCTCGTCGGCACGGCAGGCGACGTCCGTGTGCGTGCAACCGCCAGCAGAACGAGCCTGCGGGTGGGCATCGAAGTGCGACAGCCGGGGGATCGACACCGTCAGACCTCCCGGCTCCGTGCCGGGCGGCAGGTACAGCTCCACGGTCACGGCGTCACCCGGCACGGTCGGCGTCCACAGCTCGGCGGAGCCCCCTTCCGCCGCCGGCAGTTGGTGGCGCGGTACGGACACCACCGTCTCGGCCGTGCCCGCCCCGTCGTAGACGCGCACCTCGAGACCGCGTGGAGCCCCCTTGATCGCGAGCCGCACCCGCAGCGCCTGCGCCTCGGGGGACACCACCCCCAGGGCCGCCGCGAGTCCGCCGTCCTGGGTGGCGACCCAGCTCAGCTCGGCGATGTTCAGACTGGTGCCGGCTTGCTTTGCGATGTCGCGGCCGAAGCCCACGCGCGGCACCGGCGATCTCGGCCCCTCCTCGTCGCTCGCACCGCCCGGGTCGCCTGCCACGTTCCGCTCGGTCATCGTCGGCGGGGGCAGCTGAAAGACGAGCTGCGACGCTAGGGGTTCGCGCTCCACGAACCCTTCGGAATCGTCCGCCCTTGCGGCCTGCGCCCGGAAGGTCTCCGTCGGGACCGTCAGGAATTCTTCCTCCGCACCGACCGCCGTGCCAACCGCTAGCGAGATGCATGCCAGCAGCAGCATGCGGACACTACGAGCCGCACGCGGCGTGGTGGCGACCGGCGATGGAGACCTCTGAACGTGAGTTACTGCCGAAGGCACCAATTCGACCCTATGATGGATCCGCGCCGTCTGGGAGGAGTCACAATACCAACTCTTCTGTTGTATTTGTGTGCTCCCACGGGTTAGTTTCGTGTGTTTTTAGTGAATCTCCTGGGCGATTCCACGATGGGGACGCGCACGGCTCTGCTGGGCGGGCCACGACCGACGCGGTCTACGTGGGCGGCTGCGCATTCCCCTTGAACGATTCAACGTCGCGTACGTGGTTTTCGTCGCAGTCCCACCTCACGCGCTGGTTCAAGCAAACCCTTGAGTCACGCCCGGTGCGCATCGAACCCCGTAGGGGACGGGCTTGTCGCGTCCCGGTCTTCAGGAACTCGATGCGTGCGATGCGGGCGCGTCAGGGTTGCTCGTCCGTTTTCACCATACGATTCAACGGGTTGCGGATTGGTCTAGGCAAACCGGGATCAGCCCCTGCAAGATGCCGTGAACCGCGTCAGTGGATCGCGGACTCCCCGGCGAGTTCCTTGATGAGTTCGCCGACAACGTGTTTGGCATCGCCGAACAGCATCCACGTCTTGTCGTCGAAATAGAGGGCGTTGTCTATGCCGGCGAAGCCGGGGTTCTTTGACCGCTTGATCGCGAAGATTGTCCGCGCCTTGCTCGCTTCGATGATGGGCATTCCGTAGATCGGGCTGGACTCGTCCTCCTTTGCGGCCGGATTGACGACGTCGTTGGCGCCGATCACAAGCGCGACATCGCACTGCGGCATGTCGCGGTTGACGTCGTCCATTTCGACGAGATCGGTATACGGCACGTCGGCCTCCGCCAGCAAAACGTTCATGTGTCCGGGCATTCGTCCCGCCACGGGATGAATCGCGAAGTGGACCGTGATGCCCCGTTTCTTCAGGTGGTCGTAGAGTTCGCGCACGCGGTGCTGCGCCTGCGCCACCGCCATGCCGTAGCCCGGGATGATCACGACGTTGGTGGCCTGCTCCATGATCTGGGCGGCGCTCTGCGGCGTATCCGCCTTGTAT
>VXYL01000053.1 GCA_009846005.1 Gammaproteobacteria bacterium | reverse complement strand
CGTCAGCGCGATGAGATAGAGGACGTCCCCGCCCTGGGCGAAGAACGCCGACAACCCGATGTACGCGTCGTAGAACATCGCCGCGTTATTCCGTCTCGGTCACCGGTTGACCCGATTCCTCGGCGTGCTGGGCGACGATGCCGGCGGATTGTTCGTCCAGGATGTGGATGATCGACCGGCTCCTCTGATTGACGATCGCGTGCAGCAGCGTCGTGGGAATCGCCACGCACAGGCCGAGCACGGTGGTCATCAATGCCGTCGAGATACCGCTAGCCATGGTCTTGGGATCGCCGGCGCCGAACAGCGTGATCGACTGGAACGTCTCGATCATCCCAATCACCGTTCCGAGCAGTCCCATGAGCGGTGCGACGATGGAGATGACCTGGATGATGGCGATATTCCTGGTCAGCGCCGGCATCTCCGCGAGGATTCCTTCCCCGAGTTTCAGTTCCAACGTCTCGGTATCCACATCGCGGTTGTCGTCGTAGACCTTGATGACCCGGCCGAGGGGGTTGTCCTCGCTGGGCGCTTCCGGCTGATTGCGTTGCTGGTTCACCTTCCGGCCGACGAGGGTCAGCGTGATGAGCCGTTCGATGGCCAACAACACGCCGATGATGCCGACAAGGATGATTATCGATCCCGGGTAGTCACCCTGGCCGTCGCAGAACGGCAGGTAGCAGTGCCCGTCCGCGATGCCGCCGAACGGGGTCCCGACCATCTCGCCGAAGGTCGCCTTCTGAATCAGCAACCGGGTCAGGCTGCCCCGCGTCGGGTCTACCGCAAACGACACGAGATCCCCGGGCTCGGCCTCGAACAGCGCGTCCGCCGTATTCTTGAACTGCGCTTCGGGCTGTCGTCCGAGCTCGACCATCCGGTCCAGGTCCAAGTCGTAGTTGACATACCCGGTCTCGTCGATGACGGCGAACGCACCGACGCGCATCACCTCGGTATCTTCCCGGCTGCCGTCGAGGCGATCCACCTC
Organism: Gammaproteobacteria bacterium; assembly: GCA_009846005.1. GTDB lineage: Bacteria > Pseudomonadota > Gammaproteobacteria > Pseudomonadales > Azotimanducaceae > VXYL01. The sequence continues at coordinate 6,522 of VXYL01000053.1, read as the reverse complement.
GGCCGTGAAGCGCGTGACCTTCCCGGACTCCACCGCCTCGCGCAGTAGGGCCTCCCACAGTTCCTCCATCTCGTCGATGGTCGCAAGCTGGGTCGCCTGGCCCATTCTCTGGGCAAAGTCGCTGAGCCACTCGCCCCGGTTCGGGTATTGGGCGCTGATTATGGACTCGTCGAAACGGCTCCGCGTATCGCCTGCCACCTGCTGCAGCACGCCGAACAGCTCGCGCAGCTTGCCGAGGCGTTCGTTGTACTGATCCTGCAGCGTGCCGATGCGGATCTCGTTTTCGTCGTACCGAGCCTGGAGTTGATCGCCGCGGCGTTCTAAGCGGCGTTTCTCGGCCCGGGCGTCGTCAAGCATCTTCGACTGTTGGTCGCGCCGGGCCCTGAACTCCTGCTCGCGCCGGACGTTTTCGGCGTTCTCGACCACGCGGCGATCCTCGACGTTCTTGAGCAACTCGTCGAGAGTGTTCGCTTCGACGATCTCGAGTTCGCCGCCGATGACCTCGCCTTCCTCCTGGGCATGGCCCGGCACCACGGCCAGCGCGAAAACGGCGGGAAAGACGAGTCGAAGTGTTCGGCTGATCTGTCTCATGGCTTAGCCCTCCACCAGGATCGGTACCGGCAGCAGGTTCTGTCCAGCCTGCTTCTTCGCCATGCGCAATCCGGTGCGCACCGCGGCCTGGAAACTGTCGTCGAGCTGCTGCCAACGACGTTCCTGCTTGTTGTAGAACCCGGTTTCCTCGCCGTCGGTCGTCTGGTACATCAAGGCCACTCGCCCGACATGCAGAACCTCGACGACCCGATGCGAACCGCCCACTTCGATCTCGTCGGTGTAGGCGGTCATCGTGCGCCCGAGATCGTTCTCGATCTGGTAGGCATTGAGCACCGCGGCGAACTGTTCCGATACCGCGACGTCCGGGTTGTCCAGAACATCGCGTAGATGCTCGAGTCGGTCCCGCCGCTCAGTCATATAGAAGGGCATGTCGTTGTCGATCAACTGCTCGAGTCCGATCACCATCCGGTCCATCAACGGCACGACCTGGCGCTGGATGTCGGAGACCTTGCCCATGTTCTCCGTGATCTCGGCAATCTGCGCCTCTTGGGTGGCGACCTGGCGTTCCAGCTGCCGGTTGAAGATCCGCAAGCCCTCGTTCTCCTGCAGGACGATCTTGTAGTCCTGGTAGAGATCCCGGGTTTCCGATGTGAGCTCGTCCACCTTCGCCTGGGACTCCTTCGCCTGCTGGTTGATCCGCTCGGCGGCGGCGTAGATGTCCGCCAGCGTGGTCGCCCCCGCACTGGCCGCAAGCAGCCCCAGTACGGTCGCCAGAACGGCTGTCCTAAGACCGGGTTGCCCCTTCAATGAGCAGTTTTTCATCAAACCTTCCCTAAGTGCTCGAAGTGCATAAGCCCTTCTTTGATTAGCCTAGCCGGAACCCGACGGATCCCGAAACACGGTCCCTGAGTCGAACCAAAGCGCGGCGGTTGAGTGAGGTTCCAATCATTCCGGCTCCTTCGCGGACTGCCCGCTGCACGATTGCTTTGTTTATGTACCGTTTCAGCGACCCGCGAGGTGAGCCGACCCTTAGCCCGGACGCATTGCGAATCCATGCGACACGGAACGAACGGGTACACCCCACCCCTCATTCAGTGGCCGAAGCATCAACAAACAACTCCCATATGTCAACACAGGATATGACCTCGCGGAGAGCTCCGCCCGCGACCGCCGCGGCAGGTGTGGACCTCAGCCGACGTGCTCCCCGAACAACGCCAGCGTGCGTGTCCGAGCCGTCTCCGCCGACGCGGCGTGGTAGCTTGCCCGATGGTCGCAGTTGAAGCCGTGGTCCGCAGGATATACGTGTACCTGCGTGCCGGGCAGCGCTTCACGAATTCGCTCCACATCGGTCAACGGGATATGGGCGTCGAGTTCGCCGAAGTGCATGATCAGGGGGCAGGTCGGCGTCTGCGCCAGTTCGTTCGCGATGCCGCCCCCGTAGTAGGCCGAAGCGCACGCGATGCCCACTAGCTGGCACGCCACAAGCCACGTCATCAATCCGCCGTAGCAGTACCCCACGACCCCGACCCTGCCGTACTTTCCGGCTTCCTCCACAGCCGCCTGGAGGTCGCGCAGCGCGTCATCGCGGGATAGACCTGCGAACGCAAGCTCTCTGCCCCGGCTCATGCCCGCCGCGTCGTAGCCCAGCTCGACGTCCCGTTCAACCCGGTCGAACAGCGCGGGCGCGAGCGCTGCGTAACCTTCTGCGGCGTAGCCGTCGGCGACCTCGCGGATGTGGGCATTGACACCGAAGATCTCCTGGATGACCACGACGCCGCCTCGCGGCTCGTCGGGCACCGCCTCGTAAAGTCCGAACGTATGGCCGTCGGCCGCGCGTAGTTGTCTCTGCCCCATTGATCCCCCTGTTTTCAACACCTCGCCAACGCTACGGCGTTGACTGTCGACCGCTGCCTTCGCAGCCGGGTGCGAAGGGTAATGCGGCGGTGGCATAATCATCAAATTGTCATATTGCACCGATAGTTTCACATCCGCCTAATCGTCAGGTGGCGGTGCCGAGGGAATGGCTTCGAACTGCGTGCTGCTCGTCGAAGACGAGACCGACATCCGGGAAATGCTCACCTTCTCGCTGGAACGGGGTGGCTTCAAGGTCATCCCGGCCGAAACCGCCGAGGAAGCCCTGGATGTTCTCGACGGACCGCTGCCAAACATCGTGATCATCGATTGGATGCTGCCGGGCATGAGCGGCATCGATCTGGCCCGCAAGTTGCGCCGCGATTCGCTAACGAGCGACCTCCCGTTGGTGATGCTCACGGCTCGTGGCGAGGAATCCGACAAGCTCAAGAGCTTCGACGCCGGAATCGACGACTACATCACGAAGCCGTTCTCCCCGAAGGAGCTCATCGCACGCATCAAGGCGCTGCTGCGCCGCACGGGCACCCCTGAGGACGGCGTGATCACGGTCGGTCAATTGACCCTCGACACCCGCGGCCACAAAGTCAGCGTCAACGGCGATCACGTCCACGTTGGCCCCACCGAGTTTCGCCTGCTCGAACTGCTGATGCGCAACCCCAACCGGGCCTTTTACCGTACCCAGTTGCTCGACCAAGTGTGGGGACGGAGCGTCTATGTCGAGGAACGAACCGTCGACGTGCACGTGCTGCGCCTGCGCAAGGCGCTCATGCCCTTCGGCATGGACAAGGCCGTCGAGACCGTCCGCGGGATCGGCTACCGCCTGTCGTCGCAGCCAGCGCCAGTTACCTGACGCCGGTTTGGAATTTCGTTCGCGCCCGGATTCGCCGAGGACTGCCGAGAGCCGAAGGTGACAATCAGCCCCATCGATCTCGTGCGTCCCGCCACGTGTGTCGGCGGCGGCGTTGTCATTGGACTGCTCTCGGGCAGCGTCGGATGGGGCGTCGCCGCAGCGCTTGCCCTCTGGATCGCGTTCGGCGCCATGGAGTTCCGCTCCTTTCAACGCTGGTCGCGGGCGCCGTTGAGCCGGCCAAGACAGTGGTCGTCCTCGTGGCAATCCCTGGTCGGACGCTTGACGTTCTCCCTGTCGCGCGCGCGTGGCCGGGCCCGGCGGCTCGTGGAGGAGTTGCGCTGGCTGCAGCGAACGCTCGACACCATCCCGGATGGCTGGATCGTGCTGCAGCGCAACGGCGTCATCGAGCTCGCCAACCAGACGGCCAGCCACCTGCTCGGGTTCTCGCCGCGGGATCGTCGGCGCAATCTGACATCGCTTGCCCGGGACCCGTCCATCGGCGCGTTGTTGGAGGACGAAGTCGAAGGCGGGATCGTCGAGATGGTGTCTCCCACGGACGAGTCGCGCCGGCTCGAACTTCGCCACCTGCGCGTCGACGCGGACCGCTCCATCGTCCTCATCCGCGATGTGACCATACTCAACCGGTTGCTGACGATGCGCCAGGACTTCATCGCCAACGTTTCCCACGAACTCCGCACGCCGCTGACCGTGGTCATGGGCTATCTCGAAACCCTCGAAGAGGACGACATCGACCGCGACACGCTGCGCGCGTTGCTCGCGAAACTGAACGCCCCCGCGCAACGCATGAAAGCGTTGGTGGACGACCTTTTGACCCTTACCCGGCTCGAGTCCTCGCCGTCGCCGAAGGCGGACGACGTCGAATTGGTCAACGTACCCGCGATGCTGACCTCCGTGGTCAACCAGGCACGGCAGCTCGCAAGTAACAAGCACCGCATCCTGCTCGACGCGCAACCCGGTGTCGTGGTGCGCGGCGTACCCGCCGAACTGCACAGCGCGTTCATGAATCTGGTCACGAACGCCATCCAGTACAGTCCGGACGGCGGCGACGTATCGGTGCGTTGGCATCGCTTCCTGACGGGCGCGCGCTTCGAGGTGGAAGATCACGGTCGCGGCATCCCCCGGGAGCTGATCTCTCGCCTCACCGAACGGTTCTTCCGGGTCGACGTCGCCAACAGCCGCGCGCATGGGGGCACGGGGTTGGGGTTGGCCATCGTCAAACACATTCTGCGCCGCCACGGCACCGAACTCGGCGTCGAGAGCGAACTGGGTAAGGGGAGCCTGTTCTACTTCGACCTGCCCGCGGTCAGCCAATCGCCGAAGGATGAATACGACCTGCGCCCGGTGCCCGTTGAACTTGGCGCCGTCCCGGCGAGCGCAAACCCGGCGGACTGACCGCCGATCCTGCTGCGGCCAGCACGCGCACGACCGCACACCGTCGCGATGGCGCGCCGACACTGACATACAATACGCGCCCCGCCCGCCGGAGGTCGCTGTGGCCGCGAAAATCCTAGATGGCAACGCCATCGCGCGCGAGTTGCGACAAGGCATTGCCGAGCGCGTGCGCCACCGGTTGGCGAACGGCCTAACGCGGCCTGGTCTCGCCGTCATTCTGGTGGGGGACGACCGGGGTTCCGAGATCTACGTCCGCCTCAAGCGCAAGGACTGTCATGAGGTCGGCTTCAACGTGGAGGTTTGGCATTTGCCCACGCAGACATCGGAGGCGGAGCTCGTATCCCGGATCGACGCACTCAATGCCGATCCGGATTTCAACGGCATCCTCGTGCAGTTGCCGCTCCCCGGCCACATCGATCCGGTGCATGTCACGGAACGCGTCCTGCCCAACAAGGACGTGGACGGCGTCCACCCGAACAACATGGGACGGCTCGTACTGCGCGAGCCGGCGATCCGTCCGTGCACGTCCCGGGCCGTCATGTCGCTCCTTGCCCACACCGGCGTGACGTTGCGCGGCATGCACGCCACCGTCGTCGGTGCGTCGAATCACGTCGGCCGTCCCATGGGCCTCGAACTGCTGCTGGCAGGCTGTACCGTCACGACCGTGCACCGGTTCTCTCGCGCCACCCGCGAACACGTCGCGCAAGCCGACATCGTGGTTTCCGCAACGGGCAAGGCCGGCCTCATCGCCGCCGATTGGATCAAGCCGGGCGCCATCGTCATCGATGTCGGCATCGTTGCCCAGGCCGACGGCAAGGTGCGCGGCGATGTCCGTTTCGACGAAGTTGCGCCCCACGCCGGGTGGATCACGCCGGTACCCGGCGGCGTGGGACCGATGACCCGGGCTTCCCTGCTCGACAACACGCTCTACGCCGCCGAACTCGCCGATGATGAGCGAACGCGCCAATGAGTGCGCTCTTCATCTCCGACCTGCACATCGACGAAACACGGCCCGCCGTTCTTGCCGGGCTGCAGCGCCTCATCGAGACCGAAGCCGCGACCGTCGATGCGTTGTTCATCCTCGGCGACCTCGTTGAAGTCTGGGTCGGCGACGATGACGACGGGCCGGTGGCGGCATCCGTGCGCGAGACGCTAGCGGCTGCGTCCCGTCGCTGCGAGCTATACGTCATGCATGGCAACCGGGACTTTCTCATCGGCCCCGTGTTCGCTGCGGACACCGGCGCCACGCTGATCGACGACCCAAGCGTCGTTGAGGTCGACAACGAACGCGTGCTGCTCGCCCACGGCGACGCCTACTGCACGGGTGACGCCGAGTACCAGCGCATGCGCGCACTATTCCGATCAACCACCTGGCAGTCCGGCGTGCTTGCCTCAAGCCTCGAAGAGCGTCGCGCACTGGCGGCGTCGCTCCGCGCCAGGAGCGCCGCGGCCAACGAGAACAAGGCCGCCAACATCATGGACGTGACGCCAGGCAGCATCCAGCACGCCTTGCACGAAGCCGACGCCTCGCTAATGATCCACGGCCACACGCACCGGCCGGGAGTCCACACGGTTGACGGCGGTCGACGGCGCATCGTGCTCGGCGATTGGGACCGATGCGGCTGGAAGCTCAGGCTAGAACAAGGCGACGCCGAACTCTCTTGCTTTCCGCTGACGGCCTGAGGCCGCGCCGAGCCATCGGCTCTCACCGCGCCGGCACCGACTAACCCTACCCCAAAACGCTCGGCCGGCGTCGCTTGCGAACCCCCGGCACCTCCGTCGGATCGACGAGCCCGATCCGCCGCCAGCCCGTCTCCAGCAGCCACGTCCGCGCC
>VXYL01000062.1 GCA_009846005.1 Gammaproteobacteria bacterium | reverse complement strand
GTCCCCAAGATCAACCGAGGCGCGGTGGGCGAAGGGTGGGAAACGCAACTCGGCCGCGATCTGAAAAGGGCGATGTTCTCAACTCGGCGATGGGAGCAAACGCCCCCCTGCCAGCGGTTCCCGGGAAGCCATTTCGCAGCAAGCACTAGATTCTGCGCGCGACATCGTCGACGTGTGCTCGGCAGAAGTCGCACTACATGCCGACGGTCAGAACAACGCTTCGCAGCCGGTACCGGCCAAGATGTTGTCCACGTAGCCGCGATCAGTCCCGTCGAGTCGCGCGTATTCTTGCCGTACCCATTGCAGGCACTTCGCCTGGTACGGGAACGGACGTTGAGTCCAGGGCTCGCCATCCACTTCCGCTGCCACTTGATCCGCACGCGCGTCGATAGCGTGCGCGTTGGCCAGCATCACCGGAACGTAGGTTCGCCCCACTTCGACCAAGAGGGCTCGCAACGTCTCCGGCGCCTCGCCACGCTCAACCCAGTCCTCCTCGTGGGGTTCAAGACCCGAGAGATCCTCGACCGACTGCACCCAGGCCAGGACCCGAGGCGCGATCTCCGCGGTGAGGTTGCGCGGCGTCGGGTCGAAAGTCGCGAGTTGGGTCAACTGCCCGAAGAGGCCGAAGTCGGCGGCCGACGGACGTCCACCGAACAGAAACGGTCCGTTGCCAATGTGATCGTCGAGGAGGCCCAGGAAACGACGGTAGCTCTCCTCGATGACGCTTGCCGTCACCTCGTTGCTGCCTACCACATAGAGCCGCCCGATCTGCCGCTCCCTGACGGCATCTGCTCGAGGTGCGATCTCGCTGGCGCTCGCCGTCAGATCGCGCCACCGGGGCAGGATCTCACCCGCCAGCGCAACGTCCGCCTCGTACTGCCAACGGTAGTGGAACATCGCCTTGGTTAGCCATTCGTCGGCGTAGTCCTCGACGAGATAATCGATGAATGCCAGTGCCGCGTCGTCCGGGATTACCGAGCGGCCGAGGTACTCGTTCTCCAGGCGCCGGATGATCGGCGTCGAATCCACGACCGCCTCGACTCCTTCGTCCGAGTCGAAGTAGAACGTGGGCAGCAGGTCCACCTTTGGTCTCGGCAAGCCATCGTCTCTCGCCCAGAGTCCCACCAAGAACCGGTACGGGATGCGTCTGAAGCGCAGCACGGCGAGCATCTTGCGGGTGTAGGGGGAACCGGGGGCGCCTCGGAGCGCAATGGGGTCTGTTCTCGACATGGTCCGGACGAATGAAAATCTGACCTGGAACAGCATCGTTCAATCGACGCGCATCGGCAACGGGAACGATTCCAGTACACTCGGTGAGTTTTCGCGCGTGAACTGCCGCACGCGCTCACAACCACGGGGAGAAGCATGAGCATCCGGATACTGTGGCCGCGTACGGGCCGTGACAACTCGGTCGACCAAGAGGCGGTGGGCGAAGGGATCACTACTGAGTTCTGCCACGGCTACGACCAGGTCACCGAGGAGCAGTGGCGCAACTGCGACGGGATCGTCGGCGGCGCTGTGCCCGACCGGTTCCTCCCCATGCTCGACAAGTGCCGCATCGTGGTGAAGATGGCGGTGGGGTTCGACGACGTGAACGTGGAGGCGTTCGGCAGGCACGGCATCCCGGTCTGCAACGTGCCCGACTACGGCACCCGCGAGGTCGCCGACCACGCCATCGCCCTGATGATGACGTTGACCAAGAGCATCGCCTTCCACGACGAGTGTCTCCGGGAAGAGCCCATCAAGAACTGGCGCCCGGCGCTGAACCCGTTCGGTCGACGCCTGGCCGACTGTACCTTCGGCGTCATCGGTCTCGGACGGATCGGCACCACCGCCTTGCGCCGGGCCCAGGCGTTCGACATGGACTGCGTGTTCTACGACCCCTACCAGCCGAGCGGACTGGAACTCGCCTTGGGGGTGCGCCGGGTCGATACATTGCACGAGTTGATGCGCACAAGCGATATCGTCAGCGTCCATACGCCCTTGAACGACGAGACCCACCACCTCATCGACGCCGATGCCCTCGCGGCTGCGAAGCAAGGCACGATCATCATCAACACGGCCCGTGGGCCGTTGATCGATCTCGACGCGCTACACGATGCCATGAAGGACGGGATCGTGCTCGCAGCCGGCCTGGACGTGCTGCCCGACGAGCCTGCCAACCTCAACGCGCCGTTGATCGCCGCCTGGCACCGCAACGAGGACTGGATCAAGCATCGCCTCGTGATCACGCCGCACTCGGCCTTCTTCACGCCGGAGAGCGTGCGCGACATCCGGGCGTTCGCCGCCCGCACCGCGGCGCGCTACCTGCGCGGCGGGCGCTTGGTGAACTGCGTGAACGAGGAATACCTGAGCTTCCGCCGGTAAGACGCGGCGCGGACGCGTAGGGAACACGGACCGTAGGGGACGGGCTTGTCCCGTCCCGTTCCCGCGGCAGCGACAATCCCAGCGCGGCGGGGACAAACCCCGCCCTACGGGAATCCCTTCTCGACGGCTTCGGGGCTAGGTCACGGGCCGACCAGATCGAGGAATCGGCTAGCTAGTCTGGGTCCTGCGCCTTCGTCTTCGTGCTTGAAGAACGCGAAGCCGCGCGAAGCCCCGGCCGCAGTCGCGCGTTCGACCCAGCTGCCAAGCGCCGCATCGCCGTAGTCCGGCTTGCGAAGTCGCAGATAGACCCAACCCGTTGTCGCGACGAACCCGGGCATGGGCAGTTCGCCGTCTTCCGATATGCAGATCGCCGCGCCATGCCGTTTGAGGGTCTCAGCCGTCTCGTCGTCGAACCAAGAGTCGTGGCGGAACTCCATGGCGACCGGGAACGCCTTCGGCCAGATCGACAGGAACGCGTCCAGCCGCTCGTCGTCCTTCTGAAGGTACGGCGGCAACTGGAACAGCACGCACCCGAGTTTGTGCTCTAACGTCTCGAGTCCCGTCGCCAGATAATCCACGGCTTCCTCGCAGTCCTTCAACCTCGACTGGTGGGTGATCCGCCGCGACGCCTTGATCGAGAACCGAAAGTCGGTCGGCACGGCGTCTCGCCACGTGGCCAACACGCTCCGTCTCGGCATCCGATAGAACGTGTTGTTGATCTCCACCGCCGGCAGCTTGGACGCGTAGAAGGCCAGCATGTCGCCTGCCGCGATGTCCTCGGGGTAGAAAGCGCCCTTCCACTCCTTGTAGCTGAATCCGCTTGTTCCTGCGAGCCACTGCATGATCTCTACCACGTGGCTCTAGGCCTGACCCCGCGCCTTGCGAATCTTCGCCATGGCCTCGAACGCACCCAACGGGTTCACCGGGCCGGAGGAGGCACCGAACTCGCGGTAGAGCGTCGCCACGTTGACGGCGATGCGTTCCGCATCGCCCCAGGAGTCGTAGTCGGCGAGCGAGATGTCCATGGCCGCATCGTAGGCAGACAAGCCCGCGTCGTAACGGGCCCTCGCCTCGTCCCGGATGTACACCAGGTAGTCCCGCACGGCCTGCACGCCATGCTTGTCGGTAATCGGCCCGTGACCGGGAACCACCACGGCGACCGGCAGGCCGAGCGTGTAGTCGCAGGCGGCGATCCAGTTCGAGACCGGCCCCACCCAGAGGATCGGATGCCCCTCGATGAACAGGATGTCGCCGGTGTAGATGAGCTTCTCTCCAGGCACGTAGGCAAGGATGTCGCCCTGCGTATGACAGGGTCCGACCTCCTTTAAGACGACCGCTTTGTCCCCCACGCGGAGTTCGTGCTCGCCGTCGAAAGTCGTGGTGGGCAACGTGGGGGTGATGCCCTCGAAGTCGAAGTCGCTGAAGCAGTACATGAGGAACTCGCCGGTCTCGCCCATGTTCGGTGCCTGGCGCATGATGACCGCCAACCGGTCCGGCGGTTCGGCGGCGAGTTCCCGTGCGGTGGCACTCGAGGCGATGATCTCCGCCTCCGCCACGAGTTCGTTGCCGTTGCAATGATCGGCGTTGGCGTGGGTGTTCACGAGCTTGTCGAACGCCCGGGCGGCTTTCGGCTCCGCAGCCCGCATGCCGTCCAGCATCGCTCGGGTGAGCCTTAAGTCGAACAGCGTGTCGACCAGCAGACTCTCGGCGCCGTCGGCGACCAATCCCGCGTTGCTCCAGCCCCACCCGCCGTCCGGCTGGACCCACGCGTAGCAGTGGTCGCCGACGTCGTGCAGACCGCGGGTGAAGGGCTTGGTTCCGAGTCCCATTCGCGCACCCCGTCAGGTGTTTGCAAGCCTGGCCTGTTCGGCCAATGGCCCTGATTGTCTCATGGTGCGAGATCGGATCCCCGATCGACATGCGCACGCTTTGGTCGACCGTGAACGCTTAGGCGCGTCAAGAGGTGTCGACGTCTGGGCAGTCCAGGTCCACGGAACCCGTGGCTGTCTCGAGCACGATGTCCGTGCCCGGTAGGCGAGCCTCCACCACCAGGGTGTGCCTGCCCGGCGCCAACACCGGCGTCATGGGGCGGAAAGAAGGCTCTTCGCAGGCGGAAGGGTCGCAGAATCCGAGCGCCGCCACGAGTGTTGCTGCGCGTGTCATCTGGCTGGCCGTGCATTGCATCCGTGTCCGCAAAGAGTACAAGAAAATCGCTTGAAGTCGCGCGGATTTGTCTTTACTAATCAAACCGTTGGATTGGACTGCGTGGTTATTCGCCGTCGTGGATACGTTCGACGACATCCGTCCGTACCAGGACGACGAGGTTGGTCCCGCGATCGCTCGGCTGTGCAACGACCGCGCCTTCATCGCCTTCGCCGGGCGTTTCGCGGCACCGGGTGTACCGACGCGCCTGCGCGCCCTAGCCTATCCGGTATTGCGCGTGCTCATCCGCAGAAAGGCGTTGCGGCTGCGCTCCGTGGAGGATCTGCAGAAGTTGATGTCGGGCTACCTGAAAGCGCTGCTGCAGCAAACCTCCGACGGAATGACCGTGAGTGGATTGGACGGCCTGGATCCGAACTCCTCGTACCTGTTCATATCCAACCACCGCGACATCGCCTTGGACCCGACCCTGCTGAACTACGCCATCTGGCTGCGGGGGCACGCTACGACCCAGGTCGCCATTGGAGACAATCTATTGGGCACCGGTTTTCTCAGCCACCTGATGCGGGTCAACAAGGCTTTCCTGGTTGCACGCGGCGTAAGCGGCGCCAAGGCACAGTTCAAGGCCATGCGGCAGACGTCGGCCTACATGCGAAAGACCCTTGAAGCCGGCGAGTCCGTGTGGATCGCACAACGGGAGGGCCGATCCAAGGACGGCATGGACCGCACCGAGCCCGCACTGCTGAAGATGCTTCAACTCGCGTATCGCAACGACGCCCGAGCCGTCACGGACTGGCTCCGCCGTGTACGCCTCGTTCCCGTCTCAATCACCTACGAGATCGATCCGTGCGCACCCAGCAAGGCACGCGAGCTCTACTTCACGGCCAAGGACGGGCGCTACTCGAAACAACCCGGGGACGACATCGAGAGCATCGAAGCGGGCATGCGCGGCTTCAAGGGACGCATCCACCTGCACTTCTCGCCGCCCATTGCCGGGGACTTCCGGGACGCCGACGAACTGGCCCGCCACCTCGACGGTGAGATCGTCTCGAACCTCGTCGCCTATCCCACGCATAGCTACGCCCGGGCGCGCCTTTGCGGGTCCGCTGCGGACTTGACCGATACCAGCCCGCGCGGGCGCCAAGCATTCTTCGACGACCTGAATGCTTGCCCACTGGAGCACACGCCCTATTTCCTCCGCCAGTACGCCAACCTGGTGGAGAACCAGCTAGCCGTACAGCCGCGGTGAGGGTTTTTCGAGTATCAGGGCGCGCTGGTACGCACTGCCACTGACTTGATAAGCGCCTGTACGCCAATCCCCGCCACGAGCCCCAACTCGTCAACGGACCGCCGCGTAACGCGGGCAAGCAGGAACTGATCACCACACCGCACCCGCGCCAGTGCCGAATCGCCCTGGTCCTTGATCGCGTCGACGATGCCGTCGACGCGGTTGAGGATGCTCAAGCGGTCGATGGGGGTCGTCGCCAAACTGACGTCGCGGGCCGGGATGTGGAGCAGAATCCGCGGGCCTGCGGAGGATAGGTCTCCGCGCACGAAAAGCGACGACGGGCCAAAAGCCAGCTCAGACAGTCGATAGCGTGGGTCGAATGCCTTGAACCGACAGCTGACCACCGCGCCGGCTTCGTCTCCTAGGGAAGGCGTCGTGAACGACGTGGAGAACTCCCCGACCGAGTCCACCCGCGACACTGCGCCGTCGACTGCGACCATGACCTGGTCGGCCATGGTCAGCACCTCGGGCAAGGTGTGGGACACGTAGATGATGGGTACGTCATGGCGACGGCACAGCCGTGTGAGATAAGGCGCGATTTCTCGTCTAGACGGCGAATCCAGGGCCGACATCGGCTCGTCGAACAGCCACAGCTTCGCCGGAGACAGCAGCGTCCGTCCCAGCGCAACGCGTTGGCGCTGACCGCCGGAGAGTTCCCGGGGGTATTGGCCAAGCAGGGGCTCCAAATCCAGGAAGTCCACGACCTCATCGAATCCGAGACGTACTCCGGACCGCTTGGCATGCGCCGCGAAGGTCAAATTGCCACGCGCGTCGAGGTGCGGGAACAACCTGGCTTCCTGGAACACCGTACCGACCGGGCGACGGTGGGAGGCGAGATTCGCGGACGCGCCCTGCCAAGTCTCCCCATCCACCTCCACGGTCACCGTTGCGCCGGGCTCGAACCCGGCGACCACGCGGAGCAGCGTCGACTTGCCGGAACCGGACGCGCCGACCAAGGCCGCGACACCATCGAGATCCATGTCGAGGTCCGCCCGCAACCGGAATCCGGTGTCCCGGACCAGCTCGCCTTTTACCTTGAGCCTCATGGAAGGCGCAGCCAGCGATAGGTGAACGTCAACACGACGAGCGAGAACACGAGCAGCGCGGCGGCGATTACGTGCGCCCCGGCGTAGTCCAGCATTTCGACCCGGTCGAACAGCGCGATCGACAACACCCGTGTCTCGCCCGGAATGTTGCCGCCAATCATCAGCACGATGCCGAATTCACCGACCGTGTGCGCGAATCCAAGGACGCCGGCGGCGACGAGGGCCTTGCGGTGCATCGGGAGTACCAAGCGCAGAAACCGGACGGCCGGAGCGACTCCTAGGCTCGCCGCCGCTTCCAGAAGGTGGCCGTCGGTTGTGCGAAACGCCGATGCCAAGGGTCCGGTAACGAAAGGCAGGGAATAGATGATCGAACCGATCACCAGTCCGGCGAAGGTGAAGGCAAGCGGCGCGCCCGCGAGAGCCTGCGCCATCGCGCCGAGGGGCCCGCTCGGCGCCATGGCGAGCAGCAGGTAGAAGCCCAACACCGTCGGCGGCAGCACCAGCGGCAGCGCGACAAGGGCCTCCACCGGGGCCCGCCATCTGGAACCCGTGCGGGCAATCCACCAGGACAAGGGGGGCGACGCGACCAGCAGAATCGCCGTGGTGGTCAAGGCCAAGAGCCCGGTCACCCACGCCGCTTGCACGATGTCGCTGGCAAATGACACTAGCGGTAACCGGCTTGCCGGATCAGATCGCGAGCGGATCTACTGGCAAGGTAGTCCAAGAACGCTCTTGCAGCCGACTCGTTGCGGCCAGCGACGACCACTCCGACCTGTTCGATGGGCGCGTACAGGTGCTCCGGAACCCGCCAGTACCGTTCGGGGGGGATGTCCTGGGCGACGACCTGGGCAAGCGCCACAAAAGCACCGTCGGCCGCGCCGCTCGCCGCGAAATGGAATGCCTGCGCCACGTTCAGGCCGTTGATCCGTTTCGCGTCGGCGCCGAGCCGCTGCATGGCTTCCAACGCGGCACGGCCGTAGGGTGCCGTTTCGGGATTTGCCAGCGCCACGCGTTTGTCCGCTGACAACCAGCGTGCCCCGGGTTCGCCTCGGTTGACGACCAGCACCAGTCGACCGGTTGCGTAGACGGTCGGAGCGGTCGCCCTGCCGTCGTCTACCAGCGCTCGCGGCCGATCCGCGTCGGCCGAGAGGAAGACGTCGAACCCACGCCCCTGGACGATCTGCGCATACAGCAAGCCCGATGAGCCGTAGGTGGCTACGAGTTCGCCGGGGAACCCCGTCTCCAAGCTCGCGAAGGCGCTCTGGAAGTTCGAGGCGACGGCGACCCTGAGCGGCTCGCCAACGCTCGCCAACGCCGCTGCGGTGGTGATTCCCGCGAGTGCTTTAGCTTGCCATCGTCCCACCCGTTCGACTCTGCCAGCGCCGCGTCGCTAACGCAAAGCAACGCGCGGCGCTCCCTTAACTCGGGTTAGCGTGTAGGGATCGACGCTCCCTGATCGGTACTGGAATCGAGGATCTTCGGCGTGGGGAGTTCACCATTGAAGCACTTCTGGTTGCGGTCGGGGCACTTGATCAATTGTGGTGTCAATCGAGTATGGATGGGCCGCGTGCGAGTCAAGACGACATCAAGAACTCCGATGTCAAGACGTGACGACGGCGCGCGATGTGGGTGTCTTCGCCGCCACCCAGATGTGGACCTCAGCAACATCGGCGGCCAATAGCGCCTGGGTCGCCGCCCGCACGGTAGCGCCGGTCGTCGTCACGTCGTCTACGAGAGCAACGCGTTTCGGCAGGACTTCCGCCATCCTCGCGAGGAGGCGTTCCCGCAGCGAGCGCCGGACGTCGAATGCGCCACGCACGTTGCGCAACCGCGCACTGCGCGGCAGCGTCCGCTGAGGCGGCGCGTCGCGAGTGCGTACCAGGACGCCTTTCTGAACCGGTCTATCGATCTCTTTACCGACCACCTGGGCCAGCAACTCCGCCTGGTTGTAGCCGCGCTCCCGGCGCCGGCGGCGCGTCAAGGGCATGGCAATCAGCGCGTCCGGCAGAGCATCGCCGCGATACCGCGCGCGTATCGCGGGGGTAAGCATGGCGCCGAGAATTCGGGCTTCGCGCAACCCGTTGCCGGACTTGAGACATTCCACGACGCGGCTCATCGGCGGCGCATAGGTGAACGGCGCAACCGTAGCCGTCCACGGCGGCGGTGCCGCGATGCAGGATCCGCAGACCTCCCCGGCCTCGGATCCGGGCGGTGCGGGTTCGGCGCACACCGGACACGCGCGTTCGTTGCGTTCCAGCGCGGCCTCGCAGTCCCGGCAGAGATCCACGTCACGTCGCGAGCGGCGTCGACAGAGCAGGCAGATGCCTGGGAAGAATGCGTCGAGAACGTTCACCGGGACCGTCGCTTGCGGGAGTCCGATCGTAGCCAAGCCAGCGGGTCTCTCGGCTCTTCGTTGTAGCGCATCTCGAAGTACAGGCCGACCTCGGCTTCGCCACCGCTCTGGCCCACCGTTGCGATGACTTCCTCCGATTCGACCGGGTCGCCACGACGTTTGTAGATGGCATCGACGGAACCGTAGAGCGACATCCAGCCGTCGCGGTGGTCGATGATCGCCAACATGCCGAATCCACGCAGCCAGTCGGCGAAGACGACGACCCCGGGCGCGACCGCCCGAACCTCGCTCCCCGCCGGCGCTTCGAAGGTCACACCCTGCCAACGCAATCGTCCGCCGGCCCGGGGTTCACCGAACCGCCTCACAAGTCGGCCCTGCACCGGCCACGCCAAGCCCCCGTCGCGGCCTGCAGCATCCAATCCACCCTTGCTGCGACGGCTTGCCCGGGCGAGTTCGGCGATCAGCGACTCGAGGCGTTCGCGATCGCCCGCCAATCGCTCCCGTTCCTTGGATCGCGTCGCCAATTCCGCGTTCAAACGCTTGATCAGGTTTCGACGCTCGCCACGATCGCTGATCAACCCGGCTCGATCCGTAGTGACGGCCTCGCGGGACGCTTCCAAGGCAAGGCGTTCACGGTCCTGTTCGCGTTGGTTGCGCTCGAGTTCCTCGAGGGTTCCACGTAGCTCTTCCACCAGGACCGTTCGTGCCTTCGCGAACGCGGCGTGATAACGGACCATGCGGTCGAGCCTGCGTGGATCCTCCAGGTTGAGAAGGGCCTGCAACGGATCCCGCTCCTTGAGCCGCCAGGCGTCGCGCAAGTGATCCGCAACTTTCGCGGCCTGACCGCGGCGAGCTGCCTCCAGCCGTTGCCGTTCGCCAACAAGGCGGTCGAGTTCGGCACGGCCCGCCTCGATGCTGCTGTCCAGTTCGCGGATTCGCTGGCTGGCCGCCGCGACGCGACGGTCCGCAGTGGCTATCTCGCGTTGCCCCCTGGCGATGCGCTCACCGGTCTCGTCGAGCCATGCGTCGAGCGCATTCAATCGCGTGACGATCGCCTCCAACTCGCCCTGGGCGTTCTCGGAGGCGTGGATGAACCCAGCGCAAAGGAACAGCGGGCCGGCAAAGGCTACCCGGTGCAAAACCGACGCCCGAGGGGCAGTCCGCAAGGCGCTCCGCCCCGTCGCCTCACCGGGCCGCTGCGAGGGCACCCTCGACCGCCGTGTCGAGAAGGGAGCGTCCCGTCATTGCCGCCGGCCGTCCCAAGTCCATGAGGTCAAGCAGGGTGGGCGCCACATCGGCAAGCGTGCCCCCGCCGACAAGGCGCACCTTGCGCGGACCGACGTAGACAAGCGGGACCGGCCCCGACGTGTGGGCGGTGTGGGGCTGATTCGTCTCGCGATCAACGAGGCGCTCGACGTTGCCATGATCGGCCGTGACGAGGCACTGGGAGGACGTTCGGCGGAGGGCTTCGACCACCCTTGCCAAGCACTCGTCGATCACCTCGACCGCAGTTACCGCCGCATCGAGGACGCCGGTATGTCCGACCATGTCGCCGTTCGCGAAGTTGCACACGATGGCGTCGAAACGACCGCTCTCGATGGCACCCACCAAATGATCGGTGACTTCGCGAGCGCTCATCGCGGGCGCCAAGTCGTACGTCGCCACATTGGGCGAAGGGACGAGAATCCGTTCCTCGCGCGGAAACGGCTGCTCCCGGCCGCCGGAGAAGAAATACGTCACATGTGCGTACTTTTCGGTCTCGGCAATGCGCAGTTGGGACATGTCCGCCGCCGCCCAACACGCGCCGACGGTATCCGTCAAGTCGACGGGCGCGAACGCCGCGGGCAGTTCGATGTCGTCCGAATAACGCGTCAGGGTCGCGAACATTGCGAACGCCGGTCTTACCGGACGCGCGAATTCGTCGAAGTGCTCGGCCGTCAACGCGCGCACGAGTTGCCTAGCGCGGTCGGCACGGAAGTTCATGAACATCCCGACGTCGCCGTCGTGGATCCGCAAGGGTGGCGCGGCGGCGGCGCGAATCGCCGTGGGTTGCACGAACTCGTCGGTTTCGCCCCGTGCGTAGGCCGCCTCCAAGGCTTGCGTGGGTGTACCTAGACGACGTGGGGCATCGCCCGCCGCGATGAGCCTGTAGGCGCGCTCGGTACGTTCCCAACGCGCATCCCGATCCATGCCGTAGTAGCGTCCGATGATGGACGCCACGACGCCAGGGAAGCGTTCCTCGAATCCCGCGAGCGTTTCCATCGCGCTCTTGGGTGGCACGTCGCGACCGTCGAGAAACGCGTGCAGGCGGGTCCTCGCGCCGCGCGCAAGCGACAATTCGACGAACCGAGCGAGGTGATCCTCGTGACTGTGCACGCCACCGGGAGACAACAGGCCGAACACGTGCAGTGTGCTGGCGTGCTCTAGTGTCGCCGCGATCGCGGCCCGGACAACGGGATTGTCGGCGAACGAGCCGTCCGCGACGGCACGGTCGATGCGCGTCAAGTCCTGGTATACGGTTCGACCCGCCCCGAGGTTCATGTGACCGACTTCCGAGTTGCCCATCTGGCCGTCCGGCAAGCCGACCGAGGTTCCCGATGCGGACAAGGTCGTGCTCGAAGCGCTCTCCCAAAGCCGATCCCAAGTCGGCGTACGGGCCCGATGAATAGCGTCGTCGTCACCGCCGCTACTCACCCCCCAGCCATCGAGCACGACCAGTAGGGTGGTTGGAGGATTGGACATGCTACCGTCCTTGAATTGGCGATCCTTGCGTTGCGCGGTCGATTCTAGCCGACGCCGCCCGGCGCATGTACCGGAACGAGCCGCGCGAGCGAGCGCCGACTCGGCGTTATAATCCCGCGCATGGACCAACTGATCGAGTTCATCGCCAATCGCTGGTACCTGGTCGGTGGGTTTGTCATCGTCCTCATCCTCTTCGTGCGCAACGAAGTAGCCCGGGGCGGGCGTTCGGTGACGCCCCAGGAACTCGTCAACCTGGTCAACCGCGACCGCGCCGTCGTGCTGGACGTCCGCGACGCCAAGGAGTATTCGCAGGGCCACATCGTCGACGCGGTGAACGTCCCCCACGCGGCCCTGTCAACGCGGCTCTCCGAACTCGAGAAGTACAAGTCGAGACCCATCGTGGTGGCCTGCAAGATGGGCCAGCACGCTGGTGCCGCGGGGACGACGCTGCGCAAGGCCGGGTTCGAGAACGTCGCCCGGTTGAAGGGCGGGGTGACGGAGTGGCTGAACCAGAACCTCCCGACGGTCAAAGGCTGATGTCAGACGAGCAATCCGGTCCCCATCTCGCCATCGAGCGGATCTACCTGCGCGATGCGTCCTTCGAGTCGCCGAGGGCGCCTGGCGTGTTCGATTCAGCGTGGACACCACAGGTGCAGGTGGACATCAACAGCCGAAGCACCCAACTCGACGACGTGCGCCACGAAGTCGTGCTGACGCTGACCCTGAAGGCGCTGATCGAGGACGAGGTGGCGATGATCGTCGAACTCCAACAGGCCGGGGTGTTCAGACTCGAAGGCATGGACGACGACATCCGCCGCCAGGCCCTCGCCGTGGCTTGCCCGAACGTGCTATTCCCCTACGCGCGCGAAGCCGTGGACGGACTCGTCACGAAAGGCGCGTTTCCGCCCTTCATGCTGGCTCCTATCAGCTTCGAGGCACTATACGCGGAGGCGAAACGACGCCAGGCAGCACAGCAGCCCGTCCAGGACGGCGACGGCGTCGTCAACTGAAGTCCAACTGACGCCAAGCCTCGTATAGCGCGATCGATACCGCGTTGCCGAGGTTCAGGCTCGGTGCGCGCTTCGCATCGGGGTGCCGATGCATCGGTATGCGCAGGCGGTGATCGATGGGCAACGCGTCGAGGATCGCCACCGGTAGACCGCGGGTCTCCGGGCCGAAAAGCAGTACGTCGTCCGCACGGTAGGAAACCGTATCGTAGCGCCGCGTCCCCCGGGTCGAGAAAGCCAACAATCGTCGTTGGCCAACGGCTGTCCTGAAGTTCGCAAAGTCCGGGTACACGGTCGTCGTTGCCAGTGCGCGGTAGTCCAATCCGGCGCGACGAAGCCGAACATCGGTCAACTCGAACCCCAAAGGCTCGATCAGGGCAAGGCGGGCACCCGTATTCGCGGCTAGACGAATGATATTGCCGGTGTTCGGCGGAATCTCCGGCTCGAACAGCGCGATAGTGAGCATCTCTCGATCATACGTCGATACCGAGATCCGCGAGTTTGCGCGTCAGCGTGTTGCGGCCCCATCCAAGCAGATTCGCGGCGTCGCGCTTGCGTCCGCCGGTCGTTTCGAGGGCAACGCGGATCATGGTCGACTCGAACGCCGGCGTGGCTTCGTCCAAGATGCCCTTGCCGCCGCGCTTCAGTTCTCGCCGTGCCCAGGAGGCGAGCGAGGACTGCCAATCGCGCTCTTCGTCGGTGTCGGTGGTGCTATGGAGTTCCGGCGGCAGATCATCCACGTGGACCTCCCGCCCCGGTGCCATGACGGTGAGCCAGTTGCAGGTGTTCTCCAACTGACGAACGTTGCCCGGCCAGTCCAACGTCTCGATGTATTCCAGGGTCTCCCTGCGCAGTACCTTCCGCTCGCCGCCTAAGTCCCGCGCCGCCTTGTTGAGGAAGTGCTCGGCGAGCAAGGGGATGTCCGAACGCCGTTCGGCAAGCGTCGGCACATGTACACGGATCACGTTCAGGCGGTGGTAGAGGTCTTCCCGGAAGGTGCCGTTGGCGACGAGCGAGCGCAGGTCGCGGTGCGTGGCGGTGATGATCCGGACGTCCACCTTGACGCTCACTCGACCGCCGACGCGGTAGAACTCGCCTTCGGCAAGTACGCGCAGCAGCCGGGTTTGGGCTTCCGGCGGCATGTCGCCGATCTCGTCAAGGAAGAGCGTACCGCCGTTGGCTTGCTCGAAGCGGCCGACGCGTTGGTCCTTGGCGCCGGTAAACGCGCCTCGTTCGTGGCCGAATAGCTCCGATTCGATCAGCTCGCTTGGAATGGCCGCCATGTTCAGCGCGATCATGGCGTTCGGCGCCCGGGGACTGTGCCGGTGCAATGCCCGCGCCACCAGTTCCTTGCCGGTGCCGGAGGCGCCCTCGATCATAACCGTGATGTTCGACTGGGCCAGCCGACCGATGGCGCGGAATACCTCCTGCATCGCCCCCGCCTGTCCAATGATGTCCGGAACATCAGCCAATTGGCCGGGATCCACCCTCGATTGCTCCCGGTGGACGAGCACGGCACGACCGACGGTGGCCACGGCTTCGTCGATGTCGAACGGCTTCGGCAGGTATTCGAAGGCGCCCGCCTGGTAGGAACTGACCGCGCTGTCCAAATCCGAATGCGCGGTCATGATGATCACCGGAAGCTCTGGATGACGATCCGCAAGGATCGACAACAGCTCCAATCCGTCGCGACCCGGCATGCGGATATCCGAAACCACGGCGTCGGGCGTCTCGTAGTCCATCCGATCGAGCACGTCGTCGGCCCGTTCAAAGGACTCGGTTCCGTACCCCGCCTGGGACAGGGCACGTTCCAGAACCCAGCGGATCGAACTGTCGTCGTCGACGATCCAGACCTGTTCATTGGCCATGGCTTTGAGCCTCGATTGACGCCGGGGCGCCGCAGCTGGCCGACACCGGGACGGTTCCGTTCGCGGTGGCGGACGGTCGTGGCTGGCTGATCGGCAGGTAGAACGAGAACACCGTCCGACCCGGTTCGCTCTCGCATTCGATGAGCCCGTTGTGCTGTGCGATGATGGTCTGGGTGATGGCAAGGCCAAGGCCCGAACCTTCCGCGCGACCGCTAATCATCGGGTAGAAAATGCGGTCCGCGATATCGGCTGGGACTCCCGGCCCGTTGTCGATGAAATCGACGTTCGCCACCAGGCGATGCCGGTTCTGCCCAATCGTGAACTGCCGGACCACGCGGGTCTCGAGTCTGATGCACGGATCGGGCGTGTCCTTCAGCGCGTGGGTGGCATTGGCCAGGACATTGAGCGTCGCCTGGACCAGCCTTTCCGAATCCGCCTCCACGTCCGGCAGGCTGGGGTCGTAGGATCGCTCGAAAGTGACGCGCGCGGGACTCTCGGCGTCGAGCAGCTTCACCACGCGCTCGATCACGTGGTGCACGTTCACCGGCGCGAACGACACCTCGCCGTTCGGCCCCATGATGCGATCAACCAGGTTTCTAAGCCGATCGGCTTCGGAAATGATCACCGACGTGTACTCACGCTGATCGTCGTCCACCAGCTGCCTGTCCAGCAACTGGGCGGCACCCCTCAGGCCCCCGAGGGGATTCTTGATCTCGTGGGCAAGCCCCCTGGCAAGCTTGCGCACCGTCTCCTGCAGGGTGACGTGGCGCTCGTCACGACCGATGCGCATGAACCGGTCGAGCCGCTCGAACTCGACCAAGAGCTCGGTTTCCGACAGCGGCGAGATCGAGTAGTTGACGCGCACGAGCCCTTCGGCGACGTATAGCGGCACCTCGCGCTTC
The DNA here is from genome assembly GCA_009846005.1 of Gammaproteobacteria bacterium. Classification (GTDB taxonomy): domain Bacteria; phylum Pseudomonadota; class Gammaproteobacteria; order Pseudomonadales; family Azotimanducaceae; genus VXYL01. Next base: position 31,093 of record VXYL01000062.1, on the reverse strand, counting down.
GTGAACGGCTGCCCGGTGTCGAGCACACCTTGAAGCACGGCGGGTGTCGCGTGGGAGTCCTTCATCAGCTGCTCGAACGGAATCCCGATGGCCCGGGTGTCGCTGCGCCCGAGCAGGGACTGGCCCGACTGGTTCAGATAGGAAATCCTGAACGACCGGTCGCTCGCGGCATCGACCACGACTACCGCCGTGGTGAGCTGATCGAGAATGTCTCGATAGGTGGCCACAGTATGTCTGCGAGCAAAAAACGTTCCACGCATAGGTGCCCCCAAAGGGCCGCTAGGCCCTCCCACGCACTCATTCAATGCACCAACTTAGTGCATTGCACCTCGATTGGTCAAATTTGGTGCGGGGTGCCGTTGGGGTACGGTTTCGAGATGCGCCGACTCAGGCGGGACGCGACACCGCAAGGGTGTCCCCTACGCGACTTCGATATGGAATCGGAAGCCGTCGTTGCGCTGTTCAGACATCAGCAGCCGGTGGCCGTGCACCCGGCACCAGGCGGGGATGTCATGCAGCACGCCGGGGTCCGTGGCGACGACTTCAAGCACTTCACCCGACTTGAGCGTGCGGATCTTGTCCTGGGTGCGAATGACCGGGAGCGGGCAGAGCAGTCCCCGCGCGTCGAGCCTGGTCCCGGGTGCACGCGGCGGGTTCCGGGCACCGCTCACAAGCGTTCCAATCAGCCGCCGACGTGCCAAGCGGGTTCGAGTTCCGTCGGGAGCAAGGGGGCAACGCGCAGTTCGCGCCTCGCACCCGAAGGATGGTGCACGTTCACGCTCACTTCCGAAGCACTACGACCTTGGGAATAGCGCGCGGCGATGCGCGCCGCGAGAACGAGGTCGGCATCGGTCGGTTCGCCGTCGACCAGGGTCAGCGGTCCGGTGTGGCTCACGGTGTCGAGATAGACGAACCGCCAGCGGTAGCCGGAGAGAAAGTTGTTCTCTCCCTCTTCCCGACCGACGATCAGTTTGTAGTGCGGTGCCGGTCGAATGTGACGACCAACCTTGAGCAGCATGATGTCGTCGAAGTCGTAGTCGCGCACGCCCCGCGACTGCCAAAGATCCGCCAACTTGCCGGCGTAGCGTTCGTCGGTCAGGAAGCAGCAGCCCCCGGCGGGTTGCGCGTAGTCGCTGAACCCGAAGGATTCGGCCAGCGCCATCTGCGGCTTGCGGTCGCGACCGTGGAAACCGAATAGCTTGTCCCGGTCGACCCAGCCCTCCCGCTCGGGCAGCGTCGGCGGCAGGTTCAACGCGCACAACGGGCGTAGCAGGCGGTCGCCCGCGCCCGATTCCCGGGCGATGACCGGCATCGTGTCGGCACGTTGGGACTTGGGTCGCTGTCCGATGACCTCGCCCGTGATCACGAAGTCGAAACCCCGGTCGAGCACGTCCTGGGTGAGCGCCTTGTTGACCATGAAGATCTTGCAGTCGAGGCAGGGATTGAGGTTCGCGCCGTAGCCGTGCTTCGGGTTCAGCACGATGTCCTTGTATTCGTCGATGACGTCGACGATGTGCAGCTTGATACCCAGTTGCTCCGCGACCCACAGCGCATTGTTGCGCTTCTGCCGCGACCGGTCTTTCTTGCGGATGGCGTGGGTATGCCCCTCCACGCAGAACCCCGTGAAGAAGTTGACGCCCTCCACGTCGACGCCCTGGTCGAGAACGACCTTGGCCGCCAGCATGGAGTCGAGGCCGCCGGAAATCAGGGCGGCCGCTCGTCTTGGCAGGTTCGCTTTTTTGTCATGCATCTCCATCGACGCTATTTTACGCCCGAAGTCGTAGGGGGTCTTCTTGCGCGCGTTGCTGCAAAAAGTGAGCGAGGCGTCCGTATCGGTCGCCGACACCGAGATCGCCAGTATAGGACTCGGTCTCGTCGTGTTCGTCGCCGTGTTCCACGACGACGACGAGGTCACCGCCCGGCGGCTGGCCGAACGAACCCTCGCGGCCCGGGTGTTTCCGGACGGGAACAAGGCGATGAACCGTTCCGTGCTCGACGTCAGCGGCGGCGTGCTGGTGGTCTCCCAATTCACCTTGGCCGCGGACACCCGGCGCGGTAATCGCCCCAGTTTCGGACCCGCCGCGCCTCCGGCGCGAGCGCAGGAGCTCTACGACCGCTTTGTCGAGGCGTTGCGGGAAGACTGTCCGGATGTCAGCACCGGCGAGTTCGGTGCCGACATGAAGGTGTCGTTGGTGAACGACGGGCCGGTGACGATTCTTCTCGACGTTCCCTAAGAGCCGCCGCTAGAACGGTGGCTCCACAAGCGTCCACTTCACGCCGCAGATGACCAGTTCGTTGAATCTCTTCTCGACGCCGGGAACCGCCCACAGGTCCACGCCGACCACGCCGGTCCTCCCGCCCGGCTCCGGCTCGACGAACCGCATGGTTTGCCCGGCCGCCAGTCTCAAGGTCGCGGGCTCTTGCGGGTCTATCGAACATCCTGCCCCGAGACCGCGCAGCCAACGCTGACACATCTCCTCGGGATCAACGTCCCGGGGCGCGATCTCGACCGCCGCGAATCCGGTCGTGACACCGCCGTGGGGCCGGGCGTCGACCCCGTTCTGCCACGTGTTCCCCGCCGGGAAATACGCGCCCTCGTTCCTTGGGAACTCACCATGACCCGGCCAGTTCTCCTGGATCTCGGCCAGCGTGCCGAAGTCCCGTGGATGAAACTGCACGTTGACGCCCGACAACGTGCCGGGTTGTTTGGGCAGGGTCTCGCCGAGCACGTAGCGTCCGGACTCGACCCCGGCCAGACCCGAACCCGGCGAGCCGGGACAGACGTTCCAACTACCCGAAACGATCCCGATCCCCTCGCCCTGGGCCGACATCGTGCGGGACGCCACTGCAACGTCGGGAACCTGCACGATCGCCATGTATCCGCAGTCGCCGTTGCGATCAAGAAGCCGAGTCTGGGTCGTGGAACGCTCCCAGGCGAGGTCCGTCGGGCAAACGGTTTCGAGAAACGAGTCGCCCAAGCGGATGTGCGTGTTGTTTAGGTTCCCACCGGCGGCCATTCGCGGGTCGCGAAACACCACGGGTGCATCGAACGCCGTGCACAGGAGGTTGGAAGTCCACTCCAGATCCCGGGCGAGCAGACAGATCTGGCGCAGGCGCAATACGGGGTCGATCATGTGGGCTGTGCCTCCTCTCCTTCCTCTTTCTCTTCCTCTTTCTCGTTCTCTTCTTCGTCTTCGTTGCGTGGCTTCTCCACCATCCGGGCGAGAATGATCCCGAATTCGAACAGCACCCAGGCCGGCAGCGCCAGCATGATCTGGCTGATGATGTCCGGCGGCGTCAGCAGCATGCCAACCACGAAACAACCGACGATCACGTAGGGGCGCTTGCGGGCCATGCTGCGCGAAGACGCCAAGCCGGTCTTGGCCAGCAGCACCGTGGCGACGGGAATCTCGAACGCGACGCCGAACGCGAAGAACAGCTTCAGCACGAAGTCGAGGTATTGGTTTATGTCCGTGGTCGGGGTGACGCCGGTCAGCCCCTGGCCGGCGAAGAAGGCGAACGCCAATGGGAATACCGCGTAGTAGGCGAAGGCCATGCCCAGATAGAAGAGCGCCGTGCTCGATACCAGGAGCGGGACGGCGAAGCGCTTCTCGCGCAGGTACAGGCCGGGCCTGACGAAGCCCCAGACCTGCTGCAGGACGTAGGGGATGGTGATGAACACCGTCGCGTAGAGACAGAGCTTCAAGGGCGTCAGGAAGGGCGAAGCCACCTGGGTTGCGATCATGTCCCCGGGCAGGGCGTCGCGCATCGGCCCGGTGACGAAGTCGAAGATCGCGTCGCTGAAGTAGTACACCGGGAAGAACGACACGAACACGACCAGGAGGCTGCGGAGGATGCGGGTGCGCAGCTCCAGAAGGTGGGTAAGGAACGGCTGTTCGTCCGAGTCTACCCGTTCGTCGTGGGCACGTTCGCGATCGGTGTCGGTGTCGGATCCGGCCGCGTCGGCATCTCCTTCGGGCGCGGATTCGGTGCCATCCGCCAGCGCCTTCCCCACGCCTTGCGACGGCTTGGGCCGCCACAAGCGCGACAGACCCCTAGCTGGCCTTTGCGTCCTCGGCGTCTCCGTTTTCGTCGCGCGGCGCCACCGGCCGGTCAGGAGTTTCTGCCATCGGTTCTTCAATGCGGTTGATTTCCTCGCCCATGGCCTGCACCTCGCGCTCGACGCGTTTCACGTCGGCCATGACCTGTTCGTTGTGAAGTTGCCTGCGCACCTCGTCCATGCCGATCTCGCGCTCGATCTCGGTCTTGACGTTGTAGTAGTTGCGCCGCAGCCGGCCGATCCACAGCCCGAGCGTGCGCAGGGCACCCGGCAGCCGCGACGGTCCCAGAATGACGAGCGCCACCACCGCTGCAAGGAAGAACTCCGGAAAGGAGAAGTCAAACATCGTGCGGTTTATTCGGTGCGCGTCGCACCGGGACTCGCCGATGCCTCCTGGCCCTCGTGCTCCAAAGTCTTCGCGTCAGCGCCGTCGCCCTCGCGCACGGCCTTGCGGAACCCCTTGATGGCGTTGCCGAGTTCGGAGCCTAAGCTCTTGATGCGTTTGGGCCCGAACACGACCAACACGATCAGCAGGACCACCAGGACGACGACCAGTTCCTTGGGGCCGAACATGGCACCTCCTCAAGCGTTTAGCGCAAACGGAACCGGAGTCTGTCCGAATTGGGGTCGAGCGGCAACCACATCTGTCGACCGCGCCGCACCTTCAGGAAGCAAGCGAATAGCGGAGAGGCCAGTCAACGGCACGGCTGATGCCGATTCGCGGCGTGGTCAGTATCTCCGAGGGTTCCCGCTCGCCCGCGAAGATCGCAACCTTCCCCGCGCCGCAAAGATCCTCGCCGTAGTGGCGAATGTCGATGGCCAGGGCCTGGCATAGCTTCCCGGGTCCGTCCGTCAGGCGCGAATCGGGCACGTCCCCGCGCCGGCATCGCATCAGGGCGACCCCGGCTATCGGCTCGACGGCCCGGATCAGCACACATCCCGGTACTCCCTCCTCCTGCACGACTACGTTGAGGCAGTGGTGCTGCCGGGTGCGGTAGACGTAGGCATGACCGGGACGACCGAACAGCACCTCGGTGCGCTTGGTACGACCGCGATAGGCATGCGCGGCGGGATCGTCGACCGCGAGATAGGCCTCGGTCTCGGTGATTCTTCCCATTGTCGGGCCGTGTGCGAGCATCGCGCCCAGCAGGTCGGGCGCCACGAGTCGAGGATCCCGGGCGTAGAACGCCCGGTCCAGTGGCCTATGTCGCTTCGTCATCGTCGTCGCGTGGGGAAGGCGCACAGCGTACAACAGCCCACGAGGGCTATACTCCACGCGTGAATCGCCGACCCCGCGCCGTCCACACTCGCGCAGACGACCACCAACGCATGCTGGCCCGCGCCTTCGCGCTGATTGCGGGTTTCATGCTGATCGAGGTCGTCGGCGCCTGGATTAGCAACTCCCTGACCCTCGCCGCGGACGCCGGCCACATGTTCCTGGATGCCTCGGCGCTGGGTCTGGCGTGGTTCGCCCTGCGCCTGTCCCGGCGTTCCCCCGACGACAGGCTGACCTACGGCTATCACCGCTTCCAGGTACTCGCCGCCTTCGTCAACGCCCTGGCACTGTTCGGTCTTTGCGCGTGGATCCTTATCGAGGCCGCCGGGCGCCTGCGCGCCCCTGAAGCAATCGCGCCGTTGCCGGTACTCGGCGTCGCCGTCGTGGGTCTCCTCGTCAACCTCGTCGCCTATCGCATGCTGCACCGATCCGACAATCTCAACGTGCAGAGTGCCGCCCTACATGTGCTCGGCGACCTGTTGGGATCGGTTGCGGCGATCGTCTCCGCCTTGGCGGTATTGTGGTTCGGGTGGCGCTACGCCGATCCGATCCTCGCGCTGCTCGTTGTGGCCATTTTGGTCCGGGGTGCGTGGCGTGTGCTGCGGGATGCCGCAAGAATCCTGCTGGAAGCCGCACCCCAAGGCATCGACATCAACGCCGTACGGAGCGCATTGGCGCAGGTCGCCGGCGTGCTCGAGATCCACCACCTCCACGTTTGGGCGCTGACTGGCGACAAACCCGTGTTGACCTTGCACGCCCGGGTCGCCGAGGACGCCGACGAACAATCTACAGTCAGTAGTGTGAAGGCCGTACTACGCACGACCTTCGGCATCGACCACTCCACCGTTCAGGTCGAACGGGGTGCCTGCCCTGACGAAGCGCAAACCGCTAACCCAATAGCTCCAATGCTCGATCAATGAGGGGCGTCATGGAGTTCTTCGTGACCTCCCACGAGGGGTCCACACGCTTGCCCCGGCGGTGCAGGCTCAGGTTGAAGCCGGTGATGATGGCGAACTTGTAGGCGGCGAGAGCCCGGAACCAGTTCAGGTCGGGCAGCGGATCGCCATAGGCTTCGACGTAGAGCGCCACCAACGTTTCGGGATCGAGGAACACGGGGCGCCCGCTGGTTGCCTTCGCCCAGGCGTCGCGGTCGCTGAACGTGCAGATCCAGCCCACATCGTTGAGGGTCGCGCCGATACCCGTCAACTCCCAGTCGATAACCGCCAGCAGTTCGGGTGAACGTTCCGGCGTCGGCATCGAGAAGAACAGGTTCGAGGTCTGGAAGTCACCGTGGAAGATGCCCACCGGTGCATCCGTGGGCAGCGTTTCCAACAAGCGCCGACGGCAATCAGGGACACGCGCGAGGCATTCGGGGTCGGCGGCGCGTTCGTAGAATCGATCCCAGCGCTCCACGTCCTCGTTGAACGGCACAGGATCGCCCAGATAAGGCGCGCGCGCCGAGTCCACCCTGTGGATGCCAGCCAGCGCCGTCATGACCTGGCGTCCCATCGTCACGAGATCATGTTCGGGGAGCGCGGACGCCCACTCGCCCGGACCCAAACGCAGCACGTCGCCATCGAGCTTCGGGACCACGAAATACGGACAGCCGAACCACTCGAGATCGTCGCCGGACCACCGAACGCGACAGTGGGGCACATTGGTGTCCGTCAGTGCATCCAACGCGGCGACCTGACGCAGCACGTCGGCGGTACCGCGCCAGTTGACGTTGGGCGGCGGCAGACGGATGAACCAGGACTCCGTATCGCCCGAAGTCGTCGCAACGCTGAACCCGTAGGAAAAGCCCGCGTGGCCGGGCATCGTGTGCACGTCGAAGACACGAACGTCGCTGCCGTACCTGGCGCGGCAGAAGGCCTCGAGCCGGCGTGCGAGCTCGTCGAGGTCCACGGCGGCGATCTAGACCGGCGCCGGACCCGGGAACTGCTCCCGCAACAAGCGTTTGAGAATCTTGCCTGAGGGGTTGCGCGGCAGGACATCGACGAAGGCCGCACCCTTCGGCTGCTTATAGCCGGCGAGTTTGCCGCGGCAGAATTCGAGCACCTCGGCTTCCGTCAACGCGTCATCGCTTTTGACCGCCACGACGAAGGGCGATTCGCCCCAGCGTTCGCTCGTCTGTCCGATCACGCCAGCTTCGCTGAGCCCGGGATGCGTCTGCAGAACCTTCTCGATCTCCGCAGGGTAGACGTTCTCGCCCCCCGAGATGATCATGTCCTTGATCCGGTCCTCGATGTAGATGAACCCGTCCGCGTCCATGCGCGCGACGTCGCCGGTGTGCAGCCAGCCGTCGACGAGCGTCTCAGCCGTTGCTTCCGGTCGGTTCCAGTACTCGCGCATGATGTGCGGCCCCGCCACCAGCACCTCGCCGGGTTCGCCGGGTGGGCAGTCATTGCCGTCCGGATCGACGATCCGCACATCGGTGTGGTAGAAGGCCTTGCCGGTCGAGCCAATCCGTTTGAGCGCGTTCTCGGCATCGATGAGCGCCGCCGGACCGCAGGACTCGGTCAGTCCGTAGACTTGGTGGATTTCGAGGCCGATCTTCTCATATGCCTCGATGAGTGCTTCCGGCACGGGTGCCGCCCCGGACATGCACCAGCGCCAGCGCGAGTAGTCGAAGTTCTCGAGGTTCGGAACCTGCAGCATGAAGTTGAGCATGGCGGGCACCGCCAAGCCCACCGTAACCCGTTCCGCATCGACGATCTGCCATGCCGATACCGGATCGAAGGCACGCATCACGACGCTGGTTACGCCGCGGTAGATGCACATGGTCAACGGCGTTAGCGCGCCGACATGGAACATGGGCAAGGGCGATAGGAAGCGGTCACCGTCTTCGAAGTAGGTCGTCGCGGCGATGGTGATGCACGCCCAAACGCAGGTGTTGTGGGTATGCACGACGCCCTTGGGCAATCCGGTCGTGCCCGACGTATACATGATGTAGAGCATGTCGTCGTCGCGGGCGCCGATCGCCGGTTCGGCCGAGTCCGCCGCATCCCGAAACGCCCGGTAGTCCTCGGCGAAGTAGGCGACACCGCCGTTGGCGACCTGCAGCCACTGGCCAATGTCGGTCTTGTCGCCCCGCGAATGCAGATCGGCCACGGTGTCGGCAAAGTCGTCGTCGAAGACGAGCCGGGTCGTGCCGCTGTCCTTCAGGATGAATTCCAGCTCGTCGGCGACCAGCCGCCAGTTCAGCGGCACCACAACGGCACCGATCTTGGCCAGCGCGAAGTAGGCCTCCACGAACTCGGCGCTGTTCATCAGCAGCAACCCGACCCGCTCGCCCTTTTCGACGCCGGCGTACAGAAACGCATTGCCGGCCTGGTTGCAGCGGGCGTTCAGCTCGCTGAACGTCAACCGCTCACCGCCACCGCCGTCGACGTATGCCTCCCGGTCGGGCGTCAGGAACGCCCGCTTGGTCAGCCACCACCCGATGTTGTTTTCCATGCTTCGCCTTCCTGCCCCAACCAGCGGAAACATACGCCAGAGGACCGGGAGTGGCTAGCGGGACACCGCGCGGCCGGCGCACCACCAGGCGCGCCGACCCTCGGTCGGGGACGTTTCAGTCGTCTTCGGCTTCCGCGGCTTCCTCCGGCAGTTCCGGTATCAAATCTGGATCCGGCATCAGCATGAACTCCGGATACGCTTCGATGCCCAACTCGCCGGCATCCTGGCCGACTTCCTCCACCTCGCGAGACACCCTCGCGCCCAGCGTCTTCTCGATGATGAACCAGACCAGATACGAAACCCCGAACACGAAGATGCCGATGGCCAGTATGCCGACCAACTGGGAGACGAAATTCGCGCCGCCGGCGATGCACGCGGCAAGGGTTCCCCAGACGCCCGCGAAGAGGTGGGCGGGCACGGCGCCCACAACGTCGTCGACCTTCATCTGCTCCAGGAACCTGATCCCCGCCGTGCAGATGATCCCGCCGACGAAACCGATCAACACGGCCCAGCGATGATCGAGGATGTCCGGGGCCGCGGTAATCGACACGAGACCGGCGATTGCGCCGTTTAGGCCCGCCAGCAGGTCGACGCGGCCGAGCAAGGGTCGGGACACGGCGATGGCAGCCATGACGCCAGCCGCGGCGGCGAGGTTCGTATTGACGAGGATGTTGCTCATCGCCACCGCGTCCGCTGCGCCCCCAAGCGCCAACTGCGACCCGCCGTTGAACCCGAACCAGCCTAGCCACAGGATGAATACCCCCAGCGTCACGATGGGAATATTCGACGGCACGGTCGGCTTGACTGTGCCGTCTGAGCGGAACTTCCCGAGCCTCGGCCCGACGATCAGGGCGCCGGCAAGGGCCGCCCAACCGCCGGTGGAGTGCACGATGGTCGAGCCGGCAAAGTCCGAGAAGGCGGCGCCCGTCCACTTGGCGAGCAGACCTTCTTCACTGCCAAGCCAGCCGGTGCCCCATGTCCAGGCGCCGATGACCGGATAGATGAACCCGGCCAGCACCGCGGCGAATATGAAGAACGACCAGAGCCGAACCCGTTCCGCCAATGTGCCCGAAACGATGGACGCGGTTGTCGCGACGAAAACCATTTGGAAGAACCACTCGGACATCTTGGAGTAGCCGTTGCCGACGACGGCCTCCTGGGCCCCCGCCTCGCCGTCGAGCAGGGCCATCTCGTCGGCCGAAGGCCCGTAGAACAGTTCGAACGAACCGAACCACGACCCCACGTCCGTGTACATGAGGTTGAAGCCGATGAAGAAGTACATCAGCCCGGCGATGGAGTAGAGCCCGATGTTCTTTAGGCAGATCACCGACGCGTTCTTGGTGCGCACGGAACCGGACTCCAGCATCGTGAATCCCGCGCACATCCACATCACCAACGCGCCCCAGATCAGGAACGAGAAGGTGTTGAAGACGAACTGGGATTCCTCCGCCACGGCAGCAGACGCAGGTGCCGCCAACAATACAACGCACGCCGCCGACGCCTTGCGTAGCGACCGAACAGGAAAACCACCCCGGTAGCAGAACATTGCCCCCCCAAACGGCGTCTGACGCAGCCTGATAATACGACCATCGGGAACACCAAGAAAGCACCCCGGCCGTGTCTCAGTTTGAGACGCCCAGCACCGATCGCGTGTCGTTACTCCGGACTCGGCGCCCGTGTCGGCTCGAGTGGCAGACGGATGCGGAATTCCGTGAAGACCCCGACTTCGGAGTCTACGTCGATGTGACCGCCGTGCCGGGTAATGATGTCCGCCGTCAAGGACAGGCCGAGACCCGTCCCCTTCCCGGTGTCCTTGGTGGTCACAAACGGTTCGAACATCCGCTGCCGCAGTTCGGGGGGAATGCCCGGACCGTTGTCGCGGATGGTGAACTCCACGGAATCGTTCAAGCGGCGGCTCGCGATGCCGAGTTCGGGATCGTAGTCCGAACCCAACTCGGCGCACTTCTCCTCGATCGCCTGACAGGCGTTGGTGAGAATGTTCAGAAATGCTCGGCTGATGTCCTGCGGCACCACCTCGACCATGCCCACCTTGTCGTCGAGTTCGTCCGACATGGTCACGTTGAAATCGGTGTTCTCCGCCCGGATCGCGTGGTACGCGAGATCCCGGTATTGCTTGACCAGGGCGTTGAGATCAGTCTCTCGCCAATCCCCCGGTTCCGCACGGGAATGCTCGAGCATATTGCGTACGATGCCGTCCGCGCGTCCACTGTGCTCGCGGATCTTGCCGAGGTTGACGCGCAGATCGTCGAGAACGTCTTCGACCTCCTCGACCGCATCGGACTGATCGTCGCCGGCCTCTTCCAGTATCTCGCCGATCTCGTCGACGAGTTCCGCCGACACCTCGGCGAAGTTGTTCACGAAATTCAACGGATTCTTGATCTCGTGGGCCACGCCCGCCGTGAGCTGGCCCAAGGACGCCAGCTTCTCCTCGGCCACGATCTGCTCCTGCGCCTTGCGTAGCCGTTCCATCGCCTGCTCCAGATCCTGGTTCTTCGCATCCAGTTCCTGCGCCAGCTTCTCGACCAGGTTGAGCCGCTGCACTTCCAGGGCGTAGCGACGGAAGACCTCCAACGCATTGGCCATGTCGGTGACCTCGTCGTTGCCGGTCACCGTCACCGGCACCTCCAGGTCGCCTCCCGCCATGTCGCGCATGTTCTTGGCAAGCTCCACGAGGCGGCGGATCAGGTGCCGGCCCACAAACAGCCAGCCAATGAGAACCGCACCGATAACGCTTACCAAGGTGAGCGCCACAAGCAGGACGATGCCCGTGGCGGCCGCCTCCTGGGATTCCGTGTTGACGGCGACAGCTTGACGATTGACCTCGCCCACCAGCTCTTCCATATCGGCGAGCAGGAGCGTCGAGGCCTCGCGGCCGTCTTCCAGGGCCGCGGTTTCGCGCTCTAGGCGTTCAAGCGTCTCGCGGCGAAGCGCCAGCACGCCGTCGACCGACGAGCCGATCTCGACAAGCCGTCGCATGTCGGCCACCAACCCCGCCTGGTCCGGCCGCGCCGCCAGACGGCCGCCGACCCGCAGGATGCTCAGGGCGGCGCTCTGGAACCGCTCCTCGATCGGTCCCAAGAGGTCTCGGTCGGCCAGCACCAACGCTTCGCCGAGCAGCAGGCCGGCCAGCGTCGTCTGGTGGTTGATCTCGATCAGATCCCGGTAGTGGGCCAGTTCGGGTTCCCAGTCCCGTTGCGACAGGGGTTCGGCGACATCGTCAAGATCGCGCAATCCGGTCGCCAGGAAAAAGCCCTGGTCATCGATCGACGCGCCGGTGCTTCGCTCCAGGCGCTTGTTGATCACGCCGAGCTCGTCGACCAGCACATCGAGAGAGGCCCGGATGTCGAGGCGCCGGCTCGAGGAGTCGGAGATCTCGTTCAAGAGCGTCTCCAGCATGTCGAGACGCCCGGACAGCGCCTCCGCCTGTTCGCTGAAGTACTCGAGCGCGCCGATCGCCGCCACCATGCGATTGAGTTCCTGGCGTCCCTGCAGCACCTCGTTCGCAACACTCTGGTGTTCTTCCGGTGTCGATGCCGCAACCATGCGCACGACGCTCTGCACCAAGTTGGTACTCTGTCGCGCCACCTCCACGGCGCGGCTCAGGTTCGGAATGCTGTCCTCGGCCAGACGCGACTGGTACTTCACGACCTGGTTGAGGGAGACGTACGCGACGACGCTGGCCATGGTCACCAGCAGCACGCTGCCGAACAGTCCCGCATACGTTTGCGCACGGATACCCACGCGCCGGCCAGGCGTGCTTGCGCGCGTTGCGCTGGCGCCGGGGCGCTGAGAGTCCGATGCGTCGGCCGAGTCGCTCATCGCCCGACCATCCGTTGCGCGGGTCTGACCTCGCCATTGGCGTCGATTACGGTCAGGTAGACGCGGTCGGAGCCTTGGTTGTCCTCTTCACCGTACTCAAGCTCGAAACCGCCGAGATCGATCGGCGGCGCACTGCGCAGCGCCTCGAGAAACTTGGCCCGAGAGACTCCGGGCCCCGCCAGCCGCATGCCGTCTGCGACCAAGCGCCCGGCCAGATAACCTTCGAGGGACACGAACCCGGGTTGGGCGTCGGGCGCAGTCGCCGCCAGCGCTTTCTGATAGCGATCTACGACCGGAACCCGGGTGTCCCCCGGAAACGGCACGACTTGGGTGATGTAGACCCCCTCGCCGTCCGCGCCGAGCTCCTCGGCGAGCGCCGATGTGCCCACGAAAGAGATGTTCACGAACACCGGCTTGAAATCGACCTTCCGCGCCCAGCGAATCAGCGTGGCTGCGGGCTTGTAGGCGCCGATGATGACCACCGCCTCAGGGTCGAATCGGCGCAGGTCGAGAACCGCGCGTTTCACGATCTCGGTATTGCGCGGGTAGTTGGCCTCCACGACCAGCGGCAGACCGTGAGCGTCGAGCGCACGTCGCACGCCGGCCAACCCCGCCCGCCCGTAGGAGTCGTCCTGGTAGAGGATGCCGATCTTGGTGATGCCGAGATCCTCCGTCAGCCGTGCGACGATCTCCGCCGTCTCCTGGAAGTAGGAAGCGCGGACGTTGACGACGTTTGACTGCTTCCGGGCCTCGCGAAGAAACTCGGCACCCGTGAACGGTGCGATGTAGGGCACGCCAGCCTCGCTGGTGACCGGTTGCGCGGCCCGCGAAGTCGGCGTGCCGACTGCGCCGACGAGCGCGTAGACGTCGTGCACCTCGATCAGTTCGCGGGTGTTCGCGACCGCCGCTTCGGGCTCGTACATGTCGTCTAGCGAGACCAGGGAAAGCCGGCGACCGTCGATGCCGCCGTGGGCATTGACTTCGGCGAACGCCGACTCGAGTCCCAATCGCATTCCCATGCCGAGTTCGCTGGCGGGCCCCGTCAACGCTGCGGATTGGCCGAACACCACCTCGACATCCGGCGCCTCGAGGGACCTCTGCCCCGCCCCTTCCTCGGCAAACGCCGGGGCATGGAGAAGCGAAACCAGAGTGGCCAGCGCCGATAGCAGCGAACGCCGCATCAGGAAGCCTGTAAGCGCGTGGGTCAAGCGGGCTTGTTACTGTTCAGGCGCAGCGCCAGGCAGGTCATGTCATCGAACTGCGCCACGCCGCCGGCGAACTCCTCGACTGCGTCGACGACCGTCGCGATCAGGTCGGGCACCGGCGCGTCGGCTGCGTCGCTAAGCAGGTCGTCGAGACGCTGTTCGCCGAACTCCTCTTCCTGGGCGTTGCACGCCTCGGTGATGCCGTCGGTATAGAGGAACAACGCGTCGCCCGGGCAAAGCACGACCTCGTTGTCGTGGAACTCGTGCTCCATGAAGATGCCGAGTGCAATGTCGTTGCTCGACGGCACTTCCTGCACCTCGCCCTGGCAGATCAACCGCGGCGGATTGTGACCGCCGTTGCAGTAGCGCAGGTGGCCGTCGCGGAGATCGAGGACGGCGTAGAACAACGTGACGAACATGCAGGCGTCGTTGTCCTGGCTAACCAGTTGGTTGACCTCATGCAGGCAGGCACCCGGGGACTCGTGGTTGCGGGCAGCCGCCTTGAGCAAGGCCCGGCTCACCATGGTGAACAGAGCCGCGGGAATGCCCTTGTCTGAAACGTCGGCGATGACCAGCCCCATCCGGTATTCGTCGAGGCTGAAGAAGTCGTAGAAGTCGCCCCCGATCTCGCGTGCAGGCGTCATCTCCGCATGCACCTCGAAATGTTCAGTGGCGGGAAGCGCCGCCGGCAACACGGAGGTCTGCACCTGGCTCGCCACGACCAGTTCCTGGCGCAAGGCCACAAGCCGGTCCCGCGACGCCAACGCATCCTCCAGAACCTGGATGTGGCGCAACGTCTTCTCGACGGTGACCTGAAGGTCGTTGAAGTCGATGGGCTTGGTGACGAAGTCGAAGGCCCCGCGGTTCATGGCGGTGCGGATGTTCGCCATGTCGCCGTACGCCGACACGACCACGGCGGACACGTTGGCCTCGATCTCCTCCAACTGGCTGAGCAGCGTAAGCCCGTCCATAACGGGCATGTTGATGTCGGACAGCACCAAGCGGATGTCCGGCGTCTCGGCGAGCACGTCCAGTGCCTCACGGCCATTGTGCGCGAAGTAAAAGTCGTACTCGCCCCTGCGAACCTGGCGGCGAAACCGTTGCCGCATCAGCAGTTCGAGGTCTTCCTCGTCGTCGACAACCAGTATTTTCGCCGGGGCAGCCATGATTTCAGTCCTGCGTCGCGGTCATAGGGCCGCCAGCGCATCCTCGCGGTTGCCGTGAACGGAGAGGATCTTGTCGAAGCCGGTGATCTCGAAGACCTGTCGGATCTGCTCGGACAGGTTGCAGAAGACCGCCTTCCCGCCTTGCGCCTGCAGGTCGCGGGCGGCCATGAGCAACACGCGCAGCCCCGCACTGCTGATGTAGTTCAGCTCGACCAAGTCGAAGACCAAGCGCACCTGGCTCGCCTCCAGTCGCTCGCGGACGGCGCCTTGGAGAATCGTCACGTTCGTGCCATCGACCCGACCCGTCGGACAAAGTACGACGGCATCGTCCTGTTCTTCGCTCGCGACCGTCAGAGAGGATTGATTCGCCATTTTCTCTAACTCTCCATTTTCATATGCAAGATGATCCTGTTGACGTCACCGTCGCGTTCGTAGTGGGCCGTTTCGGTGAGCTGCATGACCAGGAACACGCCGAGTCCGCCGATAGGTCGCTCGTCGAGACCCTGCTCGATGTCCGGCTTCGGCGCTTCCTTGAAGGGGTCGAACGCGGCGCCATTGTCCTCGACCTCGGCAACCACCACGTCGCCATCGCGCCGAATCTGCAGCCGCAGGACGGGTTCCGCGACATCGCTCAAGGCATAGCTGACGCTGTTCGTGACCAGCTCGTCGAGAACCAGGTTCAAGTTTATCGGCAACGCGCCACCTATCGACTCCTGGGCCGCGAACTCCTCGACCGCATCCGCCAGCGCCGTCAGCGCCGTGTTCAACTCCGGCTTCAGACGGACGTCAATCCCCCGGTGTTCCTGTTCCGCGCCACCCATAACCAAGATAGTACATCATCCCCGCTGCGAAACGCCGACACGGTGGGTTCGGTCTCAGGCATGCCGGACGCAGTCGGTTCGACCGTCACATACCGATCAAAGCACCGTCGCTGGCGACCTTGTATAGAGGAAGTACAAGAACGTACAATTGGCCGTCCACTTCGAGCGGATCGATCGTGGACGAAGACGTCTACAAGATCGGCGCCGTGGCAAGGCGCACCGGTATCAGCCCCGAGTGCCTGCGGGCCTGGGAGCGCCGCTACGGCTTGACGCCCGCCCAGCGCGCTGGCAAGACACGTTTCTATAGCGCTTCCCAGGTCGACCGGCTGACCAGCGTCAAGGCGCTTCTCGATCAAGGCCATCCCATCAGCCAACTGATCCAACTCAGCGACGATGAGCTACAGCGGCGCCTGCGCCCATCGCCTAGGCGCGCAACCGTCCATCGTCGCCGCACGGGCTTAGTCGGTGGCCAACTCATCCTCGCCCATCGCGAAGCCCAGCGCAGCCCTGAGACCACCGATGCGGGTATCGAAGTCGCCGCCCAGTGGACGACCGCAGCGGAACTCAAAGCTGATCATGGTGCGCTTCCCGAACTCGACTGCCTCGTCGTCTACGTTCCGACACTTGACAATCAACAAATTGAAAACATTGAACAAATCTTCCCGGACGCCAGTCTCGTCGTCGCCTTCCGATATGCCACTGCGGCCGATCTCGAGGCCTGCCGCCAAGCCGGGCGTTCAATCCTTCGTTGGCCTGCCGACTGGCAGACGCTGGCGCGCCGGGTCACCGCCACCGTACCCGTGGTGGCAAGCGCGGCCCGGCGCTACAGCGATGGAGAACTCTTGCACATCTCGCTGATGGCGTCCCAGGCCGGATGCGAGTGCCCTCGCCACCTCGCCGAGCTCATCGGGGAGATCAACGACTACGAAAGCCACGCCCGGCGATGCACGAGTGTGGGCGGCGTCGTCGACCAAGACCACCGGCTTGTGGCGGGGCACCTCGGTGCTGCGCGCGGCCAACTCGAGGAGTCATTGCACGTGCTCGTGGAGAAGCACGGCCTATTGGCCTCTGCAAACTGAGCAACTTGCGGCGGCCCCAAACAAGGGGTTAACCGAACGAAAAAAAGCTTGACAGCCCTCTTGGACTATGTACTATACAAAACCAGTACAGATTGAGTTAGGCGCGACAGCAGCTTCGGTCCTCCCTGTAATGCTTGTGTCCTTCCCCCCAAATTGAAGCTGCTTCCAGCGGTGCTTTGGCACCGCTGGCGCGCCCCTTCTTTCTTCCCCTAACCCACCCGAGAGCTTCGCAGCCGCTTGTAAGCATCGGCCGCCCGCCCGAAGGACGCTCCCCGGGCCCATCGGGTTGCGGCTGCACGCTTGATCGCGCCCGCAGGCGCGCGGGGACGGGACAAACCCGTCCCCTACGTCGTCAGGAACCTCAAGGCGGATTCCGCACGTTGGTGAATGCCCAGCTTGTATCTCTCCAAGTCGAAGTCCCGGTTCTTGCCCATGGCCCCGACGAGATAGCGCTTGTAGACGCCCTGGGCGATCGCGCCGAGGCGCCAATGCGAGAACGCCCGGTAGTAGTTGATACGGGAAAGGTCACGCCCGGTGCATGCCTCGTATACGGCGAGGACGTGGTCGCGTCCCGGGAAGCCACCGATGCCCATCGGACTTTCGCCTGCGCCTCGATCACCCGGTTCCGTCCAATTGTTGAGCAGGTACCCCACGTCGGCCAATGGGTCGCCTAGGGTGCACAGCTCCCAGTCCAGCAACGCCGCCATGCGGCCGTCTCGGATGATCATGTTGCCGATACGATAGTCGCCGTGAACGATGGCCGAACCGATCTGTTCGGGCATGTCTTCGTGCAACAGCCGTTCGCTCTCCTCCATCTCGGGTATCTCGTGGGTCTTCGTCGCTTCCCACTGCTTGGTCCAGCGCTTGAGTTGACGCTCGATGTAGGCCTCTTTCCGGGCAAGGGTGCCGAGACCCACGTCGTCGGGGTCAATCAGATGAAGGGTCGCCAGCACGTCAACGACATGCTCGCCCGCCGACGTGCGCTCACTCACTGGAATCGTCGCCGCCGCGGCGGCGTCGTGGGGCACGACGCCCTCCACGAACTTCATCAAGTAGAACGGAGACCCGTTAACATCCTTGTCCTCGCACAAACCGAATGTCTCGGGCACCGGCACATCGGTACCCCACACCGCGGAGACGATCCGATGCTCGCGGCCCATGTCGTGGGCGCTCTCGAGGATATGACCCAATGGCGGGCGCCGCAGCACGTAGGCTTCGCCGCGGCGGTCCACGAACTTGTAGGTGAGGTTGGAGTGTCCGCCCGCGATCAGCGTGAACTCGAGCGGCGGTTGCAGACCGTCGATCCGCTCGGCAACCCAAGCGGTGACGTTTTCGATGTCGATGCCTTCCACCGCTGCCATAATGCCCCCAGAGTCCGTGCTCGCCTACAAGCCGTTGTCTTAACCGTTTCCATCACGAGCCGTCAACAATGAAAAGCGCTCCCAGCCGCCCTGCCGGTCGGTCCGCGACGGCACGTCGCTACGATGTCGTGCTGGTCGGCGGTTCCATCGCGGGCCTTGCAGCAGCCATGGCGTTGTGTCAGCGCGGCATGACCGTCGCCTGCGTCGAGCGTGACGCGACGCCCATGCCCGCCGATCATCTGCTGGCATTCGAGCAATGGCGCCGCGACGGCGCCGGGCAGATCCGCCACAGCCACGTCTTGCTGGCACCGCTGGTAAACGCACTGCGGCGCGACCTTCGCGGCTTCTTCGATGTCCTGATCGCGGCCGGTGCCGAGGTGCTCACATTCAAGGACGTGGCACGGAATACCTTCGACGCCCCCGAGTTCGTGCCCAGCGACGACGACATCGCGTTTCTTTCCTGCCGACGGGTCGTGTTCGAGTTCCTGCTGCGCCGGTACATGCTCGACGCCCTCGACCGCAACGCCTTCGCTTTCGTTCAAGGTGACGTCCGCGAACTCCACACCAAGGCCGATGGTGACGCCCGGCGCACGACGGGCGTCACGGTCAAGACCGGGCACGGCAGCCTCGGCATCGACGCCGATATCGTCGTCGACGCGAGCGGTCGCAATACCCGGGTTGCCCGGTGGCTCACCGCCGAGGGCATCGAACCGCCTCCCCTCGAAGAGCACCCCTGCGGAATCTTCTATACGTCGCGGTTCTACCGGCTGAGAGATGGGGCCGACTATCCCCCGCTGGATGGCCGTGCGTCGCTCGCCGGCGGCGTTGCGGGAGTCGACCTCGGCTACCTCAAGGCGGGCATCTTCCGCAGTGACAATCGAACCTTCTCCATCACCCTGGCCGCGGACCCGGAGGACGAACCGCTGCGCGTCGTCGCCAGGGATCGCGAATTCGACCTGGCGACCCGCGCCATCGACGTCGCACGACCCTGGGTGGACACGTCCGTCTCGGAACCCATCAGCAAGGTCTACCTGTATGGCAACCTCGTCAACTCCCGGCGCCGGTACTTCCGCAACGGCCGTCCGCTCGTGGGTGGGCTGTTCGCGATCGGCGATGCCGGCATCCACACCAATCCAATTGCCGGACGGGGATGCGCGCTGGGTTGGCTGTCCGCGCTCGAACTCGCCCAGACGCTCGATGCCGAGAGCGATGCCGTGCATCGAGCAGCCGACTTCGAGGCGCGAATCGAGCGGCTCGTGCTGCCTTGGTACGAGCATCAGGTGCGACGCGATGCGGAGGCGATGGCGATCAACAAGGCCCTGCAGCGCGGCGAGGATCCGTTCGAGTTCAATCGGCTCGACGGCTCGGTCGACGAGCAGATCCGGCGCCGTGTCATCTTTCGCAAGGGACTGCGCTACGCCTCGAGAGAGAGCGTCGAGGTCCTGCGTATGTTGTTTCGGCAAGTGAACCTCCTCGACCCCCCGGGCATGAGGGACGAACGGCCCGACCTTGCGCGCCTGTTCCTTGAGGGCTACCAAAAGACCGCCGACGAGGACGACGCTCCTCGTCCGAGCCGGACGGAGTTCCTCAACGCAGTGCAAACCCAATGACCGCAACCTGGCCGTTCGCGACCTTCGCCAGCATGCCGCCGGTGCACATCGAACGCGCCAAGGGCGCCTATCTATACGACTCAAGCGGGCGGGAGATTCTCGATGCGGCCGGTGGCGCCGTCGCGGTCAACATCGGCCACGGGCGGGCGGAGGTGGCGGACGCAATGCGCGATGCAGTCGTCGAATGCTCCTATGCCGTCCCGCCTTGGTTGACGCCGCAGCGCCAGCGCCTGCTCGAGCGTCTGCGCGACGATTGGCTGCCGCCCGGACTGACGCGGATACACCTCACCGCAGGCGGTTCGGAGGGTGTCGAGACGCTCGTCAAGATCGCCCTTGAGTACCACGCGGCCCGCGGGCAAACCGAAAAGACCAAGATCATCGCCCGGACACCGTCCTACCACGGTACGACGTTGGGCGCCCTGGCCCTCTCCGGCCACGAATCCCGCCGGTTCGGTCTCGACCACGCGCTACCGCTCATCCCCGACGTCCCGGCACCCTACGCGCTGCGCTGTCCCGACCCCGACGTTGGCGGGCACTGCGTCCGCATTCTGCGAGAGAAGATCCACCAAGAGGATCCGCATACCGTGGCGGGGTTCCTCGCCGAACCCATCGTCGGCGCCAGCGGCGGTGCCTTGATTCCGCCCGACGGCTACTGGCAGGCCGTTCGAGCCCTCTGCGACGAACACGACATCCTGTTGCTCGCCGACGAGGTGATGTGCGGTTTCGGGCGCACCGGGAGGCGATTCGCCCTCGACCGTTGGGGCGTCGAGCCCGACGTCATGGTCGCGGGCAAGGGCCTCGGCGGCGGCTATGCGCCAATCACCGGGGTGTACGGCACCGAAACCGTGGCTGCCGTGCTCGAAGAGGCCGGCATGAACGTGATGTTCCACACCTTCGCCGCACATCCCGCCGCCTGCGCCGCCGCGGACAAGGTCCTGGAGATCCTGGACCGGGAACGCCTTGTCGAACGTGCCGCCAAGACCGGCGCGACATTGAAGTCGCACCTGACCGAGGCGTTTGCGCAGCACCCCCATGTCGCCGAGGTTCGCGGCGCCGGCCTGCTGATCGCCGTGGAGGTCGTCGAAGACCGTGAATCCCTCGCCCGCTACCGTGCCGACGACCGAATCACCACCCGGATCACGTCAAGTGCCTTTGGGCGGGGCGTGTCGTTCTACCCCGGCGGTACCGGTTCGCAACGCGACATCATCATGATCGGGCCGCCGTTCAACATCGGCGAGCGGGACGTCGGTCGGATCGTCGAGACGCTCGTCGCCGCCGTGAACGAGGCGACCGCGACCTGATCAAGATCGTCCGATGACGACGTCGCCGGGAATACCCGGCTCGACATGGTACGTCTCGCTACCGAGCGCCCGCCAAGCGCAGACAAGCGTACTGACAACGCCCCAGGTCAAACCCAGGACGACACCGATGTCGAGCGCGGCTCGCCACGGCTGCGGCAGCAGATGGACGAACACGATCAGGACGACGATGCCGCCAGTCAGGCAGTAAATGCCGATCAAGCGCTCCCGGGTCGCCCCGAAGTAGCCCATTGCGAACAACGGCGCGAACGCCACGCGGCCAATCGACGGATGATCACGCAGCCACTTCAACCGCGCCGCGACCCGCGGCGAGAACGAGCGCTGGAATCCGCGCCATCCCTCCGACCAGGCCATGAACGCCGCGTTGACGCCCGCCACCGCGACGTGCTGCCAGGCCCATGGCCACTCGATGCCCGCGACAACCACGTCCGCGAGACGGTACACGGCGAAAACCAACAGTCCGGTCAGGCCGGCAAGCCCCCAGGCCGCACCAACGAGCCCCAGGATCTCCGCTTGCCTTCCCGGTACCATCAAACCCGATTTCACTGGTAGGAATTGCGAAGTCTACGCGAGTCGCCGAATCCAACGCCGCAACGCGCCCAACTCGAACGGACGAGGCCGCGCCTCAAGAACCGGCGTATCGGCTGGCCAGTGCCGCCGCGAGATCCTGCGGAAACGAATCCGCGCCGGTATCCAGCGCGCCGACCAGTTCGCTCAAGTGCTCGTTGTCCTCGCGCCCGTCCCAGACCTTGCGGTATTCGCCGGACCCATAGCCGTTGGCTTGGCGGAACACGTTCAAGACGTTCTTCGCGACGTAGGTCTCGTACAACTCGTCAAACGTCAGGGGCAGCGCGCGCATCACCCCCGCGAACGCCTCGATGTCGAAGCCGCGCGACGAAAGGCTTGATCGGGCAAGCTCCTCGACGGCGAGACGGAAGTCCGCGGCGGAGGGATCGGCGAGGGATGTCAGCAAGCGGCTCGCCAAGGTCCTGTTCACGGCACCGGCACGGATGAGCTCCGATAGGCCGAAATGCCAGATATCCACGACTTCCAAGACGGCTTGCTCGCGGTTCACCGAGTGGCGTTTCCACCACTTCCAGCCGTAGTGATCCAGCAGTTCGGCACACTCAACCCAAACCGCTCGGTAGTATTCGTGGCCCTGCTCGGCCCACTCGGCGTGGATCTGTTCGTTATGGCGGCGCTGCATCGCGGCCATCGAAGCTATTCGCTTCCAAGTGTCCTCGACCGACATGCGCTCACCGTATGCTCCACCGTCGGCCTATTGTGCGTGAACTCGGATGAGTCGGTAACCCGGAACGCTTGCCGAGGGCGACCTCATCGTCGACAAGCGGCGCGACAATCGGAACAGACCATTTGGCACAGCGGCCTTGAGAGCGTATCGTCCGCATATTGCGCATCGGTGGAGGATCTGCCAACGAGATCCGCCGACGTACCAGGAGACAACATTTGAAGATCTATGTCGGCAATATGCCCTACGCCGTGACCTCGGACGAACTCTCTGAACTGTTCGCCGAGCATGGGCACGTGGCGGAAGCCAACGTCATCATGGACCGAGAGACAGGCCGTTCCAAGGGATTCGGTTTCGTCGATATGCCCAATGACGGCGAAGCCAAAGATGCGATCAACGCCTTGAACTCCTCGCAGATGAACGGCCGGACCTTGCGGGTCAGCGAAGCACGACCCCGGTCAGATCGTGGCGACCGCGGCGACCGCGGCGGCGACCGCGGCGACCGCTGGCGTCGCTGACGCCGGGGTCGCCTTCGCGACACACGACCGTACCCGGGCGCGGTAGACCGCCCGCGGTGGCCCGTTGAAATCCGGTCGCCGTGGACGCACATTAACCGGGAGAGAATGATGCGCGGGCGATGCGTCGTCCGCGTCGCAGGCCACAACCATGGAAAAGCTGCCGCTTCTACCCCTCAAGAACGTCGCCGTATTCCCGGAGCTGATCCATGCGCTCATCGTCGGGCGTCCGGCATCGCTCGCGGCCGTCAAGGCAGCCGTCGAAGCCAACCGAGAAGTACTGACCGCGCTGCAGAAGGATCCGAACGACGAGCGTCCGGATCGCGACGGACTCTACGACATCGGGACGGTGGCGACCGTGACCCGCATCGAACAGCGGGAAGGCGGCGCCCAGGTGATCGTTCGCGGCCTGCGCCGGGTACGCCTGCACGGCATGGCACCGGCGAACGACGGCGACGACAAGACCTCGTACATCGAGGTGGAGGTCGAGGATCTGCCCCTGCCGACGCTTCCCGACGACAGCGCCGCGCGAGCGAAGGCGTCGGCGTTGATTCGCGACAACCTCGAAACGGCACGGCGCATTGCCCACATGGCATCCCCGCAAAACGCCCAGAACGCCGACCAGATCTTCCACCAGATGGTCGCCACCATCGACGATCCGGTGACCCAGATGTACCGGATCGTCGTGCTCGCCGACAACGTCGAGCAAGCCGAGAAGCAGAAGATCCTCGAGATCGACGACATCCAGCCTTTCCTCGAGGCCATTCACCATCTCCTTCGCCAGGAGATCGCCATCGTGGAGATGCGCCGGGATCTCGAATCCCAAGCCCGGGAGGGCATTGAACAACAGCAGCGCGAACACGTCCTGCGGCATCAGAAACGCGCCATCGAACAAGCCCTCGGCGAAGATGACGATGACGAGGACATCGCCGAACTCCGCAAGCAGCTACGCAACGTCAAGCTGCCCGACGACGTCCGGGCAGAAGTGGAACGCGAACTCAAGCGGCTGTCGAAGATGTCCACCAACGCCGCCGACTACCAGGTGGCGCGTAGCTACCTGGAGCTGATCGCCGAACTGCCCTGGAACGTCATCACCGAGGACACGCTCGATCTCGACCACGCCCAAACCGTCCTCGACGAAGATCACTACGGACTCGACGATGTCAAGGAGCGCATCCTCGAGTCGTTGGCCGTACTGACATTGAACCCCGAAGCCAAGGCTTCCATTCTCTGTTTCGTCGGTCCGCCCGGCGTGGGCAAGACCTCGCTCGGACAATCCATCGCCCGGTCGATGGGCCGCAAATTCGAACGGATGAGCTTGGGCGGTCTACACGACGAGTCAGAACTGCGCGGCCACCGCCGAACCTACGTCGGCGCCATGCCCGGGCGGATTCTGCAAGCCGTCCGTCGGGCCGGTGTGCGCAACCCGGTACTCATGCTCGACGAAGTGGACAAGCTCGGCCGGGATTTCCGGGGCGATCCGTCGGCGGCGCTTATGGAGATCCTCGACCCGGCCCAGAACAAGGAGTTCCGGGACAACTACCTGAACCTGCCCTTCGACCTGTCCAAGGTGTTCTTCATCACGACCTGCAATCATCTCGACGGCGTGCCTCGACCGCTGCTTGACCGCATGGAGGTGCTCGAACTCACCGGCTACAGCGAACTCGAGAAGCTCGAGATCGCGCGCCGATACCTCATCCCACGCCAACGCGAAAACGCCGGACTGGCAGAGGAACAGCTCGACCTCACCGACGACTCCCTGTCGTGGGCGATACGCCGACACACCCGGGAGGCGGGCGTCCGCGAGCTGGATCGGGCGATCGGCCGTATCGCGAGCAAGCGCGCCCGACAGATCCTGCAGTCCGAGGCGACGGTTGAACCGATAGCCGTGGATGACCTGCCCACCCTGCTCGGCCCCGACAAGTTCAAGACCGATCGACAGCGCGAGAACCTCGTCGCCGGCGTCGCACCTGGGCTTGCCTACACGGAAACCGGCGGCGACGTGCTGTACGTGGAGGCTACGCTTACCCACAAGGACGACAAGACCATCATCACCGGACATCTCGGCCAGGTCATGCAGGAATCGGTGAAGGCGGCCCGTTCCTACATCTGGTCCGTCGCCGACGAACTCAACATCGACCGTACGAGGATCGAGGAAAACGGCATCCACGTCCACGTTCCCGCGGGTGCCGTTCCCAAGGACGGTCCGTCGGCCGGCATCACCATGGCCACGGCCTTGGCGTCGCTCTACAGCAACAAGCGCGTGCGCGACGACATCGCGATGACCGGCGAGTTGACGCTATCCGGCCTGGTGCTACCCGTAGGCGGCATCCGCGAGAAGGTTCTGGCAGCACACCGCACGGGTATCCGCCACGTCATCCTGCCCCGGGACAACGAGTCCGAACTGGCCAAGCTGCCCACGCCGGTGCGCGACGAGATGACCGTCACACTGGTCGACCGACTCGAAGACGCCGTGAAGGTGGCGATCCCGGACTTGGCGGCCTTGGCGGCCTCGAGCAAGGCCCCGACACAACCCTAAGCAAGGCTCGCCGCACGCCGAAGCGTCCCGCAGGAGCGACCCCAACGCGCCCGTCAGCCACCGGTCGCCCCTGTCGAATATCCCGACCGTCTCGGCAACGCGACGGGATAAGCCCGTCCCCTACGCGACAGCGCACTGCGAACGCAGGCTACAGATCGCGAACGACGCGCACGCCGCGCGTGCCGCTTCCCCGATTGCTGAACGACCGGTAGCTCACGGTAGCCTCGTGCGGCGACGAGTCCCATGCCCCGCCGCGTAGGACATGGGTTTGGCAGTGACCGGACCGTGCTCGTTGATCATTCGGTGCGTTGCGGTAGTCGTCGCGCCAGCAGTCCGCAACCCACTCCTCGACATTGCCGAGCATGTCGTGCACGCCGAACGCATTTGGAGGGAAACTGCCGACGCCGACCCAACGCGTTCCGCCATCCGTACAGTCCGCAGTCTCGGGCTTGCGAAACCGGATCGCGTAGGACCGGTCGGCGACATTCCCGTGGGCACAGAAGACCGCCGGGTCGGTGCCGAAATAATAGTCACCGGTTGAGCCCGCGCGCGCCACGTACTCCCATTCCGCTTCGGTCGGCAGCCGATACCGGTATCCCGTCTCCTCGCTGAGCCATGAGACGTAGTCCTGCCCGTTCTCCCAGCTGAGACGTGACATCGGCAGTCGGAGGAGAGCCTCGGACATCGGTGGATCCTCGGGATGAAGCGGCTCCGAGACGGCCTCCGCCCAACCCTTGGCGGCTCGGTATTCCCGGTATTCCTCCCGCGTCGTCTCGAACACGCCGATGGCGAAGGGTTTCGCGACCACGACGGTGCGTACCGGCCGCTCATCCGGCGAGCCGTCTACCGAACCCATCCGAAAACTGCCTGTGCCGATCACCACCAGCAGCGGCCCGGTCCCCCCGGACGCGAGCTTGTCCCGGAATTGCCGACCCGGCTGAACGTCGTACGCCTCCAGTCGAATGGCGTGCTTTAGCGTGCTGAGCCCAATGGTCAGCCTACGTTCGTAGGCGCGATATCCCGCCGCCGTGGCGCGAACGGTCACTCGACCCGTGGGAATAACCATGTCCTCTTCATAGGGCCGCCAACCATCAGCATCGGGATACGACACCCGCACCTTGGCGTGGTCGGGGCTTACGGCCAGCGAAAGGCTCCCTCTTTGACGCACCAGACTGATGGCGTGGTCGTTGCGGCCCCGAGTGAAATCGATCGTCCTGTCCACCGGTGCGTATCCCTCGCGTCGGGCGCGGAGGTCGTGGGTGCCAACCGCCAGGGTCATCCCCGGCTTGTAGGGCTCGCCGCCGATCTCAAGTTCGGCGTCGCGGGGCGTGGGCGTGAGGTAGATTTCGGCGAGCGGCACGCGTTCCAAGTCGAACGAGACCTCCGTGTTCTGCCGGGGTAGCACGTCGACGGTCTCGGTCTTGCGTTCCCGGCCGTGGATCCACGTCGTGACGTCGAATGAGCCGGTGGGGTGCGGCGCTAGCAGCACCGGTGTCACCGCGTCGATGCGCGCGCCGCCCACCGTGATCTCGGCACCTCGGGGATTCGTCACGATCTCCAGGCTGCCGGTGGACGGCGGGAACTCGATATGGACGTCGATCACCTCCCCTCTACTCGATTGGACGCGGCGCGCCACGGCATCGTGGAAACGGTGTTCCATTCGCAACACCATCTCTCCGGGCAGCACACGCTTGGCGTGTAGCGGTGTCTCGCCAACGACCTCGCCATCGAGGAACACCCTCGCGCCATCCGGCGCCGACGTGAGGTTCAAGGTCGCGGTACCGAAGAACAGACGCGGCACGATGCCGCCCGCGTGCCAATCGGCCAAGGCGACCACGACCACGAGGATGCCGATCAAGCCCCATCGCAGCATGTTGCTATGGGCCTTCCGCGTGGCCAAAACCGCTCCCGTGCTACGGTACTTCTCCGCCCGAGGATACTCGGATTCGAAGAGTCGTTCAGTCGGCGGCGGATTCCTCGATCGACAACAACCGATAGGTTACGTTGCGGGCCTCTTCCAGGGTTTCGACAAGGTGCTCCGGCGGGACCTGCCGGAGGATGTTGAGGGCGTGAAGCGTGTGCGAGACCCCGCCCGAGAGTCCCATGAGGATGTAGGCCGTGTGCTCTCTTCTCGCGACTTCCAAGAGCTGTTCGATCACCATCGCCGCGCTGTCGTCGAGGTAGGCGGTCCCGGAGAAGTCGAAGATCACGACCTCGTGGTCTTTGATGTCCTCGGCAATCACGTTGACGAGCTTGTGCGACGAGGCAACGGTGATGCTGCCCTTGAGCGCGACCAATCCCACCCGTGCCGAATAGGGATCTGAAGCGCTGGTCTTGCCACCGAGGAACATCTGATCGAGGAACGGCACCGAGACCACGCTGTCGAGTTCCAATCTCTCGAGCTGCCGGGCGTGGGCCATGCCCGCCGCGATAAGACCCACCGCCACTGCCGTGACCAAGTCCACGAACACGGTCAACGCCAGGGTGGTGAGCATGACCACGAGATGCTCGCGCTGCAATCGATGTACCCGGGACAACAATCGCCAGTCGATGATGTCCCAACCGATTTTCACCAGGATGCCAGCCAGCGCCGCGTGGGGGATGGGTTCGACGAACCGACCGAGACCGAGCACCACGCCCAGCATGAGGATCGCGTAGCACATTCCGGATACCGGGGTTCGTCCCCCGGCGCGGATATTGGTCACCGTGAGGATCGGCGAACCCGCCCCCGGCACGCCGCCGATCAATCCGGCGACGATATTGCCCACGCCCTGCCCAACCAGTTCCCGGTTCGGGCTGTGCTGCGTACGCGTTAGCGAATCGGCGACCAGGGACACCAGAAGGCTGTCCACCGAACCCAGCAACGCGAGGATCAGCGCGGGTTCCACGGCGCGTGCCAGGAAGCTCCACTCCGGCGACTCGAACTGCAATGCCGGCAATCCGGTGGGTACCGATCCGATCACCGGCGCGTCTGTCAGCCAAAGCACACCGAGCAACGTCCCGGCCAGGAGCGCGACAAGCGGCGCCGGGAGAAACTTCGCAAACCGGCGCGGCCAAAGCACAGCGATAGCAAGGGTGGTGGCTGCGATCACCAGCGCACTGACGTTCAGATCCGCCAACGCCCCGGGTAGCGCGCCGAGGGCGCCGAGAGCGCCACCCCCGACCGCGATGCCGCCGACGAACGGCAGCAGCTGGATCATGACCACGATGATGCCGATTCCCGACATGAACCCGGAAATCACCACATGCGGGGTGTAGGCGACGAACCGGCCGATCCTGGATAGCCCGAGCAGCACCTGCAGGAGCCCCGCCATGACCACGACCGTGAGCGCTTCGGCGATGTCACTGGCGTAGCCTGTGACGATCACCGCCATCGCGACGGTCATGGGCGCGGTCGGGCCGGATACCTGCGACCTTGTGCCACCGAACAGCGCCGCAAAGAAACCCGCCGCCATGGCGCCATACAGGCCGGCGGCCGCCCCTAGGCCCGACGCCACCCCGAAGCCGAGCGCGACGGGGAGCGCCACGACCGTGGCGGTAACGGCACCGAACAGGTCACCCCGCAGCGATTGGAAACTGTACGTGCCGACAAGCCCTTGCATGCCACGTCAGGTTTCGCTAATTCCCGTCCCACGTCAACTGCCATCCGGTAAACGGGCGACCGCACGCCGTCCGGGCGTGCGTTAGGGTCGCCCTACGAGTCGATCATGCACTCAACGGGGTGGCACGTTCGTACGCTCAACTGGAGCTCAACGCCTCGGACATCTCGGAATTCCGGACACACGCGACACCGGTCCTACACGGCACCGGGCAGGAACCCGACGGAGATCCAAGGCGGTTTCCTACGCCAACCATGGCAAACGGCTGTAACGGCCACGGTCCCGCTCGGGGGATCATTGGCGCATGGCAACCCCGCGACATCTGCTGGTCGATCCCGTGAACGAGTGCGACTACCACCTCGTGTCGCGCTGCGTCCGTCGCGCCTTCCTGTGCGGCGTCGACGAGCACGACGGCCGCGACTACTCCCACCGCCGCCCTTGGCTCGTCGAGCGCATGGGGCAGCTGGCGCCCTGTTTCGCCGTCGACATCTACGCGTACACCGTGCTCAGCAACCACTTCCACCTGGTGCTCCGCCACGACCCGCTCGCCCACCGCGACTGGAGCGACGAGGAGGTCGCGTGGCGGTGGTTCGAGGCGTTCCCGCCCACCGAGCAGGGCGCGGTCGTGGAAGCACTCAAACCCGAACGTCGGGAACTCATGCTGGACAACCCGAAACGTTTGGCGCGCGCCCGCTGCACGCTGGGATCGATGTCGCATTTCATGAAGCACCTCAAGCAGCCCATCGCGCGGCGCGCCAACCTCGAGGACGACCGCACCGGCCACTTCTTCGAGCAGCGCTTCTACTCGGGCGCGCTCTTGACCGAGGAGGCGCTGGTCGCCGCCATGGCGTACGTCGACCTCAACCCGGTGCGCGCGGAGCTGGCGGCGCGGATCGAGGAGATCCGCGACACGTCCATCCGCGAGCGCCTGCTGGAGAACAGCGCCGAGGCGCTGGCGGACTACCTGCGGCCGGTGCTGTCCGGCCTCGACGGCCGTCCGGCGCACGCCGGTGCGTCGCCGATCGTCGTCGCAGCGGTCGAACCGTCCTTCCCCGCGTCGACCGAGACGTCCGTCCCGCAGCAAGCGACGTGCGAGCACCAGCCGGACGGCGACGCCGAGCCAGACCGGGGACATGCAGGCGACGCGGAGACCGACGCGGCCGATGCGAACCCCGCCGGGACGTCTCCGGAACCCGAGGCGGATCCCGTGCGCCGTCGCGAGCGGCCGTCCGGGCTGCCGCGCCCCCACGTCACGCTGGCGCAGTACATCGACCTCGTCCGCGCCATGGCCGGGGCGGAGAACGCGCGTTCCGGCAACGCCCCGGACCGGGTCGGGCGGTGGCTGGCGCGGACCAGGGCGCTCGGCAAGCGCCAGCGCGCGTACGGCAGCGAGCATGCACTGCGGCACTGGATCGCCGACCGGGCCATGCAGCTCCGGGAGACTCCCCTGCCCGCCTAGACGCCACGGGGGCGGCGTATCCGCCGATTGTCACCGATCCCTTCCTAGACCTGCCGGTTCGACCCGGGATCCGCACCGGTGTCCGTGCTCGACCTCGCGTTCCACAGAGTGCAACTGGCCACAGCCCCGGCCCGCGGGCATGGGATCAGCCCATCTGATGTCGACCTAGGAATTTCTCCTACAGACGTGGGAACGGAATCGCGTGTGTCCGAGGATGTTCGAGCCGTCTGCGGAAGCCGATGCCGCCAGCTTCTCGACGACCGACAGGCAGACCTCCTCCAGACCGAGGTCCTCGTACAGGAGGGGTTGGCAAGCCAAGGCCAGATTGTCGCCCCGGCTGCCACGCTGGCAGTCGGACCAGCCGTCGCCGCTGCACTCTCCCACGCCGTCGAAGTCGAGCGCGGCGAGGCCAGCATCCTCAAGGACCCTGGCCCGCACAGCCGCCGCGGCGTCCCGGTCCTGGGCGGACGGCCGCGGCGCTTGGGCGGGGGCGGCCCATTCGATGTCGACCTAGGGGAATCTCCTACAGACGTGGGAAC
>VXYL01000098.1 GCA_009846005.1 Gammaproteobacteria bacterium | reverse complement strand
GCTGGCGGCGGATCGGGCTCGTCGATCCGGCGGAGGTGCCTGGCAGGTGGCCGCGACCACGGCAGGCGAGGGCGGCCTAGCCCCAGTTCGGCAAGGGTCAAGCCGTTTGGCGGGCAACTCCGGTCGACGCGGTGATCGGTGTCATCGCGCCGTGCGCATCGATTTAAGCGCCCTCTGGGGCCGTGCCGGCAACTAGGCGTCGAGTGCGGCGTTGTGGAACAATCGTTGCGATGACTGACGCAATGGACGGATGCTCGTGGCGCTAGACCGTGACGGTTTCCGGCCCAATGTGGGCATCGTCCTGCACAATGATCGCGGACAGGTGTTCTGGGGACGGCGGGTTGGTGGCTTCGACGCTTGGCAGTTCCCGCAAGGCGGAATCGAACGGGGCGAGTCCATCGAGCAGGCGTTGTTCCGGGAGTTGCACGAGGAAGTAGGGTTGGCCGAGCACGATGTCGAGGTGCGCTGCCGTACCCGGGGCTGGCTACGGTACCGAACGCCCGAGGGGCTTCGCCGGCGCGACTCGACTCCGGGATTCCTCGGCCAGAAGCAAAAGTGGTTCCTGCTTCGCCTGCTCGCGGACGACGACGCGGTTTGCACCATGAACTGCGCGAAACCGGAGTTCGACGAGTGGCGCTGGGTCAGCTACTGGTACCCCGTGGGAAAGGTGATTGCCTTCAAGCGCGGGGTCTACCGGCGGGCGTTGCGTGAACTGGCGCCCGCGTTGACTCTCGGCGTTGCCGCAGATGCCGATCCGCCCAGGGCGGCGAAATAGACTATCGATGCTCGACGCGTTGAGACAGATCGTCCAGGACGTTGGCGCCGCGTCGGGGTTCCGTGCGGCGTTGGACCTGCTCGTCGCCCGGGTGTCGATGATCCTCGATGCGGAGGTCTGCTCGATCTATCTCCGCGACCGGCACACGGGGCGTTTCGTGTTCGTCGCCAACGAAGGGCTCAACGCGGAACTGGTGGGACGCGTGTCCCTGGGACCGACCGAAGGCGTCGTGGGGTTGGTCGCGGAACGCGCCGAGCCCATCAACCTGGAGGATGCCCCCGAGCACGAGCGCTACCACAAGATACTGGGCATGGGCGAGGAGTCGTTCCAGGCGTTCCTCGGCGTGCCCATCATCCACGTCCGGGAGGTACTCGGCGTGCTCGTGGTTCAGGATCGGGAGTCGCGTCGTTACCTCGAAGAAGAGGTAGCCTTCCTGGTCACCCTTGCGGCCCAGGTGGCGGGGCTTGTTGCGCATGCAGAAGCCACCGGCGATGTGGACGACCTGTTCCCCGGCGCAAACGGTGCAGAAGAACGCGAGGCCCGTTTTCATGGCGTTCCGGGTGTTGCGGGCATCGGCATCGGCACCGCCTACGTGGTGCTTCCGGCGGCGCGGCTGGAGTTGGTGACGGATCGCGATGCGGAAGACGTCGAAGCCGAACTTGCGCTCTTTGATCGAGCAATCGGGCACGCCCGGGATGACATCGAACGCATCAACGCGCAGATGGCAAAGAACCTCGGCCCGGAGGAGCGGGAACTCTTCGATGCCTACCTGCACATGCTCGACGACGGTGCCTTGGCGGGTGATGTTCGCCAAGGCATTCGCGAGGGGCAATGGGCACAGGGCGCGCTGAAACACGCGATCCTCGAGCAGGCGGCGACCTTCGAGCGGATGCAGGATTCGTACCTACGGGAACGGTCCGCCGACGTGCGCGAACTTGGCCAGCGGGTGCTCGCGAATCTCCAGGAGATCGGCGAGACGCGCGGCAACTACCCGGCGGACATGATCCTCGTAGCCGAGGAACTCACGGCGCCGATGATGGCGGAACTGCCGATCGAGCAACTCCGCGGCGTCGTAGCGCTGAAAGGCTCACGCAACTCCCATGGCGCGATTCTTGCGGATGCGTTGGGTATCCCGACGGTGATGGGTGCCGTCAACGTGCCCATCTACGAAGTCGAGAATCGAACCGTCGTCGTCGATGGCTATTACGGGGAGGTATTCGTCAACCCCGGTTCGGCGGTGCGCGACCTCTACGACGGTTTCCAGGAAGAAGAGGAGGAGTTCGCCCGGGAACTCGAGACCCTGCGCGACCAGCCGAGCATCACCCGCGACGGCCATCGCATCAACCTGTGGGTGAACATCGGCTTGGTGAGCGAAATCACCCGTTCGCTGGATCGCGGCGCGGAGGGCATCGGTCTATTCCGCACCGAGGTGCCCTTCTCAGTCGGCGATCGTTTCCCGACCGAAGAGGAGCAACGGGCTATCTACCGCGAGCACATGGAGGCGTTCGATCCACGCCCCGTAACCATGCGCACCCTCGACATCGGCGGGGACAAGCCGCTGTCCTACTTCCCCATCGAAGAGGAAAACCCGTTTCTAGGCTGGCGAGGCATTCGCGTAACGCTCGATCACCCGGAGATCTTCCTTGCCCAGGTCCGCGCCATGATCAAGGCCAACGCCGGCCTGACCTGCATCCTGCGCATCATGTTGCCG
Source organism: Gammaproteobacteria bacterium (assembly GCA_009846005.1). Lineage (GTDB taxonomy): Bacteria > Pseudomonadota > Gammaproteobacteria > Pseudomonadales > Azotimanducaceae > VXYL01. Next base: position 44,921 of record VXYL01000098.1, on the reverse strand, counting down.
ATGGTGAGCCGCTTAGAGCAGGTGGAGGATGCCAAGGCGCTGATCCACCGTGCGTACCAGGAAGTTCGCGAGGAAGGCCATGACGTCAGTGAGCCCTTGATCGGCGTGATGATCGAGGTGCCGGGGGCCATCTACCTGATCCGCGAGTTCGCGCGGGCGGTGGATTTCATCGCCGTGGGGTCGAACGACCTGACCCAGTACATGCTGGCAGTCGACCGCAACAACTCCCGCGTCGCGGAGCTTTTCGAGGAAGTCCACCCGTCGATGCTCCATGCGCTTCGGGAGATTGCCAAGGCGTGCCACGCCGAAGACAAGCCCGTGGGAATCTGCGGCGAACTCGCCGGTACGCCTGAGGGCGCCGTACTGTGCGTCGGCATGGGCTATGACGTGCTGTCGATGAATGCCGCCAATCTGCCCCGCGTGAAATGGGTGATCCGCCACATGTCGCTGATCGACTGTCGACGGATCCTCGCCCGGGCCCTCAGGATGCGCTCCAACACGGAGATACTCGACTTCGTGCGCGATCAACTCGTCGGCGCGGGCCTCGACCGAGCCGTTCCCCACCACGAGGTGCCGATTAGCTTCTGATCGGTCGCGACGGCCCTCGCGAGTCTCCGACGCGGCCTAGACCACCCGCGACAATCCTCCGTCCATGTTGATCGCGCAGCCCGTCAGGTACGACGCCGAGTTGGACGCCAGGAACAGCGCCACGTTGCCGCACTCCTCGGCCTCGCCCATGCGGCCCATGGGTAGTGATCTGCCGGAGTTGGCCATGAACGTCTCGAAGTCGACGCTCTTGTCCGAACGGTCGTAGGCACGGCGTACCTGGTCGGACTTGATGCTGCCGATCATCAGCGCATTGACCAGCACGTTGTGGGGTGCACCTTCACCGGCCAGCACCTTGGTCAGCGCCAGGCCGGCGGCCCGGGAGACGGATGTGGGCGCGGATCCCGGCGGTGGAGCTTTCGCTGCCGTATTCAGGATGTTGATGATTCGACCCCAGCGGCGTTCCTTCATGCCCGGGAAAGCCAGCCGGCTGAATCGAATCGCCGCAAACAGCTTGAGGTCGAGATCGCCCTGCCAGACTTCGTCGGTGATGTCCTCGAAGCGACCGGTCTGGGATTGACCGGCGTTATTCACGAGGATGTCGATGGGACCCAGATCGGCGACGGTTGCCTCGACGGTATGTTTGATCGCCTCTGCATCGGTGACGTCGCAGGGATAGGCGGCCACGCGTCCCCCGGACCGTGCCTCGATGGCCGCCTTGGCTTCCGCCAGCACGTTCTCGCGGCGCGCCACGAGCGCCACGTTGGCGCCTGCGCCATGGAAGGCGGCGGCCATCGCCCGGCCTAGGCCCAGACTGCCCCCGGTAACCAGGGCGGTGCGGCCGACTAGATCGAGGTCCATGTTGTCTCCTTTTGGGTTATCTCGGGTCGCGCCCGAACTTGATCGTCGTTGCCGAACGCTCGCCCGGCTTTCCGAACGGTCCGTACTGGCGTTCGACGAATTCTAGCGATTCGCGGGCGAGGATGATCGCCGTACTCGCCCGCGTGCCGTAGTCGGAGCCGTGGATGAAGCACGGCGAATAGCTACGCTCCGGCGCGAGTTCCCGGTCGGGTGGCGTTTCCAGCGGCAAGTGGGGTTGGCCGAGCAGATGGATCAGTTCGGCGGTTGTCGCCTTGGCGGCGATGCCCGCGAGCGCGGCCGCACCGAACACCGCCTTGGGCCACTGCTGGTAGGCAGGTATGTGCGGTTCGGCGTCTCTCGGGGCCGCGTGCGGGGGGCCGAGGCGGGTATTGGTGAGTCCGTAGACCCCGGCGTCGAGGGCGCGGACTTCGCCGGTTCGGTTGGAGGTGTAGACCAGTTCGCGCCCGTCGTATGCAAGGAAGTTGAAACCGGCGTATCGGTCTCCTTCGATACTGGCGACGAAGTCGCGCGCGGGTCGGCTGCCGGCGAGGAACAGCCGGGGCAGGTCGCCGCGCGACTGGGGTGATCTGGGGGCGTTCCTGTCCTCGGTCCAATTGGTCACCGCTGCCACTCGCCCGTCCCTGGAAACCGCAAGCCAAGTACCGTGGGCTTGCCGGTCACGGCCCCCGAAGATGCCGTGCGCCCTGGCGGGCGCGTTGGGACCCGGCGGTGTTTGGGCGTCTTCCCACCAATGTGCGGCGCGCGCAGGCCGCGCGTAGAATTCGTCGCGGTTCGCGGCGAGTACCAGGGGTCGTTCCCGGTGCCACCGGTACGCGAACAGAATCAGGCACATGGCGAGGCAGCGAGTTGCACGTCAAGGCGGACAAGTGAAAGACAACTTGACGGCATCGAACCGTTGGCTCAAGTGACGACGTTTCCCGACGGTCGGGAGGACTAGCGGTGTTACGTGATTCGCCGAGTGATGGCGACGATACGGCATCGAAGCGGGAACGAGTGACAACCTTTGGCCGCGGACGAGAGGGCACAGTATGTACTATCCCGTGATCGACAAGGTGATCGTCGAACTGGGTCCATTGTCGATTCGCTGGTACGGGTTGATGTACGTGCTCGGGGTGGCCGTCTTCTACCTGCTCGGCAAACGGCGGATTCGCCGGGGCCTGGCGACTTGGCGGGTGCAGGACCTCGCCGACCTTGTCTTTTATGGGGTTGTCGGCGTGATCGTCGGAGGACGCCTTGGGTTCGTGCTCTTCTACGGCATCGACACGTTCCTTCGGGATCCGCTTATGCCGCTGCGCATCTGGGAAGGCGGTATGTCGTTCCACGGCGGCTTGCTGGGCGTGATCGCTGCCTGCTGGGTGTTCGCCAAGCGATCGCAGCGGAGCTTCCTGGCGATAGCAGACTTCGCCGCTCCGCTTGCCCCGCTGGGTCTTGGACTCGGCAGATTGGGGAATTTCATCAATGCCGAGTTGCCGGGGAGGGTGACGGAACTGCCGATCGGCGTGTACTTCCCCTGCGACAGCGTGCGCGAGCTGACCATGCGCTGCTTCGGCGAGTACGAAGCCGTCACCCGACACGTGTCGAGCCTATACCAGGCGGCCTCGGACGGCGTGGTGCTGTTCCTCGTCGTCTGGCTGTTCGCGGCGAAACCGAGGGCCGCGGGCCAGGTGTCGGCCGTATTCCTACTCGTCTACGGCTGTCTGCGGTTCTTGACGGAGTTCGTTCGCGAGCCAGACCCCGGACGTGGTTTCGTAGCTCTCGATTGGATGACGACGGGACAGCTCCTGTCCGTGCCAATGGTGGCCTTGGGGGTCGTGTTGATGCTCCGGCGCCGCCCGGCGAACCAGACGCCGGCATAGAACGTCCATGAGTCAACGCGTCTCCCTGATCTGGGCAATGACCCGGAACCGTGTCATCGGCGACAAGGGAGTGTTGCCCTGGGACCTGCCCGATGAAATGTCGCACTTCACGAAGACCACCATGGGCCATCCCGTCATCATGGGCCGGCGGACGTTCGAGTCGAGGGGCAGTCCGCTACCCGGGCGGCACAACATCGTCCTGTCGCGACGCGGCTTCTCGGCTTGTGGTGCCACCGTGGTGCACGACCTCCCCGAGGCATTGGCGGTTGCCGGAGACGGGGACTGCTTTGTGATCGGGGGCGTGTCGCCGTGTGTCGAAGCGCTGCCGCGAGCACACCGGCTGATTGCTACCGTCATCGACGCCGAGATCGACGGCGACACGGTCTTCCCAGAACTGGACTACACGCGCTGGCGAGAGATCGAATGCGTGCATCACCCGGCTGATGCGCGTCACGCCCATGCCTTCGATATCACGACGTTAGTACGACGGTGTTGATCTTGCCGATACGCTGGATGCGCCAAAATCAACCCCCCTCGCGATAGGCGAGGTTTGAATACCTGCGGGGACGGTCGTGTCCCCGCAGGTCGATAAAGTCAGCTACCGGGTAGTAGCCGGCTCAAGGAGTGGGAACGTCAATCCCCGTCCGATGGCATGATTCGGTTCCATGTCCGAATCGCCAGCACGGCCACCACGCCGCCGAACAGCGCCACGCTGATCTGGTCGACGATGGCATCGAGGTAGCCCCCGATGACGTGGATGTGTCCGAGGACATCGGCACCCCCTGCTGCGCCAACCGCGATGGCGAGGGCTAGGTAGCCCGTGGCGTCTTCGGCATCGAGGCACATGACCCCGTACACCAGTCCGAGAACGACGATCACCAAGGGCAGGATCGCCTCCGGAACTAGATCCGGCCACAAACCCTGAACGATTGCCGCGATGACGGCCAGGCCAACGATTATTCTCGCTGCCATTGTTGCCTCCCTATTGTTGTTGTGTCCCAATGTGCTAGCGAGCCGCCCGGTTCGGGCGAATGCCCGCGGCACGACTTGACATATAGCATCATCCACCGGCTACGGATAGCAGCAAGTAGTAGCAAGATGTGTCTATGTGTTACGTCCTCGCCGGTAGGCTAATGCGAAACCCGACGCGCAACGTTCTGTCGTCCTCAGGGGCGCTGGCGCGCGTCTATACTTGGACGTCTTCGTAGCGGAATCGGTGTTCTGATTCCATGATCGTCAAACCTCGAATACGCGGCTTCATCTCTACGACTGCCCACCCTCTCGGATGCCGCGCCGCCGTGGCTCGTCAAATCGCCACGGTCGAGTCCCGCGGCGCGCTTGACGGGTCGCGGAACGCTTTGGTCATCGGCTGTTCCGGCGGGTTCGGGTTGGCGTCGAGGATCGCGGCTGCATTCGGATGCGGCGCCTCGACTATCGGCGTGTCCTACGAGCGGGCGCCATCCGCGACGCGGACCGCGACAGCGGGGTGGTACAACAACCGCGCTTTCGAGGCCGCCGCGGCGGAGCACAGACTCTATGCGCGGACCTTCGACGGCGATGCCTTCGCCGACGAACTGCGCGGCGAGGTCGTGGCCGCCATCGGCGATGATTTGGGGAAGATCGATCTTCTGGTATACAGCCTCGCGGCACCCGTTCGGACCCACCCACGGACCGGCGAGCAGTTCCGTTCCGCCATCAAACCACTCGGCGAACCGCTGGCCGTGAAGACCCTGGACGTCAACCGCGGCGAAGTCCGGGACATTGTTCTCGAAACGGCGACTGAAGACGAAGCGCGGGCGACCGTGGGCGTCATGGGCGGCGAGGACTGGGAATTCTGGATCGACGCCCTGCGAGAGGCGGGCGTGTTGGCGTCCGGCTTCCAGACCGTTGCGTTCTCGTACCTCGGTAGCGACCTCACCGCACGCATCTACCGCGAGGGAACCCTCGGTCGGGCAAAGGCCGACGTGGATCGCGCCGCATCGGCCATCAGTGATCGGCTTGAGGGCATCGGCGGTCGGGCACGGGTCGCCGTCCTAAAGGCCATCGTCAGCCAGGCCAGCACGGCGATCCCGGTAGTGCCGCTCTACATGTCGATATTGTTCCGGGTCATGCGGGAACAAGGTAGCCACGAGTCCTGCATAGAGCATATCGACCGGTTGTTCCGGGACGGTCTGTACGGGGAGGCGATTCCGCGCGACGAGGCGGGCCGGCTGCGGGCGGACGCCCGCGAGTTGGCGAAGGAGGTGCAGGCGGAAGTCAGACGCCGCTGGGCCATTGTCGACTCGGGGAACATCGCGGATCTCGCGGATCTGCCCGGGTTCCGCGAGGAGTTCCTGGCGGTATTCGGTTTCGGTCTACCTGGCGTGGACTACGATCAGGATGTCGACCCCATGGACGGGACGGGACCCGCCCGTTGACGGGCAACGGGACGGGACAAGCCCGTCCCCTACGGTTCGTTTCGTCTCGCTAATTGATGCAACCCCGCGCGGTTGCCTCGATCACCGTCTCGACCATCCCGTTCCGTACGCCCAGGTAGCGGTTCCAGCGGTTCATCGTGACGTCCTGCTGGTGGGTCAGCAAGAAAAAGGGATCCCCGATCAACAGCCTGTCGACGCCTTGGCCGCGTAGGACGGTACCGTGGTGATCGATGGAAGCCACTTCGATGCCTTCCGGGCTGTCTACGGTCGGAACCCCGTTGGGTGCGCCTATCGCGTCGATGGGCACATCGCCTACGACTGTTTTGGCATCGAGCCGGCGAACCACGCGCCCCATGACCCGGGCCGCGAATCGAAACTCCGTCATGTACCTGTAGGGCACTTCCATCACGATGTAGGTACCGCCCTGGATCTCGTCGACTTCCGGATGCGCCGCCGCGACATCGTAGGTCCAGGACTCGCCGGTTGACACCAACTCGACGGATATGCCGGCGTCCTCGATGGCCTGCTTGACCTCGAGGACCCGGGCGATCCAGTGATTGCCCTCGGCGAAGCGCTGTTGCCGGGACGGTAGCCGCGCGCGCGGCACCTGGTGGCTCATCACGCCACGGAAGCGCAGGTTCGGTGCTGCCACCGCGGCCTGCGCGAGTGCCACCGCCTGTTGGATGGTTCGGATACCGCCGCGGCCCATGGAGGTGTTGACCTCGATGACCACGCCCAATACCGCGTTCGCCGCCTGCACACCCCGTGACAACGGTTCGATCTGAACGCCGGCGTCCACCGCCACCGTGGTGTCCACCCGACGCGCGAGGGCGGCTAGGCGGGCGATCTTGTCCTCACCAACGACCTGGTTGGCGATCAGGACGTTTCCGGCGATCTCGGCGAACGCCTCGGCTTCGGACACTTTGGCCGCGCAGATACCGCCGACCGTGCCGCCGGCTGCCATTTGCATCGCAAGTATCCGGGGCGACTTGTGGTTTTTCACGTGAGGTCTCAAGCGGATCGCTTTGTCCCGATAGCAATCGGCGATGACACCGATGTTGTGCCGAAGGGCATCGAGGTCGATGACCAGGGCAGGCGTTTCGACCTCGCTGAGATGCATCAGAATGCGCCGCGGGCCGAAATCGGCCACACGGCATCCAACACGCCGTTTCGCGTCGCGTAGACGAAGTCGTGAAGCGCGAAGGTCGTTGCGACGTCCGCCGGGACGAGTTCCAGCCAGTCGCCGATGCTGAAGGGGTCATCGGCGGGAAAGGAGACAACGCCGTGTTCGGCGCTTCCAGCCAACGCTGCGCAACGTGGCCGTCCAAGCAACCGTGGGTCGCCGAAGTCGCGACCCACGGCTTTCTGACCGGCGTCGAGGATCGCGCGCCCGGGTTCGGGGACGCTGACCACGCGGGCCGATACCGTGACGGCGCCCTCGAACCAGTCTGCGCCGGCGAGCGGCCGGTCGGCCTTGAATGCCAGGGTTGCACTGTTGGCGATTGCTTCGACGCGCCGTTGAGATGCGGGCGTTGCGAGGGGACGGAGGATCCGAATGTCGTCGAACCCGGCGGCTGCGAATACCTCGGCCTCGGCGACGCTGCGCACCGCGATGCCCGAGATACCCGGTATCGCCACCTGGATGCGGGCGATGGCAGGTGTCTTGTGGACCCAGACCTCGGCGCGGGCAGGTTGCTCCGGATCGGCGAGCCGGGAAGCGGTGGCGTCGAGGGTTGCCAGGTCGAGAATCAGCGCCGGCGTGTCGAGTTCTTCGACAGGCGTTCCGTTGGGCTTCTCGAGGGGTCGCTGCAAGGGGCTAGAGGTACTTGTCGGTGACTGCACCTTCGGAGGCAGAGGACACGAGCTTGGCGTACTTTGCCAAGGTGCCATGCCGGGCGTAGGGGTCAGGGCATTGCCAGCGTTGGCGGCGGTCCGCGAGTTCGCTCTCCGCGACTTCCAGGTTGATCTCCCGACGCTCGGCGTCGACCGTGATGGTGTCGCCGTCCTCCACCAGCGCGATGGGACCGCCTTCGAAGGCTTCCGGCGTGACGTGGCCGATCACGAAGCCGTGCGAACCGCCGGAGAACCGCCCGTCGGTGATGAGCGCCACCTCCGACGACAGGCCGCGCCCGTTGATGGCGCTGGTCGGGCTCAGCATCTCGCGCATGCCGGGACCTCCTTTCGGTCCCTCGTAGCGGATGACCACGACGTCGCCCGAACGCACCGTGCCGTCCATGATCGCGGCCATGCCGGCTTCCTCGCCGTGGAAGACCCGGGCGGTACCGGTGAAGCGCAGTCCCTCGTGGCCCGTGATCTTGGCCACCGCGCCTTGGGGCGCGAGGTTGCCCCGCAGGATCACCAGGTGGCCGTCCGGCTTGATGGGATCGTCGAGGGGACGAATGATCCGCTGTCCCTCGGGATAGGGATCGATGTCGGCGAGGTTCTCGGCCAACGTCTTGCCGGTCACCGTGAGGCAATCGCCGTGCAGGAGTCCGGCCTCGAGGAGCGTCTTCATCAGGGGCTGTATACCGCCGATGTCGATCAGCTCCGACATCGCATAGTTGCCGGCCGGCCGCATGTCCGCGAGCACCGGCACGCGGCTGCCGATCCGGGTGAAGTCGTCGATGGAGAGCGGCACGCCGGCCGAGTGGGCGATCGCCAGGAGGTGAAGCACGGCGTTGGTCGATCCTTCCAGGGCCGTTGCGACCGTGATCGCGTTCTCGAATGCCTCCATGCACAAGATGTCGGAGGGTTTGATGCCGTCGCGCACCAAACGCGCGACTGCGCCGCCGGCATCGTGCGCGTCGCGTCGCTTGTTCTCGCTTACGGCTTCCTGGGCCGACGAGTTGGCGAGCGACAGACCCATCGCTTCGATGGCCGATGCCATGGTATTGGCGGTGTACATGCCGGCGCAGGAACCCGGCCCCGGAATCGCGGTCTGTTCGACAGCCAGCAACTCCTCGTCGCTGACCGTGCCGGCGGCGTGACCGCCCACGGCCTCGAACACGGAGATGATGTCCCGCCGCTCGGCACCCGTCTGTATCGTGCCCCCGTAGACGAAGACGCTCGGCCGGTCCAGACGCGCCATGGCCATGGCGCATGCCGGCATGTTCTTGTCGCAGCCGCCGATGGCGACGAAGCCGTCGAATCCCTGGGCGCCGACCACGGTCTCGATGGAGTCGGCGATGACCTCCCGGGACACCAGCGAGTAGCGCATGCCGGGGGTACCCATGGAGATCCCGTCGGACACGGTGACCGTATTGAAGACGACGCTCTTCGCGCCGGCCTCATCGGCACCGTTGGCGGCGGCGCGAGCGAGTTCATCGATGTGCATGTTGCACGGCGTCACCATGGACCAGGTCGAGGCGATGCCAACCTGGGCCTTCGCGAAGTCTTCGCGTTTGAAGCCGACCGGGTACAGCATGGCCCGGCTCGGCGCCTGCTCGACGCCGTCGACGACAATGGAGGAATAGGGGCGCTTGGTATCGCTCATCGATCTGTACCTATTGAACGCGGCAAAAGGCTATCACTCGGATCGAGTTTTCGATGCCGTATTGTCGTCGTCACTCGTCGGGCCGGGTTTCCCCGCTAGGTCTTTGACAAGGACGTGGGAGTTGCGGCGGTAGTTGTACAAGGCTTTTCGGTCGACGGGAAGCGCATCGACAGCGGTTTTGGCGAAGCCGTGGTCGAGGAACCAATCCACGGCCTGGGTGGTGAGTGCGAACAGGCGGCGCAAGCCGGACGCGCACGCGGCCTGTTCGACGGACACGAGCAGCCGCGGGCCGACGGCGTCGCCTCCCACCAGGCAAGCAAGTTCCGCCGTGGTCTCGTCCAAGGGGAACAACGCGCAGCAGCCGGTAAGCGTCCCGTCGAGTTCGGCAACGAAGAAATCCTCGATTCGGCGTTCGATGAATTCCGGTGGTCTGGGAGCCAACGCGCCCGATGCTTCGAGAGGTCGCATGAGCTCGATGATCGCGCTGGCGTCGGCGGGCACGGCACGGCGCATCAACCGGTAGTCGGCGTCGCTCACTTGCGTACCCGCGCCCTCGGCGGTGAACAGTTCCCTAAGCAGTACGCCGTCTTCGTCGAAGCCGATCAGGTGGGCGCGCGGCACGCCGCGCCGGCAGGCTTCGCCGAGCGCATCGAGTCGGCGTGCCGTGCGGGCGTCGTGGTCCCAGGTGGCTCGCAGTTGCCTCAATTCGTGCGTGGTGAGATCGCTCCGGTCCCCGACGCGCCGGGCGGCATCGAAGACGATGAGCTTGTCCGCACCCAGATCGCCCGCGACTTCCGCGGCCAGTTGTTCCCCGCGCAGTGCATAGGTGGCCCCGGTGGTGCCGTAACCCACGGGCGAGATCAGCACGACGCTGTCGGCGCCGAGCAGGGCGCGGATGACATCGACGTGGACGCGTCGCACCGTGCCGGCGGCCAGTTGGTCGACCCCGCCGACCACGCCGATGGGCCGGGCCGTGACGAGGTTGCCGCTGGCCAACGGGATATGACGGTCGCGCAGGGGGCTCAAGGGGATTCCCGTCGTGAAAAGCGACTCCAGCTTTGACCGGGCCAGGGCAACGGCGGCCTGGATGTCGGCGAGGCGGCCCGGGTCGACCGGCCCATCGGATTCGACGCCAGCGCCGTGCACGACGACCAGCCGTACGCCGAGAACGTGCAGCAGCGCCAGGTCGTGAACGATATTGACGGCGGTGGGGGAGCCCAGCGCGTCGGCACCGAGCATCACCACGAACGTCCGGCCGCTATGGGCGCGGATATAGGGAGTGGACGCGCGGAACCAGCGCGCGTAGGTCTCGTTCATTGCCTACAGGCAGTACCGGCCGATCAGGGCGGCGAGTGCGTCTTCCGCGGGTAGGAGTTGCGCGGCGTCCAGGTATTCGTTGGGCTGATGTGCCTGGTCGATGGAACCGGGACCGAACACCACCGTCTCGATGCCCAGCGACTGCAGGAACGGTGCCTCCGTCCCGAAGGCAACGGTGCGCGCCGATTGCCCGGAGAGCGACTCCAATGCCTTCACTAGCGGACCTTCCGCAGGCGTTTGGTACGGCTCAACCGGTTCGAACAGCGGCTTCACCGTGGCGGGCGTGCCATCGCTAGCGGCTTCCACCCGATCACGGAGTTCGTCGAGGATCGCCGCGGTATCCATCCCCGGGAGCAGGCGCATGTCGATTTGCAGTTCGGCATGCTCGCAGATGCGGTTGGGGTTGTCGCCGGCGTGGAGGCAGCCGAGATTGACGGTGGGGGCACGCACCTCGAACGCCGGGTCGGAATGGCGCTGGGCCAATTCGCGCCGATAGGCAATCACCGCGCCCATCACGCGATGCATGGCATCGAGCGCATTGTCGCCGAGGTCGGGATTGGATGAGTGGCCGGAGGATCCCGCGAGGGCGATGGAGATCATCGCCACCCCCTTGTGGGCGCGAATGGGCGCGAGTCCGGTGGGCTCGCCGATCACCGCCGCCGCCGCCTTCACCACGCCGTTCGCCGCCAGCACCCGCGCGCCGTCCATGGACGACTCCTCGTCCGACGTGGCCACGATGGTCAGGGGTTTGTCGAGGCGGCTGTCCCGGTGCCGTGCCGCCGCGGCAAGCGCCAGCGGGAAGAATCCCTTCATGTCGGCGGTGCCGAGTCCGTAGAACTTCGAGTCCCGCTCCGTCACCGCGAAGGGATCAACGCTCCACAGCGACTCGTCGCAGGGCACGGTATCCGTGTGGCCGGCAAGGACCAGCCCGTCCTCGCCGGTGCCGCGCTTGGCCACCAGGTTGGCCTTCCCCGGTTTCCCGGGCAACGGCTGCACGTCGACGTCGAAGGCCAGGTCCTCGAGCCAGTTGGCCAGGTGGTGCAGGACGCCCAGGTTGCTTTGGTCGTGGGCGGCGTTGATGCAACTCACCGACGGCTCGGCAATGAGCGTCTTGAGCATGTCAACCGGTTCGGGGATGGGCACGGAATGTCTCGCGACGTCGAGGGGTTGCGCATTGTGCCGGGAATGCGCGCACTGTTCCATGCGACTTCGCGACGTTGGGACATCGCATACCGCGGGTTGCGGCGGTTCGCCCGGTCGCGGCCGGCTAGGGCCGAAGTCGACGTAGAAAGTCGTCGAGATCCGTGCTTTGGAGCGCCGCTTGGAGGATCCTGTGCTGAGGCAGCTCCGCGATCCGAACCGCCTCGGCCCGTAGCGTTGGCGTGATGTCGATGCCGCGCGCCCCGAGCAGACCCTCGAGCATGGAAATCCGTTCGTCGCGGCGGCCTTTGCGCTGGCTCAACCGGCGTTCGACGCTCAAGAACGGGTTGTCATCAGGCCCGGTTCCGGCGCGCCGACCCATGATCCCGCCCACCCGACGCACGGTCTCTACGGTCGCAGGGGACATGCTCGGCTCGTTCATCGCCGCGTGGATCTCCCGCGCCGACAAGGTGGGAAACGCCGCGCTCTCGGCGGACTCCCGGAAGGTGCCGTCGTCGAACAGGAGGATCGTCAGGCCTGACTGCTTGCGCTTGCTGGGCATGTCGGCCTCGGGCACCTCGACCCACAGCTCCGGGACGCTCCAGGCGGCGTAGACGTCGAGCTTGCGGTCGCGGATGTCGGTTGTCAGATCCACCTCGAACACCACGTCGGGCGGCGGGAACTCACCGACGAGGTACACGTCGGGCAGGCCGTAGCGCCAATCGAGGCAGACCAGCTCGTCGGCCTGCACGGCGCGCACCCGGTTGCCCCGGGCGTCGCGTTCCTGGAGGCCGGTCGTGCCCAGCAGCGCGATCGGCGCACCGCGCATCTTGGCGATGTCGCTGATCAATTCGACCAAGCAGCTGCGCGGCCATTCGTGCTTGGGGCTAGGCTCGCGCAACTCCCACGCGACGCCGTCCTCCCAGTATTCGTAGCGGCCCTCGTAGTCGATCAAGTGAGTGTCCGTCATTGCGAAGGGTCTGCAGCCGGAGAGCGCGAACGCGCTCCGGCGCTGCGGCCGGTGCGCCGATCGCAATGTCGAGGGTGCGGCCATCGGGAATGCGCCACCCTGTCAGGATGTAAGTGGACGCAGGAAGTCGTCGAGATCCGTGGTTTCGAGCGCCGCCCCGAGGACGGCGGCCGTAGGTAGGGCGGCAATTCGGTGGGCCTCGGCGCGCAACCTGGGCGTGATGGTGATGCCCCGCGCCACGAGCAGACCCTCGAGCATGGAAATCCGTTCGTCGCGGCGGCCCTCGCGCTGGCCCTCGTGCCGGCTCAGCCGGCGTTCGACGCGGAGGAACGGGTCGTCCTCCGGCCCGGTGCCGGTACGCCGGCCCATGATCCCGCCCACACGCCGTACGGTGTCCACGGTGGCCGCGGACGTGCTCGACTCGTTCAGCGCCGCGTGGATCTCGCGCGCCGACAGCGTTGGGAAAGCCACGCTCTCGGCGGACTCCCGGAAACGCCCGTCCTCAAGCAGGTGGATCGTCAAGCCCGGTTGCTTGCGCTTGCTCGGTAGGTCCGCATCGAGCACTTCGACCCACAGCTCCGCGACGCCCCAGGCCGCGTAGACGTCGAGCTTGCGGTCGCGGATGTCGGTGGTCAGATCTACTTCGAACACCACGTCGGGCAGCGGAAGGTCGCCGACCACGAACACGTCCGGAACCTCATAGTGGTAGTCGAGGTAGACCAGCTCGTCGGCTTGGGCGGCGCGAATTCGGGTGCCGCCGACGCCGCGCTCCTGAAGGTCTGCGGTCCGGAACATCTCGATGGGCGTTCCCCGCATCTTTGCAATGTCGCCAACGAGTTCGGCCAAGCGGACGCTCGGTCGCTCGTGCTTCGGGCTCGTGTCGCGCAGTTCCCAGGCGATCCCGGCTTCCCAGTATTCGTAGCGCCCGTCGTAGTCTGCCATCTCGGCAGCCGACAGGGGGAAGGGCCGGCAGCCGGAGAGCGAGAACGTGCTCCCGAGCTTGGGCCGGTGCGCCGATTGCAGCGTCGAGAATGCGGTCATTTGAGGTACGTCTGTGGATCCCCAAGGAGCGGAACGTATCCCCCGAAGGGACCGAAGGCAAGGCCGCTTGCGGAGAAAAATGTTGTGAAAACAACGCAGTTAGTACACTTCTGTGCGAGTCGAAGGATTCGGCCCGCGTCCGCAGAGCTCGGCCCAGGGAATCCCGTCCGGTTCGGTCAGTGGATGACGGCAAGGCTAAGGAACTGCGGCTCTCGTGCCACTTGAGTCATCTGCCCGCTACCGGTCGAGCGGCGCCTAGGAATCACGGTTTGTTGCCCGTGACGGGAACGGCTAAGCTCGCGCAACCTCCAAGGGTGGCAATACATGGCCCAAGACTCCCTCGACGACCGCGACGGTTGGATCTGGCAGGACGGCGAACTCGTTCCCTGGCGCGACGCCCGGGTCCACGTCCTCACCTACACGCTGCACTACGGCATCGGCGTGTTCGAGGGCGTGCGCGCCTACGACACCCCGGCGGGCGCATCCATATTTCGACTTCGCGACCACACCCGCCGCCTGATGGACTCCGCGCAGATCGTGCAGATCGATTTGCCCTATTCGCTCGCCGAACTGGAGGCCGCGCAATGCGAGGTCTTCGCGGCCAACGAGTTGCGCGAGGGGTACCTGCGCCCCGTGGTCTACCTGGGTTCCGAGAGCATGGGCCTGCGCGCCAAGGATCTGAGCGTCCGCGTCGCCATCGCCTGCTGGTCGTGGCCCAACTACATGGACCCCGAGGCTCGTGAACGCGGCATCGCGGTGCGCACGTCGTCCTATACGCGCCACCACGTCAACATCACCATGTGCAAGGCCAAGGCGAACGGCAACTACATCAACTCGATCCTAGCGCTGCGCGAAGCCCAGGACGCCGGTTGCGACGAGGCGCTGCTGCTCGACAACGAAGGCTATGTCGCCGAAGGTACAGGCGAGAACATCTTCGTGGTCAAGAACGGCACGATCCACACGCCGGAACTCACCTCCTGTCTGCCTGGCATCACCCGGGACACGATCCTAGTGTTCGCCCGTGAGCAAGGCATCGACGTCGTGGAACGGCGCATCACTCGGGACGAGGTCTACATCGCTGACGAGGCGTTCTTTACCGGCACGGCGGCGGAAGTGCTGCCGATCCGCGAGCTCGACGGTCGGGTGATCGCCAGCGGCAAACGTGGCCCGGTGACCGAGAAGCTGCAATCGCTCTACTTCGACCAGGTCCGGGGACGGCGCGAAGCGCATCGGGAATGGCATACGCCGGTCAACGAAACGTAGGGGACGGGCTTGTCCCGTCCCGTGCCGGAACGACGTCGCCCGATGCGGGCCAAGCAGTCGGAGCGGCACGGGGGCATTGCGGGTTTTGTTCCGTGGATCGGCGCCCCAACCAAAGGACGTAGACACGGCCGCGGCGAGAGTTCTTGTAGTTGCCCCCGCATGGGTGGGGGACATGGTCATGGCCAATGCACTGGTTCCGGGCCTCGCCCGCCGCGGTGCCGTGGTCGACTTCCTTGTGCCGCCTACAACGCACGGCATCGCGCGGCGAATGCCCGACGTGACGACCGTGCACGAATTGAACGTGGCCCGGGGTGCCCTCGGTTTGCGCGAGCGCCTCGAGGTCGCGTCGCGTATCCGACAGCGCCGATTCGACTGGGCGATCGTGCTGCCGAACTCGTGGAAGTCGGCGCTGGCGCCTTTTCTGGCCGGCATCCCGCGTCGGACGGGCTTCACCGGCGAAGCGCGCTTCGGCCTGCTCAACGACCGCCGCAAGCTAGACGTTCAGAATCTGCCGCGTCAGGTGGACCGTTTTGCGTCCCTTGCCAACGTAGCGCCGTCGAATCCACGCTTGGAGGCCAACGCGTTGAGTGGAGAAGAGCTGCTACGGAGATTCGGTCTCCATCTCGGCGGCCGCACCCTCGTCGCTCTGTGTCCCGGCGCGGAATACGGGCCGTCGAAGCGCTGGCCGGCCGAGCGTTTCGCCGACCTAGCGCGGCGTCTGGCGGGGACCGGAGCGGCCGTGTGCGTCCTCGGCAGTGTCCGCGATGCCGGATTGGGCGCAACAATCGCCGCAGGTTCCCCGGCGCTCGACCTCACCGGTAAGACCAAGCTCTACGAGGTGGTGGATATCCTGTCGGTGGCCGATGCGGCGGTAACCAACGATTCCGGGTTGATGCATGTCGCGGCGGCGCTCGACGTGCCCGTCGTCGCCATCTACGGATCCACGACATCGGCGTTCACCCCGCCGCTGTCGTCCCGCGCGGTGGCCATTGGCGAGGAACTGCCTTGCCGACCCTGCTTCAAGCGGGAATGTCCGCTAGGCCATCTGGCCTGCCTCACCAACATCTCGGCACAACGCGCGATGGATGCTTTGCACGAACTCGGTGTCGCTGGCGCGTGAAGGTACTGCTGGTCAAGATGTCGTCGTTGGGCGACATCGTGCATACACTGCCGGCTGTCGATGACGCCGTTCGCCATGGGGTGCGGTTCGACTGGGTCGTCGAGGAGAACTACCGCGCGGTGCCTGCCCTCGCCGCAGGGGTCGATCGGGTAGTTGAAGTGGCGTTTCGCCGCTGGCGCACGGCGCCGTTCGCATATCGCGCCGAACTGCGAGCGTTCCGACAGCGCCTTCGGAAACGTCGCTACGATCTGGTCCTGGATGCACAGGGCTTGCTGAAGAGCGCCGCGGTGGCCTGTTGGACGCACGCCGGGCAACGCGTGGGGTTCGACGCGGCGAGTTCCCGGGAGCGAGCGGCTACGTTGGCCTACGACCGCAGGATCGCGGTGTCGCCGAACTGGCATGCCATCGACCGAACGCGCCGCCTGTTCGCTGACGCCCTGGGCTATGTACGACCGGAGGGCGACGCCGTATTCGACCTGTCCTGTCGTGGCCGGAACCTTGGGGCGCGCGCCGATCGCGCGGTGGTGCTCGCGCACGGCACGACATGGTCGACGAAACACTGGCCCGAGGTGTTCTGGACGACCCTCGCGCAGCTCGTGACGGCGCACGGATTCGTCCCGGTATTGCCGTGGACAAACGGCGAGCGGGGCCGGGCCGAGCGCATCGCCAACGCGGCGCCCGGTGCACGTATCTGGCCGCGTACGGACTTGGACGGTGTCATACGATTGCTTGCCGATGCCAGCGGCGTCGTGGGGGTCGACAGCGGACTCGCTCATCTCGGAGGGGCGCTGGGACGACCGACGGTGATGCTGTTCGGACCGAGCGACCCATCGCGAACCGGGGGCCGGGGGCCCTTTGTGCGCAATCTCGCGGCGTCGTTGCCGTGTTCGCCGTGCGGGTCAAGGCGCTGTCGGTTGGGCCGGGAGCTCGGGACGCGATACGAAGCTCGCGGTTCGGGACCGCCGTGCCTCGAGGCGGTGGCGCCGGCCCGGGCGTGGGCGGCGCTCACCGAGTTGATGGACCGGCACCGGCGCGGCCGGGTCGCGTAGCCGGCACCCATGCGCGTCGCGTTCGTCATCTTCAAGTTCTTCCCGCACGGGGGATCGGCACGCGACCTGGTGAAGATCGTGTCGCGCTGCCGGGCGCGGGGACACCAGGCGAGGATCTACGCGCTGGAGTGGGAAGGCCCTCGGGTAGACGGCGTCGAGGTCGTTGTGCTGGCCCAGCGCGGTGTCCGCAGCCATGTTCGGCAACGCCGATTCGCCGAGCGCGTCGCGGACCATGTCGCGGGCCACCCGGTCGATCTCGTCGTGGGGATGAACAAGATGCCGGGTCTCGACGTCTACTACGCCGCCGACTCGTGCTTCGAGGACAAGGCCAGAACCCAGCGTCCTTGGCCGTATCGACTGACGTCCCGGTACAGGCACTACGGGGCATTCGAACGGGCCGTATTCGCGCGCGAATCCCGCACTCGAATCCTGACGATTGCGCCGGACCAGGACGCCGTCTTCAGGACCGTCTACGGCACTCCAGCGCATCGGTTCCGTTCCCTGCCGCCGGGAATCGAGCGAGACCGGAATGCCGCCACGGCGGAGGCCGGCCGAGCGCTCAGGACCGAATTCGGCGTGGCCGGCACGGACATCCTGCTGTTGTTCGTGGGTTCGGGCTTCGTGAAGAAGGGACTCGACCGCCTACTTGTAGGCGTGGCCGCGCTGCCTGCGGCAGTCCGGAAACGTGTGCGCCTTTTCGTGGTCGGCGACGACAAAGCGGCGCGATTCCAGCGCTTGGCGCGTCGCCTAGGCGTCGCTCGGCGCGTCCGCTTTGTCGGGGGCCGCGATGACGTCGCGGCGTGGCTTCAGGGCGCGGATGCATTCGCGTTGCCAGCCTACGACGAGGCGGCGGGGATGGTGATCCTTGAAGCGGCCATTGCCGGCGTGCCGGTGCTGACGACCGCGAACTGCGGCTACGCCGCCATCCTCCGGGAATCCGACGCGGGAATCGTGACGCCAGCGCCGTTCGAACAGGGGCGATTCAACGCCGACCTCGAGAGGCTGCTCACCGCAGACGAACGTGCGCACTGGTCCCATCGAGGAAGGCAACTGGCGGCCGACGAGTCGCTCTACGCCATGGCTCCCCGGGCGGTCGAGTTACTCGAGGCCGTCGCCTCCGGTCGCGAGCCGCCCGTGGTCTCCTTTTGCGCACTGGATTATTCCAAGACCGATCCTAGGTACCGAGCGCTCGTGCCGGTTGCCCAGGCGTGTCGTCGACGCGGCATGAACGTTCAGGTATTCGTCGGCGACTGGCGCGGTTCGCCGCCGCAGGGCCTGGACGTGGTCGTCGTACCGGCAACGGCGGTTGGCCGCCACAAGCGATGGCTGCGGCGACGGGAATGGCTGGCTACTTGGCTGCGGTGGACGCCGATGGGAACTCGGGTCGGGTTCGAGGTCATCCCGGGAATGGACCTTCGCTACATCGCGGCGCCTCTCGAAGCGTCCGATGCGAACGACGCTGGACCGGCATCGCTATTCGCACCGACCGAAGGAAAGGCTGGACTTGAGCACGCGCCGATGCCCCCGGGACGAAACCGCAAAGCCGTCCGCGCGGAATTCGATTTCGATCAACAGGCGATCGTGTTTGCCATGGTGGGCGGCGACTTGGCGGGCCGCGGTTTCGAGCGACTGATCATGGGCCTCGGAAGGTTGCCGGAGGCACTCCGGGGACGCTGCGCCGTGCTCGGCGCCGGCCGGCTGGACGTTCGCTTCGGCAACGCCGGGCGGGTGTTCGGGCTCGGCCGACGGATCCGCGTCGACATCGACCTGTCGCCGCTAGATGCCATTGAAGCGGCGGATGCGTTCGTGGATCTCTCCTACCGACCGACCTGCAATGGCTGGGTGTTCGACGCGCTGGCCGCGGGGCGACCGGTCGTCACCTGCGCCGCGGTTCACGAGTCGGGCTTGGTGAGCGATGCCGACGCCGGTATCGTGCTGGATTCGGCGTTTCGCCAGGGCGACCTCAACAAGGCCCTCGCGAGCTTCGTAGAGTCGGTGGCGCAGCGATCGCGGTGGTCGGCCAATGCCGTCATGTTCGCGGCGGATCCCGACCGCTTCGGCCAGGCCGACCGCGTGGCGGCGGCCATTGAACAACATGCACGCGGGAGGGGCGTTCATGCAGAGTCTCTACCTGCGTGACGATCTCGAAACGGCCGTGCAGAGCGGCGCGCTCGGCACGCCGGGCAGCCACGACGATGTCTTCGCCGCCCTGTCGCGGCTGCAGGGGGAAGTCTACCGGCGCTCTGCCCGCCGCTGTACGTCGCGGGTCTTGATCGCGGGCAAGGCCTATTTCGCGAAGACCCACGAAGGCGTCGGGTGGTGGGAGATCGCCAAGAACCTGCTCGCCGGGAAACGGCCGGTTCTCGGTGCCCGAAACGAATTCGAGGCCATTCGACGACTACGCGCCGGCGGCGTGGCCGTGCCGGACGTGGCTGCCTTCGGCGAATGTGGCCTCAATCCCGCGCGCCGGCGCTCCTTCGCCCTCTGCGATGCGTTGGACGGATTCACGAGCCTTGAGGACGTCGGACACGGTTGGCTCGGAACGCCGCCCGACGCCAAGCTGAAGCGAGACCTGCTGACGGCGACCGGACGCCTAACCGCCGCCATCCACGCGGCGGGGGTTTGCCACCGGGACTACTACGCATGTCACCTATTGGCCAACGCGGCCAAGCTCGCCCGGGGCGAAGCCGAACTCGCGGTGATCGACCTCCACCGCGCGCGAGTTCATCGTCGTCTCTCCGCACGCGCCCGCGTGCGGGATCTCGGCGCGCTGTTGTTTTCGACGTCGGCGATGCCGCTCACCGACCGCGATCGTTTGTGCTTCGTGGCCGCGTATGCAGGTACGCCCGCCGGGGTCGAGTTGCGTCGTCATGCCGGTTTCTGGCGCGCCGTGCGGCGCCGAGCGGAGCGCCTCCGCAGGCGCGCGGTTGCCGACGCCCTGGCAACGGGCGAGCGTGCGCTCGCTGGCGGGGGGATTGCCTCGGTCGGGCGCTTGGCGGACCTGGGCCGGGATCCCGCATTGCCGTTTCGGTTCGACCTGGACCTGCGGCCGTGGCGAGCGCCCTCCAACGCCGACCCTGCCGCGGTCCCCGGCGCGGACGCCGTGCGAGCGATCTGCACGGCTGTGCTTCGGGCGCAGCCGGGCCGGCGGCTGGTCTTGCGGGCGACGATCGATGGTCGGGAACTGATCCTGAAGGCGTTCTTCGGACCCAGAGCCGAACGGGACTGGGCACGCGAAAAACGCGGCGCGAAAGCGCTGCGCGGGTCTGGCGTGGCGACCCCCGAATTGGTTGGGGCCGGTGCGGGTGGGGGTGCGCGAATCCTCGCGTTCGAGGTCCTCGACGATGCCCGCGAGCCCTCGGTCCGCGATGTCGGGAAGTTGCTGGCCACGCTTGCGCAAATGCACTGTCGCGGCATCCGGCAACGTGATCTGCACCCCGGCAACTTTCTCGTCTCCGGCAATCGCGTATATGCGATCGATGGCGGCAGCATCCGCGTGTCGACCCCCCCTAACAGCACCCGCCGCCTGGCCGATGTGGCCCGTCTGCTCGCCCACTACCCCAGCGCCGCGCTCGGGCCGCTTGTGCCGCTGACGGCGGCATACGAAGATGCGGCGGGCGTTGTCTTGCCGAAAGTCGCTTTGGGCAACTTATGCCACCGCGTGGCACGCGCGCGTCGACGTCGGGTGGCGAAGTTCATTGCCAAGACCGGACGCGACTGCACGGCTTTCGCAATACGCGAGGACCACGGTTGCCGAGTCGTTGTCGCGAGGGGCGAGGACGATCCGCAGCTCATGCGGATCCTCGCGGACCCGGATGGCGCGGCAGCGGCGGGCGAGCCGTTGAAACGCGGCAACACGGCGTCGGCCGTCCGGTACGGCGATTTCGTCGTCAAGCGTTATGTCACGAAGGATCGTTGGCACCGCCTCCGCCTGCGGTTGCGCGGTACGCGAGCGTTTCGGTCCTGGCGGGCGGGCCACGGCCTGCGGCTCGCCGGTTTGGCCACGCCTCGGCCGCGGGCCCTGATCGAGGTGTGCCGCCCGCAAACCGGTGAGGCCGTAGCATTTCTCGTCGTCGACCATGTCGACGGGGAGCGCCTCGACGCGGTTATCGACGGCGCCCGTGTCGATCCGGATCTCGGCAACGCGATGGCGCGTACGTTTGCCGCGTGGCGGGAGCTTCGGTTCGCGCACGGGGATACCAAGGCGAGCAATTTTGTCGTCAAGGACGCAGACATCCACGTTCTGGATCTCGACGCAGCCGCCTTTCACCGCGGTCGATGGCGGTTCGTTGGCGCGCATCGGCGCGACCGCGTGCGGTTCCTCGCCAATTGGCCGGACCCGCCGACAGCGATTCGAGCCGCTCTCGGTCGGGAACGGGGTGTTAGCGGGGAGCGCGCTTGATCATCCTAGGGCTTTCCGGCGCACTGGGACATGACCCGTCGGCCGCGCTCCTAGTGGATGGGGAGATCGCCGCTGCTGCCGAAGAGGAGCGCTTCGTCCGGGAGAAGCATGCGCAGAACCGGATGCCGCGAGAGGCCGCGCGATACTGTCTCGAAGAAGCCGGCGTGGCGGCGACGCAGATCGATGCGGTGGCGTTCCCGTATGCGCCGATCTCGATTTTCTCCCCCGCCCGATGGCACTACGCCAAGCGCCATTGGTACGCGCCTGACCGGGCGCTCGATGCAATCGTCAACGGCAATCGCCGCTACCGGCGCAACCGCGCCCGAGTGACGGCGCTCGGCAAGACCTTGGGGATCGATTGGTCGCAGACGGCCTTCGAGCCGGTGGAACACCATCTCGCCCATGCCTCGAGCGCCTACCACCTGTCTGGCTTCGACGGAAAGACGGCGGTGCTCGGGGTGGATGGCAAGGGTGAGTACGCGACGACGTTTTTCGGCGTGGGCGAGGCTGGCGGAATCACACGCATTCACGAGTTCTACGATCCCGACTCGCTGTCGGGCGTCTATGGAGCGCTGACCGAATACCTGGGCTTTGAGATGCTCGACGGCGAGTACAAGCTGATGGGCATGGCGCCGTACGGCGACCCGAGCCGCTTCGATTTCGCGCCGCTGCTTGGCTGCACCGACGGCGACGTTCGCGTCGACTCGCGGATGGTCAATACGGTAGGTCTTCGGCGCTACCGTGATGGCGGCCGCGGCCGCTACTTCGGTGCGGGGTTGGTGAGGCGGCTGGGGCCGCCCCGGCACGGCGATGCAGCGGACGAGCCCTACGTCCACCACGCCGCGGCGATGCAGCAGGCCTACGAGGACGCCTGCCTTGAGCTGATCGAGGCGTACTTGGGCGACGTTCTTGCCGCCACCGGTCGCCTCGTGTTCGCGGGCGGCGGAGCGCTCAACGTCAAGCTGAACAAGCGCATTCTCGAACGGGACGATGTCGACGAACTGTTCGTCCAACCGGCTGCGGGCGATGCCGGTACGGCGCTGGGTGCCGCGACCCACGTGGCAAGCCGGTTGGGCGACGTGGTGCGGCCGATGACCCACGTCTACCTGGGGCCGGGGTTTTCGTCTCGTGAGTGCCGGGAGGCATTGGCATCCCATCCAGGCCTCTCGGCGCAGGAACTCGACGACGTTCCGGCGTGCGCGGCGGACATCCTCGCCGCCGGGCATCCGTTGGCGTGGTTCCAGGGGCGCATGGAATTCGGGCCTAGGGCCTTGGGTGCGCGCAGCATCCTGGGCTGTCCCAGCATTCCGGGCATCGCCGCACGGATCAACGCCGAGATCAAGTACCGCGAGCGTTGGCGTCCGTTCTGCCCGTCGCTCACCGACACCGTCGCCACCGACATACTGGGCACGAGCCACCCGGCGCCGTTCATGACCATCGCCTTCGATGTCGCCGAACGATGGCAGTCGCGGATCCCCGAGGTCGTCCATGTCGACGGCACCGCCCGCGCACAGGTCGTCACCCGGGACGTGAACCCTCGCTACTACGCGTTGCTCGAGCGAATCGGCGAACTGACCGGGACGCCCGTGCTGCTCAACACGTCGCTGAACCGGCGCGGCGAACCTATTGCCTGCACGCCTACCGATGCCTTGGGGATTTTCGTCGGTTCCGACCTCGGCTACCTGGTCATCGAGGATCTACTGATCACGAAGCAGGGCGTGCCGAATGCGTAGCGCGCTGCAACTCTGCCCGAACGACCAGGCGCCGTTCTTCGACCTGTGCGTCGGGCATGCCAAGGCTCTTGAGTTGCTGGGATTCCGCGTGCGCACAGTCTTCTTCGAGGGGCGAGGCCCGGCTCGGCCGTTACCGGCGGTACACTACGCGACACCACGGCAGCTTCCGGAATTCGTCGGCGGGGAACGTCCGGCCCTGCTCCTGACGCACCGCCATCGCGCCTACCGCGTTGGCGTTCGGATGTCCCGGCGTCTGAGGGTTCCTTTGCACATTGCGGTTGCGCACGAGTTCGGCATGTTCGCCCGCCGGGCCCGTCGGCTTCGCCGCCGACTCGCCGGTCGGAACCATGCGGTGTTCGCTGCCGCGTCGGTACCCGTGGCGGCGGATCTCGGCGAGTCGGGCATCGGTTCGCCGGTGGTGCTGCCCAATGCCATCGATACGCATGCCCTGCAGGAGTCGATCTTGGAACGTGGGCCGGCGCGTGCGAGCCTCGGCGTTCCTTCGCAGGCTTTCGCGATCGGCGTCGTCGGGCGACTTCATCCGAAAAAGGATCCCCTTCGCGCACTCCGTGTCTTCGACACCTACCGTCGCGAGGATCCTGATGCGTGGTTGGCGTTCGTCGGCGACGGCCCACTGCGGTCGCGTATCGAGCAGGCAATCGGCGAGCGGGTTGTCGTCGCTGGATACAGGGCCGATGCGCGAAGCCTGCTCAGCGCTTTCGACCTCGTTCTGCTCTGTTCCACGGATCGCGAGGCGTTCGGATTCGTGTTGCTCGAGGCCATGTCGGCTGGCGTGCCGGTCGTGGTTGCCGATCGGCCGGGGCCGCGAAGCGTGGTGGGAGATTGCGGGACGTACTTCGGGACGGATGACGAGCTTCTCGGGGTGTTGCGCACGTTTGCCTCGCGCGCGCGAACCGAGACGATAGAACGAGCCCGGCAGCGCGTTGCAGCGCGGTTTTCGGTCGAGGCCCTGGCGGAATGCTACCGGGAGGTTTTGGTAGGATCGAGGAGATGAATCGCCCGCTTCCTTCGGCTCCCGATGTGCATGTTCTCGTGGTCGGGGACGTCATGCTTGATCGCTACCTCTACGGCCGGACCGAACGCGTTTCGGAGGAGGCGCCGGTGCCCATCGTGCAGGTTGACGGCTCGGAAGATCGCCTAGGCGGTGCGGCCAACGTCGCCTTGAATGTTGTCTCGCTAGGCGCCGGCTGCACCTTGGTGGGCGCCGTTGGCGACGACCGGGGCGGGAGCGTGGTCGCCGAGCTGCTCGACGCCGCTAACGTGGATGCCGACCTCGTGGTCGTCGATGGCTGGCGAACGACCTTGAAGGAACGGGTCGTCAGCATGCGCAAGCAGATCGCTCGCATGGACTTCGAGGCGCCCTTGGCTGAATCGGTGGCCATCGAAGTCGCCAAGCGCGTGGCGCGTCATGCCGGTGGCAAGGACGCCATCGTTGTCGAGGACTATGACAAGGGGGCGATTGATCGGCCCCAACGCATCCTTGCCGCCGCACAGGGCATCACCACGGTCGTCGATCCGAAGTTCAAGCCCTTCACCGAGTACCGGGGCGCTGCCTTGCTCAAACCGAACCGGCGGGAGCTTCGCCAAGCGCTCGGTCGTTGGCCGGACGACGGGGAACTCGCGGAGTTGGGCCCGGCCCTGGCGCGTGCAAGCGGTATCGACGCCATCGCCCTGACTCGGGGTGGTGACGGCTTGACGTTGTTCGAAAGCAGCGGACCCGTTGTGCACGTGCCGGCCCTTGGAATCGACGTCTACGACTCGACCGGTGCCGGCGATACCGTGGCGGCCGCCTTCGGCGTTTGCGCGGCAAGAGGCTGGACCTGGTCGGACAGCGCCCGCTTGGCAAACGTCGCGGGCGCGTTGGTATGCGCCAAGGCAGGTACGGCAGCCGTGTCGCTTGCCGAGCTCAATGCGGCGCTTCGGGACAACGTATCCACCGCGCGAGCCGCGTCGAACC
The DNA here is from genome assembly GCA_009846005.1 of Gammaproteobacteria bacterium. GTDB lineage: Bacteria > Pseudomonadota > Gammaproteobacteria > Pseudomonadales > Azotimanducaceae > VXYL01. The sequence continues at coordinate 19,714 of VXYL01000098.1, read as the reverse complement.
GCCGCCAGCTAGCCGAAGCCGTTGCTCGTGCCCGTCGCCAAGGCGCCCGAATCGTGTTTACGAACGGCTGTTTCGACATCCTCCATGCGGGTCATGTCGGCTATCTCGACGAGGCGCGCCAACTCGGCGATCGACTGATCGTCGCGATCAACGACGACGACTCGGTGCGCCGCCTTAAAGGGGAAGGTCGTCCCGTCAACAAGCTTCGGGAACGAATGCGCGTCTTGGAGGGCCTCGCCGCCGTGGACTGGGTGGTGCCGTTCTCGGAGGACACGCCCGAGGCGTTGCTTGAGGAAATTCGCCCCGACGTGCTGGTCAAGGGTGGCGACTACGCGGCCCACGAAGTCGTTGGTGGCGAGTTCGTCCGGCGCTATGGCGGTGACGTGCGCGTGTTGAGCGAGGTCGGGGAGTATTCGACGACCAAGCTGGTCGAATTCATCGGCTTCCCAGAGCGGCCAGCGGACGCGTAGGGTCGATTCCGGGGCGACCCCGAACCGCTGTGGCGTTCGCCGCCAGGTGGTCCGGGGATAGGGTGCCGACCACGACGCTGCTAACGCCCGGCAGGCTCGCGGTCTCTGCAATCGTTTCGCAATCGCCAGCGAGTCCTCGGCCGAGCGGTTTCTTGACCAGAACACCCATGCCTCGATTCGCGGCTTTGCGGACAACAGCGACCTCGTCTCGGTAGGTGGCGTTAATGGTGCACATCAGCACGTCGGACCCGTGCATGGCGGCTTCGGCGTCCGTGGCTGACTTTCCCGAGAAACCGATTGCCCGTACGGTGCCTTCGCGTCGAAGCCTCGACAATGCACGGAATGCCCCGAGGGACTCGATCTCGTCGACCGGGCGGCCGTCGCTGTGCAGCAGCAGGATGTCGAGGGTGTCCGTGCGCAGCCGCGCAAGGGACTGCTCGACGCTTCGTAGGATGTGGTCTTCACTGAAATCGAAATGCGACTTGGAGGCGACGAATGTCTCGCCGGCCTTGGTGCAGACGACCCATTCGTCGCGATGCCCTTCAATGGCCTCGCCGATACGCGCCTCGCTCGTTCCGTATGCCGGCGCCGTGTCGAGCAGGTTGATGCCGTGACTTTGCGCCTGGACCAGCAACTCGGCGATCAGGCTGTCGGTCGGCAACTCGTAGGCGCGCGGATAGTCGACGCCGGTATTGCGCCCGAACTTCACGGTGCCGAGACCGAGGGGCGAGACCTCGATACCGGTGTCCCCCAGTGGGCGTCTCAGCATGGAGTGGGGTGATTTGGAGGTGTGGCAAACACGACACGACGGTCCGGATCTCCCGGCCAGGTGGCCGTCGCGGGTTCCAAGCGGCCCAACGCCGCTAGCGCGAGGTCACCGAGGCGCGGGGCGAGACTGAGCTTGACAGGGAGGCACAGCAGGCAGTTGCCGTGGCGGGCCACGAAGGCATCGGGCACGTCACGGATCGTTTTCCCGTCGGGTTCGGCGCGTACGGCAACGAACGTCTCGAACTCGGCGTCAGCGAGGTCGATATCAGCGAATCCCTCGCGGAGGAGTTCGCGGACCAGGCCAATCTGCACCGCCTCGCTGCGTTGCGCACCGGCGTCGGCAACCCCGCCGCCGATATTCATCAAGAGGCCGTTGGTTGTCACCGTCAACGTCGGTTCGGTGTCGCGTGCGTCCTTGGCCCAGTGGGCATAAACGCTGGCGCCGCGACGCAGCCGAACGATGGTCTGCCGGAGCGGGCGATGCCGCAGCGCCGTAGGGGCGAAGCCGGTTTGCTGCGCCAAGGTTTCGTTTCCGGCGCCAGCAGCGAGCACGTAGATGCGCGCGCGGATGGTGCATCCGGCGAGGCCGAGTCGCTCGATGCCGGCGTCGTCGACGATCAAGGACTCAGGCGCAACGGCTTCGGCAACGACCCGGTGTGCGACGCGTTCGGCGAGACGACGGACCAACGATGCGACGTCAAGTACGGGTTCGTCCAGTTCGAAGGTCTGGTCGCCGATGCGCAACTGCATCGTCTGCGAAAGCACGCGGACGCCACGAAGATCGATCTCGCCCTCGCCCCGAAGGCAAGCGCGCCAGCGCGTCGGCATCGAGGCGATCGCCCCCGACAGGGGCGTCGTGCCGTCGAGGCTGTACTTGGCGCCGCTGTGCACGATGCCCTGGGACGCCAAGGTCTGCACGCCGCCCACGCCTCGTGGCTCGCAGATGGCGACCGAGAAACCGCGCCCCGCGAGCAGGTTGGCGATCCAAAGACCGCCGATGCCCGCACCGACAATGGCGGCATCCACCCACAGCGCGCGTCGGGTCACGGTCGATGGCGTCAACGCACCGTGTCAGGCTTCCTGCGCGGGCGGTTGCACATGGATGCAGATGACTTGAAGAACCCCGCCCTCCAGTGCGGCGGCGGGCACGGGGTTGTTGGACGTGCACGCCTGGCCGTCGGCGGTGAAATCCATGTCTCGCGTATAGGTTCCGGTAAGCGGTACCGGATAGACCACGTAGCGTTCTTCGGTCGGGATGAACCGGTAGATGCGGTCGGTCATGTTCTCGTTGATCCAGATGTCCCCGGTGTCGGGATGTACGCCGAGGGCGTAAGGTGCCGGCCGGAAGCCCGGCGCGAACTCGGGCATCGGGTAGACCTGGGACTTGAATCCATCGGGGTCGACACGTAGCAGGTCGCCGTCGGAGTAGCCCGTCACCCACAGGATGCCGTCGGCGTCGAACCGCATGCGCCGCGGACCGCGCACCGGCGAGTCGTACTCGGTCACCTCTAGGGTGGCGGGGTCGATGCGGCCGATCTTGTCGCCGAACAGGCGGGTGTACCAGACCATGCCGGTGTTCGGATCGACGTCGATGCCGTACGGCGTCGTGCCGCCCGAGATGCCACCGGGCTTGACCCTGGGCAGGTCGACGAGCTTCGTGTCACCGGTTTCGGGGTCGAGGTTGCCCACCTGTTCGGACCCGGCGAGCGTGTACCAGACGATGCCGTCGAGCCCGAAGCGGATGGTGTGCGGGTACACGGCGCGGCGTTGGCCCGGGCGGTTCTCGATCTTGAACGACGGTTCCCACTTCCGCGTGGCGGGGTTGAAAACCCCGATGCTGTTCGTGCTGGTGTTCGTGACGTAGTACTTCCGGTCCGGGCCGAGCGCGAGCGAGTGCGGTCCGTTGCGACCGTTGAACACCGCGATCTCACCCGCCACGGCGCCGAACCTGCGATAGATCATCCCCCCGCCGGATTGGGAGAAGTACTCGGTCTGGCCGGTGGCGGGGTCGGTGACCGCCATGTGGTCGGCACCTTGGTCGACCGTATAGATCAGGCCGTCGTGGGGGTTGACGATGGCGTCGTGGGGCACGATGCCGCGCTCCATTCGGTACTCGACGATGCGCGTGCGGGCCAGCGACTCGTCGATTGGGAACTCGGGACGAACGGCCAGTGGCTTGCCGTCGAAGCCGTTGGACAGTAGGACGGAACGGCGGTCGCGCAACTCGGCGTCGAAGTTGCCGAGCATGGCGTGCATGCGCCGAATGGTCTCCACCCAGCCTTCGGGCGTGCGCGGGAACCGGGTGATCGGATTGCCCATCTGGTGGCAGGTCAGGCAGTCCCGCTGGAACTGGTGGCGATTGAACAGTGCATCTTCGCCGGTTTCGAACGGCAGGCTGCCGAAGTGGTAGCCCGCGGGAAGGCTATCCGAGATCTCGAGGTCTTCGGTCATCGCCTCCATGACGAACGCCATTTCCCCGTCGCCTTCGTGGACGTCGACTTCGATGTCGCGGTAGTAGGGCATGCGAAGTCGCACCAGGAGTTCGCCATCGCGTTCGAGCGTCAGGCGGAATTCGCCCGCCGCATTCGTGAACACCGTTTCGGAGACCCCGGAGGCGTCGTGCGTGAACCGGACCGCGACGCCGATAAGTGGTTGGCCATCGGCACTTCGCACCGTTCCTGCATACGTGCCGGCGACCGCCGTTCCTGCCATCAGTCCGAACGCGACCGTCAGTGCGGCATGCAAACGTGTCTTCGCCATGGTCCCCCCTGCGCTTTCAAACGCATGCGATCGTGTCAGGATACAACCATCGAAACCTCTCGTCCGACCACCGCGGCATGATCCGACCCTTCTACCAGGTGCTGCTCGTCCTGGCGCTGCCCTGGGTGTGGGTCCGGTTGTTCGTGCGCGCCCGCCGGGAGCCGGCCTACCGGCAGCGCCGGGCGGAACGTTTCGGACACGTGCCGCCGGGTTTGTCCACCGGGGTGATCTGGTTCCACACCGTCTCGGCCGGGGAAACCAACGCGGCAGCGCCGGTCATTCGTGCCGTGCAGGAACGCTTCCCCGATGACACCTTCCTGGTGACCACCATGACGCCCACGGGCAGCGCACGCGTCGCCAGCCTGCTCGGGGACACCGTCGAGCATTGCTATGCCCCCTACGACTATCCCTGGGCCGTGGCGCGGTTCCTGCGTCATGTGCGGCCAAGGGCGCTCATACTCATGGAGACCGAGTTGTGGCCCAACCTCGTCGAACAGACCGCGTCCAGTGGCGCGTCGGTCTACCTGGTCAATGCCCGACTCTCGGAGCGGTCCTATCGCGGCTATCGGCGGATCGGGTCGCTTGTCCGGCGAATGCTCGGCCGAATCGACGGGATCCTCTGCCAGTATGACGACACGGCGGCGCGGTTTCGGTCCCTGGGTGCCAAGTCCGTCGAGGTCACCGGCAGCGTCAAGTTCGATGCCGAAATGCCGCCCGACGGCTTCGGGGTGGGCGACCTCGGCTTCGGCGACGCGCCCGTTTGGATCGCCGGAAGCACGCACGGCGGCGAAGAAGCGGTCGTGCTCGACGCCCACCGCCAACTGCGTGATCGATTCCCGGAAGCCGGGCTGATCCTCGTTCCCCGGCATCCGGAGCGCGCCGCCGACGTTGGGCGAGTGGTGAGAGACCACGGGTTCTCGACCGGATTGCTGTCGGAGCGCGCAACGGGAGTCGATGTTCTTCTCGGCGACGTCATGGGAACGCTGGCGCACCTCTACCCGCATGCCGGCGTCGCCTTCGTGGGCGGCAGCCTCGACGGCACCGGCGGTCACAATCCCATCGAGGCGGCGGTGCACGGCGTGCCGGTGCTGATGGGCCCGACGCGTCACGACGTGGAGGAGATCTGCGCGCGGTTCGCGGCGGCGGGTTGCTTCTACCCCGTAGAGGACGCCCACGACATCGCCCGCATCGTTGGCGAGCTATTCGCAGACCCGATGCGACGCGCTAAAGAGGGCGCGGCCGCCAAGAGCGTGGTCGATGCCAACCGTGGGGCGCGTCAGGCCGTTGTCAACCGCCTCTGCAGTTGGCTGGGAGCGAGCGAAGGCAGCGCAGCCCATTGAACCAAAATTGATGAAAACCCGAACGGGCGACCCTTGTGGTCGCCCGAGCCAGACACATGGGCTTCCTTCCCGACGGGACGGGACAAGCCCGTCCTACGGGGCCTTCTCGACGGGATTGGCCGGATCGATGCTGCTGTTCAGTTCCTGGATGTCGGCCTCGCTTAAGGTGCCGGCGCTTTCCTTCAGGCGCAGCGTGTCAAGCACGTATTGGTGCCGCGATAGGTGGTATTGATACTCGCTCTGGAACACCGCCCGTTGCGCTAGGAGCACGTCGACGATGTTCCGGGTCCCGACCTCGTATCCTGTCTGCGTTGCCTCGAGGGCTGCCTGCGCCGATTTCAGGGCTTCGGCGCTGGCGGCGACCGCCACGACGTCGGTGACGACCAGGCGGAACCGCGTCCGGACCTGCTCGGCGACGTTCAGTTCCTGTTCGATCAGCGCGTGTCGGGCCAGTTCCCGGTTGAGGCGCGCCCGCTTGACGCTCGCGTGGGTGCTCAAGCCTCGAAACAGCGGCATTTGGAAGTTGAACGAGTAGCCGACTGACGTCACGGTACCCTGGTTCGGGAGCACGAAACCGTTGATGCTGGATTGGCCGCTGTTGGTTCCGTAGTTGGCCCCGGCATTGATCGTCGGCAGGTACTGCGCCATGCTGCTCTTGACGTTGTGTTCTGCTGACACGAGCCCTAGTCGGGCAGAGTGGATGCCGAAGTTCGTCTCCATGGCCGTGCGCACCCACTCGTCCTCGTCCTTGGGCAATGGGTCGACAATGGCAAGGTCTTCCTTCAGGTTGGCGATCTCCCCGTACGCGATGCCCGTCAGCGTCCGGAGGGCTTCGAACGAGACCCGCTGCTGGACCTCTGCGCGGACGCGGGTGACGACCGCGCTGTCGTAGGCGGCCTTGGACTCCAGAACGCCGGTGATGGCTTCCAACCCCACGTCGAAGCGCTGCTGAACCTGTTCGAGTTGGCGCTGCACGGCTTCTTCCGCGGCTATCGCCGACTCCAGTTCCGCTTGGCGGGACAGTACGTCCAGATAGGCTTGGGCGACGCGGATGATGAGCGTCTGCGAGGCGGTCTGAAACTCCCAGTTCGCCCGGTTCGCGTCGGCTTGGGCGCCTCGATAGCCGTACCAGCTTCCCACGTTCAGAACCTGTTGGTTGACGTTCGCACCCCAGCTTTGGCCGGTCGACTCGGTGTCCGGCCTGCGTCGACCGAAGTTGGGGCTGCTAGGGTTCATGTCGATGGCGTCCACCGACGTCGTGGACGTCGATCGGCTGGCACCGGCGGAAACCTGCGGCAAGAACTGCGAGCGGGCAAGGGTCACGCCGGTCTTGCTGATCTCGTATGACGCCCGGGCGCGTGCAAGCCCTGGATCGTTCGCCACCGCTTCGGCGTAGATTTCGCTGATGTCGGCACCCCATGAGGTCCCGCCGATGGCCAGCACGGCGGACGCCATCAATGGCTTGACGGCACGCCAGGGGTCCGGCGAACGCCTTGCGGGCACACCCCGTTTCGGAAGGTCGAATGGACCAGAGCAGGTGATTCTCATGGAGTTTCCTTCAGCTTCGTGACCGGACGGCTCTTAACGGCGCGGTGAGTCTAACAAAATGATCGGCGGGCAATGCTCCCGCAGGGACGTTCGATGGACGCCCTCGCATGGGTTTGTACGGTCGTTGCGCTACTTTCCGTCGTCGGACAATCAACCACGTGCCATTGAGACGAAACCCCGGTTAGAATCGTTAACAAAGGCGGCCCTTCGGGCGCGTTAGGGAACGGCAAGAGTCAGCGATCGAGCATGAGGCGGCGGCCGTACAACATCGACCTTCGTGCGCACCTCGAAGCGTGCGACGACAACTACCGCCGCCTGACGCGGCTGATGCCTGATTTGCGGCAAACCGATAGGCGCGAGTTCCGCATGTTCCCCCAGGGTGCGGCCTTGGTCGTGTCGTTCGAGGTGACCTACCGCAGCCGCTACACCACCGTGCTGACGCTTGATCTACCGGCGAATGTGCGCAGCATCGGCGGGATGCGGATCAAGATTCGCGTTTACCACGACGCGCGCACGGCCGAGGTTATCGAGTTTCAAGGCCAGCGTCGTTTCAAAGCGGTCTACGACTACCCCAACCCACAAATGCGCCAACCCGACGAGAAGGTCCAGGTGAACCGCTTTCTCTCGGAGTTCCTAAACGCCTGCCTGCGGCACGGCGTCGCCCATCAAGAGCGGGTTATGATCGGTTAGTACGGTCACATGACGGAAGACAAGGATAGGCTTCACGTCTTGCAGGTAACGGATTGCCACCTACTGCCATCTCCTGACGCGACCCTGCTCGGGGTGCGCACTGCGGACAGCCTGGCAGCGGTTCTCGATGCGGCTTGCGCGGAACGAACACCGGATGCGGTACTCGCCACCGGAGACTTGGCCCAAGCGCCGGTGCCGGCAACCTACGAGCTCTTTCTGTCGACGCTTACCCGCTACTACGCGGGGCCGCTCTTATGCGTACCGGGCAACCACGACCATGGCGCTACATTCGCAGACGCCTTGCCAACGGCGGATCTTCAGCTTGCTGGTTGGTGCTTGGCGGGCGTCGATACCCACATCGACGACGAGGTGGGCGGCGCCGTGAGCGCGGGAGAAATGGCGCGCTTGCGGGGCGCGTTGCAGGATGACGACGGTTGGCGCCTCGTGGCCGGCCACCATTGCCCGATGGAAATCGGTTGCTCCTGGCTCGATGTTCACCGAATCGACAACGGCGATGACTTTCTGGATGTGTTGAGAACCGCCGATGCACGGTGCTACGTGTTCGGTCACATCCACCAGGAGGTCGAAGCGAATCCCGGGGTGCCGATCTTCGGCACGCCGTCCACCTGTTTCCAGTTCGCCGACGACGCGGCCTTCGGCATCGACACGGCGAAGCCGGGATGCCGCTGGCTGACGCTGGGACAGGATGGGTCGATCGAGACGGCCGTCCAGCGAGTGGACGACTACGAACTCAACTTGGACCTCAACGACCGGGCCAACCGATGACGAAGCGCTATACCGCGGACTCTATGCAGTTGCTGGAAGGGCTCGAGCCGGTGCGCCGACGTCCCGGAATGTACACGGATACCACGCGGCCGAATCACCTTCTTCAGGAGGTCCTCGACAACAGCGTCGACGAGGTCCTCGCCGGGTTCGGTCGCAATATCGAGGTCACGCTGCATCTCGATGGATCCATCGAGGTAGTCGACGACGGTCGCGGCCTGCCCGTGGATGTGCACTCGGAGCACAAGCTGACCGGCGTCGAGTTGGCCCTCACCCGCCTGCACGCCGGCGGCAAGTTCGACCACGAAAACTACAACTTTGCCGGCGGCCTGCATGGTGTCGGCGTGTCGGTGGTGAACGCGCTCTCCAAGTGGCTCGTCGTGGAGGTGAAGCAGAACGGCGCACTGCACCGGCAGCGGTTCGAGGGCGGAGAGGCGGTTACCGACCTCGAAGTCGTCGACTCGGTGGTCAAACGCAATACCGGGACCCTAGTCCGATTTCTGCCCGACCCCGCCTATTTCGATTCGACAAAGGTGGCGCTGCCCAAGCTCGAGCACTTGCTCCGCGCCAAGGCGGTACTCTGTCCGGGCCTTGCCGTGTCGCTCGCCGTCGAGCGCGCGACGGGTGAACCGCAATGCACTAGCTGGTGCTACGAGGCCGGGCTTGCCGGGTATCTCGCCGAAGCGCTCGGTTCGGGGGATCGGGTGCCGACAACGCCTTTCGTGCACGAGGCGAAAGGCAAGTCCGAAGAAGCCGAGTTGGCCGTGCAATGGGTGATGGACGGTGACGACATCGTCGCGGAGAGCTACGTCAACCTCATCCCGACACCCTTGGGCGGTACCCACGTCGCGGGCCTGCGCAGCGGTCTCGTGCAGGCACTCCGGGAGTTCTGCGAGTTTCGCGGCCTTACCCCCAAGGGGCTGCGCATAAACGGCGAGGACATCTGGGATCAGTGCGCCTACGTACTGTCCGCGAAACTGGCCGATCCGCAGTTCAGTGGGCAGACCAAGGAGCGCCTGTCGTCGCGGCAATCCAGCGTGTTCATCTCCGGCGTCGCCAAGGATGCCTTCAGCCTTTGGTTGAACGAGCATCCTAGCGAAGGCGAGCGCATCGCGGAGATGGCCATCGCCAATGCCCAGCGCAGGGTCCAGGCGAGCAAGAAGGTCGCCCGCAAGAAAATCGCCTCCGGTCCAGCGCTGCCCGGCAAGCTTTCCGATTGCGCGAGCCAGGATGCCGAGCGCTCGGAGCTGTTCCTCGTGGAGGGGGATTCGGCGGGTGGTTCGGCGAAGGGCGCGAGGGACCGCGAGTTCCAGGCCGTGTTGCCGTTGCGCGGCAAGATCCTCAACACCTGGGAAGTCGATCCCGCCGAGGTTCTCGGCCACCAGGAGGTGCACGACATCGCCGTCGCCATCGGCGTCGATCCCGGTTCGTCCGATCTCGCGGGACTGCGCTACGGCAAGGTCTGCATCCTGGCGGATGCGGACTCGGACGGACTGCACATCGCGACCTTGCTGTGCGCGCTGTTCCTGAAGCATTTCACGCCGCTCGTGGAGGCGGGCCACACCTATGTGGCCATGCCGCCGCTCTACCGCATCGACGTCGGCAAGGAGGTCCACTACGCACTCGACGAGGCAGAGCGGGAAGGCATCCTGGAACTCGTGGCGGAGCGACGTCGCGGTACGCCGTCCGTGCAGCGTTTCAAGGGCTTGGGCGAAATGGATCCCCTGCAGCTACGGGAGACCACGATGGCGCCGGATACCCGCCGCCTGGTGCGGCTCGATGTCGACTCCATGGCCGACACGCTGGAGATCATGGACATGATGCTGGCCAAGAAACGCGCCGCGGACCGGCGCGGTTGGCTGGAACGGAAGGGCAACGAGGCGAACGCTGCCTAGGAAACGGCTGGCAACCGCCTGGGAGTAGGCGGAGGATCGGTACAGATGGACATCGAATCGAACGGACACAATCCGGCGTCCGACGAAGGCCAGGAAGGCTTGCCGCTGCGCACCTACACCGAGCGGGCCTACCTCGACTATTCGATGTACGTCATCAACGACCGGGCGCTGCCCCACCTCGGCGACGGTCTCAAACCGGTGCAGCGGCGCATCGTCTACGCCATGTCCGAACTCGGTCTGACGGCGACGGCCAAGTACGTCAAGTCGGCGCGTACCGTGGGCGACGTGCTGGGCAAGTTCCATCCGCACGGCGAGTCGGCCTGCTACGAGGCGATGGTGCTCCTGGCCCAGCCGTTCTCGACCCGCTACCCGCTTGTCGACGGCCAGGGCAACTGGGGTGCGCCGGACGATCCCAAGTCGTTCGCGGCATTGCGCTACACCGAAGCACGCCTTGCGGCGGTTGCCGAAGTGCTGCTTGGAGAACTCGGCCAGGGCACGGTGGACTACATGCCCAACTTCGACGGCGTCCTGTCGGAGCCCGAGTTGTTGCCTGCGCGGCTGCCGATGGTGCTCCTGAACGGCTCCACGGGCATCGCGGTGGGCATGGCGACGGACATCCCGCCCCACAACCTGCGCGAGGTGGCGAATGCCTGCATCCAGTTGATCGAGGCGCCGTCGACGACGACGGCGGAACTCATGGGGATCATTCGGGGGCCGGATTTTCCGACCGATGCCGTCATCACCACGGCGCCGGACGAAATCCGCGCCGCCTACGAAACCGGCCGCGGTTCCGTTCGGGCCCGGGCCCGCTACGGGCGCGAGAACGGCGATGTGGTGATCACCGGACTGCCGTACCAGGTCTCGCCGGCGAAGGTCCTGGAGCAGATCGCCGCCCAGATGCAGGCCAAGAAGCTGCCGATGCTGACCGACATCCGCGACGAGTCCGACCACGAGAACCCCACCCGCCTGGTGCTGACACCGCGCTCGAACCGGGTCGACGTCGAGCGGCTGATGAGTCATCTCTTCGCCACCACCGACTTGGAACGCAACTATCGGTTGAACTTCAACGTCATCGGCCTCGACCGTCGCCCCAAGGTGCTCGACCTCAAGAGCCTGCTTGCCGAATGGCTCAAGTTCCGGACCGAAACGGTGCGCCGGCGGCTCGCGTTCCGTCTCGAGCGCATCCGTCGACGCCTGCACGTGGTGGAGGGACTGCTTATCGCGCACCTCAATATCGACGAGGTGATCCGGATCATCCGCGAGGAAGACGACGCCAGGCCGAAGCTCGTGGCGAAGTTCGAACTCTCCGACGAACAGGCGACCGCGATTCTCGACCTTCGGCTGCGCCAACTCGCAAGGCTCGAGGAAACCAAGCTCGAAGACGAGAAGCGGGACCTCCTCGCGGAGGCCGGAAACCTGGAACGGACGCTCGCCTCCCGGGCGCGAATGCGAACCCTCATCAAGAAGGAGATCGCGGCCGATGCCCAGAAGTACGGCGACGGGCGTCGAACGGGCATGGAAACGGTGACCGAAGCCCGGGCGTACTCGGAAGCGGATCTAATATCGACGGAACCGGTGACAGTGGTTCTCTCCGAAAAGGGCTGGATTCGCGCCGGCAAAGGGCACGACATCGATCCCGGGGATCTGTCGTATCGCAGCGGCGACAGCTTCGCGGCTGCGGCACGGGGCAAGACCAACGACCTTTGCGTGTTCTTCGACTCCACGGGCCGCGCCTACCTCGTCGCACCGCACACGTTGCCTTCGGCGCGAGGCCAGGGCGAGCCGCTATCGGGCCGTCTCAAACCGCCCGACGGAGCGCGTTTCGTCGGGCTGGCGATGGGCGAGGCGACGCTGCGACTTCTGGTCGCGTCCAGCGCGGGCTACGGCTTCGTGACGACGCTGGGCGAGACCCTAAGCCGGAATCGAAGCGGCAAGTCGGTATTGAACGTGCCGGCAGGAGCCACTGCGCTTGCCCCTGTCGGCTTTGCTGACGCATCGCACGTTGCCGCGGTCACCAGCGCCGGGCGCCTGCTGGCGTTCCCGATCGCGGACGTTCCGCTGCTGTCGCGCGGCAAGGGGCAAAAGCTGATCAACATACCTCCGAAGGTATTCAAGGCTGGAGAAGAGCGCGTCGTCGGGGTAGCTGCAATGGGCGAACGAAACCGGCTCGTCGTACGGGCAGGCGCGCGGCACACGAACTTGCGGTTCAAGGACCTCGTCAACTACCTCGGATCCCGAGCCGGGCGGGGCCGCCTGTTGCCGCGTGGGCTCCAGCGGGTGGACAGCATCTCGGTGGAGTGATGCGGCCGTGTCTCACCGAGGGGGCGCCGATGCGTTGGCGATGACCTCGGTCTGGCGCGTGAGTAGCGTGTCGTATTCGCTGGCGATGCCGCGGATCTTGCCGCGGGGCATCGCAGCCTCCGATGACAAGGCCTCTGCCGCGGGATTCTCGAGTTGCTCGATTTCGACGCGTTCGGGACGATCGAGAGTCTCAAAGGCCGCTTGGCCTAGTACCAGCTCACCGGCACCAGCCAGCGAGGCGAGCAGCGTCACGTTGGCGACGGCCGATGCCTTGACGCTGTCGCCGTGGATCGCGATGCCGGCCTCGGCGTAGTCGAACCCGTACCGGAAAGGGTCCGCTGCGTCGCTGTCGACGACATCGGGGGCGTTATCCGGGTCGGGCTCGACGGGTGACGCGTTTGCCGATAGCAGACGTTGCGTGAGCAACGCCGCGCAAACGACCTCGAAGCATCGGTCGCTGGATCCGGAAACGGGGAACACGAGCACGATCCCCGAGCCGGGCAACGCCGCAGCGTGGCCCGCGTACAGGTTCGCGACCCTTGCCGCGACCGCCATGCCGTACGCCAGCAGACGTTCCCGCTCGGCCGCCTGGGACACCGACCGCAGCGGCAGGTTGGCGGCGACTACGAACGCCTTCGGGGGACTTTCGCGCGGCCCGCCCCTCGGCGCGGGCGCGGGCGAACGCGGCGAACCCAGATGGGTCGCGAAGTGGAACACGAAAACCGTGAGAGCCAATCCGGCCAGCACGTACTGCCAGGAATCCCGGAGAATGCCGACTACCGGCTGCATGAAACTCCCGGTGTTGAGCGTCACGGTCACATCGCCGGCCACGGTATCCTCGACCATGATGGGCCGAACGTAGGTCGCCGCCGCCGCCGACGCCGGACGACCTGCAACGACGAACAGCCGTTCGTCCACGGTACCGATCGCGATGCTGCGTACTTCCGGACGCGCCACGAGGCGGTTGGTCAGCAAACCAAGCTGGATGCGATCCCTGCGCAACAGCGGCTCGACGGCGTGATGGGCGAGATCCTCCGCCACCGTGTTGCCGTATCGTGCCATTGCGCTGGCGCCGCGCTCCGTGTTCGAGACGCCGATGCTGGCGAAGGCAACACCCAAGGCGATGACGTAGCCGCCGCTGCCGGCCAGCGTTGCCGCATTCGCCTTCAGGAACCGCCGCAGGAGTTTTGGCCGCGTGTGCGGATTGGTGGACACGGGGACTTCCTAGCCGTCGGCGAGGACGAGTTCCTTCGCGGCGCCGCCGGGGACCTCGCGCACCAACCGCGGCACGAGATAGCCGGGCAACCGTGCCTGAAGTTGGCGATGCAACGCGACCGCTCGTCGTTGCGAGAGGTCGAAATGGGCGGTGCCGGCCACCGCGTCCGGCATATGGAGGTAGTACGGCAACACGCCGGTGTCGAACAGTCGCTCCGACAGCTCGACAAGCGTGTCGGCGTCGTCGTTGACGCCAGCGAGCAGCACGCTTTGGTTGAGCAGCGCAAACTCCTCGAGTCCGGATATGGTCGCGGCGCAATCCCGGTCTATCTCGTTCGGGTGGTTGAAGTGGAGAACGACGACCACCCGTTGCGGCACATCGGCCAGGGTCTCTAACAACGCCGGCGTCACGCGTTGCGGGATCACCACGGGGAGGCGCGTATGGATTCGGATCCTCGTCACGTGGTCGATCGCACCCAGTTCGCCCAAGAGGCGCGCGAGGTGGGCATCGGTGAGCATCAACGGATCGCCGCCGGATAGGATCACCTCGCGGATGGTGGGGTCGTGCCGGACCGCGGCGATTGATTCGAAGCTGCTGTCTTGGCGATGGTCCGCGTACGGGAAGTGCCGCCGGAAGCAATACCGGCAATGGACGGCGCAGGAACCCGACGCGATGACAAGCGCTCTGCCTTGGTACTTGCTGAGAACACCGGTGTCGACGACCGCGCCCGCCTCGTCGAGGGGATCGGTCCCGTAGCCGGGCACGGTTTCGTATTCTCGGGTCGTGGGCAAGACCTGGCGTAGCAGCGGGTCGTCCGGGTCGCCGCGCCGCATGCGCGCGACGTAGGGTCGCGGCACACGCAGCGGGAAGTCGAGACGAAGCGCGTCTTGTCCGGTCGCGGCCTTGATTTCCGACGCATGCACATCGACGAGCCGGAGCAGGTGGGGGACATCGGTCACTGCCCGAAGTAGTTCGCCGCGCCAGTCCTCACCGTCACGGCGGACACGGCCGTGCTCGCGAGGGGTGGCGATGCCCCCGTTCGCGTTTGTTCGCTGCAACGATTTGACGGGTATCATTCGTCGTTTTCCTGGATCGGCGAAACGGCGGCCCGGGGGCGTGTTCAAGGGGATTGACCAGCGTGGCGAGCTATTCTAGCAACGAATTCCGGCCCGGACTGAAGGTGCTTCTCGAGGGCGATCCCTGCTCGATACTCGCGAGCGAGTTCGTGAAACCGGGCAAGGGCCAGGCGTTCACCCGCGTCAAGCTCCGCAACCTCAAGACCGGCCGTGTCTGGGAGCGGACCTACCGCAGCGGCGAATCCCTCGAAGCCGCCGACGTACTCGAAACCCAGATGGAGTTCCTCTACGCCGACGGCGAGTTTTGGCACTTCATGAACACCGATGGCAGTTTCGAGCAGAAGGCGGCGTCGGCGACGGTCGTGAACGTGGCCAGGAACTGGCTGCAAGGCCAGGAGGTCTGCAACGTGACGCTGTGGAACGACGAGCCGATCTCCGTGGTCGCGCCGAACTTCGTGGAACTCGCCGTCAAGGAGACCGACCCGGGAATCCGCGGCGACACCGCCCAAGGCGGCACGAAACCCGCGACGCTGGCGACCGGCGCGACGATCAAGGTGCCGCTGTTCGTTGAGATCGGCGATGTGCTGCGGATCGACACGCGAACCGGCGAATACGTCAACCGCGTCAAGGCCTGACCGTCGTTTGACGGGCCGATCCATGCCGTCGACGGACGTCGGATCGGGCTTTCTTTCGCGAGGGGCAGGCCCCTCGCGCTCCCCGGCTGAGGGCTCCGATTGGCGGCCTTCCAGTACGCTCGAGACGCTCAAGGTCCGGGCAGCGATGCTTCGCACAACCCGCGAGTTCTTCGCCGACCGGGGCGTGATGGAGGTACAGACGCCCGCCCTCGGCGCCGCCACCGTCACCGACCCTGCCATCGACAGTATGTGCACGCGCATGCCGGGTGCGCCAGGGCGCTACCTGCAGACGTCGCCGGAGTACCACATGAAGCGCCTGCTCGCGGCGGGGGCACCGTCGATCTACCAGATCGGCCCGGTGTTCCGCGACGGGGAACGGGGGCGCTGGCACAACCCCGAGTTCACGATGCTGGAGTGGTATCGGCTCGGCTTCGACGCGGCTCGATTGATGGATGAGGTGGCGGACTTGGTCGATGACTTGCTCGGCCCGGCCGCCTATGCACGGCGCAGCCATGCGGAATTGATCGGCGCCCGCTTCGGCATCGACGCGGGTGCGCACGACCCTACCGTATGGTTGGAGACAGCGCGCGCCTTGGGCTTGGGGACGCACGCCAGCATCGAGGACGCCCTCGATCTCCTGCTCGCGGAGTCCATTGCGTCGAGCACTGATCGGCGCCTGTTCATCACCGACTTCCCGCCGAAGCTTGCCGCTTTGGCCCGTGTCGGGCCGGATGGCATGGCGGCGCGGTTCGAATTGGCGGTCGAAGGGATTGAAGTGGCCAACGGATACGGAGAACTCTGCGATCCGGATGAACTCGAAGCCCGCATGGATGGCGACATCCGACGCAGGCGCGCCGCCGGCCGTCCCGACGTCGCGGCCGACCAGCGCCTGTTGGCGGCTCAACGCCAAGGACTGCCCGACTGCGCTGGCGTTGCGGTGGGTTTTGATCGGCTTGTTGCACTCCGGCTCGGCGCGTCGGCCGTTGGGGAGGCGATGGCGTTCGACTGGGAGCGAGCCTGAACCCCTCGACCTGGCCGGGGCTTCCGTCTCGTCGGGCGACCCTATCGCGCCCGCTCGGATGCGCGGTCACCCGTATCGGCTATCGGCGAGATCGACGCGGGACGGGACAAGCCGGTCCCCTACGGTGCGTTCTCGCGGCGCTTGGCGATCTCGTGCTTCAAAGCAAGTTGCTTGCGTTTGGTCTCGGGCTTCGATCCGGCGTATGTGGGCGTGCCGTGTGTTCCGCCTACCGCCACCTGCGCGCTCCCGCCGAACAGTTGGCGTGCGACTAGGCGGGGCCGGTGGTGCCGATCGGCGCGCCGACATTGACGTGCTGTCCGGGGCGGAATCCTTCGTCGAGGGAGACCGCGCCGTCCGGGAAGAGGGCAACGACCGTAGAACCGAGCAGGAACGCGCCGACTTCCTGGCCGCGTTCGAAGGCGACCCCGTCGGGTCTAAGCGAACGTCGCCGCCGGTAGGGGGAGACGGGACCATGCCAGGTCGCGCGGATGCTGGCCACGATCATCGCGCCGACGAGTACCAGGGCGTACTCGCCGAACGGGGCTGCGATGCGCAACACCAGGCGTTCGTTGCGCACGAAGAGGCGACTGACGTGTCGTTCCGTGACCGCGTTGACGGAAAACAGCCGTCCGGGAATCTCCACCGTCTCGATGAGTCTCCCCGCGCAAGGGGCATGTACCCGGTGGTAGTTGTGGGGTGCCAGGTAGATGGTGGCGAACGAACCATTGGCCAGACCGCCCGCGAAGTCGGCGCCGCCAAGGAATTCGCTTACCCGATATTCACGCCCTTTGGCCTGCACCAGGTGCCCGGCCGAAATCCGCCCGGCCTGGCTTACCGTGCCGTCGGCCGGGCTTGCCACCGCCCTGGGGTCGTCGGGCATGGGACGCGAGCCGGGCAGGAGCGGTCGCGTGAAGAAATCGTTGAAGCTCGCGAAGTCCCTGGCGGAGTCGCCAACGAACTCGGTCATGTCGATCCGGTAGGCCGACATGAAGGCGTCGATGAGCAACCGCTTCACCGTGTTGTTCTCGGATGCCGCCAAGGCGCCCAGGCAGCGGGACAGGCCGTGCTGGGGAAGGGCGCGCTGCAGGGCTACGAACAGATGCATCGGTGAATGCCGTCGCGGCTCTAAGGTGTTTAGGTGGGCCCGGTTTGCACCGGCGTGTCCATCCGGTTTCCCCACTCCGACCAGGAACCATGGTAGGCGCGGACGCGCGGGAACCCCAGCAAGCGAGCCGCCATGTATGTAAGACCCGAGCGGTGGTGGGTCTGGCAGTGCGTGATCACATCGCGGTCGGGCACGATGCCGTGTTCGGCCAGCAACGCGCCGAGATCCTCCACCAGGCATAGATTGCGCTGGCCGTCCATGAGGTCGAGCCAGTCGAGGTTGACGGCACCCGGGATGTGTCCCGCCCGGACCGCGGCCCGGCGGTAGCCCGCGAACTCTGCGGCCGAGCGGCAGTCCCAGATCACCAGGTCTTCGTCGTCGAGGCGAGAGAGTATGTCCTCGGCCTCGGCGATCGGTCCCGGGTCGAGGGCGATGTCGACGTCCGAAGGGGTGATCCTGGCGGGTTCGCGTTCCAAGGCCAGGCCAGCCGCTGCCCAGGCGTTCAGTCCACCGTCCAGATAACGCCAGTTCGGGTTGCCGATGACATCGAGCGTCCAGGCCAGGCGACCCGCCCAGCCACCGCCCTCGTCGTCCAGCGTGATCACCTCGGCGCCGTGGCTGTAGCCGATGCGGCGGAACAAGGCGGTCAGCGCGTCGCCGTCCGGTAGGCGGCCGGTTGCCGGCGGGATTCCGGATACGAGGTCGGCAGGGCGTACATGGACCGCGCCGGGGATGTGACCGTCGGCGTAGACCTCCGGCGAGGTAACTTGGGCGACAAGCAGGCTGGCTCGGTCCGATGCATCGTTGAGACGTTCTGCGAGTTCGGGGGCACTGATGACGCTCGGTTTCATAGGCGGCGGTTGCGGGCGAAGGTACCGCGTAGCGCGGCGAAGCGCGGATGATACGCGGTTGGCGGCATTGGCAGGCACGGCTATTCTTGCCCTTTGCCTACGGCGCGGCGCGGCGATGGACAATCCCGGCGTTCTCGTTTGGATCGACATGGAGATGACCGGGCTCGATCCGGAGGTCGACTCGATCCTGGAAATCGCGTCCCTGGTGACGGACAACAATCTGAACATCGTCGCCGAGGGCCCCGTGCTCGCCATACACCAGGACGATGCGACCTTGGCGCGCATGGATGACTGGAACGTCGAGCATCACACCGCGTCCGGTCTTGTGGAGCGTGTTCGCAGATCGCCGGTCAGCGTCATCGAGGCGCAAGCGCTGACCCTTGGATTCGTGCAGCGCCATGCCCAAAGGCATAGCGCTCCGCTTTGCGGGAACACGGTCTGGCAGGACCGGCGGTTCCTCAAGGTGTACATGCCGATCCTCGAGGATTGGCTGCACTACCGCATCGTCGATGTATCCACGGTCAAGGAACTGGCCCGCCGGTGGAAGCCCGACCTCGCGGATGGCTTCAGGAAGCAGAATACGCACCGTGCGCTCGACGACATTCGCGAGTCGGTGGCGGAGCTCAGGTACTACCGGAACGCCTTCTTCGCGCTGTAGGGGACGCCCCTGCGGCGTCCCGCGAGTCGCCTCCGTGCTGGACGCCAACACGCCCGTCAGGGCGCGCGCTGGCGTGCCAGAGCCCAGTCAATGTGCTCGCGCACCATGGCGTTCGCGGATTCGCGCCGTCGCTTGAGGGCAGCAACGATCGCCGGATCCGGCGGCGCGTTGCCGGCGGCGACGGCGAGGTTGCGGACCCACTGTTCATAGTTGACCCGGCGCAGCGCCATTCCTTCCGTGCGTTCGAGAAACGTAGCTTCGTCCCAGCCGAGGAGGTCGACGAGCGCGGCGCGGTCAAGACCGTGGCGCGGTGCGAACTCGGCTTCGGGCGAGCGTCGCGCGAACCGGTTCCAGGGGCAGACGATCTGGCAGTCGTCGCAACCGAACACGCGGTTGCCGATGGCTTCGCGAAGTTCGACGGGAATCGACCCCTTGTGCTCGATGGTCAGGTACGAAATGCAGCGCCGCGCGTCCAGCTTGCGCGGGCCGGTGATGGCGTCGGTCGGGCACACGGAAATGCAGGCTCGGCAGGCACCGCAGCCGGGTTGCGGCTTGGTTGGCGTCACGGGCAACGGCAGATCGGTGTAGATCTCCCCC
>VXYL01000028.1 GCA_009846005.1 Gammaproteobacteria bacterium | reverse complement strand
CGCCGGATCCCGGGACGGGCACGACCTTTGACGTAGAGGTGACGGGGGTCGGCTACGCCAACTACGAGAGCCCGCACTCGAACCCTCTCGCCCTGCTGCCGGACGGATCGCGCTTGTACGTTGCGAACACGCCGTCTGACACCGTGGACGTCATCGATACGGCCACGAATGCCGTGGTCGGGCGAATCAACGTCGGGATCGATCCCGTGGGTGTGGCCGTGCGTCCGGACGGCAAGGAAGTCTGGATCAGCAACCATGTCTCCGACTCGGTCAGCGTCATCGATGCCGACCGCGACAGTCCGACGCTGCACCACGTCGTGGCGACCATCCAGTCGTTCGATTCCGCGACCAAATCCACGCGCTTCGACGAGCCGGTGGGCATAGCCTTTGCGAACGATTCGAAGGCGTACGTGGCATTGTCGTCGTCCAACCGCATTGCCGTTGTCGATGTGGCGTCGCGCAGCATCACGACGCACCTTGAGATCACCGCCCAGGATCCGCGCGCGCTCGCCGTTCGAGGCGAGCGGTTGTACGTCGTGCCGTTCGAGTCGAACAACCAGACGCAGCTCTCGGGCTGCCATCCCGAGAACATCGACGGCGAGTTGTGCACCTTCGACGCCCTCGAACACGTCGTCAACGCGGCGGATGGCAACGCCCAGAGCCTGTCGCTCGGCTATGTCGCGGACATCGTGCGTCATCCCGACATCCCGGACCGCGACCTGTACGTCTTCGATACCGCGACAGATCAACTACTGCAGGTGGTGGACACCTTGGGAACCCTGCTGTACGGGATCACGGTTGACTCCGGCGGCCGGGTCTTCGTGGCCCAGGCGGAAGCGCGTAACGACGCCAACGGCAAAGCCGGGACGCAAAAACACGGCATGGCCGAGTTGGAAAACCGGGCGTTCCTCAACCAGATCACCAAGGTCGACTGTGGCGACGGCTGCGGCGAGCCCGCGTTCTTCGACTTGGAACCCCTGCCGCCGCAGAACCCCGGGAAGGACCTTGCGCTGGCGACGCCGTTCGGCATTGCGGTCAGCGCTGACGACTCGACGCTTGTGGTCACGGCCGCCGCGTCCCATCGGCTGTTCACGGTGGACGCCGATACCGGCGAGGTGCAGGGCCGCATCGATACCGACTGGGTTCCGCGCGGTGTCGCCTTGGCAAGCACCGAAGCGGGCGCGCCGGCGCAGGCCTGGGTGCTGAACGCGCTGGCCAACAGCGTCTCCAGGGTCGACCTCGCCGATCCGGCGAACCCGACGGTGACCGCGACCATTGCGCTTGAAGATCCGAGCGATCCGGACCTGAAGCGCGGCCGGATCGCGTTCAACGACGCCAACGCATCGAGCACCGGCACCTTCGCGTGCGCGAGCTGCCATCCCGACGGACACACCGACCAGTTGCTCTGGGTGCTGGAAACGCCGCTTTGCGACGTCGGCTGCGATCAGATCCAGCCCCGGCTCGTGCAGGACATCCGGGGCTTGCGGGGCAGCGCACCGTACCACTGGGACGGTATTCCGGGAGATCCCTTCGGGGGTGTGAACACGGCCAACATCCTTAAGTCCGTCGAACCGAACTGCGACAAGGACGTGCCGGAGAGTTGCACGCTCCATGTCCTCGAAGGATCGCTGGCGACGACGATGTGCGACTACCGCGACTGCGAGACGAACGACGAAGGCAAGGCGGGACCGCTCAGCGGCGCGGAAAGGGCGGCCATGGCCAAGTACCTGCTGAGCGTGCCCTATCCGCCGTCGGTGGAGCGGCCCTACACCAACGAGCCCACGGACACCTTCAAGGAGGGCGTGCGCAAGTTCCAATTCGAGCAGCAATGCGGCAACTGCCACCGTCAGCCGTTCTGGACGGTCACCAACATGGGTGGCAGCGGCATGGACGTGCCCTCGTGGCGGGGTGCCAGCGACCGCTGGAAGAACGCGCCGCAGAACCGTTTCTTCTTCGCCGACCGGGTGCGCGGCGACACCCGGGGTTTCCCGGAACGGTATGGGTTCGTCAACGACCAGGACATGTACCAGATGATCCTCGAGGGCAGCGTGGGATTCTCGGGATCCCTCGGTCGCCAGGTGACCTTGAGCTCGACCACCGCCCGGCTGACCGCGACAACCGACCTGCTGATCGCGCTGGAGCAGTCGGCCTCGGAAGGCGGGATCGTTCTCCAGGGCGAGGGAATACGCCTCAACGACGACGGCACGAGCGAGACGCTCGCCCTGCAATTCCAAGACGACGCGTACGAAGACCGGGACGGCTCGGACGCGTCCCTCGCCCGAGAGGATCTTCTCGATCAGGCGGCCGAGGGGGACGTCCTCGTGACGGTCACGGGTCGGCTCGGCTACTACGCCGACTACGAACACCCCCAGCCGACGCTTCGGCCCGTCGAACTTCCGACGCTGCCGATGTTTCCGGGCGGTCGACCCGCGGATTTCCCGGAGCTATATGTCAACGCGCCCATGCGGCTCCGGGGCGGGCACATCCAGCAAGGCGCCCATGTGCTTGTCAACGGGCGGCGCATTCACGGCAGCGTTGTGTGCGAGACGGGAACCCTGCCCGATTGCGAGGACGAGGTGATCGTGGTGGAACTCGACGAGTTGCCGACCGATGCGGGGCTGCATCTGCTGCAGATTCAAAACCCGGAGGGGCTCTTCAGCAACGACTTCCCGTTCTTCGTGCTTGGCGCCCCGTTGCAGGCCCAGAGCGGCAACCTGGTCACCAGCGGCGGCACGTTCGAAGCGCAGGGCGCGTGGAACGCGAACACGACGAATGCTTCGGTGACTTTCGATGGCGAGGTGGACTTCACCATCGACGAACCATCGGCCCAGAAGTGGCGCGTTCAGCTCTCCCACGCCGTGGCCATCGAGGCCGATGTCGAGTACTCGATCTGCTATTCGGCGAAGGCGGAGCGGAGCCGCTACCTAGAAGTCAACGTCGACACCGCTGCCAGCGACTACCGGGGGCTCATGGGGACCGAGTTCATCCCGGAAGTCGGCGCGGCGACCCGGGGCACCGGCACCATCCTCACCAAGGAGTACCACGAGTTCCGGCACCGGTTCGTCAGCCCGGAATCGGACTCGACTGCGCGCCTCGTTTTCGACCTAGCGCAGAGCGACGTCGACCTGCAGATCGACAACGTCGGTCTCTATCGAGGTCGCGGCTGCGGCGACCCGTAGGGGACGGCCTCGTCCCGTCCCGTTCTCGTGGCAACGACGATGTCCGGCGCGGGCGGGGACAAGCCCCACCCCTACGGGGTTACGGAATCGAAGACGCGTCGCGTTCACGCTCCTCCGCCACGACAGCGGCCATGCCGGGCCACTCCTGCCAGATGTCGCATAGGGCCTCGGGATAGACCAGGCGGTTGCGCTCCGGGCGGGCCAGCGGCGTAACCCGGAAAAAGACCATGAGCCGCGGTTCGTTGCGGGTGACCCGTGTCGCGCTGTGCGGGACGGCGTGAAGCACGATGGCTGCATCGCCCGGCGCGAGGCGCAGCAAGGTCGGCCGCGGCCAGAGCTTGCCGTCGGGTGTTTTCGCGGCCCCCTTCGCGAATGCCGCTCTGACGGCATCGGGATAGTGACGCAGGCCGCAGCCGTTGGGTGCGTCGTGGTCGATGCGTTTCCAGTTCGGGCCGTCCGGGCCGAGGGGTCCGCCTGCGTCGCGTTGATACCGGAAAAACCGCTCTATCTCGTGGTGGGCACGTTTCAGGACGCCCAGGTTGCCGGCGCCTTCGGCGGTTTGATCCGACAGCGACACGGCCACAAGCGCGGCGAAGCTCGTTATGTTCGTCCCGAGGTCGGGATGCGCCATGAGGCAACCGTTGGTTGACGGCTCCCGGTTCCACGCCTCGGCTTCCACCCGCGTCATGGAACGGTCCGTGTGCTGGTGAATGCGGGTTGCACCGTTCCACAAGCCGTCGAGGTGCCCGTGCCAACCCAGGAACGGCGTATCGGCGTCACGGTAGCCGGCCTCGTTCACGTGCTCGCTAGGAGCGCTCGGGAGCCGCGTCGCGACTTGGCAGCCGCGTTGTGCATGCACGGGCCCGAGCGCTTCCTCGAGGATGGTCCTGAGAGGCGTATCGTTGAACAGACCGAGCATCAAGGGTGACTGACCGGGGCGGGGCTCGCGTTCGGTGGTGTCCTTGGAGGCCGGAGTCCGGGAACGCCCGAGTCTTTCGAGAATCAGCCGCCGTGCGGCGGCCACGCGGTCGGGGTCGATCACGCCGGGCAGAACCACGCACCCGTCGCGGTACAAAGACCGTTTCTGCCGCAGGCTCAACCTGTTGGCAGTCATCCGTCTACTCATTCACCACAGCCTAGCAGACCGTTGCGCAGCGGGAAGCGCCGTCGCAGTGTCGCCGGGAGGCGCCAAAACGACGGCCCGGCAACCACGCTTTGCCGGGGCTGCTATAGTCGCGTCGCACCGACCGAATCCGTCGACGATCCGGCCGGCGGAATGCGTAGACCGGTAGGTAGGGGTCGATTTGTGATACGGCGACTCGTCGACATCGTGCTCGCGAGTATCGGGCTCGTGGTCAGCCTTCCGGTGCTGGTTGTCGCCGCCGGGGCAATCTACGCGGCGAATCCCGGGCCCGTCATCTACCGCGCGGCGCGGGTGGGGCGAACCGGACGGGTCTTTACGATGTTCAAGCTGCGCACGATGTACCTGCACCGGGGCGAATCCGGCAGCGTAGTAACAGCCGCGGCCGATGGACGGGTATTCCCCTTGGGGAGGCTACTGCGACGATCTAAGATCGACGAGGTTCCGCAGATGGTCAACATCATCATGGGTGACATGTCGATCGTCGGTCCTAGGCCGAGGGATCCGAAGATCGTCGCCTGCTATACGGCATTGCACCGGGAGACGCTTGAGGTGCTGCCCGGCTTGACCAGCCCCGGAACCCTGTTCTACGTGACTCACGGGGAGTCGGCCCTCCGGTCCAGGGACCCGGAGATGGAGTACCGGGCTCGCATCCTGCCGCAGAAGCTGGCCCTCGACATCGACTACGTTCGAAACCGTTCGGTGTGGATTGACCTGTTGATCGTTGTCCGTACGGTCGGTGCGATCTTCAACCTGGACTCCGTGGGATTGAGCCAACGACACGTTGATCGCGTCGGGGAGCTTGTCCAGCCGGCCAAGAACACCGACGGCGAGACTGATCCGAGGCAGCGCGCTCCCACGGGCGGACAATCACAGGAGTGGAATAATGGCGGTCAAGAAGATCTTCGCGATCGTTGAAGAGGTCAAGAAACAAATCGAGAACCTGTCCGTCGAAGACCTGAAGGCCGAATTGGGGGCGCCCAACCTGCTCCTGACGGACATCCGCGAGATCCAGGAGCGCGTGGACGTGGGCACCATCCCGGGTTCCAAACACGCTCCCCGGGGTATGTTGGAGTTCTGGGCGGATCCGGAAAGCCCCTACTACCGCGACTGGTTCGAGGAGGACAAGCGGATTGTTCTTTTCTGCGCGGGTGGCGGACGCTCGGCCTTGGCGGCAAAAGCGCTGATCGACATGGGGTTCAAGAATGTCGCCCACTTGGAGCCCGGCTTCACGGGTTGGCAAAAGGCGGGGGAAGCGGTCGAGGATGTCAGCGCCACGAGCCGGTGGGTACGCCGACGCCCCTAGAGTCCATCACGAGGATCCAGCATCCCAGACCGCTTCGGGTAGCGGTAGCCCCGCCACGTCGGCGGCGGTCAACGACGCCTCCGGTACGATCCCAAGCCGCTCCAGCATGAACGCAAGCTGCCGGGTGTGCTGGGCTGCATGCCAGGTACAGCGCTCCAGGACCAGATGACGGGTCGACGTCCCGAACTGTGTTTCGACTTCGGCGTCCGGTGCCGGCCGTAGCTCCCCCAGGCGGGCGCGGACGCACGCCGACCGCTTCGCGAGGTCGGGGGGGTCGAGTTCCCGATCGGGAATGGCGCCGGCAACCGCCCCATCGAACGGATGTCCGGCCTCCACGAGGAGAAATCCAGCGGCGATTTCCACGATGTGGTTCGCCAAGGCCAGCACGGTCCGATCACGATTCGGCAGCTTGCCGGTCAGATGCTCGGCGGGAAACTGGGCGGTGAGGCCGGTTGCGGCGGCGAGAACATGCGTGAGGCGGTCGATCAGCACCTCGACGGCCAGCGGGCATCTCGCCTCGACGGTGAGATCCAGGAACGACGCGACCCGGTTCAGGTCCGCACCGGGTATCCAGGATCCGGCCTTGGCGACGGCCGGTACCTGTTCACCGCCGATAGACGCGAAGCGAGCCCTCGCCGAGGGGTCGTTGGCGATGTCACGGGAGATGTAGTCGACCTCACGGGCCGACAGGAACTCCTTGAGCCCCAGGCAGCTCGTTCAGCCCGGCTGCCAGAAGATCTCGATCTCGGTCAAGGTTCCCCCTATTCCAGTCCGAATACCCAAAGCACGCCGCCTTGGGGAACACGAATGTCCGTTCTGCCGAGGACGCGCAGGGCCTCTTGCTGCCGCTCGGCGTCGACGCCCCAGCCCGAGAGCACCGCGATGTACTGTTTGCCGTTCACCGCATAGGACGACGGAACGCCGGTGATGCCGGAGTTCGTGCGCTGTCGCCACAGAATCTCGCCGGTGCGGGCGTCGAAGGCGCGGAAGTAGCGGTCGCTCGTCCCGCCCATGAATACGAGGTCGCCGGCGGTGGCGAGAACCGGGCCCCAGTTGTGGCTCTCGAACGCGACGCTCCAGGCCTTCTCGAACGTATCGACATGCCACGCCTGAAGTTCGCCGATGGTCTTGGTGTCCGGGTCCAGGACCAGCGTGAAGGTCTCCATCTTGGCGCCCATGAACGTCCGACCTTCCCGGTATTCCTCCTCAACGCCCTCAAGGTGGGCGCAGACGTTGTCGTTCGCCGGCACGTAGAGCAGCCGGGTGCGCGGCGAGAAGGCCGCCGGCGGCCAGTCCTTGCCGCCCCAGTGGGACGGGCAGAACGTGGCAGGTTTGCCGATCCCCGGTTTCCGGGTCTCGTCGTAGCTCGGCCGACCGGTGACCGGATCCACCGACGTAATGACGTCCTGCCTGACATAGGGCTTGGCATCGACGAAACCGATGCCTGCTGCCGACCGCTCCAGGAACCACAGGTAGCCGTTGCGCCCAGGGTGGACGAGGCCGGCGATGTCGCGTCCAGCGCGCTGGAAGTCGATGAGGAGCGGCGCGGAGACCTCGTCCCAGTCCCAGGAGTCGTTCCAGTGGTACTGGTGGTGCCCGGCGAGCTTGCCGGTGTCGACATCGAGCGCGATGACCGACGTGGCGTAGAGGTTGTCCCCGCTCCGGGCATCGCCCATCCAAGGCCCGCCGTTCCCGGTACCCCAGTAGGTCAGCCGCGTGGCCGGATCGTAGGAACCCGTGATCCACACCGGTACGCCGCCGGTTTTCCAGGTGTCCCCGGGCCAGGACTCGCTGCCCGGTTCGCCGGGTGCCGGAATGGTGTAGGTCTTCCACGCCGGTTCGCCGGTCTCGGCGTCGAGCGCCGCGACGAAGCCACGAATGCCGAACTCGCCCCCGGAGACGCCCACCATGACCCTGCCGGCGGCGGCGAGCGGCGCGAGGGTCATGTAGTAGCCGCTGCCGTAGTCTTCGATCTCGGCCTCCCACGCGACGCGGCCGGTAACCGCGTCGAGGGCGACCACGTAGCAGTCGGCCGTCGCCATGTACACCAGGTTGCCGTGCAGGGCGACGCCCCGGTTGGTGGGATGCATCTGCGCCAGGTCTTCGGGCAAGTCGCGCCGGTAGCGCCACAGCTCCTCGCCGGTCGCCGCATCGATGGCGATCAGGTGGTTGTGCGGCGTCGTGATGAACATCCGCCCGTCGTTGACCACGGGGGGCGCCTGGTGCCCTTCGCGCATTCCCGTGGAGAACGTCCACAG
>VXYL01000020.1 GCA_009846005.1 Gammaproteobacteria bacterium | reverse complement strand
TCGACGACCTGCATGCGGACGATTGAGCGGACGAGCCGGTTCAAGCGCGACTACAGGCGCGAGTCCCGCGGCCGCCACGCGGGCGACCTCGACGAACGGCTGGCGGTCGTCGTGAACGCCCTCGCGTACGACATCCAACTCGACGCCCGCCACCACGACCATGCGCTGGGCGGCCCTTGGCGCGACTTCCGCGACTGCCACGTGTGGCCGGACCTCGTGCTGATCTACCAGAAGCCCGACGAGCGGACCCTGCGGCTCGTGCGTCTCGGGTCGCACTCGGCATTGGGCCTCTGACAAGCGTCAACACGGACTTCCGCCGGATGAAACGCGGCGAAGTCCCCGCCGCATCGTTCCATCGCTAACGACTAGCGTTCGACTTGGCGTTCCGGAGACGCCTTGCCCGCGAGCCTGTCGTGGCCTTCAGCCGTGATGTGGAACCCGTAGAACGGATGCTCGTCGATCCACTGGGCCAAGCCCTCGTCAGCCAGCGACTCGACTGCGTGCTCTTCCTCGGCCGTCAGTCCCTTGACGCCGAGGCGTCCGTCGACATCCTGCGCCATCCGCTCGAGAAGCTTCAGCTTCAGCTGCTCGTCATTCATGCCGCTTGCGTCCGCAGATGCCCAGCGCCGTTCACCGAGTCTCGACTTCCGGCGGAACGACGAACCCGAGCGGGTCGCTGGCCTGCGCGTCTACCCGCCTGGTGCGGGCGCCCGCGCGGAGCACCTGGAACCGGCGGCGCGCGACGGGATGGTGGTAGGCGTCCAGTTCCTCGATGTCGGTCACCGCACGCCACGATCCGTCCGGCCATCCTCTCCTGTTGGCGAACTCCCTCGCCGCCCCCTCCAGCGTCTCGGCGGCGGTGTCGACCCACTCGCCGTCCCACACCGACAGATTCCTGTTGGTCTTCAACCCCATGCGCAGGTCTCCGCTGTCCCCTGGTACCGAGGCGCGCGAGCGTAACACGCAAGCCCGATGCCGCCTTTCGGTACTGCCATAGTCCTCGAATCGTGGTATTGGCTGGTTCGATAGGCCCTTACCGAAGCTCGTTTCCGCTTGCCACACTGGTCGCGTTCGTGGATCATCGAGCATCGTTCAATCAATCCGCACGATAGGGTGTCCGACTCCGCGACGAACGAAAGGGACGACCTCCGCAGCGTCGTCCAGCAGCACCGCAAGGATGCGAGGCGGGCAGCCGAACACTATCAGATTCGCCATCGCCGGTTCACCCGCCTGCACGTCGTCGGAAACGTCCTGCTCGTCGGCTTGGGCTCCGGCTGTTTTGTCTCCGCGTTCGCCATCGCCATTACGGGGGAACGCCTTGTGCCCGAACCGCTGATCGGCCTCCAGCAGGTGCTCGGGATTCTGCTCGCGATCGTCGTGCTCTGGTCCCTGGTCGCCAATCACGCGGTCAAGAGCGCGCTGGCGCTTTCCGTCGCGCGGGAGACCTACGAGATCGTGCGCCGGCTGACCGAGTTGCTGGGCGAGATCGACGCGGGGGTGGACGAGCTCCGCGTGCGGCAGGAACTGGACCGCCTGCTCGACAGGCTCGCCGAGGCGACGCTCAGGTTCGGGGACGTCGGCACCGTGAACGTCGGCGCGCACGATACGGTGTCGCCGGCCATGCCGTCCTTCGCGGCGCGGCTGGTCCGGCCCTTCCGGCCGCAGACCTCCTCCCACGATTCCGCGGCGGAGTGACGGACCCGGTCGCGCCGGACAGCCGGCAACCGGAATGTCAGCTCGACATGTTCCGGGATCTACCCGAAGGCCGCCTGTTTCTGCTGCTGGCGGTCCTTGAGCACGAGGCCATGAAGGCGGCAGCGCGCGGTCGCGTCCGGGATGCCATACGCGAACTGTCCGAACTGCGAGAGGAGCTTGCCGGAGCGGCAACCTCCACGAGCGCCGCCGTTCACACCCTGGGCAAGGGAAAGACATCCGCACCGGAGCGTCCCTCCTCAGCCTGTAGGCGCGCCGCCAGTGCCGCCATCGCATAGCGACGCATGACTCCGGGCGAGTTCATCGCCAAGTGGCGCGCCTCCGAACTCAAGGAGCGCTCCGCGTCCCAGGAGCACTTCATCGACCTGTGCCGCATGCTCGGCGAGCCGACGCCCGCGGAGGCCGATCCGACGGGCGAGCGCTACAGCTTCGAGAAGGGCGCCCGCAAGGACGGCGGGGGCGACGGGTGGGCCGACGTCTGGAAGCGCCACCACTTCGCGTGGGAGTACAAGGGCCGGCACGCCAACCTCGACCGCGCCTTCTCACAGCTCAGGCAGTACGCCCTCGCGCTGGAGAACCCGCCGCTCCTGATCGTCTCCGACATGGCGCGGTTCCGCATCCACACCAACTGGACCAACGCCGTCAGCCGGGTCCACGAGTTCGCGCTCGAAGACCTGGCGGAGCCCGCCGCGCGCAACAAGCTCAAGTGGGCCATGAGCGACCCCGAGCGGCTGCGCCCCGACATGACGCGCCAGACGCTGACCGCGGAGGCGGCGACCACGTTCGCGGAACTCGCGCAGTCGCTGCGGGACGACGGACACCGCCCAGAGGCGGTGGCGCACTTCGTCAACCGCCTCGTGTTCTGCATGTTCGCCGAGGACTCGGGACTGCTACCGGACGACATGTTCACCAAGATGCTCCAGCACTCGCGCCGCTCACCGGAGGAGTTCGAGGACATGGCGAAGTCACTGTTCGCCGCGATGTCGGTCGGCGGACGCGTGGGTTTCGAGGCGGTCCCGTGGTTCAACGGCGGCCTGTTCGAGGACGACGCCACGCTGCCGATGGACCGGGAGCAGATCGACATCGCCTACCGCGCCGCCGACCTCGACTGGTCGGAGATCGACCCGTCCATCCTGGCACGCTGTTTGAGCGCGGACTCGACCCCGACAAGCGCTCGCAGCTCGGCGCGCACTACACGGACCGCGAGAAGATCATGCGGATCGTCGAGCCAGTGGTCGAACGGCCGCTGCTCGCCGAATGGGCAGCTGCGAAGCGCGAAATCCAGGGAATCCTCGACGAGGCGGACGCGGCCAGCACCACGAGTGTCGCCACCCGCCGCCGGCGCCGCGCCCGCGACCTGTTCGTCGCGTTCCTCGAACGCCTGCGGGCGTTCACCGTTCTCGACCCTGCGTGCGGGTCCGGCAATTTCCTGTACCTGGCGCTACTCGCACTCAAGGACCTCGAACACCGCGTCACCCTCGAGGCCGAGGCGATGGGCCTGCAGCGCGAAATGCCGCGCATCGATCCGGCCAATGTCAGGGGTATCGAGATCAACCCCTACGCCGCGGAACTCGCCCGCGTGTCCGTGTGGATCGGCCAGACCCAGTGGATGCTGCGCAACGGCTTCGGCACCAGCAAGCCGATCCTCAGTCCGCTGGACAACATCGAATGCCGCGACGCGGTCCTGTCGCCGGACGGCACGGAGCCCGACTGGCCGCAGGCGGACGTGGTCATCGGCAACCCGCCTTTCCTCGGCGGCAAGCGGCTCATCCGCGGCCTCGGCGAGGAGTACGTCGCACAGCTGTTCGCCGCCTACCGCAGTCGCGTACCGCGCGAGGCAGACCTTGTGACCTACTGGTTCGTGAAGGCCGGCGAGCAGGTCGCGGCGGGCAAGGCAGACCGCGTCGGCCTCGTGGCGACGAACTCGATTCGCGGAGGCGCCAACCGTAGGGCGCTGGGTACCGCCACCGAGGGACACCTCATCTACGACGCCTGGTCCGACGAGCCGTGGGTGATCGACGGCGCGGCCGTGCGGGTTTCCCTGATCTGCTTCACCGACGAAGGCATGGAGCACACGCCCGATCCCGCGCTGGACGGGGAACGCGCCGATGCGATCCACGTTGACCTCTCCGCGCGCCGGGGCAGCACCGGTGTCGATCTCACGGCCACGAAACGGCTGCGCGAGAACGCCGGCGTCGCGTTCATGGGCGACACGAAGAGCGGAGCCTTCGACGTTCCCGGCGAGCTCGCCGCCGAGTGGCTGCGGCTGCCCGCGAATCCGAACGGCCAGCCCAACGCCGACGTGCTCAAGCCTTGGGTCAACGGCATGGACGTCACGCGCCGCCCCGCCGGGAAATGGATTGTCGACTTCGGGTGGCAAATGGCGGAGAGGGAGTCCCCCACCTACAAGCCGACAGCCGCACCAAAACACTTCACAAAATACGACCTAACTCACTGATTTATCTGCAAGATAAGACTCTCGTCGTGTCTTGACGATCCGGCTGATTTCGCCGATAATTGGCTCTATTGTGGGACCAGTTGAGGGACCATCCTCATGGCGAACAGAAAGCGGCTGAACTTCCAATTCGTGAAAAACGTCGCTCACAGCGGGCGGAAAGGGGCGGACAAGCATTTCGACGAGCATGGGCTCATCCTCCGCGTTCGAGCATCCGGAAGCAAACACTGGATATGGCGAGGCACTGTGCGCGGGAGGCGTCGGGACCTCGGCCTGGGCACGTTCCCGTACGTTTCTCTCGGGGAGGCGCGGGACAAGGCATTCGAATATCGGAGGCTGGCGAAAGCGGGCGAAGACCCAGCGGCGGTGCATGCGCCGGCGGGAACGGGCGAGGTGCAGCAGAAGTCGAACGCGCCGACGTTCCGCAAGGCGGCGGCGGCGGTGATCGACCTGCATCGCCCGACCTGGCGGAATCCGAAGTCGGCGGCGCAGTGGGAGGCTTCGCTCCGGGATTACGCCTACCCCGTGCTCGGGGACATGCGGGTGGACGAGATCGGCAGCGGCGACATCCTGCGGGCGTTGCGGCCGATCTGGAACGGGAAGCGCGAGACGGCGCAACGGGTCCGGCAGCGCATTTCGGCAGTGATGAAGTCCGCGATCGCGGTTGGCCATCGGCCGGACAATCCTGCCGGGGACGCGTTGACGGCGGCGCTGCCGAAAGGAGGCCGGAAGCAGCGGCACCAGCGCGCGCTGCCGCACCGGGAAGTGGGAGCGGCGCTCGAGACCGTGCGCCGGTCGAACGCGCAGACCTCGACGAAGCTGGCGTTCGAGTTCCTGGTGCTGACGGCGGCCCGGTCGGGCGAGGTCAGGATGATGACCTGGGACGAGGTGCACGCCGAGGACGGCCTCTGGACCGTTCCCGCGTCGCGCATGAAGGCGGGGCGCGAGCATCGGGTTCCGCTCAGCAGTCGGGCGGCCGAGATCCTGGCCGAGGCCGAGGAACTGCGGGAGAACGAACTGGTGTTCCCGTCCGCAAGGGGGCGCCGGATGAGCGACAACACGATCTCGAAACTGCTTCGCGATCTCGGCATTGACGCGGTTCCGCACGGGTTCCGATCTAGCTTTCGCGACTGGTGCGGGGAGAGCGGGCAATCGCGGGAACTCGCCGAGGCGGCGCTGGCGCATACGATCCGAAACAAGGCGGAGGCCGCCTACGCGAGGACGGATCTGTTGGAGCGGCGGCGGAAGTTGATGGAGGCTTGGAGCGACTATCTGGCGGGAACGGCCGCGGACGGTGAGTAGCGAGGCTGGTGGGAAAGGAGCAGGGCAACCTGTTCGGTCAGAAGCGGCCTGCGTCGAAGGCGGGGCGAAAGAAGCCCGGTTTCGGTACACGGACGGCGGCAGCCATGATGGCGGGTGGGTGGCGTATCGCTAGCTTCAGTCCGTCGCGGTGGCGTGCGCGTCGAGCGTACTGAGGCCGACCCACCACAATCCAGCGACTACGCCGCGTGCCCCCCTCCCCGTTCGTGGCCGTGGGACTTCGCACCGCGACGAGCGCGCCCGTGCGGAGAGGGGCTTGACAGCCCCTGTGTGGTCGATTCACAATGGTCGTGAACGTTGTTCACAACAGAAGTTGATGAGGTTCACAGTGGCTGAGTCGGATAACGAGTTGATGGGGATCGCGGAGATCGCGCAGCTGGCGGGGGTAACGCCGCAGGCGGTGGCGAATTGGCGCGCTCGACAGGCTGGGTTTCCCCAACCGGTGGCATCACTCAAGTCCGGTCCGGTGTTTCGGCGTACGCAAGTGCGCGCATGGCTAAGAAGGAGAGTTCCGATGGCGCATGTGATTTCGTTCATAAACTTGAAGGGCGGGGTTGCGAAGACGACGACGACCATTGCGGTCGCGGAGATTTTGGCAGGAGAGTTCGGGAAGGACGTGCTTGTCGTGGATTTGGACCCGCAGACAAACGCGACGATTCAGCTCGTCAGCGAGGACAAGTGGGAAGAACTGGACGAGCACGGGTACACACTTGCAAGGCTGTTCGAGGACGCGCTGGACCCCGACAACGCGCGATTTGATTTGGGACGGACGCTTCAGAAGGGGGCGTCCTACGTGCGTGCAGTAAGAACGCTTGATTTGCTGCCATCGAGCTTGAAGCTCATCGACATACAGGACAGGCTGGCGACGATTTCGGGGGGAAAGTTCTACGCGCAGAATCCGATCGACATTCTGCGCAAGGCAGTGAAGCCGGTTCTCGACAACTACGATTACGTGCTGATCGACTGTCCGCCGAATTTGGGGATCATCACGCTCAACGGTCTTCGGATCTCAGAGGGGTACATCATCCCCACCATACCGGACGTGCTATCGACGTATGGAATACCGCAGATCATTCGGCGAGTAGAGCAATTCAGCGAGGCGATCGCAGAGGAGATCGAGCCCCTTGGGATCGTCGTTACGAAGTTTCAGGCCCAAATGCCGCTGCACGCGAGAACCGTAGCCGAACTCCGTCGCGGCCGCGACGCAGAGGTGTTCGAGACCGTGATCCCACAGCGGCAGGAGATCGCGGAGGCGGCGGAATACACCGGCGTGTCGACTCTGCGGCAGAAGTGGGGTTACCGGGGCGAGTATCGCGCCTTCGAGGCGTTGACTAAGGAGATCATGGAGGTTGTGTCGCCATGAAGAGGCGTACGTTGACGAAGTTGAGGAAGGTGTTCGCTGAGGTCGTGAAGGAGGCGCAAAGCAATGAGGGGTTCGCTGAGCGGTTGGCGGAGGCGCTGGGGCAGGATGAGGGACCGCGAGCGCAACGGAGTGGCCGTCGGCCACCGGGAGTGTTGAACCCGTTCCACGTGCTTGAAGAAACTGGGCGCGACGGCCTCCGGGCGGCGCTGGAGGGGCTCGATACAGAACGTCTGAAGGACATAGTTGCCGAGCATGGAATGGACCCGGCCAGGTTGGCGATGAAGTGGAGGAAGGCGGATCGGCTGGTGTCGCACATTGTGGACTTTGTGTCGGCGCGAGACCGGAAAGGCGACGCGTTTCGGGCTAAACAGGACGACGGTGCCGCTTGAGGATGAAATCGAATGAAACGTGAGGACTACGAGCACGGCTTCGCGCCAGCTGATTGGGACGCTGCGAAGGAGGAAGCACGGCGGGCCATGGTCGCGGCCGCCTCAAGGGGCGGCGTGGTGGCCTACTCCGAACTCGTGGCCGAGATACGCGCGCTGCATTTGGAGCCGCAGAGTACTCATCTGGCCCACATGCTTGGGGAGATTTCGTCGGCAGAGCATGCGGCGGGCCGCGGGATGTTGACAGCGGTGGTCGTGCACAAGTCCGACGGGGTGCCGGGTTCGGGGTTCTTCGAACTCGCGCGTGCGCTCGGCGGCGACTTCAACGACAGCTTGGCGTTCTGGGCCGCCGAGCTGGCGAAGGTGCATGAGACTTGGGGAACCCGGGGGCCGAATCGGTAGAAACCGTCTCGAGGCCTTACCCACCACTGGATACTCGTCAGCTGTGAACCTTTGTTGGGGTAGCCTGTCACTACCCCGCTCGGTCAAACGGGGTTGGCGGCGGAAAAGGGGTAGTGACAGGCGGCGGAGGCGGCATCCGGGCCTTGTGCGGCAAGGCGTCTGCTAAACACGCGGCGAGTGACGGCTTGGTGACGCGGTGGTATGGTCCGCGCCACTGTCGTGACTGCCTTGTGCGGTCATGGTCGGCGGGAGCGCCGACATTGCGCCGAGACGCGGGATCCGCGTCGAAGGCGGCCGCCGCCGCGGCATAGTACCGCGGCCTGGGAGATGCACCAGTGGAGCGGCGAAGTGCGCGCATCGTGCACGAACGTGCATGCGGCGTGCTGAAGCGTCCGGCCGGTGAGCCCGCGGCAAGGAAATGCGGGCATCGCGGAGACCCTCGCGGGGATCCGCATCGAAGCCGGGATGGATCGCGGCACAACGGCTCACATTGCCTCATCGAAGGCAGCCGTCGAAC
>VXYL01000080.1 GCA_009846005.1 Gammaproteobacteria bacterium | reverse complement strand
CATTTGACGCTAGCAGGCATCGCGCGCCCGCGCCATCCTCGCCCGGCCTTTCGCGGGGAGACGCGTCGAAGTCGAGGCCGACGAGGGCAAGGTTCCCGAAGTTGCCGTTCCCCGTCGCGCCGTGCGAGCTTTTCTCGGCGGCAGGAAGCCAGAAGGACGTTCCTAACCATTTTCGGAGCGATCGCTCCAAGAGCGGACGATCATGGGGTCAACACTAGCTTGGCTCGACTACTCAGAGAGAGACCGGCGTCGCGCCTTGGAGGTCATCGACCTGTTTCGGGAGACAGGAACAGTCGACGAGCTTGGGCTCGCCGGTGTTCGCGACAGCTATTCGGACCTCTTCTTCCCCGGCACCAGCACGATCCAAACCCGGGCGTGCTACTTCCTACTCGTACCGTGGACCTTCCTGCGACTTGAGCGCTTGGGGAAACGGTCGAATGAGGCGGCCGCGTGGACTCGGCGCGAGGAGTTGCGGCTGAACCGCCGGCTTCGAACGGGCGACGACACGGCCGGTGTGTTCGGGATCCAAGCAGGCGACGCGTTGAAACGGCTGCCGAGCGAGGTGTATTGGGGCGGCCTTGGGAGTTGGGGCATCCGCACATTCTCAGGCCACATGTGGGCATACTTCCGATCGCTTGACAGCTTCTACAGTCGCCGCCACCAGTTGCGGGACACACCGCACGACCCGGAAGGCAAGAGGGCGCTGCCAGCGAACTGGCACCCCCACATCCCGTCCCCTCCATCCGGATTCCCGTACAAGAGCGTCTCGGTGGCATTGCGCCCGCAGGACGCCGCCTACCTGAGGGACCGAATCCAGGCTCGGCATGCCGAGAGCCTTTTGGCGGTGCTCGCGAGCCGAGCCGTTCGAGCGGATCTTGCGGCTGATCGCCCGTGGCGACACTCCGCTCTCGCCGAGGTGTCGCCGACTCTGAGAGAACACCTTCGCGATGCCAGACTGTTCGCGATCTGCATGCAGGGAGCGGCCCTTCTCTACAACCTCATGCTTTCGGAAAAGCAGGGGCATGGCGGACGTATGGAGACCTACCACGCCGAGCTTGCGGACTGGGTTGCCGAGGTGCAAGGCCTGAGGTCGGATCTGGCGGACTGGCAGTTGGACGGGGTGTGGAGCGTCGTGCGAGCAAAGGGCCGCTCCCTGGGTTATCCGACGCAGTCCTTTGTGACGCGTTGGATCGACGACCTGAAGCGGGATGGGCCTGAAGCTCTGGTCCGGCAACACTCCGCAGCTCGGGCGCTGGTGCGGGAACGCGAGGTTCAACTCAAGCGCGGGCGGGCGCGGTTGACCAATGCGCGGCACCTCGAATTGTGGGGAGGACGGTCGGGAACTGGGCGTATGGCGTACCGGTGGGGTGCGACCAAGGTGCTCCTCAAGGACATCATCGACGGACTGGAGCGGAGCGAGGGCGATGCTGGGAACGCGTGAGCGGACGCTGCTCCTTGAGAGTCTGCGTCCGCCACCCGGCTACCGCCTGCGTCGCGCCGTGGGGACCAGCTACACGCTGGACCTGATCGCTCTCCTGACGGCTCCTCTCGCTTTCACATTCTTTGACGCTCACGACGAGGACGGGGCGCCGGTGACGGATCCGGTTGCCCTGCTCGAAGCACTAAGGCGGCACGCTGAGAGCATCACGCTCTTTTGTCAGGCCGGGGCGATCGCCGTGCCGAAACCGGAGCAGACGCTGCTGGCCTATCTTGAAGGCTCGGTCGTAGAGGTGCAGCCGCCCAGCGAGGAAGGGATTTTCCACCCCAAGCTGTGGGTACTTGCCTTCGAGGCGGATGATCGCCACCCGGTCTACCGCGTGCTGTGCCTCTCCCGCAACTTGACCTTTGCCCGGTCCTGGGACACCTGCCTGTCACTCGAAGGACCACTGATGGACCGTCAACGTGGCTACGGGAGGAACAAGCCGCTGGCGGATCTCCTTCTGGCGCTTCCGGGACTCGCCACACGTGCGATCCGAGGCGAGTTGCGTGAGGACCTCGAACGGATGGCGCACGAGATCCGAAGGGTGCGCTTCCGGCCGCCCCGACCGTTCACCGACTTCCGAATCCACCACTTCGGGTTGTGGCGTAGGCGCGGATGGCCCTTCCCCGCCGCCTCTCGGAGCCTGACGATATCGCCATATCTCATCGGCTCCGTCGTCCAGAAGCTGGGGGATGAGCACGGACTCGACGTGTTGATCTCCAGGCCGGAGGCGTTCCAGGGAGTCGTCCGCAGTTCCGGGCGTGAGGCTCTCCCTGAGACGTGTTATGTGCTTTCGCCGGCAGCCGACCTCGACGCCCGAGATGCCCAGGAAGAAGACGACACGGACGCGCCAGCCGAGCCGGCGGCAGCGGACGACGAAGGCGAACTCGCAGGCCTCCACGCCAAGCTGTTCCT
Organism: Gammaproteobacteria bacterium; assembly: GCA_009846005.1. Lineage (GTDB taxonomy): Bacteria > Pseudomonadota > Gammaproteobacteria > Pseudomonadales > Azotimanducaceae > VXYL01. Next base: position 5,907 of record VXYL01000080.1, on the reverse strand, counting down.
GTTTGAAAACGGCGGGCAGGCGCACTTCTTCACGGGCTCGGCGAACGCGACGACCGCTGCCTTCGGGCTCAATGTGGAAGTGCTGGTCGAACTCGTTGGAAGCAAGAAGGACTGCGGCATCGCTTCGCTGCTCGGTTCCGAGGACGATGCGCGGCTCGATACCCTTCGATCACTCCTTCAGGAGTACACGCCTTCCGGCGATCCAGACGACAAGGACGACCCCAAGAAGGAGTTGGAGAGGCGGGCGGAGCGGTTCGCTCGCGTCCTCGGGACGACACGTCTTACAGCCAAGGTCCGCGACGCAGACGCGGAGGAACGCTGGGATCTCACGCTTTCGGGAGAACTTCCGGAGACATCGAGCGGCGTGACGGTGAAGGTGTGGCCCGCCACGCTCTCCTCGGAGGCCGCTAAGGGCGTCGGGAGCCCCACCGTCGGGCCGGGGGACCTGGACGGCCCAGCCGACCGCATCGCAACCTTCAACGGGTTGTCGTTCGAGGCGCTGACCGGTTTCTTCGCGTTCGAAGTCTTGGTGCGGGAAGGACGGCACAGGATCCGGCATCGGTTCGTGGTCACGGCCGAGTTGGTCGGGGCGCCGGAGAACCGGAAGGAACGCCTGCTGCGCTCGCTCCTCAAGGATCGCCGCAGGGTGCTGAGGCTTCTGCTTCTCATCCTGATGGACGAGGGCGCCGATGTGTTGGCCTTCGTGGATTCGGCCAATCAGGACAGCTCTGTTGCCGAAGGATTCTTCGGCGGCTGGCCCGAGGCCGCCTTGCTGGAGGCGCTTCTTCAGAGCCTGAGCCGCAATCCCAACCGAGTCGATGAGGCAGCACGGCTGATCGCTGATCTCCAGAAAACCGAAGAGGGGAAGGGACTCCTCCCGGACGGCCTAGACGAGATATGGGAGCCGGTCTGGCGGGCGCGGAGGGCTGTCAAGCGATGAGCCAACGGCGGATGGGAGAGCGCCCGGACACCGAGACCGTTCTCAGCGGCCTCAAGGGGTTCCAGCGCGACACGGTGGACTACGCGTTCGAGCGCCTCTACGCGGCAACCGACTCGACGCGGCGGTTTCTGGTGGCCGACGAGGTCGGTCTCGGGAAGACGCTCGTCGCGCGTGGCGTGATCGCAAAGGCGATCGATCATCTCTGGGATGGGCCGCATCGGGTCGGCCAGATCGACATCGTCTATATTTGCTCGAACGCTCAGATCGCCCGGCAAAACGTCCGCCGACTCCAGATCGGGGACGGCAGGTTCGTCCGAGCCGCCCGGTTGGGGCTGCTGCCACGGGAGATCCATGGCCTGAAGGCGAACAGGGTCAACTACATCGCGCTCACACCTGGGACATCGTTCGATTTGAAGAGCAGCATGGGGATCCGCGAGGAGCGGGTCCTGCTCTACCACATGGTCCAGCGCGTGTGGCCCGACTCCCGGGCAGGCCCGAAGAACGTGTTTCAGGGCTATGTGAGGAACACGAACTACTTCCGCTCGGAGCTGAAGCAGTTCAAGCATAGGTACGATATCGACGAAGATCTTGCCGAGGCGTTCGCGCACCGCCTTCGCGAGAGCGATGGTCTCCGAGAAACGTATGAAGACCTCTGCAAGCGATTCCGACGAAGTCGTCCTCACATCCCGTGGGATGATCGGTGGAGGCAGATCGCGTTCCTCGGCCGGCTGCGTTCAATGTTGGCCGAGGTATGCGTGGATGCGCTGGAACCGGACCTCGTGATCCTCGACGAATTCCAGCGCTTCAAGGATCTGCTCGACGGAGAACACGCCACGGCCAAGCTGGCGAAACAGCTGTTCACCTACTCCGACGACACGTCGGACGTTCGTCTCCTCCTTCTCTCGGCGACGCCTTACAAGATGTACACGCTTCACCACGAGCGGGCCGAGGACGACCACTACCGGGACTTTCTGCGGACCGTCGAGTTCCTCGATCCCAAGCTGAAGGAGAGCCAATGTCTCCGTCGGCTCCTGGACGACTACCGGCAGGCGCTTTACCGGATCGAGTCCGGGACGGAGAACCTCGTGCGGATCAAAGGACAGATCGAGGCACACCTGCGGCGGGTCATGTCGCGGACGGAGCGCCTGCGCGCCTCCGAGGACGCGGAGGGAATGATGCGCCAGATCCCAAGCACTGGGCTGAAACTCACTGCGGACGACGTAGGGGATTTTCTGGCGCTCCAGAGAATCGGTCACGAAGTGAGACAGCCGCAGGTTCTCGAATACTGGAAGGCGGCGCCGTACCTCCTAAGCTTCATGGACAATTACAAGCTGAAGACCAACGTCGTCGCGAGCCTGGACACATCGTCGGAGAATGGCCTCGCGAAACTCCTCACCGACGGCGGCAGGGTGTCCCTCTCGTGGGAAGATGTCGAGGCATACGCCCAGCTCGACCCGGCCAACGCCCGCCTGCGAAGCCTGATCGAGTGGATGGCGCGCGGTGAAGCCTGGAAATTGCTTTGGTTACCTCCTGCACTTCCCTACTACGCCGAATCCGGTTCGTGGAAGACAGCGAGCGAGCAGCAGCTTTCCAAGCGTCTGATCTTCTCTACCTGGACGGTCGTTCCCAAGGCGGTCGCGAGCGTGGTGAGCTACGACGCGGAGCGTCGGCTCTTTCAGCGGTTCGACAACTCGATTCGCAACACGGCGGAAGAGCGCAAGAAGCGCCGCGGGCTGCTTCGCTTTGCGTACTCGAACGAGCGGCTTACCGGCATGCCCGTGCTCGGATTGCTCTATCCAAGTCCGACTCTGGTGGAGTTGGGCGACCCGCTCCCCGTGCCGGAGAGCGAGTCGACTCTGGCAGATGCGGTCGCCCGCGCAAGGGCGCGACTCGAACCGCTACTGGACAAGCTTTCGAAGCCGTATCTTGACGCCGAGCGCGAAGATGAGGGCTGGTACTGGGCGGCCCCGGTCCTTCTCGATCTCCAGAGGTACAGCGAGTCGACCAAGGAATGGTTCGGTCGCTGGGACCTGCCGATCGTCTGGAACGGAGCGCAGGAGGATGACGATGAGAGCTCCCGGTGGGTCGATCATGTCAGGGAAGCTCAGAAACTCGTTCATGTAGGGGTCGACGCGACCGTTCGCCAACCCCTGGACCTCGGACGACCTCCAAAGGATCTCGCGGAGGCTCTGGCAACGCGAGCCGTAGCCGGCCCCGCGACGGGCGCACTCCGAGCCCTCACACGTGCGTCGGGCCCTGAGACGCGTGCGGCCGTTGGCGCTCGCGACGCGGCTGCCCGGATTGCTTGGAGCTTCCGGACGCTGTTCAACGTCCCGGAGGCGATGGCGCTTGTCCGAGGCGAGCGACCGATGGATGAGACGCCCTACTGGAGACAGGTCGTGGACTACTGCGCGGCCGGCAACCTGCAGGCCGTGTTGGACGAGTATATCCATACGCTACGCGACCTGGAGGGGCTGTTCGCGGTCGACGACGACGTGGCATGGAGCAGGTTGGCCGAGGCGGTAATGCGCGCGCTGTCGCTTCGGACGGGCGCACCGCGCGTAGACGAGATTCGACCGGTCGACGGTACGGCCCGGATCGAACGCCGCAGGCTGCGCAACCACTTCGCCATGCGCTTCGGCGCTCAGGAGAGCGACGACGGTAAGGCCGGGGCGCGCGAGGGGCAGGTGCGCCAAGCTTTCAACTCTCCCTTCTGGCCGTTCGTGCTCGCGTCCACGTCCGTTGGGCAGGAAGGTCTCGACTTCCATGCCTATTGCCACGCTGTCATGCACTGGAACCTTCCGTCGAACCCGGTCGATCTGGAGCAGCGTGAAGGCCGCGTGCATCGCTACAAGGGCCACGCCGTGCGCAAGAATGTCGCGACAAAGCACGGAGACGAGGTGCTCGCCAGCGGCTCGAAGGATGTGTGGCTCGCCCTCTTCGAAGCCGCCCGGGACCAGTCGGCACGTGGGGGCGGGCTCGTGCCGTATTGGCTCTTCCCGCTCACGGACGGTGCGTACATCGAGCGGCACGTCCCGGCGCTTCCGTTGAGCCGCGACGCGTCGCAACTCGAAGCGCTCAAGCGATCCCTCGCTGTCTACAGAATGGTGTTTGGGCAACCCCGACAGGACGATCTGATGACCTTTCTTCTGGAGAGGTGCAGCCGCGAGAGACTTGAGGAGATCGAGCCGTTGCTGCGAATTGATTTGTCCGCGCCGACCGAACCTTCGTGTCCGGGGGCCGAGTAGCGGTTGGCGACCCGCAGGTGCTACCCGAACGCCACCGGGCCGCGCACGCCATCACGGTTGTTGAGTGGCTGCATTGGGCCAACGGAACAACGGTGACTTATGGTCGCAGTGTCCCGCCGATTGACTCGGGTTTTCCCGCTTTGGCGACCCGATCCAGCAGGGTCCAGCCGCACCGGCAGGAGCGGAACCCGGGAGCGTGACGATCCGGGTCGAGGTCTCCGACGGACGGGGCGGATCGGCGTCGGCCGCCCAGATCCGCCTGGGTATGGGAGCCATGGCGCGGCACCTTGCCTGCCGGTTGAGTGAGGCTTCCGCGCTCGGTGGTGGCATTGGATTCCTTTCTCCTTGGCCGATCCCCCGGGTCCCGTTAGCGTTTCACCGAGCGGTCGGCGCGCCCGCGTCGGTCACTGGCACAGCGAAAGGACGAACCCATGGAGCGCGACTCCGCGCAACGGACTCTGTTCATCACCGGCACCAACTCCGGATTCGGCAAGGCCACGGTCGAACTGTTCGCCGCCGAGGGCTGGAGGGTCGCCGCGACCGTGCGGGACAAGCGGGCGCACGAGAACCTGTTCTCCCACCTCGCCGGCGTCAGGCTGTACGAACTCGATGTCGACGACTTCGAGCAGGTCGAGCGGGTCGCCGCCGAAGCCGTGAAGGACTTCGGCCGCATAGACGTGGTCGTCAACAACGCCGGCTACTGCCTGATGGGGCCGACCGAGACGAGCACCATGGAGCAGATACGAAGACAGTTCTGGACCAACACGCTCGGAGTGTTCGCCGTGACCAAGGCGTTCCTGCCCCACATGCGCGAGGCGGGTGGCGGAACCATCATCAACATCGCGTCGGCGAGCGCGATGTTCAACTACCCGTTCGTCGCCGCCTACGGCGCGAGCAAGTGGGCCGTCCGCGGCATGACCGAGGGCTTGGCGGCCGAACTCGCCCCCTTCAACATCGTCGTCAAGGGGATCTACCCCGGCTTCCACGCGACCGCCATCTTCACCAAGCTCGACCAGGGCGCCGCCGCCGAGACGCCCGCACACCGCGCCTACAAGCCCTACTACGCCAATATGCTCTCGGCCCAGAAGGCCCTGCCGAACGCGGGAAGCCCGGCCAGGATCGCCCGGGCGATCCATCGCGCGGCCACCAGTCCGAAGGGCAGGCCGCACATCGTGTCCGGGCTGGACGCGAAGCTGCTGCTGCTCGTCAAGCGGCTGCTGCCGCAGCGAGCCTTTCAGCGCCTCCAGACCCGCGCGATCCTTGCGCCCGCCTCGAAGGCGCAGACCGCGTTCATGCGGCTGACCTTCGGCAGGAACCAGCGACCGCTTCGCATGGACCTGCCCGACGACTTGCCTTGACGCCGCCCAGCACCTCCATGGAGACATTCGCCTCGGTCGTGCTTGGTGAAAGCCTCGGGATGTCAGAGGGCGATTGGGTTGGAGTTGCATGTGGCCAACGCCGTAGCTCGGGTAATCCCATGAGCGTTCGGCATCCCCTCGCGGCATTTGGTTGCCACACGCTTGAAAGACCTTGGCACGCTGCTCCGGTAAGGCATCGGGGCGCGCGCGAGTCTCGCCATTCTGGTCCGTTTGTCCCGCCTTCGCCGCACTGTCCAGCAAAGTCCAATGCAACGACAGGAGGCGCAGATCGTGCAGCCCCGTAAGTAGTTAGCCGATTTCCTGTCGGGATTCAGACCTCTGCCGATCCGCCGGACGGGCG
>VXYL01000029.1 GCA_009846005.1 Gammaproteobacteria bacterium | reverse complement strand
TGCTCGGCGCGGTGCGTGCGCGCGTTGGCGATGGCGGCCGCCGCCTGCGAGGCGAAGAGCACCAGCACCGCCTCGTCGGCGTCGGTGAACGCGGCGCCGTCCGCCTTCTCGGCGAGGAAGAAGCTGCCGAAGTCGACGCCGCGGTAGTGCATCGGCGTGCCCTGGAAGGCTCGCGACAGCGCCGGCGTGCGAGTCAACCCCAGCCCCCCGACGTAGGCCGCGAGGTCGTCCACGCGCAGCGTCGCGGGCAGCTCGCGAAGATGTGCCAGCAGGCGTTCCCTGTCTGACCACGCAGCGAGCTCCGCCTCCTCCGCCGGGGTGAAGCCGGACTCGAACACGGCGTCGACCGCGCCCGCCTCGTCGACGGTGGCGATCATGCCGAGGCGAGCGCCGGTCAGTTCCCGGGCGGCGTCGACCGCCTCGCGCAGGACATAGTCGAGGTCGAGGCTCGCGCTGATGCGCAGGATCGCGGCGGCGAGCGCGGCGGCGTCGGCCAGTTGGTCAGGTTTCGGCGTGTCGCGCGGCGGCATGGGCAACCTCACTGCGGATTGTTCCGTGGCGGTTTTCGCTTAGAACCCGCCGCACTCAACCATACGGAAAATTTATGTAGAACATCAATGTCAAAAGGCAAACATTATGAAAATTCGTGTAGCGTCCAAAAAACGTCCAGCTTAGCTGACTGACTAGGCGTGGTCCGCACAGGACACCGGATGTCGATGGGACTCAGGGACCATCAGGAGAAGCGCAGGTTGTCCGCGTACGACGAAACGGTCACCGCCGACGAGGGCCGTGCAATGAGTTGCGCGTTGGTGCGGCGCGCACTCGCGGTGTCAACCATGCTCGCCGCGACCGTGGTGTCTGCCGCAGTGCCCGATCACACAAGCGCGAACGTGCAGCTACCCCCGCCCAACCTGGAACGGGAGGCGCAACGCAAGGCGGCCGCCAACGGGCAGCCTGCAACCGCCAAGGCGGCCAACTGCGCTTCGTTGCACCAGGCTCTTCCTGCTGCAACAGGGGACGATCTTGTGGCCCTCCTCCAATCGGCCGACTTCGGATGCATCTCCGTGCTCGAGCGGGTGGACGATGCGCAGTTGCAGTACGCGATTGCCAAGGAAGCCAGGGTCCTGGACGTTGCGCACGCGTTCCCCGCCATCGTCGACGGATACGACGGTACCGGCAAGGCGAGGCTTAGGAACCTGATGAGATTCCTGATTGTCGTCGAGGACATCCACCTTTGGTGCATCCAGAGGGGGCCGGCCTCGGGGGGCACGTGCCGGGACGAGGTGTGGCAGTCGTCTGAGCGCTGGGACACCGCCCCGGGTTCCGCCGTCCACCAAGCCGTTGCCGACGCCGTGGAGGCCGTTCGCTTGAGTCCGCATTTCGGCGACCCCCACGACGAGCATGGCAGCAACCTGATCGAACTGACCCGTCTAATCAGGGACTACGGACAATCCGCGGATCACCTGGAGATCGTCGTCTGGTGGCTGACGCACTGGGGCGAGCTCTACCGGAGCGAGACGTTCGAGGACGTCATGCACGCCATGTTCGATATGCTGCGCACGGGGCACCGGCAAGCAAACCGTCCGCGTTTCGGCCCTGCGTTCGGCGAGCACCGCGAGCTTCTGGATTCGCTCCACGCGCGTGCACTTGAGTCGTCGCTGCTGGGCACGGGCTGGCAGTTCATCGCGACCCGGAGTGCCATCGAGATCGGCCGGTTCAGCCTCTACCCCGAAACCACCAACTACGTTCGCGTCCGCGATGCCGTGGACTCGATTCGCGAGGCCTACCTGGACGACGAGGCCATGAAACCGGTCTTCCTGCGCGTGATCGCGGAACTCGACTATCACGACGCCCAGAACTGCACGCACTACAAAACGTGCGGCTGGTACGCGGGAGCGGGCTTCAACGCCAATTTCAGGCACGAGGTGTTCACGGCGACCCTCGAATGTCCCGCGAGCTACTGCCCCGACGATCGGGTGACCATACACGCGCAGGGCTTCGACGACGGCCAGCTCGCACTTGCATGCGAACGACTCGATCGCGTTGCCGAGAGGTTCCACCCCCTGTTCGACACCGGCTGCCGCCCCGTGGCCTACGACTTCAACAACCATCTGGATGCGTACGTCTTTCACGACATCAGTTCGTGCGAGGACTACTCCTCGGCGGCGTTCTTCCGCAACGCGGACACCTGCAGCGGCATCTACTACGAGTGGAACCCCGCGGACCGCAGCACCCGGCCGTACTTCGTCGCGACCGAATACGAGGCATGGGAGAACCCGCCCGACCCGGTGTTGAGCATCTGGAATTTCGAGCACGAGTACGTCCACTATCTCGACGGCCGGTACAACCGCTTTGACGGCTATCGGGGCGACATCGACAGCATCCACTGGTGGAGCGAGGGGATCGCCGAGTATGTTGCCGCTCTGGTTCTGCCCTACAAGGGTCCGCCGTCGTTTGAATCGCCCTACTCCCTGGCAGAGATCCTGCTGCACTCCGATTCGTTGCGGACCCGCTACCGTTACCGTCATCTCGCGGTCCGCTTCTTCATGGAGAATCACCGATCCTTCGTCGACATCGTCGTCGGCCACCTGCGCCGCGGGGAGTTCGAGGAGTATCGGGCCTTCCTGGAAGGCGAGGTGGAGTTCTACTCGGATGCGTGGCAGACGTGGCTGCGGACGGGGGGCACGACCGTGCTGCCGGTCGATCGCGAGGGGCCCTACCTCCTCGTGCCGCTGTTTCCGGAGCACAGCGAGGGCGGGCGCGAAGGGTTCGTCAGGGTTGTCAACCTGTCCGACCGCGGCGGTGACGTGGACATCGTTGCGGTGGACGACGATGGCAACCGTTTCGAACCAACGACGCTTTCGCTCGGCGCGCGCGAAGCGGTTCAGTTCAACTCGGCCGACCTCGAGAACGGCAACGCCGCCAAGGGCCTGCCGCAAGGTGTCGGGCCGGGCCGGGGCGACTGGCGGCTGGAACTGAGCAGCGCACTGAGGATGCTCGTGCTCGGCTACATTCGTGCAGCGGACGGGTTCGTCGCACCCATGTCCGCGGTCGCGCCACCGTACCGCGGCGGTTATCTGGTTCCCACGTTCAACCCGGGGCGCAATACCACTCAACGGAGCCTGCTACGGATCGGGAATCTGGGCGATGCGGATGCGGAGGTCACGATCTCGGGCGTGGACGACGAGGGCATGGACTCCTGGGAGATCGAGATGCGGATCGGCGGCTTCGCCGCGACCACGCTGGACGCGGCGCGCCTGGAGGCGGGCGCGACGGGTTTCGACGGCTACCTGGGTCGCGGCGTGGGCAAATGGCGGTTGTTCGTCTCGTCGACGGAACCGATCTTCGTCATGAGCCTGCTGGAGGCGCCCACGGGCCATCTCGCAAACCTCTCGGCGCTTCCCCCGGACCACGATGTGGACGACGAGGCCAGGGACTCCGTTCCGGCGGCCGGCGCCACCGACTAGCGCGCCTCGCGGTTCCGCGTGAACCGAGGCGGCGGCGTCGGGGTGCGGTCTCGGTCGCTGACTGTCGGCGATCGATCGAATCGTTAGCGCCAGCAGTCGGGCTCGGGAGAATTCGTTTGACAGTGTACGAATGACGCGACGAGTATCAGACCATTCTTGTTTGCATTCGGGCGGTGAGATGTCCAACAAAGCCAACGCCTTGGTCGTTGCCATCACGTTCGTCGCGGTGGCTATCGGCGTGCTGTTGCTCCTTGCGGACCTCGGCGTCGACGACAGGCTTGACGAAGAACTCGACGAAACCGCCCAAGGCCGGCTGGCGAGCGAAGCGGCGATCCGCCAGATCGCCGCGGAGAGCAAGACCATGGACGCGCGGGCCGCAGGGTCCGCTGCCCAGGGGCCCGATGCGGACACGCACACCGCGGTGGCCGTGGCGCCGCCCGGGTTTAGGCCAGCTCCGGTCGCCGAACACGAGCCGACGCCGCCCGAGGGCTATTCGTTCACCTCGTACCATGAGGTCGTCCGATCGGCGCTGACCGTCGACGACCGCCAGGATCTGCGCAAAGCGACACCGGTCCCCGGGTGGATGAGCCCCGGCGTCGATGCGCTTGCAGACCAAGCCGCACGGCACGGGCGCGATTGGACATACGGCTGGGTCAAGCTGGCCGATGGTGCCGATCTCAGCGCACTGGCAAGGGTACTGACCGCCGAGGCGGGCGAGGCCATCGGGCAGGTCGGCGATCTCGTTCGGGTGCGACTGCCCGCCGACCCCGTCCGTCTCGAGGCGATCGCTTCGGCGGATGCAGTGATGGCAATCGGCGCCGTTCCCCAGGAGCGGAAGGTGTCCGACACCTTGGCGCAACGCTCGCTTGCCGATGGCTCGCAGGAGGCACCCGTGTGGATCACCTTGATGGACGAGGATCCCGACGGCAGGTGGCGTCGTGAACTGCAGAGCCTAGGTGCGGTGGTCGGTCGGTTCGACGCGGCGGTGCGGGCCTACGCCGCCACCATTCCCCTTGCGTCCCTAGAGGCCGTTTCCCGCGCCGACTACGTCCTGGCGGTTGAGCCCATCGGCCGGCTTCGAACCGCGCTCGACATCGCCGCCGCCGCGATGGGCGCCGACGCCATGCGCAGCTACGACGATGCCTCGGGCCTGTTCACCGGCGTAGGCGGCGCGTCCGTCCCGATCGGCGTGATGGACACGGGACTCAACATCGACCACCTCGACATTGCCACGAACCGCCGCAGCATCTGCGGCGCGAACTTCATCGCCCGTGGCCAACCGCGCGAGGAAGACCAGGATCTCTGGTTCGACGCCGACGGCCACGGCACCGCCGTCACGGGCGTCGTGGCGGGGACAGGCACCGCCGACCCGGCACGTGCCGGCATGGCTCCGCTGGTACAGGACATCCGCTTCGCCAAGGCGTTGAGCAGCGTCGGGTTCGCCTCGGCTCTCGGTTGGGGACGCGCCCTGGACTGGTTCGCGAAACCCACGTCCTGCGGCGACGACATCCCGCGCAAACCGCTCGTCGTCAACTCGAGCCTAGGCGTTACCGCCGACGTCTGGGAGTCGCGGTCGTACCTCGAACGCAAGATCGACGCCGCCGTCTGGTCGGGCCGCTACCTGTTCGTCACGTCGGTGGGCAACGTCGGTCTGGACTACCCCGTCCAATCAAGCATGTCCGGTGCCAAGAACGCGCTTGCGGTCGGCGCGTCACAGCATGCCGGCGACATCGCCGGTTTCAGCAGTTCCGGTCCGACGCTCGACGGCCGGCTGAATCCCAAGGTGGTGGGCTCCGGAGTTGCCATCGACATGCCCGTCGGTCGAGGAAGCCGGGACGGCTACGCTCCCCTGTCCGGGACCAGCTTCTCGTCGCCCGCCGTGGTCGGCGTCGCCGCCCTGGTGATGGATGCCGTGCCGGAACTCAAGGAGGAGCCGGCGGCGTTGCGGGCCCGGCTGATGGCAAGCGCGATCAAACCGGACGGCTTCCTGGGCGTCTCCTCGGTGTTCGCCCTCGACAACACCCGCGGGCCCGGGTCGCTGCAGAACCGCTACGGACTCGGCAAGGTGTCCGCCCGGACCGCCATCCTGAACCGCGACGCGGAGGACGGCTGGGTGGGCGGCACGACCGCCTTCGACGTCGATCCGGACAGCTTCCTGTCCCACGACATCGTGGTGCCGGAAGGCGCCAGTCGCCTCGAGGTGGTGCTGACCTGGGACGAGCCGCCAGCGGAGACGATCGCCAACACCGTGCTGCACGACCTCGACCTGTGGGTCGACTGGCAGGCGTCCTGCCGGTCGATCGCCGCCTGTGGCGAGTTCCATTCCCTGTCGCCGGTCGACAATGTGGAATGGGTCATCGTCCCCAATCCGCCGCCCGGCGTGTACCGCATGAAGGTCACGCCCAACCGGGTCATCGGCACGCCCCCGCGGGCCGGCCTGGCGTGGACAGTCATCCGCGGCGACTCGACGCCACGCTTGGACGTCGCGGCGAACGTCCGGCGCATCGACGTCGCCCAAGACGAACCCTTCGAGATCGAGGTCACGATGACCACCGACGCCTACGTCGCCGCCGGCGCCAAGCTGCGGGTCGACTGCCGCGCCGAGACGGGTTCCAATGCGTGCGAGGGTGTGTCCTTCGTCGGAGAGGAGAGTTCGGCCCGACGCGAGGACGCCCTCGAACGGTCTCTCGAAGCGGATGTCCTGCACATCGAAGTCGGCGAGATCGGGCCCGACGAACAGCAGGTCGTCACGCTCCGCTTTCCGGGCCAGCCCGCCGGCAGCTTCCAGCTCTACCTGGCGGCCAGCGCCTGGAATGCGCACAGCGCCACAACGTCGGTGCCGGTCATCGTCGGCGATGCCGATGCGGATTCCCCGGCCCCGATTCAACGACCCCCGAACGACGACTACGAGTCGCCCATCACGCTGGCCGGCGAAGGTGGCGCAACCACCTTCGACCTCGTGGCGGCAACCCCCGACCAGGGCGAACCGCCGTTCGCCCTCCGCCGCGCCCATCCACAACGGCACCGATCGCTGTGGTATCGGTGGACCGCGCCGGACCATGGCCTGGCCCGGTTCACGATTGTGCAATCGGACGTGGAGGACTATTCGGACTCGGTGGTGGTCGAGGCCTTTCCCAACGGACCCTTGGCCGGTCTCGACGCGATCGGCACCGGGCAACTCGGCGGCGGTACGACCTTTCATGCCGAACGGGGCGAAACCTACCGGGTCCGGCTGTCGATGCACCCCTCGGGACTCACACACCGAGAGCCGGACGACGAAGGCGGCGTGGAATCCCGCGCCGCGTCGACGCCCCAACTCACCCTGAAATGGGGGCCGGCTGCAGCGCCCGAGAACGACCACTTTGCCCACGCCGCCATCATCGAAGGCGAGATCGGCGGCGTTGTCGGCAACAACCAGGCTGCGACAACCGAGCCCGGCGAGTTCATCGGCGCCGGGAGTGCGTTCACGCCCGTGTTCCTCGACGGTTGGGGCGCCAGCGTCTGGTACCGGTGGATCGCACCGGCGACAGGCGACTGGCGTTTCTCGGTCAACCGGCGCGGTTTGTCGATATCGGTCTTCACCGGCGACAACGTGTCGGACGCCAGGCTGATGTCCGGTGCGCCGGCGACCAAGTTCCCGGACGAGGCGGTGTTTCCGGCGGCGGAGGGTGCCGAGTACTACATCGCCGTGGCGTCGGCCTCCGGATATTTTTCCGGCACCGAGTTCACGCTGTCCTGGGCACCGGGCATGCGGGAAGATCCACAGAACGACGACTTCGCCGCCGCCCAGGCGGTGTTCGCCGAGTTCGCCCCCACCGTCGTGAACTTCAACGCCCTGACGGTGGAGCACGGCGAGCCGGTCGAGTCCGGCGTCCGGACAGCCTGGTACGTTTGGCTGCAACCGGCCCGAGGTGGACGTTTCACCTGGCAGGTGGATCTCAACGAGTTCTTCCGGGCCCTGGGCGACGCGCCCGTGCAGATGTCCGTGTTCAAGGGCGCGGAACTCGCCGCACTCGAACCCGTGGCCATGAATAGCGGCGAAGTCGCCGATCTGCGCATAGCGTTCGACACCGAGGCGGGCGAACCGTACGCGTTCGCACTGGGGTTGCCGAGGGACGCCGCGCACGCGTCCGTGGACTCGGCGGAACTGGTCATGCAGTGGGGCCCAACACCCGAGAACGACGACTTCGCCAACGCCATTGCGCTCCTCGGCATGTCCGGGTCGGTTACCGGCTCGAACGAGTTCGCGACCAACGAACCCGGCGAGCGCACCGGATCGTTGGGCGACTCGTCGCTGTGGTGGACCTTCGAACCCCCGCAAAGCGGTTGGATGCGGTTCGTGGTGAACGGGAGCGAAGGTCTCAAGCTCGCCATCTACCGGATTGGCGACAACGGCAACCTCGAGTTGCTGCACACGAGCCGCAGCTTCGCCGGCGGCGAGGTCGCCATGAACTTCGAGGCCGAAGCCGGTGTTCGTTACGTCATTCGCCTTGGAAGCTTCATCCGCGACAGCAGCGGTTTCGGCGGCGGCGAACGCGGCCCCTTCGAATTGTCCTGGGGTCCTGGAAACCCACCCGCGCTGCTGCGTTTCGTCGCGATTGTTCCCGACGACCAGACGGGCCCCGAAGGTCCGGAAATCCAGTTCGACGGGTTGGGCAGCCAAGCCTTCAACGCCGATGGAACCGAGCTCTACGTCGCCTCCGAGTCCGGCATCGTGGTGTTCGCACGGGACGGGGACACCGGCGAGTTGACCCACCTGCAGACGCTCGCCGAGTACCCCCTCGAAGATCCCGGCATCCAGTTGCTGTGGGACGAGGCGGGTTCGGCGCTGCTCGTCGCTTCCTGCGACGGCTGGTCGCGGTTCACGCCCGTCGACGGGGGTGGAATCGAGTACGCCGGCACAGTGGACGGTGGCCCATGCCCGGCCTCCAGGCTACTGATAGAGGGTTCGTTCGTACACAGCGTAATGCCGCCTTTCATGATCGAGACCTTCCAGTTCAACGACGAGCACACGGCGTTGACCCCCGTCGAGCAGGTGATGATCGACGGCGTCGGGACAGCGGCGATGAACGCGGACGGGACGCACGTGTACGCCGTCACTGGTGGATTCTTTAGCAGTCCGACGTTGATTGCGTTCGAACGGGACGCCGAGACCGGGTCACTAAGTGTGGTGTCGACGGTCGCCGAGGCGAGTCCCGTCGGCGACGATGGAACGGTCGTGGAAGGGCTCTCCCAGGCCCGGGGGCTCGCCGTGCATACGTCCCATCTCTTCGTGTCGTCGGGAAGAGGCGGTGGCGACACGGCGGCGTTCGATCTCTCGGACCCGGGCAATCCAGTATTCGTCGGCAAGCGCAATTCGTTCGTGCCGTTCCTGTCCTTCTTCGCGAACTGTGCCCATTCGCTGGCCCGGCACGACACGCCGGCCGTGGACGTCGCCTGCCGTTCGTCGCGCTACGTCTATACCGTTCAGGCCAGCGGTGCCCGTTCGCTGTTCCCGGGCGACCTGCTGTCGTTGGACGGGTTTGCCTCGGACTCGTTCGGAAACGAACTGCCGAGCATCGACGACGTGTGGTCGTTCGTCGCCAGCCCGGATGGCCGGCACGTCTACCTCGCCGGTCGGTCGCAGGAGTTCGTGTTCTTCCCGGACTTCGGCGTCGTAGAACGACACCAGATCGCGGTGTTCGAACGCCGGGCAGGCGGTTGACGCGAACGTAACGGGGTTCCCACCGTGTGCCGGGCATCCCGTAGGGGACGGGCTTGTCCCGTCCCGTTGGCCGGGCGGGCGACGGCGCGCCTTGACGCGCGACGGCGCGTCCGGCTGGGCGCGTGGGCGTCGCCTACGCCAAGCGCGTCGCGATGACGAGCACCGCCCGCACGATGCGCTCGGCGCTGTCCAGGTCGATGGTGGTCGGCCAACGATCGTCGGGGTGGTGGAACCAGCGATTGCTTCCGAGTAGCGACACGTAGCGTTCACCCAAATCGTGGACGTTGCGCGCCTCGCCGCCGGGACGCTCGCCGAGAGGCGTGCGCGTCGACACGGTCACGCCGTGCGTCGAGAACGTGCGTTGCGCCATGTCCATGAGTTCGGCATCCGATGCCTGCAGCCGGATTCGGGATTCCACGGCGGCGAAGTTGGCGCCTAGGTGGATCCAGGCGTGGCCGGGCGGCGTGTCCTTGGTGGCTAGGAAGTGGTCCAGCCCGAGGTGGCCGAGTTCATGTCCGCTGGTCGCGATGAACACGACATCCCGCGCCGGCCGATTCGCCGCGAAGTGACGCAGCAACGCCAACCACACCGCGATGCCACCGCCGCGCTCCGCCGTACAAACCCACCAGGCGCTCTTCGGGGTTACCACGGTCAACGGCGCAAGGGCCGGATCACGCCCGGGCACCCGGCAGACCACGTTCGACCCGGTCGCAGTCGCCCGGGTCGCGTGCGCTGTCAGACGCGCCGTGGCGCCGACCGCCACCCGGTCGTGGAGCCACTTGTCGTGCTCGGTCGCCACCTGCAGGACGGGCGGCCCGAAGGGCTCGCTGAACCGATCCGCGTTCTGCAGGGCAAGGCCCGTCACCCGCTCATCCATCTTGGAGACCGCGACGATGGCCCGGTACTCGTTGGCTCGACGGGATGCGGCAAGCGCGCCGGCAGCTCCGCCGGCGGCGTTGCCGAACGCGCCGACCCCGATCCCGGCATCGCCCCGGCTCTCGCCGAGCAGGCCGAGATTCCCGACGACGCCTTCGGGGCCCGTCGTCCCGCCGTCGAACATGGGCACGCCCTCGACCACGGTCCCGTCAACGTCGAGCGCGCACCGCTTCAGCACCCACCGGGACAGCGCGAAATCGTCCCGGCGCGGTTCGAGTCCTGCGGACTTCACGCGCCCGGCCAACCAATCGGATGTCAGTCGATCGCCCGCCGTTCCCGTGCGGTGGTCGTCGATGGCGTCCCAGCCCTCGATGTCGGCGGCGATGTTCCCGGCCAACTCGCTCATCGAGAGTTACCTGTCCCAAGCAAAACCCGCGCGATCATTGTCTTGAAATAATAATCGTTAGACACTAGCAAGATGAACTTTTACTCTCTCGCGCAGTCGGGTTTGATATGGCAGCGACCTGCAGACCCGTGCACGACTTGGAAGGGAATGACATGAGCGAAAGCAAGTGCCCCGTAGCGGGCGGAACCCACTTGGCCGCGTCTGACGGCCACATGACGAACCAGGACTGGTGGCCGAACCGGCTGAACCTCGATGTCCTGCACCAGCACTCGTCCTTGTCCGATCCGATGGGCGGGGACTTCGACTACGCCGAAGAATTCAAGACCCTCGACCTCGACGCCGTGAAGCAGGATCTCTTCGAACTGATGACCACCTCGCAAGACTGGTGGCCAGCGGACTACGGCCACTACGGGCCGCTGTTCATCCGCATGGCATGGCACAGTGCCGGTACCTATCGCATCGGCGACGGCCGCGGTGGCGGCGGCACCGGTAACCAGCGTTTCGCGCCGTTGAACAGTTGGCCGGACAACGCCAACCTCGACAAGGCCCGCGTGCTGCTGTGGCCGATCAAGCAGAAATACGGCAAGAAGCTCTCCTGGGCGGATCTCATGATCTTCGCAGGCAACTGCGCGCTGGAGTCGATGGGCTTCAAGCCGTTCGGTTTCGGCGGTGGACGCCCGGATATCTGGGAGCCGGAGGACGACATTTACTGGGGCGCAGAGGACGAGTGGCTCGGCGACAAGCGCTACACCGGTGAACGGGACCTTGAGAATCCCCTCGGGGCCGTCCAGATGGGCCTCATCTACGTGAATCCTCAAGGACCCAACGCCAATCCTGATCCGGTCGCCTCGGGCCGGGACATCCGCGAGACCTTCGCGCGCATGGCGATGAACGACGAGGAGACCGTGGCGCTGGTTGCCGGCGGGCACACCTTCGGCAAGTGCCACGGCGCCGGCGACGACGCGCTGGTGGGGCCGGAGCCGGAGGGTGCGGACATCACCATGCAGAGTCTGGGCTGGGCGAACGGGCACGGCACGGGCAAAGCGGGCGACACCATCACGAGCGGCATCGAAGGCGCATGGACCACCAACCCGACAACGTGGGACAACGGCTACTTCGACGTGCTGTTCGGCTACGAATGGGAGTGCGTGACGAGCCCCGCCGGGGCGTTCCAATGGGTACCCAAGGACGGCGCCGGTTCGGACACCGTGCCGGACGCCCATGATCCGGACAAGCGGCATGCGCCGATCATGACCACTGCGGACATGGCCATGCGTATGGATCCGATCTACGAGCCGATTTCGAGGCGTTTCCACGAGAACCCGGACGAGTTCGCGGACGCCTTCGCCCGGGCGTGGTTCAAGATGACGCACCGCGACATGGGTCCCCGGTCGCGCTACCTCGGCTCGATGGTCCCGGTGGAGGAACTGATCTGGCAGGACCCCGTTCCGGCCGTCGACCACGCCTTGATCGACGACGCGGACGCCGGGGCCCTCAAGGCCAAGATTCTCGCCTCAAACCTCACGGTTTCCGAACTGGTCTCGACCGCCTGGGCGTCGGCTTCGACCTTCCGCGGGTCGGATCTGCGCGGCGGCGCCAACGGTGGACGTATCCGGCTGGCACCGCAGAAGGACTGGGAGGCGAACCAGCCCGATCAGTTGGCCAAGGTCCTCGGGGCACTGGAAGGCATCCAGGCCGAGTTCAACGGCTCGGCATCGCCCGGCAAGTGCGTCTCGCTGGCCGACCTGATCGTTCTCGGTGGTTGCGCAGGCGTCGAGCAGGCCGCCCGCAACGCCGGCCACGACGTTGCGGTGCCGTTCTCGCCGGGCCGTACCGATGCAGCGCAGGAGCAGACGGACGTCAACTCGTTCGCGGTGCTCGAACCGGCAGCGGACGCGTTCCGCAACTATACGAGGCAGCAATGGGCGGTTCCCGCGGAGCAACTCATGGTGGACCGTTCGCAACTGCTAACCCTGACCGCGCCCGAGATGACCGCGCTCGTCGGCGGCATGCGCGTCCTCGACACGAACGTCGGCGACTCGCAGCACGGTGTGTTCACGAAACGGCCGGGGGCGCTCACGAACGACTTCTTCGTGAACCTGCTCGACATGGGTACGACCTGGCAGGCGACGTCGGACGCGGAGCACGAGTTCGAAGGTCGCGACCGCGCAACCGGCGAACTGAGGTGGACCGGCACCCGCGTCGATCTGATCTTCGGTTCGAACTCCCAGTTGCGGGCATTGGCGGAGGTCTACGGCTGCGCGGACTCCGAAGCGCAGTTCGTAAACGACTTCGTCGCCGCCTGGGACAAGGTGATGAACCTCGATCGGTTCGACCTCGGCTGATCCCCATAACGGACGCGCGGTAGTCGTCTAGCGACGGCCGCCGCGCGGAACCGCCCGCCAGACTGCCGTTGCGTCCCGACGGGTGGAGTATGCTTTGGCGTCGATGGGGCGAACTGGGGCGTCCGATGGCGGTAGTGGAGTACCTCGATCACGGACGGTGGGCGGAGGTCGTCCTCAACCGACCGGAGCGGCGAAACGCCATCAACGGTCCCCTGGGCGAAGCGCTCGCTGCGGCGATCAAACGTGCCGGTGACGACGACGGCATCCAAGCGGTACTGCTCCGCGGTGCCGACGGCGCATTCTGCTCCGGCCTCGATCTGAAGGCGTTCAATGCCGATCCGCCCCCCGACTGGATGCCGCGTTTCCCCGCCATCTGGCGACGTGCCCACAAGGCGATCTTCGAATGCCGCAAACCCATCGTCGTCGCCCTGGAGCGCTTCGCCATCAACGGCGGGGCCGCCCTGGCACTCGCAGCGGACCTGCTCGTCACCGGCGAGACCGCTTTCCTGCAGGTCGGCGAGGTGAGGCAGGGTCTGGCCGCACCGTACAACATGGCTTGGCTTCGCCTGCGGCACGGCGAAAGCACCGCAGCGCAACTGACGCTGACCGGGCGTCGCTTCGCGGGATCGCAACTCGCCTCCCTCGGCATCGCCTACGCGGCCGTTCCCGATGACGACGTGGCAGCCGACGCCCGCCGCCTCGTGGAGGAACTGGCCGCCTACCCCGACGGCGCGTTGGCGAGGAACAAGGCGCTGCTGCGCGCCTACAACGACATACCCGCGGACGACTGGTTCGACCGCGCCACACGGCAAACAGGCCCCCGGGTCCGGCCGCAGGCCGTCCAGTAGGGGACGGGCTTGTCCCGTCCACGCTCCCGGGCCGCAAGGGAATTCGGGAACAACGGGCGGGGACGAGCCCCGCCCCTACGAGCCTGCACCGCCGAAAGGGCGTAGGGGACGGGCTTGTCCCGTCCCGCGTTCCGTGCCGCAAAAGGGAATGGGGGAGCGACGCGGGTTCGCATTTGGCCACGCAGCCTCGTGGGAAGACGGCCATCTCGACTATCCCCAATGTTGGGGAAGCGCAGGTTGCGCAATTCGAATACGGTTCGTTTGCTTGAGTACGCGGCGCGGGAAGGAAGGGCAGACGCGCTGTGTTCTGAACGGTCGTCGGTGTTTGCCGCGCTTCTTCGGCGGCCTGAAGGATTCCGATGGAGACGGGGTCGGTGACGTGAATGAACTGGCCCGGGGCAACGAGCTGGCGCACGGTAGGCGCTTCGAGAGCGCCGCGGCTTCCCCCGCGTCGACACCGGAGCGACGGCGCCGGAACCGAAAGCCCATTGCTGTCCACGACTAACTGCATGGTCTCGGTTATCGCGGGGTCTTCCGGCGATATGGATCGATGCGGCGCCGCCAGGACGGGGCCTGTTAAAGGGGGCGGTGGCAGACGGGCGGTGCATCTCGCGAGCGCCGCCGCGCTGATCCTCATGGTGGGCCCGTCCGTGGCGCAGAATGGCGATACCCCGGCGCACCAACACGGGGTGCCGCTGTTCATGTCCGCGTCGAACCCGACGCGCCAAGGCTTCGTCCGGATCATCAACCACTCGTCGCACGCCGGCGAAGTCGCGATCGAGGCGTACGACGACGAAGGCCTGCAACGATCGCTCACCATTTCACTCGACGCGGAACAGACCGTCCACTTCAATTCGGACGACCTCGAGCACGGCAACGCGGGCAAGGGGTTAACGGGGAGCGCGGGCTCCGGCCAAGGTGACTGGCGTCTCGTTCTCTTGAGCGGACTGGACATCGAGGTGTTGTCGTACATCCGCACCAACGACGGCTTTCTGACGGCGATGCACGACACGGTACCCGTGGTCAACGGCCTGCACGACGTGGCGATCTTCAATCCGGGAAGCAACAGGAACCAGGAGAGCCTGCTGCGGCTGTCCAACCCGGGCGACGCGGCGGCTGAAGTGTCGATCTCCGGCGTCGACGACGACGGCACCCCGTCGGACAAAGTGAGGGCAACCGTCCCGGCGGGCGCGTCGCGGACCTACACGGCCGCCGAACTGGAATCCGGAACCGGTGTCGTCCTAGACGGCTCGCTCGGCGACGGCGCGGGGAAGTGGAGACTGACGGTGGAGTCGGCGCGGGAGATCATCGCGATGAGCCTGCTGTCTAGCCCGACCGGGCACCTGACCAACCTGTCCACCTCCCCGGCCGAGAACGACTCGGACGGCATCCGCCGGGTGTCCCTGTTCCCCGCGGCTTCGGACCCGGACGGACGCCAGGGATTCGCCCGTGTGATCAATCGCTCCGACACGGCGGGTTCGGTATCGATCCAGGCTTTCGACGACACCGACACCGAGTACGACACCCTGACGCTTTCGATCGGGGCGAACGAGGCGAAGCACTTCAACTCGGAGGACCTGGAACTGGGGAATGCCGGCAAGGGGCTGGCCGGAAGCACCGGCGCCGGAGTAGGCGACTGGCGACTCGAACTGGCCAGCGATCTCGACACCGAGGTGCTCTCCTACATGCGCACGCCGGACGGCTTTCTCACGGCAATGCACGACTCGGTGCCGCTGGAGGGCGTCCGGCACCGGGTGGCGGTTTTCAACCCCGGTTCGAACGCCAACCAGGAGAGCCGACTGCGGCTGGTCAACGCGGGAGACGTCGCTGCCGACGTCAGCATCGAAGGCATCGACGACGCGGGCGAGAGGTCCGCCGATCGAGTGTGGCTGACGGTTGCCCCGGGGACATCGCGGTCGCTGACCGCCCGGGAACTGGAGGCCGGGGGTGACTCGTTCGACGGGATGCTCGGCGACGGCTCCGGCAAATGGCGCCTCGATGTCGAGTCCGCACAGCCGATCACGGTGTTGAGCCTGCTATCGAGTCCGACGGGCCACCTCACAAACCTGTCGACCGCGCCAGCCGAGGACTTCGCGCCGCCGGGCGACGCCGCACTCCGCGACCGGTTCCGCGGCGGCTGGATCGTCGCCAGGGCCCCGGAGAGCCGGGTGGAGTTCCTCGCCGACGGTCGCTTCAGGATGACCGAGGGAACCAGTAGCCGGGAAGGCGGGTACACCTACACGCGCGCAGGGAGGAACGAGGCCAGCGTGGTGCTCGACTTCGACGACGGCGACCGTTGCACCTACGCCATCGACTTCGCCTCGCGAATGGCGGGATCGCATAGCTACACCTGCGACAACGGGGATTCGGGCGAGTCGACGTGGCACGCGGACCCGTTTGGCGCGGTCGAGGACGAACCGCCGCCGTTCGACCTCGATGTCGACAACCAGGACCCCGTTGGAATTGCCCACGCCGACGGCCGGCTCTACGTGCCCGACTCCGTCGACCGCAAGGTCTACGTCTACACGACCGACGGCGACCGACTGGATGCGGCCGACTTCGGCCTCGATGCGAACAACGTCGATGCAACCGGAATCGCCCATGCCGACGGCAAGCTCTACGTGGTGGACGACGAAGATGCCAAGGTGTACGCGTACCGCGTCTCGGGCGACCGGGATGGGAGGTCGGACTTCGACCTCGACCAGGACAACGACCGGCCCGAGGGCATGACCTTCGCCGACGGCCGGTTTCACGTCGTCGACGATTTCGGCGACGTGTTCGCCTATCTCCCGGGGGGCGAACGGGATGCCGACCGGGACTTCGAGCTTGACCCCTCGCACCTTTTCCCGGCCGGAATAGCGTACGCCGACGGTCGGTTCTACGTGGTCGACTGGCTCGATGGGATCGTGTACGCCTATCGGCCATCGGGAGACCGCGCCGAGGCGTTCGATTTCGCGCTGGACCCGGACGCCAGCTTCGCGGCAGGCATCGCGCACGACGGTCGATGGTTCTTCGTGGTCGACGAAATCCTGGACAGGGTCTGGGTGTATTCGGGGGAAGGACGCCGCCCGGAACGAGACGCGCCGGACCTGACGGTGTTGTTGGCGGAGTCCCGGCGCACGGTCTCGCCGGAGTCCGTGTTCACGCTCGCGGCTGCGGTCGTCAACAAGGGAGAGCAAGCCGCGGCGGCGACCGTGGTGAGCTTCTACATGTCGGAGGACGACTCCATCACGTCGGAGGACACGGAGTTGAGTTCCCGGGAGGTGGACGAGTTGGCGGCGGAGGAGTCCCGGTGGTACGAGGTCGAACTGACTGCCCCGTCGGACCCGGGTGCGTACTACTACGGCGCTTGTGTCGACGCCGTGGACGCCGAGACCGACACGGCGAACAATTGCTCAAGCTCGCTCACCGTCACGGTATCGGCGACGGTACCTGCGGTGCGCTCGATCGAACTCCGCGACATCGACGGCGACTACCTCGAACGGTACAACGGCATAGCGTATCTGCAGGGCAACCTCTACGCCCTCGATCCCAGTGGTGTCGGCGCGGCCATTCAGAGGGACGTCCATGGCTACGCGGCGTCGGGGGAACGGCGCGCCGATCTCGATTTCGATCTGGATGCGGACAACGCCGATCCGGAGAGGCTCGTTCATGCCGACGGCGAGTTCTACGTGATCGACGAGGAGGACGGCAGGGTCTACGCGTACCACCCCAACGGTGGCCGCGCCATGGGTCGGGACTTCGCCCTGGATGCGGAGCATACGGATCCGGACGGAATCACGTACGCCGACGGCATGTTCTACGTCGTGGACGAGCGGCTCTACCCGGATCGTATCCTCGCCTACACGACCACTGGCGAACGGGCACCGGAAGCCGACTTCGACCTGCACGACGACAACGGCGGCGCAGTCGGCGTGGCGCACGCCAACGGCCGCCTCTTCGTGGTCGACGTTTTCGATCACAAAGTCTTCGCATACACGACTGCCGGCGAGCGCGTTCCGGACCTGGACTTCGGCCTGCACGGCGGCAACGCCTCGCCCCGGGGGATGGCCTACGGCGACGGCAGCTTCTTCGTCACCGACTTCGAGGCGGTATTCGTCTACACGTTCGAATCCGGCGCGGGCGTGACGGCACCGGACCTCGCCGTGGATGTTCCCTCGGCAGCCAGGAGAATGGGCGCCGGGAGGGCGTTGACGCTGCGCGCAACCATACTGAACCGAGGCGACGAAGCCTCGCCCGCGACCTCGCTTCACTACTACCGGTCGGCTGATTCGACGATCGATACCGCGGACTCGGAGATCGGTTCCGTCGCGGTGGCAGGGCTGGAGTCGTCGTCATCGACCGAACACCCGCTGGAAATCGCGGTACCTGCCGAGCGCGGGACCTACTACTACGGTGCCTGCGTCGACCCCGTGGATGGCGAGCGGGCGACGGGCAACAACTGTTCCGCCGGCATGCGGGTCGTTGTCGAAACGAGCGGTGGCCCCGATCTTGTCGTCGAGTCCCCGGGGGGCCGACGCGAGGCGTGGGTGCGCTATTCCTTCGGGCTCGAGGCGTCGGTCCGCAACCAAGGGGACGGGGACGCCGGCGAGACCACCTTGCGCTACTACCGCTCGCCGGATGCCGCCATTACGACCGACGATGCGGAGGTGGCCGCGACAACGGTTGACGGCTTGGCGCCCGGATTGTCCAGCGGGCATCCGGTACGGCTTCCGGCGCCTCGGGAGTCCGGCACGTACTACTTCGGTGCTTGCGTGGATGCCGTTGCGGACGAGCCCGAGACGGGGAACAACTGTTCGAACGGCATCGCGGTCACGGTGTCGGCGAGGGTGGAGGGGTGCGCCTTCGATCTGGACACCGACAACGACCGCGCCACGGGAGTCGCCCACGCCAACGGGACCCTCTACGTGCCGAACGGCGGATACCTGCGGAAGGTCTTCGGCTACGCGACCTCCGGGGTCCGCGATGCCGATTCGGACTTCGAACTGGACGCAGACAGCGGGAGCCCTGGTCGGATCGCCAGCGCCGACGACCTGCTGTACGTCCTGGACCGCACCGATCACAAGGTCTACGCCTACGCGTTTTCGGGCGAGCGCGATGCTGGCGCCGACTTCGACCTGGCGACGGACGGCCGCGACAATGCAGGAATCGCCTTCGCCGATGATCGCTTCTACCTGCCCGACGACGACCTCGAGCGCGTACTCGCATACACCTTGTCGGGAGACCGCCATGCCGAGGCGGATATCTCGCTCGGCGCGTACAACTCCAGGCCGGTTGGCATTACGCATGCCGCTGGCCGCTTCTTCGTGGTCGACGAACTGGATCGCAAGGTCTACGCCTACTTGACTTTCGGCGAGCGCGATTCCGGATTGGACTTCGATCTTCATCGGGCAAACGAATATCCCGCCGGGATCGCGCACGACGGGACGCACTTCCATGTCGTCGACTCTGCCGGTCAGATTTTCGTCTACCCCGACCGTGCAGACGCAGCGCAGGCGGAACCCTGCTTCGGGGAAGGGATGGCGACCACCCGGACGATCCCGGAGAACACCCCGCCCGGTATCAATGTCGGCGATCCCGTGACTGCCACCGGCGGCGAAACGCTTCGCTACAGCCTCGCGGGGGCAGATGCGGAGAGCTTCGACATCGTCGCCGCGACCGGCCAAATCCGCACTCGGGAAGGCGTCGTCTACGACTACGAGACGAAGAACCGGTATTCGGTGGAGGTCGCCGTGGCGTACGACGACGACACGCTGGACGTCATCGACGTAACGATCGACCTCATCGACCTGGTTGCCAGCTGCGGCTTCGGCGATTTCGACCTTTCGACCACGGCGGGGGACGGCCGGCTGACGCTGCGCTGGAATCCCTTGCCGAACCGGGAGGGCTACGCGCAGATCCAAGGCTACGAAACCGAGATCCGACAGGGCGACACGGGCACCTGGGATGACCGCCGCACGTTCATCGGCCGCAGCATCGGTGGCGCGGTCTACGACGGTCTCGACAACGGGACGGACTACCAGGTCCGGGTGCGTTCGATCAACGCCGAACGCGAATGCGGCTGGACGACGCCAGTGTCGGGGACGCCGACCGGCGACCTTGCCCCCAAGGACGACCGCGAACACCGGGACCGGTTCGGCCCGCACCGGATCGGATCCGCTCACCGCAGCTACCGTCTGCTGACACCGGGACGGTGCCGACACACGCTGGGCGAGGCGAGCCTGTATGCCAATTGCACGTACCAACGCACAGCACCCGACGCCGCGACGATCTCCCTGGAATTCGACGACCCGTCCAAGGGATCCTGCGACATCAACCTGGCGTATTCGTCGCTGACGGCGGGTTCGTTCGTCGACGGCTGCTTCGACGCGGGCGTTAGTACCGAGGTTTCATTCGACCGGAGCTTCCGCATGTGGGTCGAAACCCCGGACGGGGTTCCAGACGATGACGCGCGAGCACCGCGGACCCAGGAGGAGTTCGACGTGTTGGCGTGGGGCCGGGACGATCTGATTCCGGGTTTCGGATTCGGGTGCCCACCGGCATTCCAGACCTGCGAGTTCGGCTCTGGCCGCGGCTACACGATCGGGCGCGACCCGGAAACCGGTCTGCCGCTATGGACGCTAGGGAAATACAGCTACGAGAGCACAGGGCCGTCCAGCGGAAAGCTCGTGTTCCGTGGCGACGCGGGCGGGGGTTTCGAGATCATCGTCGAGTTCGAACCCGGCGGCAGCGTCCGCGCAACCATCAGCGATCCCGACGGGACGGCTTCCGAGTGGCCCGGAATGCCCCATCTGGACCTTGCGCTCGGCGCGCAGACGGTTCTGCTGCCAATACCGCCATCGTGGTCGACCGCGATCGCCGTGGAGGCCGACCATTCGAACATCGAGGCACTGCCAATTACCGATAGGTTGCTCGACCGGTTCTTTCCCGACTTCGCGACATTGGTGGGGGATTCGGCGAGCGGTCTCGACTACCGAAACCGGGGGGTCCGGCCGGTCGGTCGAAACCGCGCGGTGCTATCCATCGAGTTCCCGCGACGGGAGATCCGCGTCTTCGACGGACTGCCGGCCCCGCAGCGGGCGCGACGGCTTGAGCTGAACGGAAGCAAGTGGTTCTTCGACCTGACCTTCACGTCGGAGGACGCGGCCAACTACGTGCTCACCATCACCAGGGACGGCCATCTGCCCGTCGTGGTCGAGGGATTCGTCGACTTCACCGGGGACGGCATCGACCTGGACGAGTTCCCCGAGGAACTACAGTTGCCGGACGAAGGGCCCCAGGCAGCGGGCGAGGACGTTGCCGAGGTCGAGGTCGCTGCCGCGGCAAGTGTCGACAGCATCGGTACGAACGACTTGCAGACCATGCTGGCAAGCGCCTCGGGCGCGGACTTCGAACCCGGCGACTGGCTCGAGCCGAAGGATGGCGGCAACCAGCGGATGATGATCGTGGCAACCAGCGAGGCGGCGAGTTCAACGTCGACACCGCAGCCGGATGCGGTCCACGCGCACCAGGCTTCCGCCGTCGCCAAGCGGGCCGGTCCCGCGACGTATGTGCGGTCGCAATTCGAGCTGCCCGCCGCCATCAAGATCAAGGCGACAGCCCCGTCGCAGACCGGGTCCGATGCGCACTTCGTGCGAATCACCGTCGTCTGCATGCAAATCGACCGCGACCTGCCGACGCGGGGCGCGAGATTCTTCTCGAAAGCAAAGGCCGCAGAGACCGCGGTCCAGTTGTGTCAAAGAGACTGCGTGCTGGAAGGGGGCGACAACATACAGGGCTGCGTGTGGCGCTGCGATTGAGGGCACCGTCAGTTCCTTGCAGGCAATCCGCTTACCGACCGTCACCTCGACACCACACTTAGGAGACGGGCTCGCCCCGTCGCGACGTCCTGGCACTGTTATAGTGCCGCCATGACCGACCTTGCTCCGGCCGCCCCGAACGAGCGTATCGAGGCCATCGACACCATCCGGGGCCTCGCGCTGCTCGGCATCCTGATCATCAACATCCTCGCTTTCGGCTTGCCGTTCCGGGCCGTGTTCGATCCCACCGTCGACGGGTCGACCACCGGTGTCGACTTCGCCGCCTACTTCGCAATGGGATTCGTCTTCGAGGGCGCGATGCGTGGACTGTTTTCCATGCTGTTCGGGGCCGGCATCGCCATGGTGGCCGCAAGCGGCAAGGGCGCGGCGATCCACTACCGGCGCCAGTTGCTGCTGCTCGGCATCGGCCTGATCGATGCCTTCGTGCTGCTGTGGACGGGCGACATCCTCGTGCCCTATGCGCTGGCCGGGATGGTCCTGTACTTCGCACGCAACTGGCAGCCTCGAGCCCTGTTTGTCGCCTCCGCCGTTGCCTTCGCCTACCTGGTGATCGTGTACAGCGCGTTCTTCGGCATTCTGACGTTCTTGCCCGAACAGGCCGAAGCCGTACAGGTGCGGTTGG
Source organism: Gammaproteobacteria bacterium (assembly GCA_009846005.1). Taxonomy (GTDB): domain Bacteria; phylum Pseudomonadota; class Gammaproteobacteria; order Pseudomonadales; family Azotimanducaceae; genus VXYL01. The sequence continues at coordinate 28,967 of VXYL01000029.1, read as the reverse complement.
ACGCCGGCGAGTCCGTATCGGCCGACGAACGGGCCATGCTCGACGAATGGCGCGAGCTCGAGGTCAACATCGAGCCCACCCCGCGTCTGCTTGAGCGGGAGCGGCTCAAGTTCCAGGGAACGTACTGGCAATCCGTGCTCGCCAACGCGGGGGAAGTCGTCGGACTCTATGTATTCGCGCTGCCGTATTTCATTATCTGGGACGCCATCGCGTGCATGCTCCTCGGCATGGCGCTCTACAAGGTCGGCTTCCTTACCGGACGACGCAGCCAGCGCTTCTATGTCGTGACGGCCATCCTCGGTTTCGGCGTTGGCCTTGCCGTCAACGGCTTCGAGATGGCCATGAAGATCGCCACCGACTACGCCTACGAGTGGGTGTCCGGGGCGTCCGTTCCCACCAACGACCTCGGGCGGGTTTGCATGGCATTGGGTTTCGTGTCGGTGGTCATGATCGCCAACGCGCGCGGCTACCTGGGGAAACTCCGGCGGGGACTCGCGGCCGTGGGCCGCATGGCGCTCTCGAACTACATCCTGCAGAGCGTCTTCGGGATCGTGATCTTCCACGACATGGGATTCGGTCTGTGGAGCGATCTCGACCGGCACCAGCTCTACTACGTGGTGTTCGGGCAATGGGCGGTGATGATCGCGTTCAGCGTGTGGTGGCTCGATCGCTACCGGTTCGGTCCCCTGGAGTGGGTGTGGCGGACGCTCACCTACGGGCGCAGGCAGCCCATGGCGCTTGTGAACGGCGGGGGACGGGACAAGCCCGTCCCCTACGGCGATGGCGCAGACGGGGGCCGGGCGTGAGGGAAAACCGTGTCGCGGTTCGCGGCATCGAACTCGCCTACTTTGAATGGGGACCGCGAGTCGGGCCCACGGTCCTCATGCTGCACGCCACAGGCTTCCATGCCCGGTGCTGGGACGGTGTGATCCGGGAGCTTACGAATAGCGTGCATGTCGTCGCCGTCGACCAGCGCGGGCACGGGCGGTCCGCGAAAGCGCCTCCCTACGGTTGGAATGAATTCGGCGCCGACGCGGCCGCACTTGTCGAGGCGCTCGATCTTGTCGATGTCATCGGCGTCGGCCATTCCATGGGCGGCCATGCCACGGTGCAGGCCGCCGGCGCGCATGCGGACCGGTTCAGGGCATTGCTACTTGTGGATCCCGTGATCCTGGATCCCGCCGCCTACACCAGGCGGGGCATGTTCCCCGCTGCCGAGGAACACCCGGTTTCTCGTCGACGCAACCGCTGGACGTCTGCCGAGGAGATGTTCGAACGATTCAAGGACCGGCATCCTTTCCGGGTGTGGATTCCCGAGATCCTCATGGACTACTGCCGCTTCGGCATCGTCCCCGACGGCGACGGCTTCGTGCTCGGCTGTCCGCCGCACGTGGAAGCCGCCATATACACCGGGAGTGCCGGTCGCGACATCCGTGAAACCGTCGCCAAGGTATCCAAACCCGTGGTCGTACTGAGGGCACGGGTCGCTCCTTCCGAAGCGCGACGAGTTTCGCGGCATCGCCGGGATGCACCCGACGCCGGTGCGATGGACTTCGCCCGTTCCCCGACCTGGCCCGGATTGGCGGCGGCATTTCCCAACGGACGCGACGTCTATCACCCGGAACTGACGCACTTCATGCCAATGCAAGCGCCCGATCTCGTGGCCCGCTACATTCGCGAACTAGCCGTCGCGGAAAGCAAATGCAAGCTAATGATCCATTAGCAAAGCGATTCGCCGAACGGGTGCTGGCTTCCCGTTGGCTGGTCATATGCGCCTCGCTCTTGTTCGTCGCCGTCGCGTCAAGCGGCATTGCCCGGCTCGAATTCACCGCCGACTACCGCGTTTTCTTCGACGAACACAATCCGCAGCTACTGGCATTGGAAGCGCTGGAGAACACCTACGGCAAGAGCGAGAACATCGCGTTCCTGATCGTTCCCGACGATGGTGACGCCACGTCGCAGGACGCCTTGTCCGCCGCCGTCTGGCTCACCGAAGCCGCCTGGCAGACACCGTATACGAGGCGCGTCGACTCGCTGGCGAATTTCCAGTACACGACCGCCGACGGCGACGACTTGTACGTGCGGGATCTTGTCGACCCGCAGGAATTGGACCGAGCCGAGGCGCGGTCGCGAATCCGTGACATCGCCAGTTCCGACCCGCGTATCGCGGGCAGCATCCTGGGTCGGAACGGCGATGTCAGCATCGTCAACGTCACCATCGAACTGCCGCAGGAGGGGCTTCTGGATGCGGTAGGCGAAGTCGCCGAATTCGCGCGATCCATCGCCAACGAGGCAGAACAACGATTCCCCGGCATAGACCTGCGCACTGTCGGCACGGTCATCGTCAACCAGACCTTCGTGGAAGCGTCGCTGGAAAGCCAGATGATCTTCCTGCCCGCCAGCCTGCTGCTCATGGCGTTGATCCTCGGCTTCCTCACCCGCAGCGCGGCGGGCGTGGGGGCCACCGGGCTCGTCATCGTGTTCTCCATTCTCGCCTCGCTGGGCCTCGGGATCTGGGCCGGCATGCCGTTCTCCCCGCCCATCTCGCCGGCACCGACCATCGTGCTGATGATCGTGGTGGCGAACTGCGTCCATGTGCTGGTGGCGTTGCAGCAGCGGCTGCGCGCCGGGGATTCCAAGCACGACGCCATCGTCGAAGCCTTGCGAATCAACCTGCATCCGGTGTTCCTCGCGAGCCTCACGACGGCGCTCGGGTTCCTGAGCATGAACTTCTCCGAGGTGCCCCCCTACCGTCACCTCGGCAACTTCGTCGCCTTCGGTATCGCCGCGTCCTTCATTCTGTCCGTGACCTTTCTGCCGGCGTTGCTCTCGCTTCTGCCGGTTCGCGCCGCCAAGGAACGACGGCTCCGTTTGCCTTCGGTGAACGTCTTTGCCGACTTCGCGCTGCGCCACAAAAAAGCGCTGTTTTGCGGCTGGCTCGTGGTTGTCCCGGCGATGATCCTGGCGATCCCGCGCAACGAGCTCAACGACGTCCTGGTGCATTTCTTCGACGAGAGCGTCGAGTTTCGACAGGACACGGATTTCATGGACGAGCACCTCTCCGGCAATACCCTGCTGGAATACTCGCTGCACGCATCTGGGGAGGGCGGCGCCACCGATCCTCTGTTCCTTGCCGAGGTAGCGGACTTCGCCGAGTGGTATCGCGAGCAGCCCCCGGTGCGCCACGTGGCGGTCATCACCGACACCTTCCAGCAACTCAACAAGAGCATGCACGGCGACGACCCGGCCCAATACCGGATCCCCGATAGCCAGGAGCTGGCCGCCCAGTACCTGTTGCTCTACGAGCTGTCGCTTCCCCAGGGGCTCGATGTCAACAATCAGATCGACCGTTCCAGATCAGCCACACGGGTGTCGGTGTCGGCAGAGACCCTCTATTCGCAGCAGTTGCTCGACCTGAATGCCCGCGCCGAGACGTGGCTTGCGGAAAACGCATCGCACGTAGCGGCCGTCAGCAGCACCGGTCCCGCAACGCTGTTCGCCTACATCGGGCAGCGCAACATTCGCGCCATGCTGATCGGGACCGTGGTCGTACTGGTCGCGATATCCGCCATTCTGCTGTTCGCTCTGAGATCGTTGCGGCTCGGCTTGATAAGCATCGTTCCCAATCTGCTTCCCGCCGTGTTGGGCTTCGGGGTCTGGGGGCTGACCGTGGGACAAGTGGGCCTTTCGCTTTCGGTTGTGGTCGCCATGACCATCGGCATCGTCGTGGACGATACCGTGCATTTTCTGAGCAAGTACCGCCGTGCACGGCGGGAATACGGGCGGAACGCCGAAGAGGCTGTGCGCTACGCCTTCGACACCGCAGGCCGGGCGCTGGTCACGACGACTGTCGTGCTGGTGGCCGGGTTCTTGATATTCGCCTTTTCGCCGTTCGTTCCCACGGCCCAGGTTGGAGTCCTCACCGCGATGATCATCGGTTTCGCGCTCATTGCCGACCTCTCGCTCCTGCCGGCGCTGTTGACGACGGTGGACCGGGATTCCGCATAGCCCAGGCAAGCAGAAAAACAGATAATCTCCTTGGGCTAGTCCATGAGGAGGCTTAGCGCGGTCGTGTTCAACAACCCATTCGACTCGTTTCACGATACCGTCGCCGAGGCAAAGGAAGAGCGCGAGCAACTCGACCGACTGCTGACGATTTCCACACCCCGGGAACGTCTGCTTGTCGGGGCAATCGCGGCGTTGTTGGTCATCCTCGCGGCGTGGGTCTTGTTCGGCAACGTACACCGTAGCGTTGCCTTGGAGGGTGTGCTGATCGAGCCAGCCGAGATTTCCGAGGGGAACCGCTCCGTGCAAGCGCTCGTCTGGATACACCGGGGCGTCGCGCCGGACATTGCCATCGGTATGCCTGCATTGCTAGAGCTAGCGGTTGAAGGCGGCACCGCCAACGGCCTGGAGGGCGAGGTCGCGGCGATTTCTGCCGTAGCACTATCCGAGGTGCCCGCGTTCGGATCATCAGCACCGGTGTCCATACACCGCGTCGATATCGCCCTCGATGAGAGCCTTGATTTCGGATCCATTGCGGCAATGGAATGCCGGGTCGTCATCGAGGTCGGCAGACAATCTCCGCTCGCGCTACTCAGAACGGCGGGAATGAGGCAATCGTAGGATGCCGGCGGGCGCTTCGAATCGGGCGAAGCAGAACGGCGTATCGGAACCCGCCAAGAAACGGGTAACCACGCCGGTCCTGTTGCAGATGCACGCCTCGGAATGCGGTGCCGCCTGCCTCGGCAGCATATTGGGCCACTTCGGTCGCTGGGCCCCTCTTACCGAACTGCGCGAGAAATGCGAGGTGAGCCGCGACGGCAGCAGCGCCGCGAGCATCATGCGCGCGTCGAGACACTTTGGCCTTGAATGCAATGGCTTGAGCGTACGTGCCGAGGCACTGAAGAAGGTGGACCTGCCGGTGATCGTGTTCTGGCAGTTCAGCCATTTCCTGATCGTCGAAGGCTTCGACTCACGGTACTTCTATCTTAACGACCCGTCCACGGGACGACGCAGGCTCTCCGCGGAGGAGTTCAACAAGGGCTACAGTGGAATCGCGTTGCGGTTCAAGCCCGGCGACGCCTTCGAACCCGGTGGCGAGCCGCCCGGCCTGTTCAGCCAATTGCACGCCTTGCTCGCCGGGTCATGGCGGGTGCTTGCGGCTATGGTCGCCTGCGGGCTCATGCTGACGTTGCTGTCCCTGGCTGTGCCTGTTTCCTTGCGTGCTTTCGTGGACGACGTTCTCCACAACCACGGGCCTTGGAGCGGAATAATGGCGGCCCTGCTTGGCGCCGGTGTCCTCGTCTACATCCTGTCCCTCTTGAAGCACCGATTCCTCAAACGACTCGCGGTCCGCATATCGGTGATCGGCTACAGCCAAGGTCTGTCAAAGCTCTTGCGGTTGCCGGTGGACTTCTTCGAGCACCGCCTGGTCGGGGATCTCACCGACCGCGTCTCGTCCACCGACCGCGTCGCGAAGAACCTGACGGATCAGTTCCTGGTCCTTCTTGTCGACATGGCGATGAGTGCCGTGCTGCTCATCGCCATGTTGGCCTACGATGCACTGCTCACGCTCCTCGTCGTGTTTCTGGCCCTCCTACATGGCGTGCTGGCCCACTATCTCAACGCGTTCCGGGCGGTTCGAAGCCAAGCGATGCGGCGCGAACAGGGCCTGCTGATCGGCGTCGGCATGCAGATGCTGCAATCAGCCGACAACCTACGCATGACGGGCGCCGACGACCGGTTCTTTTCGCGCTGGGCGGGTCAGCAGGCACGCGAACTCACCGCGCGCCAGCGCTATTCCGAACTGGGCGCCGCCAATACTGCACTTCCCGGCCTGATCGGGGCGCTTCGCGCCGCGGCCATCCTTGGCGTCGGGGGCGGTTTCGTCATGACGGGGGCAATGAGCCTCGGAACGCTGGTGGGGTTCTACATCCTCGCCGAGATGTTCCTCGCGCCGATCGGGCGGTTCCTGGAATTCGCCGATAAACGCCAGGCGCTCGAAACCGACCTGCAACGCCTGCAGGACATCGCCAAGGCCGCCGAGGACCCGGCTTTCGCGCGCCGAAGTCAGGACTCGGTATCAATCCCCACGTTCAGGGGCCGCCTTCAGCTTGCCGGGGCGATTGAACTGAAAAACGTCACCTTCGGGTTCAACAGGAGCAAACCGCCGCTGATCAAGGACTTCAACCTTGCAATCCATCCGGGCCAGCGCGTTGCCGTGGTCGGTCCCAGCGGGTCCGGCAAGTCGACCCTTGCCCGCCTGGTTTCGGGGATCTACCAGCCGTGGTCGGGGGAGATCCTCTTCGATGGCCATCGGCGGGACACCGTTCCCGAGGAGGTGCTTAGACGGTCCATTTCCATGGTGGATCAGGACATCGTGCTGTTTTCCGCGTCCCTGCGCGACAACATCACCTTGTGGAACCCGGCTGTTCCGGACGAAGCCATTTTCTCCGCGACGCGAGATGCCCGCATCCACCATGAAATCCTCCTTAGGCCGCAGGGTTATTCGACGCTCGTCGAGGAAGGCGGGGTGAACTTCAGCGGTGGTCAGCGGCAACGCCTGGAGATAGCCCGGGCGCTGGTGGGCAACCCGACGGTCCTCATCCTGGACGAGGCGACCAGTGCACTCGATGCGGCGACGGAAGAGTTTGTCGATGATGCGTTGCGGCGGCGCGGGGTCACCTGCCTGATCGTGGCGCACCGGCTCTCCACCGTGCGCGATTGCGACGAGATCGTCGTACTCGAGGCGGGCGTCGAAATTCAGCGCGGTACGCACGACGAGTTGATCGCCGACGAGAATGGCACCTACTACAAGCTGGCGAAGTCGGGCTGATGCGAGAGTACACGTCGATCGCGAAACTCGCCGCTCGATCCGGGACATCCGTACCCTGTGCCGGCAACCGGCCGGTGGCACCGGACGATCCGGATAGCGTGTGGTTCATCGAGCAGGGCACCGTCAACCTGTTCCTGGTCGAGTTCAAGGACGGCGTGGAGCAGGCGGCCCCGCAGCATATGATGCGCCGGGAGACCGGCGGGTTGCTGCTCGGGGTGGCACCGGACGAACAGGACGGTGACGAAGGCACGACCTTGAGCCTTGTCGCCAAGGGACTACCGGGTACCGTGCTCCGGCGACTACCGGCATCCAAGCTATCCGAGGTTGACCCAGCAGAGCTCGCGGAACAGGTCGATACCTGGCTGACCGAAATCACCGACGCGCTGTCGCGGTTCGTCGGTCGCATTCCGCGTCCAACGGCGCTGGCAGAATCTGGCTTGACGCTCGACCTAGCGCCACCTTGTACGCTATCGGTTCGCCGCGACGTGGTCTGGGTTCCCCAACCGCCGCGGGGCACAAGCGCGTTCATGGACATCGTCGACTCCGCGGACCTTGCCGGGAGCGGCTCTGCGGACGCGCCGATACCGCTGACGCGGACAAGCTGGCTCACCTTGTTCGAGGAGGCCACGCTGGAGGGCAAGTCGACCGAGACGCTAGCCGCGGAGGGCGTGCTGCTGCCGGCGCTCGCCGCGTTTCGCGCGGTCGCGTTCACATTGGAACGCCTCAATCGGCGACTGGCCGTCGTCGACGAGGCGAATCTCGAGCGTGCGCGGACGATGAGCCGGCACACGGCCGAGAAGGTTGCACGGCAGCGTCTGTTCAACATGTACGACCTGCCGATTGACGGGGACGCCGACGTCCAGGACACGGCCCTCGCGGACGCCCTGAAGATCATCGGCCACCGCGAAGGCATCGAATTCAGGATCCCGGCACGTCCGGGGGTTTCCGACGCTCCCATCGGCCTCGTCGACGTGCTCGATGCATCGGGCGTACGGGCGCGGCGCATCCGGTTGAACGGCGAGGAGAACTGGTGGCGCACAGACAGCAACGCGATGCTGGCCTTCCGCGAGGACGGCCAGCCCGTCGCCCTACTGCCGGGGATGTTCGGGCGCTACCGGATGGTCGACCCGGTCACCAAGCGCAGCACTCGGGTGACGGCCGCTCGCGTCGAAGCACTATCAGGGGACGCGTGGATGTTCTACCGGCCACTGCCGGCTGGCGCTGCGAAGCCGGCGGATCTCGTCGCGATGGCTCTTCATGGATCGGCCGCGGAACTGGCGCGGTTGGTGATCGCCGGACTTCCCGGCGGTCTGATCAAGCTTCTGCCCGCGCTGGCGCTTGGCTTCGTCGCGAATCATGTAGCGGGGGGCGGCAGCGCCGGTGCGCTCTACGCAGTGGCCATCGCGGTGGCGGGCTTTGGTCTGCTCGGAGCCATGCTGCACGTCCTTCAAAGCACCGCGATGATGAGACTCGAGGGTCGCTCGGCGTCCCGCGTCGAAGCCGCGTTCTGGGACCGCCTCCTGCGCCTTCCGCCAAGCGTCATGCACCGCCACCCGTCCGGCGACCTTGCCATGGCGGGAATGACATTCCAGAACCTGCGGGACGGCTTGCAGGGAGTCGTCGCGGACAGCCTGCTGTCGGTTGTTTTCCTGCTGCCGGTGTTCGGCGTCATCTTCTTCTACGATGCCGCCCTCGGGGTCGCCACCCTCGTCTTCAGCCTCGCTTCGCTGGTCGTCACCGTCGGCCTGGGGATGCGCCAGATTTCCCCCTACGGGCGGATGATCAGCGCCGGGCGTCGCGTCGCCGGGCGGCTTTTCCAGATCGTCGGCGGCATCACCAAGCTGCGGGTCGAGAATGCGGAAGGATCGGCTTTCGCGATTTGGGCGGGTGACTACCGGGAGCAGAAGCGCGCGGAACTCGACCTCGCCGCGCTCGAGGGTCACTCCCGGGCATTTGGCGCCGCCCTCCCCTTCGTCGCCGCGGGCGTGCTTCTCCTGGCCGTTGTCACAGTGGGCGAGCGCACGGTACCGGTCGGCGATTTCCTTGTCGTCTACACCGTTTTCATCGCCTTCCAATCCGCCGTCGCCCGGCTCGGCGAGTCCATCGGCACCGTGGCCGCCACGCTGCCGGCGTTCGAACAGATGCGCCCCCTGCTCGCCGCCGTTCCCGAGACCGAGGTGGACGGAGAGCCGGTCGACTATCTCGCCGGCGAGATCCTCTTCGACCGCATTTCCTTCCGCTACGATCCCGACGGCCCGTTGATTCTCGACGATGTCACGATTCGCGCCCGCCCCGGCGAGTTCGTGGCGATCGCCGGCGAGTCCGGTGCCGGCAAGAGCACCCTGTTCCGGCTCGCCCTTGGAATCGACCGGCCCGGCGCCGGCGCGGTCTACTACGACGGGCGCGACCTTCGCCACCTGAACCTGAAGCAGGTGAGACGGCAGATCGGCGCGGTGCCGCAATCGGTCGGTCTCCATCCCCAGGATCTCTGGGACAACATGGTCGGCCACCACGACGACGTGGCCACCGAGGACGTTTGGAAGGCGGCACGGACCGCCGAGATGGAAGACCAGATCAAGGCCATGCCGATGGGCATGATGACCATGGTCGGCACCAGTGGATCCGTACTGTCGGGGGGCGAGAGCCAGCGGATCACGATCGCCCGCTCGGTGATCGGCAGTCCCCGGGTCATGATGTTCGACGAGGCGACCAACTGGCTGGACAACGAGAGCCAGGCCAAGGTGATGGAGAACCTGACCGCACTCACCTCCACCCGGATCGTCATCGCCCACCGTCTGTCCACGCTGGAACAGGCTGACCGGATCTACGTGTTACAGGCCGGGAAAGTCGTACAAAGCGGCTCGTTTACGGAACTCATGGAGGTCGACGGGGTGTTCCGGGAGCTCGTCAGAAGGCAGATCGCCTGATTGGAGACGCGACCGGTTGGCGGACGTGAAAAGGAACGACCGTAGGGGACGGGCTTGTCCCGTCCCGCCGCCACAGTCGGGACGTTGGCCCGGGCGACCGCGCGTCGTCGCGGGCGCGACAGGGTCGCCCCTACGGGAAACAGCGAAGCAATGAAGAGACGCTTTGACCTATCCGATGCCCTCGTGAAGAGGGCTGGCAAGGACAGCAACTTTCGCGAACGTCTCCTTCGCAACCCCAAAGACACGATCGAGCGCGAATTCGGCGTGACGCTCCCCGATGACCATGGGTTCCATGCTCACGAGGAATCCCATGCTGAAACGCATGTCGTACTTCCGCCCCGCAGCAAACTCAGCGACGCCGAACGCGAGGCAGCGAGACGGGGTGCGACCTCGCTCGAGTTTCTCAAGAAGACCATGCACGACCCGGCACCGCCGATGCGTCCCCCCGTACCTGCGCGAGCGAGCGCGATTGCCTGTGAGACCGTCGTCGAGGCGGCTAGGGAGAGCATCCGCCGCGGCCTCGGATTCCTAGAATCCACTATCGACGAAAACGGGGCGTGGCACTGCATCCGTTTCAACGTCGGAAACCCCGACATTCCCCGGCATTTCGAAAGACCCCCTTTCATCTCGGCGCTTTGCGCACTTGCCCTCGAAAGTTCCAACGAACCCAAGGCCGAGGCGATCCGCTCCACCACCAAGGCGTATCTTGCCGAGACGATCGAATACCCCGGACTCTGGCGCTACTACCTCCATCTGCCCCAGGACCTAGACAGCAGCACCCTTTGTTCATTGGTGGTTGGCGCACACCCCTGGATATCGCTCGGAAGGAACGTTCCGCGAATACTCGCGAACCGGGACGAGGAAGGGCGTTTCATGACCTGGGTGCTGGACGAAGACGAGCCCAATGTGGTGGCGCCGTTCCGAATCGAAGCCGATCCGGTCGTCAACGCGAATGTAATCGCCTACCTGGGCGACCACCCCGCCACCCGGGAGGCGCAACGCTGGCTCGAGGGCTTGGTCACCGAAGGGCGCCTTGAGGGCTCCTCCAAATGGTATCCCGACACCGTCGCGATCTACTACGCGCTAGCCCGTGCCGCGGTTCGAGCACAAGGCGCGCTCGGGAACCTGCGCCCCGTACTTGCCGCGCGAATCCTGGACCTCTGCGACGCCGAGGGGGATTTCGGCCATGTCCTGCGGACTGCACAAGCCGTGTCGGCCCTCTCCGATGTCGGCGGTCTTGGACGCATCGACGCGAAACGCCAAGTGGAACGGATCCTGGGTTCCCAACGTGACGACGGGAGCTGGCCGGAAATTCTGGCGTTCGGCGACCAGTCCTTGAAGTGGGGTCAGATCGGGCAGATCGGACATGGCTCCGAGGCCGTTACCTCTGCGTTCTGCATCGAGGCCCTGGAGCGTCTCGCCGGGCACGCCGGGCTCCGGGTGCGATAGGTCGCCCTACGGTTTGCCGGTCCCCCTGCCCGGTGCTAGCATCGATTCGGGCGATCAACGAGGCGCTTCCATGTCGGGAGACTCCGTCGTAGGTGGTGGCATAGACCCGAACAAGGCTGATAGCCCGCAGTATATCCAGCCGTCGATCAAGAACGCTCTTCCGCATTATCTGCCATTGGGTATTTTCCCATTGCTTTTCCTCGCCGCGATCCATGGTGGCTGGTGGTTGTTGCCTGCATTCCTCTTCATGAGTGTCGCGGGCCCGCTCGACAAGGTACTAGGACTCGACGGTCGCAACATGGACCCGGCGAAAACGCCGGAACGCCGCCTCCTGTGGCACAACATCCCGGTGTGGACCTGGGCGTTTCTTTGGCCGCCGACATTGATCTTCGGCCTGTGGCAAATACTCGTCGCCAATCAGTTCGCAATCTGGGAGGACATCGTCCTGGCGATTCTGTTGACCATGGAGGCACAGGCCGTGTTCGTCGTCGGTCACGAAATGATCCACCGGCGCACTACCTGGGAAAGACGGATCGGCGAATTCCTGCTTGCGTCAGCCTCCTATCCGCAATACGCCACGGAGCATCTCTATATCCACCACGCCAAGGTCGGCACGCCGCACGATGTGGGATCCGCTCCCAAGGGAGAGAGTTTCTGGCAGTATTTTCCCAAGGAAATCGCCAGCAATCTGATCAATGCATGGAAGTCCGCGGGCGAACGCCTAGCAAGGCGGCGCCTGCCCATTTGGCACTACAGCAATCAGTTCTGGCGCTACGGCATCTTTGTCGCCTTCTGGTGGGCGCTGGTGTTCTCGATGAGCGGAATCTGGGCGGTCCTGGTCTTTGTCCTGCTCGGCCTCTCCTGCGTGTTCTCCATGAAGATCAGCAACTACTTCCAGCACTACGGTCTGCGCCGGATCCGCCTGCCCAACGGTCGTTGGGAAAAAGTGATGCCACGGCATTCATGGAGCGCCGACTGGAAGTTCAGCAACTGGATGTTCTTCAACATGCAGCGCCATGCGGACCACCATGCGATGGCGAGCCGCCACTATCCGCTGCTGCAAATCCGTGATCCCGCCGAGTCCCCGGAACTGCCGGGAACCTACGCCGACATGATGAACATCGTGCTGCGACCGAAGCGCTGGTTCGAGAAGATGGATCCCTTGGTGGACCAATGGCGCAAGCACTTCTATCCCGAGATCGACGACTGGAGCGCCTACGACAGCCCGATCACGGCGGCGCGGCCCGACGCCTTCGAGGCGATCGTCGAGATCTTCGGTGCCGCGCCTCGGTTCGCCAAGTGGATCGAACGCCATTCGGAGCTCCTCGACAACCTGCAGGACCGAGAATTCACCGATCTGGATCTGCCGAAAGGATTCGGACCGGACGAGGAGAGCGAGTCGATCGCGCGACGTGGGCTTGCGAGACTCTATTGGACGCGCGAGATGGGCGTTCAGGAAATGAAGGACCTGATTGCGGAGCTACCGACGGCCGATGCGAAGGACTCCGCCGAGATCGTCCGAAACTTCTCGAACGACAAGGCATTTCAGATCGGCATGCACGTGTTGCGTGGGAACCTCTCCCCGGCCGAGGCGAAGACCGCGCTGTCGAATCTTGCCGAAGCATCGATTTCCACCGTGCTGGCCGCCGTGGTGGAGGATTTCGCCGAACGCCTCGGACACCTGCAGGGGCACGGCGTCGCCGTCATGTGTTTAGGCGACCTCGCCAGCCAGGAGGCCTATCCCGGCGTTGAAATCCACATGTTGTTCGCGCACGACGGCCGACAGTTTGGCGAGAACGAACGCCTGTGCCGGCGTTTTCGTGAGGCGCTGACCGACTTGGCGCAGGACAGCCTGTTGTTCTCGCCGATCCCGCCCGATGCGGATTTCCTCTTGGCAGTGCCGCTTTCCGAACTCGCCGAGAGCTGCGGGAACCCTCCTCCGGATCAAATCCCTGTCGTCGCCAGGGCACGCTGCGTGTTCGAATGCGGCGACGCCGGAGTCGCGAAACGCGCCGACGAAGCGTGGCGCGAAGTCGTCGCCCGGTGGAGTGCGGACGAGACCCTCGTCGCCCGGTTGCGCCAACCGTCCGAGAACCCTGGCGATGCCGGCGTGTCCGCGTATGCGCAAATGCGAGGCGGGCTCAACGACATCGAGCGGACCGCGCGACTCCTGCAATTGACGGATGCCGATGCCGGCCAGGGCGAACTGGCACCAACCGCGTCTCAAGTGTTCGATGGCGCGGGTAGGGAATCGCTGGCGCAAGCCGCGGCCATGTGGCGGGATCTGCAGGGCATCACGCGTCTCATCGGCGAGGAAGGATTCGACGCGGCCGCGGCGGGGTCGAAGGTGCAGGCCCTTGTTGCGAACGCGTGCGGGCACGAGGACTTCGACGCGTTGGCCTCGGCGGTCTCGGAAACCGCAGCGCGGGCTGCCGCAGAGATCGACACGCTTCTGTCGCACGCATGACATTGACCAGGACGACCCCTGCGGACCAGGGTTTCGTTGAGCTTCCCGCACTTGCCCCGCACCTGCAGTTTCACGCTATCGGCGAGGCGCAGACGCTCCTGGTTTCCGAGGCGTTCAATACCCTGCTGCACGGCAAGCTCAATCGCGATCTGCTGCCGCTGCTCGACGGTCGGCATTCCATGGAGGCGATCGTGGCGGCGCTGGAGGGCTCGCACGGTGCCGACGACATTCCGGCGGCGGTCGCTTCGCTCTCCGCCAAGGGCTATGTCGTATCAGGCGATCACGGCATGGAGCGTCGCCGGGCGGCCTACTGGTCGTCGCTGGGCGCATCGCCTCGGTGGGTCGAACAGCGGCTCAAGGACTCGCTAATTGCGGTTGAAGGCGACGACGGCCATTTGACGAGGCATTTGGCAAGTGCAGGCGCCCGATTGGGGACCGGAGAGCCCTCAGCGGGGGAGCGCGAGGGGCTTGCCCCTCGGAAAAAACGCCTCGCTGTCGTCGTCTGCGGTGACTATCTCGATTCACACCTCGCCGAGGAGAACCGGCGCCGCATTGAAGCGAGGGAACCGTGGGTGTTGGTGCGACCGCACGGCATGGAAGCACTGTTCGGCCCGGTGTTTCGCGCCCATGAGCAAGGACCTTGCTGGGACTGCCTCGCCTACCGCCTGCGCAACCACCAGGAGGTCCATGGTTTCCTGCGCAATGTCGCCGGTGAGGGGGCCGCGTTCAAGCCGTTCGCCACAGAACCCGCCGTGCTCACCGCGCTGTACGGTCTGATCGCGGCGGAGATCGTCAAATGGGTCGTGCTCGGGGATGCGGCCCCGATCCACGACCATGCGATCGCCATGAACGTCGGCTCGTTCGCCAGTTCGCGACACCCGGTAATGCGCCGACCCCAATGCCCCGCCTGCGGCGACGCAGCGTTGCATCGACCCGACCGGCCGCCGGTTCCCGTGTGTCTGGGCGCAAGTCCCAAGGTCCACCACAACAGCGGCGGCTCGCGCAGCGTGACACCGGCGGTCACCCTGGCCAGGTACCGCCACCTGGTGAGTCCGATCAGCGGTGTCGTGACTTGGCTCAAGCGCACCACCGCCGCGGACGATTCCTGGCTGCACGTCCATTGGGCCGGGAGCAATCTCGCCATGCGGAGCCGGAGCTTGAGTTCGTTGAGGCGCAGCCTGCGCAGCAAGAGCGCGGGGAAAGGCAGCACCCGCGAGCAATCCGAGGTCAGCGCGCTCTGCGAAGCCGTCGAGCGTTATTCGGGCGCCTACCATGGCGACGAGATCCGCATCCGCAGGCGGTTCGCCGAGTTCGCGAAGGGAGAGGCAATCCACCCAAACGATGCGCAGCTGTTCAGCGACAATCAGCTAGACAATGCCACGAGCATCAACGCGAAGGGCCACCCCTACAATATCGTTCCGCCGCGACTCGAACCCGACGCCGACATCGACTGGACACCGGTGTGGTCGTTGACAAACGAGCGGCATCGCCACCTGCCGACATCGATGCTCTACGGCATGTCGGCCGAACAGCGTGGCCCCCGGGACTTGATCGCCGACTCCAGCGGCTGCGCCGCGGGCAACACATTGGAAGAGGCCATCGTGCAGGGTTTCTACGAACTGGTCGAGCGCGATGCGTTCGCCATCTGGTGGTACAACCGGTTGCGAACGCCCGGTGTCGACCTTGCGGGTTTCGAAGACGAATACCTAGCCTCTGCCTGTGACCAGTACGCCCGCTACGAGCGGGAAGTCTGGATGCTCGACGTCACCGCCGATATCGACATACCCACGTTCGTTGCCATCTCACGCCGACCGGACGCCGCAACGGAGGACATCATCTATGGCGCCGGTGCCCATGCCGACCCGCGAATCGCGGCCTTGCGGGCGATTTGCGAGTTGAACCAGTGCCTTAGCTGGCTGCCCCGTCCCGGTTCGAGAGATGGTCGACCGATGATCGACGATCCGATGGCGCTGTGGTGGTGGCGAACCGCCCGGCTCGCCGATTGTATCTGGCTTGCGCCAGCGGCCGACGGGCCGCCACGGGACAGGTCGCACTATCCGGTGATCGAGTCGACGGACACGCGCGAGGACGTGGAGCACTGCCGCGCCCTCGTCGAAGCCAAGGGCATGGAGTTCATGGTGCTGGATCAGACCCGGCCCGATATCGGCATGCCGGTGGTCCGGGTCATCGTGCCCGGCATGCGGCATTTCTGGGCTCGATTTGCGCCCGGGCGACTGTACGATGTGCCGGTCAGCATGGGTCGCCGGAAGAAACCCCTCCTTGAAGCCGACCTGAACCCGGCACCGGTAATCGCGTGAGCAGACGACATGGACATTGACGAGGCCGTCACACAAACCCAGGACCGACTCGCCCAAGAGGGCAGCACCATGGGTGACCTGCTCGGGAACTTTCGAGACCGGGTCTCCCCCGTTCTCATCGGCGACCCCGAATGGGAGCGTGTCCTTGCATGTGCCGGGAAACTGCCGATCACAATGGGTGCGCTGCCGTTCGGCTTCGAACTGCCGCTTCATGAACCCAAGCCAGTGGCTGACTTCGGTGCGTCTCTGGCAAGCGGAACCGCACCGGCTACGTTTTTTCAAGCGATCGCACGAACAGACAAGACCGATATGACGGCGATGGCCATCAGCCGGCTGTTTGAGCAAATGGCAACTGGAGACTCGCCGCTGCGTCAGATTGTCGGCCGCAAGTTGATGCTCGAGTACGACATCGGTTCGGCGGACGGTGGCAGGAGTTCGTTGCCGGGAATGTTCCTCCGTCCGGGCGAACGGCCGATTCTCGGTGTACGTGGTCAGGAGAACGACGTCGGCACGGTGGTTGACGCGCTCGTCTCTAGCGTGGGCTGGGAGATGAACAAGGCCGAGCGCGACAACGTCCAGCAAGCCTACCTGGCGCAGCCCCAAGACACGCGCATGGATTCGTTCGGTGTCTTTCCATCCCGCTCACGGTCGATCCGCTTGGCGGTTATGGGCTTTAGATCCGCCAAGGAGACCTGTTCCTATTTGAAGAACACGGGTTGGCCGGGCGAGACCTCGGCGGTCGACGCCGTGATCTCGCGTTTCAAGGAACGCGCCGACATTGTCCGCACCGGGGCGAACATCGACGTACAGGAGGATGGTCTCGGGCCAACCCTCGGCCTTACCCTGATCGTCAAGCAGAGGTATACCAAGGACTCGCGCTACTGGCTCGACGGCCTGACCGATTGGGATCCGTTTCTCGACGCCCTGGGCCATGAAGACCTAGTCGTGCCGAAGAAGCTGGCGGTGCTTGCCGACTGGGTAACGAAGCCGACAGCCCTGTTCGGGAAGTCCGGCCGTTTCGTGTTGCTACGCGGCATTCACCACATCAAGCTGGTCATATCCGAAGACCAGCTACAAAAGGCGAAAGCCTACGTCTTCATGGTGCTTTCCGGCGCCGTCCCTCTCTGACACCGGTTGAAGACGAGCATGCAAAACCACCACGCACGACCAGCAACCGCGGCCTCGTTTCAGGCCGCAGCTGCGTGCCAGCTTTCGCCGGTTGAGGACCTACCAGCAGCAGCAGAGGCCAGCCGAGATGGCTTCGAGTTGCTCCTCGGTGATGTTGGGATCCGGAGGCAACGCGAGATGCACCGTCTGCATATCGCTCTCGTGGATCTTGATCGTCATCGACTCGGGAATCGTAATGCCCAATTCGGCGCTGATCGTCGTCTTCGGATCGGCAAGAAGCTGTTCCCTGAACGCCGCGTCCAAGGCCGACTTCTCAACGATCTGCTGCAGCATTTCATCGCCGCTTCTCATGGCAATCCTCCTATTGCGTCGGTGCCATCGGTCTCGACACTAGCACTAGCGAACCGGGACGCGCAATGCCCCATGCTCGTGTATCAGTTTGAAATCTGAACCAACTCGAACTCTCCGGGTTTCATCGGGAGTCAAGGTACAATGCGAGGCGTCCATCACCGGACCTGTGCGAGTGCTAATTCATCACGAGACCGCCGAAAGAACGCCTAGCAGCCAAGGTTGGTCTAGGGACTGCCCCCGCCGCCGAAGCGCTTCGTGCCGCGTGCTTGCGCTAGCGTGCTTCTCCTTGCTTCAAACACAGGCACTGGCCGCCGAGGAAACCGCGGAGGAAAAGGGTCTCAGGCTCGCACTTGAGTCAAGTGCCCGCAATGACGGCTTCGGGGACTTCACCGCCGGGATGACGATGGTGCTGCGTGACCGACAAGGTCGGGAGAGCGTCCGCCAGATGCGCTTCAAGGTGCTCGAGGTACCGGAGAACGGCGACAAGAGCCTGTTTGTGTTCGACCAGCCGCGGGACGTACAGGGAACCGCGCTCCTGACCCACGCCCACGTCAACACCGAGGACGATCAGTGGTTGTATCTTCCCGCCCTGAAGAGGGTGAAACGAATAAGCGCTTCACGGCGTTCCGGCTCGTTCATGGGTAGCGAGTTCTCGTACGAGGACATGAGCCTGCCCGCGGTGGAGGAATACACCTACAGGTACCTGCGCGACGAACCCTGCGGCGACCTTTTGTGTACCGTGACGGAACAATTCCCCTTGGACGAGAAATCCGGCTACAGCCGCAAGGTCATTTGGCAGGACAGCGGCGAACTTAGAACCTGGAGGGTGGAACTCCACGACCGGAGAGGCTCGCACCTCAAAACGCTCACTTTCGCGAACTATCAGCAATACCTGGATCGGTACTGGCGGGCGGAACAACAGACGATGGTGAATCACCTGACAGGCGCCAGCACGACGCTAAAGTGGACGGATTTCCGGTTCCGCACCAACATTGACGAGAGCGAGTTCACCCAAACGGCCCTTCGACGTGTGCGCTGATGAGAACCGGCGGCGCAATCGCGGCCTTCGCCATCGCCGCTGCGGGTGTCGCAGCACAGACACTGGATTTTTCCGGGGACGTTAGCCTACAGGCGCGGTGGTATCCGGAATCGCCCGCCTTCTCCGGTCAGCGTTCAAGCACGGCTGGGCTGGTCGTCGAGCCGACGCTGTACGCGGACATCGCCCACACAACCAGCGTCACCCTAACCGCGCTCTACCGGTACGACAGCGCCGACTCGCGGCGCACCCATGCGGACGTTCGCGAGGCCTACCTGTTGATGCACGGAGATTGGGGCGAGAATCTCTGGGAGCTTCGGCTGGGACTCGACCGGGTGTTCTGGGGCGTCGCCGAGCTGCACAACCTCGTCGACGTCGTCAACCAGTTGGATCTCATCGAGCACCCCCGCGACCGACCCAAACTGGGCCAACCTATGGCGCACCTGACCCTATCCGGCGACTGGGGCATCGCCGAGTCGTTCGTCCTGCCGTACCACCGCAAACGGTCGTTTCCCGGCCGCGCCGGGCGTCTTCGCGCGCGCCACCTCATCGACGAGGCCGCCACCTACGAGGATGGCGCCGAAGAACGCCATGTGGATCTCGCGTTCCGGTACAGCCATAGCGTGGGCTTGCTTGACTTCGGGCTGAGCGCCTTCGTCGGGACCAGCCGCGAACCCTTGTTTCTCGTGGGCCGTCAATCCGAACCCGCGCAGGCAGCAACCTTGCGCCCGTACTACGAGCAGATGCAGCAACTCGGGGTCGACGCGCAGCTTACCACCGGGCTTGTCCTCTACAAGATGGAAGCGATTCGCCGCGGCGGAACGCGCAATCTGCTGGGCCAGGACGAGGACTACGCGGCTGTTGTCTTCGGATTGGAACGCGGTATCGACGCGCTGTTCGGTTCCCGGGCGGACTTGACCGTCCTCGCCGAATGGCACTACGACGCGCGCAAACGCCGGGCGAGGAGCGTCTGGCAGAACGACCTGTACGTCGCGGGCTTCCTGGCATTCAACGATGTACCGGGAACCGAGCTCGCGGCGGGCATCCTCGCCGACCTCAGCCACGACTATCGGGCGTTGAAC
The DNA here is from genome assembly GCA_009846005.1 of Gammaproteobacteria bacterium. Lineage (GTDB taxonomy): Bacteria > Pseudomonadota > Gammaproteobacteria > Pseudomonadales > Azotimanducaceae > VXYL01. The sequence continues at coordinate 9,371 of VXYL01000029.1, read as the reverse complement.
GTCGAACTGAAGCGCCGCCTGTCCGACAGTTGGTCGATGCGCCTCGAAGCGATCGCGAACCTAAGCGCCGATCCCCGGGACCTGACCTACGACGGCCGCCGCGACAGCTTGCTGGGCGTGGACTTCACGTTCAGCTTCTGATCCCATCCAAGACGGCAACTGACCGAGGCACCCCGGGTGATTCAGCCAGGCAGCAAGTCGCTACGAAAGATCGCCGTGGTTGGACGCGGAACCGCCGGGGCGCTCGCCGCCGCCAGCGTCACGCGCCTGCACCCCGACAGCGATCACGAACTGCACCACATATACGATTCGCGCATCCCGGTCATCGGCGTGGGCGAAGGCAGTTGGCCGAGTCTCGTCCAGGAGCTGCACAAGCTCACGGATTTGCCCCACGAAACCGTCCAGCAGCGTCTGAAGGGAACTCGCAAGTACGGCGTCGCCTTCGAGGGGTGGGGTCGGCGCAACCGAGACTTCACGCACTACTTCACGCCGCAGCAAGTTTCCTACGCCTACCACCTGTCTGCCGACCTGATGGGGGAACTGCTGCACGAAAGCACACGTGCACACCATGTCGACGCGAACGTTCGCGACATCACCCGTGTGGATGGCGGTGCCAAGGTGGAGTTCGAAGGCCGGGCGCCGGAACGCTACGACCTAGTCTTCGACGCCCGCGGATTTCCCAGCGAACTCGATGCCGAGGAGCACATCGACATTTCCTTCATCCCCACCAATACCGCCGTCATACGCCGCTGTCCCTCGATCATCGATGAGCCGCAGCGTGGGCCGGTCGTGCAACACACCTATACGCGCGCCGTTGCTCGTCCGCACGGTTGGGTGTTCGTCATTCCCCTTACCGCGCACACATCCTACGGGTACATTTTCAACCGCCACGTAACAGACCTCGCGGAGGTCGAGGCAGACTTCGACGCGTTCCTTGAAGCCGATGGCGTGTCGGAATTCGAACAACGAGCCGTGCTTCGGTTTCCCAATTTCGTGCACCGCCGCGTCTTCGACGGCGCGATCGCCCGGGTGGGAAACGCCGCAGCGTTCATGGAGCCGTTGGAAGCGACGGCGATCGTATCCGCGCAGTTGCAGATCGGGATGGTCCTTCAGATACGGTTGAACCGCCCGATAGAGCACCTTGAGCGGGACGCTCCGGTGGTCAATCGATTTCTCATCAGCAACATGCTCTGCTACGGCCTGTTCGTGGGCTGGCACTATTCCTGTGGCTCGAACTACAACAGTGAATTCTGGCGCCACGCCCGTGACCACACCTGGCCGCAGCGCCGCAAGGCGGCGGACCCCGAGGTCGTCGACTGCGACGCGCTACAAAAATTCGACGACATGATGAACCTGGTAAACCAATCCGTCATCGACAAGGCGGACTGGAATCGGATGTGCGCCGTGCCGCTCACTAGCTACGCGCAAATGTCCCAAGGTCTTGGCTGCCAGGCCGCGAACTGATGGACAAGCCTGAACGACTTCGCGTCTTGAACACGCTTGCGGAGCGCATCTCCAACGGCAACACCGCCGATGCCCTGTCGTTCCATGGCGACGCTTTCGATTTGCCCAGTTACTCCAATCGGTCGATTTCCCCTTGAACGGCTAGCCAAGCCGCCTCTGCCCGTTCCACGTCCTCCGCGGTGCGGCTACGTTCCGCCACCAGGCGCGCCAGTTCGTCGCGTCTGCGATGCACCTCCGGATCGCCGAGGCTCGCGTCGATATCCTCGAGGCGGCCGTTCAGGTGCTCAAGCCGACGTTCGAGGCGCGCCTGTTCCCGGTTCAACGAACTGCGATTGTCCCGAGACCGTGTGCGGCCGCTGGCTGGACGCTCGCCGGCCGAGCGTTTCCTGCGCAGCGCGGTGTACGCGTCGAGGTCGTCGCGGAAACGGCTAACGGTGCCGTCGGCGACCAGCCAGAAGTCGTCGGCGCATTGCCTAAGCAGGTGCCGGTCGTGGGAGACCAGGAGCACCGCGCCACGGTATTCCTGCAAGGCGATGGCGAGCGCCTGGCGCATGTCGAGATCGAGGTGGTTGGTCGGTTCGTCGAGCACCAGCACGGCCGGCTGCCGACAGGCCAGCAGCGCGAGCACCAGCCGCGCTTTCTCGCCGCCGGAGAACGTCCGCGCCGGCCGGCCCACGTCGTCGCCGTGGAAGCCCCAGCCACCGAGGTAGTCCCGGACCCGCTGGTCCGTCCAAACCGGCAGCCCGTTGCCTTCGGGATCTGCAAAATGGTCGAGCGGCGAGGCGTCGAGATCCAGCGACTCCAGTTGGTGTTGCGCAAAGTAGCCGACGGCGGCGTGTTGGCCGCGAGTCGACGATCCCGCCATCGGGGCTAGTTCGCCGGCAAGGCAGCGCAGCAGCGTGGTCTTGCCCGCGCCGTTGGCGCCGAGCACGCCGATGCGGTCGTTCGGATAGACCCGCAATGTGACGTCGTCGAGCACGGCCTTGCCGTCGTAGCCGATCGCCGCATCGTCCAACATGAGCGTCGGGTTGGAGATCTTCTTCGGCTGGGTGAAGGCGAACCGATAGGGGAGTTCGGCGTGGACGGGGGCGACCAGGTCCATCCGTTCGAGCTCCTTCAACCGGCTCTGGGCCTGACGCGCCTTGCTCGCCTTGGCGCGGAACCGGTCCACGAAGGCATGGATCTCGGCGACGCGCCTTTGCTGTTTCTTGTACACCGCGGCCCGGCGTTCCAGCGCCTCGGCACGTTGCCGCTCGAAGGCGCTGTAGTTGCCAGCGTAGGCCGTGGCCTTGCCGTCGTCCAAGTGCACGATCTCGCCCATGCTGCGGTCGAGGAAATCGCGGTCGTGGGCGATCAGGAGCAGCGTCCCCTCGTACTTGCGCACCCAGTTCTCGAGCCATAGCGTCGCGTCGAGATCCAGATGGTTGGTCGGCTCGTCGAGCAACAAAAGGTCCGAGGGAGCCATCAACGCCCGGGCGAGGTTGAGGCTGATGCGCCAGCCGCCGGAAAACGCGCCGTGGGGCTTCGCGAAGTCGGCCGCGCCAAAGCCGAGCCCGGAGAGGATTTCACCGGCACGGGCATGGGCATCGTAGCCTCCGACATCCTCGAAGTCGGAGTAGAGGTGGCCGAGGGCGTCGTCGTCACCCGCCCTTTCGGCCTTCGCGATGGATGCCTCAATGGATCGCAACCGGTTATCGCCATCCAGTACGAAGTCAAGGGCGGAACGGGGCGACGGCTCAATCGACTGTTCGAGGCACGAGAGCCGCCAGGCGTTCGGCCAGAGGACCTCGCCCTCCTCGGGGAGCAGCCGGTGCCGAACCAACTCGAACAGCGTCGACTTGCCGATCCCGTTGCGCCCCACAACCCCCGCCTTGTGGCCAGCGTGGATCGTGAGACTGAGGCCGTCGAACAGCATCCTCTCGCCACGGCGCAGCATTACGTCGATGAACTGAAGCACGGTGCTACGGGGAAGATAGTTTTTCGGGTAGGCGGCGGTTGAACCTGATACTGCCCAAGCACATTGATGGCGGGGCCAAAGGCCGACCCCACTGTCGTATCATGCGCCGCCATCATAACGCACGATCGTCGACCTTTGAGCCAGTATCTCGTCGTCCATCCCACGCATCCGCAACCGCGGCTGGTCAATCGCGCTGCCGAGATCGTGGCCAGCGGCGGCGTAATCGTCTATCCGACCGACTCCACCTACGCCCTCGGGTGCCGACTCGGGGACAAGGATGCCGCGGACCGGATTCGGTCCCTGCGGCAGTTGCCCAAGGACCACTACCTCACCCTGGTGTGCCGCGACCTGTCCGAACTGGCGACCTACGCCCGCGTGGACAACACCAGCTACCGGATCATCAGGCGCCACCTGCCGGGGCCCATGACATTCGTACTCACGGCCACCCGCGAGGTTCCCCGCCGGCTCGTACACCGGCAGCGCCGGACCATCGGCTTGCGCGTGCCGGACAATGTCATCGCGCAGGCCATTCTGACCGCGCTCGGCGAGCCGGTCATGTCGACCACGGCGCTCCTGCCCGGGGCCAGCTTGCCGCTGACGGACATGGAGATGGAACGCGGCACGCTCGAACACGCCGTGGACGTCATCGTCGACGGCGGCATCGGTGGCGTGCAGCCCACCACCGTCGTTGATCTCACATCCGGCGACGTCCAGGTGGTGCGGGAAGGCGTCGGTACGCTGGATATCTGACCACGCTATACTGCTGCATATGGACCAGTCCGCCGGGCGACGGTTGACGTCGGCATGATTCCACGACAGCGGCAAACCCCAGAGACCGTCGCAACAGCATCGTCGGGGCCTTGTCCCCGCCAGCCTGGGGCTCGGCCCGAGTCGGGACGGGACAAGCCCGTCCCCTACGGCGATTCGGGACGGGGCGAGCCCGTCCCCTACGGTTAAGAGGCAGCCTGACCAACCTTGAGCAGCAGCGACTCCGATCAGCGCGTATTGTCGGGGATGCGGCCCACGGGTCGCATGCACATCGGCCACTACCATGGTGCCCTGAAGAACTGGGTACAGCTTCAGCATCAATACGACTGCTACTTCTTCGTGGCGGACTACCACGCCCTGACCACTGGCTACCAGGACACCGAGCACATCGAGCAGTTCACGTTCGACACCGTGGTCGACTGGCTTGCCGTGGGGTTGAGCCCCGGGGCGGCGACAATCTTCGTGCAGAGCAAGGTTCCGGAACACGCGGAACTGCATCTCCTGCTGTCGATGATCACGCCGGTGCCTTGGCTCGAACGCGTGCCGACCTACAAGGACCAGTTGGCGAATCTCGGCGACCGGGATCTCGGCACCTACGGCTTCCTGGGCTATCCAGTGCTGCAGGCTGCGGACATCCTGATGTACCGCGCCGGCCACGTGCCGGTGGGCGGAGACCAGGTCTCGCACCTGGAACTGTCGCGCGAGATCGCGCGCCGCTTCAACCACATCTTCGGACGGGAGCCGCAGTTCGAGATGCACGCCGAGCGGGCGATCGCCCAGATGGGCAAGAAACCGGCCCGCCTGTACCGACAGGCCCGCAAGGACTATCTCGAACGCGGCGACACCGAGGCCCTGTCCCGCGCCCAGGCCTTGCTGGCCGAGCAGCAGAACCTCTCCATCGGCAACCGCGAGCGCCTGTTCGGCTACCTTGAGGGCAGCGGGCGCATAATCCTGCCCGAGCCGCAAGCGCTCCTGACCGAGGCGCCGCAGGTACCCGGCATCGACGGGCGCAAGATGTCGAAGTCCTACAACAACGCAATCCGGCTGCGCGAGAGCCCCGAGGTGGTCGAGCAGAAAGTGCGCACGATGGTCACCGACCCGGCGCGCGTACGTCGCGAAGATCCGGGCGATCCGGACAAGTGCCCGGTGTTCGAACTGCACGAAATCTACTCGGACGACGACACCAAGGCCTGGGCCGCTGACGGATGTCGGCGCGCGACCATCGGCTGCATCGACTGCAAGGGGCCGTTGATCGACGCCATCAACCGCGAGCAGACACCGTTCATCGAACGTGCCGAGCAGTTCGAGAACAACCCCGACCTGGTCCGAACCGTCCTCATCGAGGGGTCCGAAGCCGCCCGTGAGGAGGCGCGTGAGACCCTGGAAGACGTCAAGGCCGCCGTGGGCATCGCGCACCGATGACGGCCCCGGGCGACGGCGAAGATCGACGACCCGACACCGCGGGCGACCCGCAGCCCACGACAGACCCGCTAGGCACGTACCGGCTCCACGACGCCAAACGGCGCGACGACAAGATCGTCGCCCTCGTCGGCGGCAAGGTGTATCGCGACCTTCCGACGGACCTGTACGTTCCGCCGGATGCACTCGAGGTGTTCCTCGAAGCGTTCGAAGGGCCCATGGATCTGCTGCTGTACCTGATCCGTCGCCAGAACATCGACATCCTGGACATCCGGGTGTCCGAGATCACCGAACAGTACATGCGCCACATCGACTTGATGAAGGTGCTGAAACTCGAACTCGCGGGCGAGTACCTGGTGATGGCGGCGACGCTCGCAGAGATCAAATCGCGCATGCTCCTTAGTCAACCGGGAGACGAGGACGAGGACGAGGAGGATCCCCGCGAGACGCTCATTCGGCGTTTGAGAGACTACGAGCGCCTCAAGGAGGCTGCGGGGCGGCTAGACGAACTGCCGAGACTCGAGCGCGACCTGCATACCGCCCACGCCGTGAAGCCGGACCCGGTGAAGCGTCACGCGCATCCCGCCGTCGACCTCAAGGAGGTGCTGGTCGCCCTGGCGGACGTACTCAAGCGCGCCGAGTTGCACAAGCGCCACACCGTTGCACGCGAGGGACTGTCGGTTCGTGAGCGCATGACCGACGTGCTGGCCCGCGTCAACGGTCAACCCGACCTGGTGCCGTTCGACGCCCTGTTCGATCTCAAAGAGGGACGCAGCGGCATCGTCGTGACCTTCCTCGCGCTCATGGAACTGCTCCGCGATGCGTTGATCGACCTGGTTCAGAGCGCGCCTTTCGCGCCCATCTACGTTCGCGCCCCGCAAGCAGATCCCACAGCGCACCTGGCGGAGACGGGCGCAGAATCCGGGGAGGACGTGTAATGGAGGCTGATCAGATCGAGCGCATCGTCGAAGCGACCCTGCTCGCAGCGGACGAACCGGTCAGCTTGGACCGGCTGATCAAGCTGTTTGCCCCCGGCGAACTTCCGGATGAGAATCCGCGAGGGGCAATTCGGGTGGCTCTCGACGCGATTGGCGATGCCACGGCGAACCGGGGGTTCGAGCTTGTCCGCGTCGCAAGCGGCTTTCGGTTCCAAGTGCGGCAGCAATTCAGCCCCTGGGTCAGCCGCCTGTTCGAGGAACGCCCGCCGCGCTACTCGCGCGCGTTGTTCGAGACGTTGGCACTGATCGTCTATCGCCAACCCGTGACCCGGGGCGATATCGAGCAAATCCGCGGCGTGTCCGTAAGCCAGTCCATCATGCGCACGCTTTTGGAGCGTGGCTGGGTGCGTGTCGTCGGCGAACGCGAAACCCCCGGACGGCCCGCGCTCTACGGAACGACGCGCACGTTTCTCGACTACTTCAACCTGAAAAGCCTCGACGATCTGCCCCCGATGGGCGAGATCGAGTCCTTGATGAAGCCTGCGCTCGACCACGCTACGCTAACGCAGGAGACCGGGGACGAGGAGAGTCCCGACCAGGAAAAGGCCGAAGCGCCACGTCCCCGGCCGGTGGCCGAGATCATCCAACTGCCACGCCCGGCCGATCGCCCGGATCGCTGAAGGCGTCTAGCCGCCGGCTCTTTCCTGCCAGGGGCAAACCGCTCGCGCTCCCTAGCCGAGAGCTCCATCCATGACGGAGAAACTGCAAAAGACACTCGCCGACAAGGGCTTCGGCTCTCGCCGGCAGATGGAGCGATGGATAGCCGCCGGTCGGGTGACGGTAAACGGGCAAGTCGCGGGGGTCGGAACGCGCGTAGCCGACACCGACGACATCGTCGTCGACGGGCACAGGGTGGCCAAGGCGTCCGGTGCAAGCTGCCGCGTCATCGCCCTCAACAAGCGCGCCGGCGTCATCGTATCGCGCCGAGACCCCGAGGGCCGATCGACGGTGTTCGAGGACCTGCCGGGCTTAAGGACCGGTCGCTGGATTTCCGTCGGGCGGTTGGATCTGCAAACGACGGGGCTTCTTCTGTTCACCAACGACGGCGCCTTGGCGCATCGGCTCAGCCATCCAAGCACGGGCATCGATCGGGAATACGCGGTACGGGTCGCCGGTCTGCTGGATGACGACGCACTCGCACGCCTCAGGAGCGGCGTGGACGTGGGCGGTCGCACCGAGGCTTTCAGCGACATTCGCTACTACGATGGCTCGGGTACCAATCACTGGTACCACGTGGTGCTCATGGAGGGCCGCAACCGCGAAGTGCGCGACCTGTTCGCCAGCCAGGGCGTTACCGTGAACCGCCTAAAGCGCGTGCGCTACGGGCCGGTGATCCTGCCTGCCTGGCTGCCGAGGGGAGCTTGGGAAGAGATGGGGGCCGCCGACGTCGCGAAGCTACGTGCCATCATCGGCCTGGCGCCGGACCAGCCCAGCCGGCGCAAACAACCGTCGCGGTCGATGCTGATTCCGTATCCAAGCTTGGCGTAGGGGACGGGCCTGTCCCGTCCCGTCGCCGTGAACACACCCGCGAGCGGGCGACCACAAGGGTCGCCCCTACGGCGGCTCAGTCGTTTCGCCCGCCCTGCCGGAGTTCCTCACGCAACCGGGCCAATTCGGCTTCGGCCGCCCGCTGACGCTGCTCGGCGTCCCGCCGTTCCCGATCCAGCTGCTCGTAGGTGCGCAAGTAGCCGCCGCCTGTCGGGTCGAACCAACGCAGCCGGCCACCGCCGTCCACGCGGGCGTACAAGCCCAGCGTCGTACTCCGAAGGCCCCGTTTGCCGTTCGGCATGGGCTCGAAGGGAATCTCACGGTACCGACTTTGCTGAAGTCGCAGTCCGATGAGGCGTGGCGGCCGGAACTTCTCGCGGGGGTCGTAGATGAAGTACTCCTTGACCCCCATGGCCTCGTAGATGGTGCGCTTCTCGATTCGGTCGCGCCGCCACGACCGGTTCGATGAGATTTCCATCACGAAGTCCGGCGGCTTTCCCTCCCGCCAGACCACGTACGAATCCCGCACCCGATCCTCTACCCCGAACACCACCAGCACGTCCGGCGCGATCTGGCCGTGCACCGGCATACCGGCTTCCCTGCGAGCCACGTAGTGAACGAACAGGTCACCGCTGACGTAGACATCCTCCCGATCTGCGAACCGCGCCGCGATGGCATGAATCGAGTAGGTCAACGGCCAAAGCTGCGTGTCGCTGTCAGCCATCGGTTCGTCGTCCGAACTCGGCAGACTGCGCTCGTCCAGCGCCAGGAGTGCCTCCAACTGGGCACGCCAACGCGGATCGCAGGTCGAACCGGGCTGCATCGGCAACGCCAAGCCACCTTCGGCCATGGGCGGTCTCCGTAGGTTCGTGAATGAACGGTAGCACACCGCCATGTTCGCGGATCGCGCTTCAGGGAATCTGTGGGCAATGGCTGAAACTGGCGTGAGTTTCGACCTACACCTGGTGTGTATCCAAGGGGCTACCGGCGACGGTCGATCAGTGAGGTCTCGCCCATGCAGCCGCGTCGAAACGTTGGCCGGTGATGCCCTTCGAATCGGGCCCCATGAGGTAGAGATAGAGTCCCATGTGGTCCTCCGGCGGCGGCAACGTCGCGGGATCCTCCTCCGGATAGGCAGCGGCACGCATCGCGGTCCTCGTCGCCCCTGGATTCAACGAATTGACCCGAATGCGGCCCGCGCCCGCCGTCTCGTCGGCGAGTACCTCCATGAGCCCTTCGAGGGCAAACTTCGAGACCGCGTAGGCGCCCCACCGCGC
>VXYL01000052.1 GCA_009846005.1 Gammaproteobacteria bacterium | reverse complement strand
GCCCTCAGGTCCCAACGGGTGTACTCGGACACCGCGTACGCCTCGACGTTGCCGTGTTCCACGTACTTCTTGCTGCGGTAGTTCATGATCGTCAGCAGTTCCAGACTGCCCCAGTCCGCGGCGATTGGTACATCGTAGGCGAGCGTTAGCGAGGTCTTGTGCTTGGGCGAGTTCGGCAATTGCTTGCCGTCGAACTCGATCTCGATACCCGTTCCCCAGTAGGTGTGAACCTGGGTTTCGCCATTGACGTCCGTGTACTCGTAGAACTGCCACCCGGGTTGTATGCCGGGGAGCCCGAAGGGGTAGATCGAGAGGTAGGGGCCGATGTTGGTATCCAGGTAGTTGTAGAACCCGCGCAGGGAGAAGCGATCGGTCATCCGCCATGCGCCTTCGAGTTCGACGCCGGCGATCGTCGTACCTTCGATGGCGTTGGTCGATCGCGTGGTCACGCCGCCAAGCGGATCAGCCTCGATTTCCGCGTCGGTCTTGAAGCGGCCAGCGACCACCCAGTAACTGTCGAAGTCCTGGTAGAAAACCGTCGAGGACAACTGAACCGATCTGTCGAAGTAAAGCCCCTTCGCGCCGATTTCATAGTTGGTCACCTGCTCGGATTCGAAGAAGAAGGGCGGTTGAGTCAGGCCCCAGCTCCCCTTGTTCCCACCGGGACGATAGCCGGTGGAGAGGCGTGCGTAGATCATGACATCGTCATTGGGACGATACTGCGCACCGACGTTCCACGTCGTGTCGCTCCACGTCTCTTTGGCTTTGCCGGGAAAGATCTCGGCGTCGCGCACACTGACTTGGACGAACGCGATCGCATCTTCGCAGGTGGAGGTGTGGTTGCAGGGCGAGAAATCCACACCTGAAAGACCGAAGGCGGTGCCGTTGGCCTGCTGGGTGATTCCCTTATCGTCGTTGTCGTGGCGTACACCGCCGAACAACGTCCAGGTCTCGTTCAGCATGTATTCGCCGTTGAAATAGACCCCGATGGACTCCCTTTCCATCGATCCCCAGAATGCATTCCGTTGGCCGTTCAGATTCGCATGGAAGTTCCCGGCACCGGAGAGCGAATAGTTCACGAGTCCCGGGTCGCCCGGGCAGGCGAACACGGTTCGGTGTTGCGCAGAGCGAGCTTTCCCTTCGGCGCTGGTATAGACATCGCGAAACAGCCAGTTCTGACCGCCGCTCAAGCTGCCCCCCGGCCCATACAGGGACTCGATCACCGCCTGGCAGGCAGCCGAGCTATCCGTATACAGCCAGTCGTTGGTGGGCACGCCCCGGGTGCCCGAACTGAATTGCAGGTTTCTGTAGTTGTTCGGCTCGTCGCCTTCCATGGTGGTAATACCCACCGTGAAATTGAACGGGCCTTCATAGTGCGAGGTCAGCGTGACTTCATGGCTCGTCTGCTCGGATGTGAAGATGTAGTTGACTCGTTGGTCGTTGAACGAGCCGTTGCCGCCACCATCCAGGGCGCAGTACCGGCTGGTCTGGCCTGCCTGCAGCATGCCGCCCAACACCTTCGGGTGATTGGGCGGGCAAACCCCGCCGCCCTCGCGGGGTAGCTGGTCGCCGTCGTTCAGGTTGTCGTTGACGACATCGTGATAGCCGAACTTGTAGGTCACATCGAGGTTGTCGGTTAGGGCGAATATCGCCTCCAACGAGGCGTTTTCCGCGAAGCTGTCCTGCCTGATCGGTGCGTTGAACGCCACCTTCCATTGCAACTCGTCGGGGTCGCAGATGATGCCGAACTCGTCCCGTGTGCCATCGTTGTTGATGTTGGAACAGTTGGCGACCGATGGCGCGGCGTCGGCACCGTAGAATGGATTCGTCTGCGGTATCTGCTCCCCGGTGAGCCGGTCCGTCCACAAGGCGGGGTTGCCGTTGCGATCCAGGAGGAACTCGTTGACCGTGTCCCGGGCGCCCAATGGCAATGATGCCCAGGGCGTGCCCTTGTCCGTCTGCTTGGAATAGCGGGCGGTAATGTCGAAGCGGTCGTTCTTCCAGCGCAGACTCGGCCTCCAGAGCAGTCGATCGTATTCGCCGGCATCGCGGGCTTCGGCGCCGTCGTAGACGTTCTCGATCATCCCGTCGCCGGTATAGGTCTCGAGTCCGAGGCGATAGCTGAACCCGGAATCCGCGATCGGCCCGCCGAAGGCGACCTGCAGGCGCTGCGTCGAGATGTCGGTGACCTCCGCGCTCATGCGCATGTCCCAGTCGTCCGTCGGCTTGCGCGACCACAGACTGATGGCGCCGGCGATCGCCGCCTTGCCACCGGTCGTGCCCTGCGGCCCTCGCGCCACCTCGACCCGCTCCATGTCGAACATGCTGTCGGTCGAATAGCTCTGGTCCGTGTATACGCCGTCGACGTAGAAGGCGACGGAGGTATCCTGGAAGAAGTTGATGGCCCGGTCGTTGCCGACACCGCGCATGTCGTAGTGGCCGTCCTCGTTCTTGCCGGCACCCTGGCTCCGGTTGCCCTTCTGAAGACCCGGGACGAGGACCTCCAGGTCATCGGCGTTCTGCATGCCCAGTTTCTGGATCAACTCCACGTTGAAGCCGGTGACCGTCATGGCCCGGTCGAGCACGTTGGTCTCCCCCCGTTCGCCGGTGACCACGACCTCTTCGATGTAGCCGCCGCCTTCTTCCTCGGCGTCGGATTCGGTCTCGTCCTGCGAGTAGGCCGGCAAGCCGACTAGCGCCAGTGCGAACCCTAACGACGCCGTCGATGCGAGAATCTGCAGACTCTTCATGGTTTCTCTCCGTGTAGGCGTTCCCCAAAATCGCCCTTGCCCGTCTAACGGAACGGCAACTTCACGGAGTTCGGCGCGTAACCGGCGGATTCGCCAATGTCCATGCCGGCATAGCGCTTCTCTTCCCCCCTGCCACGACACGCGATTCCGCTCGCTAGGCAGGAGCCACCGTTGGGCAGACGGATGCATGGACTAATGCTTGGTCTAAAGAAACACACACACCAAGTCAAGGCTGACTCGACGCGACTGAACGTGAGAGTTCACCCAGAATTACGAAGCGTCGTTCCGCGCACCAGGGGCGGATGCAGGTCATGCTCGCGTTCACCGGAGCGCCAAGGCAGCGCCCGGGTGCCGAGCTACGCGTTCGCGACTGCCTTGTGTACTGCCAACGTCCGCTCCGCCAGTTCGGTCATGCTGACTTCCTGGAACCCGATCACCTTGGGCTTGATGGTGTCGTTCAACGGTGGCACCAGGGAGGAATTCAGCACAATGGCACCGTTGGCGGCCCCCACGATGGAACCACAGGTGGCGCCATTGCAGTCCGTGTCCCAGCCGCCCTCCACGGAACGGCAGGTCGAGGCGTGGAAGTCCATTTGGCCAAAGATCATGGCGCCGATCACGACCAGGGCGTTGTTGACCGTGTGGACGCCGCTCAGGTTCCCGTAGTGTTCTTCGACCCAGTCCATGTAGCCGTCGAAACCGTCGCAGCTTGACACCTGCGCCAATGCGGCGCGGCAAGCCTCGGCGAGTCGACAGTTCTGCGGGATCTCCGAGAGGCCGATGTTGACCAGCTCGATGGGATCTCGGACAACGAATGCCGCAGCGATGATGGCGGCGAACATCATCTCGCCGTAGATACCGTTGGCCCGGTGTGTCCAGCAGGCATCCCGGAATGCGAATTCCGCGGCCAGTTCGGGATTGCCGGCCGAGGCGTAGCCCCAGCCGTCGGCCCGGATCTGGGCACCGATCCACTCCCGGTAGGGGTTCCGGTTGGTGCTGGTGTATTCGGGTGTAACCCAGTCCGACCGCGCCTTCCTGGGAACGGCATTGTTGTAGTTCATGATTGCCTGGGCTTCGGCGGTACAGATCGCGTAGTAGGGCAGGCTCCTGTTCCAGGCGGTGGCCACGTTGCGCCACGTGAAGCCGGGACCGTAATCCTCGAGTACATGCAGGGCGATGAGGGTGTAGTGGATGTCGTCGTCCGGTTCCATGAAAGCGATGTTCTCGCGCTGGGACTGGGGGCAGGCAATCCGCAGGTTGTCGCCCACGTCGGTGCCGCTGAAGTAGTAGTCCAATGGCCACTGCCGTCGGTTTTCCAGGTAGGTTCGGATGGCTTGGCGCCCACCCATGCCCCGTTGACCGCGAATGCCCATGCCCTCGACCGGCTTGCCCAGGGCGCAGCCTGCGGCGCGTCCCGTCCACGCGGCATGGAATCGGTCCAAGAGGTCGGCGTCGGCCACGGTGCCGACTTGCCTCGGACCCGCCGGACGTTCCCGACGGATACCCTCCAGGTCGTTGGGCTGGACGTAGGGGAATTCAGGATCCTTCGGCAGTTCGTCGAGCGCCCCGTAGAGAGTGTTCGCCCCTTCGAAGTTCATCGCGTCTCGTTCGACGTCCAGCGCGGTAATCCGTTCCTTCAGGTCTTGGGGCACGCGATGGCCCTCGTACTCTCGTTGCACGACTTCCATTTGCAGGAGAGCCAGAGGGGTGTCCCATCCGCTAAAAATCATTGCTTGCTCCTTTGCGATTCATGAAGACGATCCGCCCTGCAATTCTACGAACCGTCGATAGGGACTCGCCGGGTCGGCCATCATCGCCTCGTGGGTGCCAACTTCGCGGATCTCGCCATTGTCCAGGAACACGATTCGGTCGGCTTGGCGGATCGTCGAGAGGCGGTGCGCGATGACGATCACCAGTCGTCCCTCGGTCGCGCGACGCAGCGCATGGACCAACGAATTCTCGGTCTCGGGATCGAGTGCGGCCGTTGGTTCGTCGAGAATCAGAACCCGGGTGTTACGTATGAGGCCCCGGGCGATGCACAGCCGCTGCTTTTGGCCAACGCTCAAGGTGTCGCCGGATTGGCCGAGCCGCGTATCGAGGCCGTCGGCCAAGCGTTCGATGAACTCGCTCGCCTCGGCCGCATCGCAGGCATCGCGGATGTCCGCTTCCGTGGCCGCCGGGTTCGCGAGCAGAAGGTTGCCGCGAATCGACTCGTTCAGAAGCAGGTGCTCCTGGAAGACGTAGGACACCTCGGCGCGCACCGACTCGAGATCGATGTCGCGGATGTCCCGGCCGTCGACTCTCACGCGGCCTTCGGTTGGTGCGTAGAAGCCCGGGATCAGGTAGGCGAGGCTGGTCTTGCCGGCACCGGTGGGTCCGACGAACGCCACCAGTTCACCGAGGCCCAGGGACAAGGTGACGTTCGAGAGCGCCCGGTGGCCGTTCGGATAGCGGAGCCCGGCACGCTCGAAGCTGACACCCTGGCGGATCGCGAGGGACTTCCGGTCCGGCGCGGGTTGCTCCACCGCCATGTCGAGGAAGAAGAACACCCGGCGCACGGCGGCGACGTCCGATTGCACGCCGATCCAGATCATGCCGAGGCCGACACCGGAACCGCCGATGGTGCCGGCGAGGCCGATCAAGGCGAAATAGTCGCCCGGCGTCATGATGTCGCCGATGACGTTGATGGCGACGGTCACCAACACGTAGATCGACAGCGCCCCGCCGAGTGCCCAACCGATGAAACGCACGCCGATGCCCGTCAACACCACGTGCCGGAAACGGCGGAACGACTCGCGGCTGCGGGACTCTACGCGTTCGGTTTCGCGGTCCATGCCGCCGAGGCTCTGCACGGCATGAAGGTTGCTCATGCTCTCCTCGATGGCGTTCGTGGTCGCGGTACCGGCGGCGCGGCTTGACTGCTGGATGCGGCGCACGAAGGCCGAGAACGGAATCGTCACCAGGAGCGCGATGGGAAACATGGCGAGCGAGACCCAGATCAGTTCCGGCGCGACCGTGCTGTAGGTAGCGGCCATCTGGTATAGCGCGGCAAGGGCGCCGATGACGGTGAACAAAGGCGCCAGGGTGAACGAATAACAGACGCTGGGCAGATCGGGCGCGTCGTACATCACCCGGTAGACGGAGTCGCCGATGCGGTGGTCGTCGATGGTCTGCATCGGCAGCCGGGTCAGGCGGCGGAACAGCAGGGTGCGGAAACCGTTGGCCAGACGCTGGCTCAGGCGGATGTTGACCAGGAGTTCGATGGCGCCGAGCAGGCCCGACATCCCACTGCCGCCGTCGGACAGCTTGCCCTCCGAGATGGTGGCGCTGTCCCGCCCCTGTTCCAGCGGTATGCCGAGGCCGCCGCGGCCGAAGACCACCAGGAGTCCGACGAACAGCACGGTCAGGGAGAGCATGATCTCCATCGGTGCCATGTCGCGCAGGTAGTCGACGATGGGCTGGAAATAAGGCGGGAACGGCACCTCGTCGTCGTTGAAGGGTTCCTGGAGGATCACCTGGTCGATCAGGATCTTCGCGGTCCAGGGTGCCAGCAGCCCGGGGATCAGGGCGATCAGCGAAAACACGACCTTGGCGGTGAAGAGCCCCTTCACCCTTGCCAGGTAGCCGAGAGAGCGGCCGACGATGCGGAATGCTTCGCGGTTCGTGATCCTGGGATTGAGGTCGACCCGGTCGTCGAACCGCTCCGGCGTCCGTGTTCGAGCATCCAACGCGGTGTCGCTCATGGCGGCGTACTCCGGGTCTCTTCGGCCACGAAACGCCGATAGTCGCCGTCGATCTGGGCCATCAGGTCGTCGTGGGTGCCGACTTCGGTGACCCGGCCGTCCTTCAGGAACGCGATCTGATCCGCGCTGCGTATGGTGGATAGCCGGTGTGTGATGACGAACACCACCCGGTTCCGGCCCCAGTCGGCCAAGTTGGCCAGCACCTCGTGTTCGGTTTCGGCATCCAACGAGGCGGTGGGTTCGTCGAGGATCAGGATGGGCGTGTTGCGAACGAGAGCCCGGGCGATTGACAGCCGCTGGCGCTGCCCCGTGGACAGTTTGCCGCCCCGTTCCCCGAGTTCGGTGTCGTAGCCGTCCGCCATCTCGGCGATGAAGGCGTCGGCGCAGGCAACCTCGGCGGCGCGTCGAATGTCCTCCCGGGTGATGCCTGGCGTCGCATAGCTGATGTTCTCCGCCACCGTCGTCGCGAACAGGACGTTCTGCTGCAGCGCGATGGCGGTGTTGGCGCGGATGCTGTCAATCGTGAGATCGTCGAGTGGGGTGCCGTTGATGCGGATGCTGCCGGCATCGGGATCGTATAGACGCAACAGCAACGACATCAGCGTCGACTTGCCGGCACCGGTGGCACCCACGATGGCGGTGATCGTTCCGGTGCGGGCCGTCATGTTCACGTCGGTGAGTACGGGGACGTCGGCATCGTAGGCGAACGAGACCCCCTCGTAGCGGATCTCGTCGATGGGCGCCGGCATGGGCACGGCGTCTTCCCGCTCCGCCACACCCGGCTTCAGATCGAGCAGGTAGAAGGCGCGGTTGAGGCCCATCGCCATGTCGATGGCCCGCACCCAGGTCACGAACAGGAAGTTGTACTTGCCGATCAACTCCTCGTTGTTCTCCCGGGCGGCTTCGAAAGCGCCGAAGTTCCAGATCGTGAAGGTGAGGATGAATGCGAAGACGCCGCCCAGGAACGTGGGATCGCCCGCAACCGTCCAGTCTGCCATCAGGTAGTCCGCCCCGATCAGCGTGACGGCGGCGATCGTCGTGATGACGATTAGCAACAGCATGATCTCGAGGCGCAGGTGGTAGGCGTAGTCCAGAGCCGCGCGCGAGTCCCGGTCGAACCGGGCCTCGGCGAGGTCCTCCGCCTGGTTGGCCTTCAGCACGCGGATGCTCGCCGCCACCTCCTGGATGCGCGATGTGACATCGCTGTTCGACTGGCGGGACAGCCACGACAGCCGCTGGATGCGCGGCGTCCACCATACGACGACGAGGAAGATCGGTATCGCCGCGATGGTGAAGACGGTCCCAAGGACCGGGCTGAAGAACCAGATGATCACGAACGCGCCGAGCATCGCGGCGCCTTGCTCGAGCGGATCGAGGATGATGGTCGAGATGACGTTGCTAATCATGCGGCTGTCCTGGAAAACCCGGTAGATCGCGTCCCCGGTGCGCGCGTGGCTTTGGTAGCGCAGCGACAGGTGCTCCGCGTTCTCGATCATCTTGACGCGCAGGTGCTGGTTGATGGCCTGGGCGATCCACGTCTCCCAATAGACGACCCCGAGGGCGTCCGCCAGCATGCGGATGAGGATCGTGAAGGCCACGCCGTAGAGGATGAGGCGGACGAGAATGGTCGTACGCTGATCGGCGGTCAGCTCCGCTGCCTCGACGTAGCTGGGGTCGAGGATCAGAACGAGCTGCTGCAGCGGCGCAATGGCTTGGGCGTTCAGGACGGCATTGGTCAACAGGTCAACGCCGGTGATCGTCACGTACCCGACGATCAACCCGATCACCATGGCGAGCGAAAACCAACCGACGACGTGCCACGCCACGGGCTTGAGGTGCGGCCAGGTACGCAGGAGCAATCGGGCGATTTCCTTGACGGACAGTGGTTCCGGGGGAACGAGTTCCCGTGCGTCGAGGTCGGGACCGGGACCCGGTGCGGCGGGTTCGCCTTTTTCGCGGGCCTCAGTCAAGCGGAACACACGATTACATTTCGCCCGAAGTCGACCATCAGGGCATTATGGCATGCGACCTTGAACGGAATCGGCGCGGCCCTCGAAGTACCGCTGGGCGTGTGCGAATGCGTCGTTGCCGACCTCGATGCCGATCAGGCGGCCCGGGATGTCGTCCGCCGGCGGATGGATGCCGCCCCAGATGCGCGACAGGCTGCATTGGTCGGAAGCGTCGCGGTAGGTGGCCCATTGCAGGGTCATGTCCACGGAGGGACCGTCTTCGAAGACCAGGAACTCGTCGGCCCGGATCTCGAAGTCGCTCATGCCCCCGGGAAAGTACGCGTCGCCGGTCAGCGCGGTCAGCACTTCCGCCGCCGCCCGGGAATAGGTCGAGTGGCCCGACACGTAGCCGGCGAAGGGCGGCGTGACGAAAGTGGGTCGCTGGTAGGGCCACCAGTTCTCCGCGAGGATCCAGCCGACGCCGGCCACGTCTGTATCCGGATCCGCGACGGCTTCCGGCCCGCGCCAGGCGAACAGTTTGATCTTGCCCACGTGTTCGTCGTCGGTTCCCGCCAGGGCGTCGCCGGCTTCCACCAACTCGATGTAGCCCTCTCGCAAGGGAATCCCGTCGACGTGGTGGGAAGCGCGCGCTGGATCGGTGCCTTGGCCCCGGTCGGCCATGGCGCGCAGCGAAGAGATGGGCCGGACGTAGTCGTACCAACCCTTGACGCCCCATGCCGCGATGGCGGCATCGTGCATCGTGCCGCCGAGCGCGAAGTAGGCCTTCACGTCCCACTCCAGCAGACCGAGAACGGGACCTTCGCCCCGGAATCGGCGCGCCAGCAGCGGGTGGTCGTTGACCTCGTTCAGGATCACGAACCAGTGTCCCGGTGGCGTCTCGGAGTCCGGGCCGTCGGCCCAGAACTCCGCCAGCACGCGTGTGTAGTCGCCTCTCGGCACGACTTGGGGTTCGTAAGCCTCGCCCGTCGCGGGGTTCGTCGTGTGGCCCCGGCCGGTGTCACCTCCTTCGATGGCGAAGAAAGCCGAATGGTCCTCGAACCCATCGGGGTAGGACTGGATGTTGCCGACGCGTGCCGGGGAGATGTCCCAGGTCACGCCGTCGGCGGGATCGAGATGGGACGACCACACGGCCACCAACGCGTGGGACCACTTGTAGTGTTCCGCGCCGTCCGCGCCGATCATCGGCGGCGGTCCCGGGTCGTGGAAGACCCGGTACTCGAAGCCCTCGCGTTCATGGAGAGTGAGATCCTCTTCGACGAGCGCGAAGGGCACCACCGAACCCCACTCGGGGCTCAGGAACTGGGGTTCGGAGTCGGCGGGGTTGCCGGCCTGATCGACAAACTCGGCGAGCGCGAGGGGCTGCCAACGGTTCAGATCCGTGATATTGGGGTTGCCCGGCTTTTCGGGTTCGAGGGCCGCGTTGACGGGTTCGTAGGCGATGTTGGCGTAGTCGTTTGCCTCGTTGGCGCCGTCGACGAGGCCGAAGTCGATGTAGCACTGGCCGAGGTGGTTGCCGAGGGCGGCCGCACCGAAGTCGAGATCCGTCTCGGCGTAGTCCACGTCGTAGCCGAAGTGGCCCATCAAGGCAGTCGCGTCGCGGCGGATTGCACTGGTCCCGGGCGATGCGTCGAACCGATGCCGGATCAACCGGTGCGCCGCATAGCTCAAAGCCGTGCGCCGCGCCGCTTCGACGTCCGCGGGGGTGGGGAAATCGTCGAGGGCACATCGTGAACCGGCCCGGGTTCGGCCAAGCAACCAGGGGCTTGCGGCGGTATCGGATTGGTCGTAGGCGGCCCAGGCGTCGTACATGGCGGCGGACACGTGGAACAGGTTGCGGGCGTGCACAGTTGGTCGCGCGTAATCGTTGCGGATCGCCTGCAGCAGCACCTCGATCCAGCGCCGGGCAGCGGAAACCTCGGCGTCGGGCGACACACCGGGCAGGTAGTGTGCCGTGACGGTGACGGTCGACGCGGGCATCGTGAACGTGGTGTTCGAGGCGCGAGCGTTCGCGAAAAGTCCGCCGCCGCTGCTCGACCAATGGGAGAAGTAGTAGTCCTCGGCGGCTGCGGACGCGTCCACCGTGACGTCGTCGCCGGCATCGTAGACGCCGTCGCCGTCACCGTGCAGCACGACGAGGCGGAGGTTGGTCGCCTGCTGGCGAATCGTGAGTAGCTGGTCGACCGACACACCGGTCATCGTTGACGTGGTGCCATCGGGCCAGCGCACTTCGACATCGGCCGCGGTTGCCTCGGCGAGCCCGAAGTGAACCTCGAGGGGATCGTGCGAAACGTAGTTGTTGCGTCCGCCGAGGTCGCGGATCTGAGTGCCGTCCGCCGTGGTCACGGTGATGCGTGCCCCAATCCCGAGGTGATTGGGGGCGGCCCCCTCGAGACGAATGCCGAGGTAGTGGTTGTCGTTCGTCGACTCGTTCCGGTAGAGCACCACGTTCGCGCCCGAGTTGTTGGAGATCAACACGTCGACATCCCCGTCGCGGTCCATGTCGAAGCAGGCGACGCCCCGGCCCTGGGAGGCGTTGGTCAGGCCGACGTCGCGGGCGCGTTCGCGAAAGATGACGTTGCCGGGGCCGGTATTGTAGAAAAACCGTATGGGGTCGTTGCGGTAGTCCTTGCCTTCCACGACGTCCCAGCCGTTGACGTGCAGGATGTCGACGTTCGTGTCGTTGTCGAAGTCCGCCGCGCAGGCACCCCATGCCCAGCCGCCATCGTCCACCTTGGCTGGCATGGTTAGATCCCGGAACACCCCGTCGCCGTCGTTGCGGTAGAGACGGTTGCCGAACTCGCGCCCCCCATCCACGTCGAGGTTGTAGATGGAGGTGACGAACCAGTCCATGTCGCCGTCCCGGTCGTAGTCGCCGACCGCGGCACCCATGCCGGCTTGGTCGATGATGACGTCCTGATCGGTGATGTTGCTGAATGTGCCGTCGCCGTTGTTGAGGAAGATCTGGCTCTCCTCGAAATCCGACGCCATCAGGAGGTCGCCGTCGCCGTCGTCGTCGATGTCGCTGAAGTTCGGGGTGAACGTCCAATCGGTGTTCTGTTCGACCAGGGCGGCGGCGATTCCGGTCTCGATGCTGGTGTTCGTGAACGTGCCGTTGCCGTTGTTGCGCCAGACGGTCTCGGTGTCCGCGCCCGCGTCGTAGTGGTTGCTCCAGTGGGTGAGGAAGAGGTCGACGAATCCGTCCCGGTCGTAGTCGAAGAACGTCGCGGAGACCGTGTTCATCGAGGTCAACCGGATGCCGGATGTCTCGGTGATGTCGACGAATTGCGCTTCGGACTCGTCGAGCCGGTTCTCGAAAACGTGGTGCGGGTCGCCGACGACGGCGCCGACGAACAGGTCCAGGTCTCCGTCGCCATCGATGTCGCCGAAGGCCGGGCCGCTTCCCCAGTGGATGAGGTCGAGGCCGAGTTCGCTGCCGACCTCCTTGAACGTGCCGTCGCCGCGATTGCGGTAGAAGTGATTGGGCGCCTGGTTGCCGCCGACGACGTAGAAGTCCACGTCGCCGTCGGCGTCCACGTCGGCGGCCGCGAGGCCACCGCTCAAGAGCTCCGAGTCGGACATCTGCGTGACCACGTTGCCGAACGAGCGGCTGAACGGGGTCGCCGTGTAGCGCTCGAAGACAAGCCCGTCGCCTTCGGCTACGGGTGGAGGCGTCACGGGGGCCGTCGGCGACGGCGGTGGTGGCGGCGCGGACCCCGACCCGCCGCCGCCACAACCGACAACGAGGGCTGGCAGCCAGACAAGCCAGCGCAACACCCTCATGTCGGCCCCTGCGCTCGAGGGAGCGCGGGTGACCCTATCGCGTCATGTCGGGGCGCCACCGGAACTGCACGCCGATCTGGCGGTGCTCGGTGAGCCAGACGTTGGCGTAGGCGAATTCCTGGATGCCGATCTCGTCCATGATGTTCTGCACGTAGCCGGTGATCTCCCAGTCCGGCTTTGGCTCCCAGCTGATGCGCGCATCCCAGCGGTCGTACCCGTGGATCTTCTGGTACGGCACGTTGCCGATGTCCGACCAGCGGCTCCCGGTGTAGCTCCAGGTGGTCAGCGCCGTCACCGGGCCGATGCCCGTCATGTCGGAGAACATCAGGGTCATCGCCATCTTGTGGGCGGGCTGCTGGGGCAACGTGTTGCCCGTCACATCCCGAGGCAGCTCCAGTTCCGACGTCATCTGCATGCCGGTGTCGCGGTCGATGTAGGTGTGGATGAAGGTCTCGCGTTCTTCGTCGCGGTCGTCCTGGAAGAACGCGGAATGCGGACCCACCGACGAATCCAGGTAGTTGTAGAACCCGGACACACGCCAGTTCTCGTTCATCTGGAAGGTCCACTCGGCCTCGAAACCCCAGATCTCCGTGCCGTCGAAGGCGTCCGTGTAGTCGGTGAAGGGCTCCTCGCGGTTTCCCCGTGCGCCCGCGCCGATGTACTGCGTCGCCTTCAGGTGGTATTTGTCGTAGTCGTCGAAATACGCACCCGCGGTCAACAGCAGCCGGGAGTCGAGGAACAGGCCCTTGATGCCCACTTCGTAGTTGACGAGTTCCGAACCGGGGAAGTCCTTGGGAATCGCACCGAGGGCGATCAACTCCTCGGTGTCCTCGTCCTCGATCTGGTTGAAGCCGCCGGCCCGGAATCCCGTGGAGATGCGACCGTAGTAGAGCAGGTTCTCGCGCGGCGTGTATTCGACGCTGACGTGGCCGATGGTCTGGCTCCAGCTGGCGTCCCGAGCCGTGAGTACGTACTGGAAGTACACGGGAACGCCGCCCCACGGCATGTCGGTGAGACGCTGGTCGCGTTCGATGTCGTCGAGCAGGCCGCCGACGCCGTGGTCGCCGCTGATCGACGGAATCACCGCTTTCTCGTCCTTGGTCCAGCGCAGGCCACCGGAGACCTGCCAACTCGCGTTCAACCGGTATTCCGCGTTGACGAACACCGCGTCGGTGCCCTGAGTGGATCCCGCGCCGCCGCCCCGGTCGAAAGTATGATCGTTGCCGGGTGGACAGTGCGTCCATACCGTCGGGCTTTCACCGAGGCCCTCGACGAGGTCGGGGGTCGATTCGTCGTCCTCGGCCAACACGAAGTTGTCCAGGAAATCCTGGCAGGAACTGAAGTCGGCGACGCCGTCCCGGTTCAGGTCGAGCGACGTTGCCGCCTCGTCGGCGTCGGTCGTGAACAACGGATCGGCCCAGTCGTGCTGGCGGTCCCGCCAGCTGGAGTCGTTCTCGTAGGTGTAGATGCCGGCGACGAAGTTGAACGGGCCGTCGAAGCTCGAGAACACCTGGACTTCGTGGGATGACTCGACGTCGTCTTCGAGCCAGCCGTCTTCGAGGTCCCGGAACTCGCCGCCCTCGTCGACCCAGCGTTGGATGTCGGCCGGATCGGTCAGGTCTGCCGGAATCGAGGGATCCGCGGCACTCGGTACGCGGTCCGTACCGTCCCGGTCCTGCGTGCCGAAGGTGTGCGACTCGTTCTCTCCGTAGGTGTAGCGCAGCGTGAGGTCATCGGTCAGCTCGTAGTCGGCATTCAAGGACCAGCGTTTCGCGCTGCTGTCCTGCTTGCTGGCGCGGTTGCTCAGCACTTTGTTCCTCAATTCGCTGCAGATGCCGCCGAACTCCGTGTACTGCCCGGGCGGGCAATCCGCTACGGAAGGCACGGGTTTGTCGTACAGGAACCAGTCGTTCGGCTGTTCCCAGAAGCCGAACAGCAGCACCTTGGCGACGCTGCGGTCCTCTTCGGTAACCGAGACGCGGGATCGCGCGGAGCCTTGATCGCGCAGGGACGAATAGCGCAGGTTGACGTCGACCTTGTCGTTCGTGAAGCGAAGCTGCGGAGACCACTGGAGTTGGTCGGGCGCACCGTAGTCGCCGCCGCTGCCGAGGTTCTCCTGGGTACCGTCGCCCTCGTAGTAGCTGGCGGTCAACCGGTAGCTTACGTTCTCGTTCATCGGGCCGCCGAAGGCGAGGGCGTAGCGCTGCGTCACCTGGTCCGTGTATTCCACCAACACGTTCATGTCCGGCTCGTCGGAGGGCCGCTTGTTCACGAAACTGACGGAACCCGCAATGGAGTTCCGACCGTTCAACGTGCCCTGGGGTCCCCGGGCGACCTCGATGCGCTCCAAGTCGAACATGTTCAGCGCCGTGCCGTAGGTCTTGTAGCTGTACACGCCGTCCACGTAGAAGGCGACGGCCTGGTCGGCCTGACTCTGTACGGCGACCTGCGTGCCGATGCCGCGCATCGCGACGCCATAGCCCTCGGAGTCGTAGCCGAACTGCAAACCCGGCACCAGTTGCTCGAGGTCCTCCTCGCCGGTCATGCCGAGTTCCCTGATGATCTCCGAGCTGAACGCGGTCATCGTGAGCGGTACTTCGAGAACGGACTCCTCGCGCTTTTCCGCGGTCACGATGATGACCTCGATGCGGGAATCGTCCCCGGATTCTTGTTCAGCGATGGCGGGCCGTGCGGCCATCGTGCAGAGTAGGCCGGCGAAGGTACCGGCTGTTGCGAGAAGTGAGAAGTAGCGTGCTTTTCCTAGAGTGTGTTCCATGTCGCATCCCCCCGATGCGGATGTCTAACCTGAACGTAGACCTTGGGTGTTGCCAAGTCAACGAATATGGGACTTCGGGAAGGCCTGCACAAAGCCGGCGAAACCGCTAGCGGACCTTGGTTGATACGGGCGAGCTTGAGTATTGTTGTTGGTGTTTGCGATGTTCGAGGTACAGGCTATGGCGTCTCGCGACGAAACCGGACAGTGCGGGCTGTTGGGAACCAAGTTCCTGATTTCAGCTCAGGATATGGAACGGGCGGTTGCCTTCTACCGTGACGTGATCGGGCTCGAAGTGCGGGTGCAGTCGCCGTGGTGGAGTGAACTTTCCTACGGGACGTCGATTGTGGCGCTTCACGGGGGCGGCTCGGGCGAGTTCCGGGCGACGGGCCTTTCGTTCACCGTCCGGGACATCAACGCGGCGTGCGCGGCCGTCGTGCGCGGCGGTGGCATTCTCCGTTCGGAACCGGAAGACCGAGGGGACGAGGGCATCTACCTGGCCGACCTCACGGACCCCGAAGGCAACGCCTTCATGATGAGCCAGGACAAGTAACGCCTGGTCGGGTCGGCGCTGGCGGATTGGTCGCCCCCTTGGTCACCGGATCATGCCATCGCCCCTGGCAGTTCACCCCCCGTAGCGCTTCGCCCGTTCGGGATCGACAACACGCAACCTCGAGTGCAAGGTTGCCGCAGCTTCTCGCCGCATGTCGTCGCTCGTAAGGCGGTTGTACATCCGCTCCGCCAACGCCACGTCGTTGCCGCGCGACAGGGCATGGTCGATGATTCCCATGATGGCCGAGTCCCGTGACGCATTGGGTACCCGACCCAGGAATGCGGTGGCCGCCTCGGGATCGGATTCGCACCAGGTCCGAAACGCGTTTTTGAATAGGGCGTCCGTCTCGTCCACTCCCAGACGTGGAATCACGCCCACGGCGGCCTGCGGATCCACCCTGATCCATCCGGTTACGAGTTGTTTGGCGGCTCTTTCCTTGGTAGGCCCATCGGGTATGCGGCCAAAGAGCTGCCTCGCCCGGCCGGGCGACTCCTTGGCGGTTTCGGTGATCAGCCGATCGACGTGCCAGTGTTGGGAAGCATCCAGGGACATGAGCCAATCGAACGCTTCTTCCGGATCCAGCTTGGCATATGCGGGGATGAGCTGGTAGGCGGCGTCACTTGGTGGTTGGGGCGATGCCTCTATCCATCGGGCGGCGGCGCGCACATCGCTCTGCGCCCAGGTCGCGAAGACGCTCCTGAACGCGGCGGCGCGCTGCAGCGCGTCGTCGAGGCGGGATGCGAGCGAAATGGCGTCTTCCGGTGCCGTACGGGCGATCGTAGACATAACGGGGTGGATCAACTCGACCTGCATCTGCGACGAGGTTTCCGCGACCGCCCAGTCGAATGCTGCTCGCGGTTCGGAGGTTCCCCAGTTCCAGGCCATGCGCAAGCTAAGCCGCTCGACTAGGATGCGATCGCCCAAGTCGACCAGGGTGTCCAAGGCAGCCTTGTAGTCGGTTCGTGCCAGGGTATTCAACGCGGTCGCGATCGCCTCCCGGTGGCTTGAGGTTGGCAGGGCCAGTACCCAATTCAGCGCGGCATCGGGGTCGTTGCGCATCCATTCCGACACCACGGCGCGTTCCACGTTCTCGCGAAGTTGCGAGTCCGCGAGGGCGC
Source organism: Gammaproteobacteria bacterium (assembly GCA_009846005.1). Taxonomy (GTDB): domain Bacteria; phylum Pseudomonadota; class Gammaproteobacteria; order Pseudomonadales; family Azotimanducaceae; genus VXYL01. Next base: position 34,642 of record VXYL01000052.1, on the reverse strand, counting down.
CCGCAGCCTCGAAGGCTGCCACGGGATCTGACCGTGCCCAATCGGTTGCGATGAGGTTGAGCGATCCGGGTCGGGATCTGGCGTCCAGCGACAAGGCGGCGTGCCAGGCGCCCGCCGGATCGGTGTCGGCGGCCTCCAACGTCCGCGCCCGGTCGAGTTCCCGGTGCAGCGAGAACCTCGCCGCAAACGCGTTCTGAATGTCACTTCGTCCCTTCACCTCCCTGAGGATTATCCCGGCCAGCATCTTGCGGTGCGGTTCGTCCAGGGCATCCACGTAGTCCAGCACGCCGTCGGGGTCGGTCATGGCACACAGCGCGATCACTTCCCGGAGGCCCCACCAGCTGACCTCGTCGGCGACCATGCGGCCGAGGGCACCCTGTGGATCGAGTTCGGCATATCGCGTGTAGATCGCGTGTTCCGCGAACTCGCGACTCGGGGAGAACCGGTCGAGCGTGCCGGCTTCATCGAGCAGCGCTTCCATGGTGCGGGGGTCTGACGACCGCAACACCTCGAGAAGCGCGATCTGCTGCTGGGACCGGCTCGCCAGGCGGCGGGTATCGGCAAGGGTCGCCGGAGCTTCCGGAGGGGCGCTCTGATGCACGGTTGGCACGCGCAACGGGATCCGTTGCTCGGTTGGATGCGGCTCCTCGGTCGGGGCCGGCGCGGGGGTCGCGTGTTCGACCACGGGTAGCTCAAGCCTCAACAACAACAACACCGTTCCGGCGCCAAGGACCGCTCCGATCGCAATGCCACCCAGCCACTTCAGCACGATGTTGCCCTCCGTCAGTCGAACAAGCCGTTAAAGCTCCGTGGCTCGTTGGTGGTCCGCGCTTCCCGCAGGCACTGGGCGAGCACGGGCATGCCGTCGCGAATGACGTCGTCCGGGACATGCCCGAAGGCGAGCCGCAAATAGGGAACCCGGTCACCGTGGATGTGGAAGTTCGCACCAGACGCATAGCGGAAGTTCCGCTCGGCGGCGAGGTGGAGCAGTTTGTCCTGATCGACATCGTCCGGAAACCGCACCCAGACGAACAGACCGCCGGGCGGGTTGGAGGTCACGCAGACGTCGGATCCCGCGTCCGCCAACCCGTCCACCACGAGGTTCTTCTTCACCTTGAGGGATTCGTTCAATTCCTCGGTGATCTCCCACACGCCGTCCTTGTAGAGTTCTGCCACCACGGCCGCGGCGAGATAGTTGCCGCCCGCGTCGTGCCGCCGCGCGAGGATCGTGTCGAGCAGCGGTGGCTTCGCATAGAGGTAGCCGAGCCGCAACCCCGGTCCCAGGATCTTGGACAGCGAGCACATGTAGATGATCCCGTCCCAGTCCGACAGGGCATACAGCGAAGGCGGCTTGTCGCCGTCGAAGTGGACATCGCCGTAGCAGTTGTCCTCGACAACGGGAATGTCGTGCCGTCGGGCGATGTCGATGAGCAATCGACGACGGCCGACGGACATATTGTTGCCCGTCGGGTTCTGGTAGGTGGTGAGCGCGTAGATGAACTTCGGCTTGCGCTCCTCGCCGAGTTCGTCGAGTTTGGCGTCGAGGAGGTCGACGCACATGCCGTCCGCATCGACGGGCAGGCCGACCATGTCGATGCCAAGCGCGCGGTAGGCGGCGATGGTTCCGGAGTAGGTGAACTCCTCGCAGATCACCGCATCGCCTGGGTGGGTCAGTGCCTCAGCGACCAAGGTGACGGCTTGCATGGAACCGTTCATCAGGGATAGCTGATCGGGGTCCACGGCGACGCCTTCGCGTTCCGATTCCCGGCGCGCCATGGCGGCACGCAGGCCGGGATGGCCGAGTTTGCCGTGGTAGTCGGTCAGCTCGACGTATTCGTTGGCGATGGCGTCGAGCGCCGCACGCTGCAATCGGCCGACGGGAACCGTCTCGGGATTGGTGCGGCCGGTGGCGAAATCGAAGGTTCGATCAGGCATCGCCGGCCAAGCCGTTGTCGACGAGGTAGCGGTAGCTGCGCTCGACGGCGGTCATCGTGTCGGTGTCGCAGTCGTCGAGTTCGACGACATTCCACTCCAGCACATCGGGATCCGCCGCGTCGATGACTCCAGCGATGTCCATCTTGCCGTCGCCGAGGGCAACATGCGCCTTGCCCCGTTCCAAGGGGCCGTCCTTGATGTGCAGGAGGGGTGCGCGGTCCTTGATCCGGGCAACTTCGGCGACGACGTCCACGGCCCCGAAATTCGCGGCCCAGTAGGTATCCACCTCGAACTCCACCTGCGGGCACAGTTCGGCGATCCAGTGATAGCCGAGCTTGCCCTCGATCTCGGCGAACTCCCACCAGTGGTTGTGCAGGAACAGGTTCAAGCCGTGAGGGAATAGGGCGTCGATTAGAGAGTTGACGGTGTCGGCGGTACGTTTCACCGCGTCGAGGTCGGTGAAGTCATCCGGTCCAAACCCGCCGGCCGCGCGCGTCAGTCCCAGGGCACTCACGGTGTCTACGACTTCGCTGGTATCGGTGCGGTTCGCCCAAGGGTGGTGGGACGACGAGACCACCATGCCGAGATCCTCGACCTGGGCTTTGAACGACTGCGGCGTCTTGCCGAACAGGTTGAAGGGCTCAACGCCTTGGTAGCCGATGGCAGCAAGCCGTTCGAGAACGGCATCGAAGTCATGCTGGGACTCTTGGCGCAATGAATAGAGTTGCACTGAAATCGGCTTCATCGGCGATCCTGGCGAGTGTGTCGAGGTCGAGCATACATCGACGCCGGGTTTTCGGAACACTACGGCCACTGCTGTGGTCCAGCGCACCGCCAGTTGCCTGTTGCATGGTCGCGCCGGCTAACGATCCCTGCAAACGAATCGTCCCAGCGGTCTCGCCAAGGCAGTGAGCAACGTGCCCCAGACCACGACCACCAGCGCGGAGCCCATGGTGATCATTGAACTGGCGGCGATCAGCGCCTGAGTGGTGAGAATGAGGCCTGCAAACACCGTCAGCGCACCGGCGAGCCGGATGGCCACCGTCGCCGCGGCCCTGATGGTTTCGTCGGTGGATTGTGCCGGCGTGGGCAGGCTCGATGCGGAGCCGATAATTGTCATCGTGCCCTCCTTGTCTTCGTCGCATCCAATCGTACTGCGCGCCCCGCTGCGACGCATCCGGCCAGATTGGTATTGACCTCGGCGCAGCCGTCACCGTTCAATGCCACCAGAATTGGGAAGGGGCGATTCATGGCGAAACTCCAGATGGGCCTGGTCGGTGGCGGCGAGGGCGCGTTCATTGGCGCCGTGCACCGCATGGCGGCGGAACTCGATGGTCGGATAGCCATCACCTGCGGCGCCTTCTCGAGCGACCCGGCGAAGAGCCGCGCGGCGGGCGTCGCGCTCTACGGCATCGATCCCGACCGGAGCTACGGCACCTATGCCGAACTGATGGAGGCGGAGGCTGCGCGGCCCGAGCGCGACCGCATGGACTTCGTGGTCATCGCGACGCCGAACCACACCCATCATCCGATCGCCAAAGCGGCGCTCAATGCGGGCTTTCACGTGATGTCGGACAAACCCGCGACGTTCAACCTAGACGAGGCCAAGGAACTTGCTGCGCTTGTCGAGGAGACGGGGCTGGTGTTCGGCCTTACGCACAACTACACGGGCTATCCGATGGTCAAGGAAGCCCGTCACCTCGTTCGGACCGGCGCGTTCGGCAACATCCGCCGGGTGGTGGTGGAGTACATCCAGGGGTGGCTGTCCGATCGGCTGGAAGGGGAAGGCAACAAGCAGGCCGAGTGGCGCACCGATCCCGCACGTTCCGGCGCGGCGGGCTGCATGGGCGACATCGGCACCCACGGCGAGAACCTCGTGGAGTACGTCACCGGTTTGAAGATCGAGTCGCTGTGTGCCGATCTCACGACCTTCGTACCGGGCCGGCAACTGGAGGACGACGGCAACGTTCTGCTGCGCTTCGACAACGGCGCCAAGGGCGTCCTGTTCGCCAGCCAGATCTCCGTGGGCGAGGAAAACGGCCTGAAACTTCGGGTCTACGGCGAATGCGGCGGGCTGGAATGGTCTCAGATGGAACCGAACTCGCTCGTCGTTCGCTGGCCGGATCGCCCCTACGAGGTTCGTCGTACGGGCGGCCCAGGGGTCAGCGATGCCGCTACCGGCGCAACGCGTTTGCCCGCCGGCCATCCCGAGGGTTTCCTTGAGGCGTTCGCCCTGCTCTATCGCAACTTCGCCGACACCCTCGAAGCGAAGCGGGCAGGGCGGCAGCCGACGGAGGAAAACCTGGACTTCCCCACCATCGCCGACGGCGTTCGGGGTATGGCGTTTATCGAGACGGTGGTTGCGAGTGCCGAGGCCGGCGCCCAATGGCTCGCGTTCAAAGACTACGCAGTCCCGTAGGGGCGATTTCGACGCGGGACGGGACAAGCCCGTCCCCTACGAGAGGAGACACGACATGAAAACACTGAAAGGACCGGCGATCTTCCTGGCCCAGTTCATGGCCGACGAGGATCCCTTCGACAACATCGAGTCGATGGCGAAATGGGCTGCGAACCTCGGGTTCGTGGGTATCCAGGTCCCCATCGGCAACCCGGCCTTCATCGACGTCGCCAAGGCGGCCGAGAGCAAGGACTATTGCGACGAGTTGGCCGGACGGGTGCGCGAGTGCGGCGTGGAGATCACGGAGTTGTCCACCCACCTCGAAGGCCAGTTGGTGGCCGTACATCCCACGTACGACCGCCTCTTCGACGGCTTCGCGCCCGCCGAGCTCCACGGCAAGCCGGCGGAACGCACCGAGTGGGCCATCGAGCAGTGCAAGCTGGCGGCGAGGGCTAGCGCCAACCTGGGTCTCTCGGCGCACGTCACGTTCTCCGGCGCCCTGCTCTGGCCCATGATGTACCCGTGGCCGCAGCGTCCGGCGGGCTTGGTGGACACCGGCTTCAAGGAACTTGCCGCACGCTGGCGGCCGATCCTGGATGTGTTCGAGGACTCGGGCGTCGACTGCTGCTACGAGATCCATCCCGGCGAGGACCTGCACGACGGCATCACCTTCGAGCGGTTCCTCGACGAGGTGGACGGCCATCCGCGCGCCAACATCCTCTACGACCCGAGCCATTTCATCCTGCAGCAACTCGACTACCTGGCGTTCATCGACATCTACCACGACCGCATCAAGATGTTTCACGTCAAGGATGCCGAGTTCAACGCGAACGGTCGAGCCGGCGTGTACGGCGGCTACCAGGACTGGGTGGACCGCCCAGGCCGGTTCCGCAGCCTCGGCGACGGCCAGATCGATTTCCGCTCGATCTTCTCGAAGTTCGCCGCCCACGACTTCGACGGCTGGGCGGTGCTGGAGTGGGAGTGCTGCCTCAAGCACCAGGAGGACGGTGCCCGGGAAGGCGCCGAGTTCATCCGCGACCACATCATCCGGGTCACCGACAAGGCGTTCGACGACTTCGCGGCGTCGGGTTCCGACGAGGCGGGGAACCGGGAGGTGCTGGGGCTTGGGTGATGCCCTGCCGGGTTCCTTGAGCGGGCTCGGTGTTCACGGTCAGGTTGCATTCTGCCAAGGCGCCGTAGGGGCGAGGCTTGTCCTCGCCCGCAATCGGGAGCCGTGGTCCCTGCCGGGACGGGACAAGCCCGTCCCCTACGACCATGGGTCGTTCGGTCTGAGGCGGAGTCTCGCTACCTATACGGCGAGGAATGCCCGCGGCGAGATGATCTCGATTCCCCGCCATGGATTCATGGTGAGCAGGTCTTGATCGCCGGTCAGGATGTCGTCGCTTTCGGAATCCAACGCCAGAGCCAGTAGCTGGTTGTCGTCGACGTCACGGCAATCGGCCACCTCGGTGAGAACCGGAAAGGTCGTGGCGACTTGCAGAACACGACGCAGGAACTCCTCGCGATCCGCCAGAGATACGTAACGGTCAAACTTCTCCCGCGCCAGCACATCGGCCAATTCTTCGACTAGGCGTTCGGACACCACGACTTCGGATGACGAGAGCGCCGCATCGACGGCTCGTGCCGCCATGGAGTCCGCGAGCAACAGCCGGCTGACCCAGACGTTCGTGTCGATGACGACGCGCACGGTTTTTAGGAGTCAAGCAACTTTTCCAGTTCGTTCTCGGTCAGTCCTCGGGCCTGGGCGGCTGCGGAGACGCGGTTGCAGAAGCGTTGAAACTCCGCGACGTTAGTCGAGACTAGCCGTCGGTAGTCCAAGGGAGAAATGACGACGGCAACCTCGCGGTTTTGGCGGCGAATGGTTACGGGTTCCCGCTGAACGGCATCGAGAACGGTTGCCAGCCGTTGTTTTGCTTCGGAGGCCGATACGTAGCGCATGGTTGTGTGCCAAACTGTCCAAAACGTCTATATTAGACAATTATTTGGCGCTTGGCATGGCAACGGCAGCTTGGGGATGTGCCTAATGCAGCAACTGCTTCGCCTTCTCTCGCAATTCCACCTTGCGGATTTTCCCCGACGCGGTCATTGGGAACTCGTCGATGAAGATCGCGTGGCGGGGAATCTTGAAGCTCGCGACCTTGCCGCGACAGTAGGCGAATACGTCGTCGGCTTCGATGTCGGCGTCGGGTTTCCGCTCGACGAACGCCACCGGCACTTCCGATAGCCGTCGATCCGGCAACCCGACCACGGCGACCTGCTGCACGGCGGGATGTTCGAGGAGCAGCCCCTCCACTTCCATCGGATCCACGTTCTCGCCGCCGACCTTCAGCATGTCCTTGAACCTGCCGAGGAAGCGGATGTAGCCGTCGGCGTGGCGTTCGGCCATGTCGCCGGTGCAGAACCAACCGTCGGCGTCGTAGGACTCCGCGGTTTCCTTGGGCTTCTTGTAGTAGCCCTTCATCAGGGCGTAGCTCTTGACGCGCAGTTCGCCGGGCACGCCGTCCGGCAGTTGCTCGCCGGTGTCCGGATCGACCACCTTGAACTCGTAGCCCGGCGCCGGGTAGCCCGAGGTCTCGAGGCGATGCGGCGGGTCGTCGTCCAAGGCCGACAGTGCCGCGCCGACCCACACCTCCGTCATCCCGTAGGCGGAGAGTGCCTTCAACGGGGTCATCACCCGTTCCCCGCGCCGGGCCACGGGTGTTGCGCTGTGCATGCCGGCCGCGAACAAGCCGGTGCGCAGACTGCTCAAGTTGCGGGGATCGGCCTCCTGGGCATCGCACAGCATCTGCATGTGGGCTTCGAAGCCATGCGCGATGGTGGCGCGCTCGCGCTCGATGAGATCGAGGGCTTCGTCCGCGTCGAAGGTCTCGGTGAGAACCTGCCTGGCACCCGTCGCCATGGACATCATGGCCGCTTCCGAGTAGCCGAAGGCGTGGAACAACGGCAGGTAGCTCATGATGGTGTCGTTCTCGGTGACCGCCATGCGGAACGCGCGTTCCTCCACGTTGCGGATCAGCCGATGGTCGTGGAGCACGCCCTTGGGAAAGCCGGTGGTGCCGGAGGTGTACATCATGAACACGGGGTCGTCGGGATCCACCGCGTCGGCGCGGGCGGTGAGATCGGCATCGGAAACAGTCTCCGCCCGTGCGAGTGCCGCCGCCCAGGAAACCGTACCTTCGTTCTCCCCGTCGCCCACGATGACGACCCGCCTGAGTGCCGGGTAGGAGGCGTCGGCGACATCGATACCTTCGTTTGGTAGGTCGACCACCTTTCGCACCATTGCCAGGTAGTCGATGGGGCCGGAGACGTCATGGGTGATCAGCATGACGCTGTCCGATTGGTGCAGTACGTACTCTAGGTCGTTGGTGCGGAACCGCGTGTTGACGGGCACCTGCACTGCACCCACCTTTGCGAGCGCGTACATCAGGAAGACCCACTCGGCGCGGTTGTTGAGCCACAGGGAGACGTGGTCGCCGCGCTCGACCCCAAGGGTCATCAACGCCTTGGCCGCCCGGTCGATTTCGGCCTGCAACTCCTGGAACGTGTAGCGCGCGTCTTGGAAGACAAGGGCTTCGCGGCTTCCGAACTTGCGTGCCATCTCGTCGGGCAGGTCGCCGAAGCGGCGTTTGGGATACCAGTCGGTCATGGGCGGATTCTATCGCCGTGATTGCGCACCGGTAGGCTGCTATCGTGACCTCGACCACGCGCAGTAGCCAGGATCTACGTGAACAAGGACGAACCGGCCAGGGATCCCGGCGTCAGAGCACCCCGACCGTGGTGGATGGAGTTCGTACTCCACTTCGCCACCTTCGGCGTCTATTCGATGTTCTGGTTGGTTGCGAGGGTCCGCGAACTCCGAATGTTGACGGGCAGGCGGCTGCGACCGTGGCTCTGGCTGCCCGTGCCTTTGCTCATGCCGGCCCAACTCGTGGCCATACCGAGGTTCGTCAAGGGGTGGGACGCCGTCGGCGCGCCGTTAGGTCAAGGCAGGTGGTCGAAATGGACGATCCCGATAACGCTCGCCATGGCATTGCTCTCCACAGCCGTGCCCATGCACAACGTGTTTCCCGAGGTGGTCGGCCTCGAGGCGTTCCTGCTCGTCTGGTTGTTGTGCTGGGCCGGGTTGTTCTCGGGGCTGGATGCACGTGTAAACCGGATCAAGCGCTATGTTGCGAACGTCGAATTCTCGGGCAAGGGACGCGCGTACACGGTGCCCGAGTGGACGCTGCTGGCGTGCTTTTCGCCGTTGACGTTGCTGGTGATCGCCGCATGGGCCATCGATGATCTGATCTACGGCGTCGTTGAGGACCTGCCCGCGGACAGCAGGTATGCGGATGTGAATGGCGCTTTTTCGTTTCCCGTGGTGGGGCGCGGGTGGCGCAGCGTCGAGGTTGGCAAGTATTCCAACGGTGATGCCGCGCTCGAAATCGAGGGCGCCGGCTCGACGATGTACTTTCTCGTGTTCGAGCATGGACGTGGCGTTGCGATCAACGACGTGGTGTCCCAGCGGATGGCGGAGAGTCGGGACCAACTCGCCGGCGGGTCGTGCAACGAGTCGAGGTCATTCGTTCGGAATCAACCCATTGTGGTGTCGTACACGGAGTGCAGGGGCCGCCTTTTCGGCGATCCGTCGATGCAGACGGTGACGGTATTCGAGGTCGACGGCAGCGCATACGAGATGCTTGGCTGGCTCAGCGTCCCTCTCGCGAGTTTCAATCGATTGGCCGTCGACTTCCGGCAGGTCGCTCGGGGCTTCGAACCACTGTGAAAAGCCGCGTCGGGTGCATCGCAGGGGCCCTGGTCTTGGGCGGGGGCGGCCTCTTGGCGGCAGATGAGTTCGCCATCTCCTGGGAACTTGATGGTGATAGCGACATTCTGGAGCGCAGCCGAGGGCTTGTTGGCAATGCACCGAGTGGAGACCGCGAACCGCCGCGGCAGTTCTTGTACTCCGTACATGTCGACATCCGGGCCGAGGGTATCGCCAAGGAGGTCCGACGTGTGTGGTACTTCCCGACGGTCGCAAGTGCGCAGGAGTATGGGTCGGACACCATCAGGTTCGATGGTCGCACGGATAGTGTCGTCGTGAGGGAAGCGGCGACGTTGTTGCCGAGCGGCGACGTGGTTCGATTCGATCCTGAGGACGTGCAGGTCGTGGACTCGGATACCTACGATGAATTCTCCGACACGAAGGAGGCCGTCATCCTGTTTCCCGGCCTCGAGCCGGGATCGCTGGCGGTTCTCCATTTCGAGGTGGCGACGGATCGTGCCGCCATGGAAGTGCCCTGGTCCCACGCGCTGTACCCGCAGCAACCGTTCCCCCGGGACCACTTCGAGTTGACGGCAAGCTGGGAGCCAGGGCGCGAAGTGCAGTGGTCCAACGACTCGGTGCACGTGAACTGCGAGGCCGGCGAGGCGTCCATCCACTGCGTCGCTCGGAACATTCTCGCGGCCGAGTTCGACTCCGGGATGAACTGGCGCGACGAAATAGGCCAGATGGTCATCAGCGAATACAGGGACTGGGACCACGTCATCGGCGTCGCGTCGGACGCCTTTGCCAAGGCAGCGCGCAGAAGCGCGAGCGCGTCGCACGTTTATCGTGAGCTGATCGATGATGGCATGTCGCGCCAGGCCGTGATCGCCAGGCTGCATGCGTTCGCGTCGCGGGAGATTCGCTACGTTGCCGTGTCGGAACGAGGCCACGGTGTCACGCCGCACGCGATCGACGAAACCCTGGACAGGCGCTACGGCGACTGCAAGGACAAGTCCGTGCTGCTGACGCGGCTGCTCAGACTCGCTGGGGTCGATGCCTATCCCGTACTGGTTGCGACGAGACGTCTGGCCGTCGACCGTTTGCAGATCCCGGCGATGACGTACTTCGATCACGCATTGGTGTGTTTCGAGGACGGTGCGCGCCGACGCTGTGTAGACACCGTGGATTCGTACACAGATAGTTCGCGCCCCGCCTATTGGGTTCAAGGGCGGGTGGCACTCGAACTCGTGCCTGGAAGCAAGCCGACGTTGATACCCCATGATCGCTATCGTTGGCAGGTCGACGTTGACACGTCGATCGCGTTCGATGCCCAGGGTGGCCAAACGGAGACCACCGTCCGGTCGTATCTGGGCGCGTACGCGGGCGTCATGCGTAGTTTCCTGGCTAACCGATCCGCCGACCAGGCTATGCGTTGGGCCCGGGACGAGTACGAGCGAGTGTCTGGAAACCTGCCGGAGGCGACCTTCGAGTTTTCGGGTATGGACGACGTCTCCGAGCCGTTTTCCGTGCATTCCACGGCCTCCTATCCAGGATTGGTGGATGCGGACGCCGATCTCGACTACTCGGAGATGTCCGTTTGGCTTATGGACGAGTTGAATAGCGCCATCCTGGACAATCAGCGCTATCGCTCGTTCTTCCCCGGTCTCAGGGTGAGCAGCGAACATCGTTTCGCGATACCGCCGACGTGGCGCTTCGAATGGGCCGGGCCTTCTCTTAACTTCGAGTTCGAGTACGGCACGATGCGCAGGGAGGTCCGGACCGACGCGGGGAGCGTGCGGTTTTCGACGGTGTTGGAGTTGCCGGCCCGGTGGGTGACGAAGGACGAAGCGGATCGCTTCAGCGAATTCGCCAGGGTGTTGCGCGACGAGGGGCGCCTGTCGATGTATGCGAGTTTGTCGAGTCCCCCGTGACCCGACCATGGGGCGCTTTCGCGGTTGTTTTCGTGGAAGATAGGCGAACAGCGTAGCCACGCCCGGGACCAGCCGAGGCCGACCATGCCCAAGAAACGACTTTCCGTCGCGCTCATTGGCGCGGGCGGCAACATGCGCAACGCCCACATGGCGCGTATCGCCGCCGACGGGGCCGTAGAGATCGCCGGGGTGGCCGACCCGGTCGAGTCGCAAGCGCGGTTGCTGATGGAGCGCGCCCGACGGGACCTCCCGTATTTTCCCGATTGGCGGAGGATGCTCGACGACGTCGACGTGGATGGCGTTCTGATCAGCACACCGCACCGGGAGCACTACCGGCAGGCCAAGGCAAGCCTGGAACGCGGTCGGCATGTGCTGGTGGAGAAGCCGTTGGTCATCCGGCCGGAGGACGCTAAGCGGCTATTGGCGCTGGCCGCGGGGCGAAGGCTCGCCCTGGTGGTGGCCTACCAGCGCCATTGGATGCCGCATTTCGCCTACGCCAGGGAACTCGTCGAACGCGGCGCGGTGGGGGCGATTCGCGGTGTCGTGGCGTATGTGACGCAGAACTGGCTCCGGGTTGGCGGTTGGCGCCTCGACCCGGACCTGGCCGGTGGCGGGATGTTCATGGACACCGGCAGCCATCTGCTAGCCGCGATGCTGTGGGTAACCGGCCTGCAGCCCAAGGTCGTTTCGGCCTCGTTCGACAACATCGGTCGCGCCGTCGACGTGAACGGCGGTGTGGTTGTGGAGTTTTCCAACGATGCCATTGGCACGCTGACCACGACGGGCAACGCGTTGCATCACGACGAACGGTTGGCGATCAGTGGCAGCGAAGGTAGCTTGGTACTTCATCTGCACCGGTGGCGAGTGCGCTCGATGCTACTCAACGACGAAGTCGTCGAGCTTCCCAAACGCATCAAACCATCCACGCCCGATGCGGCTTTGTTCCGGTGGATGCGCAGCGGTCTTGCGGGCTACGAGCCGCAGGACTTCGCCTTGCAGGTCGCAAGGCTCACGGAAGCGGCCTATCGGGCGGCCGACGAGCGCCGGCCCGTGAAGGTGCGTCGATGAACCCCGAGGCTGATCGGAGGCGGACATGGTGACGTTGCTCGACGGCGGCATGGGCCGGGAGATCCAGGAACGGCGACCCCAAGCCGCGCAGGGCCTCTGGTCCGCCAGTGTGCTCCTCGACGAACCGGACCTCGTCGTGGAGATTCACCGCGAATACATCGACGCAGGCGCCCTCGTCATCACCGCGAACAACTATTCGACGATACCCAGCTACCTCGGCAAGGCAGGCATGCAGGGCCGGTACCGGGAGCTCACCGGACTTGCCGCGACGCTGGCGCGCCGTGCGGTGCGCGAGAGTGGCAAGGATGTCGCGGTGGCCGGGTCGCTGCCGCCCCTCGAAGAGAGCTATCGGGCCGATCTCGTGCCGCCGCCGGAGACCGCGCAGCCAATCTACCAGGGCGTCGTCGAAGCGCTCCGCGACGATGTCGACCTCTATATCTGCGAAACGATGTCCTCGGCGGTCGAGGCGCGTACCGCGGCCGGCGCCGCGCTGGCACATGGCCAAGGCAAGCCGGTGTACGTCTCGTGGACCCTTGACGAGACCCCGGGTTGCGGGTTGCGCAGCGGCGAAACCGTCAAGCAAGCCGTGGACGCGTTGGCCGGGTTCGCCGTCGATGGCTACCTGTTCAATTGCACGCACCCCGAAGCCATCGAGGCGGGACTGCGCGAACTCAAGACGCTGACCGCCAAGCCCATCGGCTGCTACCCCAATCGACTCAACAAGGTCCCCGAAGGCTGGACGCTGGACAACGAGATCACCACGGGGCTGCGCGGCGACCTCCCGCAGCACTTGTACGTGGCGTCGATGCTGCGCAGCATCGAGGCGGGTGCCACCCTGGTCGGCGGCTGCTGCGGCATCGGCCCGTCGGACATCCGCGCCTTGGCGGAGCAGCTTGCGTAGGCCGACCGCAACGACCAACGGCACTGGCTCGTGTTCCGGGACGTGACAAGCCCGTCCCCTACGGATTCTGCGGTGCGGACTCGTGGGGCGACCCCTAACGCGCCCGCAAGGACGCGCGGTCACCCGCCGATGAGGTGTCTGCGCGGCGCAGGCCCGTAGGGGCGACCTATGTGGTCGCCCGCATTGGCGTGTGCGCAGGCTCATTGGAACGGATCCACGCGCCCGAAGGCGCGCAGTCGCCGCCAATAGACATCTGTTCGGTGCAACGGCCTAGCCCGCCAAGGTGGCCGCCAGCGCCTCGTCCAGTTCCACGGCCCGCTTGTGGGCGGGGCGGGCGTGGGTCCGTTCGACGTAATCCGAGATGGTCGGTCGATCCTTGATCGATCCGAACTGCATACCCCACCCCAGTTGCGCGGCCACGTAGACGTCAGCAGCCGTGAACGTCTCACCCGAGATGTGGGGTGACCTTTCGAGTTGCCATTCGAGCGTGTCCAACGTTGCGGCGAGTGTCCGGTAGCCCACCATGCCTTCCTGTTCGGGTGCGATCTCGACGCCTAGACCGTGGTTGATGGCTGCCGGTTCCAGGCAACCGGCACCGAACAGCAGCCAGCGGTAGTAGGGACCTCGCTCGGCGGGCCGCGGTGCCAGGCCCTTGTCCGGAAACGCGTCGGCGAGGTAGGCGCAGATGGCGGCGCACTCGGTGACGACGACGCCGTCGTGGACGATCACCGGCACCTTGCCCATGGGGTTCAAGTCGAGGAACGCCGGGTCGGTGATCTTTTTGCCGAGTTGCATCACCACGGTGTCGTACTGCGCCCCCGCTTCCTCGAGCATCCAGCGCGCAACACGGCCGCGGGACCTCGGGTGCGTGTAGAAGGTTAGGGAATTGGTCATCTGTTGCTCCAGTGTCGGGAATGTATGGCCTAAAGCACATCGAAGATGTGACTGTATTTCAGCACGAGTTCGCGACCGGGTTTCCCCAGCCCGGTCCGGGCATCGATTTCGTTGTAGACCACGTAGAGGCCGGCGTTCGCGGAACGTAGCCAGGAAAACCGGACGTTGGCGGCGAACACGTCGTCGGCGTCGTTGTACTGGATCAGGGCGCGCAGGCCGATCTTCGGCGTAAACGAATAGGAGAGACCCGCCCGCGCCAGGTTGACGGTAAACGACCCCTCTTCGCTGCCGAGGTCGATGGTGTTGTGGTCCCAGCCCGCCCAGGCAGAGAGGGTCTCGTCCCTTCGATAGTTGATGTAGGGCGAGATGGCGTGCCGCTTGCCGTTGTAGAACCCGCCCGCCGTCATGTGCGCACCACCGCTCCAGGTCTTGTTGGGTGCCGAATTGATGCCCATCTCGAAGTCGCGGGTCTCGTAGTCCCCAGCTGGGACGGTAACGCCTGCGATGGTGAACGGATGCTTGACGCCCTCGTGGGAGAAGTTCACCGCCGGCCACACGTCCGCGGCGCTCTTCCACACCCACCAGCTCTCGAGGTGGAGGTTGCCGCTCTCGTAGTAGCCCTCGAAATCCCAATACCCCTGGTAGGCGACGAGCGGACGCCATTCGCGCAACGTCTGGGCATCCAGGAACTTCCTCATCGCGAAGAACCCGGTGCTGCGGTAGTCGCGTCGACCCACGAAACCCACAGCCGGATCGAAGCCGGCGCCGACCTCCGCGTAGCTGCTGTCGAGAGTCCACTCGGTCGAGTTGTAGGTGCCGAACAGCGAGACGGCGTGGTCGTCGGACTCGACGCCCGGCGTCCGCGTCCGCGCGGCGATTGCGCGCAGTTGCCCGTTTGCGCCGAGCCCCAAGCTGCCGTCGAGCCCGTAGGTCTGCCTGCTCGAACCCGGGCCGCGCCGGTCGGTGGCGATGAACCCCAGCGAGGAACGGTTGCTGAGATCCCGGCTCAGCCGGGCCACCGTGAAGTCGTTGCTGTCTATCCCGGTGACCGCCTCGGCGCGCATGTGCAGGAAGCCGAGATTCGTTGCGGCGCCGACCTTGCCCGAGACCCGTACGCCGGCCTCGATCGGCAGGCGGCGACCGTCCGGGGCAATCCCGATCCGCCGTGAGTGAAACAGTTGGGTTTCCTGGGTGCCCACACTGAATGATCCAGCGTTCTCAAGGAAGAAGGGGCGCGTCTCCGGAAAGAACAGGCTGAAACGCCCGAGATTGACCTGTTGCCGATCCGACTCCACCTGCGCGAAGTCCGTGTTGTAGGTCAGGTCGAGGGTGAGGCTCGGCGTGATCGAGTACTTCATGTCGAAACCGAAGTCGTCGTCCTGTCGAGGTCTACTCAGACTGCCACCCCGGTTGGCCCGCCCCAGCAAGTACGGCGTGACTTCGAGATTCCGGCGCTGACGGGGTACGTGGATGCCGTCGATCCGCCCGGCGAGCGACAGCCGGAACATGCTGAATTGTCTAGGTACCGGCGACCAGTAGGAGATCTCGTTGTTGCGCCGGATCACGCGGGCGAAGTTGACACGCCAGGATTGAACGTCGCCCGTCCCGTAGCGCAGGGACTGGAACGGGATCGCCAGCTCGGCGCTCCAGCCCGCCTCGTGGGTCCGCGTGCGCACCTGCCAGAGCGTGCTCCAGTTCCAGTCCGCGAACTCGTCCGCTACCTGGCCGTCGTACTCCGCCCCGACGGGATTGGTGCCGAACACCATGCCGGCCAATCCCGTAGAGAACGTGTCGAGGACCATCGAGAACGAATCGGATTGGAACCCGTCGTTGGAGACGGTGATGGCCGCAGGGTCCGTCTCGAAGCAGATCACGCCGATGTGGAGCGCGTCTTCGGTGAAACCGAAGTAGACCTCGGTGCGCTGGGATGCGGGCGCGCCGTTGTCGGGCTGCAGTTGGGTAAACCCGGTGAAGGGCGTGAGGCCCTCCCACGCCGGGTCGTCGGCCACGTTCCCGTCCAGCGTTGGCACCCGGGTTAGGGGCGTCGCCTGACCGTGTGGAGGATTGCTCGTTTCCGCAGCGCTTGCGGCACCTACGAGAAACATGATGGCGACGAATGACGAACGCGGGAACTGCATGGTGTCCATCCAAGGCGGGAACGCGCGACAAAAGGTTCACGTCGCTTGATGGCAAGACCCTCGCGGCATCGGAAAGGATACGCTGGAAGGTCTGCCCTGCGGATCTGCCGCCGTGGTCCGCAACCAAAGGCGCGCGATTATCTGGACGAGGACTTGGCGAGTCAACAAGAACGACGCTTGCGCCGTAGGGGCACGTCCCCTGATCACTCTTCCTGGTAGGCGCCGACGATTTTCTCCCGGGCGCGTATCGGGTCGGCGAGGATGCGTGCACGGGCTGCTCCTACCTCGGCACCCTCCAGTGGGCGGAATCCGTCCGGCAAGGTGTCGGCGTTGAACTCCTGCAGGATCCAGTTCAGAAGCCTTGCGAGATCGTCGTCGTCGAGGGGCGATTGGGCGACTTCAGGGACACGGGCGATGTAATCGCGGCCTTCGGGCGTGGCCACCAATGAGCCCACCGCGTCTCGTAGAGATGGGACCTCGGGTGCCGCTCCGGTGCCGTCCGGGCGGTGGCATCCGGAGCAGTGGAGCAGGTAGTCGAACCGGGCTGCGTCGTTCGCACGCGCGCCGAGATTGTCGTCCGTGTCATGTTGAGCGGTGTCGGCCGCATAGGCGAGGGCAACAGATCCGAGCGCCGCTAGGAAAATCGTCCAAGAGCGCGGCGAACGCCGGGTGCGCGTCATGGGTCGGCGGTCGATGCCTCTTTCCTCTCGGTCGGGGCCTCGTCCGGCGCGTCGCCGATTACCGTGGCCAGCGTGCAGTGGTATGCGTTGCTGTCGACGCCGAAACACCACAGCACATTGCTGCTCTTGCTCGGGAAATAGACCGGTTTCGCGCCCTCGGTGCGATGGCAGAAGCAGCGCGGGCAGACTTCCTTGCCGCAGCAGTCGTTGTAGGAGATTAGGTACTGCTTGCCGTCGACGGGGTTGCGGCAGGTACCGATCCACGTGATCGGCGAAGGTTCGGCGCCCGGCGGGCACTTGCTCGGACCGCCGCCGCAGCAGGCGCACAGGCTGCCGCCCAAGGCGCAATAGCGCCAGTAGTCGCAGGACTTGGGATCGCCGAACTCGGTTAGGTTTTCGACGGTGTCGCCGACTGCGGCGGTGGTTTCGGCGGCGTCCTCCGCGCCGAACGCGCGGGAGACGGGTAGCAGTGGCAACGCCCCGGAACCGGCGAGCAGTGTACCGACACGACCGATGAACCCGCGCCGAGACGTTCGCTCGGCGAGGCCCGTTGTGGTGCGTCTCGTTGCCGCATCGAACCACCGCGCGATGGAGGTGCCACGGTCGGTGCCCATCATGAAGTCTCCTTCGTCTCTTTGTCCGCAACCTCGTGCACGGTGGCCGACTGAACGAAGTCCTGCAGCGTGGCGACACCGCTGCGCCAGGACTCCATCAAGCTCTCGAGGTGCTCGCGGGTATTCACCAGGGCGCGCCCGAGCAACACGCCGTCGGCGCCGATCAGCACCGCGAAGGGCAATCGGCTCACCCCGTATCGGAGGCCAAGTTCCTGCGAAACTATGTACGGATAGTGTTGGATCCCGACATCTTTCGAAAACGCACGATGCCGCCCCGGGTCGAAGCCGTCGCTTGCGAAGACGAGACGGAGTCGTTCCGTCGTTGCCAACGACTTCGCGGCGGGCAGCAGCGCCTTGCAGACGGGACAGGTCGGGGAAATGAATAACACCAAGACGGTTCGTTCCGACTTGGGGCCGCCGATTCGTTGTCGCGTGCCGTTGAGGTCATCGGTCTCCAGCACCTCGGTGAGTTCGCCGATCTTCGGCCCGGTCTTCGGCGTCAATGCACCGGCCGGTGCGACACGCTGGCTCAGCACGCCCACCTGGCGAGCCAGAGCGAGCACGGCGATCGTCAACACGCCGACGAGCAGCCAGAGCACGACGTCGAGCACCACACCGGCGGTCATCGTGTTGGTTCGGTGAAAACACGCATAGCCGCTGCGTTTTCGAGCAATGTGCGGGTCGCGAGGTACAGCAGCGCGGCGACCGCGAAGACCGGCACCGATACGGCGAGGTCTTTCCACCGCGGTAGTGCGTCGATGAGTGCGAGGGGCATGAGTGCGAAGCCGGTCAGCACGAGGTTGCGGACGACCAGGAACCAGGAGAGCTGCTCGCCGCCACCGCAGCCGCAATCGATCCAGGATCGCCCCCGTAGCAGGTTGGCGGTGATCGCGCCGCCGTATGCGGCCATCAACAGCGCCGTGCCGACACTCGCAAGGACGGCTGCTTCGACGCGCCACGGTGCGACCAGCCAAAACCCTGAAAGCACCCCCTCGACCAATGCAACCACGAACGCCGCAGGCTTGGTCGCACGTGCCGGCACCAGCCGGTAGTCCGCCAATACGGCCCGGAACTCGTCCAGACTGCGGAGTTTGCGCCATGAACCCGTACCGAGGAGCAGCGCGAACCCCAGGGCGGCGGCAAGCATCGGAGAACCTTCCACGTGGCCCTCAATACCGCAGCAGCGAGCCGCCGCGGTTCGTCTGGACGACGCGCGCCCGAATACCGGTGGCCAGTTCGAAGACATGGACACTGCCGCCGATCGACGCGAGCAGCAGCGGTTCATCGCCTTCCACCACCAGCAACCCGGAGGCCGGCGCCTCGAAGGTGATGCGACCGATCCGACGCTGGGTGCCGCGGTCGAGCACCCAGGCTTCGGTACCGTCCTGGTCCTGCGTATCGACACCGCCTTGGTGCATCAGGACAACCAGCAGATCGTGGCCCGCATGGAAAGTGGCCGGTTGGCCGCCGCCCGGGCGCCATCCTTCGTCGTCCTCGCCCAGTATCGACCAGGACTCGCCGATGACGATGTCGTCGTTCTCGACGCGGGCTTCCATGGTCTGACCGGCGAAGCTCAGGAACTGCCAGCCTGCGGGCGTGCGTGTCGGTTGGTCGAACAGGGGATCGTCCTCAACCGAGAAGAACGACGGGCTGCGCACCCGGTTGGCCTCGCCGCCGTTCTCGTCGAGCCCGATCCATTGCAGCGTTCCGTTGCCGCACATCATCAGGAACCCGGGCTCGCTCGTCGGCAACGTGACCGCGCAACCGGGCGTCGAGATCTCGCCGACGAAGCGCCGGTTCTCGACATCCACCACCGACACGGACTGCGCCGGTGTCATGTTGTAGACCGTGACGAAGCGTCCGCCGGACAGGATCCCCAAGTAGTGCGCGTGCAGGGCGGCAATCTTCTTCGGGATTGGGATCTCGCCCGCGGGCGAGAGCGTCTCGTGGGCATAGATGCGCAGTACATCGGTGCGTTCGCCGTCGTGTCGGCGGGAGTAGTGAGTCTCAGCGGCGTAGATCTCACCGCGCTCGGCATGTCGGCGCACCGTGGGTGTCCATGGCGTCAGGGACAGTGTGCCGATCATCTCGCCGTCGGCGGCATCGAAGACGTAGCCGGCCCCGAGCGCGGCCTTCACCACGAACCACGTGGGGGCTGCGGGGCCCAATTCCGTCGTCGAGATTGTCTCGGTCGCCACGCCTGCGCCCGAGGCGGTAGACGCAAGCAGGCAGGCAAGGAACGTGACTCCACAGCGGGAATGGGTGTGGCGCATCAAGCTGGACCGAAGCGTACGATCCACATGAGTGTGTCGGGTTGCGCGCCGGACGGCAACCGCGCGTCGCGGACGTAGCTATAGGGACAACGAGCCGTAGGGGACGGGCTTGTCCCGTCCCGTTGCCAAAGGAGCCCGCAACCCCGGCACGGCGACCGGGCGCCGTGGGGACGTCCCCATGGCTCAATTAATCATGTGATTCAAGGGGTTATGGACTTCTCCATGCGAGCCATGTTTAGCTTCAGTGCTCGGCTGTCAACACGCCGCAGCGGAAATGCCGATGTCGTTAGCCGCCGAACCCTATCGGATGCGACACCTTCAAGGCCGCCGCGAGGGCGTGGCCGGCGGAGTCGACGCGAACCGCGTTGTCGTAGACCGTGGTACGCAAGCCGCCCATCACGCGATGCCTTCGCGAGACATAGAAGGCGTCCCGCTCGTCGCGGAACTGCAGTTGGCGTAGCGAACGCATGCCCCGGTCGACTGCTCGTTCGTAGAGCGCCGTTCGCGCACTGTCCCCAACTTCGCGGGCCAACGCGGCCGCATCGGCGAGGCCCTCGCAGTAGACCGCGGTTGAGGACGCATGCGGCGGGCCAAAATGCCTGCGGTTCGGGTCGTAGAAACGCCCACGCACGTCGTCGTCGATTCCATCCCATTGCTGCATGGGCAGCAGCCAGTCGTTCATCTCGAAGACCCAATCGGCCAATCGGCGCTCCCGGGTAACCGCGTAGAGCGCGGTACAGGCCTGGGTATGCCACGGCACGAACGCGGGATTGCGCTGGCTCGCGGTGCCGGTCGCGGCAAGCCTCGAACGCTCTCATGCACTTGTCCAACGGCGGTGCCGAAGGCGAACGCCGGCGCAGTGCCTCGGCGCAGAACAAGAGCGCCTCGCCGGAGTAGAAGTTCCAGTTCTGGCCGTCGCGTTCGGGAGGGAAGAAGAAGGTGCGGAAGCCGCGCTGCTCGTCGAACATCGAGTTCACGCCCTTCGCCAGCATGCCCAATGCGGTTGAGAACTCGCCTCGGGCGGGGTTTTCTAGGATCGCCAGCGCAGCGAGCGCGGCGGCGCCTAGTTTCGCCCCCGTCGATTCGACAATCACCCCCCGTCCGTCCTCGAGGGGATGGAAGTACCGGTTCAGGTTGTAGCGCAGATTGCGTCGCGCGGCATCGCGGATCTCCGCGCCACGGTTGTAGAAGGACCGCGAGAACCGATTTGGTGGCACGTCGCGCGGGGTGCCCGAAACGCAAACCTCCACGACATCGCCGCGACCCGCGCCGGTGTTCGCCGCGATTCGAACGGGATCCTGCTCGTCGGTCCAGCCGCGCTGTTGCGGAGTACCGTTGCGCCTGACGCAGTACCAATTGGACGTTGAGAACCCGGGCGCGACGGCTGCCGCGGCGAGCCCGGCGGGATCCCCCTGTGTGTCCGGGGCGGGACGGGGCGCACGGCACGCGGGCAGCAACGGCAGTGCGCCAGCACCGACCATGAAACCGCCAAGCCGGCCGACAAAGTCTCGGCGACTTGACGTTCGCTTCACCCTACGACAAGCCGCGCCAGTAGTGGCACGCCACGGAACCGCCCCGCACCGTGTCCAGCGTCGGTTTACTCCGCCTGCAGTCCTCTCGGGCGTGGCGGCAACGGGTGTGGAAGCGGCAGCCGCTGGGCGGATCGATTGGGGAGGGCACGTCGCCGACCAGGACGATGCGGTCCCGGTCGGCGGTGGGATCGGGTAGCGGAATGGCGGAGATCAACGCTTGGGTGTAGGGATGACGCGGCGCTGCATAGATGTCTTTCGCGGTGGCGGCTTCGACCACCTCGCCGAGGTACATCACCGCGATGCGGTCGGAGACATGCTTGACGACGGCGAGATCGTGGGCGATGAAGATGAGCGCGAGGTGCATCTCGCGCTGCAGGTCGAGCAGCAGGTTGATGATCTGCGACTGGATGGAGACGTCGAGGGCGGAAACCGCCTCGTCGCAGACGATGAGTTTCGGTCTGAGCGCAATCGCACGGGCGATGCCGATGCGCTGGCGTTGGCCGCCCGAAAACTCGTGTGGGAACCGACTCGCCGCAGCCGGGCTCAAGCCTACCCGTTCGAGTAGCTCGCCGACCCAGCGACGACGTTCCTGCGTCGTGCCGATACGGTGGATCACGAACGGTTCCTCGAGAATCTTGCCGACTGTGTGCCGGGCGTTCAGGGACTCGAACGGATCCTGCAGGATGATCTGGATGTCGCGCCGTAGCTGGCGCAGCTCCGTTCGTCCCATCGTGGTGATGTCGCGGCCCTCGAACAATACCTCGCCGGCAGTGGGTTCGTGGAGGCGCAGCAGGGTCTTGCCGACCGTGCTCTTGCCGCACCCGGACTCGCCGACCAGACCGATGGTCTCGCCGACGTCGAGGTCGAAGGACACGTCGTCCACGGCGTGAACGTGGCCGGTTGTGCGCAGGAAGATGCCGCCGCGCACGGGGAAGTGCTTGGTGAGTCCTCGCACGCGCAAGAGCGGCTCGCTGGGAGGCGCGGTCATGTTCCCCACTGCTCCAAGGCACCGGCGTCGACTTCCCGCCAGCGATGGCAGGCAACCTGGTGTCCCCGCGCAGCCGAAACCAGTTCCGGTGCGTCCCGATTGCACAGATCCTTGACGTACGGACAACGGTTGGCGAATCGGCAGCCGCTCGGCAGTTCCTCGATGCTGGGGACGACGCCGGGGATCGTGGTCAACATCGTCTTCGGCTCGTCCTCGAGACGGGGGATCGACGCCAGGAGGCCCCGCGTATAAGGATGCACGGGATGGGCGAAGAGTCGTTCAATCGGGGCCTGCTCGGCCACCCGGCCGGCATACATGACCACGACACGCGAACAGAGTTCGGCGATGACGCCGAGATCGTGGGTGATGAAGATGATCGCCATGCCGGTTTCGCGTTGCAGATCGCGTAGCAGTTCGAGGATCTGCGCCTGGATTGTGACGTCGAGGGCCGTGGTCGGCTCGTCGGCGATGAGGATATCCGGCTTGCTTGCCAAGGCCATGGCGATCATCACGCGCTGCCGCATCCCGCCGGAGAGTTGGTGCGGGTACTCGCGCAGACGTTGCTCGGGGGCGGGAATACCCACTTGCTCCAGCAGTCCGAGCGTCCGGCGGTAAACGGCTTCGTCGGGCAGGTCGCCTTGGTGCAAGGCGTAGGTCTCCGCGAGTTGACGCCCCACGCGGTGAACCGGGTTCAACGCGGTCATGGGTTCCTGGAAGATCATCGCGATGCGGTTGCCGCGGATCTCGCGCATGCGCTCGGGTGGGAGGCTCGGCAGGCTCTCGCCCCTGAACCGGATGTCGCCGCCCTGAACGCGGCCGGATGGCTTGGGCAGCAGTCCCATGATCGACAGCGCGGTGACGCTCTTGCCGCAACCCGACTCGCCGACGATGCCGAGCGTCTCGCCGGGCTCGACCTCGAAACCCACCTTGTCGACCACGGTCACCGTTTCGCCCTCGGTGTCGAAGGCGACGGAAAGCTCGTCGATTTCGAGGAGCGCCATGGGTCAGCCGCCAGAGCGGACGCGATAGTCCGTGTTGACGATGGTGGCCGGTTCGAAGGGGCGGTTCCGCTCCTTGGCATCCCGGGTCTCCCGCTTTGCCTCGATGTCGATCCAGAACAGTCCGCCCCCCGAGAAACCGCCGGAACTCGCGAACGGGCTGAACAACGAACCGGACGTACGGGTCGCGAGCCCCTCGGGGAGCTTGATCCAGCGCCACGCCCCGGCGCGCGTATAGGGGACACGGAAGGTCGGTATCACGATGCCGGCATCGTAGACCACCTGCTCGATGGCGCGCGCCAGTTCAACACGCTCGTTCTTGGTCGCCGATGCCCGGTAGGCGTCGATCAAGGCGTCCATTCGAGGGCTCGCAAAGTTCGCGAAGTTGTTGCGCTGGGGCACATTGGCCCCGGAGGAGTGGAAAAAGCTCCAGAACGTCGGCGCCAGTCCGCCGACGCCCCATCCCGTCCAGGCGACCTGGTGCTTCTTCTCGCGCATCTTCTTGAAGGATCCCGGGCCGTCGAGCAAGTCCAGGCTGAGTTCCACACCCGCCTTCTTTGCTTCTTCCTGCAACACCACCAGCCGTTCGGTGTGTAGCGGATTGCCGTAGGTGATCTTGAATGTGAGGCGCTGTCCCTCCTTGACCCGAATGCCGTCGCCACCCCGGCTGTCGAAACCGGCGGCATCGAAGTAGGCGCCAGCCTTGTCGATGTCGAACTCCCGGGGTTGGATGTCGAGGTTGTCGTAGTCGCCGAATCCCGCCTGAACGGTCGGCAGTCGCTCGTAGTCGCCGCGGAGAACGGTGGCGATGACGCGGTCGAAGTTCATGGCGTGGGCAAGGCCGAAGCGGACACGTTCGTCGCCAAGGACGGGGTCAGCCGTGTTCAGGTACATGCCGGCGGACTCGGGCAGCTCGCTGTAGAACCAGTATTTGCGGATGTAGCCCTTGTCGAACTCCTCGCCGGTGGCCTTGTCGTGCCAGTACTGCGGCAGGACCAGTCCGAAGGTGTCCAACTCGCCCTTCAGGAAATGCTGAAACGCCACGTTGGGGTCGCGGATCACCCGCACGCGGATCCGGTCCGGATTGAACCGGTGCTTGAAGTATTTCGACTCGTCGCCCCACCAGTCGTCTTTGCGTTCCATGACGATGTACTTGCCCTTGCGGACTTCGCCGACCTGGTAGGGGCCGGTATTCGGCTCGATCTCCCAGTTGGCCTCCGCCACCCAATCGTCCGTCAGCACGTGGAAATGTCGCGCGACGGGCCCGAACCCGTAGGTGGCGTGCATCTCGGCACCGGGTTTGGGGTTCGCCCCCTGGACGCCGTAGGTTAGGTCGTCGTAGCGCTTCACGTCCCGGATGCGCTCGGTGTAGTACTCGTTGTACCAGGGCGCGACAATCTCCGCCGAGCGCATGAACTGCACGGCGAACACGAAGTCGCCCGCGGTGACCGGCACGCCGTCGGACCAGCGCGCCTCGGGATTCAGCCGATAGTAGATGCTGCGCCCGTCGTCGCCGAACGCCCAGTGCGTGGCGAGGGCGGGAATCGCGCGCCGGGTGCCGGGATGGAGCGCAACCGGACCGAAATGGTTGGGGCGCAGATAGCCCGCGAAGGATCCGTTCGAGTCGGGACCGACGCGGCGCAGGGTGAGCGGAAAACCGTCGATATAGGTGCGGAACGTGCCGCCCCGCTTCGCGCTGGCGGACGCGAACACGGGATCCTCTTCATTCGTCACCCAGACCAGGCCGGGGGGCAGTTCGTCCGGCAGGCCGTCGCCTTCTTGTACCTCGATGGGCGACAGTTCGACCCCGACCTCCACGGGACCCTCGACGGGTTCGCCAAGTTCCTTGTAGACGTCGGACTCGACACCGCATCCGGCGATTGCAAAGGCAAGACCCGCGACGGCGAACCTGACAGCGATCACGGCCTTAGCTCGCCTGTTCGCGCCGGTAGTCGGTGTTGACGATGGTGACGGGTTCGAACACCCGGCCATCGTCCTTGGCCTCGCGGATGCGCCGTTTTTCGTCGACGTCGATCCAGAACAGACCACCTCCGGAGAAGCCGCCGGTGTCGGCGAAGGGACTGAACAGCGAGGCGGCGGTGCGTGTGCCCAGCCATTCCGGCAGCTTGACCCAGCGCCACGCGCCCGCGCGGGTGTAGGGCACCCGGAAGGTCGGAATCACGACGCCGGAGTCGTGAACCATCTGCTCTAGGCGTCGTGCCAGCGCCACGCGCTCCTCGAGGCTCGGCGAGACCCGGTAGGCCATTATCAGCGGGTCCATCTCCGGATTGGCGTGGTTGGTCAGGTTGTTGGTCTGGGGCTTGCCGGCATTCACCGAGTGGAAGTGTTCCCAGTAGCCCGGGGACAATCCGCCGGCCGCCCACCCCGACCACGCGATCTGGTGTTTCTTCTCGCGCATCTTCTTGAAGGAACCCGCGCTGTCGAGCAGATCCAGCTTCAGTTCCACGCCGGCCTTCTTGGCCTCCTCCTGGAGGACCACCAGGCGTTCCGTGTGATCGGGCCACCCGTAGGTCACCTTGAAGGACAGCCGCTGGCCGTCTTCGCGCACGCGAATGCCGTCACCGCCCCGAACATCGAAGCCGGCGGCGTTGAAGTGGGCGTCGGCTTTCTCGAGATCGAACGCCCGCGCCTTGATGTCGTGGTTGTCGTACTCGCCGAAGCCGATCTGGAACGTCGGCAGACGTTCGTAGTCGCCGCGCAGCACGGTCTCGATGACGCGGTCGAAGTTCATCGAATGCGCCAGGCCGAAACGGATGCGTTCGTCGGCGAGCAGTGGATCTTCCGAGTTGAGGTACATGCCGGACGCAGCGGGGATTTCGCTGTAGAACCAGTACTTGGCGATATAGCCCTTGTCGAACGCCACTCCGGTGGCCTTGTCGTGCCAGTAGACGGGGAGCGTCAGGCCGAACGTGTCCAACTCGCCCTTCAGGAAGTGCTGGAAAGCCACGTTGTTGTCCCTGATCACTTTCGTGTGGATCCTGTCCGGATTGAACCGATGCTTGAAGTACTTGAGATCGTCTCCCCACCAGTCGTCCTTTCGCTCCATGACAATGTACTTGCCCTTGCGGACCTGGGTGATCTCGTAGGGGCCCGTGTTGGGCTCGATTTTCCAGTTGAACTCGGCGACCCAGTCGTCGGTGAGAACGTGGAAGTGCCTGGGTTGGGGGCCGAACGCGTAGGTGGCGTGCATCTCGGTCCCGGGCATGGGGCTCGCGCCTTGGATGCCGTAGGTGAGATCGTCGTAGCGCTTCACGTCCCGGATGCGCTCGGTGTAGAAGTTGTTGTACCAGGGCGCGACGATCTCCTTCGAACGCATGAACTGGACCGCGTAGACGAAGTCGTCCGCGGTGACCGGCACACCGTCGGACCAGCGGGCTTCGGGGTTCAGCTTGTAGTAGATGCTGCGTCCGTCCGCGCCGAAGGCCCAATGCGTGGCGAGCGCGGGGATTGCCCGCCGTGTTTGCGGATGGAGTGCGACCGGGCCGAACTGGTTGGGGCGGATATAGCCCGCGAACGATCCGTTGGAGTCCGGGCCTACGCGGCGCAGGGTGAGCGGAAAGCTAATGATCGTTGTACGTAGCGTGCCCCCGCGCTTGGCCTGTGGCGAGGCGTAGACGGGATCGTCTTCGTTGGTCAGCCAGACGAGATCGTCGGGGAGGATTCCGGGCAGGCCGTCGCCTTCCTGCACCTCGACGGGCGGCAGTACGACGCCGGTTCGCACGGGTGCCTGCTCGGACTCGACCGGGGCTTGGAAGACCGCCGGCGTTTCGGTGCCGCATCCCACGACGAGGAGCATCCCGACGACGACACCGGCCTGCGCGCTGCACGAGCCGCGCCACCACCCGTAGAGGCGCCCCTTGTTCTCGCCCGAACGATGTCGATCTCCTGCTGCTTTGCCCATGTCGCCTCCCTACTCGTAGTACGTGAACTTCTTGGGGTCGAACGCTTCACGGATCGCCTCGCCGATATAGTTCACCATCACCAGTACCAGGCCGATGGCGGTGACGACCGAATACACGATCCACGGCGATCCGAGATTGCTCGTCCCCTGGGATAGAAGTTCGCCCCAACTCGGAGTTGGCGGCGGAAGGCCGAAGCCCAGGTAGTCCAGCGCCGTCAACAAGGTGATTCCGCCGGCGATGGAGAACGGGATGAAGGTCACGATAACCGAGATCGTGTTGGGGATGACGTGGCTGCCGATCATGCGCGGGTTCGATGCGCCTAGCGCCCGTGCCGCAAGCACGTACTCCCTAGACTTCTCCTTGTAGGTGGATGTGCGCATGTTCCAGGTCATCGCGGTCCAGCCGAAGAGCACCATCACGGCGGCCAGGGTCCAGAAGGTCGGGACGACGATGCTCGCGACGATCATGATGACGTAGAGCGTTGGCACCATGTTCCAGATCTCAATCACCCGTTGGAAGATCAGGTCGAACAGGCCGCCCCAGAATCCCATGGCGCAGCCCACGGCAATCCCGATCAGGTAGTTGCAGAGCAGCAGCAGGAACGAAAACGCGAAGGCAATGCGGAAGCCGTAGATCAACCGGGCCAGCACGTCGCGGCCGGTCGAGTCCGTGCCGAGATAGTGTCCACTCTCGACGGACGGTGGGTAGGGCGGGTACACCCCGGCCCTCAAGTCGTTCTCCAGCGCGTCGTACGGTACGGGTGGCATCAGGACCCAGCCCTCGGCGCCGCCACGTTCTTCGAGAAGGCGGTCGAGTTCCCGATAGTCTGTCTCGTAGTCGTAGTCGAGACCGAACGTCCGGCCCGGAATGATGTCGCCGTAGGTCGGGAAGAAAAGCTCTCCCTGGTAGGAGACGACGAGAGCACGGCTGTTCACGAGAAGCTCGGCGCCGAAGGACAGCGCGATCATTACTCCGAGAACGACGGCCGAGTAGTAGCCCCGCTTTATGGACCGGAACCGCTTGAACTGCTTGACGGTGAGCGGGTCGAGCGCGAGTTTCTCCTTCAGGCGGGCTAGCACGGCGTTCATTGGCCGGACTCCCCGCTGCCGAATTTGACCCGGGGGTCGACGATCGCGACGCAGATGTCGGAGAGGATGTTGCCGATCAGGAACAGGAGGGCCGAGATCACGAGAATGCCCATCACCACCGGATAATCGCGCTCCACGAGGGACTCGAAGCCGAGCAGCCCGAAGCCGTCGATATTGAAGATCTTCTCGATGAGAAACGAACCCGTGATGATCAGCGTGATGTTGTTCCCGAACGAGGTGGCGATGGGAATGAGGCTGTTGCGGAATGCGTGCCCGAAGATCGCGCCCCTGAAGTCCAGTCCCTTGGCGACGGCGGTGCGCACGTACTCGGCGGCGAGGTTGTCCATCAGCGAGTTTTTCATCAGCATGGTGGTGAAGGCAAAGGAGCCCGCGACGTAGGCGATCAGGGGCAGGGCGGCGTGATCGAACAGGTCCGCAATCTTCTCCATCAGCGTGAAGTCGGCAAAGTCGTCGCTCACGAAGCCGCCCAGGGGAAACCATTCAAGATTGGCGGCGAAAGCCGTCAACAGGAAGATCGCCACGACATAGCTCGGTATGGCGTAACCCGCGAAGACGACGGCCGAGGTCAGGTTGTCGAAGACCGACTTGTGGCGTATCGCCTTGAAGATGCCGAGCGGTATGCACACGCCGTAGGTGATGATCAGCGTACAGACGCCGTAGAAGATCGATATCGGAAGGCGGTCGCGGATGGTCTCCCAGACCGGGTCGTTGTAGCGTGTGGAGCGGCCCAAGTCGAGGACGAGCACCTTGCCGAGCCACTCGAAGTAGCCGACGATCACCGGCTTGTCGAACCCGTAATATGCCTTCAGGTCCTCGAGTTGCTCGTCCGAGAGCATGCTGCCGCCGCGGCCGTCGTAGTCCGAAATCGTGCTGGTCTCGCCTGCTCCCGCCTGCGCCGCTTCGCTCAGCATCCGCTCGATGGGCCCCCCCGGCACGAGGCGGGTGAGCGTGAACACGAGAATGGTGACGCCGATGAACGTCGGGATGATGAGCAGGAAACGGCGGATGAAGTAGCTGGTCATCGTCCTCGCCGCCCAGCCGAAGGCAGCTAGCCGGCCATTCCGTTGACGGTGCGTTCGATCAGCGCCGTCAGATCGTCGTCCAGGTCGTGGGTCCTGGCACGGACGATGCCGTCGGCGTCCACCAACAGGTATGTTGGATAGCCGCGAACTACCCAGGTCCTCAAAATCTCGCTCTTCGGGCCGACGTGCCAGTTCGCCCACGGCATCGGCTCATCCACCTGGAATTCGGTGACCGTGTCGAGTCGGTCGTCGACGCTGATCGAGAGGATCTCGAAGCCATCATCCGGTAGCGACTCGTCCAACTCGCGCAGGGCGGGCAGCGACTTGACGCACGGACCGCACCAGGTCGCCCAGAAGTCGAGCAGCACGACCTCGTTGGCGTAAGCGGAGAAGCTCTCCTCGGTGCCGTCCAGGCGCACTGCGGTTACGTCGGGCAAGGTGCCGCCCACTGCGAACTTGAAGCTGTTGAGCAGGTTCCTCTCGGCTTCGGCCAAGGTGAGGGGTTCGCGGTCCCGCCGCGTCTTGAAGGGTTCGTCTGCGACGCCCGTGCTCAGTCCCTCGGCGAGGGCGAAAGCTGCGTCGCGGTAGCGTTCCCGGTCCTCGGGTGCCGTCTTGATGTCGTTGACCTGGCGCATTTTGCGCGATGCCAGGAAGTACCGGGCGGCAGCACGGTGGACCGGGTCCGACGCGTCCTTCGCGATCGAATCGAAGAGCGCGTCGATACTTTCCTTCTCGCCCGGGTCGGCGCGGAAGTCGAGATTCCACAGCAAAAGCGGCCAGTCCTCGTGGTCGGGCGCGTGTTGCATGAGCGCCAAGGCGCCGATTTCCATGTCGTCGGCGTTGGCCGTCTGTTCGACGAGAAACACGGCCGCATCCACGGTTCGTTCGTGTTCACCTTCCAAGGCGACAATTGCCTTCGCCGCCGCGGTCGCCGGCGCGATGTCGGGATGGGGACCGCGCTCTTCCTCCCGGCGCCGGTCCTTCTCCTCTTTGGAATCGTCCGATGCTCGGATCTCGTCCTCGATTTCGTGCCACACCTTGTCAAGATCGAGGTATGTCTGCAGGGGCCCGTAGTCCGCGAGCGCTACCGTGGCCGCGTTGTCGGCGGCGTCGATGGCGTCGATGACGATCTGGGGCAGCAGAAGCTGCGGAAGCACCGCGGCGGTCTCGGCCGTCGACCCGGTCGGGAAATAAAGGTATAGCGGCACACCCACGCGGTCGTACTTCTCGAGCCATTCGGTGATTTTCGGGTCTTCCGATGTCCAATCGGCTTCCACGACCTTGATGCCGCGTTCGTTCATCGCGTCGCCCACCGCGTCCGTCGCCAGGGCGGCCCGTTCGTTGGCCTTGCAGCTCAGGCACCAGTCGGCGGTGAAATAGACGAAGACCGGTTGCCCCTCGCCGATATAGCCGAGAACCCGATCGGGATTGAAATTCTCGAGCTCCAGCTTGCCGAGCATGCCGGCCGAGGCATCGCTGGCCAGTTGGGGTTCGACGCGGTAGTCCTCTACGCTGACGCTGGCGACAACGCACGCAACGAGCCCGGCGAGAGCCGTGACGTGCCACGCCGGTCGCCGTTTGGCACCGGCGGCCTGGCCGTAGGCCCATAGCGCGAACGCGAGCGAAAGTGCTGCGAGCAGGGCGACGGCCATGGACGACGCGCCAAGCTGGCGGCCGACGATCCAGAACAGCCACAGCGCTGTCAGCAGCATCGGAAATGCAAGCACCCCCCGCAGCTTCGCCATCCACGGTCCCGGCGTGGGCAATATCCGCCCGAGGCCCGGTGCGAACGACAGCAACAGGTACGGCAGCGCGAGCCCCAGACCCAGCGCGAGGAACACCGCCAGGGCCACCGCAGCGGGTTGCGCCAACGCGTAGCCCAGTGCCCCTGCCATGAAAGGAGCGGTACAGGGTGTAGCGACGACGACCGCCAGCAATCCCGTGAAGAACGCCTTCTTGCGTTCGCCGCTGGAACCGTCGGTGGTCAACGACTGGCCAAGGCCCATGAAGCGCAGGCCGAACTCGTACACGCCGGCCAGGTTCAACGCGATGGCGACCATCAGCAGGCCCAAGCCCAGGTTGACCAGCGGCGACTGCATCTGGAAGCCCCAGCCTGCGGCGCTACCGGCCTCCCTCAAGACGATCAACGCGATGGCGATGGCGGCGAAGGCGGCGAGAATGCCCACTGTGTAGTAGACGCCGCTCGATCGGGCCGTCTTGCGATCCGCGCCGGACAGTTCCACGAGGCCGAGCGCCTTCATGCTGAGGATGGGAAACACGCAGGGCATCAGGTTCAGGATGATCCCGCCGAGCAGACCGAAGAAGATCGCCGTGACGAGTCCCATGCCGGCGGTCTCGATGCCACCCATTCCGCCGACGTTTCCGGCGCCGCCCGACGAGACCGGTCCCGCGGCCGCCATTGCATCCCCAAGCGCGCCATCCGACCTGGCGATGTCGAGCAGCACGCTGCGGTCCGCACCGTCCGCGTCGCGATAGCTCAATACGGCCTTGGTCCCCTCGATCCGATCCGCCTTGGTCCCGGCCGCCGCAGAGAATTGCAGCCCGAACGGCGTCTCGGCGCTCGACTGTTCGTCGTAGCGAACCAAGCGCTTGGTGGCAACGAACAGGTACGGCTCCATCGCCGCATGGGGCAGGGCGACACCGATGTTGACGTTGCCATCGACGACCTCGAATCGTGCCGGCCAATCGACGGCTTTCGGCTGCTTCGCGCGTGCCGCCTCGAAACGCGGCGCGTTGTCGGGATCGATGCCACCGTCGCCCGCGGGCAGGGTGATCGACAACTCGGCCCGCTCGGGAACGCAAAGCTCGTCGTCGCAGACGACCCAACTGGCGCGGCCCTTCAACTCGACATCGCCGGCCGCGTCGAGGGCCGGCACCGTGATGTCCGCGAGCAGGAGGATGGCTTCGTCGAACCCGTAGGTGTTGAAGATATCGAAGGGAATGACGTGCGGCGCGGGATACTGAAGCTCGCCCGCGTCGAAACCCTCGGGCAACGACCAGCGGATCGACACTTCCTTGCCCGCATCGCCCGGATTGATCCAGTACGCGTGCCACTTGGGATCCGGTTTCAGGTAGATGCCGAGAGTGACGGCTCCGCCATCCGTCGGCAGGCTCGCGGCTTCGGCGATCAGGTCGACGGTGGAGTATTCCGTGCGCCGTTCCGCCGCCGACACAAGGACGTATTGCGTCGCCAGTATCGCCATGACGGCGCAGATCGATAAGCGTTTGAATCTAGGTGTCATTGCATGACCGGACCGATTGGTCACCGGGCCTCTCGGCATGTATGTGATCGTGGGATTGTCATGGCCGCGACAGTTGGGCGCAAGTTGATCTGGGCAAGTTTGCGGTCGTGGTTCTCACTCTCAGTCCAGTACCACTTCGGCCGAGGTCCGGCCCCATGTCCCCGGGTTGCCGTCCTCGTTCACAGAGCGAACGCGGATTGCGTAGGTTCCGGAGGAGAGGCTTGACCAGTCGAACGAGGTCCGCGTCGAGCGCCGCAACGAGCGGTCCCTGTATGTGACTCCGTCGCGCAGTAGGTCGACATCGTAGCGGGCACCCGACACCGCGCTCCAACGGCCGCGTAGCCGGCGCGCACCCGGGCTCGTGAGCGATGCCTGGGCCGGGGGTGGCAGGAGTGCCGCCGGCGTGCGTTCGAACCCTCGCGTCCCGTCCGCCCGCGACAGGTTCGCCAAGCGCCCATCCGGGGTTGACAGCAGGCTCATTGCCGCGATGTCCTGGTCCGCCTCGATGCGCAGCCGCCATTTGCCGGTGCCATCGCCAAGCGCCCCCGAGGCGATCGCATCGGCCTCGCCGGACTCCAGCTCCGCTGCCGTCAGCTCCAGCGCGGCGCTGGCGGTGACCGTCAGCCGCACCGTCGTACCGGGGCGCACCCCTAGGTCGTCGGTTCCGGTTATCTGCACCTGCACATCGCTCGCTCCCGGGTTCGCCAGCCGCAGCACGCTCTGCTGCTCCACATTGCTCCCGGGATTGAAGAACGCCACCCTGTGCACCCGGTCCGCCTTCGGCGCGATGGCTTGCATCGGCGTCAGGAATCCGTCCGCCGTGCGCACGTAGGCCAGGGCGTCGAACTCGATGTTCGCGCTGGAGAGGTCGAGCCGCCATGTGCCCGTGCCGGACCCTGTGCGGCCGACCAGCCCCTTAGCCTGGTTGCCGAGCTCCAGGTCGTCGGAGTCGAGGTGCGCCGCCGCGTCCGTCGCGAGCGCCAGCACGAGTGTCTCGTACTGCCCATCGGTGTCGTCGAATGCCGCGATGCGTACCTCCCCGGCCCGGTTCGAACGGTTCACCACCCGCACGAACCCCTGCCGTCCTGTTGGGTCTGAGGCCGCCGGGAACAGATGCACGCGTCGCGTCCCATCCGGCTCCGCAGCACCCGCCTCGGACAGATTCGCGAGGAGTCCGGTCGGACTCGACAACAGGCCGAGCGTCACGAGCGGCTGTGCCGAGTCCACCGTCAAGCGCCACTGTCCGGCACCGTCGCCAAAGCCGGACTGCGACGCTCCGCAAGCCAGTCCGACGCCGGACTCCAGCTGCGCGGCATCCACCGTGCATGCGGTCCTTGCCGGGACCGTCAACCGAACGGGCACGTCGGCCGAGTCGCCGAGATCGTCCACGCCCGAGACCGTCGCTTCCGCGTCCTCGGCGTTCGGATTCACGAGCCGCAACATGCTCACTTGGTCGACGTTGCTGCCCGGATTGAAGGTCGCCAGCTCCCGTACACCGTCGACGCGGGCCGGTGCGGTGGCACTGACCGCCGTCACGAACCCGTCGCGCGTGCGCACGTACGCCAGTGCTTCGATGTCAAGGGTCGCGCTCGATAGTTCCAGCCGCCAGTCTCCTGTGCCCGGACCCGTACTCCCGGCGAGGCCCTTGGCGGGGCTACCCGTCTCCAGATCGTCGGAGTTGAAGTGCGCGACCTGCCGCGCGCCAAGCACCAGCGTCAGCGGCCCGTATGCCTGGCCACCGTCGTCGGTCGCCGTCACCGCCACTTCGCCGGTCTCTTCCGAGTGGTTCACCACGCGCACGAAGCCCTCCCGCAAGGAGTCCGACGCCGACGGTAGGAACCACACGACCTCGGGACCTGTCACTGTCACCGCGAACGTCTGCGAAACCGTTCCGCCCTTTCCGTCCGCCGCAGTCACGGTGACCTCCGCCGCACCGCGCACCAAGCCGTGCACGGTCAGGACGGTGCCGTCCAACTCCACCGCCGCCACCGTCGCGTCCGACGACGATGCCTCGTAGTTCAGGCCGTCTCGGTCCGGATCACGGAAGGCGGCCGCGATGTCCAGCGTCAGGGTGGCGCCCGCGGCAACCGTCTGGGCTTCGAGCTTCTGCGCCGTCTGCGGCGAACGGTTCCCACCCTGGTCGCCACGGCCGCCCTGGTCGCCGTCTCCGTCGCCGTCCCCGTCGCCGTCCCCGTCGCCGTCCC
>VXYL01000047.1 GCA_009846005.1 Gammaproteobacteria bacterium | reverse complement strand
CCTGCGACCCCGCAGCGGGCACTAGACGTATCGCAAACCAGATGTGGGACCAAACGGGGGACTCTTGCAAATATCAAAAAATAAAATGTTAAAAATCAACCTTTTAGATCATTTGAGTGGCGGAGAGGGAGGCAGCCCTATTCGAGGAGCCTTTTCGTCACTTACGCGAGCATGTCCATCCGAAACGCCAAACTCATCGAACCGAGTCGTGCCGCGTCCACTGGTACCGCCACGAACGCCCTAGACCGAACATGTGGGCGCGCCTGGCGGGAATGTCGCGGTACATCGCCACCCCGAATCTCGCCAAGTACCGCCTGTTCGCGTGGTTCGACATACGCGTCTGCCCCGACCATCAGCTGATCGTCTTTGCGTGCGACGACGACACCATGTTCGGCATCCTGCACAGCCGGTTCCACGAAGCGTGGTCCTTGCGGTTGGGTACGTCCCTGGGAAAGGGCAACGACCCGCGCTAAACGCCCACGACGACCTTCGAGACCTTCCCGTTCCCGGACGGCCTCACGCCGGCACGTTTGCCTCCGGTCGACTACGCGGCCTCGCCCCACGCGGTTGCGATTGCCGACGCTGCCCGCCGGCTGGTGGAACTGCGCGACCGCTGGCTCAATCCGCCCGACTGCGTGGACTGGTCGGAGTTGCATCCGGATTTCCCGAAGTCGCCCATGCCGCGCGACGACGACGCAGCGGCCGAACTGAAGCGCCGGACCCTTACGCGGCTTTACAACGCTCGACCTCAATGGCTTGCGGACGCGCATGCGGATCTCGATGCCGCGGTCGCCGCCGCCTACGGCTGGGATGCCGGAATATCCGAGGACGAAACCCTACGCAGGCTGCTGGCGCTGAACAGGGAACGCGGAGCGTAGACAACGCCGCTTGCGCCGCCACCTCTCCTCCGCTCACCGGTGGAACTCGACAAAGAACCGCACCGGCCCCAGCGGTTCGACCTCGTGTTCGACTTCGGGCTCCACGATTCCCGGATTGTCCGCATCGAGCGTGAACTCGCGAGCCGGCGCTTCGAGGATCCGGTAAAGAAGCCGCCCTTCGAGAACGACAATCCGCCCCCAGACCCCGGCCTTCGTCCTGTGGGACCGCCGCAGCCCCTCCGGGACCGAAGTCTCGGTGAACTCCGGCGTTCTGCGATAGAACGCGACCGTGAACGGCAGTGCCGTCACTTGCCGAACGGCTCCCGGTTCTGCGGCTCGCCGCTAAGGTACTCCGCCCAGGACTCCATGAGTTCGCGGCGTTTCTCGAACAGGTCGCTGCGCGCGTACGCGGCCTCCGCCTTGTTCTTGATCGTATGCGCGAGGGCCGCCTCCATCACGGCGTGCGGCGTGGACGTCCGCTCGGACGCCCAATCGCGGAAGCTCGACCGGAAGCCGTGCGTCACGGCGTCGAAGCCGAGCTCGCGGAGCAGCTTCGCGTGGGTGTTCTCGCTCAGCGGACGGTCCTGCCGCGCGCCTGGGAAGATCAGCCCCGAACCGTCCGACAGTTCGGCGGCCTCCGCCAGCACTTCGAGCGCTCGCGCCGACAGCGGAACGCGGTGTTCGCGGTTCGCCTTCATGCGCTCGGCCGGGAGCGTCCACAACGCATCGCCGGCTTCGATCTCGTCCCAGGTCGCCTTGCGCACTTCCCCCGAACGCGCAGCCGTCAGCACCAGGAACTCCAGCGCCAGCTTCGACGATCGGCTCGCCCGCTTGCTGGCCTTCACCTTGGCGAGGCAGCCGGCCACTTCGTCGTACGGCAGCGCCGGCATGTGTCGCCGCTCGACTCCGATTCGCGGCAGCGCCGCGTCAATGACCACGCCCGCGGGGTCGTCCGTCCTGTGACCTTGCGCCACCGCCCAGCGGCAGATGGCCGAGATGCGCTGCTTGACTCGTCGCGCCGTCTCGCGCTTCTCGCTCCAGATCGGCTGCAGGACGGCCATGACGTGCCCCGGCGACACCTCGGAGACAGGCAGGTCGCCGATGGCCGGGTAGGCGTAGGTCTCAAGACTCGCGCGCCACTGCGGCCCCGACTTCGGGCTCCGCCACGTCGGCCCGTGCATGGCGATCACCGCCTCGGCGGCTTCCCGGAAGGTCGGACCTGCGGGTTTGCCGTCGGCCAGGCGGGGATCGCCGCCGCCCTTGGCGGTCTTCCAGCGTTCGAAGGCGACCGCCCGCGCGTCCGCCAAACCCATCGACGGATAGTGGCCGATCGCGTTGTCCGTCCTCAGTCCCTGGATGTTGAGCCGCTGTATCCACGACTTCGCGCCACGCGGCGACACGCGCAGGTACAATCCGTGCTCGTCGCTGAGTTTCGCCGGGCCCTTAGCCGTCTCGATTCGTCTGACCGTGAGTTTCGCCAAATCCGTACCCCAATCCGTACCCGGATTGACGTGATTTTCGGTGAGGCCGGACGAGTCGTCAAGACTACAAGAGAGAAATTAATCTCTATTTATCAGATGCTTAACCTAACTTACCGAGACCCTGAGACAACCCATAGAACACCCAAATGACGGTCTGCCCCTCCGCCAAACGCTGCCACTAGGCGCACTCAGAACGTCCCCCGTTCCACGACCGAGTAGCCGTGTTGGCTCTCGTCCCATGACCGATCTCGTGCGCCGAGTACCTTCAAGGCGTCGTCGAGCGCGAC
The DNA here is from genome assembly GCA_009846005.1 of Gammaproteobacteria bacterium. Taxonomy (GTDB): domain Bacteria; phylum Pseudomonadota; class Gammaproteobacteria; order Pseudomonadales; family Azotimanducaceae; genus VXYL01. Next base: position 50,124 of record VXYL01000047.1, on the reverse strand, counting down.
CTCGGGAGTGCTACCGAAACCCAACGCCCACCTTGTGTAGGATCCGCCCAGCGCATCTCTGGTCCGACCGCCCTTGATCACCACAAACCGTCCACCTTTGGTGAGGTTACTCGCAGAACCGCGGCAGTACGGTTTGCCGCCGTATTTCGCATCATGGTCCCGCCTCGCTGCACGTCGGGCGTCCCAGCCAGTCGTCTCGGGGTCCGCGTCGTAGCGCAGGAAATACTCCACGTCCGTGAATACGAGCCCGCTCTTCTCCATGGCGATGCAAATCGCAACGCCACCGCCGTAGGCTACTTCGCCGCTCGCCACACCAACCATGGCGACCCATACAAAGACCATTCGCTGGAGCACCCTAGCCACCGAGTGATGACGCCACGCCGATTTCCTAGGTCGTGTAGTCCGTGGAACGATTCCGTCGGAAGCGTCTCACCACGACTCACAGAATGCTAGAGGCGTGCAGTTGTTTGGGCATGCGCTTCGCGATTTCCGAATAGAAACTCTCCGGGGGACCGGGTTATGTCAACGCACGACGACCACATCCAGTCTCTCCAGCCGCGTCTGGTTGCCCAGCAGCAGCGTGTCGCCCTCCCGCAACCCGTCGGCGACCTCGATGTCTCTCAACGTGCCCATGCCGAAGCGCCCTGTCGTTCTGGTCGCGACACGATCGTCCTCGTCGAGAACGAATACGTCGGCGGTCGAGTTGTCCCGAACGTGCAACGGTCGCCGCACGTAGAGGACATCATCCAGTTCGGCGACAGTAATGGTCGCGCGCACCGACAGGTCCGGTCTTGCGCCGGTCGGCAACGGACCGTCAAGTACGATGTCCACGGCCACGGTACCCTCGGTCACCGCCGGATCGACACGACCCACGGTGCCGAGGATGTCGCTGTTCAGAACAGTGGCGGTAGCGTCTTGGCCCGCCGCTACGCGGCTTGCATAAAACTCGGGAACGCGTACTACGGCAACGAGGGAGGAGGTGTCGACCATTCGGGCCACCTGCCCCCCAGCGACCACGAACTCGCCAGGGTTGACAAACACCTCGCGAACGGTGCCGGGGACGCGCGCCGCCACGACCAGGGATGCGAGCGCCCCTTCCGCCTCCTCGACTACCGCTTGCCGGGCCTGCACGCGAGCCTCGCTCGCCTGACGCTCCGCCTGCAACGCCGTCTTGACTTCCTCGAAACGCCTGGCTTCGAACTCGGCGTGAGTCTTCGCCTGATCAGTTCGGATCTGCTGGCTGCGGAAGTCGATCTCCGAGATGGCATTCTGTTCGCGAAGCTGCGCCTGCGCGTCGAGGCGGAGTTCCTGTTCGTGCCGTTGGGCATTCGCGTCAAGCAGCCTGGCCTCCGCTGCAAGACGACGATCCGTGACCTCGGCGGCGTGACGGCGGTCATCTGCTTCCAGTTCGGCCAACACGAGTCGCGCCTGGACCAGCTCACGACGGACCGTTGGATTCGCGAATCTGACGATGGGGTCGCCCGCGCCAAGCTTGGCACCCGGTCGCGCGAGCACCTCTTCCACTGTCCCCGGGACAACCGCAGTCAACCATCGTTCGGAAACCGGTTCCAATACTCCTGCGCCTTGCACTTCGACAAGCAAGGTGCCACGCCGGACATCCGCAGTCACGAAATCGGCGAGGTCGACGCCCTCCTGGGCACGCAGCCAAAACCGGTCCGCGCCAATAGCTGCAATGATCGCCAAGGCCGCTGTCGAGACCCACGCCACGCGCCGGACCGACCAGCGCGACGCCGCCTTGCGTGGCCTATCCATGGGCGGCATATCCATTGATCGTGCCTCCATCACTCGACCCTAGTCGTGGACGCTAGTTCCCGTTTCGACTGCCGGGGCCGCGGGTTCTTCAGTGGGGTAACGGCATCGGGTTGCCGAGGTCGTGCTCCGTTGATCATCCCACAGCGTCAGGCAATCAAATGCAGTTCGCGTCCCCACGCCCGCGTCAGGCTTCCAGTCGTCCCTCCGCCAACGTCACGACACGGTCGGCAGCTTCGATGTACTTCGGATTGTGCGATACGACGCAGACCGTATTGCCTTGGGCGTGACAGTCCGCAAGGAGTTCCATCACGATGTGCTCCGAGCCTTCGTCCAGGTTGCCGGTCGGTTCGTCGGCGAGGAGCAGCGACGGCTCGCCGATCAGCGCGCGGGCGACAGCCGCGCGCTGTTGCTGTCCGCCAGAGAGCTGGGCCGGATAGTGATCGGCCCGATGCGCGATTCCGACCTGCTCTAGCCGCGCCTCCGCCCTGCCCCTCATTTCATCGGCGCTTGGTCTTGCCGTGCCTCTCCGATAGTGCAGCGGTAGTTCTACATTCTCCAGGATGGTGAGGTCCGGGATCATATTGAACGTCTGGAAGATGAAGCCGAGCTCTCTATTGCGAAGCCTGGCGCGCGCCGCAAGCCCCAGTTCGCTGGTATCTACGCCGAGCAACCCGTAGTAGCCGCTCGACGGCGTATCGAGCAGCCCCAGAATGGAAAGAAGGGTTGTCTTCCCGCAACCCGACGGGCCGCGCACCAGCAGGTATTCGCCCCGCGCGATGTCGAGCGTCACCTCAGCAAGCGCGTGGGTTTCCACTCTCTCGGTTACGAACACCTTCCCCAACTCCTCAAGGCGCACGACCATGTCAATCGTTCTCGCGGTCACCGTGCCATCCGCCTACCGACTGACCATCTCTGTTACGGACACTTTGCGCGACACACCCCGCACGCTCAAGTAGCTCCCAAGCCCGCACACGCAGGCAACAATGGCAAGGACCCCGAGAACCAAAGGAAGTGTAACGACGGCTAGCACCCCCGGCGCGACGAACCGGCATGCCAGCATTGCGCCGCAGACAACCACACCCGCGATGAGGAGATCCGTGAGCGCATCGGCAGCGACCCGACGCGCTTCCCCAATTTCCGTGGCACCCAGCGCGTAGCGAATCCCGATTTGTCTGGCGTCGTTGGCAACCGCCCGAACGAGCGCGTTCGCGACGGCCCCGAGGGCGAGGACAAAGGCGAACGCCCCGGCCATCCCCAATACCAGGTCCAAGCTGCGTTCCTCGAACCGTTCGCTTAGAATCCCTGCCGGTGTTCCGATGAGGTAGGCATCCTCGATGCCACCGCCAAGCCGCTGCAGGAGGCCGACAACGTCGGCGCCACTGTCGGCGCGGACCAACCAGAAGTCCTGGAATCGCCCGCTGCTATCCGCCTCCGCTAGCCGGGTGTAGACCACTGGCCGCTGCGGTGCCTCCAACACGTCGTACGGGATGTCGCCGACCACCCCGACCACCGTGAGCACGTCGCCGAGTCCGGGCGAGTTCTCCGGATACAGTTCGATGGCGATCCCCAACACATCGTCGATGTTCGAGCTGAAGAGGAGCGCAGCGGTCCGCGACAGTACCGCCTGTCCACGCTGTCCTGCGACCAGAAACGAGCCCGCTAGCAGGTCCATGGCGAGCACATCAAAGACGGCGGCGTCGACAGGGTTACGGTAGAGAACCGTGTCGGCCAAGCGGGGCCGCCCTGCCACCTTGACGCGGTTCTGCGGTTGAATGCTCTCCGCCAGCAACGGCAACATCCCGCCGCGTCCCGCCGCAGCCACCGCGGCGTCCTTCGCCAACACATCGCTAATTCTTCGCGTCGCCTCAGGCGTTGGCCCCATGGGATACAGAACCCCGACCATCTCCACCTGGTGGTGTGCGAAACCCAGTGGGGCGGCCCAGATGGCGTTGGCGACGTAGCGCCATCCTACCGACAGGCAGAGCAACAGGCTCGATGCTGCGATGAGCAGCAGCGCTACCCACGAGAGCCGTGGCCGGCGAGCGGGACGGGTACTTCCGGTGTGAAACAGGTTTCTGCGTGACGCAACTCGAGCGACCAACCAACACGACCACAGAAACGCTACAGCCAAAAGGAAAACGCTTGCACCGAAACCAATCGCGTAGGAGGCAAGGCCGATTTCGCCGATAGCAGAGGCGAATGGTTCCATACCGATCAAAACGTCCCCTACGTACAGGAACGCCCCGAGACCAACACCGCCGATCCACAACCCAAGCTTTGCGTGACTTGCGACGCTCTCGCGGACTACGTCGCCCGGTGTCGCCCCGAGAGCCAGTCTGACGGCTTGCCCGGCTTCCCGCACCGCGTGATCCGCCGCAAGGAAATCGACGAAGCCCACGAAGGCAAGTGCCAGCAGGAGCGCGACGAACATCGTCAGCCAAACCATGCGTTGCTGCATCTCGCGCCTAGTGTCCGGGCGCAGTTCCAATCCGCGCACGACTTCCACCCGGTCATTGCGCCGCTCCACAGACGAGAATCGGTGTTCGGCCAACAGAGAGCGCAACGTTTCGTGGGGCACTGCCGCTTTTAATACACCGAACATGAACAGGCCCGAACGGACGATCACCGCCCCTCCAGCATGCGCGGCGCCCTCGGTCTCGAGAATCCAGAAGTCCGTTGGAGGCTTGAACACGCCCGCGAAATCCCGTTCAGCGACTCCCACGATGGGCACGGGCACACCGTCACCGACAATCGCGGCCCGCTCTGCTGCGGCGGGGTCGGCCGCGAACACCTCGTTCCACGTTTTAGCGCTAATGACCGCGACTTCCGTGCGCCCATCGCCGTCGACCCGTCCAAGCACGCTGCGAACACCTAGAAGCCGTAGGAAGTTGGACGACACGCGCCGCCCTTGGACGGTACGCGCGACGCCACGCGCGTCGACCACCTGACCCTCCTCCAGATAGATGCTGCCGTACGACCATCGAACTTCCGGCGAAGAGTTCGCGATCACGCGGAAATCTGCCGATGTCACGCCTGCGAAAAGCCCCGACTCGGCCTCGCGGCGCCCGACCGTGACATAGTCGTTGGCGCGTACGCCGCCGGGGAAAGAAACAGCGCTTTCGTACGCGATCGCCAACACGACGCCGATGAAGCCAAGAGACAACCCGAGTCCAGCTACCAACCAGGCCACGCGCGGTGTAGTTGGAGGGGGTCGGCGGACACTCCAACGGGCCGTTGCAGAGCCGAAAAGAGCGGGCACTCCCCGAACAGACCACAAACGCGTCAAGGTTCAGGCTCGGGACTCGGTACCACGAGGTGTTCAACATCGGCACCCACACAGGGAATCGCTGACGCCTCGCCGGGATCTGTCCCAGACGCCGGGGCCCCGGTGCTCGCGTGCCGCATCCCGTCGACGCGTTCCGACCATCGCCGAAGCACCGCGTCCCGGTCAACCTCTACCGTCATGGGCTCGTAAGGGTTCACGGCGGCACCGGCACGACCGAGTTCGAGCGCCCTTTCCCCCAACACGAGTGCGCACTCGATTCGCCCGCGATCCGCGTAAAGGGAGGCCAACGACGTGAGCAGCCATGCCCATTGTGTCCCGCGCGATGCAAGAAGCCGCTCCGCCGTTTCGTAGTGCCCCAGCGCGACATGGGAATAGACGAGCGACCCGTGGGACGACTCCCACAGTCCCGGCATGGTGCCGTCGTCGACACGGAGTGCCTCCTCGTGGTGTTCGATCGCAGCCTCGAAGCGACGCGAACCCACATACGCAACGCCAATCGAGTTCTGCACGTAGGCAACGACAGCCGCTGTTGGGGGCTCCAACGCCTCCAAGGCGCGAATCCCCCCCTCCGCGGAGGCGATGTCGCCCGATTCGATGCTCTCGACGACCGCCGTCCCTTGGCGGTAGTACACCATCCCGACGTGATCGAGATGAATGACATCGTACTCTGAGCCAATCGACATCGCAGGGCCAACAGCGAAGAGGACGGCCACTGCCCTCGCAGCGTGCCACATCGCAGGTACTACACCGTCACCAAAGCGACGAGGTCACCCGGCCACCGCAGAACTGCCCGCGCCAACCGAAATCAACTACGGCCCCGGGATCGGAACTCTTACCGGGATCTTGCACGCCCACAGAACGCATTGTTTGATCTTCGACCCTGGAGGGTACTCGTACCGCTTGCAAACGCAGTCCTTCATCGAGTCTGCGGGCGCATACCCGTACGTTGCGTACGCCAACCCAACCATTACTGTACCCAACATGATCGGCAGCAACCGTTTCCGCACGATTCTCGACCTCATTACTCCCAAACCCCTTAGTGCCGGTACCAATGGAGACCCACAACCAAACGAACCGTACCGGACAACTGTGGACTTTTTGTGCACTAGAGCTGCCTTTATGTAACTAATCCATGTACAAGGCAGAGTTTCGTGCCCTGGCACACTCACGTTGCCTAGAGAACACGAAATGGGCGGCCGGCACGAGTCGTGGGGAAGGGTTCGTCCCGCCCCAACGGATCAGCGTTGCAGGGGCAGCCGACCGCAAAGGGTCGGCCGTTACGCGAATTTCTTCTTGCCGGCCGGGTCGAACGTGTACCCGATCTCAAGCGGTTCGTCAGCGACCACCGACTCGCAGACCCGCCGCCCGTGTTCGGACAGCAGGTCGAACATTTCCCGCGGCATCGCCGGTAGCTGGCGTTCGTGGAACCAGGGTGCCAGGAAGACGGCGTTAGGAATCGCCCGCATCTCGTTCGACAGATTCGGCGTACCGCCGTGCCAGGCGCGGATGTCCCGGATCAGCACGGATCCGGCTGGCGCCGGACAGACGGTCGAGTACTTCATCCACAGCGGCTCAGCGTCAAGCTCGGGGATCTTCTCGCGGGAGTTCTGCGTGCCGGGTATCTGTCGGGTCGGGCCGTTCGTCTTCGTGAAATCCTGGGCGAGGAAGTTGCAGCAGACCACGGGACACGGTAGATCCCGGATCGAGAGGACGCCGCGTGGGTCCATGAACCCGCCGACGCGGTCGCCGATGTCCGCGTGCAGGCGCTGATACATCGCACCGGGCAGGCAGAAGTCGCCGGCGGCTCGCCGCACGTGGTAGTCCGAGGAACCGAAGATCGCGGTGACGATGGGGTTGAGCGTCGGCAGGTCCACCAACATGACCCACTCCTCGCGGTGCAGGACGGAATTCGTGAGGCTCGCACCGCCCCAGGAATAGCGGTTGCGGTGACGATTGCCGTCGCGGTTCGGATCCATCGCGACGACCTCGGCCGCTTCGCGTTCGCACCCTTGGCGCAGGAACTTGACCTGGTCCTCGGTCAGCACGTCCCGGACAACAACGAAGCCGTCCCGGTAGAAGATGCGGACCGCCGCATCGACTTCCTCGGGTCCCAGGATCTCGAGACCCGGCATGCCGTTGTTGGCCTCCAAATCCCGGCGCAGCGTTTCGATATCCACGGACGTCACTCAGCGAAGCTTCGCGGCTTTGACTTCCTCGGCCCATTCCTTCATTCGGGTAATCCTGCGCTCGTCAATGACGGGATCGCCCTCGCGTCCGGTCGGAAGAACCTTTCCTTCGGGATAGTCGGCGCCCCACGCACTGCGACTCACCGAGACGCTCCAAGCCGCCAGTTCACGGTGCATGCGCTCGGCGATTTCGGGATACAGCTCGATCAGGTTCTGCTCTTCCTTCGGATCGCCGATGACGTTGTAGAGCTCAAAGGCCTCCTGGATGGACTCTCCACCCGCTTTGTGGGTGACGTTCTGGACGAGCTTCCAGTCGTTGTCGAGCCACATCCTCCCGTCGCTTGCTCTGAATCCCAGCGGCTGATCGCGTCGTGCCGGTTCCGACTTGAAGACGCCAGCGAGCGAAATGCCATCGTGCACCCTGTTGATGGAATCCGGACTGAGGCCCGCCACGTCGATGAGCGTCGGAAACATGTCCACGGTCCCCGCGGGGAAGTTCGACACCCGTGGCTCGATGCCGGCGGGCCATTCGACGACGGTCGGTACGCGCAGTCCGCCTTCGTAGAAGTCCTTCTTGAATCCGCGAAGATGACCGGTGCTGTCGGGGCGGCCTCCCCTATAGCAGCCGAACGCCCTGGCTTCGTCGCTGGTCAGGTCGGGATCCAACTCGGCACCACAGTCCGACGGATAATCGATGTTGGGCGTGCCCCCGTTGTCGCTGGTAAACCAGACGAGCGTATTCTCGGCTATGCCAAGATCCTTGAGTCGGCGCCTCAGGTGACCGATGGACCGGTCGATAGCCACGATTTCGCCATGCATATGCGCCGAGACTCGATCGATCACCCCCAGGAAAGGCTCGATATCCTCCTCGGAGGCTTCCCACGGACCGTGGGGCGCCGAATACCAGATGACGACGAAAACCGGTTTTTCCTCGGCGACCTGCGTTGTGATGTACTTCAACGCCTCGTCAACGATGACTTCCGAGCCGTCCCCTTGAAACCGTTCGACAGTGCCATTGCGGCTCAGTTCGAATCCGCCACCTTCGAGGCTGAATCGATCAAACCCGCTCGTCGTACTCAGCCAGTAGTCAAACCCCAACTCACCTGGACCATGGGGGTCGTCGGCGGGCAGCGGATGGCCTTTGACTGCCGCCTGGTTCAGGTGCCACTTGCCGAAGTGGGCCGTTGAGTAGCCGGCTTCCCTGAAGGCGGTGGAGAGCACTTTCTCCTGCTTGTTGATGGCGTGCCCGACGCGGAACGCTCCGGTTCGGTCGTTGGTGCGACCTGTCATTACCGATGCCCGGGTCGGCGTGCAACTCGGTGCGCCGGCATAGAATCGGTCCATCCGCAGACCGCTACGCGCCATATCGTCGAGGTTGGGGGTCTTCATGACGGGATGACCGTAGTAGCCCGTCTGCGCCCACCCCATGTCATCGGCCATGAGCAGGATGACGTTGGGCCGGGTATCGGCAAACGCGCCGGCCGTCAGCATTAGGACTGTCATCGCCACAAGACCCGTCGCCCTAGCTGACACTACGCTTCGATGCATTCCACTCTCCATGCCTATGCCCCAAGACGTTCCGTCGAGCCTAGCAACGGGGAATCAGCGCGGACAGAGTGATTGACGCCGAAGCTCACCCAAAACAAGCTGTCTTGATGTCAATCCACGGATTCGGTCTGCAGATCCACGAACCTGCGGTAGTTCCCGTCCTCGCGATCCATCAATTCGGCGTGCGTGCCCTGCTCCATTACCCGGCCATCGTCGAGGAACACCACATGATCGGCCAGCGCCACCGTGGACAGTCGATGGGCAATGATGATCACGATGCGGTTCCTAGCCGCTTCCCGTAGCGCACCCACGACGTGCCTCTCCGTCTCCGGGTCCAGCGCTGCTGTCGGCTCGTCCAGGATGAGGATGCGCGAGTCCTTCAACAGGCCGCGGGCAATGCCGATGCGCTGCTTCTGTCCCACCGACAGTTTGCTGGTCGACGTTCCGAGCAGGGTGTCGTAGCCATCCGGCGTTCCGACGATGAAGTCGTGAATGCCCGCGTCTCGCGCGGCCCGCTCCACCTCTTCGGTGTTGGCATCCGGTTTGCCCAGCCGAATGTTCTCGAGGATGGACTCGTTCACGGTTTGGGTCTCTTGAAACACGTAGCTGGTCTGCCCGCGCAGACTCTCGAGGGACACGTCGTTGACGTCGTGCCCGTCGATCAGAACCTGGCCCTCGCTCGCCGTGTGGTACCGCGGAATCAGGTAGGCAAGCGTCGTCTTGCCTGCGCCGGTCGGTCCCACGATGGCTAAGATCTGTCCCAAACGCGCGTTGAAGGTCACATCCCGAAGGGCCCGTCGCCCGTCCGGGTAGACAAATCCCACGTCGCGGAACGACACGCCCGCCTCGATCGGGGGCAACGCGGAGCGACCTGTCTCCGCTTCCGGTGGCGCATCGAGCATCGCGAACACCCGGCGTGCCCTGGCCGCATCGCCCTGCAGGCCGATCCAGAGGTAGGCCAGCTTCTCGGCCGGTTCACGCATCAGGGCGAAGTATCCGAGCACGACGACGAAGTCGCCCGGGGAGAAGCCACCGAATATCACCTGAGCGACGACATACACGGTGAAGCCCCATACCATGACCTGGGTAGCGATCTCGAGGAGGGTTCCCGCCACATCGAAAGCCAATCCGCTGAAGCGGATGCGCTTGAACGATTCTGCGCTGTCCTTGCGGAACCGTTCGCGTTCGGTCGCGGTCGCACCGAGGGCCTGCACCGCCAGCATGTTGTCCATTCCTTCCTCGATATTGCTGGTGAAGGCGCTTTGCGCTGCGATCACGGCTTGTGAGCGGCGCCGCAGCATGCGCGAAAAAGGCACGATCACCAGCACGTACATCGGCAGAGCACCCACGGCGAAGACCGCAACGACGGGGGAATCCGAGTAGGCGCTCTGCAGCGTGACCAGGGCCACCGCAAAAGCAAACACGGCACTGACCGGCTGTATCAGCACCGTGCCGATGACGTCGGGAATCACCCTCGTGTCGTTGACCACACGGTACACGGAGTCGCCGATGGGCTGGTCGTCCAGCTTCGTCATGGGAAGCGCCTGCACGCCGCCGAAGAGGCGGCAGCGCACTAGGTGGGCAATAGACTGGGTCAAGCGGGTGTCGAATAGTGTCATCACATAGCCGTGCGCAAGGCTCGCGACCAACCCCGCGACCGAGCAAAGGACCACCCAGAACAGGATTGCGCCCACGGACGCGCCTTCGAGCATCTCTATCGCCGGGACTAGGAACGACGGATAGCCCGTAGCGTCTTCGACGGGCGCCCCCAGGACGACATGGTCGATGAGGATCTTCCCGATCCACGGAGCCAATACGATGGTCAGGTTCTCGCGTGCCAAGTGGCTCGCAAAGCTAATGACATACCGCAGCCACACGTACCTCACGAAGAGCACGCTTCGGCCAATGACGTGGAAGGTTCGGCGATAGTCGATGTCGGTCTCGAGGTCGGCGAGACTCGCGCGCGTATCGAGAGCCTTCTCGTCCTCGCGCAGGGCGCGAAGCGAGAACCGCGGTCGTTGGGATTCTTCAGGCATCGCCTTGATCGTCCTCGCCGATGACCAAATTCGCCTCGGAGTCAACGAACGCCCGGTACCTGCCGGCCGCCATGCCCATCAGGGTCTCGTGGCTACCGCTTTCCACGATGCGGCCGGCGTCGAGGTAGAGGATGTTGTCCGCTTGGCGGATGGTCGAAATCCGGTGCGTCACCAAGAAAATCGCCCGCGCGCCGGTTCGGATACCTGTCTCGCTGACGTGTCCGGCGCTCCATTCCCCTAGGTTCGACAGAACCCGGAGTTCGGTCTCGGCGTCGAGGGCCGAGGTGGGTTCGTCCAATGCGAGAATCGGCGTATTGCGCACCACGGCGCGGGCTATCGAGAGGCGTTGACGCTGACCGGCAGACAACCTGCCGCCGCGGTCGCCGAGGACAGTATCGAGCCCTTCGGGCAACCCATCGACAAAGTCGTCCAGGCAGGCTAGCCGCACGGCCTGGGCCACGGATTCATCACTGGCTTCACGGGCGGCGTATCTGATGTTGTCGCGGACCGACAGGCGGAACAGGACGTCTTCCTGCAGCGCGACGCCGATGTTGGCGCGCAGAGAGTCGAGCCGGTAGTCGCGCAGGTCGCGACCGTCGACGAGTATCGACCCTTCGTCCGGATCGTAGAGGCGAAGCAGGAGATTCAAGAGGGTTGTCTTGCCGGCGCCGGTCGGACCGACGATGGCGGTGACCCTGCCGGGCCGTGCAGTGAAGCTGACGCCGTTCAACACCGGGCGATCTTCCCCGTATGCGAACGTCACGTCTTCGAACCGGATCTCCTTTGAAAAAACGCCGAAGGGGATTGCGCCGGCCCGGTCCTGGACCTCGGGATCCATGTCCAGGATGTCGAACGCCCGGCGCAGTCCCATGGCCATCGTTTGGGCCTTGGCCCAGGCTTCTATGATGTTCGGAAATGCTCCGGTCGCTTCGCGGAACCGCTCCTCGGCCCACCGATAGGCGGTCAGATTCCACACCACGAACGAGAACCCGGCCAGCGCGATCAGTTCGTTTCCGAAGGTCGGACGCGCCTGGCTCGCCCACCGTGCCATCAGCATCGTGCCGCACAGCACGAAAACGCCGATGATGAGTCCCTGCGCCGCATTGACTACCGCGAACACACGCCTCTGCCGGTAATCGGTGTTGAAGGCGACGACCGAGTCCGACTCGAAACGGGCCTGCGACTGCTTCTCAACGGCGTAGGCCTTGGTGATCCGAACCGTGCGGAAGGCCTCCTGAATCCTCGACATCAGGTCGGAGTTGGCCATCCGCATGACGAGGTTCCGGGTGCGGATCCTGCGCATGGCCCAGTAGGCGAGCGCAAGGGCGGGGAAAACGCCGCCGATGGCAACCAAGCCCAGCCAGGGCGACAGGAGAGCCACGAGGGCCAACAGAAATACGCACTCGACGACGTTCCTCGATATCGCCAGGAGGACGTACAGGACCCCCGTGACCTCGCTGGCATCCATCTGGACACGGAAGATGGAGTCGCCTGTGCGGTGGTCGACGTGGTACCTGAGCGACAGGCTCTGCCAACTGTCCGCGAGGGCAAGGCGCAGATCCTGCTCGATGTTCTGCATGATCCACGTGCGGTAATAGTCGACGAGGGGACCCGTGAGCCACATCGGCACAAACACCGCGATCTCGATCAGGACCACCTTCCAGAAAAGGGCCATCCGCTGGTCCTGTGTCAGTCGCTCCGTGACTTCGCGGGACATCTCGGACTCGCCGAGAAGTTCCGCTCTACTGGCCGTCAGCGCCTCGGACTGGAGAATGGACTGGTTGAGGAGATCCGCCACCACCAGCCCCAGTACGAGCCAAAGGATCCCCCGAATCGCTGCGATGCCGTACCAGTAGACCAAATGCGAGGCCAAGCGAATCCGCCATCGAATGCGCGCGCCCACCCCGGAGCCATCGACTCGAAACTGCAACAACCAGCCCAGCATGCAGGTGCCGGTAACGGCCCCGGCGTACCAGCCGTCGGCGACACCTTCGACATACGTGTTTGCCGCCGCGTTGGCGGCTACGCCGAACGCCAACAGGGCAAGTGCCGCGGCCTTCTGGATCCTGCCTTTCGCAAAGGCGACTGGCCAAGCACATAGCGCCATGGCCAGAATCGGCGCGTACAGGAGATTGAAGGGGTATTCGAGAGTGGCGGGAACGTAGCCCAGGTAGGGACCGCCGATGGCGACGGCAGCCACCAGGGGTGGCATGTAGGCGAAGCCAAAGCCCCCGCCCGCCACGGCTTCGGCCAATCGGTCCTCGATGCCGCTGCCGGGTATCCACCAGCGACCGTAGACCTGCGGCCTGATATACGGCCACGCCCGCAGCAGCAGATAGAGAACGGCCTTGATGCTGCCCTCGTCGTCGGCCACGCGCAGGTCGCGACGCGGAGGTATCGGGTCGCCTTCACACAAGTACGGCAGCGCCCTTGCGAGTGCCCGGTTACGGCGATGGTCGCCCGCTTTCAACAATTACTCCTTCCCGGAGGGAACTCCCCGCCCCTCGGAGAAACAGTTGGACGGGGCTTGGCCGAGGCTCGTGCGTCGTAGGGGCAACGCCATCGGCCCGTCGGGGCACCCTCCCCCGTGCCAACATGCCGGTGCCCTTGGCGACGGGACCGGACAAGCCCGCCCCCTACGGCCCACTGTTCTTTGTTCGTAGCTCGGTCCCGCCGACAGATGGTACCAGCAGTTCATCCGCCCTCCCGTTGCCCACCATGACTACCGCTTGGCTTTGCGGTAGGTTGACGTCCCCCCATGGAACAACCGCAAGCGCAGGGTCAATCTTGAGTACGGATCGGGAGTTCGGGTTTCACACGCGTTCCGTTCACGCCGGGTCCCGACCGGAGCCGACCACCGGCGCGCGGGCGCTGCCGATCTACCAGACCACGAGCTACGTGTTCGAGGATCCGGAATCCGCGGCGGCGTATTTCAATCTGCAGGAATACGGCAACACGTATTCCCGCATCATGAACCCGACCGTTGCCGCGCTCGAGGAACGCATCGCCAACCTGGAAGGCGGTGTCGGGGCGGTGTGTTTCGCCAGCGGCATGGCGGCCCAGACGGCGGCCTTCTTCACGCTGCTCGATCCCGGCGATCACGTGGTCTCGTCCGCCGCTCTCTACGGCGGCACGATCTCCCAGCTGAAACACCTGTTCCGCAAACTGTCGGTGGAGCTCAGCTTCGTTGACCCCGACGATCTCGATGGTTGGCGGGCGGCCGTGAGACCCAACACGAAATTGCTGTTTGCCGAGACCATCGGCAATCCCGGCGGCAACGTACTCGACATCGAAGCCGTCGCCGGGATCGCCCACGATCACGGCGCGCCACTCATGGTGGACAACACGTTCGCAACGCCGTTCCTGTGTCGCCCCATGTCCTGGGGGGCGGACATCGTCGTGTACTCGGCGACCAAGTTCCTGGGCGGACACGGCACGAGCATAGGGGGCGCGGTGGTCGACTCGGGCGAGTTCGACTGGTCCAACGGGCGATTCCCCGTCGTGGCCGAACCCTCCAATGCCTACCACGGGCTGGCGTTCCACGAGACCTTCGGCGCGTACGGCTACCTGATGAAGTTGCGCGCGGAAACCCTGCGGGACCTCGGCGCGGCCATGAGCCCGTTCAACGCCTTCCTGTTCGCCCAGGGCATCGAGACGTTGCCACTGCGCATGCGCAAGCATGTCGAAAACGCCGCCGCACTCGCTGACCACCTTTCCCGGCACGACAAGGTCCTTCAGGTCAGCTATCCCGGGCTCTCCGATAGCACGTACGCGCCGTTGGTGGACAAGTACCTCCCCGACGGCCCCGGGGCGGTGTTCTGCTTCGACCTCGCCGGTGGTCGCGAGGACGGCCAGAAGTTCATCCGCGCACTCAACCTGTTTTCCCATCTCGCCAACGTCGGCGACGCCAAGAGCCTGGTGATCCACCCCGCCACAACCACGCATCGGCAACTGAGTGACGCGGAACTGGCCGCCGCCGGGATCGGCCCGGGTACGATCCGTCTATCCGTTGGCATCGAGGATGCGGAGGATCTCATCTGGGATCTCGAGCGGGGCCTCGCGGCCATTGGCTGAGTGATGGAACTGACCGCCTTTCAGGATCCGCGCATTGTCCGAGCCGCGCTTGATGAGCGGCGAATCGCTATCGTAGGCCTCTCGGCGAACGAACTCCGGGCCAGCCACTTCGTCGGTTTCTACCTGAAGCGGCACGGCTACGAGATCGTTCCGGTCAATCCCCGGGAGACCTCGATCCTCGGTCACGAGTGCTATCCGAGTCTGACCGACATCCCCGGTCCTGTCGGGGTCGTGGACGTGTTCCGCACACCGGATGCGGTTCCGGACATCGCGAGGCAGGCTCTGGCCATCGGCGCCCGGTATCTCTGGCTGCAGTTCGGCGTGATCAGCCAGGAGGGTATCGAGATCGCCAAGGAAGGCGGCATCGACGTCATCGTCGACCGTTGCCTGAAGATCGAACACGCTCGCCACGTCGGCCGGATGCATTGGCTGGGTTTCAACACCGAGGTCATTTCGGCGGAGCGCCGCCGCCCAGTCTAGGAGCAACATGAGACCAGCGCCAACCGAGTACATTCGCAAGACCCGCGAAAACTACGAAAAGCTCGGATTCGAACCTTATCGTTGGTTCCAAGCCGAGACCGAGCCTGCCTTTGCCATGCCATCGAAACCGCTGGCCGAGTCACGTCTCGGCATGATTTCGACCGCCGGCACCTATGTTCAGGGCCAAGTCGCCTACTACTACAAGGACGACACCAGCGTCAGGGCGATTCCCAGCGACACGCCGATGACGAGGATTCGGTTTTCCCACATCATGGAGAACTACCTGGTCGAAGCCCGCCAGGATCCCGGTACGGTATTCCCCTCGGAAGTGCTCGCCAAGCTCAACGCCCACGGCATGATTGGCGAGCTTGCCGACGACTACTACTCCTGCATGGGTGGCATCTACTCGCAGAAGCGGGTGACGGCGGAACTCATCCCGACCCTCGCCGAAGTCATTGCCAAGGCGCGTGTCGATCTCCTGTTCCTGGTACCGCTGTGACCGGTTTGCCACCAGACCGTGTGTCTGGTCGCCCGGCACTTCGAAGAGCGGGGTCTGCCGACGCTGATCCTCGGTAGCGCCCTGGACATCCTCACGGCCGGCAAGCCGCCTCGGGCGAAGTTCGTCAACTATCCCCTTGGGTTCGAATCCGGCCGATTCAGAGACGGCCAGAACCAGTTCGATGTCGTGGCCGGGGCGTTGAAGGGATTCGATGAGATGACATCCCCCGGGATCGAGCCCCTGCCCTTCGAATGGCAGCGCGGCTGGGACATGGTCCGCAAGCGCGAGAAAGGCAAGCTGGATCACCGCAGTCCCCGAACCACTAGGCCGCAGTACCAGACCGAGGAGGATAGGCTGATGGCTGAACGAACCATTGGGGACGGGATTGTCCCGTCCGGTTGACCGGGCACGACCGGCACGGGCGACCGCAAGGGTCGCCCCAACAGTGACCATGTGGTTCTTGGCGGTGCTTCTCGCCGCCTGCGAGGCCGGTGAGGACGCTGCCGTTCTCGACCAGCCGCCTGTTTTCATCGTCGGGCAGGACCTCGATGCCATTCGCGGCTACCTGGAGAGCGGTTGCTGTCCGCGCCCCGACGCCCTGACCGCCTACCTGTCGTTCTTCAACCTTCGCGCCGAGGCCGCCGGCTACGGCGGCATAGGCTTCGACAACGTCGGCAAACCCCTTGCCGAGGAACACTCATGGGGGTCCGGACCTGTTGACGCTCGCAAAACCGCCAATGCCTTCGCTATCCGCGACCTCGCGATTGGACTGCACCTGATCGATACGACGGGATCCGGGTCGCTCGATCGGCTGATCGCGGGCGAGTACGACGTGAACATTGACAAATTGGTGAAACTCTTTGCCCTGGTCGAAGGCACGGTCTATCTGCGCATCGGGTACGAGTTCGACGGTGCCTGGAACGCGGCCTACGCCGATCCCGCGCGCTACGTCGCGGCGTTCCGGCACATCGTCGAGGCGGTGCGATCCCGAAACGCGGGCAACGTGCAGTTCGTCTGGCAGGCGTCTGCGTCGCCGCTCGACGATGTGCTTGACGGACATCGCGAGAACATTGTGCGCTTCTACCCCGGCGACGAATACGTGGATTGGTTCGCCTTCTCGTGGTTTCACCATCCCCACGCCATGCCCTCCGTTCCGGTCGATCACCGGCCCGCCACGCCTAGGGAGCTTGCCGATGAAGTGTTGACCCTGGCCCGTGCCGCCGCAAAGCCGGTCATGATCGCCGAGGCCGCACCGCAGGGATTCGATCTCGAGCGTTTGGCGCGGCGCTCGATCAGCCCCATCTGGGATGGCGGCGCCGGAACCGGATTCACGGCGGTGTCGAGCGATGAGATCTGGCGGGCATGGTACGAGCCCCTGTTCCACCTGCTGGAGGACAACCGCGATGTCGTTCGCGCCTTGGCCTACATCAACTGCGACTGGGATGCCCAGCCGATGTGGGGACCACCCTACGCCGCCGGGTATTGGGGAGACAGCCGGCTGCAAATGAACGCCCGGTTGGCGAAACGCTTTTCCCGGGCAGTGGCAGATTGGAAATCGGGGTTCACCCGGTAGACCGGTCAAGGGTGTCGATTCGAATGCCGGTCAGCCAAGCGGAGAGCAATTCCCGCCCCTCGGCCGTAGCCGCCGGGGAATATTTGACCGTGTCGTCCCTGAGCTTCGCCACGCTGATACCATGATGGTCCAACTCGTGGACATGGCCAACCAGCCAGCGTTCGAGGTCGGAATGGCCGACCTCGATGTGAAACTGCAGGGCGAGCGTGTGGCACCCGACCGCGAACGCCTGATTCGCGCAGTCCGGTGTCGACGCCAACGTCTCACATCCCGTCGGCAACTCGATCATCTCGCCGTGCCAATGCAGTACTGGGCTTGCAAGGCGGCATAGCGGACTCGCCGTCCCGGCAACCGAAAGCATGAGGTTCTTCCAGCCGATCTCCGGGCTGGGCATGGGTGCAACCGCCGCACCCAATGCCCGCGCGATCAACTGCGCACCCAAGCAAATGCCCAAGGTCGGCAAACCGTTCGCAATGCGATGCCGAATCAGCTCGATCTCATCGACCAAGTAGGGGAAGCGATCCACGTCGTTGACGCTGATCGGCCCCCCCATCACGATCACGAGATGCGCCGTCCGGGCGACGCTTACCGGCTCGCGCGTGGGGTCGACGTATTCGAATGCAAGGCCGCGATCGGCGAGCTCGTCCCCGATCGTTCCGACGCCTTCGAAGTCGACGTGGCGGATCACCTTAACAGGTGCGCGGTTCCGGCTCATCGAACGTCGCCCATCGCCTTGCGAGGGCCGTCAAAAGACATGGGGAACGGCATTGCACCCACCGCGTGGCGCAGCAACGAACAACGGACCGTACGGGACGGGGCCTGTCCCGTGCCGTCGCTTGCGAAGACGGTACGTCGTGTGCGGGCGACCACAAGGGTCGCCCCACGGGGCTGCTCTATGTGATTCAAAGGGTTGCAAACGCTCTTTGCACCAAACTCAGCCGCGCGTTTCGGCCACCGACCCCGCGCGAAACGGTCGCCAGATCAATCGGTTCAAACTGAGACATCATTTTTCGCGCGCCGGTATAACGCGTCTTAGCTTATAATGCCGTGCAGGTTTTTCGTCGCTCTGGAGCACTCCCTTGAAAACGTTAGCAATCGCAGTTACTACCGTCATTGCATCGCTGGCCTTCGGCGTCGATCCGGCAATGGCGCAGGAGTCCGGTCAGGAAGCATCGTCCGGACCGATCGAAGAGGTCGTAGTCGTCGGTTCCCGACGCCGCGACCGCTCGGCATCCGACTCACCCGTTCCCGTCGACGTGATCGGCGGAGACGATTTTCGCGCCCATGGCAATACCGACCTGGACGAACTCGTCGCGGCGCTTGTGCCGTCGTACAACGTCGCCCAGGAGCCGATCAGCGACGCCGCGACGTTCATTCGTCCGGCAACCCTGCGATCGCTTCCACCGGATGCCACGCTCGTTCTCGTGAACGGCAAGCGCCGCCACCGGGCCGCAGTCATCGCCCTGCTCGGCGCCGGGATCTCCGGCGGTTCCCAGGGCCCCGACCTGTCGGCTATACCTGCCATCGCTCTGGATCGCCTCGAAGTGCTACGGGACGGTGCCTCGGCGCAGTACGGCTCCGACGCCATCGCCGGAATCATGAACTTCGTGCTGCGAGAGGATACCCATGGCACGACCGTCGAGGCCAAGTGGGGCCGGTACCTCGAGGGCGACGGCGACGCCCTCACCATCGCCGCGAACGTGGGACTCCCGCTGACGGACTTAGGTTTCGCCAACCTGAGCTTTGAATGGAAGGAGTCGGATCCGACCAGCCGAAGCGCCCAGCGCGGCGATGCGCAGGGTTTGATCGACGCCGGCAATTCCCAGGTCCGGCGACCTGCAGCGCAGATCTGGGGAGCCCCGCGAATCTCCGACGACTTCAAACTGTTCGGCAACTTCGGCCTCGATCTCGGCAACGGTAGCGAGGCCTACGCGTTCGGCAACTGGGCCGAGCGACAGGTTGAAGGCGGCTTCTACTATCGGAATCCCCATACCCGGGGCGGCGTGTTCCGCGGTCCCGTCGTGGACGGGACGCCCACGGTCAAGGTCGCTGACCTAACCCCCGACGGCACTGGAAACTGCCCGGTCGTGCGAATCGTGAACAACGCCCCCGACAGCGCCGCGCTGGCCGCGATCGCTGCGGACCCGAACTGCTATTCGCTGATCGAGAGGTTCCCGGGCGGCTTCACCCCGCAGTTCGGCGGCTTCGTCCACGATCTGAGCATCGCAGGCGGGATCCGCGGCACGCTGGATTCCGGCTGGTTCTACGATTTGAGCGCCACCGCAGGGCGCAGCAACGCGCAGTTCTACATCTACAACACCATCAACCCGCAACTGCTGTGGCAGCGCAACGAGATCGACACCTACTACGAGGCCGGCGCCTACACCGAGACCGACCGCGTACTGAACTTCGATCTGTCGAAGCCGTTCGATGTCCAAACCTTCGGCACGGTCAACGTGGCCGCCGGCCTAGAGTACCGCGACGAGACCTTCCGGATCGACAACGGCGAGCCGAACTCGTTCTACATCGACCCCAATCTCGAGCACGGACTCGCCGCGCAGGGCTTCGGCGTCGGCTCCAACGGTTTCCCCGGGTTCCAGCCCGGCGATGCGGGCGAGAACACCGTGAGAGCGCTTGCCGCCTATCTCGACATCGAATCCAACGTGTCCGAGAACCTCCTTCTCGGCGGTGCGCTTCGCTACGAGAACTACGCCGATTTCGGCAACACCCTGGACGGCAAGGTCGCCGCCCGCCTGCAAGTGGGCTACAACCTGGCCATCAGGGGTGCGGTGAGCACCGGGTTCCGGGTACCCACCGCCGGTCAGGCGAACCTGCGCAACGTCACGACCGAGTTCAACATGGGCTTCCTGGCGGATATCGCAACGCTTCCGCCGACGAATCCCATCGCACAGCAGAAAGGCGCCAAAGCGTTGACTCCCGAGGAGTCCGTCAATACGACGCTCGGCGTGGTCTTCGATGTCGGCGGCATCGACGTGACGGTGGACTACTATCTGATCGAGATCAAGGATCGGATCTCGTTCACGAGCCGGTTCAACCTGACGCCCGAAGACATCACGGCGCTGCTGGCGGCAGGGGTCAGCGACGCGCAGAGCTTCACGTCGGTCCGGTTCTTCTCGAACCTGCAGACCGTGGAAGCGTCCGGCATCGATGTGGTGGCCACCTGGCCGTTTTCGCTGGGTGAAGGGCTTTCCAACCTGACCTTCGCCGGAAACTGGCAAAGCGTGGATCTGACGAAATTCAACCCCGACTTCACGAGCGACAACCGACGCCTCCAGATCGAGCAAGGCCGCCCCGACTCGAGGTTCACGTTGACGTGGACCCACACCCAAGGCCGGTGGCGCACGATGGCGCGGGCCCGGTTCTACGGGGACTACTACGACGCACCGACCAACGACGGCTCGGTGGCGTACCATCCGGACAGGAGCCTGTTGTTCGATGCGGAAATCGCGCTGGATGTGTCCGACTCGGTGTCGATGGTGTTCGGTCTGCAGAACATCTTCGACGAGTATCCGTCCGAGAACCCGCACGGCGAAGTGGCTGGTCTCGTCTACCCGGAACAGTCGCCGTTCGGCTTCAACGGCGGGTTCTACTACGTAAGGGCGCAGTGGCGTACCGAGTAGGGGACGGGCTTGCGCCGTCCCGTAGCGGGCCTGTCCCGCGTTGTCTAGGAAGCGTCCCTTCACGGGCGACCGCGCGCCCCAACGGGCGCGTTGGGGTCGTCCTACGGGGCGAGACAAGCGACGCCCGGTGACCTTGGTCCCGGGCGTCGTTACTATTGGGGGTAGCCGTTCACGACGAGGCGCCGATGCCCGTTTTTGCTGATGTCCGCTACCTGAACGCCGAATGGCGCGATCGCTCCGAGATACCCGTCGTCGGCGATCGCGAGAGTCGACGCGCCAATACCTCCAAACATCCCGTCGAGATTCACGACGCCCGGGGCGGTCTTGCCAGGGGCGACTTGACCCTCGACGTGAACGGATTCGCCCTCCTTCGCCATGCTTCCGCCGTTCGGGACTTTCGCGACGACGAGGAAGTCCGTCGCATCTACTATCCGGAAGTCGTCGCTCTCGCACAACGCGCCACCGGCGCCAGGGAAGTCGTCGTCACCCAACACGTGGTGCGCACGGAGGATACGTCGGATTTCAACCGAGCCTACGCGCGTTTCCTGCACTGCGACTACACCCTCGGCGACCCCCGGGGCTTGGCCGAACGGGCGTTGGCGCGGCGGGACCTCGACGGCAACGACTATTCGACGAGCGAATTCGCATGGTTCAACAGCTGGCAGCCGTTCGACCATGCGGTTGAGCGAAACCCGCTCGCCGTGGTCGATGCCAGCACGGTGAACGCCGAGGACGTCCTCGACTACCACTACACGGGTTACGGACAGAAGGGAAAGTCGGCCATGCCGCTTCCCAGCCCCCACCACCGGTTCTACTACGTCCGGCGGATGCAAACCGACGAACTGCTCTTCATCAAGCAGTTGGATACTCGCCAGGGTTTATCGAAGGTCTGCCCGCACACGTCGTTCGATGATCCCGGCTCGCCGGACGACGCGCGGCCGAGACGCAGCATTGAAGTGCGGATGATGGCGGTATTTGGGTGATCTTTCCAAAGCTCGACAACGTCGTGCGGTGTCGTTCGACATTCGGTCGTGCTAGTTTGACTGACTGACTCTGGCTTGCCCGACATCCCTCCCGCAGGGTTCCGGGCACCCGAACCCGGTGCCGGACCCTGGGCCACAGTGATCATGACCAACGACCAGATTGCAGCCATCAAGCGCGACTACGACCCAGGCGGCTTCGCCATCGTTCCCGGCTATCTCAGTGGCGAGGCGCTGGAGGAATTGCGCGAGCGGGCCACGCGACTCACCGACTTTCTTCGCCAGCGTCAACCCAAGCGCGCAGACCCCGCGGTTCGTGGAAGCGCACCAAGGCGCGGACGGCGTTCCGGCGACGTGTTCAAGGGCCTTCAGAATCACGACGCATGGTTCGACCACGAACTCAAGGCGGGCAGCCATGTGCCGTTGATTAAGGCACTCATCGACGACGAGCCCGTGCCGGGTACGGCCGCCTGGTTCACCAAACATCCAGGTTCAATGGCGGAGATCGGCCCGCACCGCGACGCTATCGGCCAACCGCCGGGCCTCAAACCCGGTGCAACCATCTGGATCGCACTCGACTCCGCAGATCCGGAGAACGGCTGCCTCCACTACGGTCGCGGCTCCCACAGACACGAATACGGCTACGGCATTCCCATCCCCGGCTTCGACGTGAATGACGGAACCGCTGTGCCAGCCAACGTCCAACCGGGAGATGCGGTCATCCACAGTTCTCTGACCGTGCATTGGTCAGGAGGAAATCCAACAGACCGCCCGCGCCGTGCAGTATCGTTCTTTTACTGGGGTGCTTCGAACCAAACCCCGGAACAGGTCGACGAGATTCTCGCCCGGTGGCGGGCTAGGAAGGAAGAGGAGCAAAGATCATGGGTGTAAACGTTGCCGAACTCGAACCTGTCGGCGAATTCGGCTCGAAGGCCTGGTGCGAGGCCTGCGGCAAGTACGGCGTACAGCTACTCGAGGAAGGCAATTTGCCCGCCGACACCGCCTGGGGTTTCAGCGAAATCTACACACACCCGCCGGCACGGCTCCTCGAGGGCGGAAGGGAAATGGCGGCCTACTACCTGATGGTCAAGGATGGCAAGATCACCGGCGGCGACGGCGCGCCGGAAGAATGCCTCGCCCTGCCGGGCTTCCACCCGAAGATCCAATGGGCGGCCATCTGCAACCAGTCCGCGGCGAAGTACGGGCGCGAGGGTCAACGCCAACGCTCGGCCGAAGAGCAGGTCCTAACCCGGGAGATCGAACAGTACATTGGTCGCCCCGACCCGTTTGGCCGCGGCGAACGGCCCAAGTTCGTCTGGCCACAGGCCGTAGCTGCGGCCTTGGGAGCAGGTTCGGAGGAGGGCGGTGGCCTGCACAACATCGCCGCGAGCCTGCAGTCGCCGTCACCCGAGTTCGCGGTCCTGCCGACGACCGAGTTGGGCGTTCCCGTATTCTCCAAGATGACCGAGGAGCAGAAGCGGTTCTTCCTCGGGTTGTGCGCCGTCGAGTTGTAGACCCGAACGAACCGACCTCCCTAGTGCCGACGCCGGCGACCGCGCTATTGTGCGTCAGGGTCGGCCCTTCGGTCGTCACATGCTTGGGTTCGACTGGTCGTGGCTAGAAACGTCCTCTTCATAACCGCCGACCAATGGCGGGGCGAGTGCCTGTCGTGCCTCGGGCACTTCGTCCAGACGCCCAACCTGGACGCGTTGGCGGCGCACGGTGTCCTGTTCACCAACCATTTCGCCAACACCGCCCCCTGCGGGCCCTCGCGGGCCAGCATCCACACCGGTGTCTACCAGCATGAGCATGGCGTCACCTTCAACCACGTACCGCTCTCGGCCCGGTACACCAATTGGGCGCTCGAAGCACGCCGTGCCGGTCACGACCCCGTTCTGTTCGGCTATACCGATACGACTCTGGATGAAGGCCAGCAGGATTCCTATCCGGACGGCGTCCTGCCGGGGCTCGCCCCCCTTGTTCAACTCGGCAAGGATATCTGGGAACCACTCGAATGGGTCGATTGGCTAGTCGCCAAGGGGTATCCCGCCCCGGATACGCCCGCGGATCTCTACCGGAAGACGAGACCGCGTTCAGACACGGACGAACGCAACGACATCGCTCCGGCACTCGAGGTGCCGGCCGAACTCCACGACACCTACTTCATGGTCGAGAACGTTCTCGACTACATCCGCGATCGATCCGGATGGTGCGTGCACCTATCGCTACTACGACCGCATCCGCCGTGGACGGCGCCCGAGCCCTACAATCGAATGTATCCTCCGGGCGACCTGCCGTTCCCGAACCGTGCAGCCGATCCCGACAATGAAGCGAAGCAGCACCCGTTTCTGGCCTATGCCTTGAATCGGAAATACCAGCGCCTGTCCCGGGACGATGCGAGTCGGCGACAATGGCAATCCAGCTACTACGGCTTGATGACCGAAGTCGACCACAACCTAGGTCGTCTCTTCGACGAATTGAAACGGTCGGGCGCCTGGAACGACACCCTTGTCGTATTCACGTCCGATCACGGCGAGCAGATCGGGGACCATTGGCTGATTGGCAAGTTCGGCTACTTCGACGAGTCGTTCCACGTGCCCATGATCGTGTTCAATCCCGCGCCGGAGGCCCGACAACACCGTGGGCAGCGCATCAACGCCTTCACGGAAGGGGTCGACATCACGCCCACCCTGCTCGACTGGCTCGGTGTGGAGATTCCGGAGCAATGCCGCGGTGCATCGCTGCTTCCCGCCACGACGAGCGGTAACCTTGGCGACCATTGGCGCACCGAAGCGCATTGGGAGTTCGACTTCAGCTACTTCCAGGCCGGGGACGCTCTCAGGGTGTCCACCGGGGAAAGCAGGCTTGCGGTGGTCCGGGACGAAAACAGCAAATACGTGCACTTCCCCGCATTGCCGGACGTCTTTTTCGATCTTGCCGACGATCCCGGGGAATCGTTCAATCTCGCCTCCGATCCCCGCTACCGCAGCCGAGTCGAGGAAGCCTCTCGCAAGCTGCAGTCATGGTTTGGGCACCGAGCCACGGCGTAGGGGACGGGCTTGTCCCGTCCCCGTTTCCGCAGCAACAACCACGCCCGATGCGGGCGGGGGCGCGCCCTTCGGGCGCGATAGCCCCGCCCCCACGCGGTTTTGCCGCGTGTCGGGGCATTTCGTAGGGGACGGGCTTGTCCCGTCCCGTTTCGGCAGCAACAACAACGCCCGGATGCGGGCGGAGACAAGCCCCGCCCCTACGAACTTTGCTCAAGAACGCTAGTCCGAGGTTTGAGGATTCAATCTGTTGAAGAGCTCGAGTTGGCGCTGGTCTTCAGCAGAGTCCCCCAAGGACGCTCGGAATTCCTCCATCAGTTGCTCCGCGAGCTCGTCTTGACCGGCGCGACGCAACTGTGCCCCGTAGGAAGCCGCGACCAAGGCGTCCGAAGAATCCAGTTCGTAGGCTTTGGAATAGTATTCGAGCGCAAGGGCTTGATGTGCAGCCTCGGGTGAGCCCGCCAAGTCTCTGGCCGCGCCATTGTACGTCCGCGCGTCCGCCGTAGCTCCCGCGTCCGCGATGCGACGCGCCCATTCGCTCGCCACCCCGCCCCAATTCTCGCTCGCGACAAGGTCCCGCATCTGAAACACGCTGTGCATTCGGACGGGATCGAGAACGCTGGCGGGGTCCCGTGCCAGATCATAGGCGACGGCCTTGGACAGCGGCTCTTCGCCGAGTTCCTCGAGGAGAGCCTCATAGCTTCCGTCTCCGAGTTCAGCAGCAGCCAGCCCCGCGTACCAAGTCGCACCGAGAACAAACTGGCTCATCGCCGCGTCAGACGAGACCGAAACGAATTCATCGTAGTTGTCGATCACGAATTCGACCAGTGAATCACCCCTCGGTGTCTTGTCCCAGTAGGTCGTTATGAGCCGAGCATCGGTTTCGTTGACCAGGACGGAATGATCCCGACTCGCGAAGTAGTCGCCGGCAACCTTCTTCAGCTCTGCAAATCGCTGGAAGTCGAAATCACTGCCCATGCTCTGATCGACAATGGCCGCGTCCAGGTATTCCTGCACGAACTCCGGCGATCTCTCGCCCGAGTCGAAGCGCGCCTTTATCGTCTCGAACTGCGACTCGGTCTCACCCAGCATCCGGCTGAACAAGGCGACGAATTGATCGCCGGACATGCCGCTCGTCGCGCGACCGATCTCCGCACCTTTGTTGTCGAGAATCAGGTAGGTGGGATACGCCTTCACCTCGTAGCGCGCGGCGATTTCCGGACCCCCGATGGATTCGTCCTCGGCATCCAGTTTGTAGTTCACGAATCGGGCGTTGAAGTACTCGCCAACTTCCGGCAGTGGAAAGACGGTCTCCTGCATGACGATGCACGGTCCGCACCAGTCCGTGTAGACGTCCAGAAACACCTTCTTGCCCTGTTCCCGGGCTTCTGCCACCGCATCGTCGAAGCTGCCATGGAAGAACGCCATGCCAGGCTCCGCATGGCTGGCAGGGGGCTCATCCTCCACGATCGCCGAATCGCTGCAAGCGTACAACGCCAGAAGCCCGACCACGGAACAGGCCCTTGCCAAGCTCGTCACCACTCTTGTGCGGTATGTCGGTTCATTCATGTCGACCTCACAGCAAGTCAAGGGACTTTGACACCTCGAGGTAGCTCGTACGCCCCATGATGTCCACGCGTCGCGGGTCGAACGGCTGGCGCTGATCGACAAACGGGAAGTCCGCGTCCGTAAGGTTTCGAATGCCTCCATCGAGGCGCCAGCCGTCATCGAATTCGTAGCTCCCGGTCAGATCGAACCAGGTGTATTCGTCGACGCGATCCTGCACCCTTGAGATGGTGTTTTCGTAGCTGCTCGAATGGTTCATGTTGAGCGTTGCTGCCCAAGGGCCGTCGTTCCAGGCGAACCAGGCTCGATACTTCACCCGGTCTGGACCGTACATGGTCTCCTGCGACTCAACGGCCTCGCCGCCGGGCAGAAATGTCACGCTGCGCTCGTAGGTGTAGGTGCCGGAAACCCCAACCTGGACCTGGCCCCAGTCGGGGTCGAAGTCGTAGCTCATGTCGAGATCCGCCGCCCGGGCCGTCTCCAGGGAGAAGTTCACCGGGAATAGGTTCCATTGAACGATGTTGCCGCTTGCGTCACGTCCAGCCGCGATCCCTACGAACTCCTCCGGAACATCGAACAGCACGTTCGTGGACGATGAGACCACCTGCTGGGTATCTATTTCCGAATAGGTGGCCGAGATGCGCAAGCCGGCGAGGACACCCTCGGGGTTGAAATCGAATCCGACGGTCAGGGTGTCCGAGACTTCCGGCTTGAGGTCGGGGTTGCCACCAAAGTTCGTCGGATAGACGCCGAAGGGCGAACCTGTTTCCGGGTCGGCCAGGACGCCGGCGCCGGCGAGTATCCCCGGGATGATGGTGGAGAAGAAGGTAACCCTCGGGTCCGGGGCTCCGAAGAGCTGGTCGAGTCGCGGCGCCTTGAAGGTATCTCCGACGTTTGCCCGGATCTTGAGGCCGGGCGTGAGATGCCAGGCGATGCCAACGGACGGCGAGGTTTCGGCGAACGTCCGCTCCTCGTTGCGGCTGCCGACGCCCCCGAACGGCCCGTTGATGGCGTATTCCTCCCATCGGGCCGCCGCCCTGAGTTCCAAGGAATGTACCCCCGGTATGGAGTTGCCGTCGCCGACGATCGGGATCATGACCTCCGAATAGACCGCGTTGACCTCCCGCTCCGGTGACGTCTCCAGCAATGTGGTTGCGAGATATCCGGAGAACGTTCGGGAGTCTTTTCGGTAGTCGTATCCAAGCACGCCCGCGATGTTCCCCCACGGCAGCGAGAACAGATTGCCGTTCGCAGAGGTCGAATACTGCATGGTGTCGTTTGTGTCGGTTGTCGGCAGCGACCAGGGATGCGTGGAGACCTCGAACAGGTTGGCGACGGCCGCTTCGGTCTGTTGCGAGCCGTCGCCGAAGAGATTCAATGCGGTTGCCGGGTTCGAGTCGGCTAGACGCGCTGCGAGTTCGGTCGCGCCAGGCCCGTCGAACGCGCGAATCCAAGCTTCCTCCTCGGCGTACTTGACGAAGGCATCGACTTGCCAGTTTCTGAACGGCAGTTCGGCGGTGGCGCCGAGCACCACCCCGTAGCTGTCGGTCGCGGACTGATTCGTGGAAGGCTCGATCAAGCCCCTATCCGTTTCGGTCTGGAAGCGATAACCCGCGAGCAGGGGCACGCCGGTATTGTTGAACGCGTTGCTCGGGGGAACGAGGGCATTCCTGGCGAAAATCCCGCCGCGCTCGGCGTAGCTCTCGTAGCTCGCGTAGTTGAACTCCATGTAGCCGTCGATGAACTCGCCCAGCTCCTGCTCCATGGATAAGAAAGCCGTTGTTGACTCCCGCTCGTCGGTCAGGTGCTCGGGAACGGAATCCCATGGCGCGAGATTCGCCATGGAAATGTCCGCGAGCGTCACCGGCACCGTCCCGTCTCTCGAGGGATCGACGCCGCCGAGCGGCTGATAGGTCAGCGCGTTTCTTATGATCAGGGGATGGAAAGGCCCCGGTTGCGATCTCTGGTCCGATCCGCCGCGGGCGGTGTAGTCGAGCGTCGTAAAGCCCGTCTCTGCGGCAACAACCGGATCAATCGACTCGATCCGAAGGCTGCCGCTTAAGGACCCCGATCCCCAGCCTACGCCGAAGGTTGGGCTGATCAGCACCGAATCGCCGCCATGGGCGCCACTGGTGTAGCGCAGGGCGAGTTTTTCCTCGGCGTCATAGCCTTGCCTCAAGATGAAGTTGATGACGCCGGCAACCGCATCGCCGCCGTAGATCGCGGCGGCACCGTCGGTGAGCACCTCGACGCGTTCGATGGCGGAGAACGGAATCGAGTTGAGATTGATGTTCGAACCCTGGATCGTCGGGGTTGACGCGGTCCGGCGACCGTTTATCAGCACCAATGTGCCATCCGAGCCCAGCCCCCTTAGATTCGCGGTCGCAACGCCGAGCGTGCCGACACTGCTGGAGTTGTCGATTGCGGAGGTCTGCGTGTGTCCTGCGTAGTTTTGCGGTAGTGCCCGGACAAACCCCTCGACGCTGTCGATCCCCATGCGTTCCATGTCGCCCATCGTGAACACCAACACCGGCGAGGTGGGACTCGAGCCGCGCAGCCGGGTACCCGTCACGACGATTTCCTCCACCGGTCCGGGTTCGGGGTCAGGGGATGACCCCTCTGATTCGGAATCCGCCGGGACCGACGCTGCATCGGGTTCCTCCGGGCTCTGAAGCTGGGCCAGCAGCAGCGGTTCAGCCCGGATGTTGCGAACCACCGCCCTTGGCTCGGGTGCCGGGGCATGCTCTTGCCTCACAACGACGAAGTCCTTGGCTTTGAACTCGTACACCAGTTCGGTCGTGTCGAGTGATCTCTCGATTGCGGACCGAACCGATTGGCTGCCGCGCACTTCCGGGGATTGACTCTTCTCCACGACATCCGGAACAAACACGATTTGCACGTCACCGACCTCCGCTATCTCCAACAGGGTCTGGCCGGTGGCTTGAGGATCGATGTCGAATTCGACTTCCTGGGCGTTCGCCAAGTCGAACGCCAACAGAGCGCAAGGAACGGCGAACCGAGTCGCCCAATGGGGAATCAAGGCATTGCGTGTCATGTTCGTCCTGCTGGAGGCTGCGGCTGTATTGGTGTCCCACCCGGGAACCATCTTTGTTGTAGAACGGCTGGGACGATCAGTTCCTCAATGGGAGATATCGTCTGGCGAGTACGAGGGGACGGGCTTGTCCCGTTGCAAGGATGGCGCCGCCTCGAGAACGCCAAGGCCATCGGGGATCTAGCTGCGATCGGCGATCAGCACGAAGCGGTCCGGGTGACGAACCACCTTGATGGGGTGGATGTCCTCGAGCGACGAGAGCAGCAGCTCCACCTGGCCGGCCATTTCGACCTGATCGAGGTTAAGGACCGCGCTGATCCGCAGGTCGGCGATCGTGCTGTCCTCGATCAGAACCTTCACCGGACTGTAGCGATTGACCTCGCTGATCACCTCCATCAGCCGCTGATCCTCGAAACGCACCCGGCCGCTACGCCAACTCTGCAACCGTTCAACTTCCTCGATGCTGTCTTCCTTGACGGTTTGCCGATGCTGTTCGAAGGTGGCCACGGAACCCGCGTTGAGAATCAGGCTGCCCGCTTCGAACCTCGCCAGGAACTCGGTCTGACGCGGGTAGCGAATGTTGTCGTCGGTCACGGCGACCCTTCCTGCCGCCACCGCGATCTCCAATCGATCGCCCGCCAGGTGGACACTGAATTTCGTGCCGAGCGCGGCGACCACGTGATCGCCGGCACGTATGGTCAAGGTGCGCTCGGGATCCTTCGCAACCTCGAGGAAGATCTCCCCGAAGTCCAGCAGGATGCGCCTTCCCAGGGAATCGAAGTCGACGAGTATGCGCGAGCCCGAGTTGAGCGTAACGCTAGACCCATCCCGCAGCGCGAAGGTCTGCCGATCCCCAAGAGCCGTTTCGAAGATCTGAGCCCCGTCGGATGTGACCAGGACCTTGGCCAAAAAGCCCGTGATGGCCACCAGAAACACTGCCGCCGCCAACCCAACAACCCAGCGGCGATCGAATGTCGTTCGCGTCCGGGCACCTAGCGCGTTGCGGGTCAAGGCCGCGATGTCCTTGTCACCGGCCAGGTCTCCGGATACGTCCCGCAGTTGCACCAGGTGCTCGTAGGCCCTCCGGTGGCCAGGATCCTCAGCGAGCCACCTGTAGAGTTCCGACTCATCCGAGGCCGTCATGTCTCCGGAATACAGACGCATGACGAACCATTGGGCACGGCGTTCCGCTTGGTTCGAGGAATCCGCCACCGAGTCGTCCGCGCGCTCCGTCATCTTTTCCTTCACCGATCCACCAGCCCTTGGTCGACGCGTCGTCGTATGTCCGAGAGCGCCCGCATGATGTGCTTTTCGACCATGCTGACGGAGACGTTCATCGTGTCGGCGACCTCTCGGTAGCTCAGCCCCTCGAACCGGTTGAGCACGAATGCGTCTCTGCAATCGGGCCTCAACTTCATGATGGCCGCTTTGACGAACCCTAGCTGTTCCTGCGTGGAGACGATCTCTTCGGCCGAATT
Organism: Gammaproteobacteria bacterium; assembly: GCA_009846005.1. Taxonomy (GTDB): domain Bacteria; phylum Pseudomonadota; class Gammaproteobacteria; order Pseudomonadales; family Azotimanducaceae; genus VXYL01. Next base: position 18,905 of record VXYL01000047.1, on the reverse strand, counting down.
CTCTACACCGAGCGCTGTTGGCACGTGCCTCGTCAGGTCGTCGTGTTTCTGCCGCGTAACGGCTTTCCTGTAGTTGTCCCTAATGACGTTCGTAGCAATCGAGAACAGATACGACCTGACGCTGTCGAGGCTTCGAGAGAGCTTCTCTTCCACGCCTTCCTGACGGGCTACGCGCAGGAAGGTCTCCTGTACGACATCTTCTTGGTCGGCACGGTCCGCGTGTGCGGACAGGCGTGCACCGACGAAGCGCCGCAATGCGGGTTCGTGCTCCAAGGCAATGCGACGAAGCGCGTCTGACGCCCCATCCTTCCTTCGAAAGTTGACAACGTTCGACGTGTTGCGCGTAGTCAATGTCCGGTCTGTCCGCAACATGCTTCCCGTATAACGGACAACATCCTCAGTGCCTCAAGACCGATTCGCAAGTCAATGGGCAGCCATGGCGGAAAATCGGTCAGTTGAGGCCGAGATCGGCTTGTCGCCAGATCGTGAAATCCCAAGATACTGCCTCCCGATATTCCATTGACGCAGTCGCCGGATCAAGTCCGAGATCGGCGAAAGGCGTAATCCCTTCGATGGCGGCATGCGCATCTTCCAGTCTGCAGACCAAGCCGGACTCCCTACCCAGGAACAGCGAGAACGCTGCATGGCCCGTACCCACCATGGCGCGCCGTACCTCATACGGACGAGGGGAGCAGATCCTCGGGGCCCGCACGGTAACGGCACCATTCTCGAAGTGAATCCCGCCGACGAGCGTGTTTCCGTCCGCCCCGTACGAGGACGCAAGCGTACTGCGTCCAGCGAATACGGCTACGTCGTTGGTCTTCATGAACCGGGTCAGCGGTTCATCGTCACCACCGATGTGCAGGACGTACGAGTCCCAGCGATCCGTGCCCGCCACAGCGATGGGCGCCCGAGAATCGTCCAAGGCTATGAGGACACGCGCGGCCCGATATGGGGTGTGAGGGCGGGTCTCGGCGGGCGCCGCCCCGCAGCGGTACATCTCGATGGTAAGCATGCCCCGACCCGTCGATGGATCCAGTCGCGGCACAAAGTTCGGTCCTAGGATCGACTGCAACGCAGGGCCGGCGACGGTGTAGCTGATGCTCAACGCCCTGCAATCGCTGGAACGGCCAGCGACCCAATGGTCGAGGTCTCGAATTTGCTCTGTCGCGCATCCGACCAGGTGCGGGAGGCAGACCGTCAGGATTCCGGCAAGCAAGGTCGACTGGTTGTTCCCCACCGCTCTCGACCGCATTTGTCCTGCGCCGAATAGTACCCGGAATCCGCGCAGGCGACGGAAAGAGCGCACCTCGTTCGAGGTGCGCTCCTGGACGTGATTTCCCTTAGGGAATCAGTCAGCACCCAGTTGGTAGTTGACCGTAATGCCCATCCGCCGCGCATCGGTCACCGTGCCCGCGATGGGCGCGTTCACGCCATTGCCTTCACGAGGTGCATAGGCCTGCACCGCGACCTGGTCGAGCATGTTGGTGACCCAGCCCGTGACCGTGAGCTTCTCCGACGGCGAGACCCAATTGGCGCGGACGTCCCAACGGGTGTACTCCGGGACACTGTAGATGTCGAAGTTGGATTCGTCGACGTACATTATGTCGCGCCAGTTGTAGATGGTCACGAGATCGAGCGAACCCCGGTCCGCAGGCATCGGCACAGCGTAGGTCAGCGCGGCGGACAGCTTGTGAGCCGGCTGGTTCCTCAGCGAGTTGCCGCCGAAGTCGAGTATGAAGAGATTCCCGGAGAAGTTGGAGAGGTTGACCGTGACGGTGTTGCCGTCGGCGTCCACGGCCTGTTGAGTGGAAGGTGGCGGGCGGTTCCCTTCAGGCGTACAGCAGTAGAGCGTTGTGTAGTCGCCGAAGCTCGAACCCGAGAATTCGTAGAAACCCCCAAGCCGCATGCTGTCGCTGATGGTCCACTGGTACTGCACCTCGAGCCCGTAGATGTTTGTGCCGTTGACGACAACCGTCTCACCGGTGATGAGGGACTCTCCCTCTCGTATTTCCGCAGGCGTCCTCAAGCGACCGGACTGGACCCAGTACTTGCTGTAATCCTGGAAGTAGACGCTCGCTTCCATTTGCAGGCGGTTGTCGAAGAACAAGCCCTTGTAGCCCGTTTCGTAGTTGATCATCTCTTCCGCGTCCATGGCTTCCCCGAGCCTCTGGGCGAAACCGGCGAAGCCGCCGGGACGGTAGCCCTTGGATATGCGTCCGTAGATCATCGACACGTCGTTCGGCGCGTACTCGGCACCGACGTTCCACGTGGTTTCGTTCCAATCCGCGACCTTCGAATCCCGGAGCGTCCGGTCATCCGGAATGGGCCTGCCGTTGGCGTCGAGTTCAAGTCCGACATAGCCGCAACATTGGGTGTCGTAGTGCTTGGACCGGTGAATGCCGAAGATGAAGTTCATCCCCGCAATCTGGGTGGCACCCGTGAAATCGTTCTGCTCGTGTTCCTTGTGGTCGTCGTTGAAGCGGACGCCGCCAAACACCTTCCACTGGTCGTTCAGGACGTATTCGGCGTTGCCGTAGAACGCTTGCGAGGTGTAGCTCACGTTGCCGTAGAAGTGCTGGAAGGCGGAACCGCCGGCCACCTGGGCCAAGCCGTTGGTGACGTCGGACCAGTTGGCCGCGTAGTCGGCGCCGTGGCAGCCCCACACCAGACCGGCAGCCCTCTGATTGTCTGGATGATCCGGATCGCGAATGTTCCGAATCAGCCCGGATCCCCCGAAGAAGCCCTCAACTGCGGCCTCACATGCTTCGGACGTATCCTGGTAGAACAACGGGTTGTTCAGATTGTTGTTGCCGGTTTCCAATCCGTTGAACCGCTCTGCATAGACATAGGGCTCCTCGCCTTCTATGAAGGTGTATCCGACCGTGAAGTTGAACGGTCCGTCCAGATTGGAGATGAGCGTCAACTCGTGGCTGTCCTGGTCCGACGTGAACAGATAGTCATTCATGCGGTCCGAATACGATCCGTTGCCGCCGCCGTCCAGTGCGCAACGCGAATGCCTTTGGCCTGCCGTCAGCTCGCCGGAGATGACGCGCGGATGGATCGCCGAACAGATGCCTCCGCCTTGGCGACTCGTCCCATCGAGGTCGTTTCGACTTCGCTGCCGGGTGTCGCGCTTGCCGTACTTGTAGACCAGCTCATGCGAGTCGGTTAGCCGGTAATGCGCTTCGAGCGTGTAGGCTTCCTGCGAGTTGTCCCGAAGGATGGGGCCGTTGAGGTCGACCTTCAGCTCGATGTTCTCGCCGTCGCAGACGACCGGCGTGCCCGGCGTTCGCGTCCCGTCGTCATTGAAACTCGGACAATTCGCCACGGCCGGGTTCTGGCCGATGCCGAAGAAGGGATTCCGCTCGTAGATGATGTTGCCGTTGTCGTCCGTGATCGGATTCCCCAGCGGATCCTGGGTCGCGATCCGGTTGCCGTTCGCATCCATTCTGAACTCGTCCACCGTATTGCGGGGACCCAGTATCAGGGAGACACGCGGCGTGCCCTTGTCCTGGAGCATCGAGTAGCGGGCCGTGATGTCCCAGCGGTCGTTCTTGAACCGCAATTGCGGCGAGTAGATCAGTTGATCGGGCTCGGCCGCGTCCGGGCCGGAGCCGACGTTCTCGATCAGTCCGTCGCCCGTCAAACGGCTCAGGCTAAGGCGATAGGAGAAGCCGCTGTCCAGTACGGGACCCCCGAAGGCGACAAGGGCCTGTTGAGTGGCCTGGTCGGTAAGCTCCGCCGACACCTTCATGTCCCATTCGTCGGTCGGCTTCTTGGTGACGAAATTGACGGCCCCAGCAATCGCGGCCTTACCGCCCGTCGTACCTTGCGGACCGCGGGCAATCTCGACACGCTCGACATCGAACATGGCACCCTGATCGAGCCCGTAGGACTGATCCGAATACACGCCGTCGATGTACACCGCCGTGCCGACGTCCTGGAAGAAGTTGACGCAACGGTCGCACGCTACGCCGCGCATGACGATGTGCCCGTCCTCGTTCTTGCCGCCGCCCTGGCTGCGCGGACCGATCTGAAACCCGGGCGTCAACACCTCGAGATCGTTGGTGTTCTGAATGCCGAGTTGCTGGATCATGCCGGCGTTGAAGCCGGTGACGGTCATCGCCCGGTCGATCGACCGCAACTCGCCGCGCTCGCCGGTGACGATGATCTCTTCGATGTAGCCGGCGCCGTCCTGGTCCGCCTCGTCCTCCGAGTCCTGAGCCTCGTCGGACTGGGCACCGGCAGCAACGGCGAAGAGTGCCAGAATGGCACCATAAAATGCTCGTGATCGTGCTTCCACTTTCCTCTCCAAAGTCCCGATCAAAATCGGCTCACTAGTATGCGCAGCTAGGTGCGATGTCAACGAACAAAAGTGAAAGCGGGATGGCCCACGCGTGGGAGTTCCCCCAAAAAACCGCATACGGCGTCTGGCGGGGTTCTACCCTTCTGGTGACGACCGAGCAGCCAGTCCTTCGCCTTGCCGGAGCTCGTGGATCTTGCCAACCGTAAAGTCGCCGAATGCTTCCTCGGACCCACCTGGCCACCGGACCACCACGTTCTGCAATCGAGATTCGCCCCCGACCCCGAAATGGACCCGTGGGTCGTTGGACGCGAGGTAGCTCGCGGATGGTTGTACATCCCGGTTGAATCGGCGTCCGCCAACCGTCGCGGAGACCGTGGCGCCATGGGCATCGCGACCCTGCGCGGTTAGGACTCGGAACCGCGCCCAATTGCCGCGCTTGGCCCGGTTCATCAGCACGTAAGCCGGAGCGTCTCGATTGGTCACCACGAGGTCGACTCCGCCGTCGTCGTCGAGGTCTCCGGCTGCCACCGCCCGGCTGGTGTGGACCAGTCCGGGCGAGACGCCCCCGGTCGGGCCAAGTTCGTCGAAACGGATGGCGTCGCCGTCCATCGAGCCGCGGTAGAGTGTGTTGGGTTCGGCGTAGCCGTCGCCTTCCGCAGGCCCCGACAAGGCGATTTTCCCGTTCGCCTCGTAGAGGTCGAGCCGTCCGTCGTTGTCCAAGTCGGCCAGCACCACGCCGAATCGTGTGTGACGCAGGCTGGTCGTGCCCAGACCAACCAGACGCGTGGCGTCGAAGAAATAGGATCCCTGGTTGCGGAAGAAGGAGTCCGTCTGCCGTTCCAGATTGACGACCAGCAAGTCGCTGTCGCCGTCGTCGTCCACATCGGCGGAAGCAACGCCCATTCCCGCCTTCTCGATGCCGTCCGAGTCCATGGCGCAACTCCACAACACGCACTCCTCCTCGAAACGCAGGTCGCCGGCATTCATCCAGAGTTGATTCGTGGTCCCGTCGTTGGCCACGAACAGATCGGCCAAGCCGTCGGCGTTGAAGTCCGCGGCCACGTTGCCAAGTCCGTTTCCGAAGGCAACATCGATTCCTGCCGCCTTCGTGACGTCAGTGAAGGTGCCGTCGCCGTTGTTTCGGTATAGCCGGTCCATCGCGGGAACGCCGTAGGCCGTCGGCCCGCAGTAGGTGACGTAGAACGTCTTCACAAAGCACTCGCGTTCGATCTCAGGCGCCCAGTTGATGTAGTTAACGACGAAGAGGTCCAGATCGTCGTCGAGATCGAGGTCGATGAAGTTTGCGGCCGTACTCCACCTCGGGTCGCCAACTCCGCTCTCGGCAGTGACGTCCGTGAACGAGCCGGTGCCGTCGTTTTGCAGCAGGACGTTTGAACCGAGGTTGGTGACGTACAGGTCGATGTCGCCGTCGTTGTCGTAGTCCCCCGCCGCCACGCCCATCCCGTAGCCATGATCCCCCGCTCCGGCAGCGCCCTCCACTTCGTCGAAATAGCCGTCGCCGCGGTTCATGTAGAGTCGATTCGCCGAGAATTCCGCCGCCAGGGTCCTGTCCACCCGGCCGCTCTGGACTAGGTACGCGTCGAGGTCGCCATCGCCGTCCAAGTCAGCGAGCGCCACGCCACCACCCATCATCTCGGGCATCATCGGACGCCCGTCGAAACCGGAGTGGTGTTCGAAGTCGATTCCGCGTTCGTGGGCTTCCTCGCTGAACCATGCGGTCTCGGATGGCGTACATCCCCACACGAGCGCGACGATGCCGCACAGACCGAGGGATAGCCGATGGCTAATCCTCATCATCCGGGTGGTTCCAAGGGCTCGTTCGCCTCGAGTTCACGCAGCTGAATCTCATTGCGGCGAAGCTCTGCTGGGTTCGCCCCGTATTCCCTTGCCCGATCCTGTGCACGCCGGGCTGCGTCGATGCGACCGACCTCGGCAAGGCTACGGGCAAGAAATACATGGCCAAGCCCGAAATACGGTTCGATTTCGGTCACTCGGCGAAACGATTCGACCGCATCGTCGTAGCTGGACAGTTCAACTTGGGCCAAGCCTAAATAAAACAGAGTCGTGCGTTTCCCGGGTTCGAACTGCAACGCCGATTCGAATGCGGCCTTGGCATCCTCGTGTCTGTTGAGTCCAAACAGCAGCCGGCCCCGTTGCTCATGCGCGTAGCCGCTGCTGGGATTCAACTCGATGGCCTGCTCGACATGGCCCAGCGCCGTCTCAAGGTCACGCCCGTCGCGCAGCAAGTTGGCGATCGTCAGGTGGAACGGAGCGAAACTCGGCCTGAGGTCCAAGCCGAGCTGAACCGTCGCAAAGGCCTGCCCTGGTCGACCCGCGCGGTCATGGGCGATGCTTACCGAATTCATCAGATTGCAGGCCAGGAAGAACTCCTCCTCTCGGCCGCAGTGTTCCTCCGGATGATGCCCCTGGAGCCGCCGAAGGATCGCCACCGCCTCGTCGACGCGCCCCGAAGCCGAAAGCTCCTTGGCCAGCATGTAGCTGGCGTGGCCTCGCATGTGGACGTTCCGCTGGTCGCGACGTTCGTCCGGCCAGGCAAGGGGTTGAGCTTCGCGTCCCCTCGCCATGGCGGCGCGGGCTTCATCCAAGCGACCGACCGCCCGCAGGGCCTCGCCATGGGTTCGATGTACATAGGGGTGGTCGAACTTCGTGGCCAATGGTTCGAGAATCTCGAGGGCGGCGGGAATTTCACCGACTGCCATCAACGACTGTGCCCGACCGAAAGCCGCGTAGGGTCTTGCCTGCAGCTCGTGCGCGCGCCGGTAGGCGTCCATTGCCTCCAATGGGCGATTGGCCTTCAGCAGCCAGGATCCTCGGAACAGCCAAGCCGGCGCATACCCGGCATCGTCCTCGAGCGCCTGATCAAGGGCTTCAAGCGCCCGTTCGTATTCGCCGTCTTCCGCAACGAGATGAGCATGGAAGTAGGGCCACCGGAAGTCGTCGGGATCGAGCCGAGACGCCTGCTTGTATGTCGCGATGGCGGCTTCGCGAAAGCCGTTGATGTCGTAGGCCATTCCCAGACGGCCCCGTATCGACGCCGATGTCGGGACCGTGCGCACCGATTGAACGAGCGCTTCGAGGAGCTCCGCGACGTCGGTATCGCTAATGTCAACGCCAGCCACAATGGGCCCTTTCGCCGCTTCCGGGTCCGACTTGGAACATCCCACGAGAAGCAGAACGGCGAAAACGATGACTGCAACGAGTCGCATGGCAATCGCGAGTGTACCCCGGGGCCGGGCCGCGACCGTGCGGGGGCGACGGATCTAGGCGACGGGCTTGTTCCGTCCTGTTACCAAACAAGCCGGCGCGACCGTCATGGGCATCCAAGAGGGCCCAAGCGGGCGACCACACGGGCCGAAGCGGGCGACCACAAGGGTCGCCCCTACGGGTTTGGGACGCCCTAGGGCGTCCCTACAGGGTTCTCGTACCCCTAACCCTCGCCCATTCGGTAGTTGAACGTGATGCCCATCCGTCGTGAGTCGGTAACACTGCCCTGAACAGCTGCGGTCACGCCGTTGCCATCCCGCGGGGAATAGCTCTGCACCTGGACGAGATCCAACAGGTTGGTCACCCAGCCCGAAACGCTGTAGCGCCCGTTGGGTGCAACCCAGTTGGCACGAAGATCCCATCTCGTGTAGGCGGGAATCGCGTAGATGTCGAGGTTGGACTCGTCCGGGTACATCTGGTCCCGCCAGCTCATGATCGCCGTCACATCCAAGGTGCCGCGGTCGCCGGGGATCGGCACGGCATAGGTCGCAGCGGCGGACATCTTGTGCTCCGGCTGCATGCGCAGCGAGTTGCCACCGAAGTCACTCGGCGCGTTGCCCGTGAGTGTTACGGTCGTCCCGTCGGGCCCCGGCACCTCGACAGAGATTCGCTCTACCAAGGTTCCTGCCGGGCTGCAGCAGTAGTTCGTCTCGAAACTACCGAAACTCGAATACATGTACTCGTAGAAGCCACGTACGGTCAGCCGGTCACTGACGCGCCATGCCCCTTGCGCCTCTATCCCGGCGATCTCCGTGCCGTCGATGGCATTGGTCTCCCCGATATAGAGAGAGTTCCGTGCATTGTCGATGAGGAACTCCGCCGGTGTTCTAAGGCGCTGCGACTGGATCCAGAAGCCCTCGAAATCCTGGAAGTAGGCGCTGACTTCGAGTTGAACCGCGTTGTCGAAGAACAGACCCTTGAGGCCCCCTTCGTAGTTGATGACGGCTTCGGGGTCGAACGCTTCGCCGAGCCGGTTGCCGAACCCGGCGAAACCGCCGGCTCGATAGCCCCTGGAGATTCGTCCGTACCACATCGTGCTGTCAGTCGGCGAGTACTCGGCACCGAAAGTCCAGGTCGTCTCCTTCCATGTCTTCCGTTTCGAGTCCATGAGCGTCCGGTCGTCAGGAATGAAGTTGCCGTCGGCATCCAGTTCTAGGCCCACATACCCGCAACACTGCGCGTCGTAGTGCTTGCTTCGTAGGATGGCGTTCACTACGTTGACGACCGTGCCGTCGGGGAGCGTACGTTGAGCCGCGGTGCTGAAGTCGTTCTGGTCGTGCTCCTTGTGATCGTCGTTGTAGCGGATGCCGCCGAAGACCTTCCACCGATCGTTGAGCACGTACTCGACGTTGCCGTAGAAGGCTGCCTGTTCATAGATCACGTTGCCGTAGAACCCGGCTTTCACGCCGCTACCGTTGGCATGGACCTGTCCGTTGGTGACGTCGCTCCAGTTGGCGGAATAGTTAGCACCGTAGCAACCGAGGATATAACCCGGCGCCAATGGGTTGCTCGGGTTGCTCGGGTCGCGGATGTCATCGTTCCACCGTCCCCTCTCCCATGGATACGCCAGCGCTTCCAGGTTCGCTTCGCAGACCGCGGTCGTGTCCATGTAGAACTCGGGGTTGTTCACGGGGTCGCTGCCGGTCTCCACCCCATTGAAGATGCTCCGGTACACGTACGGCTCGTCGCCGGAGAGATAGGTATAGCCCACCGTGTAGTTGAGAGGCCCGTCGTTGTTGGAAACCAGCGCGATTTCGTGGCTCTGCTGATCCGAGGTACGCAGGTAGTTCGAAATCGTGTCGCCGTACACGCCATTTCCCCGCTCATCGAGCGCGCACCGGGGATGCACCTGACCCTCCTCGAGTTCACCTGAGAGGACCCGGGGATGAATCGCCGAACAACGGCCGCCGGGTTGCCGGTTGGTTCCGTCCTGGTCGTTGCTGATATCCGTTCTCGTGTCCCGGTCGCCGTAGTGGTAGACGATCTCGTGGGTGTCGTTGAGCTTGAAGTGGGCTTCGATGGTGAACGCTTCCTGGGTGTTGTTCTCGCCGATGGGGGCATTGAGCTCCGTCTTCAGCTTCAGGTACTTGCCTTCGCAGACCACCGGGTGCCCGGGATCGCGTGAGCCATCGTTGTTGAACCCGGGACAATCCTCGACGGCCGGGTTCTGCCCTAGGCCGTAGAACGGATTGATGTAATAGACGATGTTGCCGTTTCGGTCACGGATGCATTCGCCGAAGGTGGGCGAGTCCGGGAAGCGGTCGATTTCGCATCGTGGCGTGCCGTCGTTGAGGAGGAAGTACTGCTCCTCGGTATTGCGGGCGCCGATGGCCAGCGAGAGCTTCTGTACGCCTGTATCGCGCAGCTTCGTATACCGCGTGGTTATGTCCATACGGTCGTTGGTGAAGCGTAGCTGGGGCGCGTACTGTAGCTGGTCGGGCTTGCCCGCGTCGGGACCCACACCGACGTTCTCGATCAGCCCGTCGCCGGTCAGACGCCCCACGGCCAGACGGTAGGAGAAGTTGCTGTCGGCGATCGGCCCGCCGAACGCCACGTTGTAGCGCTGCGAGGCCTGATCCGTGAACTCCGCCGACCCGACCATGTCCCACTCCGGCGTCGGCTTCTTGGTGACGAAGCTTACGGACCCGGCGATGGCGGTCTTGCCGCCGGTCGTGCCTTGGGGTCCGCGGGCCACCTCGATCCGCTCGACATCGAACATGCCGGCGTCCAGACCGTAGGAGACGGGCGTGTAGATACCGTCGATGTAGACCGCCACCGACGAGTCCTGGAAGAAGTTCACGCGCCGGTCGTTGGCGACCCCGCGCATGACCAGGTGGCCGTCCTCGTTCTTGCCGGCATGGCTGCGCACACCCACCTGCAGGCCAGGTACGAGCACCTCGAGGTCGTCGGTGTTCTGGATGCCGAATTCCTCGATCATCGTGGCGTTGAAGCCGGTGACCGTCATCGAGCGGTCAAGGGAGCGCTGTTCGCCCCGCTCGCCCGTGACGACGATCTCCTCGATGTAGCCGCCGCCGTCCTGGTCCGCCTCGTCCTCCGAGTCCTGGGCCTCGTCGGACTGGGCACCGGCAGCGACGGCAAAGAGCGCCAGCAAGGCACCATGGAATACGCGTGATTTGGTCACCTTCCCTCTCCAAAAAGTCAATCGCGTTAAGCTCTCTTAGTACGCCCGACCCGTCGCGCTGTCAACCGGAGAGGAAACGATGCGCGCACCCCCGGGTTGGAGTTCCCCCAAAATCAGTCACTGTGGACCAGCGCTGCCTCGTGAAGCCGGCCGAGTTGCGGTGGAGTGGTCAACGCTCGACAATGAAGAGTCTACGCATCGACAGCCGCGACGGATGCCCGGCAACGCTCAGGACTTCGACATCGGAATGCTGCGCAACAAGGTGCACGCGATCGGCGCAACGTTGTCGGTGGGGCTCGGCAAGGTGGCGAGTCGATTCGTCGAGGACATGCTCCTCGGCATGCTGGTCTCGGAATCCGTACGTCTAACGGAGATCGCCCGAGCGCTCGGTGAGTCGATCCCGATGCACGCGACCCACAAACGTCTCAGCCGCAATCTGGGAAATGTCCGGGTCGGCGACGTGGTTGCCGAGAACCTGCTCGCCGAGGGCGCAGAAGTCGTGCGCGACGACGCCCTGCTGGTGATCGACCTATTCGAAGTGGTGAAGCCCTACGCCGAGAAGATGGAATTCCTGAACTCGCCATCGCGACCGGACCGCGACGTGTCGGATGGGGCGGGCCCAAAGGACGATGCCTACCGCGGCTACCATGTCTGCGAGATATTCGGGTGGGACGTCCACGGTGGTCCGCTACCGCGTTACGAGGATCTCGCCCGGCAGATGGGCAGCGAACCCGACGCGGAACACGACATCAGCGCTTGGGACAACCAGGTCGTAACGCCGCTCGCCCAGGCCTTGTTCTCGCCGAACGCACCCGCGTTCAGATCCGAATCCGACGAGATTCTCGACCTCGTCCAGCGGGTCGACACCGCCTGCCAGCGCCGATGCCTGTTCGCCGTCGACACCGTCGGATTGCTCCAACCCAAACGGTCCCTCATGAGGCACTCCGTCGAACTCCTGGCAAAGCAACGCGGACTGCCCGAGTTGCTCGCCGCCACAGACTGCCGATTCGCGGCACGCGTGCCTGGCGACTACGCGCTGCTGCACGGTCGCTTGGAAACCACGGCGCGCGAACTCGGCGAGTCCTGTGAGACGCCCTACGGCGTGACCCTCTACAAGCATCAATCCGATGTCGATATCGGACTGTTCGTGCATTTCGGTGCAGTGCCGGTCAGGTTGCCCGCGAACCCCGTCAAGCCATTGTGGCTGGTGGTGGCCAAAGGCATGGCCGGCGAACCGCGTCCTGCCGCCACGGATTTGGATCCGTTCGTGATCCTGACCACCGAGCCGATGCCCCGAAACCGAAAAGTCATCGGGGATCTCGTGTGGTCCTTCCTTTCCTATTGGGACGCCATCCAGACCAACCAGGCCATCAAGGGGCAGTTCGATTTCGACGATGTCCGCGTACTCACCTACGACCGCCTGCGCAATCTAGGCATCCTGGTACTTGCGGCTTCTTTCGTGGAGTCGCAATGGCCCGGCATCGCGCTGACCAAGTCGCTGTTCCGGGCGCCGCGCGGGAGGTCCTTCCAGTTCTACCGCGCTGAGGCGCCGGAGGAGGGAACCCCCACCGAAGCCAGCTGACGATTGGATGCCCGCAGAAAGTGGGTGAACTCTCGCCGTTCGGCACCCCGGGCCGGCGGCGATTGGGCGACAATCGAAGGCTGATCGCGTTCCCATCGAGCTTTCCGTCACCTAATCCAAGGAAACCATGTCCGACTACGAACTTGACAACAAGGTCGCCATTGTCACCGGCGGTGCCGGCGGCATCGGCACGCATATCTCCCTCGAATACGCCCGCGCGGGTGCCGCGGTGGTGGTGGCGAGCCGCAATCAGGAGCGCATCGACGGCGTCGTCGCAAAGATCGCTGACGGCGGCGGCCGCGCGCTGGCGGTCGCGACCGACATCACCGTGCCCGAGCAGGTCGACGCGTTGATCGCGCGCACCGTCCGTGAGTTCGGTCGGCTCGATGTCATGGTGAACAACGCCGGCGGGGGTGCGCGGATGCGCCAGCCGGAGGAGACGCCCTACGACGACTGGGTTCGCCTCATCGACTTCAACCTGACCGGCACGTTCCTCTGCTGCATCGCCGCCGGCAAGCAGATGATCGAGCAGAAATGCGGCAACATCATCAACATCTCCTCCACCGCAGGGACCAAGGGCAACCCTTTCATGCTGCACTACTCGGCCGCGAAGGCCGGCATGATCAGCCTGACCAACAATCTCGCCTTCATGTGGGCGAAGCACAACATCAACGTCAACTGCATCGCGCCGGGCCTCATCGCCACCGATGCCATGAAACGCCATGGCGCGATTCCATCGGACACCCAAGACGACGGCAGCCCGGTGCCGCACCTGGAATTGCCGCCGGGACCGGAGGATGTCGCCAAGATGGCCCGTTTCCTGGCATCCGACGCGGCACGCGCGATCACCGGCGAACTCGTGCCGGTGCGCGCCTGGTTCAGATCCGACCGGTTCTGGCAGTAACGATGGATGCCACAACCCCGAGCATCGAGGCGGCCGTCGAGCGGATCGGAACCGAGGGTTTCGCGGTCATTCCCAACCTGGTCGACGAAGACCGACTCGCGCGGCTCTCCGAGGACAGCGACGCGTTGCTCCATCCCATCGACCAGCCCGGCTTGAACGGCACCAGGGCCACGGGGCGCATGTTCAAGGGGCTGTTCCGCTCCAGCCGGGCATTCGACGACATCATCGTGCATCCAACGATCCTGGCGGTGGTCCGCGGCGTTCTCGTCGGGCCCAAGCAAACCGAGTCCGGCTACTCCAGCCACTACGGCAACGCGTTCCGGGATATCCAGCTATCCACCACGATGATCAAGGACGTGCAGCCGGGCGAAGACATCCGAGCCCTGCACCAGGACGACGGCTACTTCCCGATTCCCCGTCCACGACAACCGCTCGCGGTAAACACGTTGCTGGCCATCGATCCGTTCACCGTGGCCAACGGCGCCACGCGGCTCGTTCCCCGAAGCCACCACTGGAGCAAGAAACTCGAACCCGACCACGACTTCGTGACGGTGGAGATGGATGCCGGTTCGATCCTGATCTTCAACGGCGCCGTCTGGCACGGTCGCGGACCCAACACGACAGCCGACCGATGCCGGCGCGCGCTGAACATCTTCTACAGTTGCTCCTGGCTTCGGCCGCTTGACGGCCACTACTGCGGGCTGCCCGAAGCCGACGTGGACCGGCTGCCGGCCCCTCTCAAGGCGTTGCTGTAGCCGACGTCGGTCGCGCACCGTGCCGCAAGGACTGACGGACCGCGACGCCGAACGCGTCGCTGCTTTGCCGCTTTGGGGCGAAGCGCCGCTGCCGCCGGACCGCTACCGGGCAGACGACGCCGACGGACGCGGGTTCACGGACGTTGTGCGCATCCTGCTGCGCACGTGGCCATGGCTCAAGCCCATGGTGGTCGGCACTTGGCGGGAACGTGCCCTTCCCATCTCCACCAACGGTGGCCGCGACTCGGACTGGAGCTTCGCCTACGCGGGCGTTGTCGTGACGTTGCTTGCTCTAGCGGGACCGTTCGCCGGATGGCTGCCCGTCGGCGTCAACTGGCAATACGATCTGCTGCTGAGTGGCGTCCTCGCGATGGCGGTCTCGAGCTGGATCGCTATCGGCGCCAGGTGGCAGACTCAATCCCGCCTGTTGGCTGTTGCGGTCGCGGTTCTCGTTGCGGTCGGCTTGCTGGTCAACCTGTTCGCCGTCCTAGCGGTGGAAGGCACCCCGGACAGTGTCGCCGTGGCACTCGTGACGGTTGCGGCACTGGGCATGTGGCTCGTGCACTTCCGCCGCGCCCACGGGGTGTTCCGGGTACGCGTGCGCGTGGGCTGCCACCTCGTCTACTACTACGCCCTCTACTGGCTCACCACCTTGACGGGGCTCGTTACCGGGCTCTTCACGGTCGACCTCTTGAACCAGTCCATCCTGCAGGCGGAACCGCTCACGCCATTCCTCGCCGACTTCATCGGGCGCGAAGACCTGGGCAGCGGAGCAACCGAAGCGTTGACGCTCGCCGAGCGCCGGGAACTGCAGTGGATCTACATGGCGTTCGTTGTCGCCATTGGGACACTCACCTTCCCCCTCGCCTATGGGCTGCCCTACTACAACGTCTGGATACTGCAGCGCATCAACCAAGACCTCCGCCTCGCCTTGGTGGAACGCTGGCACCAGTTGTCGCTGCGCTACCACGGCGACCACCGGGTCGGCGATTCGGTCTACCGGATCTACCAGGACAGTGCGCAGGTGACGGCGATCGTCGGCATGTTGGTTTCCGTCGCGACCCAGGCAACGACCTACGCCACGACGATCACCTTCATCGCGGCATTGGACCCCATCCTGGGGCTGATGGGAGTGACGATCGCCGGAATCGCAATTCTCTGGGGGCGGTGGTTCTCCCGACGCGTTCGATCGCGCTCGCTCACCGCAAGGGAGACGAATTCGGACCTGACGTCTCGCGCCCAGGAGGTGCTCGGCGCGATGCGCGTGATCAAGGCCTGCAGCGCCGAGAACGCGGAGCGGCGACGTTTCGAATCCGACTCGGTGGTGGCCTTCAACGCCGCATACCGCGTTCGGTCGCTGGTCGCCGGCGTCTCCATCATCATGTTCACGCTTGCCGGGACCATCCTGCTTGCCGGCGAGTTCCTCATGGCCGTTTGGGCCGCCGAGAACCGCGAAGCGTTCGCTGCGGTGCTGATTGGGCTCGTGGGTTTGAGTTTCGTGCGCTGGAACCTCGGTGCGTTCCAATGGGCCCGGGACGAACTGATAGGCGGTAGCAATGTCGTCGGTGGCGTTTTGCGGCAGTGGACGAACGCCCAGGACATGGCGATGGGGCTCGACCGCGTGTTCGAGATCCTCGACATCGAACCCGACGTCGTGAACGCCCCGGATGCCGTGCCCCTGCAGGACGTCACCGACGAGATCCGCTTCGACAATGTCGCCTTCGCCTACCAGGCCGACCGACCGGTGTTGCGTGGTGCGAGCTTCACCGCCCGTGCCGGCGAAATCACCGCCATCGTCGGTCCAACGGGGTCGGGCAAGAGTACGCTGATGGCGCTCCTGACCCGGCTCTTCGACCCGGACAACGGCCGCATCGCCATCGACGGCGTCGATCTACGACGCATCGAGGTCGAGAGCCTGCGGCGAAACGTCGCCATCGCGCTCCAGGAGAATGTGCTGTTCGCCATGAGCGTGCGCGACAACCTCGGCTACGCGGCCCCCGATGCTTCCGACGATCAGATCCGGCAGGCCGCCTACGTATCCTGCGTGGACGACTACGTGGCGAGCTTGCCGGACGGTCTCGATACCGAGCTCGGCGACCGCGGCGGGAAGCTTTCGACCGGCCAGCGTCAGCGCCTGTCCATCGCCCGCGCAATCGCGAAGGATGCCCAGATCCTGATCCTCGACGAACCCACGGCGGCGCTGGACGCGGCGACCGAGCATCGCGTCCTGCAACGTCTCGACAACTGGGCGCGAGGAACCGACGGGCAGCGGCGGCGGGCGATCTTCCTCATCACCCATCGCATTTCGACCATTCGCCAAGCGCACCGGATTCTCTACCTGGAGCGCGGTCGCATCGAGGAGCAGGGTAGTCACGACGAACTGATGAGAATCCCGAATGGCCGCTACCGCCGCTTCGTCGAGACCGAGGCCGCGCTTTCCGAAAAGATCGTGACGGGGTAGCGCGAATGGCCGAGGCGACATTCACACCCGGTTCCCAGCGCGACCGGGAGCGAAAGCTCGACGCTGCCGCCAGTCCGCTGGACGTGCACACGGACACCAATTTCCGCGAGACGCTTCGACTCGTAGGGCGCGCCATCTCCTATATCCGCTACTTCTGGGTGCGCTTCACCGCGAAGTTCCTGCTGATGTGGCTGTCCCTCCTGTCGCCGCTCATCCTGCCCTGGCCGTTGAAGATCGTCATCGACAACGTGGTCTTGGGGACACCCACCGACCCGGAGGCCTTCCCCGTCTATTTCGCGCCCTTCGTGCGGTTCCTCGACGGCATGGGACCCGTCGAGATGATGCTCTGGATCGTCAGTCTCGGGGCCGTGCTGGTGATCGCATTCGGCGCCTTCGGAACCGCGACCGACTTTACGGAGGCCCAGCTCGAGGAAGGTCATGACACGGCCACGCAGACCGAGAACGAGGCGAACGCCGCGTACAGCAAGTTCGCGGGCATCGCCGGGTTCGTCGAGTTCCGATTGCAGTTACGGCTCAGCCAGGCGTTGAATCACCTACTCCGGTCGCAACTGTTCGAGCGGATACAGGCCTTGCCGATGCGGGTTCTGAACGACCAGCGAATCGGCGACAGCTTGTACCGCGTGCTCTACGACACGCCCGCACTGACCAACGTCTTCTACCAGATCATCATGTCGCCGGTGCTGGCGATCATCACCGCCTTCGTCATCCTGCTGGTGATGTCCTTCAACTACGGCGATGCGCCGGAAGTCGTCTACATTGCGCTGTTCATCCTGCCCATGCAGTCCCTGGCGATCATCCCCTTCCCCCGGCTCATGCGGCGCAAAAGCCAGGCGAGCCGCGCAGCAGGCGCGGTGACCACCGGCAACGTCGAGGAGGGGATGAGCAACGTCTTGGCGGTGCAGAGCCTCGGCGGCAACCGCCAGGAACGCGGTCGGTTCGACCGCCACAGCAACGAGTCGTTCAAGCGCTTCCGGGGCCAGGTGCTGGTCGGCATCATGGTCCGGGCTTCGATGGGCGTCGCACGTGGATTGCTGGGCCTTGTCGCCTTCTACCTCATCAGCGCGCGCGTGATCGAAGGCGTCCTGACTCCGGGGGACTACGGCGTCTTGATCTACTACTACGCCTGGTTCTCGGGTGCGCTTACGGCGATACCGTACGTCTGGATCCGAATCCAGCACAACATCCCCGGCGTGCGGCGCGTGTTCTTCCTCATGGACCTCCCGGGCGAGGCGTACACCACCGGAAGACAAATCGAGCGGATCCGCGACGGCTTCGAGATGCGCGGCGTCGGCCTTGAGTATCCGGACGGCCGCCGGGCGCTTTCGGGCATCGACCTCAACGCCAAGGTCGGCGACATCATCGCGCTTGTCGGCCCAACAGGTGCCGGGAAGACCACCCTCGCCCACCTGCTACCCGCGTTCCACGCGCCCACCGAAGGCACGCTGTCGATCGACGGCGTCGACGTGTCGAGGATTGCGGTCGCCAGCCTGCGCCGCCACGTCGCATACGTTTTCCAGGAGACGCAGCTATTCTCCGACTCCATTTTCGACAACATCCGCTACGCGAAACACGACGCCACGCTCGCGGAAGTCGAACGGGTCGCGCGCATCGCGGGTGCCCACGACTTTATCGCGGGGCTTCCCAACGGCTACGACACGCAACTGGGCACGGTGACCAGCAAACTATCGGTCGGTCAGAAGCAACGCATCGCCATCGCCCGTGGGCTTCTACAGGATGCGAGCATCCTGATCCTCGATGAACCCACATCCGCCCTCGACCCCGAAACCGAGGCCTACCTCGTCGACGCCCTCGAAGAGGCCGCGAAGGACAAGCTGGTAGTGGTGATCGCACATCGGCTTTCGACCGTGGCACGCGCCCACAAAGTCGTGTTTCTCGAGGGCGGAAAGATCGTGGAACAAGGTCCGCCCGAGGATCTGCTCGGCAATCCAGACGGGCGTTACAGGGCGTTCGTCCAACTCCAATCCGCTTGAACCTCCGGTCCGATCTAGCAAGCCCCATCGACCCAATACCCCGCTTGCTTCGAGAGGGGTCCACCGCCAAGGACCCATCGCCAAGGGACCCATCGCCAAGGGACACCCACCGCCTAGGGACACCCGCCATCGATCCTTTTACCGACCCATCGCCGTGGCTAACGCACTTCTCGACCGATGCTCTCAGCCTCGCTGAGATCCCGCTGAGGGGAAGCAGTTGAAGGGCCGGAGGGTGGCACTAGGTCCATCCGTTCCAAGGCGGAATACGTGCCGATGGCACACGACGGGTACCCGTGGCCGCCCTCGTGTCACCAAGCGGCACGGACAATCGCGCAGGGCGGATTGCCGACATCCCCGGAGGCCTGCGGATCACAGAGATTCCAGCGAATTCCCACGCCGGCGGCGGCAATCGACGGTCATGCCGCCGCGCCCCG
>VXYL01000009.1 GCA_009846005.1 Gammaproteobacteria bacterium | reverse complement strand
CCGTAACGCCTGCCGAGAGCGGATTCACCGAGGTGGGGGAGCGGTCTGGCCTCGACCGGGAGTTCGGCATCGTGAACGCGCAGCGAACCTTCGGCGAGGAGTTCGCGAGCGGGCTGGCAGCCGCCGACTACGACGCCGACGGCGACATCGATCTCTATGCGGCAGGCGGCGACCTCGAACCGAACCATCTCTACCAGAACCAGGGCGACGGCACCTTCGTCGACGTGGCGGCGGAGGTCGGGCTTGCCCTCCACCATCGGGGCAGTGGACCGACCTTCGCCGACATCGACGGCGATGATGACCTGGACCTGTTTGTCGGCGCCATCGACGGAGGACGCGTCTACCTGATGAGGAACGACGGCGGCACCTTCGTCGACGTGACTTCGGCATCCGGTCTCGCGATCGAGGCCGGCAACACGATCTCCGCGACGTTCGGCGACTACGATCTGGACGGGGATCTCGACCTTGTGCTGGCCCATTGGGGCAACCCGCAGCAACCGGATACGGAGACGTTGTGGCGCAACGACGGCAACGGCGTCTTCGAGTCCGTGAGCATCGAGTCGGGGATCGCGGCGCTCCTGATCGAACGCGACCCCCAGGTGCTCGACCGCACGTTCACGCCGAACTTCAGCGACATCGACAACGACGGCGACCCGGACCTCCTGATCACCGGGGACTTCGAGACCAGCCAGGTTTTCGAGAACAACGGCGACGGTACGTTCCGGCGCATCACCGACCGCCGCGTGATCATCGACGAGGCCGGCATGGGTGCCGCCGTCGGCGACTACGACAACGACGGCGACATGGACTGGTTCGTCACCTCGATCCACGAGGAAGGCAATTTCTTCGGCAACCGCCTGTACCGGAACCTCGGGGACGGCACCTTCGAGGACGCCACGGAGGAAGCCGGCGTGGCCCGCGGCGACTGGGCATGGGCTAGCTGCTTCGCCGACTTCGACAATGACGGCGTGCTCGACATATTCCACGTCAACGGCTGGAAGGGAAGCACGGGCGGGGATGGCTCCAAGAGCGGGGACTTCACCGACGACCAGGTGCGCCTGTTCATGGGCCAGGGCGACGGCACGTTCCGCCGCCGGGACTCGACCTTCTCGCTTACCGACCGGGGCATGGGGCGCGGCGTGGCCTGCTTCGATGCCGAGCGCGACGGCGACGTCGACATCGTGATCGCCAACAACGACGACAAGCAGCTCGTCTACTACCGCAACGACATGGAGAACGACAACCACTACTTGGGTGTCGTGCTCAAGGGTGTCGGTTCTAACACGCGAGGTGTAGGCGCCCGGGTCACCGTGACATCCGCGTCGTTGACACAGGTGCGCGAGGTGCGTGCCGGCAACAACTACGTCTCCCAGGACCCCACCGAAGTGCATTTCGGGCTTGGGTCGGAAACGACCGTTGAGGTCACTGTGAGGTGGCCAGACGGCACGACATCCACGATGGCGAATGTCCAGGCCGACCAGTTGCTCACCATCGAACAACCGCCGCCGACCGGCGTTCGCCTGGTCGTGGCCCGCGGATCGGGTGGCGGCAACTACGCCGAAGGCGACCGGGTCCCCATCAAGGCGTCGCGGGCGGACGAGAACTACCACTTCAGCCATTGGACCAGCGACGGCGGCGGCAGCTTCGACGATGCCCGTTCGTCCGAAACGACATTCGTCGTACCGGGCAACCCGGTCACCGTCATCGCGCACTACACGCCGGGCGTTGCCATGACGGAAGACGTCTCCGTCGCCCGGCGCTGGAACGAAGTGCTCCTGCAGGCGATCCGCAACGACTACGCCCGGCCCACGGTGCACGCCCGGAACCTGTTCCATGTCTCGGCTGCCATGTACGACGTGTGGACCGCGTTCGACGACACCGCCGCGCCGTGGCTACACGGCGGCGAACGCGCAGGCGTCGCCTGCGAGGTCGAGACACCCACGGTGGACGACGTCGAGACCGCCCGCAGGCAGGCCATGAGTTTCGCGGCCTTCCGGATCATCCGGCATCGATTCACGCTCTCGCCCCGGGCCAGTCTGATTCGCCGCGACGCCGACGCCCTCTTGGACGCACTCGGGTACGACATGGACGGTGACGACGGGACCACGGCGTTCGGCAACGGGATCGCGCAGTGCTATGTCGACTTCGGCCTCGCCGACGGTGCCAACGAAGCCGACGACTACGCCAACCTGAGCTACGAACCCGTCAACCCGCCCCTGGAACCGCATCTGCCGGGCAATCCGGGCATCGTGGACCTGAACCGCTGGCAGCCGCTCAAGCTCGAGGCCTTCATCGACCAGGCGGGCAATCCCGTCACGGAGGATCCCGAGTTCCTAAGCCCGGAGTGGGGCATCGTCGTACCGTTCGCGTTGTCCGCAGCGGACAGGACGGTGTATCGGCGCGACGATTTCGACTACTGGGTCTACCACGATCCGGGGATGCCGCCGACCATCGACGGCACGTTGGGGGACGACTACCGCTGGTCGCATGCGCTGGTCGCGATCTGGTCGTCGCACCTCGACCCGGCCGACGGCGAAACGATGGACATCTCCCCGGCGAGCCTTGGCAATATCGGGGAGTATCCGGCACGTTTCGAGGATCACCGGTCGTTCTACGACGTGAACGACGGCGGTGATCCGGGAACCGGGTACGAATTCAATCCGACGACCGGCGAACCCTATGCGGCGCAGGTCGTGCCGCGGGGCGACTACACGCGGGTGCTGGCGGAGTTCTGGGCCGACGGGCCGGACTCGGAGACTCCGCCGGGACACTGGTTCGTGATCTTGAACGAGGTCAACGACCACCCGCTCCTGTCCCGCCGCTTCGAGGGAACCGGCGACGAGCTCGGTGCGTTGGAGTGGGACGCGAAGGCGTATTTCGCCCTAGGCGGAGCGATGCACGACGCGGCGATCGCCGCCTGGGGCGTGAAGGGATACTACGACTACATCCGCCCCATCTCGTCGCTTCGCGCCATGGCGGACCGCGGCCAGAGCAGCGATGCCGAGGCCGACTCCTACCACGCCGACGGCATTCCGCTCACGGACGGCATCATCGAACTCGTGGAGGCCGGCGACGAGCTTGCCGGCGAGGACGGGGAGCACGTCGGCAAGATCAAGTTCCACGCCTGGCGCGGACCGGACTACATCGAGGACGAGGAGACCGACACCGCGGGTGTCGGCTGGATCCTCGCCGAGAACTGGTGGCCCTACCAGCGCCCGACCTTCGTGACGCCGCCGTTCGCGGGCTACGTCTCGGGCCACTCCACCTATTCGCGCGCGGCGGCGGAGGTGCTGACGGCACTGACGGGCGACGCCTATTTCCCCGGCGGCATGAGCGGCTTCGAGATCAAGGCCAACGAGTTCCTGGTGTTCGAGGACGGCCCCACTGTCGACATGACGTTGCAGTGGGCCACGTATCGCGACGCCTCCGATCAGTGCAGCCTGTCGCGCATCTGGGGCGGCATCCACCCCCCGATCGACGACATTCCGGGCCGATTGATGGGCATCGAGATCGGCCGGGATGCGTTCGCGTTGGCCGCCGCCTACTTCCGGGGAGAAACGGAAACCGTTGACGAGTGAGCGTCGAAGTCGGTCATGCCGATGCGGTTAACATGGTCGCCATTGATCGGTGATGGAGATGGGTTCGGCCATGGCGCGCTCTGGAGCAACGAGCCAACTCGCGCGTGCGCCGACGAGCATCTACTGGTACGACCTGGAGACGACCGGGACGCATCCGGCGAGCGACCGCATCATGCAATTCGCCGGGTGTCGCACCGACGCCGAGCTGAACGCCATCGACGAGCCGTACGTCACCTACGTTCGTCTCGCGTCCGATGTGCTTCCGCACCCGGAAGCGTGCCTGGTCACGGGCGTCACGCCGCAACGCGCCAATAGCGAGGGGATCGACGAGTGGCGGGCCATTCGGCGGATCGACGAGATCATGCGGTCGCCGGGCACCTGCGTCGCCGGCTACAACAACCTGCGCTTCGACGACGAGTTCCTGCGCTATGCCTTGTACCGCAATCTCATGGATCCCTATGCCCGGGAGTGGCAGGAGGGCAATTCGCGCTGGGACCTCATCGACCTCGTGCGCGCCACCTGCGCCCTGCGGCCCGACGGCATCGTCTGGCCGGAAGAGGAGGACGGGGTGGTCACCTTCGGTCTGGACCGTCTGAGCGCGGCGAACGGCATCTCGCACGACAATGCCCACGACGCCATGTCGGACGTCGAAGCCACCATCGGTCTCGCTCGCCTTATCCGCGAGGCGCAGCCAAGGCTCTGGGACTACGCACTCGGGCGACGGTTCAAGAATGCCGCCGGTGCGTTGTTGCTGCCGCTTGGACAGAACACTTGCGTTCACGTCTCGAACCGCTTCCCCAATGCGCGGTTCTGTGCCGCGCCGGTGGCGTCGGTGGCCACGCATCCGGAAATCGACACCCGGATGATCGTTGCGGACCTCGCCGGGGACATCGCGCCGCTCCTGGAATGGAGTTCGGCTGAAATCGCCGAACGGCTGTTTGCCGACGAACTCCCGGAGGGTGAAGACCGTCCGCCGCTCAAGGTCGTCGTCATGAACCGTTGCCCGTTCCTGGCGCCGATCAACGTCGTCCGGCCGGAGGAGGCACCGCGCCTCCTGATCGACCTCGACGAGGTGGAAGAGAAACGTTGTGCCTTGGCCGCTCGCCAACCCGAACTGGCCACCAAGATCGCCGAGGTCTATCGGCCGAAGGACGACAGGGCGCCGGCCGAGGATCCGGAATTCGCGCTCTACGACGGCTTCTCGGGCGATGCGGATCGATTCGCCATGAAACGCTTCGCCCGGACCCTCGATGAAGGCGGACCCTGGCCGGACTTCCAACCGCGCGACAAACGCCTGACCGTCCTCGCCGAACGCCTCAAGGCGCGTCTGCGGCCCGACGAGCTCTCGGCGGGCGAGCGAAGCCGGTGGCGCCAGCACGTCCAGCGTTGTCTAGACGACGGATTCGGGAATCGGTCCTCCGTCGCGGCTTTTCGGGCGGAAACGGCAAAGCTCCTTGCCGAGGAGACCGATCCCGCGCGCCGCCAGGTCCTGACCGAACTCGCTGCGTACGAGCCCGGTCCGTGAGCGCAGCGCAAGATTCCGCCGTCGTCTTCCGGGGCGTCGGCAAGCGCTTCGACGACTGGGTGTTCCGTAGTGTCGATCTCGCTCTGCCGGCGAAGCGCACGAGTGCCATCGTCGGCGAAAGCGGTTGTGGCAAGACGACGCTTCTGCAGTTGGTGAACGCCGTGCTCCGACCGGACGAGGGCAGCGTGGAGGTGTTGGGTGGTGGCGTCCCGGACACCGGTTTGGAGGCATTCCGCCGGCGCATCGGCTACGCCGTCCAGGGTGCCGGTCTGTTTCCCCACCTGACGCTGGTGGAGAACGTTTCGCTGTTGGCACGGCTCGAACGCTGGGACGGTGACGCTGTCGACGCCCGCGTCGGCGAGCTCTTCGAACTCGTCGGCTTGACCCGCGATCTCGACCACCGATACCCGCACGAGTTGTCGGGCGGCCAGCAGCACCGCGCCGGATTGTGCCGGGCGATGATGCTGAAACCCGACATGCTGCTGCTCGACGAACCGTTCTCGGCAATCGATCCGATAACCCGTGTCGACATCTACGGGGAGTTCGAGGCCCTCCAGGGTCACGAACAGGTGACCACCGTTCTGGTCACCCACGACATCCGCGAGGCGCGGCGCCTGGCGGACTTTCTCGTGGTGATGGGTGGCGGCGGCGTCGTGCAAGCGGGCGCGGTCGACGAGGTTGTGTCGTCTCCCGCAAGCGACCAGGTCAGGCGTTTGCTGGAGTCGGGCGCATGAATTTAGGGGTCACATTGGCACGCACAGCCGTCGTTGCCGCATCGTTCGCGGTTGCCGCCGAGGAACCCATCGTGGTGGCCAGCAAGAACTTCACCGAGGCGTACATCCTGGGCGAAGCCGTCGCCCAACTGTTGGAGAGCGAAGGCTTCGAGGTCGATCGGAAGATCGGTCTCGGGGGCACCAAGATCTGCTACGACGCCCTGGTCGAGGGCGATGTCGACGTCTACGTCGAATACACGGGCACCATCGCCGAGGCGATCAAGAACATCGATGGTGAACCGACGCGGCAGAAGATCGCCGAGGCGCTGGCACCCGACGGCGTCGAGATGCTCGACGGCTTTGGCTTCAACAACACCTACGCCCTCGCGGTACCGCGCCAAGTCGCAGAGGAACGCGGGCTCGGAAAGATCTCCGATCTGCCGGACCACCCGGACCTGCGCATGGCCGTCTCCCACGAGTTCCTCGAGCGGCCGGATGGCTGGCCGGGGCTGCAACGTCTCTACGGCATCGAAGAGATACCCGACGGCATCGAGCACGCGCTCGCCTACGAAGCGCTCGCCGACGGCAGTATCGACCTGACGGACGCCTACTCGACCGACGGCGAGTTGAAACGCTACGATCTCACGGTGCTCGAGGACGACAGGGGCTTTTTCCCGACCTACATGGCCGTGCCGCTGGTGCGGACCGACCTCGATCCCCGCGCCCGGAACGTTCTACGTCGTGTGGGGGGCACGTTGGACGACGTCGAGATGAGCGACCTGAATGCCGCCGCCGTGTTCGGCGGGCGGTCCACCGAGTCGATCGCGGCATCGTATCTGGTCGACAAGGGGATCTTGGGGACCAACGCCGAGGCGGAGGTCGTGTTGCCTCAGGACAGCCTGGTTGCGCGATTGTCCAGGAATACAGGCCGGCACCTGTTTCTTGTCGCCGCCGCCGTGATTCCGGCGACGCTGGTCGCCGTGGGTCTCGCGTTCGCCATCTTCAAACTACCCTGGTTCTCCCGGGGCGCCGTGTACATCGCGGGGTTGATGCAGACGATACCGTCCATTGCGCTTCTGGCGCTGTTGATTCCCCTGGTCGGCATCGGTTGGTTGCCGGCGGTGATCGCGCTCTTCCTCTACGCGCTGCTGCCGATTCTGCGCAACGCCGTGACCGCGCTCACGTCCATCGAGCCGACCTTGCGCCGGGTAGCTGTCGCGATGGGTCTCAAACCCGCCGAGGAACTACGCCACGTCTTCGTCCCGCTCGCCATGCCGAGCATCGTCGCCGGCGTGCGTACGGCGGCGGTCATCTGCATTGGCACGGCGACGTTGGCGGCGTTTATCGGAGCCGGTGGGCTTGGCGATCCCATCGTGAAGGGACTCGCATTGAACGACACCCGGCTGATTCTCGAGGGCGCGATTCCGGCGGCATCGCTCGCGGTTCTGACCGAACTGGTGTTCGAGGCTGTCGAACGCTGGCTGGTGCCAGGCCACCTGCGGTCGTCCAATACGGCTGGCACCGCGATCTAAGAGGGTCTGGACGCGTCGACGATTGGCGGCGTGGCCCGCTGTCCCTCATCCATCCGTCGCGGAGTTGTGGTTGGCTTTGCTAGCCGGCCCCCTCGATCCTCGACTGCATTCGCCGCATCCCGTTCAGCCAGCGCTCCAGGTCGCCGGCCTTGCGCGCCATCCAGGTCTCGGCGATGGGGTCGGTGAGGATCAGGAAGCGTTCCTCGAACACGGCATCGGACACCATGCGGGCCACTTCCTCGGGTTCCTTGATAGGTCCCGCCGCGTTGCTGACAAAGGATGACGACGAAGACCCGAGCATCGGTGTGCGGACACCCAAGGGCGCAAGCAAGGACACCCGAATGCCCTTGTTGTGGTAGGTGATCGACAGCCACTCGGCGAGTCCCACCACCGCGTGCTTGGTGACCGCATAGGTCAGGTTGGCGTGGCTGGTGAGGATTCCGGCAATGGAAGCGGTGTGCAGCAGGTACCCCGATTCGCGTTCGAGCATGGACGGAAGCACGGCGCGGACCGCGAACACATGGGCCATGACGTTGACCTGCCATTGCTCGTTCCAGGTGTCGATGTCCGTGTCGAGGGGATACCCGCCGGTGGCGATTCCGGCGTTGGAGAAGAACACGTCCACCGGTCCGCTGGCGGCCTCCGCTTGGGCCACCAAGGCGTTGACGTCGGCCTCGTCCCCGACATCGCAGGCGACGGCCGTGCCGCCGATTTCGTTTGCCACCGTGCGAGCGCCGTCGCCGTTCTTGTCGGCCACGACGACGACCGCGCCGAGGCGCGCGAATTCGCGAGCGGTCGCCGCACCGATGCCGCTGGCGCCGCCGGTAATGATGGCGTGCTTGTCTCGTAGATCCATGGGTTCCTCCGCCCGCTCACCCTATCAGGCTGTCGGTACGGTCGAAAGCGCGTTGCCCGCGAAACGAGGTGCGAGTTTGCCCGCACCAAGGTTTCCATCCATGATGGCGCGTTCGAGCGGCACCAACGGGGTAGGGAATGATCGTCGAGACGCGGTATGGGAAGGTCGAGGGCGCGACCAACGACGGCGTTCACGCCTTCAAGGGCATCCCGTTCGCGGCACCACCGGTAGGAGAACGGCGTTGGCACGCGCCCGAGCCGCCCGAGCCGTGGGCGGGCGTTCGCGCTGCCACGGACTGGGGCAAGCAGGCCTGGCAGCCGGCGGTGGAGAACGCGGGGATGCTGTCGTTCGTGTTCAACATCCGCAATGCGGCGTTTCGGGACGAGGACTGCCTGCAACTGAACGTATTCACGCCCGGTGTCGATACGGGCAAGCGCCCGGTACTGGTCTGGATCCACGGCGGCGGGTTCCAGGG
>VXYL01000030.1 GCA_009846005.1 Gammaproteobacteria bacterium | reverse complement strand
CGCTATCACAGCGATCACCGGGTGGGCGACTCGGTGTATCGCATCTACCAGGACAGCGCCCAGGTTACTGCCGTCATCGGCACGATCACCCAGGCGGCGCAATTGCTGAATACCTATGTGATTGGGATCGTCTTTCTCGCAGCCCTTGACCCCATCCTGGGCACGATGGCGGCGAGCGTCGTCGTGCTCGCCGTTCTCTGGGGACGCTGGTACTCGCCGCGCATGCGCGAGAGGTCTTTGGCCGCTAGGGAGGCGAACTCCGACTTCACCTCTCGTGTTCAAGAGTCCTTCGCCGCCGTTCGCATCGTCAAGGCCTACGGGGCGGGGGAGTCGGAGCAGGAACGCCTTGTGCAGGATTCCCTAAACGCCTTCGACGCGTCCTATCGCGTCCGCACGCTGATGGCCATCGTCGGCATCGTCACGTTCACGCTTGCCGCGGCCGCCCTGTTGGGCGCGCAGTTCCTGATGGCCATCTGGGCACAGGGAACGCGCGAGGTGTTTGCCGCGGTCCTTGTGGGGCTGGTGGGCTTGAGTTTCGTGAAGTGGAATTTGGCAGCGTACAACTGGGCCCAGGACCAGCTTGGCGCATCGAGCGAGTCGGTGCGCAGCTTGGTCACGCTCTGGGCCCAGGCCCAGGACATGGCCATGGGCCTCGACAGGGTCTTCGACATCCTCGACATCGAACCGGACGTCGAGAACGACCCCGACGCGATTCCCATGCCGCCGCTCAAGCGCGAGATCCGGTTCAGCCACGTGGGATTCGCCTACGAACCGGGCCGCCCGGTCCTCCGTGACGTCAGTTTCGCTGTTCAACCGGGTACGGTGACGGCCATTGTTGGTCCCACGGGGTCAGGCAAGAGCAGCTTGATGAGCCTCTTGTCCAGGCTCTTCGATCCCGACTCGGGAAGCATCTCCATCGACGGCAACGATCTCAGCAAGCTGGATGTGGACAGCCTGCGCCGCAACGTCTCCGTCGCCTTGCAGGAGAACGTGCTCTTCGGGATGTCCGTGCGGGACAACATTCGCTACGTCGTTCCCAATGCAAGCGACGACGAGGTGCGCCGGGCGGCCCATGTGGCCTGCGTGGACGAATACATCGCCGGGCTCCCGGAAGGTCTGGACACGGTGCTGAGTGACCGCGGCGGCAAGTTGTCCACGGGACAGCGCCAGCGTTTGTCTATCGCCCGGGCGGTGGTGAAGGACGCGCCCATCCTCATCCTCGACGAACCGACCGCCGCCTTGGACGCGCATACCGAGCATCGCCTTCTCGAACGGTTGACCGGGTGGGGCGCCGGCCGGGCCATCTTCCTGATCACGCACCGAATCTCGACCATCCGGCAAGCGGATCGGGTTCTGTATCTCGACCGAGGAAGGATCGTGGAGAACGGATCCCACGACGACCTCATGCGGGTCGAGGACGGTCGTTACCGGAACCTCGTCGAAACCGAGGCGAGATTGACACGATCCAATGAGGCGGACGACTCGGGCTCGTTGTTGCAGCCGGAAGGCCGCGAGTGATGGCAAAGGCGCAGGCCTCGAGAACACCGCTACGGGAGGGAGAGCGACGGCTCGATCGTCTGGCGAGTCCTCTCGATGTCCATACCGATATCTCGTTTAAGGAAACGCTCGGCGTATTCCTGCGTGTCATCGCCTACTTCGGTCTCTTCAAGGCTCGCATCGTCGCCAAGCTGGTTTTCATTAGCCTCGAGTTGGCTTTCAGACTGATGATCGTCGTATGGCCAGCGAAGATCGTGGTCGACCACGTGATTCTGGGCCAACCCATCGCCGAGGGCATATCCGGTTTTCCGGCCTACTTCGCGCCGTTCCTGCGGTTTCTGGATGGCACCGGTCCAGTGGAAATCATGTTGTGGATAACGCTTCTAGGCGCACTGATGGTCATCATCTTCGGGTCGGCGGCGAGCCGCGGATGGGCCAGGTCCCGGGCCACTGCCTCCATGGCCCAGGGGCACGATATCGCCACGCAGACCGAAAACGAGGCGAACCGGGCCGGCAGTCAGATGGGCGGCGTTCTCGGTCTCGTGGACTTCAGAGTGCACCTCCGTCTCAGCCAATCGCTGAACCACCTTCTTAGAACGCAATTGGCGGGACGGATCAAGCAACTGCCGATGACCACATTGGACGACCAGCGGATCGGCGACAGCGTCTACCGTGTCCTATACGACACCACGAGCGCCACCCTGCTCCTCGAAGGTCTGACCCTTGGGTTGTATTCGGGCATTCTCGGCGTGTTGATCAGCCTCTACATGATGGTTACCAACTACGGAAATGCGCCCGAAGTGATCGTGGTGGGACTCGCGGCATTTCCCGTCACGCTTCTCCTCGTACTTCCGCTTGCGCGTATCGCGCGCCGAAGGAGCCAGGCCAGTCGTGCCGCAGGCTCCAGCACGACGAGCAACATCGAGGAGGGCATGAGCAACGTGCTCGCGGTGCAGAGCCTCGGGGGGAACCAGCGCGAGGGCCAGCGATTCAGCGAAGCGAGCAGGGAGTCGTTCAAGCGGTTCCGCACGGAGTCGTTCGTCATCCTCTCCTACGACCAGCTCTACAGCCTGTCGTTGATGCTGGGACAGGTGGTGTTCTTCATCGTGATGGCTGGGCGCGTGATCGACGGCACGTTCACCGCCGGGGACTATTTCGTCGTCTTGGTCTACTTCTTCCAGATCTACGCGACGGCCGGCGCCTGGGGCCACATGTATACCGAATGGCAACGGAACATCGCGGGAATGCGCAGGGTTTTCTTCTTGATGGATCTGCAGACCGAGAAGACACGCGATGGCGTCGAATTGCCGACAATCTCGGACGGCATCGCCATGGACAACGTGGGTCTGACCTACCCGGACGGACGCCGCGCACTTCGCAACATCAACCTCAAAGCTCGCGTCGGCGAGATCGTCGCCTTCGTCGGCCCCACCGGTGCCGGCAAGACCAGCCTTGCCTGTATGGCGCCGGTATTTCTCAACGCGACGGAGGGCACCGTGTCGATCGACGGGATCGACGTCAAGGATGTCTCAGTCGCCAGCATCCGAGAACAGGTTTCGTACGTGTTCCAGGAAACCCAGCTTTTCTCGGACTCGATCTTCGAAAATATCCGCTACGGAAAAAAGGACGCTTCGTTGGATGAGGTCGAGCACGTTGCACGCATCGCGGGTGCCCACGAGTTCATCATGGCGCTCCCCGACGGCTACGAAACCGAACTCGGCACGGTCACCAGCAAGTTGTCCGTTGGGCAGAAACAACGGATCGCCATCGCCCGGGGACTGTTGCGCGATGCACGCATCCTGATCCTGGACGAGCCAACCTCCGCACTGGACCCTGAAACCGAGGCGTATCTCGTCGACGCGCTACACGAAGCGGCCAAGGACAAGCTCGTCATCATCATCGCCCACCGCCTGTCGACCATCGTTAACGCGGACCGGATCTACTTCCTGCAGGAGGGCGAGATCAAGGAAGCGGGCTCGCACGAGGAACTGATGGCGATCCCCGATGGGTACTACCGGGACTATGTCACGCTGCAGGCCGGGGCGGGATGATCGGATAGGACGTGGGGCGACCCTGACGCGCCCGTAGGGTGCGCGGTCGCCCGGACGGCGGGGCACAAGGCGTCAATTGACTGCCACGAGAATGCGCGAGCATTCTCGAAACGCGCCCGAAGGGCGCGCCGGGACGGGACAAGCCCGTCCCCTACGGACTGCCCCGTGATGCGACGGAACTCCCCGTAGGGGCGGGGCTTGTCCCCGCCCGAGCCAAAAGCACATTGTCGTTGCCGCAGGAGCGGGACGGGACAAGCCCGTCCCCTACGGTCGTTCCCCTAGGCCACCGTTTGTGTCCCCTACATCCTCCAGCTGATGACGGCACCGACTCGCCGTGGATCGGACAGTGTTCCCAACGGCGGATAAAGCCAGTTTGCGCCACCGTTCTGCGGGATGTATGCCACGAGGCCGATCTCGTCCATGATGTTCTGGATGAAGGCTGTCGCCGTCAGATTCCCATCGGGAGCGGTCCAGGTGGCGCGCAGGTCCAGGCGGTTGTAGGCACGCATGATTTGCGAATCGAGATTCTGCGCATAGGGGTACCTTTCGCCCGTGTAGTTCAACCAGCCCGACCACTGGAACGTCCCCGGAACGCCGTCGAAGGAATTCTCGTAGGCCACCGTAATGGCAGCTTTGTGCGTGGGCTGCTGAGGCAGCTTGCTCCCGGTCCAGACCTTGGGTAGCTGATAGGGGCCGGTGACTTGTTGGCCCGTTTCCTCGTCGATATAGGTCCATGGCGCCACCGTCGGATTGGGATCGGCAAAGGTCTGGGCCTCGAAGGGGCCAAGATCGGAACCGAGATAGGTGTAGAAGCCGCCAATCTTCAATTGCTCGGTGACGTAGTAGTGGCCTTCCACCTCGAAGCCCCAGATCTTGGTGTCAGGTATGTTCGTGGTGAACTCCAGTATCGGGGAGGAGGCGGTCGGCTCCAGGCACGGACCGGTAATCCCGCCTCCACATATGGAGAGACGGGGGTCCATGCTGGCGACGATCTGGTAGTCCTCGTAGTCCTGGAAGAAACCGGCGGCGCGCATGTTCAGTCGCTGGTCCAGGAACAGCCCTTTGACGCCGAGCTCGTAGTTGACGAGCGTCTCTTTCTTGATTTCGGGATTGTAGCCGCTGGAGTCGTTGAATCCGCCGGCCCGGTAGCCGGTCGAGAGGCGCCCGTAGATCATGCGGTTGTCGGTCGGCTTGTACTCGACGCCGACGTTCCAGATGGGGTGGCTCCAACTGGGGCGTTGCTCGGCGCCGAGCGTCTGGGTGGGTTTCGCCGACGTGGCGTATTGAGCTACGACCGGATTCCCGCCGTAGTACGTCTCGAACTTCGACCACCAGATGAACTGGACTGTTCGCCACTTCGTGTCCTCGGTGTAGCGTACGCCACCGGAGAGTGACCACTGCTCGCTGTAGTCGTAGGTCACGTGGGCGAAGTAGGCTTGGGTTTCCGAGGCGGAATCCGTGCCGAAATACCACATCTGGGTATGGTCGGAACCGGTCGCACAGGAAAACTCGGTGCCTTCGTAGTCGGCCCAGGAACCGGCGAAGTCGTTGACGCAGGTGTCGTAGGTGTCGGCCATACGCCATTCATGGGAAAAGCCGTCCGCCGAGACCGCCCAGAGATTGGTGCCCTCGTGCTCGTAGTAGCCTGCGATGAAATTGAACTTGCCGTCGAAGTTCGAGATCAATTGGATCTCGTGCGAAGCATCCTCCATCAGGAACGGCGAGACGTTGCGCCGGTCGTCGTAAACTCCGTTGGGCACCGAGGGACCGGTCTGATTGGTAAGGTCCAAGTCGCGGGAGCCAAACTGATCGGTGGTGTTGTCGCCGTAGGTGTACTGGAGCACCAAGCCGTCGATGATTTCGACGTCGATGTTTATGGTCCAGGCATCTCTGGTGACGTTCTTGATGCCCGGACGGTTCAGG
This sequence comes from Gammaproteobacteria bacterium, assembly GCA_009846005.1. Classification (GTDB taxonomy): domain Bacteria; phylum Pseudomonadota; class Gammaproteobacteria; order Pseudomonadales; family Azotimanducaceae; genus VXYL01. The sequence continues at coordinate 3,331 of VXYL01000030.1, read as the reverse complement.
TTCACCTCGTTCTTCAGCTCATCGCAGAGGTTGGCGATGACGCCGCCGCAATCCTCGACCGCGGGTGCCGGCTCCGTATACCCGTACCAGATGTTCTCCGGTTCCTCGAAGGTTCCCTCGCAGAAATACGGCACGCCGTTGATGGTGCCCGTCAAGGTGTTCTCCGTGATGTTGTTGAACGCGTCGGCGGCAAAGTTCGCGGCGCCATCGCAGATCCAGGGCCGATCCCTCGGTGGATCGAAGAGGCTCAAGTTCGTTCTCGGTACGCCGGTGTCGCGCGTGTGGGCATAGCGCACGTTTACATCGAACCGATCCCACTGGAAGCGCAACTGGGGCGAGTAGGACACCTCGTCGGGTACGTCGTAGTCGCCGCCCAAGCCGATGTTCTTCTGGGCGCCGTCGCCCGTGTAGAGACCCCAGGTGAGTCTAAACATCAAGGGGCCGAACAGCTTCCCGCCGAAAGCGAGGTTGTAACGCTGGGTGGCCTGGTCGGTGAACTCGCCCAACACCTGGGCGTCCCATTCGGCCGACGGTTTCCTGGTTATGTAGCTGATGGACCCGGCGATGGAGTTCTTTCCGTTGAGCGTCCCCTGGGGACCGCGTGCCACCTCCACCCGTTCGACGTCGAACAGGTTTGGGGCAACACCGGTCGCGGTGCGGCTGTAGACGCCGTCCACGTAGGTCGCGACGCCCATGTCCATGTGGTTCGCGCCCGCCACCCGCGTGCCGATCCCCCGAATGACCGTGCCCTGGCCGGTCTGTTCCTCGCTGTACCCGAACTGCAGTCCGGGGGTGAGCGCCTCGAGATCCTGTTCGTCGACGATCCCGAGCTCTTCGATCGCCGAGGAGTCGAATGCGCTGATCGTCAACGGTACTTCGTTGATGTTCTCCGCGCGCCGTTCCGCAGTGACCACGATCACTTCGATTAAGTCGTCCTGCTCCGACTCCTGTCCGTGGACCTGAATGAAGCCGCCGAAGGCCAGAAAGGTACCGGCCAACAACAGCAGGGTGTGTCTCCCCTTCATCATCGATTCCCCTCAAATCGTGTGCCTAGACTCTGCGTAGATCGCGAACGCGATCTCGCCCAATAGCAACGTTGAATTGTCCGCCAACGGCTTGTCAAGGCGTGTCGATGGCAAGCCGGTTCGGAGATACCCCCATTTGATCCGGCAACGCCTCGCCGAGCGCCGGTCGAGTAAGATGGCGCGTTTTGACTGAGCGGAGCACCGCATGAACAGCGTCGAGTACGTCGCCAAGATCCTCAAGGAGGAGGGTGTCACCTGGATGTCCTGCTATCCGTCCAATCCGATGATCGAGGCGGTGGCGAAGGAGGGCATCCGACCCGTTGCGTTCCGCCACGAGCGGGGTGCGGTGATGGCGGCGGACGGCTATTCGCGCCTATCAGACCGCAAACGCTTCGGCGTCGTTGCGGTGCAATCGCAGGCCGGTGCCGAGAACTCCGTTGGCGGGCTTGCTCAGGCCAACGCCGACAACGTGCCGATCCTCGCGCTGCCCGGCGGCAATCCGTTGGACATGCTGTTCGTGCGACCCAATTTCTTCGCGGCGAGAACCTGGGAACGGGTGATCAAGCGCGCCGAAGTCATCACCCGCCCGGACCAGACCGGGAACATCATGCGCCGAGCCTTCCACGCCCTGCGCTCCGGCCGACCGGGACCGGTCCTCGTCGAGATGCCCGGCGACGTCTGCGGGCAGCCGATTCCCGATAACGCCCCGGCCTACGCATCGCCCAGTCCAGCACTCTATGCACCTTCGGCCGGCGCTGTTGCGGACGCCGCGCAGAAACTCGTCGACGCCTCCGAGCCGCTGATCTGGGCCGGTGCGGGCGTGATGTCCGCCGACGCCACCGAGGAACTCCGAACCCTCGCGGAACTGCTCGACGTTCCGGTGTATACGTCGATGCCGGGCAAGTCCGCGTTCGACGAGCGCCATCCGTTGTCGGTGGGTGCGGGCGGCTCGACCGTCGCGGGACCGGCACGTCAGTGGCTGGATGCCTGCGACGTGCTGTTTGCGGTGGGTACTTCGCTGACTGCGACACCGTACGGCCAGCGCTTCTCCCGGGACAAGCTCCTGATCCACTCGGTGATCGCCGACGAGGAGATCAACAAGGACACGGTGGCGGACATCGGCCTCGTCGGCGATGCCAAGCTGACCCTCGAAGCCATGATCGACGCCGTCAAGGGACTGATCGGCGAGTCGGGCCGCGACACCGGCGTCAAGGCCCGCGTCAAGGCAGCCCGTGACGCCTGGTTGGCCCAGTGGCACCCGTATCTAACCAACGACGACGGCCCGCTCTCGCCGTACCGGGTGATCCACGAGATGAACCAGGTGCTCGACGGCGAAACGAGCGTCGTCACCCACGACGCCGGTGCTCCTCGGGACCAGATCGTGCCGTTCTACACGGCTACGACGCCGCACAGCTATGTCGGCTGGGGCAAGACCACCCACCTCGGCTTCTCCATCCCCCTGATGATCGGCGCCAAGATGGCGGCGCCGGAGCGCATGTGCGTCAACCTCATGGGCGACGGCGCGTTCGGCATGTCCGGGCTCGACATCGAAACCTCGGCTCGTGCCGGCATCCCGATCACCACCATCGTGCTCAACAACGGCATCATGGCGACCTACCCTGGCGGCTTCCCCACGGCCCGGGAGCAGTTCGGTGTCTCGCACATGCAGGGCGACTACGCGGACCTCGCGAAGGCCATGGGTGCGGATGGTATCCACGTTGCCGAAGCGGCGGAGATGGCCCCGGCTTTGGAAAGTGCTAAGCGTTTGAACGCCGACGGCAAGACGGTCTTGATCGATGTCAAGACGCGGGCGGAGGACTCGAGGGCGCCGGCGCGTTTCGCTTAGACGGCCTCACCCGATACCGAGTACGCGACAACGGCCGAACTGGCGGAAGTGACGGTCGAAACTGAAGGCGGTTTCGACGCCTCGTGCTTCGATGACCGCGAACGAGAGGGCATCGCACAGACTCCAATCCTTGTCGTCGTAGTTGGCCAGCAGTTCCCTTGCGCGTCGTTCTTCGCGAAGCGACACGCGTATCACGGGCATCCGGCCTCGTAGCAACCACTCGAGCGCAACCGTGCGGCCTAGCTTGCGGAGCAGGAGGGCGTGGGTTTCCACCTCTAGATGGTTGGTCATGAAGCTCGGCCTCGCCTCGTTTGCGAGCGCGTGGGCGGTCCTCTTCGCGGCTTCGTGGTCCGAGTCGTCCGCATCCAGCAACGCCAATACCGCACTGGAATCCCACAGTACCGCGCGGTTCATGGATCGATGATCGCGTACTTGTCCCGCGCACCCGGGAGCATCCCGC
>VXYL01000005.1:13687-55325 GCA_009846005.1 Gammaproteobacteria bacterium | reverse complement strand
CCCTCGGGAGCCCCGCCGAGGCGGGTTGGTCGTCCCGCGGCGGGGGCGGCGGGGGTGGCGGGCGCGGTCAGATCAGCCCGGGCGCGGAGATGACCGCGGCCTACGGCACCTTCGGGGCACCGTCCCAATACGCCCACGCCATGGTGCGGCATTTCCACCAGTTCGATACTAGCCAGGAGGACTTCGCGCACATCTCGGTTGTCACCCGCGATTGGGCGCAGCTGAACCCGCGCGCGGTCATGTACGGCAAGAAGCAGAGTCCCTTCGGCGGACCCATCACCGTCCAAGACGTGCTGGACGCTCGCGTCATCGCCTGGCCCTTGACGCTCTACCACTGCTGCCTGGTCTCCGACCACGGCGGCGCGGTCATCGTCGCCCGACCGGAAATCGCGCGCAGCCTGCGCACCAACCCGGTGTGGGTAACCGGGGCCGGCGAATCCATGGGCCACCAGAACATCCTGGAGATGGAGGACTTCACCGCGACCTCGGCGTCCCGTTCGTCGACGACCGCCTACAAGATGGCCGGTCTCGGACCCCAGGACATGGAGATGGCGATGATCTACGACTCGTTCACGATCACCGCCGGAATCACCGCAGAGATGCTCGGCCTCGCCCCCCGGGGCAAGGGCTACACGCTTTGGAAGGACGGCCACGCCGCGCCAGGCGGTAGGGTGCCGATCAACACCAACGGCGGCGGGCTGTCGTTCAACCATTCCGGCATGTACGGCATGCAACTGCTCCTCGAAGCCTATCGGCAACTCTCCCGAACCGCGGAAGACGGCATCAACGGCATCGCGGGAAAGCAGACCCAGGCGACCACGTGCGTGGTCAATGGAACCGGCGGTACATTGTCGACGACGGGGACCCTCGTGCTCACGTCCGATGACCGGTAGCCGGCTTCGTAGTAGCAAGCAAATCACGGCGACCGTCTGGGCGGTCGCCGCCATGATCCACGTCGCAGGCGAGGCGCAACCCGCCGAGGCCGAACCCCCGCCCATCGCGCTGTTCACCGACCGTGCCGAGGTCGCGACAGTCTCGATCTCTCCCACCGGCCGTTACCTGGCCGCCAGCATTCGCCAAGGCGACGAAGCCGCATTCCAAGTCATCACGCTCCCCGAGCGCGAGGTGAAGGTCAACTTCCCGCTGGGCACCGAACGCGAGATCGCGCGCATCTACTGGGCAACCGACGACCTCCTGCTGGTTTCGCCCATGCGCCAGGCGCTCACGCTCGACATCATGGGGCTCACCCTAGAACTGATGACCGTGCACGCCGAAACCGGCGAGACCGAACGGGTGGGGGGCGGCAGTGTGATCGACATCCTGCCGGACGACCCCGAACACGTCCTCATTTCCGCTTCCCCCAACCGCTTTGCCCAGGCGCACCTCCTGAACCTCAAGTCGAAGTCCATGCGCCGCGTCGCGAGCGGCCCGGCACCCTACGGATCCTTCGTTCCGAACGCCGAGGGCAAGGTGGTGATCGGCACCGGGGAGAACGAAAACGCCCGCATGGAAGTTCACTACCGGGAGGGTCAGAAATGGCGGCAGATCGGCCGCCACGACGCCCTTGGACATGGCTGGGTACCCGCCAGGTTCGGGCCCAGGCCCGGTACGTTCCTGACCCTGGATAGCCGCGACGCTGCGACCACGGGCCTCGGTCTGTTCGATGTCGCAACCGAGACCCACCAGGTTCTCCTGCGGCATCCGCAAGTTGACGTGACCTCGCTGTACTACGACTTCGGCCGCCGCAACCTATGGGGGGTACGTTTCGATCCCGGCTATCCGAAGATCATGTACGTCAGCCGGCGGCACCCGCTGGCTCGGCAGCATACGGCCCTGGCGAAGATGTTCCCCGACGACACGGTCACCTTCACGAGTTTCTCGCGCGATCACTCGAGGCTGGTGGCTGTCGTGTCGGGGGATCGCCGGCCGGGCGACTACATGCTCGTCGACGCCGCTGCAGGACAGGTCGACATGCTCATGGCCCGGCGGCCCCGCCTACCGCAGGAAGCCTTGAGCCCTATGCAGCCCGTCGAGTTCGGCGCACGCGACGGAGCCAAGGTGTACGGATACGTGACGAGCGCACCGGACACTCCGAAGCCCGGCCCGATGGTGGTCTACATCCACGGCGGCCCGCACCAGGTTCGCGACTACTGGGGTTTCAACGCCGACGTCCAACTCCTTGCCAGTCGCGGCTATCACGTGCTGCAGGTCAACTACCGCGGCTCATGTTGCTACGGCATTCCGTACGAGCGGGCCGGATTCGGCGAATGGGGAAGGCTGATCGAGCACGATGTCATCGATGCCGTCCGGTGGGCCGTGCGGGAGGGCATTGCGGATGCCGGAAGGATCTGCGCCTACGGCAACAGCTACGGAGCCTATTCCGCGCTTATGGGTGCGGCGATAGAACCCGATCTCTACCGGTGCGCGGTAGGCGGGGCCGGCATCTACGATCTCACCCTGCTTGAGAAATCGGGCGACATAAGGCAGCGTCGCGCCGGCATCGCCTACCTGCGCCAGGCGGTGGGCGACGATGACGAGAAGCTTCGAGGCCGTTCGCCGGTGTACCTGGCGGATCGCATCAAGGCCCGCGTTCTCCTAGTCCACGGCGGTGGCGACCGCCGCGCGCCGCCGCAACACGCACAACGTCTACGGGCGGCCCTTCGCGAAGCAGGCAACGAACCCGAGTGGCTCTACGAGACCGAACAAGCCCATGGCTTCGGCGGCAACGAAGGCCGACGCCTGCTCTACGAACGGATTCTCGAGTTCCTGGCGGCGAATATCGGGGGCGCCGCGGCCGCATCGAGCTAGTAGACCGTCCCCATTTTCCAGACATCGAGTGCCGTGACCTCGCTCGGCATTCCCTGCGAACGGAACGAGATGCCCGTGCTGTCCATCCGGTCCGGGTAGACCCGGGCAGCGACGCACTGCCTGGCGTTCACGAATACTTCGACGATGCTGCGGTCGACGAAGACCCGGAGTTCGAGCGGCTCGTCGGGGTCCAGGCGCACGTGGGCGGTTTCGGGGGCTCGCGAATGGACGTCCGGCGCACCCGACGAGTAGGACGTATCCAGGGTCACCAGGCTCCCGACGGGGAGCCGCCGCAACACGCGGTCCCGATAGCCCCGGTCGCGGTAGAAGGCGATGCGCGTGAACTCCTCCCGGTTCGGCGAACGCAGCACGTTGAGTTCCACCACGGAAGCCGCGCTCGGCGCAATCACCGCCCGGATTTCCAATGCGTCGCCGCATAGGTTGTCCAACACCACCTCGCTGTTCGCTCGAAGTGTCATCGGTTCGCCACCCAATCGCGAAGTTCGGCAGGAAGCGACCGCCTCGATCGGCTCCTGACGGAGTTCGTCGTCTTCACCCAACGACAGGCGGCGTGGCAGGCTCATGATCTGGTTCCAACCCGCCGATGGCTTGCCCGGGTTCATGTTGAACACGACCACGACGTCGCGCCCGTCGGGCGTGGCGGACGGTGCGTGGACGCCGCTCGGCTTGACCGGGCCCATGTTGAACTTCCCCGCCCCGGTCACGACGAGTTTCTGGCGGTTCGTGTCGTAGTCCCCGAGCAGGTACTGGCCACCGCTCACATGGCTGAAGAAGAGCAGGATGTGCCTATCGCCGATGGGCCAGAAGTACGGGCAGGCACCGTCGTCGCCCACCCGCGTGAACCGGTCGTCCTCGGTGAACGGGTGCAGGTACTCCCATTGCACGAGGTCGTCGGAGCGGAACAGGAAGTCCGCCGCGACGGGCGAACCTGCCGGCCCTTCGGGGATCTGTCCCGCCGAGAGCGAATAGTAGCTGTCCCCTTGCTGCCACACGCACGGATCGAACACGCGATACGGCAGCGGCGGATCGCCGGGTTCGGCCATCGGGATCACCGGGCCGCCGGTCAGCTTCGTCCAATTGAGCAGTAGCGGGTCACTCGAGACCGCCACCATGTTGCCTGCCTTGGTACCGTGATACATCGCGACCACCCGGTCCTCCTCAACCAGCGTTGCACCGGAAAAGCAGCACTGCTCGGGGTCCGGGTAGATGCAATACGGCAGGTCGCGCCAATGGACGAGGTCTTCGCTCACCGCGTGGCCCCAATGCTGGCGAGGATCCTCCGGCGGGTAGGCCTGGTAGAACAGGTGCCACCGACCTTGCCAGCGACACAGCCCGTTGGGGTCGTTGAGCGTGCCCTCCGGGTTGACGTAGTGATAGACGGGTCGATGCCGGTGCCCGGCGAGGAAAGCGCGGGACCGGGCAAGCCGTTCCATCATCGGATGCGATGCCAGCACGGCTTCCTGCTCGGCCAGCGTGTCGGGAAACGTAAACAAGGGCACTCTGGATCGGTAGTCGGTCATTCGGGGTCTCCCGGCGCGACGGCTAGTTGCGACCTGCGCCGTCATCCGTGCGATGATTGCCAATGCTACGGGGTTTTGCCGGTTTTCGAGTTTTGAACGCACTACGCATCGGTCTGATGGGTTTCGGCCAGGTCGGCCGACAGATCTATCGTCTCGCCTTGAATGACGACCGGTTCGACACGGTGGCGATCGCCGACATCGGGCAACCTGACATCCTGCATCACCTGTTGTCGAAGTCGATTGGCCGGGATGGCGATGTCGCTCTGACGGGCAACCACTTGGTGGCAAGCGACGGCACGACGACCCAGAGAACGCGACTCATGTCGACCGAACGACCCGGGGAGATTCCCTGGGATTTGCTTGGGGTCGACGTCGTCATCGACGCCACCGGCCGCTACCGGTCGCGTGTCGCGCTCACGCCCCACCTCGCCAACGGCGCGAGACGCGTAGTGACGTCGTCGTTGCCGGAGGGGGACTTGGACCGGGTCGTGCTCTACGGCGTGAACCAGGCGAACGCCGATTCCGCCGATCGCATCGTTTCCGCCGGATCTGCGTCCACCACGGCCATGGCCCTAGTGCTGCGGGTCGTCACCGCAGCCCGACCGATCGCCCACGCCACGATGACTTCGGTGCACGCCTACACGCGCGACCAGAGCCTCTACGACCATGCCGGGCCCGACTATCGCCGAAGCCGGGCGGCCGCCGGCAACATCATTCCCAACACGACGCCGGCGCCGCATTGGGTCGAGCGGGCGCTGCCGAGCGTCAAAGGCAAGGTGAGCGGATTCGCGCTGAACGTGCCGGTGGCGGTCGGTTCGCTGCTCGATGTCACCCTCGCCTTCGAGGATCCCGGCATGGATGCCGCCGTGATCAACGAGTTGTTCATCGCAGCCGCGCAGGCCGAGCCGGACTTGATCGCCGTCACCCACGACCCGATCGTCTCCTCCGATGTGCGCGGCTTCCCGCAGTCCGTCCTCGTCGATCTCCAAGGCACGCTCAGGGCCGGCGAAAAGCTCATGAAGTTGCTGGCATGGCACGAGATCCTTGGCCACGCGAGCCGCATCCTCGATGTCGCCGCCCACTATGCCGCGCTCGACGCGGCAAACGGAACGCCCTGATGCGCGTGGCAATCAATGGCTTTGGCCGCATCGGCCGCGCCGTGTTTCGGATCGCCGAGGCGTCTGGCGACATCGAGATCGTGGCCATCAACGACCTGTTCGACCACGGCACCCTTGCCTACCTGCTCACCTACGACACCGTCATGGGCCGTTTCCAGGGCGGCGTCGAGATTCAGGACGACGAACTGGTCACCGCCCGAAGCCGCGTTCGAATGGTCAGCGAGCGCGACCCCGCCAATCTCCCCTGGGCGTCCCTCGACGTGGACGTGGTAGTCGAGTCGACCGGCGTGTTTCGAACCCGGGACCAGATCGCGAAACACCTGCGCGCCGGCGCCGAACGGACCCTGCTCACCGTGCCGGCCGGCGATCCCATCGACTATACGGTGGTCATCGGCGTCAACGACGCAGGTCTCGGGTCCGAACACCGATTGGTTTCGAACGCCAGTTGCACGACCAATTGCCTGGCCCCGGTTGCCAAGGTAATCCACGATGTCTTCGGGATCCGCGAGGGCATCATCAACACCGTGCACGCCTATACCAACGACCAGAGCCTCGCCGACGTGCCCCATTCCGACAAACGGCGCAGCCGCGCGGCGGCCGAGAACATCATCCCCACCTCCACCGGTGCCGCCAAGGCCGTGGGCGAGGTCCTGCCCGAGTTGAAAGGACGGCTCGACGGCATTGCGTCCCGGGTGCCCGTTCCCGATGGTTCGGTCGTCGACCTGTTCGTCGAGACCGAACAACCCGTGTCCGTCGCGGCCGTCAACGACGCCATGCAGCGCGCCGCCGCGACCGAACGGATGCGCAATGTCCTGGAATTCACCACTGAGCCCGTGGTCTCGTCGGATGTCATCGGCAATCCGCACTCCTCCATCTTCGACGCATCGTTTACCCAGGTCACCGACCGCCGCTTCCTCAAGGTGCTGTCCTGGTACGACAACGAGTGGGGCTACGCCAACCGGGTCTGCGACCTGCTCCGCCTGATGGCGGCTTTGCGCTAGACCGGCAGCAGGCATGCACGTCGGGATCACGCTGCGCAACATGGGCGATCAATCCACGCCCGCAACCATGTCAGCGTGCGCCATGGCTGCCGAACAGGCCGGCCTGGAATCGATCTGGGTGGTCGACCACATCGCCATACCGCCAGACGACGCGGAAGGTTCCAACGGGCGCTACGTGGACCCCTTGGTCGCCCTCGCCTGGCTTGCCGGGGTCACCACACGCATCCGGCTCGGCGTCGGCGTCCTGATTCTCCCCTACCGACCACCCCTTCCCACGGCCAAGCAGATCGCCAGCATCCAGGAACTTTCCGGCGAGCGTTTGCTCCTCGGCGCCGGCATCGGCTGGATGGATCCGGAATTCCGCGCCCTGGGCGTGGACCGCCACAAGCGCGGTCGGCTCGCGGACGATACCTTGGCGTTCATCCGGACGTGTTTCGACAACGACGAGGTCACGGCCAACGGGCAGACCTTTCTGTTCCGGCCGCGTCCGGCCAGGCCGCCGATCTACATCGGCGGTTCGCCCCCGCATGCGCTTAGACGTGCCGCGAAGTTCGGCGACGGCTGGTTGCCGATGGGCATGACACCCGAGCGGTTGCCGAGCGCCCGTGCGGACTACGCCGAGATCTGCGCCGCCGCCGGGAAACCCGTCGGCGAGATCGTCGTCATGGGGGGATTGCCGTTGCACGACCGGGGCGCTGCCGCGCAGGCATTGAACCACTTCCGCGAGGCGGGCGCTGCGCGTTTCGTGTTCGGCGGGCGCTACGCGGACAGCGACGAATACCAGCGCAGGGTCGAGGATTTGGCGGCGGCGGTCGGCGCGCTGTAGGGGACGCATCATGACGTCCCGTCGCCGCGAACCGAGGCGGTCGCATTCCCGCCGACGGGCGACTGGATAACCTGCGTGCTAGATGCTGGCGAGACCGTTGCCAAGCCAACGCGGGCGACGACAAGCGTCGCCCCTACGGCGTAACATGGCGTGTTTTGGAAAGGGAACGCATCTGATGCCGACCTACCGTGCAACCGAAGCCCTGCCGAACGGCGAACCCGGTCCCTGGGGGGAGTCGGTGGAGATTTCCTACGACCAGCGCGACGTGCTGCTTTATGCGGTCGGCATCGGCACCCGGGCTCTGCGTTTCGTCTACGAGCGCCATCCGGAGTTCGCGGTCTTTCCCACCTTCCCCATCCGGTGGGGCGGTGCCGGGGCACCGTTGGACCATGACCTAGTGCCGAACTCGCCGGGTCCGCTGAACATCGACGCCGAACGGTACCTGGAACTGCTGAAACCCTTGCCGAAATCCGGTTCGGTGTTCGTCCGCTCCCGCGTGGTCGGCATTCATCCCCGTGGCCGCGGCAACGGCTTCGTCGAGTTCGAGAGCAACGTCACCGACGCCCATGGCGACGTCTACGTCAAGATGGTCAACGGCTCGTTCCGGCGCGGGGTCAAGGAACTCGGCGACATCGAGCCGTTCGAGAGTTCAGGCGCGACCTACTCCCAGAAGATGACGGTTCCCGAACGCGCCCCCGATGTCGCCGTTATGCATCGCATCGCCGACAACCAAGCCCACGTCTATCGCCTGTCGGGCGACTACAACCCGTTGCACATAGACCCCGAGGCAGCCCGGTTCGGCGGCTTCCACGAGCCCATACTCCACGGCCTGTGCACGTTCGGACATTGCGCGCACCTGTTGCTCGACGCCGTTGCCGACGGCAACCCGGCACGGTTCCGGATTGTCAAGGTGCGTTTCTCCGCGCCGGTTTTTCTGGACGACGAACTGCACGTCCGGGCATGGCACGACGGGGACGGGCGGGTCGTCTTCGAAGCACGGGTGGAGGACCGGGTCGTCGTCTCCAACGCCTACTTCGAGTATTCGCCCTAAACGGGGACATCGTCTGAACATCAGCGCCAGGGACGGCTCGGCCCCCACGGACGGGCACCGCAAACCCGACAGCCGACCGACGGTGCCCGCTCGGATCGCGGGCGGATTCACCAGCGGGTCGGTAGGTAGGCACCTGTTCCGCCTAGGGTCGTTCATGGCCCTCGGCTCGGTAAGCATGCTTGGCGCGCAGATCGCCGAAACCGTGGTGCTCGGCTGGATCGGCACCGATGCCTTGGCGGCGCTGGGCTACGCGTTTCCGACCACGATCACGCTGTACGCCTTCGCCGGTGGCATCGGCACCGGCGCATCGTCGGTGACCGCCCGAGCGTTCGGCGCCGGCGACCGCACCCGGGTTGCGGCGATCGTCACCCACGCCCATTTGCTCGCCCTGCTCGTCGGCATCGCGGTTTCGGCGGTCTTTGCTGCGTCGGCTGGCCACATCATTGGCCTTCTGGGGGCCACGGGCGACGTTCGCCAGATGGCGACCGACTACCTTACGGTGTTCGCGATCGGCTTCCCGCTGTTCATGACCTCCATCGTGGGTTCCATGCTGCTCCGTGCGACGGGCAGCGCCGCGAGTCCGGGAGTGATCATGGCGGTCGGGTCGGTGGGACAGATCGTGCTCTGCCCCGTCCTCGTCTTCGGCTGGCTCGGCGCACCCGAACTTGGCATCGCCGGCGCGGCGTGGGCGTACGTGATTTCCCGCGGACTCGGCAGCGTTGCGTACGCCGTGTTGATTGCCCGCGCGCATCTGTTCCGTTGGACGTGGCGCGGCATCGGCGACTCCTGGCTGGCCATCATGCACGTCGGGGGGCCAGCCGTCGGAAGCGGCCTGGTGATGCCGATCTCCATGTTCATCATCACGCGGTTGCTCTCCGCCCATGGCGATGCGGTGGTGGCCGGGTACAACGTGGCGTCGAGGGTGGAGATGCTCGCGCACATGATCCTGTGGTCGGCATCGTCCTCCGTGGAGCCTTTCGTCGGCCAGAACTGGGGTGCGGGTCTCGTCAACCGGGTCCGGCGGGCATTGAAGCTCACCAACAACTTCGCGCTGGCCTGGGGCGTTGTTACTTTCGTCGTCATGGTCACCTGCGGCGAATGGGTTGTGACGACCTGGATCAGTACGGACCCGGTGGTCGTCGACGTCGCGGTGTGGTTCTTCATCATCATCCCCTTGAGCATCGGCTTCATGGGCATGACCCAGATCGCGAGTTCGTCGTTCAATGCGCTCGGCAAACCAGGTCCGTCCGTCGTGATCTCACTGCTGCGCACGCTGATCGTCTACGTGCCGCTGGCGTTGCTCGGCGACCACCTGTTTGGATACATCGGCATCTTCATCGCCACCGCGATGAGCAACGTTGGCGTCGGTCTGATCGCCTGGAACTGGAACGCCGGGTATGTGCGACGCGCTGCCAAGGGAGCACGATGACGCCCAACGGTCGAGATGTGGGACCATTGATCAATCAACCATGGGAAGGACGTAGATGACCTACGAGAGTTTCAGCGTCGACATCACCGACCAGATCGCACACATCGTTCTGACAAGGCCCGAGAAGCGCAACAGCATGATTCCCGCGTTCTGGCGTGATCTGCCCGCCATTGTCGGTGATATAGACGCCAATGCCCGGGCACGCGCCATCGTCATCTCGTCGACCGGACCGCACTTCTGTGCCGGGATGGACCTCGCTTCCTTCGGCGGCGGCGGTGTCCAGGACCAGGCCACGGCAAGGACGACCCGGATTCGCCACGGCGCCAGTTTCTACGACGGCGCCTTGCATATGCAGCGCAGCCTGAGTTGCCTGGAGGAGTGCCGCATCCCGGTGCTCGCCGCCGTCCAAGGCGGATGCATCGGCGGCGGCGTCGACATGGTCTCGGCATGCGACATGCGCTATGCCACGCAAGACGCCTATTTCACGATCTTCGAGATCAACATCGGCATGACCGCCGATGTCGGAACCTTCCCCCGCCTCTGCAAGCTCATTCCCGAAGGCATCGTACGCGAACTCGCCTACACCGGTCGACGCATGTTCGCCTCGGAAGCCAAGGAGGTCGGCCTGGTCAACCGGGTCTACGCCAACCATGACGCAATGCTCGAGGGCGTCTTCGAGGTGGCTCGGGAGATCGCCAGCAAACCACCGCTGGCGGTATATGGATGCAAACGCATGATCAACTACGCTCGGGACCATTCGACGGCGGACGGTCTGGACTACATCGCGATCTGGAACGCTTCGTTCCTGCAGGGCGCGGAGATGCAGGAGGCCATGCTGGCCAATCAGCAGAAACGCCCGGGCGAGTTCGTGGATCTGCCTAAGAAGCGCTCTGCAGGCTAGGCATCGTGCATTTCGGCTTCACGGACGAACAAGCGCAACTGCGCGATGCCGTTCGTAGGTTCCTCGCCGACCGTTCGCCGTTCGGCGAAGTCCGGCACCTCATGGCAACCAAAGCGGGCTACGACCCCACCGTTTGGCGCGAACTCTGTCAGGACTTGGCCCTGGCTGGCGTCCACGTCCCCGAGGAATACGGCGGTCAAGGGTTCACCTTCCGTGAGCTTGGCGTCGTCTTGGAGGAGATGGGCCGGGCACTCTATTGCGGTCCCTATTTCTCATCCACGGTCCTCGCCGCCACGGCGATCCTCGAAGCCGGCAGCGAGGACGACAAGGCCGCGCTACTCCCCGGCCTCGCCTCGGGTGACCGGCTGGCTTCCCTGGCACTCGCCGAAACCGATGGCGAATGGGATGTGGGCGCCATCGGCGTCGTCGCGGAAAACGGTACGCTGAGTGGCACCAAGAGCCATGTCGTCGATGGCTGCATCGCGGACTTGCTGCTCGTCGCTGTCCGTCAACCCGGCACCGCCGGGATGGACGGGCTTTCTCTCTATGCGATCGACGCGTCCGCAGAGGGAGTCACGCGGACACCGCTTGAGGCCCTCGACCCAACGCGCAAACTGGCCCGAGTCAACCTCGATGGAGCCCAAGCTCGCCTGGTGGGGCGCGAAGGTCACGCCGGGCCCGCACTACGGCGAACCCTCGACCTCGCCGCCGCCGCCTTGGCCAACGAGATGGTGGGTGGGGCGGCGCGTCTCTTGGAATCCGCCGTGGAATACGCCAAGGAGCGCGTCCAGTTCGGTCGCGCCATTGGCTCGTTCCAGGCCGTGAAGCACCGGCTGGCGGACCTGACGCTCACCGTTGAGCTTGCCAAATCCGCCGCCTACCAAGCCGCCAACGCGGCGGCCGACGACGATGCCGATCTCCCGGCGCTCGCCAGTCTCGCCAAGTCCGCCGCGTCGGACGCGTACATGCAGGCCGCGAAGGACTGCATCCAGCTCCACGGCGGCATCGGCTTCACCTGGGACAACGACACCCACCTGTTCTACAAGCGGGCCAAGAGTTCGGAAGTCTTCCTCGGTGACCCGGCCAAGCACCGCGAGAGGCTGATGCAGCATTGGCGGACGCCGCCGGCATCCGCTACGTCATCCCCGTCCCGAGCGGCACCGACTGCCGAGAGACAACCCGACACCCCTAAGGCGGCTGGCGTGCGCCGCGAGGTCCGTAGCTGGCTGGAAACCAACTGGGATCCGAATTCCCGTCTCGTCGCCTGGCGCACCAAGCTCGCCGGCTCCGGCTGGGGGATGCCGACCTGGCCTTCCGCATGGTTCGGTCACGACCTGCCCCAGGCCCTCGCGCCGGTGGTCGACGAGGAATTCGCCCGTATCGGCGCCGTGACCGCCGCCAAGACCGGCATTCGTATACTTGCCGGCGCCACCTTGCTCGAGCACGGCAGCGACGACCAGAAGGCACGGTTCCTGCGGCGCATCCTCACCGGCGAGGACACCTGGTGCCAACTGTTCAGCGAACCCGGCAGCGGCTCGGACCTCGCGGGTGCCACGACCCGCGCCGATTTCGACGGCGAGCACTGGATCGTGAACGGCCAGAAGGTATGGACCACCAGCGCCCACCACGCGGACTACGGCCTGCTCCTCGCGCGCACCGACTGGGACGTCCCCAAACACCAGGGGCTCACCTACTTCATTCTCGACATGCGCCAGGACGGCGTCGACGTTCACCAACTGAAACAGATGAACGGCCATGCCTCCTTCAACCAGGTGTTCTTCACCGATGCGGTCATCCCGCCCGAGAACCGCGTGTCCGACATCGGCAACGGCTGGCAGGTCGCGATCACCACCCTCGCCCACGAACGACGTGGCGCCGACGGCCTGCGCGGCCAAGCCCGCGAGGGCGGCTTAGAGGGTTCGATCTACGAAGAGGAACGCCGCGAAGTCGCGACTGTCATGGAACCCTACAAGTGGTATCCGCAGCGTGCCGGGCGGGTGGACCTTGTGGTCGAACGCGCCAACGTCACCGGTCGCATCGCGGATCCCGTAGTCCGCCAGGAAATCGCCAAGTTGTTGGTCATGGCACGATCCGCCGAATGGACGGCACGCCGCGCCCGCGCAGCACAGGAACGGGGCCAACCGCAAGGCCCCGAGGGCTCCTTGGGCAAACTTGCCGCCAGCAACGTCGCCCGCCAAGCCTGCCATGTGCACACGCTGATTGCGGGCCCCGACGCGATGCTGACCGGGACCGACGGCGCCTTGGACGGCCTCATCGCCGAAATACTGGTCTCCGTTCCCGCCGTGTCAATCGCCGGCGGCACCGACGAAATCCAGCGCAACATCATCGCCGAGCGGGTGCTGGGACTGCCCAAGGAACCGAGGATGGACCGCGGCCCTTTCCGTGAGGTGCGCCGGAACTGAGCGGTCGCACGGTATGGCGGCCCCCGGATCCGCCGAAGCAATTCGGGCTCGGTTGGCACAGCCGGCGCGCAAGCGCAACGGCTGGCAGCACTTGCCGCGCGCGGTGCCTCAGTCGTCGCCGCCTGCCATCGAGGCGCTGGGCGAGTCCTCGTCGAAATACCAGGTTGAAGGGTGGTACGCCAACGTCCAACGGTTGTCCCATCCCCATATGCCCGTTGGCGGGACGTTCTTCAGCCGCCTTGAGGTCACGACCGGGTGCGGTGCCTGTCCCACCGTGCCGATTGTCCAGAGGTTGTCGGCCTGGGCCTGCAGCAACTTCGTCGCAGCTTCGGTGCGGCGATCTTCCGTGGTGGCGCGGCGCAGTTCATCGCCCCAGTACTGCAGTTCGCGGATCACCGATGGGGGCTCTTCGCCCAGTTCGCCGTCGGTCTGGTAGTACCGTGCCCAGTGATTCCACATGGACAGTTCCCAGCCTGCGCGGTGGGGGTAGAACCAATCCGGAACCACCGGGAACAGGATGTCGGTGACCTTGTCGGCATGCCAGAGCGTCATCTGCATCTTGTTGGCTTGGGCGCGTTCCGACTGCAGGCTCCGCTCCACGGACTTCAGGCGCACATCCACGCCTACCTCCCGCCAGTAGTCGCGTACCAGTTCCATGGTGATGGTCTTCGGCGTCTCGAAATCCAGGTACTCGAAGGTGATGGTCAGTTGGGTGCCATCCGGGTATTCGCGCAGCCCGTCGCCGTCCACGTCGTGCAGGCCGAGTTCGGTGAGCAATTGCCGCGCGTAGTCCGGGTCGTAGCGAATGTGCGCGTTGGCCCATTCCTCCCGGTACCACCGGCTCGACGGATGGGCGGTGACCTGGCTCGGGATGCCGCGGCCGAAGTAGATGGCCTTGTTCATCTGGTCACGGTCGATGGCATGGGAAAGGGCTCGCATGAAGCGCCGCTCGCCCTTGCCCCAGACGAGGTCCCGGTACTTCAGGTCGTCGTGGTTGTAGTTGGCCTGCAACGCCACATCGCTGATGTGGAGTCGTCGCCAGATGTGGACCCTGTTGACACCCTTCACCTCGCCCAGCTTCAACAGCGGGATGTCCTGGGTCTTCAGTGTGAATGCGGCGAAGTCGAGCTGGCCCGTCGCCGCCTGGAAGGTGATCATCTGGGAGTTCTCGAGCAGGATGATCGCGTCGATGGCGTCGATATAGGGCAACTGGTTGCCGGCCGGATCGATCTTGAAATAGTAGGGATTGCGTTCCAGGCGCATCTTCGTCGGCGTGCGCTGGGTCACCCGGTAGGCCCTGAGCGTGGGTACCTTCACGGCGTCCTCGTTGCCCCAATCGCGCAGCGAGCCGTACAACGACATCCACGTCACGAAACCCTCGTCCTCCACCAACGCATCCAGTTCCTCCTTGTCCCTGAACGCCGGGTGGTAGTCCCTGAAGAAGTGCTCGGGATCGGCGAAAGCGCTGCCGAGTTGAGCGAAGTAGTTGATGAACAGCGGGTTCGGCTCGGGAAAGACGTACTTGAAGGTCAGCTCGTCGACCTTCACGAACTCGCAGCCTTGCACGAGCCGGTAGACGATGGGCGACATTTCCGGGTCCAGCCAGACGTGGTTGAACCGGAACATGAAGTCGTCCGCCGTCAGCGACTCACCGTCCGACCACTTGATGCCCGGGCGCAGCCGCACCGTCGTGACGTGTCCGTCCGCGCTCACCTCGAACGACTCCGCGAGGTTCGGCAAGACGTTGCGCATGTCGGCGGAAATCGTCACGGCATGTTCGGTGTTGAAGAACTGCCAGTTGTCCCAGATCGTGATTCGGGCGGTGCCGCCGTACTTGCCGATGGACGCGTAGGGATGGATCACGACCGGGTCGTCGGGCAGACGTTCCTCGACCGGCGGCAGGTTCCGATCATCCAGGTAGGGGCTCTGCGAGAAGCTCGGGATGCCCAGTTGGCTCGCCGTCTGCGGCACTTGGAACCACTGCGGCGGCAGGTCCGTCCGTTCGCCTGCCTGCGCCGCGATGGACAACGGCGCCAACAAGACCATGCAGGCCACCCGGTGCCGACCGGCGGAACTCATTGCGCGTTCGCCCGTTCCGTCCAACGCTCGCAAAGCGCATGGGCTTCGAGAACGACCATCACGTGCGCCGGGATCAGCAAAACCAGGGCACCGACTTCGGCGAGTCGCGCAAGGATGCCGTCGGTGACGCCGATGGCGGCCAGCACCATGAGGCAAGCCACCACCAACGCCGTCGCGGCGAAGCCGCGCCAGCGGATGGCCCCCGACGCGGCCATCTGCTGTAGCCGCCAACCCGTGAACACCCGATCCCACCGGTTTCCCGACGAGGTCCAGATCCGGACACCCTGGCGGGGCCAGTTGGCGAGCACTTCCCGGGCGTACCAGGGCCATAGAAACCAAGCAGCAAGTACGAGCCCAGCCGCCGCGACGAACATGATCCCCTCAAGCAAGTCCCCCGATGGTTCCCCCTCAAATAGGCCCACGGCGATGACGAAACCCACTACCGCGAACGTCAGCAGCCACCCGACGACGAAACCCGCAAATCCGAGCGTGCTGAAAATCCGGGCGGTCAACGAGGGTTTTCTTCTGCGGTCGTAGATGCCTGCAGCAGTTCCGGCACCCCGAAGGAAAAGCGGCAACAGGAACGCCAGAACGGGAAATCGATAGGTCGGGTCGCGGAGTAGCACTATCGCCAGGGCCGCAACCGCGACCGGTACCACGAAGGCTAGCAGCGCCCGGGGGTTCAGCAAGGTTGAATAGCTAGAGCCCAAGCTCGCGCCGGTCCAAGGGCTTGAGCGGCACGTCCGGGTCTGGCGACGGTACCGCCGACAGCAGCAGGCGGGTGTAGTTCTCCCGGGGATTGTCGAAGATGTCGCCGACGCTGCCGCTCTCCACGACGCGACCCCGATGCATGACCAGAACCCGGTCGCAGATGTGCTGCACCACGCTCAGGTCGTGGGCCACGAACAGGTAGGTGAGCCCGAGTTCCTTTTGCAGGTCTTCGAGGAGGTTGATGATCTGCGCCTGCACGGAGACGTCCAGCGCCGACACCGACTCGTCGCAGACGACCAGGTTGGGCCGCAGGATCAGCGCCCGGGCGATACCGATCCGTTGCCGCTGACCTCCGGAGAAGGCGTGGGGATAGCGTGTCAGCGAATCCTCTTCGAGTTGCACGTGGGCGAGCATGTCGCGAACCGCCTCGAAGCGTTCGGCCGCATCGCCGACCCGGTGGATGATCAGCGGTTCCTCGATAATCTGCCGTACGGTCATGCGCGGATTGAGGGAGGCGAACGGATCCTGGAAGATCATCTGCATTTCGCGGCGCAGGGGAATCAGCTCCTTCGCCGTCATGTCTTGAAGCTCAACCCAGCCCTGCGAACTCTTGAACCGCACCGTGCCCCGGTCCGGGTCGATGGCGCGCAGGATCGCCCGCACCAAGGTCGTCTTGCCCGATCCGGACTCGCCGACGATGCCCAGGGTCTCCGAACGTTGTACGTCGAAAGAGACATCCTCGACGGCCGGCACGCCGTCAAAGGACTTGCTGAGGCCCGTGACCTCAAGCAGCCTGCCGTTGGCGGGGCTTTCGCTCACCCGGCCACCCCTTGCACCTGCTCCCGGGGCAGGCTTACCTGGCGTCCGTCGCCCAGCGTGATCATCGGATAGGGCTTGGTGATGTCGGTGTCGCCAACGACGCTGGCGATGGTGGCGAGCGGCTCGCCTTTCGGCGCGAGACCGGGAATGGCGGCGAGCAGCCCCTTGGTGTACGGATGGACCGGTGTCTTGAGCACCTGCCGGACGGTGCCGATCTCGAGTACCCGGCCCTGGTACATGACGACGACCTGATCGGCCAGTTGGGCAACGACCCCGATATCGTGGGTAATGAACAGCACGGAGTTGCTGAGTTCGCGCTGGAGGTCGCGGATCAGGGTCAGGATCTCCGCCTGGATGGTCACGTCGAGTGCCGTGGTGGGCTCGTCGCAGATCAAGATCTCCGGGTGGCAAACCAACGCCATGGCAATGACGACGCGCTGCCGCATGCCGCCGGAGAACTCGAACGGATACATCCGGATGCGCCGGTCTATATCGTCGATCCCCACCCGTTCGAGCATCTCGGCCGCCTCCTTCCAAGCCTGCTTGCGGCCGACCTTGCGGTGGCAGAGGATGGCCTCGGCGACCTGGTTGCCCACCGTGTACACCGGGGACAAGGCCGTCATGGGTTCCTGGAACACCATGCTGATGAGGCCGCCGCGCAGTTCCTGGAGCCTCGGGTCGCGCTTGCCGAGCGAGGTGATCTCGAACGGATCCATGGCCTCGGGGGCGAAGTCGATCGTGCCGCCGATGATCCGTCCCGGCGGCTGGATGATGCGCATGATGCAGTTGGCGGTTACCGATTTGCCGGATCCGGACTCGCCTACGATGGCGGTGACCTTGCCGCGCGGCATGTCGAAGCCCACGTCCACCAAGGCGTGGGTGGTTCCTAAGTCCGTCTTGAAGTCGACGGCGAGGTCGCGCACTTTGAGAACCGTGTCCGTCATTTCGCGCCCGCCGTGCTGTAGGGGTCCGCGGCATCCCGCAAGCCGTCCCCGAGCAGGTTGAACGCCATCACCACCAGCACCACGAACAATCCCGGCAGCATCTGCCAAGGCGTCATCTCGATGACCAGGGGGTTCTGCGCCTGGAACAGCAGCACGCCCCAGCTAACAACGGGGGGGCGCAGACCGATGCCGAGGAACGACAGCGCCGTTTCGCCGAGGATCATCGCCGGCACGGCCAGGGTCGCCGTGGCGATGACGTGGCTCGAAAAGCTCGGCAGCATGTGCTTGGTAATGACCCGCGGCGTATCGGCGCCGATGAGTCGCGCGGCCATCACGAATTCCTCCTCCCGAAGCGAAAGGAAGCGGCCGCGCACCTGCCGGGCCAGACCCGTCCAGCCGAACAGCGACAGGATGACGGTGATACCGAAATAGACCAGCAGCGGCGACCAGTGCGCGGGCAGCGCGGCGGAGAGCGCCATCCACAGAGGCAATCCCGGAATGGACGTAAGCACTTCGATCGCCTTGTTCACCACCCGGTCCGCGATGCCTCCCAGGTAGCCGGCGATGCCGCCGATGAGGATGCCGAGAACCAAGGTCAGCACCACGCCGACTAGACCGATGGACATGGAGATGCGGCCCCCGTAGAACACCCGGGAGAACATGTCGCGCCCCAGCTGATCGGTGCCGAACAGGTGGATGTAGCCGCCCTCTTCGGTCGTGAACAGGTGCCGGTCGCTCCTCACGAGGTTCCACATCACGTAGGGTTCGCCGCGGGCGAAGAAGCGGATCGGGAACATCCGGTTGGTGTCCTCCGAGTACTCCCGCATCCAGGTGTCCTCGTTGACCTCCATCCGGTAGGCGTACACGAAGGGCCGCAGATGGAAATTCCCTTCGGCGTCGAAGAAATGCACACGCATCGGCGGCGCGTTGATGGCGTCGTCGTTGCGGGTGGTGGTGCCGTAGGGCGAGACGAACTCGCAGAAACCGGTGACGATGTACATCAGCAGCAGGAAGATGCCGCTCAAGTAGGCTAGGCGGTGGCGACGGAAGCGGAGCCAGATCAACCGCCGCGGCGATATCGTCGCCGACTCCTCCCGGCTGACCGAAGCTTCCGCGACGGGGTTGAGCACGGCCTCACTCATAGCGAATCCGCGGGTCGAGCCAGGCGAGCAGGATGTCCGACAGCAGGATGCCCACCACCGTCAGGATGGCGAGCCACATCAGAAGGCTGCCTGCGAGGAACATGTCCTGGTTGAGGAGCGCCTGCAGCAGCAGCGGCCCGATGGTCGGCAGGCCCATCACCAGCGAGACGATGGCCTCGCCCGAGATCAAGGCCGGCAGCACGAATCCGATCGTACTGATGAACGGGTTGATCGCGATCCGCACGGGGTACTTCAGGATGAGCTTCGCCGGGCTCACCCCCTTGGCGCGTGCCGTGACCACATAGGGTTTGTTCAGTTCGTCGAGCAGGTTGGCGCGCAGGATCCGCATGGTGAACGCCGCCGAGCCGAGGCCGACGATGATCATGGGCAGCCAGATGTGACTCAGGAGATCGACCACGCGGCCCCAACTCCAAGGCGCGTCTTCGTATTCGGGCGAGAATAGGCCGCCGGTACTGACGCCGAACCACTCGAAACCGATGTGCATGAAGACGAGCGCCACCATGAACGGCGGCGTCGCCACTCCCACCAGAGCGATGCTGGTCATGAGGTAGTCGCCGATGGAGTACTGCCGGATCGCCGAATAGATGCCGAGCGGCAGGGCAACCACCCACATGAACAACAGCGCCGACACCGTGATCGACAAGGTATAGCCGAGCCGCTCCCACAACAGGTCGTTCACGGGCCGGGAGTACAGGTGCGAGTACCCCATGTCCCCGGTGAGCAGGTTGCCTGCCCAATAGAAGTACTGCAGCACCAGCGGCTTGTCGAGGTTGTACTGGGCGCGCAGGTTCTGGACGTATTCCTCGGTGGTGTCCACGCCTTGCGCCTGAAGTCGGTCGAGCATCGACGTGACGATGTCGCCGGGCGGCAACTGGATCACCACGAAAATGATCACCGAGATGACCGCCAGCGTGGGGATCATCCCGAGCAGCCGGGAGATCACGTACGATCTCATCGCGGAGCCCTGTCCGCGAAGGTGTTGTCGGCGGGGCCGTCGTCGAGGCGACGGCGCACCCTAGCGAGCGCGTTGCCGTCGCCGGCGTCGGACTCGTCGAAATACCACGTCGAGGGGTGGTACGAAAGCGTCCAGCGGTTGTCCCAGCCCCAGATGCCCGTCTCCGTCACGTTCTTCAAACGCGTCGACACCACGACCGGATGCGGCGCCTGACCGACGGTGCCGATGGTCCACAGGTTTTCCGCGGCTGCCTCGAGCAGCGTCTTGGCCGCCTTGGTCCGATGCTCCTCGGTGGTCGCCTCGCGCAGTTGGTCGCCCCAGTACTGCAGGTTGCGGACCATCGGCGGCGGCTCCTCGCCGAGTTCGCCCTCGGTCTGGTAGTACCGCGCCCAGTGGTTCCACAGGGCGATGTCCCATCCAGACCGGTGCGGATAGAACCAATCCGGTACCAAGGGAAAGAGGATGTCGGTCACCTTGTCCGCGTGCCAGAGCGTCATCTGCATCTTGTTCGCCTGCGCCCGTTCCGACTGCAGGCTCCGCTCCACCGACTTCAGCCGCATGTCGACACCAACTTCGCGCCAGTAGTCGCGCACCAGTTCCATGGTGATCGCCTTCGGGGTCTCGAAGTCGAGGTACTCGAAGGTGATCGTCAACTTCGTGCCGTCCGCGTATTCCCGTAGTCCATCGCCGTCCACATCGTGAAGCCCAAGTTCGTCCAGCAGCGCGCGGGCATATTCCGGGTCGTAGCGGATGTGCGCCTGGGCGAAGCGTTCCTGGTACCAGCGACTTGAAGGATGTGCCGTCACCTGGCTCGGCACGCCGCGTCCGAAGTAGATCACCTCGTTCATCTGATCCCTGTCGATGGCGTGGGATAGCGCGCGGATGAACCGGCGCTCGCCTTTGCCCCACAGCAGATCCCGGTACTTCGGATCGTCGAAGTTGTAGTTCGGCTGGATGGCCACGTCGCTGATGTGCACGCGGTGCCAGATGTGGACCTTGTTGAGCCCCTTCACCTCGCCGAGCTTGAGCAGCGGAATGTCCTGCGTCTTCAGCGCGAACGCCGCGAAATCGAGCTGCCCGGTGGCCGCCTGGAAGGCGATCATCTGCGAGTTCTCGAGCAGGATGATCGCGTCGATGGCGTCTATGTAGGGCAGTTGATTGCCCGCCGGGTCGATCTTGAAGTAGTACGGGTTTCGCTCCAGGCGCATCTTGGTCGGCGTTCGCTGCACCACCTTGTAGGCCCGCAAGGTCGGTACCCTGACCGCCTCCTCGTTGCCCCAGCCGCGGTACGCCCCGTACATCGCCATCCAGGTAACGAATCCCTTCTCTTCCACCAGGGCGGCAAGCTCCTCGCGGTCTCGGAACGCCGGGTGGTACTGCTTGAAGAAGTGCATGGGGTCGACGAAGTGGCTGCCGTACTGGGCGAAGAAGTTGGCGAACATGGGGTTCGGTTCGGGGAAGCGATACTCGAATGTCAGGTCGTCGATCTTCACGAACTCGCAGCCCTGGACGAGCCGGTAGACGATGGGCGACATCTCCGGGTCCATCCAGACGTGGACGAGGCGAAACCAGAAATCGTCGGCCGTCAACGGCACCCCGTCGGACCACTTGACACCGGGACGCAGGTGGATGGTGGTCACCCGGCCGTCTTCGCTCAGGCTCCATGACTCCGCCAGGTTCGGCAGCACGTTGCGCATGTCCGCCGAGAGTGTCAGCGCGTGTTCCCAGTTGAAGAACTGCCAAGAGTCCCAGATGGGAATCCGTGCCGTTCCTCCGTACTTGCCGATCGACCTGTACGGCTGGATTACGACTGGATCGTCCGGAAGGCGTTCCTGCACCGGCGGCAGGTCACGATCATCGAGGTAGGGGCTCTGGGCGAAACGCGTGATGTCCAGTTCGCTGGCGGTCTTCGGCGGCTGGTACCACGCGTCCGGCCAGTCGTTGTCCCGAGCCTGCGCAGCGGCGATCAGCGCCCCGACCGCAACACCGGCGAGCGCTCGGTACGACCTCGTCATGGGGTTTCCCGACCCACGACCCGCGAAACCCCCTGCTCCATACGGAGAAAGGCCCCCCATGAAATTCATGCTCAACGCGACCCATCATGGCGGCTGCCTCGTACCGGCGTCAACAAGCCTCCGGGGAGGCGAACTGCCGCTTACAATGGACCTCGAATACACGTCCAAGGCCAAGACCCGCATGCGAACATTCCTCACCGCAACCGCATTCGCCGTCCTTTGCGTCCGCGCCATAGGCGCGACCGTCGGGAGCGCGACAGAGGCGCCTGGATCCTGCAACGGCCTCGGGGACCTCCGGCTACCCGATGCCGAGATCACCACCGTTGAATCGTTGGACAGTCCGGTCGAGCACTGCAAACTGACCGGCACCATCGGCCGCGAAATCGGTTTCTCCGTGTGGCTACCGGCCGATTGGAATGGCAAGTTCATCATGGGCGGCGGTGGGGGCTTCGTCGGCAATATCCAGAACCAGGCCCTTGGACTCGGCGTGCTTCAACGCGGCTACGTGACGGCTGGAACAGACACCGGCCATCGCAACCAGGGCATCGACGGGTCCTGGGCGCTGAACAATCCCGAACGGCTGGTCAACTACGGCCATCTCGCCGTACACCGCGTGACGGCGGTCTCCAAGCACATTGCCGAACGGCACTACGGCGCGACGCCGCAGCGATCCTATTTCGCCGGCTGCTCGAACGGTGGTCGACAAGCGTTGATGTCCGCCCAGCGCTACCCCGGGGATTTTGATGTCGTCCTTGCCGGCGCCCCAGCGCACGATTTCGCGGGCGTAGCGGCCGCGTTCCTCGACGTCACCCGGCACATGTATCCATCCATGGACGACCTGTCCGCGCCGATTCTCTCGGCCGAGGACCGGCAAACGCTCGCCAGCGCGGTTCTTGCCCGGTGCGATGCCGAGGACGGTCTAGAGGACGGCATCCTCAATGATCCCCGCGACTGCGACTTCGATCCCGGCAGTCTCGATCTGGCACCGGAGAAGATCGCCGCCATCCGCGCCGTCTACGACGGCCCGACCGCCCCGGATGGACGAATCCACGTCGGCTGGCCGTTCGGCGGCGAGGATGCACCCGGCGGCTGGGGCGGCTGGCTCGCCGGGTCCGGCCAGCAGGCCCCGAACTTCCCCCCGTCGCTGGCGTTCGGCTTCGGCGTCGAGGTCATGCGCCACATGGTGGAACACGACCCCGATTGGCGCTACGAGGGATTTGACTTCAGCGGCTTCCGGCATCGCTTCCGAACCGCAGCCGCCGCCTTGAGCGCCACCGATCCAAACCTCGATGCTTTCCGCGAAAATGGAGGTAAGCTACTGATTTACCATGGCTGGTCGGATGCCGCCTTGTCTGTACACGCCAGCATCGAATACGTCGACGCCGTCTACGCTCGGGACGAGTCCGCCCGCGATGACGTGCGCCTGTTCCTGATGCCGGGCGTCCTCCACTGTGCCGGCGGCCCCGGACCGTGGATGGTGGATCTCATCGAAGCAGCGGAACAATGGGACGAAACAGGCACCGCACCGGATGAATTGGTCGCCGGTTTCGCGGAGGGCGGCGGTGCGCGACCGCTGTGCGCGTATCCGCAACGGGCTGTCTACGTGGGTGGCGATGATCGTGATCCAGCGAGTTTCGCATGCCGCTGAACGTCGATTCCTGCGATCGGATCGTACAATTTTGTACGACGTGATCGAACGATTCGTACGATCTGATCGGCGGAATCCCCCAATAGCGACTTTATGGTGGAAGCGATTTCACGGCCGACGGTATGGATCTCGAAACGCCATACCTAGTCTTCCTCGGCGACGCCAAGGACGCGCTGGCAGCCAAGACCGGCCAAGGCATCGTCGACTGGCGACCGGAAGCAGTCGCCGGGCAACTCCGCCTGCCCGGGTGCTATGCGGACCTCGGTGTCGCCGACCTATCGATCCAACAGGCCGCCGAAGCCGGCACCAGGACCTTCCTCATCGGCGTGGTCAACCCCGGCGGCGTGCTACCCAAGCAGTGGCAAGGCGTGATCGTCGAAGCATTGGCGGCCGGCCTGGATGTCGCCAACGGGCTTCATACGCCGCTGGACAGCATTCCCGAGATCATCGAAGCCGCCCGCCGGTCAGACCGGCGACTGATCGAGACACGGCGTCCCGCGGGGCCGTTCCCCGTCGCGTCGGGACGTCAGCGCACCGGCAAACGCCTGCTGACTGTCGGGACCGATTGCTCGGTCGGCAAGAAGTACGCCGCACTCGCCATTGAACGCGAACTGGTTGCCCGGAACGTCGCCGCCGACTTCCGCGCCACGGGGCAGACCGGCATCCTCATCGCGGGTTCCGGCATTCCCATCGACGCCGTGGTCGCGGACTTCGCCGCCGGCGCGGCCGAAACGCTCTCGCCCGACAACGATCCCGACCACTGGGACGTCGTGGAAGGTCAAGGTTCGCTGTTCCACCCTTCCTTCGCCGGCGTGAGCCTGGCCCTGCTGCACGGCACCCAACCCGACGCCTTCGTGGTCTGCCATGAGCCGACCCGCAAGACCATGCGCAACGTCGACGCGCCGATCGCCGGAATCGACGCCGTCATTGAGCAGACGATGGTGCTCGGCCGATTGACGAATCCAGCCGTACGGTGCGTGGGCATCGCCCTGAACACGTCGGAACTCGATGCCGGTGGCGCGAGCCGGACCATTGAACAGACACGCCGTCAGTTCGGAGTGCCGGTCTGCGATCCGGTCCGGCACGGTGTCGAGGCCATCGTCGACGAGATGCTGCCGTGAGAATAACGGCCGCGATCGAGTCCTGGCCCATCGCCCGGCCGTTCACCACCGCCCGGGGTACCAAGCAAACCGCTCACGTGGTCGTCGCCACAATCACCGACGGCAACGTCGAAGGCCGTGGCGAATGCGTCCCCTACCCTCGGTACGGCGACAGACCCGCAGACGTCGCCGCGACCATCAACGATTTCCAGGGGCCGTTCGACAGACGCGAACTGCTCGATGCCCTGCCTGCGGGTCCGGTGCGCAACGCCATCGACTGCGCACTGTGGGATCTGGAAGCGAAACGCAGCGGCCAGCCAGCCTGGAAATTGGCCGGCGTTTCGAGGCCCGTCGAAATCCCCACGGCATTCACCCTGCCATTGGATTCCCCGTCCGCCATGGGGCAACAGGCGACGGTCGAGCGATGGCGTCCGCTGCTCAAGGTCAAACTCGGGTCGGACGACGTGGCTGCAGACATCGAGAGACTCCGCATGGTGCGCACCCAAGCGCCCGGCGTAGGGCTGATTGTCGATGCCAACGAGGGCTGGAACATGGCTGCACTTGCCGAGTTCGCGCCCGTAGCCGCCGCGCTCGGCGTAGAACTGATAGAACAGCCGTTGCCAGAGGGTGACGACCAAGACCTGGCTGGGTTTCAGTCGCCGGTTCCCCTCGCTGCCGACGAGAGCATCCTCGACGGTTCAAACCTTCCCGCGCTGGCGACGTGGTGCCAGATCGTCAACATCAAGCTCGACAAGACGGGAGGTTTGACTCGGGCGCTGGCACTTGCAGACGAGGCACGCGAACTCGACCTCGGCATCATGGTCGGCTGCATGGTCGCCACCTCGTTGTCGATGGCACCTGCGCTGCTGCTGGCCGGACGGGCCCAGGTCGTGGACCTCGACGGACCCGATCTCCTCGCCGCCGATCGAGAACCGGGCCTACTCTACGCTTCGGGCTGCGTTTCCTACTCTGAAGCAGTCTGGGGTTGACCGACGTCGGTGAAGTCGGCGTTCAACTCGGCCTGTGGTCCCGGACGATCTTGAGCGGCCAATCGCGCCGGGCGATTTTCCGCGCTTTCTTGCCGGCGACCACCAAGCAGGTCTCCGTAACATCGGTGACGACGGCAAGGCATTCCTCGACCGACAGATCGGCGAGAAACCCGTCTTCCGGGCACTCGCCGGGGCGGTATGCGCGAATCGGCCAATCCCGGCGCGCTGCGCGTCGCGCCTGTCGATCAAGATCGTCGCATGGCATGTCCGCACCTTAGCGCTGGCGTTCGGGATGTCAACCGCACAACGGCACCGTAGGGTCATGGTCAAGTCATCCGTTTAATATCCTTAGGAGCTGGACAGCAGTACTGCGAGAGGGGCAGGCGACCATTGGGCGGTTCGACGTGACGAAGCCGGGCAAGCGCAAACTCGTGGCCTTGAAGGAAGTCAAGCCCGAGACGCGCGAACAGGCCCTGGATCGCCTCTACGCGGCGCACGCCACAGCGCTGCGGCGGTTCATCGCTGCGCGGGTGGTCGGCAACCTGGACGTTGAAGACCTCCTGCAGGATGTGTACGCGCGACTCGCTCGAATGGACGATCTACCCGAAAGATTGCCTCCGGGCCGTCGAAGCACCCTCGGCTTCCTGTTGACGGTCGCCAACCGGCTGGTGATCGACCGGGAACGTCATCGCGGAGTCCGGCGACAGCACGACGAGCATGTGCGGCTGTTGCAGGATGCGGATGCCGGGAAGGCGCCCTCGCCCGAGAGCATCGCGTTGGCCAGGGACGACTTGACAACCGTGGCATCGGCGCTTGAAGAGATGAAGCCCGAGTGGCGGCGCGCCTTCGTCCTGAACCGTTTCAGCCACATGAGCTATCGCGACGTGGCGAAGACCATGGACGTATCCACGAAGACAGTCGAAAAGTACATCGGCAAGGCGCTCATGCACTTGCGGCAAGCGTTGTTGGACGACTAGGGCGTATCGCGATGGTCTTCCGAAAGTCGCGCCGGATCGCCCAGGACGCCCACGCCGCGGCCGTGCGGATCTACAGCGAGGATCTCACCGAGTCCGAACGCCTCGCGATCGAGGCGCGCTGCGAGCAGGATCCCGTGTTCAACGCCCGGTTCGTGGAGGCGCACCATCTGCTCGGCGCGCTGGACGACTGGCGCGACGAACTGCGCGAGGATTCCCTGTACCGGGCCACATACGGCAAACACCGCACGGGCTCGAGGCGGATCGTGCGGAACGTCGTAGCGCCCGGGCTCGTTGCAGGCGTGGTGCTGGGGTTCTCCGCGTGGTTCGTGGCGACACAGTATTCCGAGGACGCGGACGCGGTCACCCGTTACGCGACGCAGGTCGGCGAACAACGCACTCTGACACTAGAAGACGGTTCGACCGTCACGCTGAATACCCGTTCCCAGATTCTCGTCGGCATGACGGACAACGTTCGACGCGTGGTCATGGACCGTGGCGAGGCGTACTTCGAGGTCGCCCCGGATCCACTCCGACCCTTCACCGTGGAAGTGGGCGGACAGTCCATCACCGCCCGTGGCACCGAGTTCAACCTGCGCCGGAACGGCGACGGCTTCGCCCTGGCGTTGATCGACGGCCGCCTCGCGCTGCACCGACAGGGCCGTGAACCCCCGGCGGATCCGCCTTGGCTCGATCTGCGGCAACACCCCGTCGAAAATGGATCGTTGGCGCGAGACGAGTTCGGGCTCGTGGCCGGCGCGGTAGTCGACTTCAATGCCCACGATCAGACGTTCGCGGCGCACCACGATTCGAACGTCGCGCGTCGTCAGCAGTGGCGGCAGGGACGCCTGACCTTTATCGACGAACCGATGGCCCGAGTGGTGGCGGAGCTTAGCCGCTATTCCGAGAAGCCGATCCGCATTCACGACCCGAAGGTCGGCGACATCCGCGTCTTCGCGACGCTCCGGCTCGACTCCATCGATGAGGCATTGACGACACTCGAAAACGCCGTGCCGATCCGGGTGGTCCCGACATTGACGGCAATCGCGGTCCTAGCGGCGGAAACAGAATCCAATGCTTTGCACTAGCTGCAACGGGACATCGGTATCCGCCAGGTCGTGCGGTACACAGCATCCGGCTGCGACAGGGAAAACGAACGAGGTAACGGGCCTCCAAGAGGGGAATGACGTGATTTTCAGCAACTTCACAAGTCTCGGATGGATAACCACGGCAATCGCAATGGCGTTCGCCATTGTTGGCACTGCCGCCGCTGCGGCGGACGAACGCAAGATCAGCCTGGACATCGAGCGAAAGAACGCGGGGGCGGCGCTTGTGGAACTCGGCGAGAGCGCCGGGATCCAGATCGCCGTTCCGAGCGGCATCTCAGCCGAGAAGGAACTAGGGCCCATCAACGGGCGCTACACCGTGGTCGAGGCGCTCGACTCGATGCTCAAGGATTCGGGACTCGCGTACCACTTCGCGGCCAACGACTCCGTGGCCATCGGCCTCGACGAAGCCGCACCCGACGGGGGCGGTGACGCCACCGGCGTAATCGACCCCGCAATGTCGGACGACGACGAGGAGGAGGACGACGTCGAACTGATCGTCGTCACCGGTTCCCGTATCCCAAGGCAACCCGGGCAGATGGACCGGCAGGTCGCCGTTTACGACCGCCTGGATATCGAGGCGACGGGCGCGGGCACGCTTGAGGAGTTCATGCGCCGGATCCCGCAGAGCTTCAACGCACCGACATCCAACGGCGCCGCGTTCGCCGGCAGCTTCGGCAGCACCAGCAACTATTTCGGGGCGGCGGGCGTCAACCTGCGCGGGCTCGGCGAACGGGCGACGCTGGTGCTCATCGACGGCAAGCGAACCGCCCGCGGCGGCGTGCTCGGCGAGGCCACCGACATCAATCAGATACCCCTGTCCATGATCGAACACATCGAGGTGATCTTCGACGGCGCTTCCGCGATCTACGGGGCCGACGCCGTGGGCGGGGTCGTCAACGTGATCACCCGCAAGGACTACCAGGGCGTGGATGCACGCATAACCCACAACCAGCCAGCCGGGGGCGGCACGGCGGACACGATTTTCTCGTTGGGCGCTACCCGAAGTTGGGGAGACGCGAACACGGGATCAGTGACCGTCAGCTACGAGTATGCCACCCGGGATCCGCTCAACGGGGACGAGCGCGACATCCGGTTCGCCACTTCCACCAGGGTCGACGAGCCGCCCTACGGATGGCCGCCCAACCTTCAAGCGACCCCCCACTACGACCGTGTGACCAATACGTTCACTCCGGTGCCGTTGTTCCTGCTCGATGCCGACGGGAACCCCGTTCCGGTCGGCGATCCGACCGGCGTCACCGAAGTATTCCGATCCCGCATGCCGGACGATAGCGACGGCATGCTCACGCTTGCCGACTTCAAGGGCCTGGAACCGGTTCCCGGATCGTTCCCGGAGGCTGGCCTAGGCTTGATTCCCGGGCGCGACGACCACTCCTGGCGCGTGCGCATGCGCCAGGAGCTGACCGACACCCTGACGGTCTCGGGCTCGGTCTCCCTCACCGCGGGGGATACCTACGCGCTGGAGAGCAACCAGAACCGCTTTCTTATTGCCGCACCGCTCAGCGAGGGGTGGCGGGGAACGACGGGCACGCCATTCACGCCGTTCGCGAGCCAAGTGCAATTCTACGCTGAATTCGACTTCATACCGGACGTGGAGCGGTTCACCGAGAAGGAGGCGCTGACCGCTAACCTTGCCCTGGATGGCCGCTTCGGCGATGCATGGGAGTGGGAGGTCTCGGCCTACCGCGCCACGTCGGAAAACCGCGGTCTGCACCTCAACGAGATGGACGGGGCCCGGTTGTATTGCGTCGGAAACCCTTTCGCCGGCCAATGCGAGGAGGATCCGCGTCTGGGCACGTTGAACATCTTCCACCTGCCTTATTTCGGGCTGAGCTCCGAAGAGGAATTCGTCGACGTCCTGGTCGTTCCCGACTCGCGCACCACCAACGAGAGCACCGACACCGAGTACGAATTCACGGTGCGTGGTCCTCTCTTCGAGGCGCCTGGCGGCGCCGCCCAGACGCTCGTCAGCGTGTCCCGACGCGCCGAGGTGACCTACCTGTTCGACGAGTCCCGCACCATCGAAGGTGCGACCCTTGGCGCCTTCCCGAACGCGGGAGGCAGCGGCCAAGGCTTCGACATCGCCTACGAAAACGAAATGTCGCGACACACGGACTCGTTGGCCGCCGAAATCAACATTCCCCTGTTCGGCCGCGACAACGCACGCCCGGGCCTCAATGGGCTCGACGTCACCTTCTCGGCACGCTACGACGATGTCCGTTCCGAGGGGGGCGTCATCCGCGACGAGGAGTCGAGTTGTTGCCCGTACCAACTCACCGTCCTGTCGGAGACCCCGGTAACCTTGGAGGATCCCGTCACGGCCTGGTCGGCCGGGTTCGTGTGGCGACCGGTCGACTGGCTAAGGTTCCGCGCCAACGTCAACGCCGCCTATGCGGCGCCGCCGCTGGTAGCTTACGTCAAGCCGACCAATCGGATTTTCAACACGTACATCTTCCGCGACGAGAACTTCCGGCCACTGCTGGACGAGAACGGCGACCCGTACACGGTCGACCGCATCAGCATCTACGGCGGCAATCCGAACCTCGAGCCGGAGAACAACACGTCGCGCAGTTTCGGCTTCGACGTGATGCCGGAAGCCGTGCCCAACCTCGTGGTGCGGGTGAACTTCCACTGGAACGAACTCGTCAACCGCATCGGCAACCTCCAGCCCGCATGGCGGGGGCTTGATCCGAGCGCCATCAGCCCCGAACTCCCGCACCTCAGCCTAGACGACGAAACCGGTCGCCTCATCTGGCCCAACGCAGGCCACCGCTTCAACCTCGGCAAGGTCGAGACCAACGGCATCGATGTGGACATCACCTATTTCGTCGAGACCGACTACGGCGACTTCGACGCCCGTTTCGACTACGCCCATATAACCGAGAGCCTGTGGCGACAGGTCGACGACTGCGGCCCCGGGAACGCGGTCTGCTCCTACGAGTACTACGGCACTCCCGTGAACGTCGTGGCCGACCTGCCGTTGCAGGAACTCGGCCCGGACTTCTTTACCGCCTCGCCGTTTTCCGTCATCCCTGCGCATCGTTTCGACCTGCGCGTAGGCTGGGCGTGGAAAGGCTGGCGTGTCGACGTGTCGACGACTCACCAGTCGCAAACGGTCACCCGAGTGAGCCGCTACCGAAGTGAGACCGGCGAGCGGCACCGCGGCAGGAACACCGTTACGGCGGCAAACCCGTTGGACCTGTCGGTTCGCTACGATTTCGAACAAGCGGAGTGGAAACCCGATTTGCTGCGCCACACGCGGATCTTCTTCAGCATGCCCAACGTCTTCGACGACAACGCCTCGTTCGACCTCCAGCCGGTATTCCCGACCGACGCCGGGGGAGTGTTCGATCCCATCGCGTCGAGGCCCCGCGGGCGGGCATTTGCGTTGACGGTGGAGAAGAAATTCGGCGTGGACTAAGGGCGCACCGCGAACCGTCCCCCGCGCTGCCCGGACCAAGCGCAGGCCGACCTTTGGCGGCCTGCGCGGCCTACCGTCGGGACGGCCGCCGACCGCTTGCCCCGCCCGTAGCTACAATGGCACCCGCGTTTCCTCCACGGTGGGCGGGCACCTATGACCGAGCGGAAGATCTGGCGGGACGGCGAATTCATCGACTGGCAAGACGCCACGGTCCATGTGCTGGCGCAGAGCCTGCAGCGCGGCTCGCTGGCCTTCGACTACATCAGCGTGCACGAAGCCCGCCGGGGCATCGCGATCTTCCGCCTGCGCGACCACATCGAACGTCTGGCGACGACCTGCCGGATCGTCGGCCTGCCGCTCGGATACACGGTCGGCGAACTGGTGGATGGCTGCGCCGAGACCGTGCGTCGCAACCCCGGTGCCAAGTCCGTCAAGATCAGCGCGTTGATGCCTTCCGTCGAAGCGGAGTTGATCCCGGAGAATCCCCACGTCGCGGTGTTCATCGCGGCCTACGACAGCGATCGGGACTTCCCCTCCCCCAACGCGGAACTGAGACGTCGTCGACGGCAAGCCGTGTCCTTGAAGATCGAACGGGAAAAATCAGGACGCCGGGAGGACATCATTCCCCCGCACGCGAAGGTGGCCGCCAACTACACCGCCGCCATGACGGCGAAGTGGCGGGCCCGCAACGAGGGATACGACGACATCGTGCTGCTCGACGAGCACGGTAATCTCACCGAGGGCCCCACCGCCAACCTCTTCCTGGTCGGTGCCGACGGCAATCTCGCGACACCGCCTGCCAGCAAGGTCCTGCTCGGCATCACCCGCGACTCGATCATCGCGCTCGCGCCGGCGGTCGGTCGACAATGTGTGGAACGCGACATCGCGGTCGACGAGTTGGGCAGCGCCGCCGAGGTCTTTCTCTCCGGGACCTCAGCCGGCGTGTGGCCGGTCGTAAGCATTGACGGTAACCAGGTACGCGACGGGCGAATCGGGCCCGCCACATCGCAACTGAGGGACAAATACCGTGCGGTGGTGCTGGGTGCCGAGCCCGCGTTCGAGCACTGGCTCCACTACGTGTGATACGTCAGCACGGCCCGACGCGCCGACGTGCCAATCCCCGGCGTATCAGCGAAGTCGTCATTTCACGTCGGACGGCGGTCTCGGACGATCTTGATGGGCCAGTCACGCCGGGGGGTAGCCCGAGTCTCCCTGCCGGCAACAGCCCAGCACGTCTCGGTGATGTCAGTGACGATCGCGAGCCGTTGCTCCACCGACAGATCGGCGAGAAACTCCTCCTCCGGATGCTCTCCGGCACGATACGCGCGAATCGGCCAGTCCCGACGAGCTGCGCGTCGGGCCTGCCGATCAGGATCGTCGCGTGGCATGTCCTGCACCTTAGCGCTAGCGACCGGGTTGTCAACGCCAAGGTACTCGACGAGTGGCCCTCATCGGCAGCCTGGCACCGCCGTTGGACTGCGAACTCGGCAGCCCCATGCCATTCTGTCCCTCGCCGGCGGGGATCGAGGCGAAACATCCCGTAAGGTTTCGGTAAGCATTCTCACTAAGTCTGGCGGGAGTCACAAACCGGAGTTTTGGGAGGGGAAGGGTGACAACGATAACGATGCAAGACGATTGCTTGTGGGCCAGATTGGTCCGCGTTATCGGGATATTGATTGTTGCCATTGCGTTGCCGGCGGCGGCGCAAGGCGAGGAAGGGGACGCCGATACATCCGCCGACGATGACGACGTCGACGTGGTGATCGTCACGGGCACGCGTCTGAAGGGCGTCGATCCGGCGTCGCCGCGTATCACGATTACCAGCGAGCAGATCGAACGCGGCGGCTATGCGAGCATTGAAGACGTGTTGCGCAACCTGCCGCAGAATCTGGGATCGGCGAACGCCGCAGCGACCCAGCTCTTCCAGGGCGAGTTCGGCAGCAGCCGCGTGCCGTACGGCGCGACGCTGGGCGCCAGCGGCATCAACCTTCGGGGACTCGGCACCCGATCGTCGCTGGTGCTGATCAACGGCCGCCGCAAGGCGCGGTCGTCGCTGGACGTTCAGGACCTCTTGACGGACACGTCGTCGATTCCGCTGGCGCAGATCGAGCGCATCGAGATCATCACCGACGGCGCCTCGGCGATCTACGGCGCCGATGCCGTGGCGGGTGTGCTGAACGTCATTCTGCGTGAAGACTACGACGGCCTTAGCCTGGGTGTGCGAACCGAGACAGCGACCAACGAATCCAGTCGTGACCGATTCGACCTGGGCCATACCTTCAGTTGGGATAGCGGCTACCTCACGACCTCGGTCAATCTCGAGCAGACCGAGCCGACCAATCCGAACAAGCTGATCCGCTCGGGCCCGGATGGCGTCGGTGATTTCACGGATGTCGGCGGCCTCAACCGGCGCGCTTACGGCATCGGCCCGGCGGGCCAGGGGTCCGTGCTGTCGGTGGCCGCGATAGTACGCCCGTGGGGCACCACCCGGTATGCCGGGGAGCCGCTCGACGGTCCGAACCCGTTCCTGCCGCGCGATCCGGCAACGGGCGACATACTCGGTCCACGGGACCCCAGCGTGCCATCGGTTTACAACGAGGAGGACCTGGGCCCGAAAGTGCAGCGCCACTCGTTCCGTTTCAACGGTGAGCAGCGCTTCCGCGAGTCGCAAACGCTGAGTGTCGAGTTCGGATACGACAATCAGCAGGACGACAACCACCTCGGATTCAATACCGTTAGCTTCAACGGCACCAACCCGCGCGGCTGGCAGGGCAGCCTTCTGGTTCCGCGCGCCGGCGGCGGCTCGCAACGGCTCAACGGTGCAACCAATTACCTGTTACTGACTGCCACCAACCCGAATAACCCCTACGGCCAGGAGGTGCTGGTGGGGTATGACATGCTGGCCGAGTCGGCGCTGATCGCGGCGCAAGCGCTGCCGATCGCGAGCGAACTCGAGAACACGTTCGTCAACCTGGGCATGGACGGCAACCTGCCGCTTGATGGCTGGACCTACGACGTGAGCGGCAGCCTGAGCCGCGAGGAGTCTGTGTCTCGCAACTATCTGGGCGACCCTTTCGACGACGCTTCGGTAAACAGGATCGCCGAGCAGTTCGATCCGTTCTCGGGCGATGCGGCGGCGGTTGCGAGCAACGCCGCGCTGTTGACCGCGCCGCTGGACCTCAGCGACAGCGATGCCGTCAACGAGACTTTCCAGTACACGGCGTTTGCCTCGGGTCCGGTCTTCAGCTTGCCCGCCGGCGACGTGCAACTCGCCGTGGGCCTGGAGGTTCGCGAGAGCGAGGCCGAAAGCGTGTACGTGTCCACCAATTTTGACGGCAGCCCGGTCGTGCTGTTCGGCCAGGTGCGCGAGCCGTTCACGATCGGACCCAACAAGGAATCGGTGGATGCGGCGTTCGCGGAAATCTCGGTCCCGTTGCTGAACGATCGCCCGTGGTTTCGAGAGCTGACGCTGACCGCTGCAGCCCGTATGGAGGACTACGAACGCTCGGGATTCATCAACGCCTCGAACTTCAGCGCCATCAGTTCGATCGACGGCATCAACCTGGCGGACCTGGTCGGGGCAGCCGCGGCCGACGCGCAAGGCTTTATCAGCGGCGTGGAACAGAGCGTTACCTTCGACAACACCTCGCCCTCGTTCGGCCTGATCTGGCGGCTTGCGGACAATCTTACGCTCAAGGCCACCAACGGCGAGTCGTTCCTGACGCCGCTGAGTTCGCAGTTGTACGGCACCATTACGATACTCGATGTTACCCGTAATCCGTTCTCCAACCCGTTCTTCCTCAACCCCGTGGAGCCGTACACGAGGTACATCGCCCTGTGGGGCGTGAATCCGTCGCTGCAGCCGCAGACGGCATCCACCACGACCATGACGGTGGAGTACGCACCCGCATGGATGCAGGGGCTGAATATCGCGGTCACCTGGTCGGATCTCGCCTACGACAACTTCATCTCCACGCCGTCCTCGATACCGGACGAAGACCTGGTGGCGAACTACGAGCGCCTGCCCCAGATCTTCGTTCTCGGCGAGAGCGACACGATCATCATAGATAGCCGCGAGCTGAACCTGTCGAGCAACGTCTCGAAGACCATCGATTTCCGCGTGGACTATCGCTTTTCCACGGACTACGGCGACTGGGGCATCTACCTGAACGCGGTGCGCACGCTGGAGACCGCGCGGCAACTGGTGTCGTTCATTCCCGAAATCGACATTTCCGACACCGAGCGCGGTCCCAGCCGCTGGGCATCCAATCTCCGGCTGACCTGGGACTACGGCGCCTGGAACGTAACGGCGGAAACGTACCACACCAGCTCGACTAAATTGCTGGAGCCTTCCAGCGCGTCGGTTGTCCTGCCTGGCGAGCGTTTTCGCAGGTTCGACGGTCTGCCGATCAACCAGAATCCGCAAACCCATGCCGACGCGTACACGCGCACGGACGTGCAGGTCGGCTGGACGGCAGCGGCCGACTCCGGCTGGCTGCAAGGCCTGCGGGTGGCTGTCGGCGCACAGAACCTGTTCGAGCCCGACCCGCCGTTCGTCGACAACTTCAGCGGCTTCGCGGCCAATCGCGTGTTCGCCGCCGGTCGTGTCCTGTACCTCGACCTCCACAAGGATTTCGGACTGTAGCCCCCTCGGTGCCGGCCGCTCGGGGAAGGGCGGCCGGCTCTGGTTTGCGAGAAGAAGATGATCCGCACTGCAAGTTATATCGGCGTAGTGTGGTTTGTTGCCTGCGCCTGCGCGCCCGGCAACGAATACGAGATCCGCATCGACGCCTCGGCGCTTGAGGACCCCGCATCCAAGGCGGTCGCCTATGGCTACATACCGGGCGAGGACGACTACGGCGAGCTGGCGTCCGTGGAATTGCGAAATGCGCGCGGGACCCTAAGCGGTGCTGTGGATTATGTCCGCATCGTTCAGATCGACGTGCTTCCGGCCGATTCCATCTATCCGCTGGGGCGGGCGGAGTTCGTGCTCGAGCCGGGCCTGACCACGGTGCGCTTCCTGGCGGACTCCAATGAGGTCGAGGGCGGCAAGTACACGCAGCTCGCCTTCGATTCCTGGCGCGACGACCCCGAATACCGCGCCGCCGACGAAGAGAACCGCGCCAGGTTCGACGCCATGGCGGCGATGTCGGAGGAAGAGCGCGAGGCCAGCCGTGTCGAATGGAGTGAACGGACAATCGCGTCGAAACGCAAGGCGCTCAAACACAGTCTGATCCAGTCGCGCATACTGCGGGATATCTATACAACGCATGAGGATCCCGTCATGCGCTTCGTGGCCCTGTCCGCCGACCGGGGCTGGATCGCCAAGTGGGACCTCACGGAGGATTCGAAAACGGGCCGTTCGAAGGGGTACCTGGAGCAGATTGGCTTCTACGAATCGCTGCAGCAGGAACTTCCCGGGAATCCGGTCGTGGCGAATGCGGCCGACCGGATCAGGGACAGCTATGAGCGGTACCTGACCGCCAGCTCCATCGCCATAGGCACGGCGATCAGGGACTTCGGGGCCGTTTCGCTGGACGGAGAGCCCTTCCGCCTGATGGAAGTCCTGGATGACAACGAATACGTGCTCGTCGAGTTCTGGGCCTCCTGGTGCGGACCCTGCAGGGCCGAGATTCCGCACATGAAGGAGGCCTACGAGAAATACCGCGGCCAGGGCTTCGAGATCGTTTCCGTGTCGCTCGACGAGGAACACGAGGATTGGCAGGAGGCTTCGATGGAAGAGGAGATCCCCTGGATCGACGTGGGCGATCATGAGGGCTTCGAGAGCGAGTCGGCGAAGCTCTAAGGCGTGATGGGCATTCCGGCAAACTACCTGGCCAGGGGCGGCAGCGGCGAAATCGTCGGCACGCACCTGCGCCAGCGGAAACTGGACGAAAAGCTGGCGGAGTTGTACGGCGAATAGACCGCGATTGAGTTCTTAGTCAGGTTACCGTAAGGACCATCGCGACAATTGGGGATACCCCTGACACTAGGTAGGAATCATGGGAAAGACTAGATTCACTGTGCTGCTGGGCGCCTTGGCGTGCCTAGTCGGAAGCGTGCAAGCGGCCGAGACGACCGTAACGGCAACGGGTTTGGACCAACACGACGGCGAGTTGCTCGAATTGGGCTACCCCGATCCCCGCATCGAGGGCGACTTCGAGGTGCTGGACCTGGCGTTCATCGAGAACGGCACCGCTACGATCCGGACCGACATCGAAGATCCGTTCGTAGCGCACGTCCGCCTGGTGGATAGCGAGGACGAATCGTTCGCAAGGGGCGTCGTCGAGCCCGGCGCGCAGCACATTGTGGCGGCAAGTGAGTCGGACGGCGACCTGCGGTTTTCCGGCGGCACCTACAACGAGCTGATATTTCCCGCGACGACGGCCACGACTTCCGATTCGGTGATCGACGAACGGCTCAAGGCGATCTACCTGAGTCACGGCGACCCGACGGCCCGCGTGCTGGCCCTGCAGGCCGCCTGGCTCGAAGGCGACGACGACGAGCAGAACACGGCATTCGTCGAACTGAGCGGCGAACTCGGCAACTACCGGGCTGTCGATCTGATGACCGCCCTGCGCGACCACCGGACCGAGCAGATCGCCAAGACGATGAAGTACTTCTCGGCGCTAACGCTCGACGGCGAGGAGGTTCGTCTTGAGGACGTCTTGAAGGATAACCAATACACACTGGTCGAGTTCTGGGCCTCCTGGTGCGGGCCGTGCATCGCCGAAATCCCCTACCTGAAGGACGCCTACGAGAAGTACCGCGACAAGGGCTTCGAGATCCTGTCCGTCAACCTGGACGAGGATCCGGCGGCTTGGGAAACCGCGTCCGTCGACGAGTACGACATCCCCTGGGTGAACGTCTGCGACGGCGAAGCGTTCGACAGCACCATCGCAAAGCTCTATCGGGTGAATGCGATTCCAGCCAACTACCTCATCACCAGCGACGGCAAGCGCGTCGCGAGGCACCTGCGGGGCGAGTCCCTGGAGACGAAGCTGGCCGAGCTTCTCCCGCTATAGCCTCGCCGTGTAGCGGCGAGGCATCGCGCCGAAGGGGCGCCCTCGCATGCGTTCGCGCAAGATTCGCCGCATCTTGACCGTCGTCGCAAACTTTACGGGCCGTTGCCACGACAAGGGTAGCAACAAGAACCGAAGGGACGAGCTTGTCCCGTCCCGCCAGTCGCATTGATCGATCCGGGTGGGCGAACACATGCCGGGCGACCGCGCGCCCTGGCGGGCGCGTGAGGGTCGCCCCTACGAGACCACGGTCTGACGGAACGAACCGTAGGGGACGGGCTTGTCCCGTCCCGTGCCAGTCGCGATGATCGATACGGGCGGGCGACCGCGCGCCCTAGCGGGCGCATGAGGCTCGCCCCCACGGCAATCCGGGCAGCACATTGGTCCCCTTGTTGAACGGTGTAAGGTTTCCGTAAGGTGCTCTGTGCGAAGCTTGAAGGAGTAGCCAATCGCTAGGCGGTGTTTGAGCTTGGTACGTCTACCCACGAATCGAAAGGTTGCGCAAGTCGTCTGCCTGATGTCGGCAGTGCTGACGTTGCTGTGGGCCGCGGTCGCCAGCGCGCAAGGCGCCGGCGGGCGGATCGAGGCCAAGATGCTCGGCGATCGGGTCTTGATCCGCGTGCTGCTGCAGACGGAGGCGTTCGAGAAGGAGACCCACGTCATCGTCGACTACGCCGCGACCGAGGCGTTTGCGATGAACGAGAACGTCCTGGGATCGTTGGCGTTCGGCGACAACGAACAGACCCTCAAGATCCTCGGTGACGGTTTCCGGCTCGAGGTGCACCGCGACCAGCTTTCCCTGGAACCGGGATTTCTTTTCGATTACACGGCACGGTATTCGAACGAACTAGAAAACGTCGACGTGTCGGCAGTCATGGGCTTTCCCGTGATGCAGGCGTTCGCACTGGGCCTGGACTTCGAGGCCGAAGAACTGTCGCTCAAGCCGGCCGCCGAAGCGGACGTGCAGCAGGTCGAGCAGGATGCCGCCGTCGTCATCC
The DNA here is from genome assembly GCA_009846005.1 of Gammaproteobacteria bacterium. Classification (GTDB taxonomy): domain Bacteria; phylum Pseudomonadota; class Gammaproteobacteria; order Pseudomonadales; family Azotimanducaceae; genus VXYL01. The sequence continues at coordinate 16,262 of VXYL01000005.1, read as the reverse complement.
AGGGCGTGCGCGTGATCGACAACCAGGTCCACGTGCCCGTGTCCTACGGTGCCACGAGAGCCTCGATGACGTTCGGCACGGCGGGCTACCACACCTACCTCAATCAGCCGATCGCAGAACGCCTTGGCAAGCCGGCAGGGGATGCCGACGACATAGCCTTCGGCGCGCCGCCCGCCCTCGGCCTGTCAGGCATGGTGGCGTTGTTTCCCCAGCCCTTTGACGATCCCCCGGAAAACCTCGACGTGGAATGGCTACTGCGTTCCGGACTGGGGCTATGGTCCGGATATCGCTTGGAGATCAACCCGAACGCGGGATACCTCGCACTGACTCCGCAAAAGGACAGCAACTACTCCGAAGCGGATGCAGCTTTCTACGCGGCGGCGGCGGCCGAAGACATCCCCGCGCTCAAGGCCTACACCGAGACTTGGCCGGAGGACCGCAACATCGAAGAGGCGGCCGGACGGTGGTTCGACATCGGCCTGCGATCCGGCCTGCCGGACGACGCGCAAATGGAGGCCGTCGCGACGGGGTTGAGCGTGACTCCCGAACGGCGCAAGACGCACTACGTGTCAGGATTCGTCTTCCCGCTCTTCAACTCGGAATCGAAGGACGAGCGCTCGAGCCTCGTCATTGCGCTATGCGAAGAAGCGCTCGAATACATCGGCCGGTCCGACCGGCCGTCGCTGCGCCAGAACATCCAACTGATGCTCGGCGACCGCTACCTGCACGCCGGCAACGCCCACGATGCCTGGAAGACGTTCCTGTCGGCGGCGTTCTACGGCGACCCGCGCCTGGACGGCGTGGTCCGTCACGAACTCGGTCGCGCCTACGAGGCCCTGGGCCGCCATCGACGGGCCTATTCGAGCTACAAGCGCGCGGCTGCGGACTTGACACCGACGCCGCCGCCCATGAAGGAGAGTGCGCGCGAAGCCCTTGCTCGGCTGAGGCCTTTGCTCGATCCGGACGATAAGTTACTCAAGGAGGAGTCGTCGAATGGTTGAAGCCGGCGACCATGAGGGTCCTGCGGGCGACCTTGAGCGGATCGTGGTCCGGGGCCGGCGCCAACTGCGTGCCTGGGCCGCGAAGGAGGCGTTCGGCAAGGCGTTTGCCCACCTGTTTCCCGCCGCGCTGGTCGTTCCGTGCCTTGCGCTGATCGGCAACCTGATCGGCCTGGTCGGCCCCTCGCTGTGGCCGTTTTCGACTGTCACCACCGTGGTACTTGCCCTCGTCGCACCGTTCGCCATCGTCGCGGTCTACGCACTCGTCGTCGTTCTACGCGAGAAGACCGACCGCCGCGTTTGTCTTGCCCTGTTCGACAAGCTCCTGGACCTCCGAGGACGCCTGCAGGCGGCCGACGAGTTTCTGTCCCGGGGTCCGGTCGGTCCGTTCGAACACGCCGCGGTCGAGGACGCGGGGCCGTTCGCTCGTCAAGCGCTAGCAGCCGAATTGCCTAGAGTGCGGACACCTCCGCCTGTGCTCAAAGCCCGCCGCTGGCCCCTAGGAGCCGTTTCGGCACTCCTCCTCGGGGCCGCCCTGCTGCTCGGCGAAGCGCCATCGTTGGCCCTCGACACCCCCGTCGCGCTAGTCGACGAGCCCCCGACCGAACTCCTCGCCTTAGCGGAGACCGTCGCAGAGGAAGAATCCGAGCCGCCGATCCCCAAGGAATCCTCCCGGCGCAGCCTGGACGGCCGGCGCATGGCTGCCCTGAGCGAACCGGGTTCCGAAGGCGAACGCGATCGCGCGGCGCGGTCGCAGACCGGTACCGGCGATACACGCTCGTCGTTCGCCAAGAGCAGCACGGCCGCGTCGTTGGCACGCCAGGCCGGCAAGGCCGCCGCAGGCGCCTCGGGCGAGGGATCGTCGAAAAAGGAAGAGCCGCGCGAGCGGCCCGCCAAGCCCCGCCGCGAAAACCCGAGCCGTCCCGAAGAGGCCAAGGAAGAAGAGCCGGAGACATCCAAGGGCGTGAGCGGCGGGACGGGACGCAGTTCCGGCAGCCGCACCTCGTCATCCGACCAACCGCCCGCAGACGACAAGGCGCGCAACGACGAGGCCGAAGGAGATGCCACCGACGACGCCGAGGAAGAAGAGGACGAAGAGCAGAAAGGCGCATCGACGAGCAAACCCATGCTGAACAACCGCAAGGCGGCGGTCGACCGCTCGCTGAGCCCGTCTGGCTTGAGCGACCAGGAGAACGACCAGGCGAACGGTCGCGGCGGTCCGAGCGGCTTGAAGAAAACCCGGGGCGTGGCGGCCATGCTGCTCGGCGTGCCGATGCCCGATCATCTACGCGGCAAGTCCAACCCGGGACGCATCAAGGTCGAGCGCGAACGCGCCGATCCCGAACCCAAGACATCGCTTGCAGCCGACGCCACGAACCGTGGCAGCCGGCAAGAGTCCATCGGCTACCTGCCCCATTTGGCCCTCGCGCCGTGGATGCAGGATACGGTCCGGGACTATTTCCTCGCGGAGCGTGCTCGCGACCTCGCGGGATCCGATTCCGCACCCACGACGACCAACTCTAGCGGCGGCACTTAGGCAAGACGAGTGATGGTGACAATACGGCATCGCATCTTGA
>VXYL01000005.1:0-13587 GCA_009846005.1 Gammaproteobacteria bacterium | reverse complement strand
GCAAGACGAGTGATGGTGACAATACGGCATCGCATCTTGATTCGAGCGAGGGCTTTTTGCCGCGGACATAGAAACTGAGGAACAACATGACGACAGCAGATGATGCGCGCGCGCGCGCCGCGGATTTCAAGGCCGTATTCGCCAGGGTCAAGGCCGAGGTCGGCAAGATGGTCGTCGGCCAGGAACACGTCGTGGACGGTGTCCTGACGGCGATGATGGCCGGCGGCCACGTGCTGCTCGAGGGCGTGCCGGGTCTCGGCAAGACCCTGCTCGTCCGGACGCTGAGCGAAGCGGTGAGCCTCGCCTTCTCGCGAATCCAGTTCACGCCGGACATGATGCCGGCGGACATCCAAGGCACGATGGTTCTCACCGAGACCGCGAGCGGGGGACACGAGCTCACCTTTCAGCAGGGACCGCTGATCGCCAACCTGATACTTGCCGACGAGATCAACCGGGCGACCCCAAAGACCCAGTCTGCACTGCTTGAAGCCATGCAGGAAAAACAGGTCACCGTGGGCCGACGCACCATCCACCTCGAGGAACCGTACTGCGTGATGGCGACCCAGAATCCGGTCGAGCAGGAAGGCACGTACCCCCTGCCCGAGGCCCAACTCGACCGCTTCCTGTTCAAGCTGATCGTGGGATACCCCGCCGAGAGCGAATACCACGCCATCCTCGACCGCACCACGGGTGCCGACGACGTTGACATCGGGCACGTGACCAACGGCGAAGAGATCCGGCAACTCCGGTCCACTGTCCGGGCCGTGGCGGAGCCCGAAGCCGCACGGACGTTCGCGATTCGTCTCGTTCTGGCGACCCAGCCGGATAGCGAACTCGCGCCGGCGAGCGTCTCCGAATGCGCGTCCCTCGGGTCGAGCCCCCGCGGCGTACAGGGGTTAATCCTAGGCGGCAAGGTCCAGGCCCTGCTCGACGACCGTTTCGCGGTAAGCGCCGACGACATCCGCGCCGTCGCGCTGCCGGTACTGCGGCACCGGATCCTCTTGAACTTCCGCGCCCAGGCGAACAACGTCTCCGCCGACGAGTTGGTCGAAGACGTGCTGAAGTCGGTTCAGCCCCCACACGCCATCGCCGCCTAGCCATCCAGTAGCGTGGCGAGATCGGCCAATCGCCGAGAATGCGGAGCATGCTCGTTCGTGCCGTTGAGGACGCGCCGTGGCTAGCGCATTGACGCTGTCCGAATTTTTCGACCCCGACTTCCTCGCGGCGTTGCAGCCGTTCAGCCTGCACGCGCGCCGAGTCGCCCGGGACGGCCGGCCCGCGGAGCAGACGTCCCGCGACCGGGGCTTCGGGCTGGAGTTCGCGGACTTCAAGTCGTATGTGCCGGGCGACGACCTGCGCGCCATCGACTGGAACATCTACCGGCGCTTGGGCCGCCTCTTCGTGCGGGTCTTCGAGGAACGCCGGGACCTGCCCGTCTACCTTCTCGTGGACCGGTCGAGCAGCATGTACCTAGAGGATCCACCCAGAATCAACGCCGGGCTACGGGTCGCCCTGGCGTTGGCGTCCATCGCCCTCGGCCAGCACGACAGCATCGGCCTGTTCTCGTTCTCCGGGGTTCTGAACATCGATGCCAAGGCCGCGGCGGGGAAGCATCGGCTGGTGTCCTTCGCCGAGCGCCTGGCATTGCTTGACGAGCGCGACCGCACCGACCTCACGGGAACCTTGGGCGAGTTGGCCGGGCATCGTCTGCGCCGGGGTCTACTGGTGGTGATCTCCGATTTCTTCGATCCCGCCGGTGCCGACGAAGTCGCCCGCGCGCTCACCCTGTGCCGCCACCGCCTGCTTCTCGTCCAACTCGTCAAAAAGACAGATGCGGACCCGACGCTACACGCGGACCTACACGGCGATCTTCGCCTGCTCGACTGCGAATCCGGCGATGCGGTAGATCTCACCGTCACCCCGGCGACCTTGGCCCGCTACCGCGAGTCGTACCGAGAGTTCAACGAACGCCTGACCCGGTTCGCGACCGACTACGACGCCGGCTTTGTGCGCATCGACGCCGACGAGGATGTCCTCGATCAGCTTGGCGGGCTCTTCGAGTCCGGGAGTCTCGTGGTATGAGCTTCGCGAATCTGCCCTTGCTGGGCGTACTCGCCGGCATTGCGGGCATCGCCGCCCTCCTCTTCCTGCTTCAGCTGCTGCGCATCCGCCATGTCGAGGTGGCGGTTCCCACCACGCTGTTCTGGCGCGAGGCGGCCCGCGAAGCACCGGTTCGGATCCTTCGCGGCGTGTTCCGCCATCCACTCGCCTACCTACTCGTGCTCGCGATCTGCACGCTGCTCTGGCTCGCCTTCGCCGGTCCCGAAGCCCACGACGACCGCACGTCCGCCTACCGCGTGCTGTTTCTTGACGGTTCCGCGCACACCGCCGGCGGCGACGACTTCGAACAGGCCGTGGACAAGCTGAAGGCAGACCTCGCCGGGTTGCCCGACGGACGCCGGGAAGTGATCTGGGGAGGCGCTCGCAACATCAAGCTGTTGAAAGCGGGCGAGGATCGCTTGCTCCTCGACCGCCGCTTGGCGAGCCTAGCGCCGGAGGCCGCGCCTTCTGCTTTGAACGAACAGTTGCGGCTGGTCTCGTTACCCGGTGTGGCCCCGGAGTCGCTCGAATTCGTCGTCTACGGGCGTGCGCCCGCAGAGCTCGCCGTGGTGGAGCGTCTACCAACGGGAACACGCTTGAGCCGCGCCATTGACTACCCGGATGGCGAATCGAATCACGGCATCGCGGCACTCGGCGTCAATCCCGCCGCATCGGGACGCTGGGACCGCCTCGACTTGTTGATCCGCGTTGCCCACTCACCAGACGCTGACGTTGGCGACGACATCACCGTCGAAGTAGCCGGCGCGCCGCTCGACGACGATCGCTTGGAACGACTCGGGGACGGTGTCGCGGTGGTGCGCGACCTTGCCGCGGATGGGCGCGAGGTCGAGGTGCGACTCGAGGCCGGCGACGAACTGGCGCTCGACAATGTGGCCCGGCTCACGCTGCCGGACCGCCGCGTGGTAAGGGTTGCCTTGGCGGATGATTTGGACCCCGCCATCCGGCATGCCGTCGAAGCCGACCCGGGACTCGCGATCACCGACGAGGACGCATCGGTCGCCATCCGGACGCGCGGCACGGCGGCGTTCGGTGACCTGCCCGCATTGGAGTTCGCGCCAGCGGCCGAGCAGGCGACCGCGTTCGAAATCGACTACACCGGGAACGACAGCGCCGAGTTGGCATTGCGGGCGAGCGTCGCCGCGCTGGGCTTGGATCAGATCGATGCCGCGGGCCTGGCCGCGGAAGCAGAGCGCCCGGTCGGGGTTCAACTCCGTCAAGCCGAGTTGCCGGGCATCTCGGTCTGGGAGGAACTCCTCGCCCACTACAACTTCACCGGGTCACGGAGTTTCCCGGTGTTCATATCCCGCAGTGTCCGCTGGTTGGCCGGCGAACCGGCGTGGCACCCCTATCTGGCCGCAGGCAGGCCCCTGCCCACGGCAACGGTGTGGTCGCTCGCAGCCGATGCGGAGGCGTCCCTGGATGCACTCGGCGCGGACTACGTGCTGGGTGCCGCCGGGACGGTCAGTTCAAGCAGGGGGGACGAGGCGGTGGCCCTGCTGAGCGACACCGTGACCGAAAGGCACCCGGGCACACCGCTCCTGGCGTCCCAAGCCGGCGGCGATTTCGCAGGGACGGGAATCGTCACTTGGCTGATCCTCGCGGCGCTCCTTCTTCTCGGTGCCGAGTGGTACCTCTACCAGCGCGGGCTCATGCCCTAGCGGGGAATGTTCGAGGTAGGTGTGCATTTGCTACAAGACATCGTAGGGGCGAGGCTATCGCGCCCGGCAGGGCGCGCCCTCGCCCGCTCCAGTCGTCCCGCTGGCCTGTTTCGGTCGACGGGACGGGACGGGACAAGCCCGTCCCCTACGGCGCGTCGGTAGGACTAGCACATGGAACTGTCTTTCCTACAACCACTCATGGCGCTACTGTTCCTGGCGGTGCCGCTGGTGTGGTTCCTGCCGTCACGACCGAGGGTCATGCACGGCGTGATCCGCACCGTGGTCCTTGCTCTCGCCATCCTTGCTTTGATGCAGCCTGTTCTGGTCCGGAGTGCCGCGGAACAGCACCACGCCATCGTGCTCGACCAGTCGGCGAGTCTCCTGCCGACCGAACGCGATGGTGGCGTCGCCGTCGCGGGCGACCTCCTTGATCGCCTCGGGACCGGTCAAAGCGCGACCGTCGTGCAGATCGGCGGCCGCGAACAGGTTTCGTTCGATGCCGACATACACTGGGTGCGCGCGGGCAGCGGCGACTCGAGCACGGCAGCCGGCGCGTTACCCCTCGGCGACGGAGCATCACCCATCGGAGATGCGTTGGAACTCGCGACGCAATCGATCCCGGCGGGCCTCAGCGGTTCCGTCATGCTGATTAGCGACGGGCACAGCACCGATCGCCATTGGGGTCGGTCACTTGGGCAGGTACTGGCGCGCGAGATTCCCGTCCACACCGTCCAACTGCGCCCCCACGAAGATCCTTTCCTGGTGAACCTCCAGTGGACGACTGCGCGGCCCGGCGAGTCCGTGCGCGTCACGATGGACGTGGTCGGGGTCGGCAACGACTTCGAAGTCGTCCTCGCGGATGCCCACAAGGTGCTCGGTCGGGCCGGGCCGTTCGACTGCGAGTCCCGTTGTCCCGTCGCAATCGAATTCGAGGCGGCACAAACCGGGTTCATCGATGTCATCGCCGAACTCCGTGCGCCGGACGATGTCGATCTCGCCAACAACCGACTCGACGGCGTTGTCGCCATCCAGGATCCCCTGCGCGTGCTCTACGTGGGCGACCGGCAACTCGGTGCCGTGGATCAGCTTGGTTCGCTGCTCGGGATCGGTTTCGATCTGACCGGGTCGACCCCGGACTCCCTGGGCGGTGATTTCCCCTACGCCGACTACGACGTCGTCATGCTCGACGACGCGCCGGCGCGGTTGCTCCCCGACGAGAGCCAGCGCCGCCTCACCACAGCCGTTCAGGATCAAGGCGTTGGCCTGCTCGCGAGCGGCGGCGGCGCGGCGTTCGCGGACGGCGGCTACCACGGCACCCCGGTCGCCGACGTGCTTCCCGTCGAGATTACCGGCGAAGAGGAGAAGATCGATCCGAGCGTCGGACTCGCCATCATCATCGACACGTCGGGCTCGATGGCCGGAACGCGCATCGAACTCGCCAAGCAGGTCGCCCGGATCGCCGTGCGTCGCTTGCAACCCCACGACCGCATCGGGATCGTCGAGTTCTACGGCGCCAAGCACTGGGCAGTGCCCATGCAGCCAGCTTCCAACAAGATCGAGATCGACCGCGCCATCGGTCGCATGAAGGCCATCGGCGGGACGATCCTGTATCCCGCCATCCAGGAGGCCTACTACGGCTTGAAGAACGTCAACACCCGGTACAAGCACATCCTGCTGATCACCGACGCGGGGGTGGAGGACAGCAACTACGAGCGCATGGTGCGCCGCATCTCGAAGGACAACATCAACGTCTCGACGATCCTCGTCGGCCAGGGCGGCCACAACCTCATCATGTCCGACATCGCCAACTGGGGCCAGGGACGTTTCTATTCGGTGGGCGACCAGTTCAGCCTCGTCGAGCTCATTCTAAAGCAGCCTTCCACCCGCAAGCCGCCGCGCTACAAGCGGGGCTTCTTCGAGGTGACGGCGCTTGGCGGTCAGGGCTGGTGGGGCGGGGCCGACCCGCTCGTGCCGGAGTTGCTCGGCTATTCCGAGGTCGAGGCGCGCGACGGCGCGGAAACCCTCCTTTCCGCCGGGCAGGATCCGATCCTTGCCAGTTGGCACTACGGATTGGGAAGGGTCAGCGCACTCATGACCGAGCCGGTTGGCGAGGGTACGGGCCGTTGGCGGGATTGGCCGGACTACGGATCGTTCCTGGGCCGTTTGCTGGCACGAACCGCGGCGGACAATCCACCGTTCCGCCTATCGCTCAAGCGTCGCCGCCACCTGGTTGAACTGACCGCCGAGCGCACCAGCCACAATACGGAGCTTGTACCCAACGCAGAACTGGTGGATGCCGAGGGCAGCTCCTTGCCGTTCCCGGCCGAGTTCAAGGAAAACGCCCCCGGACTGTTCGAGGCGACGATCATCCTCGCGCCCGAGGAAGCGGCGCGAGTCGAGGTTGCGGCAGGCAATGCTCGCGCCGACCAACCGGTGCAACGCATTGCCCTCCCCGCTGCCTCGGACATCGCCAACGAAACGCAGGTCGATCCTGTCAAGGCTCTGGACCTCGCGCGCTTGGCAGAGCGCACCGGCGGCGTCCATCTGGCCAGCGTCGGCGGCACGCCACCGTCGGGGCCCGTCGGTGATTGGCTCGCCGGAAACCAGGGCGAGTTGTCGTACGTGGTGACCCGCCTGTGGCCGCTCCTGCTCCTGCTGGCGCTGGCGGCCTACCTCGGCGACCTCCTCTACCGCCGCTGGCCACGGGGATCGCGACCGTGAGCGCATCCTACGCCTGCGCATCGTCGAGCCGCGTAGGGGACGGGCTTGTCCCGTCCCGCGGCCGAGCCGACCGACGCGGGCGACCACAAGGGCCGAGCGGGCAACCGCGCGCCCTGACGGGCGCGTTAGGGTCGCCCCTACGAACGCCTGGCGGCCGAACCTGTGCGGCGGTTTTGCTGGCCCTCACGTTGCTGCCGGGTCAAGCGCAGGCCGCCAGCGCACTCGCCGAGGTGGCGAAGGCGAATGCGGAATCCGACCGCGTCGACTTGCCGGCCGTTGACGGGTTGTACGACGAGACGATGCTCGAGGGCGACAGCATCGACCTCACCATCAGGCGGCTTGGCGTATTCGCTGACAACGGGCGCAGATCCGCGGCGGAGCGAGCGAATCATTATCTGACGATCGCCCACATCCACTGGCGCCACGGCAGCCAAGAACGTGCCTTGAGTGCCGTCGACAGCGCGTTGGATCTCCGGGAGACGCCGGATGCGCTTCTGCTCAAGGCGCGCCTGCTCGACGCCACCGGCAACCCCGCGGCAGCCACCGAGTGGTACCGCAAGGCGGCTCAAGTCACCGACCGTGCGGCCGAGCGGGAGTTCATCCGCATCCGTCTGACGATGGCGGAAGCCAGCGACCGCAATATCGATGCCCTGGTGACGCTCGCCAACGAACGCGACCAGGACTTTCGCAACCGTGCAGCCATCACCCTCGCCCTGCTCGGCCACCCCGACCAGGCGCTGGCTCTCTACGATCCCGACGAGGAATTCGGCAATCCGTTCCGGCAGCAAGTGCGCGTTGCCCAATGGGCCATCGACTCGGGCGATTTCGACCTCGCCCAAGAAGCATCCTGGACCGCTTACCAGGCGACCGAGGTCCAATCCGACGCCTTGTATGCGTTGGCATTGCTCGCCGAGGCCTATCGCAAGGACGACGCCCTTGACGAACTGCTCGTCCACCTTGCGGAGCAAACTGCGGCCAACGGCAAACCGCAGGGGATGCTCGTGCAAGCCCGGGTCGACGTGCTCATCGAGACCGAGAAATACGACGAGGCCATCGCCTTCTACGAGGCCGCCAACGGCACGCGCGTGGACGTGGCGGCCCGAAGCCGGCTGATCAAGCTCTACGAGGCCGCGGGGCGAACCGATGACATGGTTGCGGAGTACGAGCGGCTGATGGCGGCCGAACCCGAGGTCGTGGCGTGGGGTGCCGGACTCGCATCCCACTACCTGAACATCGCCCGACCCGAGGACGCGCTCGGCGTCTGGCACCGGCTTGCCGCATCCAACGCCGAGAACGTCGAGGTGCTCGTCGAGGCGGGCGAGTCCATGGTGCAGATGGGTTTCGTCGAGGAAGCCGTCGCGATGATCGAAGACCAGATGGCGACAGCCGGGGAAAGCCCCTTGCCTCTCTTCTTCCTCTTCGACCTGCGCCTGCGGCGCGGGGAAACCGAGGCGGCGCTCGCGGCCGTCGAACGACTGGAGGCGACCCTCGGCGACGACAACGCGGGCGTCCGCGATCTGGCCGACGCCTACGAACGGCTGAACAAACCCGAGGCGGCCGTCCGGATCCTCGAGCAATTGCGCGACCGCGAAGGCGGACTCGGCTACGACGAGCGGATGCGGCTGGCTTGGCTCTACAGCGTTGCCGACCGCAAGGAAAACGCCCTGGATGCCTGGCGGGAGCTTTGGGTGAGGGTCGAGGGCGCCGCCCGGCGGAGCCTCGCCGAAAGCCAGTTCCTGTTGCTCGCCACCGAACTCAATACCTTGGGCGACATCGTTGTGGACCTAGAGGAAAAGCTCTTCCAGAAACAGGCGAACCGCAATGAGATCGGCCTCCTGGTGCGCGTCTACACCGAGGTCGGCGACCACTTCTCCGCCACCGAGGTGATCGAGGAGTACGCCCGCTACAGCGACATCGACGAGGCCGACCGCCTCCGCCAACTCGGCAAGGTCCACATGATGCTCGCCGACTACTCGGCCTACGACGACGTGCTGCGGGAACTCGTGGCTGTGGACCCCGAGAACGAAATCGAACACGTCCAGAACATCGTTCTCAACATGCTCGCCTTCGACCTGGCCGAGGATTCGGACGAACGCTTCGGCGAGGTCCAGCATTGGCTCGGGGAACTGCGCGAACTCGACGAGGAAGGCGTCAGCGGCGAGTTCGAAGCGGGCATCTACTCCCTGGGCGGCTTCAGCGACGAAGCCATCGCAAGCTACCGGCGCGCCCTGGTGCTGCATCCGGAGAACAGCGACAACCTGCTGTTGATGGCGGACCTCATGAAGACCGCGGGACGGCGGGACGAAGCGGTGGCGATCCTCCAGTACGTGGCCGAACACGCGGCCGACGACGCCGAGTTCGTGGTCGCCATCGACGGCATCATCAACATGATCGGGGCCCGCACGTTCACCGAGGAACTCACCCCCGCCATGCGCCGGACCTTCCGCTGGACGCAACGGATCATCCTGGAACGGATCGCCTCGCACAACGACAAGTTCTACCTCTACCAACTGCTCGGCGACATCGCCCAGGAGGTCGGCGACACCGAGGCGGAGTTCCGTGCCGTCGAGAACTCCCTTTCCGAAGCCGGTGTACGGCGCCCTTCCGTGCTGCGCGAACTGGTCACGCTGGCCACGGCGGACACCGGTTTCGCGGGGTTTTCGACGGGCTCGGGCGATCCGGAGCGGCAACTCACCCACGGTCGCCGGCTGATCGGTCTTCGCCAGGAACTGCCCCCCGAGGTGTTCATCAACCTCGGCAAGGTGCTCCTCGAAGAAGGGGCGGTTCAGGCCGCCGTCCAGGCGTTCGACCTGATCAACGATATCACCGGCCTGGTCAACGTGGACCAGACCAAGGCGGACCTGTTCGACGAGTCGGGCTACCCGGAGGAGTCCCTGAACTGGTACACCCGTGCGCTGAACGTCAGCCGGGACGACCTGGAGCTACTCGCCAAGACGGCGATGCTGCGCGAGGCCCGGGGCCAGGTCGACGTGGCCAACGCGCTGTACTTCCGTGCCATCGGCAACGTGCTGCGGACGCTCGACGCGAAGCGCCGGCAGGAACGCCCCGGCGCGAACGCCTCGCCGTTGGCGCAGCTCGGATTGGGTCCCGACACCAGCGTGACGCGAGACTACCGCACCTACTTCGAGTTCCTTGCCCAAGGTTTCCTGACGACGTGGCCCGACGATCCGGCGACGGCCGCCGAGCGTATCGATGCCGTCCGGACGATGTTCGACACGGAGCTCTCGGTCGTACTCGGTGACCCATCGTGGCAGGCGGACGAGGCCGACCCGTCGGCCAAGACCCTCACGATCGACGAATTCACCCGGCTTGACCGCGTCGCACGCCTTGCCCGTCGCGTCGCCGCGCGCGCCAGCGACTCAAGCCTAAGCGGGCACTTGGATGCCTCCCTTGGCGAGCATTTCCCCGACCCGACCGCCACCGAAGTCGCGGATCTGCCGCTGTTGCGCCGCCACATGGAGATCGCGAAGCGCAACGACGACTACGAGGCCGCCGTCCGGCTCGCACGGCTTGCCGGCGACGAGGAGGATCTCCTGGCGCTGTTCCGCGACCGCATAGACAAGGGCAGCTACCGGGAGGGTCTCGCCTACGCTCGATCCCTGCTCGACTCAAGCACGTTCAAACGGCTCGTTGCAGCCATTGCGACCACGCTCAAGGACAACACGAAGTCGTTCCTCGAACTCATCCAAGCCGATCCCGACCTGGTACTCGAGATCGAGTCGGACCTGGGCCGCGACATCGTCACCGTCGAGGAACTGTTCGCGATCCTCGCGGACCCCGCCGCCGAGGCGGGCCCACGCATCTACGTCAGCTCGTCGGAAGGCGTGTGGGAGTACCTCAAGGCAAAGGCGAGCGTCGACGATCAACTTCGCCACCTCGCTTCGACGGCAGCCCGCCACCGACGCGGCGACTTCCGCTCCTTTGCGTTCAGCAACATCTTCCACGACCTTTTGTCAGTGGAGTTGACGGCACCTCAACGCGAAGCGCTGGTCGCGGCGGCGAGCGAATATCTTGCCAAGCTAGACCTCAAGGACGAGTTCGCGCAATCCACGGTGTTCGAGCTTCTGCTCGTGCGGGAGGCGCATCCCACCAACCGGGACGCACTCTACGAACTCGCGGCCGAGGCCCAGCGTCTCGCGCAGATGGCGGTCGATGTCGCCGCCATGCTCCCGCGCATCCTGGAAGGCACCGACGAGGAGGCTTTCCTGGCACTGGTCGAACTGCAACGCGCTGGCCCTCGTTACTTCGGCGGCGTGTCGGGGAGGGATGACAGGTACGCACCCGTCCGGGCACGGATCCTCGAGTCTGCAGGGCGGAGCCAGGTGACGCACGATGCCGAGACCGTGCGCATCGTCTACGAGCTTGAGTTCTCGAACCGCTACTACGGCATCCAGCCGCCGCGCGAGAAGATGGAGCGCCGTGCGGATCTGCTGCCCATCCTGGTCGAGCGCTATCCGGACGATCAACGCTACCTGCGCGAACTCGTGGAGGCACACTTGGATCTCGACCGGTGGGACGAGGCCGAAGAAGCGCTCACCGCCTGCTACAAGTCCGACCCGACGGACGAAATCCTACGTGCGGCGTTGTACTACCTGCTGACCTATCGAGATCGCTACGAGGCGGCGCTCTCCCTGGTGACGGACGGTGGCCCGGACTTGAGGGAGCAGTCCACGGTTGACGATCTGCTCGAGAAGGTACAGGCCGCGCGAGGCTTCGAGCCCTCGTCGAGCGCCAGCCTGTTCCGCACCATCTACCGTGGCCCGCTAGAGCCCTCGTACAGCCGCTTCTCGCCCCAGGTCGATCGCGCGATCGACACCCTGCGGGATCTGGCGACTACCGAAGACGTTGCACCGGAGAACGAGACAACGCAAGCGCTGCGGACGGTTTGGCGCGGTGCGTCGGCACCGGACCCGGAACAAGGCTTTTATCGCCCAGACGGCTACCTGGTCAACTCGATCCTGTCGCTGCCACTAACGCCGGACTCGTCCGACCCGTACTACTACCGGCAAACCGAGGCGGACTACCGACTCGATGCGTTACTCGGCGATGCGGGGAAGACGGATTCGACGACCTTGTTCGAGGAGGTCGCGAGCTCGCCCGGAAGCGCCGCCGAGTTCGACGTCTACCTACGCGCTCTTCCGGACAGCCAGCGACGCGACCAATACCGTTTCTACCGTCTCCTGATCCAGGCGATCATCGACTCCGACACACTGGATCAACGGGTGGAGGTCCTGTCCGGCCAACTCCCGGAACTCGGCGACCACGACTTCACGGTGTGGATGCTGCTGCGCCACGAGCAAGCCAACGACATGGTCGAATCCGAACGCGCGGCCTTCGTCGAACGCCTCGCCAAGGTCGAGGATCCATCGGCCCTGCAGATCCTTGCCATTGCCAGGCTCCATGCCAAGGCGCACGCGTACGAACAGGCATCGCAATACTACCGACTGCTGACCGCTAAACTCGCGAGACACGGCGAGTTCGTCGACCGGCGCCGGGTGGTCTTCTCGGATTCGCCGGACGGTGCATTGCTGAATCTGTCGGAGCTGGCCCGGGAAGTCGTCTCGGCCCTGCCAAGCGATCTCGCAAGGGACGCCGCGATGAGCATCGTGGCGGCCGCACGCCGCGCCGACCGGCACGATGCCTTTGATGCGTACTTCGACGCCTTCCTGCTGCGGAGCCTGACTTACCTTTACGACCCTAGAGAAGCCCTCTCCGAAGCGGCCGGGCTTTCTCGAACCGCCACCAGCGTCGAGGTGCCACTCGGCGAGTGGGACGCCCCCAAGGCCGTCGAACTCGTGCGACTCCATGCCATGGCCGGGGACGAAACGCGAGCGATCGAACTGCTGCGAGCCCTTCTCGGCACGACAACGCATGGCTCCGACTCGGGTTATCCACTCACAGGGCCCATACAACAGGAGCGGTACGAACTCATCAATGCTCTAGACACACTCGCGCGGCTCTATGGACTTCGGCGACTCGACCTATACGACGCCACCCCCGCGCCACTGCACGAACTCATCCTGCGGCGCGAGAGGCCGTTTCCGGCCGATTCCGCTCACCACTTCCCAGGCGATGTGGCCTGGATGACCACTGCCGCCAACGCCTTGGTATCCTGGCTCGACGACGCCGGTGTTGATCGGGCGGGCGTGCTGGAGGCCGCATTCGTGGTGGCGTGGCAATTGCATTCGCGGGGCGAGGACGACCGTGCCAAGGCCGTGGTGGCAGCGCTCGCCGACAAGATCACCGCCGACCCGAAACGACTCGGGTTGGACCACCTCGTGTTGATGGCTCTGCGGGTCGGCAACGCCCTGCCGCCGGGCCTTGCCGCCGAAGCCCTTGCTCAAGGCAACCTCAGGGTGGAACAGGAAGTCGAGTTGATCGAGGGACTCCGGCGTGCCAACGACGCGGCCACGGCACTACGAGTCGGCCGGGGGGCAGACAAAGGCAACAAGCTCGCCCTGATGCGCGTGCTGGCCGCGTTGGCGGATGCCGCCGGCGATGCCGACTACGTTGCAAGTCTCGAGAACCGCATCGATGCCGCGGAGCAAGCCCGTCGTGGCTTGGGGCTTGACGAGTCGGCCTGATCCCGCAACGCCCCCATCAGCATCGTTGACGGACTTCGCCTACGTCACGCAACGGCGAATTCCTACACGCCGAATGGGCGACTCGGTATCGGGGGTAGCGCATTGTGTCGGATGATCGGCGGCCCACTCCCAGAGGGACCGCGTTGTGGTACGTTCCGATGATGCAACCGAGACTCCAACCAACCGGATCGCGAGCAAGAGGCCGAGCGACTGCCGAGCAGCGCTCGCTTGCCGTCGTCCACGCCGCCGCTTTGTACCGACCGACCCCGCCGGTCGAGTGTGACGAAGACGGCTACCCGTTCAGCGACGCCAACCCCATGTCGGAAGGGGACTACACGGCGACGTGCTGAGCTACGCCAAGGGCGCCCTGCGGGCGCGCTTCGACGGCCACGAGGTCTACGCGTCCACCGACAAGTTCCTGTTCCTGGAAGAGGGCAACCGGCGCGCCGCGGTCGTCCCCGATGTCCTCGTGGCGTTCGGAC
>VXYL01000041.1 GCA_009846005.1 Gammaproteobacteria bacterium | reverse complement strand
CCACCGGACCCTACACGCTGTCCATCGAGTTCGTGGCCGATTCGTCACCCGGTGGACCGACCCTTGCCCGGAGCTTCGATCTCGACGCCTACAACAACCGGGGCGCCGACATTACCTACGCCGACGGCCGGTTCTTTGTTCTCGACCTGCTGACTGACGTCTTTGCGTACTCGCACTTGGGCCAGTCCGAAGGAGAGGTGGGTAGCCTGCCTTGCTGTTCGTACACCGGGATCACCTACGACAACGACCGGTTCTACGTCGTCGTGTCGAGCGAGAGCCGAGACCATAGGGTGTACGCATACCGATCCGATTGGCGACGCGACGCTGCGGCAGGATTCGATCTGCACGAGGACAACAACGGGCCTGCGGGGCTCACCCATGCCAACGGCCGGCTGTACGTTGTCGACTCGCTCAACGCCAAGGTTTACGCGTACGCCTACGGAAGGCAACGGGACGCAGCGCGGGACCTCGCACATTTCGACTTGGATGCCGAGAATGGGCGGCCGTATGGCATCGCCTACGCGAACGACCGGTTCTACGTCGTTGATGCCGACGACGGGAAGGTATTTGCGTATTGGTCCGACGGCCAGCGCGACGCGGCCTCCGACTTCAACCTTCATCCCGATAATGGCAACCCCAGGGGGATCGCGTATGTCAACGGCGAATTCCATGTCGTCGACTACGGCAACAAGGTCTACTCGTACGCCGATCCGATGGCGCGTAGCGAACACCAACCCGTGGCAGGTTTCGACCTGGATGGCGCCAACAGCGACGCCTTGGGGATCACGCACGCCGACAGTCGATTCTACGTCGTAGATCTTAGTGACGAAGTGTTCGCGTACTTCGACAGCGGACGGCGCGATGCCGGATCCGATTTCGCCCTGCGATTCGTTGGCGGTCCCGTGGGCATCGTCCACGCCCGCAGCCGGTTCTACGTGGTCGACACTCACGACGACAAGGTGTACGCGTACGGATCCGATGGGCAACGCGATGCCGGTGCCGATTTCGACTTGGCGGCTGGCAATGACCGCCCCGGGGGCATCGCCTACGCCAACGGCCGGTTCTACGTGGTCGACTATGGCGGCAAGGTCTACGCCTACGGATCCGACGGGCAACGCCATGCAGCGGTGGACTTCGACCTCCACGTTGACAATGGCAGTCCCGATGGAATCGCCTACGCCGTGGGCCGGTTCTACGTCATCGACGCTCAGGACGACCAGGTATACGCATACTGGCCCAACGGACGACACGACTCGTGGGCGGACTTCGACCTCGATGGAGGCAATACCGATGCTGCGGGGATCGTGTACTTTGACAACCAGTTCTTTGTGGCCGACAGGTCCGACGGCAAGGTGTATGCGTACGTCGGTCCGATGGGGAATTTCGACCTTGACGCAGCGAATGACGACCCGACCGGGATAACCTACGCAGACGGACGGTTCTACGTCGTCAACGCGTCCCCAGGCAAGGTCTTTGCGTACCGGCGGAACGGGCAACCCGACGCGGCGTTGGACTTCGACTTAAGGGACGGGAATACGAACCCGGAGGGGATCACCTACGCCGACGGCCGGTTCTACATCGCCGACCAGTTCTACGACAAAGTGTATGCGTACTGGCTCGACGGGCAACGCGATGCGGCATCTGACTTCGACCTGTTTTCTTCCAGCAGTTCAGACACACCCCGCGGGATTACGTTGAGCAATAACGTGAGCCGATCGATTCACGTATTGGATCGGTCGGCGTGGGTCTACAACTACGATCCAAATGCCGAACCGAAGTACAGGAACTCCTACCGGCTGTCGCCTGACGACCTCTACTCGACTCTATTTGGAGTCACCTCCGGAACCACCTTCGCCGGCGACCGGGTGTATGTGATCACATGGCACAACGATGGGGCGTACGCGTACTTGGGGGGGTTGCGCAACTCCGCGGCAGACTTCGACCTGGGCGACGGTGACGACATAGGGCAGGCGACAGGTGTTACCTATGCCGACGGTCGGTTCTATGTCGTCGACGCATGGCGTGGAAAAGTGCACGTGCAAGTTGGCCCCATCGATCCAGATGGACCCAGGTGACAAGGCGGCAGTGTGGCAACGGCACCACGAGGAGCGGGCCGGAGCGGGGCTGGGCAAGAACGCCGGGGAGGTTGCGAAACGTCTTGGCCGTCCGTGCGGCGTAGGCTCGTAGGTCGGGGCCTGTCCCCGTCCGCTGTTTCTGCACTCACTTGGCGACACGGAAGCGGGCACGGGACTGGACGGCGATGCGGACGTGCTCTCGGCTTCTCAGGGTGACCACACGATCGCTTGGTACGAGAACCTCGCGACCACGGCGACGACTACGGTGACACCGCAACGCGCCCGCGAGGGCGCACGTTCAGGGACGCACGTGGCGACGTTGTCTTTGCCGACGGGGGCAAAGGCGGGGGGAACGGAACGCTAGGCCCCTTGCAGCCAAGCGCCTCGATGCCTGCCCTCGACGGGAGTTGCGATGTGTTAGGAAAGCTCGCGTAGCCCGGGCGAGGGCCAAGCCGCCGCCGCGGCCACACGGTGCTCAACTGCGGGAGAAGCGGATCCGACGGGGCGTGGAGAGAAGAGACTGTAGCCGATGAGCCCGATCACCAACGTGAACCCCAAGGCCATGGTCCCGAACAGAACGTTGAATCGGGTCGAGGACTCCCGGTGCTGCGACTCCAGCTTGGCGTCGATGGCGTCGAAACGCGGTTCCAAGGCCAGGAATTTGGCCTCGAACTTCTGGTCCATGGCCTCGAACTTGGACTCGAACTTGGCATCCAGGATCCCGATGGTCGCGTTTATGGTCTGGACGGCGTCATCGAGGTCTCGCTTGGTGACCATGCGCTCGCCCAGTTCATCGCCCAGGACGCGGGCCAGACCTTCGGCTTGGGGCGGTGGGAAACCGGCATTCTTCAGGCGGTCGGCGAACTTCAACGTGTCGATCACGGCGGGGATCATTTTTGTACTGCTTCGTGGATTGTAGCAGGTGGATGGTGCGCCATTCCCGCGACGGATGCCGTGCGACATTGCCCCGAAACGTTGTGTGTATTGGCTGAAAAGTGGACCACAGGCCCCGCCACTGCGGTCACCCCCAGACATCTGCCAGGCATTGCCCGTCGAGTTCGACGCCGAGCAACCCGCCATCGCTTGGCGCACTCCCGTTGAGGGCCGTGCGCCATTGCGCGCTGTGATCGCCCGTTTGTCGGATCGCCGGTGGTGGCTGGACGGGACAAGCCCGTCCCCTACGCGTGCCTCGCCCGCTGGATACGGGTAAGCAGATCCATCGCGTGCAGCGACTCCGCTTTGCCGTACTGCGGGCACTCGCTCAGGCCCGCGTCCAAGCAACGGTGCACGGCTTCGGCCTGGTACAGGAATCCGTGCTGGTTCGGGAAGGCCCGGGCCATGGCGACGTTGCCCGGTAGCGGATAGTCGAAGCGTTCTTCCGGCGATGCCGCGTTGCGTGTCCGATAGCGCGATGGCACGCCGCCCTGCGGCGGTATGCGGATCGTCACGTTCGTGGGGCAGTGTCCCGGCTGGCCGAGCATGATCCGGCCCTTGGTGCCGGCGATCTCGGTCACTTCGCCGAGTTCGCAGTTGAACGGCGGGAACGTCAGCACCGCGCAGCCGCGATCGCCGTACTCGACGATGGCGGCGCCGCCGCGCCGTAGCCCGGCCGCCGTGACGTTGGTGATTTCCGCGTCGGCGCCGAACGCCAGCGGGGCGGCCTGGATCGTGTAGATCGGATCGAAGAAATCGGACTGCACCAGCGAGACGTCGCCGATCACGCCGGTCTCGATGGCGAATCGGGCGTGTTCCACGGCGGGGAAGAACCGGGTCCACATGGCGTCCTGGAGCATGACGCCCTTGGCCTCGGCGGCGGCGTACATCTCCCGGGCGTCGTCGACGTTTTCGGCCAGTGGCTTCTCGCAGAGCACATGCTTGCCGGCTTCGATCGCGATCAGACTGTGTTCCTTGTGCAGGCGGGTGATGGTGCCCACGTAGACGATGTCCACGTCGTCCGCCGTCGCCATCTCGACGTAGCTGTCGTAGGCCGAGGGTATGTTCAAGGCATTGGCGAAGGCTTGGGCGCGTGTCATTTCCCGCGCGGCGACCGCGGTTACCGACGCGCCTTTGCAGGCATGCAGGCTCTCGACCCACTGCGCGGATATTGAACCCGCCCCGAGAATGCCCCAGCGCAACGGATGGGCGACCGCGGGTGCGTCGGTGACACCGCGCCGAACGTCGAGCGGTGTGGAAGGCGGCAGGTTGTCCGAACTCATGCGGTTTCCTCGGTTGTTCGGGCTAGACGTACGCAACGCCCTGTGTCTCGACGTAGAGCGAATAGAGCGACTGCGAGCCGGTCATGAACAGCCGGTTGCGCTTCACCCCGCCGAAGCAGACGTTGGAGACCGTCTCCGGGAGGTGGATCTCGCCGATCTTGTCTCCGTCCGGCGCGAATATGTGAACGCCGTCGACGCCGTCGCCGCCCCAACCGGCGGCCGACCAGACGTTGCCGTCGATGTCGACCCGGATGCCGTCCGAACTGCAGTTGCCCATGTCGCAGAAGATGCGCCCATTGGCGAGCGTCTTGCCGTCGATGACGTCGAATGCGCTGATGGTGCGGGGATGACCAGGCTTGTGGGACGCGCCTGTATCCACGATGTAGAGAACTGATTGGTCTGGCGAGAAGGCTAGGCCGTTGGGCTTGACCAGGGTCTCGTCCACCACGGTGGGCACCAAGGTATCGGGATCCAGCCGGTAGGTCCGTTCCGGCAACTCGAACGGCGCTTTGTGCCCCTCGTAGTTGACGTGGATGCCGTAGCCCGGGTCCGTGAACCAGATGCCGCCGTCGGCATGGACCACGACGTCGTTGGGTGCGTTCAGACGTTTGCCGTCGAGACTGTCCATCAACACGGTCACGGTGCCGTCGTGCTCGGTGCGCGTGACCCGTCGTGCGCCGTGCTCGCAGGTCACGAGACGCCCTTGGCGGTCCCGGGTATTGCCGTTGGCGTTGTCGGCGGGCTCGCGGAAGGTGGTGACCGAGCCGGTGATCTCGTCCCAGCGCAGGATGCGGTCGTTGGGGATATCGCTCCACAACAGGTAGCGTCCGTCGCCGAACCAGACCGGCCCCTCCGCCCATCGGCAGCCGACGTACAACCTTTCCACGGCGGCGCTGCCGAGTACGTAACGCCGGAAGCGCCGATCCAGCACTTTCACGGCAGGATCGGGATAGCGGACGGGCTCGCTCCAGTCGCGGCTCATGGGTACTCCGGCGATCATCGAAACGAGCCAGTCTAAACGATGGTCAGCCCTCCGGCGCAACGGGCTTACAATGCGCTCGTGTCTCAGACCTTCCACGACCGCCTTCGCCAATCCTGGCGGAATTCCGACTCCGCGCTGTGCGTGGGACTCGACCCGCGGCGCGACCGCATGCCTGCTACGCAGTCCGACAGACCCGTGTTCGAGTTCTGCCGCGAGATCGTCGACGCGACAGCCAATCTCGTCTGTGCCTTCAAGCCCCAGATCGCGTACTTCGCTGCGGAAAGGGCGGAGAGCGACCTGGAGGCCCTGATCGCCCATATCCACCGAGAACACCCGGGGATTCCGGTGATTCTCGACGCCAAGCGCAACGACATCGGCGCCACTGCCGAGCAGTACGCTCGCGAACTGTTCGAGCGCTACGACGCCGACGCCGCGACGGTCAATCCCTATCTGGGGTGGGACAGCATCGCGCCCTATGCGGCGTATCCCGACCGCGGGACGGTGATCCTCTGCCTTACGTCCAATCCCGACAGCGCCTGGCTACAGGACTATCCGGAGGACGATCCCGCCTACCTTCGCGTTGCGGATATGGCTGTCGCCAACGACCGGGACAACATGATGCTGGTGGTTGGTGCGACGTATCCCGAACAACTGGGCAGGGTGAGAGTACGGGCACCGCGCCTGCCGTTTCTCGTACCGGGGGTGGGTGCCCAGGGCGGCGATGTGGACGCCGTTTTCGCCCACGGTCTGGACGAGACGGGCGCAGGACTCGTCGTGAACGCGTCCCGGAGTGTCATCTACGCCGGCGAAGGCGACGGTTTCGCCAAGGCGGCGAGGAACGCCGCGATCCAACTGCGCGACGCGATGCGAAGAGCGCGCGACGCGGTCCGTTCGACCGCCCATTCGTAACCGGAGAAGAACATGCCAGACGCCGCGTCCAGCTGGAGCGATCCGCTGCTACTCGATGAACAACTCGACGAGGACGAACGCCTGATCCGCGACACGACCCGCGCATACGCCCAGGAAAGACTCATGACCCGGGTACTGGAGGCAAACCGCCACGAGCGCTTCCACCGGGAGATCATGAACGAGATGGGCGAACTGGGCCTCCTCGGCGCCACGCTGCCGCCAAAATACGGGTGCGCGGGCGTGAACTACGTGTCCTACGGACTGATGGCGCGGGAAGTTGAGCGCGTCGACTCCGGCTACCGTTCGGCGATGAGCGTGCAGTCGTCGCTGGTCATGCACCCGTTATACGCCTACGGCAGCGAGGAGCAACGCGCCAGATACCTGCCCAAGCTCGCCAGCGGCGAGTGGGTGGGATGCTTCGGACTCACCGAACCCGACCATGGTTCGGATCCGGGCAGCATGGCCACCCGTGCCGAGCAAACGGCCGACGGGTTTGTCCTGAACGGTGCGAAGAATTGGATCACCAACGCGCCCATTGCCGATGTCGCGGTGATCTGGGCAAAGCTCGACGGCCGTATTCGCGGGTTCCTCGTAGAAAGGGGCACGCCCGGGTTCGACACACCCACCATCCAAGGCAAGATGAGTCTGCGCTCGTCGGCCACGGGGCAGATCGCCTTGGATGACGTCGCCGTCCCGGAGGCCAATCTTCTCCCGAATGCGAGCGGCCTGAGTGGCCCCTTTGGTTGTCTCAACCGCGCCCGCTACGGCATCGCCTGGGGGGCCATGGGTGCCGCCGAGTACTGCTGGCACGCCGCCCGCCAATACACCCTGGACCGAACCCAGTTCGGCCGGCCGCTCGCCGCCAACCAGTTGATCCAGAAGAAACTCGCCGACATGCAGACCGAGATCGCGCTGGGATTGCAGGGCTGCATGCGCATGGGCCGGTTGATGGATGAGGATCGCCTCCCCGTGGAGAGCATCTCGCTCCTGAAACGCAACAACTGCGGCAAGGCGCTGGACATCGCCCGCATGGCCCGGGACATGCACGGCGGCAACGGGATCTCCGACGAATACCACGTGATCCGCCACGTCATGAACCTGGAGACCGTGAACACCTACGAGGGCACGCACGACATCCACGCCTTGATTCTGGGAAGAGCCCAGACGGGCATTCAGGCGTTCACGGGCTAGGGCCAGCGGCTCCGAAGGCTCGTACAATCTTAGGCTAGGAACGCGAGCAGGAACGTCCATGGACAGCGATCTCGCCAACTACCGCGTACATGGTCCGACGCCCATCGGCTGGGACCCGGCGACCCTTCCCAACGAAGTGGTTGACGACGAGGGAACCCCCTTGCGGAAGAAGGGCTTCGGCGAGCCCGATCCGCGCACGCCCGCTCGCCGGGTTCCTGACGATCCGGGCGTCGAGGCGCTGCGCGAACACCTGCGGGCCAACAACGGCATCCGGGGTCTTGAAATCTGCATGCCTGACGAGGTCGAACGGGCCGCCCGGATCTATCGGCGGGACGGTTTCGTCGTGGTAAGGGACGCGCTCGACGAGCAGCACCTGGCGCTGTTCCGCGAGGGCTGCGCGCGCAGGCTTAGGGAAATACTCGCCTATCCGGGTCGCGACGGTCGCAAGTACATGGCCGAAACGGGTCGGCTGCCGCACCGGTACTGCTACGGCACGACCTCGGGTTCTCGCCAGATGATGCACGATCCGGCCTGGACCTCGATGATCGACCTGCCCACCACGACACCGATACTCGCCGAGATCTTCACCACGGACGACTACCTGGTCTGGGGCGGGGGCGGCGACCTGAGCCTGCCCGGGGCCATCGAGTACCAGCACCTGCATACGGACGGCGTGGACGCACAGCCGGCGGGGGACGATGCCGAGAGGCGGCTGGCCTACTTCCGCCGCCAGGGCGGTGACGCCGATCCGGTGAATTCCTTTGCCGATCTCGACTTCCGGACCCAACGCCTGGTCATGGATCGGACGCCGACCGGCGTGACCATCAACTTCACGATGACGGACTTGACCTGGGAGAACGGTCCGATCCGGGAGATTCCCGGTACGCAGACCGCCACGCAACCGCCCCCGGTGCCCGAGGAAGAACCGGAGTGGATGCGCCTGTCCACGTTGGTGGGGGCGCCGGCGGGCTCGGCCATTTTCCGCGATGTCCGGACCTGGCATGGCGCAACACCGAACCTGTCGCGGGAGATCCGCGCGCTGCCGAGCATCGAATACTCCGCGGGCTGGCGTGGCGGTTCCGGCTCTCAGAAGACGATGCCGTACGAGATCTGGGAGACGTTATCCCCGCACGCCCAGCGGATCTGTCGGTTCATCCGGCAAGAGCCTGGCGTCTGGCCCTACGGCGCGGGCGTTATGCATCCCCTGACCAGCGGTCGTCGAGCTGCCTACGAACAAGATGCCGGTGGCAAGGGCGAGGTCACCAGCGTACGAACCGATCCGCGCTCGGCGGGGACCGCCATCCGGTTGTTCAACCGGGATCACGACGGCGGCTATTGAGCGCGGGCCGGTGACCCGTACGGTCGCCCGATAGGCGTACACTTTGCAGCGGTAGTACCGGGCGGGAGGCAGTATGGTGGGGCACCGGGTGTTGGCCGCAGCGATGATCGTCGCGACGGCGACAACACAAGCGCAGCCCAACGTGGTCCTGATCCTCGCGGACGACCTCGGCTACGGCGACATCGGCGCAAATGGCGGCGAGACCATCGCCACGCCCCACATCGACGCCTTGGCGACGCGCGGCGTCCGGCTCACCCAGGGTTACGTATCCCACCCGGTATGCAGTCCGTCGCGCGCGGGGCTGATGACCGGGCGCTACCAGCAGCGTCACGGCTGGGAGTTCAATCCGGCGGGCCGCGATCTCACCGCGGGGATGTCGACCGGGGAACAAACCATCGCCGATGCGATGCGGTCGGCTGGCTATCACACCGGCCTCGTAGGCAAGTGGCACCTCGGTTCCCAACCCCAACACCATCCGATCAACCGGGGCTTCGACGAGTTCTTCGGATTCGTGGGGGCGGTTCCATCTTTATCGGCCCGAGCGTGCCAGGTGTCGAGTCCTGGGGAGGCGTGCGCGACGGACCGAACACCATGGGCCGTGGCCTCGACGAGGAAGTCGTGGTGACGGACTACCTCACCGACCGGTTCACCACCGAGGCGGTCGACTTCATCGAGCGCCGGTCCGGGGCGCCGTTCTTCCTGTTTCTCAGCCACAAGACGCCTCATACGCCGTTGCAGGCAACGGCCAGGTATCTCGACAGGTACCGGCACATCGATCACGACGCGACTCGTATCTACGCGGCCATGGTCGCGTCCCTCGACGACAGCGTCGGCGCGGTGGTTGGCGCGCTGGAACGACAGGGGATTCGGGAACAAACCCTGATCGTCTTCCTGAGCGACAACGGCTGTGCGGAGTACGTTGCGGATGCATGCTCGAATGCACCGTTGCGAGGCCACAAACGCTACTTCCATGAAGGCGGGGTACGGGTACCGTTTATCGTCAGTTGGCCGGATCGGTTGCCGGAAGGCACCGTCTTCGAACATCCGGCATCCAGTCTCGACCTCATGGATACCTTCCTCGGCGCCGCGGGCCAGAGCGAGGTCGGCGACGACAGCGTCAACTTGGTTCCATACCTCGATGGGACCGACGGCGGCGCGCCGCACGACTACCTGTTCTGGCGTGCCGAGCCCAATTGGGCCGTGCGGGACGAGCGCTGGAAACTCATTCACTACAACCGCAGTGACTTGCGCAAGCAGGACCACCCGGGTCGTTTGGATCCCCCCGAAGAGGGCTGGCCGAACGACTCGCCGAGCGGTCAGATCACGTTGCTCTACGACCTGCGGAACGATCCCTCCGAGACCGTGAACTACGCGGCGGGCCGACCGGATGTTGTCGGGCGGCTGACCGAAGCGTGGGTGCGATGGAACGCGGGCAATGCGGCGGAACCGATTCTGCCCGCCTTCCGGTCCATCCTCGCGGAGTTCCACGGGGAAACGGTGCAACTGTTGTTCTGAATGGGGATGTGGTTCTAGCCGCGTGATTCGACCTTCGGCCAACGCAAGCGCGTCACGCTGAACAGGATCAGCGCCACGACGACGATCGACGGGCCGGAGGGCGTGTCGAGTTCGGCGGAGGCATACAATCCACCACCGACGGCGGCCCCGGGATTTAACATAGCGCATGGCAGGTCGGAGCCGCTGGTCCCAGCAGACCTGACCGCCGACAACAGACGGGAATTGGCTATGAAAGTGAGAGTAGACGGCGCCACGCTGCACGTGGAGGTCGACGGCGACGAGAACAACCCGGCGCTCCTGCTGTGGCCGCCGGGCACGTGCACGGTCCGCACCTGGGACAACTTGGTTCCAAGACTGGTGCAGCGGTTCCGCGTGGTGCGCATCGACATCCGCGGCCTTGGCGAGAGTTCGCCGGCGGCGGACCCTGATACGCAGTACACCTTTGAGCAGTACGCTCAGGACGCCTGCGACGTGCTCGACCACTTGGGAATCGAACGCTGCCACGTCTGGTCGCAGTCCTGGGGTTCGAGGCCGGCGATGGTCTTCTGCGCTTTCAACCCCGACCGGGTGATCTCCGCGGCCCTCTACGCCGCCAACACGGACCCGGCCGATGTGGCGGCGCAACGGGAGGGGACCAAGCGGGCGGCGGAACTGCGCCGGGAAGCGGGCATCGAGTCGAGCCCCATGCCTCGGGGCATTACGGAGCATCGGCATCCGGACGAAGTCGCGCGGGCGACGCAGGCTGCCCGGAAATTCGAGCTGTCGACGATCGTGGGCAAACTCGCCATGCCCGTGCTCATCGGCACCGGCAGCCACGATCCCAACCTGGTGTCCAGCCGCGTCATCGCCGCCAACGCCCCGAACGCCCAGCTCGCCATACTCGAAGACGTCGGACACAACGGCATGCTGGAACATCCCGAACTGGCGCTGGCAACGTTCCTCACCTTCCACGATGCGCTGGGAACGTGAGCCGACGTGACCGAACTGTATCTGATCCGGCATGGCCAATCGCAAAACAACGCCTTTGCAGCCGGTCCAAGGCGAATGCGGCCGAGGAGACGCCACGCACATCGGATCCGCGCCTAACGCGCGCGGGCTATGCCCAAGCGGAGTGCGTGGCTAGGTATCTCGCACAAGAAGCCGACAAGACCGATGTGCGCGACGGGACGCCCGCCGGACACGGACACGGAATCCACAAGCTCTATACCAGTGCGATGCTGCGGGCGTTGGAGACCACGCGGCCCATTGCGGATGCGTTGGGACTCGTCCCCGAGATTTGGCTCGATGTCCACGAGGAGGGGGGAATCTGGCTGGACCACAGGGATGGCCGCGGCGCCATCGGCCATGCCGGCCTGACCCGAGAGCGGATAGAGACGCAGTTCCCAGGCTTCGAACTGCCGGATGCAGTCACGGAGGCCGGGTGGTGGAATCGTCCCTTCGAATCCCGCGACGACCTTGTGCGCCGTGCCGCACGCGTGGCGGAGGACGTCCGGCGAGACATCGCCCGCCAGGAGGCGCGGGTCGCCATCGTCAGCCACGGAACCTTCATCAGCCTGCTGATCCAGCACCTGTTGCTGGGTCGGTACGTACCGGACATTCGTTTCAGCAATCACAACACGGGCATCAGCCGGCTTGACTTCGATGGCGACGCCGTAATGCTGCGCTACCTCAATCGCATCGACCATCTGCCGATGGACCTCGTCACGTAGCGATCGCATGCGTAGGGTGCGGGACGGGACAAGCCCGTCCCCTACGGCACCGTCACCAAAGGTTCGTGCGCCCGAAGGGTCTTTGCCGCCATCAGGCTGGGATTTGGTGGTCTAATGGTCGGTTTGGCAGTCGCAGCTAGGAGACAGTCCGTGAAGATCACCTCGGTGAAAGCCTTCCCCGCCGCCAGTCCTACCAAGGTCACCCGCAACTTCGTCTTCGTGAAGATCGAGACCGACGAGGGCCTCACCGGCTGGGGAGAAGCAACGTGCGGTCCGCTGGCGGCCGCCACGATGATCGAGGAGTTCGGCAAGGTGATCACCGGTTGCGATCCGATGGAAATCGAACGCCACTGGCAAACCCTCTACCACCACTTCCATGTCCGGGGCGGCGTGATCCAGATGTGTGCCATCAGCGGCATCGAGATTGCCCTCTGGGACATCAAGGGCCAGGCGTTGGGAGCGCCCGTGTACGAACTGCTGGGCGGCAGGATGCGCGACCGGATCTGGACCTACGGCCGTTGGGACGGACCGACGCCGGAACTCGCGGTGGAGAACGCCATGAACCACGTCGAGCAGGGTCTCACGGCGCTGAAGGGCGACCCGTTCGAACATCGCGGGATCTTCATCGACCGGGATTCGGAGGATCTTGCCATCGAGAAGATGAAGGCGGTTCGAGAGGCCGTGGGCAACGACGTCGAACTCCTGGTGGAGGTGCACGGTCGCCTGTCGCCCTCGGACGCGATCCGGGTCGGCAACCGCTTGGAGGAGTACCGGCCGTTCTTCTACGAGGAGCCGGTGCCGCCGCAGAACCTCGACGCCCTGAAGAAGGTCTCCGACCATGTGAACATCCCCATCGCCACCGGCGAACGGCTGTTGACCAAGTTCGATTTCGCGGAACTGTTCCCCTTGCATGCGGTGGACCTCATCCAGCCGGATATCGTGCAGGCCGGTGGCATCCTGGAACTCAAGAAGATCGCGGCGATGGCCGAAGCACACTATGTCGGGATTCAGCCCCACAACTGCTACGGGCCGTTCGCCACCATCGCGTCGCTTCACCTCGACGCGTGCACGCCGAACTTCCTCATCCAGGAAGGGGGAATCCACGCCTGGTACCAGGAGGCTACCGTCGGCGACTTCCCCGTACAGAAGGATGGCTATTTCGCGTTGCCTCCCGGTCCCGGTCTCGGCGTCGCGATGAGCGAGGAGTGGCTGGCCGCCCACCCGTGGGACGACAACGCCCGGCCGTGGCGGCACCGGCAAGGCGGCAACCCCGCCCGCCAAGACGTGGAATGGTCCTAAAAGGAGTCGAGCATGTCGAAGATATTCCAAGCGCCCGAAGACCCGTACTACGAGTTCTTCCGTGCCGACAGCGCCAAGGACGCGCACGCGTGGGCGGCCGTGATGAGCTATCCGCATACCCGCGTGTCGGCGACAGGAAACAGCCCCTACTACCCAACGCCCGAAGACTACGCGGCCCGGGCGTCGTGGACGGCACGCGAAGCCACCGGCTGGGTGCGGTCGGTGGGAGTCGAGCCAGTCCGAATCCACGAATCCGCCGACAAGGTCCACCTGGCGGGAGGCTGGACGCGCTACAACGCCAACGACGAGCCGATCCTGCGCAATCGGGTGACCTACATCGTGACCCGGATTGACGGGTCCTGGGGCATCCAGGCGCGTTTCGGAACCGATTCCTTCACCGAGGGGGAAGTGCTTGATTCCTCGGCGCCTCTAGGCGTCGTCGCGGCGCACCTGGAAAATTGGGCGGCGGGAGATATCGGCGCCGCAACGGAAACGCTCATCTATCCCTTCACGAACGTCGGCGTTGGTCGGGTGGACCGCTACGGGAATGCGTCGGAAGTCGCCGACAAACTCCATGCAGAGCCACCGCGAACGGTCGAGGACATCCGGCCGGTACGCGAGGGAAGGGACGGCATCGTCGCCGCAGCGACGTGGCGGAACGTCAACGGTTCGTCATGCCAGGCGGTGTTCCTCGTGGCCAGGCGGGAAGCGGGCTGGCGCCTGGCCGGCGCCTCGATCATCGGCCCGTAGGGGCGACCCTTGTGGTCGCCCGCTCGAGTTCGGCACGGGACGGGACAAGCCCGTCCCCTACGAGAACTCCGGGACGGGACAAGCCCGTCCCCTACGGACTCGACGCCGAGGTCTTTGGGATGACCTCGCTAGAACCCGCGCTCGGCGCATTGCCGGTTGATCTCGTCGATGATTTCGCAGACGCGGATCGACTCTGCGGTGGTCCACTGCGGCAGTTCCTTGAGGCCGGCTGCCATGCAGCGGTGCACGGCCTGCGCCTGGTAGGTGAAGCCGTGCTGGTTTCCCCCGTGCCACGTCCAGCCCTTGTAGGTGATGAGCCGTTCGCCGTTCCAGCGTGAACCGGGAGGCTGTCCACGCGTGATGGGGGCAGGTGTTGGGACTGGATACTCGAATCTCTCCACTTGATTGAACGGTCCGCTGCTCGGGTTGCGGTCCTGGTTCCAATGGGTCTCGATCCAGTCGCCGGTCCAGCCTTGGTGCGGATCGAGTTCGATCACGGGCTTGCCTTCCTGCCGGCGCGTGCCGCGACGCGGGGGCCGTCCGGTGCGGATCGTCACGGCGCTCGGATGGTGCGACGGCGTCTCGATCGTGATGCGCCCCTTCGTGCCGATGTACTGCGACTCCTCGATGAAACGGCCGTTGGGAAAGGTGATGACGGCGATGCCTTCCTGGTCGGAGTACTGCAGGACGGCAGCGCTGGGCGATCCGCCGTGGGCGGAGTACACCCCGTTGGCATGGGGCTGTGCCCGGGCTTTTCGGCCCGCTGCGGCGATGACGGGCATTTCGGCGGCACCGAAGCCGGTGATGGCGGGATTCAAGGCGTAGACCCGGTCGGGATAGTCCGCCTGCACGACCCGGATGTCACCGATATCGCCGCGCTCCATGGCGGCTCTGGCGTGTTCGACGGCGGGGAAGAAGCGCAGCCACATGCCCTCCCAGCACACCACGCCGGCCTTGTCGGCGGCCTCGAACGCCGCCTTGGCCTGGTCCGCCGTGTCCGTGAACGGCTTTTCGCAGAGCACGTGCTTGCCAGCGGCAATGGCCATCATCAGGTCGCGGTGGTGGTCCCAGGTCTTGGATGCGATGTAGACGATGTCGACGTCGGGATCTTCGCAAAGGGCTTGATAGGAGTCGTAGGCCGTGGGGATCTCGTGGGCGTCGGCGAATGCCCGGGCGCGGTCGATGTCCCGGGCGGCGATGGCGGCGAACTCGGCACCCGGAACGTCCTGCAACGACTTCACCCAGTCGGAGGAGATGGAAGACGCCGAGATGATCCCCCAGCGCAGCTTGTGGTGGATGCCGTCCTCGTTCGTCAGGCCAAGCCGGATGTCCATCGGCGTGTTCATCGGGAAGCCGTTGTACATGTAGGGGTCGTCGTTGACGTTGGCTTGGCTCATGGATCCTCGCGATCTGTTGGTCGAACTCGATACCGTAGCGCATGTGCAGACGTGCGGGGGAAACACAGGGGACGGGCTTGCCCCGTCCCGACGCGCCCTTGCGGGCGCGTTCGAGAATGCTGCGCATTCTCGTGGTGACGGACCGAAGCCGCGCGCTCTTCGCGGGCGACGACAAGCGTCGCCCCTACGAATCGGACTTCAGCAACGGGTTGCGAAGCTTCTCTTGCTGCTCGTAGATGCTGCCGCCCGGGACCCGAGGCAGGCTCAGGCGTACGGGCAGCTCCTTCATCCGTGGCTCCAAGGTCGGCTTGCCGCGCACGATTCGGCCGTCGAGGTCTTCGAGGGAATCCGCACCGGGTATGAGCGGCCAGGCGTCCGTCGCGTAGAAGCCGATGAAGAACATGCGCCGCGGGCGGCTCGATTCGTTGGGCTTCGAGCCATGCACCATCCGAACATGATGCAGCGTGATCCCGCCTGCCTTGACCGTGACCGGTACGGCATCGTCGGCCCGGAACGCCGGATCCGTGATCGCGCCGACGAAGAGGCCGTCCTGGTGATGGTCCCAGATCCGGCCTTGGTGGCTGCCCGGAATCACCATCAGCGCCCCGTTGTCCTCGGTCATGTCGTCGAGCGCGATGCCGACCTCGAGGATGCTGTCGTTCGTGTGCGGGTAGAACGCCCAGTCCTGGTGCCACTGCACGGCCGATCCGTTGTCGGGGTTCTTCATGTTCAGCTTGTTGTTGTGGTAGCGCAGATTGGGGCCTAAGAGGCATTCCACGATGTCTAGGATGGGGCCGTGGCTGGCGTACTTGGCATAGGTCGGGTGCTTGCTGATGGGGTGCTTGATGCGCCGCAGACTGGGCGAGGCCGCGGTGTGGCCGGGCTCCAAGTCGAAGATCGCGTCGTTCTCGGTGACTCTCCTGGACTCTTCGACGAACTCGTCGGTCAGGCGCCGTAGTTCCTCCAACTCCGCCCCGGTCAGGACGTTCTCGACGGCGAGGTAGCCGTTGCGCTCGTAGTCTCCGACTTGGGTTGTGCTGAGCATGGGTATCGCTCGGCGGTTATGCTCGGGCGCTCGCCCTTCTGAACGCCTTTGCCGCTCGCCCGGCTGCAAGGCGCCAGTCGTCGGGCAGATCGGGCCCGGCCCGGGAACGGGCCAGGTAGTCGGGGAGTCGTTCGACAATTTCGTCCAGGGCCCACTCGAAGGGTTTCGCCGAGTCGATCATCTGGACGGGTTCGTCCAGGTAGGAGATGCCGAGGTGAACGTGGGGCACGTTGTCGAAACAGTCGAAGCGCAGGATTTCCCGGTGCTGTCCTTCCACGGGACCAAAGACGTGGATCGTCGGGCCCTGGTCGCCGGTGACGTGCCGGTACACCATTGCCAGTCGGTACGGACCCACCCGGCCCTCTACCGCATCGGCGAGATCCGGTTGGGTGAAGCGTCTCTTTGCCATGGCTGACCTCCGTTGAAGGTTGATGATATGCCTAAGTCGTCCGACGGATCGGGCGTCAATGCCGCTCGAGCGTAATGTCCACGCAATGGATGATTCCGGTGAAATCGAAGGGCGCTTCGTAGAGATCCGTGCTGGGAGCATGGCGGTCCAGGCCGACATCCACGCCGCGCATCTTCGACATCCGCGTCACGTCCGGGATGTCGACCGAACCGACTTCCAGCCCGTCCGCCAGGAGGATGGTTGTCCCCGTGTCGTCCTCGCCCCGTTCGAAGCGCAAGCCGACGCTCGTACGGCCCGTCGCGAGCGCCGTCTTTGATCGGCCCGTGATCGCCTCGCCCAGCACGTTGAACACGAGGCATAGCGCCGCATCCTGGATGAACAGCGAGATTCCATCCAGGAACGATCCCTGGGTGTAGATCACGCCCTCGGTCTCCGCGTCCGGAATCTCGATGTCCGCAGCCAGCGACCAGTTGCCGCGACCCAGGGTTGGCGACTGTGCTCGTGGGACGTGCGCCATCGGTGGGACGAAATGGTACGTGGCGGTGTCGGTTCCTCCCGGACGGCGCCATCCATGGCGATCATCCAATGGCAGCACGCCGTGGCGCCCCGCCTCCACCCACCACATGTCGATCATCTTGCGCAGACGTTCGGGCTCGGCTGCCGCGAGGTCGTTCGTCTCCGAGAAGTCCAGCTCGAGATCGTAGAGTTCCCATTGCTCGGCGTCGTAGTCCTCGTCGGGCTCGTGGCGGCTGACCGCCTTCCAGCCGTCGTGCCAGAGGCCGCGTTTGCCCAGCATCTCGAAGTGCTGAATCGGCTTTCGGGTCGGGCAGTCCCCGTCGCCGAACGTATACGCGAGACTCGTTCCCGCGATCGGCATCTGATCGTAGCCGCCATAGCTCGCCTTGGGCTCGACGTCGAGAATCTCGAGTATGGTGGGAGCGATGTCGGTGACGTAGTGGAACTGGCCGCGCACAGTCCCGCCATCTTCGATGTGGCGCGGATAGTGAACGATCAAGGGAACGCGCACGCCGCCGCCGTGCGTGTCCTGCTTGTACCACTTAAGCGGCGTATTCCCGACCTGCGACCAACCCCAGGGGATGTCGCTGTTGCTCTTCGGCCCGCCGATATCGTCGAGTCTCTCACCGATGGCATCGAAATCCTCTTCGGGCTCGGGTCGCCCGATCGTCTCGCCGAGGGTCAGTCCGCTTCTCGTCGCGTTGCGGGCCCCGCTCGGACCGGCGTTCATCACCCCGAAGGGTCCGCCGTTCTGGCTCGTGCCGTTGTCCGCGGTGAGAATCACCAGGGTGTCATCGAGCACGCCCATGGTGTCGAGATGCCCGATCAAGCGGCCGATCTCTGCATCCGTGTGTTCGAGGAATCCCGCCCATGCCTCCTGCAGACGGCACACGAACTTCCTTTCGTTCGACTTCAGTTCTTCCCAGGGTTTCACGCCGGGATTCGGCGGTGCCAGGCGGGTTCCGGGCGGAACGATGCCCAGTTCGACCTGCCGCTCGAAGTAGCGCTGCCGCAGAACATCCCATCCCTCGTCGAAACAACCGCGGTACTTGTCGATGTAGGCCTTCGGGGCCTGGTGGGGGTAGTGCATGGCGCCCGTGGCGAAGTACATGAAGAAAGGCGTGTCCGCATGGATGGCTTTGAGATCGTCGACGAACTCGATGGCGTGGTCCACCAGATCCTCGGTGAGGTGATAGCCCTCGTCCGGGGTCCTCGGCGGGTAGACGGGATGATTGTCGTAGGTCAGCTCCGGGTGGAACTGATCGGTCGCGCCCGGCAGGAACCCGTAGAACCGGTCGAACCCCCGGTTCAACGGCCATTCGTCGTGGGGGCCTGCGGCCGAGTTGTGTTCGGTGGGGTTCAAGTGCCATTTGCCGAGGGCGAAGGTGGCAAAGCCCTCCTCGCCGAGCATCTCCGCCAGGGTGGCGGCGTGGCGGGTGATTCGGCCCCGCTGGTTGGGATAGCCGTTGTCGCCGAAGGTGGTGATCGTCGCGATGCCGACCGCATGGTGGTTGCGCCCCGTCAACAACGATGCCCGGGTGGGCGAGCACAACGGCGTGACGTGGAAGTTGCTGTAGCGCAGTCCGTTGGCGGCGAGCGCATCCATGTTGGGGGTGTCGATTGTCGAGCCGTAGCAGCCGAGGTTGCCGAAACCGGTGTCGTCCAAGAGGATCACAAGGACGTTGGGCGCGTCCGGCCGCGTGATGGGTGCGGTCCAGTCCGGTACCGAGTCCTTGACCGTGATCCCGATCGTGCCGCGGAAGTCTCTTGAAGCCATTGTCTACCTTACCTTTGTGTCGCTGTACGGCGCAGAAGTAGCACCGGCCTTGTCCGGGTCGATCCACCAGCTGTCGAGGATACGCACCGAACTGCCGACCAGGTATTCGTACTTCGCGACCGCCTCGCCCTTGGGCCGCGCGAACTTGTCCCAACGCACGAACCGTTCTTCGTCGGGAATGTTCAACGGGATGTGGTAGAACCCCCATAGCAACACGCGATCCAGCGCCCGGCAGGCCGTCATCGCCTCTTCCAGCGACCCCACCATCCGCTCCGCGTGGTCGATGAGCGCGTCGACGATCGGGTTGCGCAGCCCCGCCATGTTGCCCCCCAGTTCCAGATCCGCGGTCCCGGAACCGAAATAGCTCTCAAGTTCCCCCAACGGGGGATTCAGGAAGTCGTGCCCGCGGACGTAGGCGTCGAAGTCGCGCTTTCTCAGGTTGTTCACCCACGCCACGTTGTCGAGCAGTCGCAGACGAGCATCGATGCCGAGGGTCTCCAGGGCCTCGATGTACGGCAGAAGCACCCGACGCTGCGCGGGATTCTGCGTCGTCAACTCCAGTTCGAATACCTGGCCTGCGGCGTTGACCAGGCGTCCGTCCTTGAGGGTCCAGCCGGCTTCGGCAAACAGGTTTCGCGCTCTTTCGAGTGCCGTGCGGTTCAATCTAGTGGCGTCCGAGACCGGTAGGCGAAACGCCTGTGTGAACACCCGTTCGGGCAGGCGGTCGCGGTAGGGGGCAAGCACCGCCAGTTCGGCCTGCGTGGGAGGTCCGGTTGCGGCAAACGGCGAATTGGCGAAGTAGCTCGTCGCGCGCGTCTGCGAACCGTACTGGAAAACGCGGTTCTGCCACTCGAAATCCAAGGCGAGTGTCAGTGCTTCGCGGACGCGGACATCCCGCAGTCTCGGCCGATCGAGATTCAGCACGATTCCGGTCGCGAGGCCAATGAACTTCTGCACCGATCGCGTTTCCATGACGAGCGACCCGGTTGCCAGCGCCGGTATGTCGTAGGACGAGACCCAATGCCGTATATCGGTCTCGAAGTAGATGTCGAACAGTCCTTTTCGAATCGCTTCCCTCGCGACCGTCGCGTCGCGATAGACGTCGTAGCGGATCGCATCGAAGTTGTATCGACCGCGGTTGACCGGGATGTCCCTTCCCCAGTAGTCCTCGACGCGCTCGTAGCGGACGAAATCGGCGTCGAAATCGGCCACGCGATAGGGACCACTGCCCACCGGCGGTACCAGGGTCGGCGTGCTCGAGTCCTTGCCGGCGTAGTAGTGCGCCGGTCGGATCGGGAACCAGGTCAAGGCCACCAGGTTCGAATTCGTGAACGCGCGCCGGTGGTGAATGATCAACTCCCTGGCGTTGACGATCTCCAGCGCTTCGATCCATGACTGGAGGTAGACCTTCCCGAAGGCACGCTTCAACAGTTCGTCGTAGGAGAACTTCACGTCCGTCGTCGTTACCGGTACGCCGTCGTGCCAGTGCGCCTTGTCGTTGAGCCGGATGAATAGGGATCGCCGGTCGGCGGCGAGCGCAATGCCGTCGGCAAGCTGGCCGTACAGGCCCGAGAGTTCATCCGCCGAGCGGATCATCAGCCGGTCGACGGTTCTCCCCAAGCCCTGTGCGCCCGGTACGCCGGTTCCCGGCACGCCGGCGAAGTTCCGGATCGGGTTGGTTGCCGCGAGCCTCAGTTCGCCGCCTTTCGGCGCGTCGGGGTTGGCGTATTCGAAGTGCTCGAAGTCGGCGGGGTACTTCAGTTCATGCAGGAGTGAAATGCCGTGCCGATAGGCCGGCGGTTCCGCCATGGATGGGATCGCCAACAGCAGGATCAAGCCCGGCAGGCAACGCTTTTGCAGCGAGGGCCATTTCATTCGCCTTTCCTAGTTGAAAGGCATCACAACTGATCCGTTGCCATGGTCCTGATCCACGGTGGCGCGGTAGTAGGGAATCGGCTCGGCAATCGCGTGCGCGGCCCCGGCTGGATTCGAACCGTATCTTTCGGGAATGACCGTGCCT
Source organism: Gammaproteobacteria bacterium (assembly GCA_009846005.1). Classification (GTDB taxonomy): domain Bacteria; phylum Pseudomonadota; class Gammaproteobacteria; order Pseudomonadales; family Azotimanducaceae; genus VXYL01. The sequence continues at coordinate 34,311 of VXYL01000041.1, read as the reverse complement.
TTCCTGGCGAGCCGTGCGGCCAACGAGATTCTCCCGGACCGGATGTCGGCGTTCCTGCGGAGCTCCGGGTTGGGGGCGCCGAAGTAGCCCGGACGCCAGTCCTCCTCCCTGTGTCCGTAGGCCAGGCTGCGATGCAGCAATGCGGAATGGAAGACCGCGAACTCGCCTCTTCTGAGCGTCAGCGGGGTGATCCTGTCATGGACCACCTCGGGCATCTCGTCGAACAGACGCGGCATGTCCCTGTCGAAGCCGTCGATGGGCAGATGCGATCCCCTGATGTATTCGATCCTGCCGTGTTCCATGCCGAGATCCGACAGGGCCACGACAAAGGAGAAGTGATTGCTGGTGTCGTAGACTCTGATCGGATCATCGCCGTTTTCGACGATGCGATCGTGGTGCCATCGGTTCTCGCCGACGCCCTCGTATTTCGGAAAGAACTTCGTCTGCCAGAGCACGAGGTCCTTGCCGAAACAGTCGGCCACCACGGACTGCAGGTTGGCGTCGCGAAAGAGTTCCCCTATCACGCCGAACGCCATGTGTCTGTTGATCAACGTGGTGTGGCGGAGTTCCTGCCCGGCAAGGGTCGCCAGCGAGTTCTGCGCCCGTTGCAGTGCCTGTAGCCCGATGGCCACCTCGGATACCGCGTCGAGTATCGACTGGTCGGCCAACTCGAACGGCCCGGTGAGGCCATCTCGCTGCAATTGACCGATATCAATTGTGCCTGTTGCCATACTCTCAACTCCGTCCATCGAAGTACCGACCCCGGGCCAGGTACGCGGGACCGTAGGGGACGGGCTTGTCCCGTCCCGTTAACGGAGTAGCCATCATATCCGGCGCGGGCGACGACAAGCGTCGCCCCTACTCCGTGCCACCTTAATCTCAAAGGTCTTTTCGCGACTGTCGTGATAGCCGATTCGGGAGACCCGCGTCCTCAGGCGATGGTTGCCGGGTGGGAGCTGGATGGGCCCGGTGTACACCCGCCAGCGGGCGTCGCCGTCGTCGAGCGTGTGGCAGATGCTGCATCCCTGGGTTGGACTGAACAACTGCAACCGGTGGTGGTGCGGCAGGCTGAACGCCTCCGGTGCCGGCGTTTGCCCGTAGGAGTCCGCCGTGAAAACCAGGCACCTGGCTTCGGTGCAAACGGGTTTTTCGCCGTTCGGATAATGGATGGCTTTCATGACCCTTTCGTCGACCAGTCCAAGGTCCCCGGTTTCAGTCCGCCAAGCATCGAGTTCCTCCCGCATTCGCTCAAGTATGTCCCGATGGCCCGCGTCGTCGGCAAGGTTGCGAACCTCCCAGGGATCGGTCCGGGTGTCGTAGAGTTCCTCGATGGGCCGTGTTTCGGCAAACATGATCGACTGCGTCTCGTTCAGCTCGCCTTCCATCCAGGCGCGGTACCACTCCTGCATGATCGGGTGGCGGTTGCGGAACGAGTTCCAGAGCAGGTACGGCTTTTCGGGGAAGTAGTTCTTGATGTACTTGTAGCGCCTGTTCCGAACCGCCCTGACCATGTCGTAGTCGGCATCGGAACGGTCGACGGATGCATGGACGTATTGCCTTTCGGATCCGGCATGCCCGCCCAGGAAGGCACGACCCTGCATATGCGGCGGCACGGTGATTCCGCAAGCGCTGAGCATCGTCGGACCTAAGTCAACGGTGCTGACGAGCCGGTCGCTAGTGGTGCCGGGTTCGATCATCCCCGGCCACCGGATGATCATCGGGGAGCGTATTCCCTGGTCGTAGGGGTGGCGTTTCCCCCGGGGCATCGGCCCGTGATCGCTCCAGTGCACGACGATCGTGTTGTCGGCCAGGCCGTCCTCCTCGAGCTGCCTGAGCAGCACGTCCAACACCTGGTCGCATAGCGCGATGTTGTCGTAGTCCTTGGCGATGCTCCGTCTGACCCTGGGCGTGTCCGGGAAATACGGCGGCACCTCGACGGCATCGGGGTCGGTGTCTTGCATCCGCTGCGGCGCCACGTAGTTGAACGGCCAGTTGCGGTCCTCCTCCCACATGCCCGACTCGTGGGTGAACTCCGGGTTGAAAACGGCGAAGAAGGGCATCGTGGGATCGGGCCGGTTTCTCCAGTGCGCGGCGTCGGAGCAGTCATCCCAGGCGGCGAACGGCGGCTCGAACTGGTAATCCGTCTTGACGTTGTTGGAACAGTAGTAGCCCTCTCGCCGGAAGTACTCGCCCAGGCATTTTACGTAGTGCGGCGCTGGTGCATCGTAGGCCTGACCCCGGGTTGTCCTCATGTGATGGGCACCGATGCTGGTCGGATACATCCCGGTGATCACCGCCGCCCGTGCCGGCGCGCAGATCGGTGCCGTCGAGAACGCATGGGGATAGATGCACCCTTCGGATGCGAGGCGGTCAACCGCCGGCGTGCGCGCGACCGGGTCGCCATAGCAGCCGTAGAGCGGCAGGCAGTCCTCGAAACTGATCCACAGAACGTTCGGTTTGTCCGCCACTGGCGCGGCCTCCTTTACTCGCGACTCTCATCCGACGAGCCGTAGGGGCGACTCTTGTGGTCGCCCGCATCGCCTGACCGAAGCCCGGGTTGGGGCGAGCACGGGCAAGGGCGCGCTCTTTCGGGCGCGATAGCCTCGCCCCTACGGCGCCTTCATCGCCCGTGCGCGTCTCGCTCTCAACTGTCCAGATGGGCACCGCTCGCGAACGCTAGCTGGGCGGTACAGCCTTGATCGGCCGTCGCGCATCCGCCTCGACGGCACTGAGCCGGGCGTCGAATCCCACCATCGCTGCACGGATTGCCGCGACGTCGACCTCCACGGAGCGGAGGCGGTTGTCGAGGCCGGCAATATCCGACGAGAGCTCTGTGCGGACCTTGTCGATGTCGTTGCGCAGATCTCGACGGACTTCGTCGATGTCGTTGCCGAGATCTCGGCGGAGTTCGTCGATGTCGTTGCCGAGATCCCGGCGAACCTGGTCGATGCTGCCCGCGAGGTTCGAATGGGCCGTCTGCATCATCGTGCCCAGGGTCAACGCCGCAGTCACGACGGTCGTCAACACGGCGATCGTCCTTCCGTCTAGCCATGCGGGTAGGACCAACCGGGCGCTTCGGGTCGGTTCGTTGTTGGAGGTGGCTTCTCCCGTTGTCATTGCTGCGTACTACCGAGTCTGTGGAGTGCGGCCATGATGTCGCACCCCTTGACGCCCGTATGCCGGACATTACCACTACGGCGGGTACGAAATCTCTCACGCCCGGCCCAAGGGCCCGCTGAGGCCAGCCCCACCTGCCGCGGCGTTGTCCGTGCCCGCCGAGTTCCGCCGCCTTGGTCCAGAACCCGCGTTAAGCGTTGGTTCCGCTGGGTTGCGTTTCCCTGGTGACGGCTTAAGCGACGAGCCGACCACCAGGGAAGTAACAACGCCCTACAGCTTGTAGCGCACGCCCAACTGGAACCGACGCCCGGCGTTGATCGCGGCCGCGAAGTGATCCTGGGTGCCCGTTCCCAACCGATGGTAGTAGTAGACGTTCTCGTCGGTCAGGTTGATGGCTTCGACGGCGAACTTGAGCTTCTCGTTCAGCGCATAGCTGAGCGCCGCATCAAGCTGGCTGTACGGCTCGACGAACGTGGGATGCGGCTGCCAGGCGACGCCGATGTTGTCCAGGAACTCGTCGCGGAAGTTGTGCGACACGCGCCCGCTCCACGGACCCTTCTCGTAGAACACCGTGAAGTTGACCGTGTTGTCGGACAAGCCGGGAACGCTGTACGAGGCATTCGTCTTCTGGCTTACGAAGTCCGACCCGGAATTGATCAACGTGTAGTTGGCGATCACGCCGAGCCCGTCGAATGGCGGCGGCAGCAGGCCCTCCATCGTCCGCTGGAACGAGAGCTCCAAGCCGACCAGGCTCGAATCCGCCGTGTTGAGCGGCGTGAAGTGGTCGAGTATCAGGGGCGCGTTCGTTATGGGGTCGATGATGTTGGGGAACGGGACTGACTCGAAGTCATCCTGAATGAACCCTTCCATGTTCTTGGTGAAGAGGCCCACCGAGAAGATCGAGTAGTCCGCGAAATACCACTCCACGGCCAGATCGAACTGCACCCCGATGGTCGGGTCGAGTTCGGCGTTGCCGCCCCGCATGGTGCGGTTTCTTGGCTGAACGCTCAAGTTGGGGCGCGTTCGGCCGAAGTCCGGTCGACTCATCACTTTGGCGACCGACAGCCGGATCACGAGGTCGTCCCGCGGATCGAGCCGGACATTGAAGGACGGCAGCAAGTGCTCGTATGCGTGTCCTTGACTGATGAACTCCGGGGCGCCTATGAGGATCTCGGGTGCCGTCTCGTCGCTGAAGTCGATGCCGTAGGGTTGCGCGACTTGCCCCTCCGAGCTGGTGTCGTTGTCGACGTAGCGCACGCCGACATTGCCGGAATAGGGTATGTCGCCCAGTTCGCCGCTGAACGTGACCATGGCGTAGAGCGCGGTGCTGTCGTCCTCGTGGTCGACGTCTTCGTTGAAGCGGCCGGACGTGTATTCGTCGAGGGACTTGCCGGTTCCCGTGTTGAACCCGCCGCCGGCACGGATCTCGTCCGCGCGGGTGACGAAGGACTCCTGCAGGGCGAAGAAGGGCGGACTGAGGACCCGGTTGGGGATGTCCGCCCCGATGGCGGCCAGGAAGTCCGCATTCGCCGGGAATTCGAGGCCGCCGCCGAAATCGGAGATCGGATCATTGATGAAAGCCCTGCTGTTCAAGTACCTCGATCTGTCCCGGCGTTCCTGGCTGTAGGAACGAAAGCCGACCTGGACCGTGTCGAGCCAGTCGCCGCCCAGTTCATAGGTCGCGTCCACCCTGAACTGGATGTTCGAGTCGTCGACGATGTGCTCCTGTACCGACTGCTTCACGACGCTGAAGAAACCGGGATCGTTCAACGGCGAAGTCGAGGTCAGCGAGGGGATTCCGCCCGGGCCGTTCTGGTGGTAGGTCATCTGCGCCCGGGTGTTCCGCATCAGCGCGTCGCGGTTCTGGATGGGCGCTTCCGTATCGGACACCGCCACGTCGAGGTTGAGGGAAAGCCTGTCCGTCGCCTGCAACTGCAGGTTGGCACCGTAGTTCACCGCCACGTTGTCGACTTCCTCGGTGGCGTGCTGCATGAACGCGCCCGCGCCCGAGGTCGAGACCATGGAGAAGATGCCGGTCCCGTTGTCGTCGTAGCGTTCCGCTGCGGTGATCCTCGGATGCCCCTGGGACAGGCGGAAGGACCGCCAGTAGTCGATCTCCGAGGCCTCGTTCTTGGTGTACAGCATGTCCAAGGTCACATCGACACGGTCGGAAGGCTGGAATTGCAGGGCGGAGGAGATGTTAAGGCGGTCCCGGTCGGTGAGATGCAGTTCCCCGTGAATCTGTTTCGGGTAGTAGCCAGTCCCGAGGTTCACGCCGTCAATCACCACCGGCAGCGGATTGTTGATGAAGCCGTAGTGGTGAATTGAGTCCGAGCGGAACACCCGATTGTCCCACTGCGCCGAGACCATAAAGCCCATCGTCTCGCTCAACACATCGCTGAAGAGCGCGAAGACGCCGGGTGCGGTGTCGTCCGCCAGCTCGTTGATGGTGGAGTCCAGCGCGAAGGCGATGTGCCGCTCGCCCAGTTCCAGGGGCTTGCGTGGCTGGATGTCCACGAAGCCGCCGAGCCCGCCTTCCACGTGATCCGCCCGGGGCGACTTGTGCACTTCGACGGCCTGCACGAGCCCGGCCTGGAATGCGTCGAATCCGACGACGCGGGATTTCGGGTTGGTCTGACCCCGGCCGTCGTGGCTTCCCGGCGCGTTGTTGGACGCCGAGACACGCCCGGCGATGGTCGTTTGCACGAACTGGGGACCGAGCCCGCGGACGCTGACGAACTTGCCCTCGCCGCTCTTGCGGTCGATGGCGACGCCGCTGATCCGTTGCAGGGCCTCCGCCAGGTTCTGCTCCGGGAATGCCCCGATGTCTTCCGCAGTGATCGCGTCGACAAAGTGGTCCGCCTGTCGCTTGCGTTCCAGCGACTGCTCGAGGCTGGTGCGGATGCCGCGGACGATGACCACTTCGACGTCGTCCTCGTCTTCGGCTGCCTCGTCCTCTGCCTCTTCCTGGGCGAGCGCGTTGCCCGCCAGCAGCATGGCTGCGCCAGCCACGAGGCCCCAGATTGCCAGATGTGATTTGTTCTTCGGTGACATGCTTGATTTCCCCTTCTACGGCGGCGTTCCCGTGCTCCGGTTGATCCGGGCACGGCGTTTGGTTGGGATGCCATCCCTCACGTAGCCTAGACGTGGACTACGACGTTTCCCTCACCTGCGATCTACAGGCGTTCGACGCGCCGTAGGGGCGGGGCTTGTCCCCGCCCGGATCGCGCGGCACGTGCGTTCAACGGGCGGACCGCAAGCGTCGCCCCTGCGACGCTTCGTTATCGGATTGCCCGCATGCGGCATGGGCCCTATGATGGCCCGCGTCTTGGAAACGGACCTCGCATGGCCCCCGGGCAACCTGACCTGACGCCGACTGGCGCCGAACGGTTTGCGACGCTGGCGCAGGAGTACCGTCCCGCGCTCAAGCGCTATTTCGGCAAGCGCGCACGTCAGCCCGCCGACGTCGAGGATCTTGTTCAAGAGGTGTTGCTGCGTCTGGCCGTTCGCGGCGATTGGGACAGCATCGGTCAGCCGGAAGCGTACCTGATGCGTACAGCCACCAACGTCTGGCGGGACTATCTGCGCAAGAAGGAGACTCGTTCCGAAGACGGGCACGAGGAATTCACCGAGGGCCACCTGTGGGCGGAACACGGTCCCCCCGACGAGGTGGAAGGCATCGAATCGGTCCATGCGGTCCTTCGGGCACTTGCCGAATTGCCGGAGCGTACGCGTCAGGTTTTTGTGCTCTGTCGCGTCGAAGGTATTAGACAGAAGAGCGTCGCGAGAAGACTGGGTGTCTCGGTGAGCGCGGTGGAGAAACACATGATCAGGGCGATTGCCCATCTTGCTTCGAGCCTGGGCGGGCGATGAGATGAAGCTGGTTCGTCTCACGAAGCCGGCAGGTTCGGTGGAGGAAGCGGCCGCGTACTGGGTGATGCGGCTCGACTCCCCGGGCTGCGCGCCGGCCGACCGGGCGGCGTTCGAGAAGTGGCGCGCCGCGCACCCCTCGCATGCCGAGGCGTACTCGAGCGCGCGACGGGCATTGGCGGTCGTCGATCAGCACGTTGGCAGCGCCGAATTGACCAGGCTTGGCGAGCGCGTGTTCAGGGAAACGGGCAAGTCGCCGAGGCTGTCGCGCCGCTATGCGGGGATTGGGTTCGCAGCCGCCTGTGCGTTGATCCTGGGTGTGCTGCTGTACCCGCCAAGCCCCACTGACCTTCAGGTCGATCAGCAGCCGCGCATTGCCGTAGGCATGTTCGAGACCGCCGTTGGCGAGCGCTCCACCGTCGGATTGCCGGATGACTCGTCGGTAACATTGAATACCGACACGGTGGTCGAGGTGCGTTTTGCCGAGCATTCCGACATTCGGCGACTGGTGCTGGTGCGCGGACAGGCTCATTTCGAGGTGGCGAAGGATCCGCGTCCGTTCGAGGTGCTCGCCCTCGGTCGGCGTATCGTGGCGATGGGCACGGCTTTCGACGTCCGGATCGACGCCGAACTCGGTGTTCTGGTGACGTTGCTGGAAGGTCGCGTCGCCGTGGACGAGGTGACTCGGGGTGCTGCGGCACTCGCGCCGACGCGGAATCCGTCCGGCGTCGCTGCATCGGGTGGGACAGTGCTCAACGCCGGCGAGCAACTGATTGCGAGGCGGAACGAACCCCCGAGCGTGGTCACGGTGGACATGGAGCAGGTCGTTGGCTGGCGCGCCGGCCAGCTTGTGTTCCGGGACGATCCGCTGCGGGATGTGATTGCAGAGCTCAATCGCTACAGCACGAGGAAGCTCGTCCTCGATGACGATGAAAGACTCGATGGCATCCAGATTGGCGGGGTCTTCAAAGCCGGCAGTACCGATTCGTTCCTTCGAGCGGTGGAGGAACTCTATCCCGTCGCAGCCCATCGCCTTGGTCCCGACCAGATCGCCCTGGTCTGGGTTGACGAGGCGTCCGACAGGCAAGGTTCTGCCCAGCCGCTAGACTAACGGCAGCGTTCGGCGCGGCGTCAGGGGTAGAGCGCAGGTGGTCGCAGCTGTCGGAATCAGAACCGTGCTCCGAGCATCGGTGGCGATGCTCCTAGCCGGGTCTGTGGCAGGCGCCGCGGCGGATGCCGACGAGGCTGCCGATGCGACGGATACCGTCCAGTTCCACATTGAGGCACAGGACCTGGGCAGTGCGCTCAACGAGTTCGCGCTGCAGAGCGGCAAGGAAATCCTGTTCGTCGAAGACGAGATAGCTGGCAAGTCGACCTCCGAGGTCTCCGGCAGCTATCACCCGATGGCGGCACTGGAGCAGTTGCTGGCCAACACCGGGCTGGGTTACCGGATCAATGACTTAGACACCATCCTCGTAGGAAACGAGATCCGCGTTACTACGGGCGAGAGGGCCGACGGATCGGCGCCCGGGTCCAGGAACGTGATGCAGCGCGTCGCTGCAGGCGTTGCTTCCGTATTGCTGGGGAGCAGGGAGTCTTCGGACGAAACGCAGGGCACGTCATCAGGCAAGGTCGAAGAAATCGTCGTCGTCGGCATTCGGGCCAGCCTCCGCCAGTCCCTTGATCGGAAGAAGAACGCCGATCATTTCATGGACGCGATCACCGCCGAAGACATCGGTGCGTTTCCGGCGCAGAATCTCGCCGAATCCCTGCAACGGGTGAGCGGCGTCGCGATCGACCGCAAGAGCGGCGAGGGGGCGTTCGTCAGCGTCCGGGGCCTGGGACCGCAGTTCGTCCAAACGACCATCGGCGGCCGTGTTGCGGCGTCCAACGTCGCGCCGGGCAGCCACGACGGTCGGGGCGCGACCAATACGAAGTCCCGTGCCGTCGGCTTCCACGCCTTCCAGACCGGGCTGGTGCAGGCCGTCGAGGTGCACAAGTCGCCTCGGGCCGATCACGTGGAGGGGGGACTCGGCGGTTTCGTGGACATCCAGCCGCACAAACCCTTCGACTTGGGCGAGCGGCATGTCGTGCTCGCAATGGACGCCACGATCAACGAGTTGGCGGGAGACACGGCACCCGGCGTCTTCGCCCTCGTCAGCGACGAGTTGAGCGACTCGCTCGGATTGATGGTATCCGCGCAGTGGGACAACCGGAACTTCCGGTCGGATTCCTTTCACCAGTACGGGTTTCTCGGCGATTCCAGAACGGTGACCATCGACGGCGTGGAAGTGGGCACCGGCTACTATCCGAGCCAACTGCTCGGCGAACTGCATCTGACCGACCGAGACCGGCTGAACGTATCCTCGGCCCTGCAATTCCAGCCTTCGGACCGGGTCGATTTGACCCTTGAGGTGCTGTTCACGAGCAACTCAAGCAACGAGGTCGATTTCTGGCGGTCCTTCCGCATCGCACAGGGACATCCGTGGATCACCGACGCGACCCTTGCCGACGACAACGGCACCGGCATATTCACGATGATCTCCACCTCCGGTGCGGGCGCGTTCATGCAGCACGCCACCGAGGAGGTCGACAACGATGCCGTGAACTACGGCGCCAATCTGCAGTTCCAGGCCACCGACAGTATTGCCGTCAACCTCGACTTCACGGTCTCCGACACCCAGGCGCCGATCACGAACCGGGACGCCCTGATGCGCAACACCCGCACCCAGATGACCTACCACAAGAACGGTTCAGGCAAACTCCCGTCGCTGTCGTCGACTTCGCCATTGACCGACGTCAACCACTGGAGCGTTGTGAAGCAGTCGATCCAGAAGCACCGGGTCGACGACCGGATCACCCAGTTCAGGGCGGACGCCACGTACGTGTTGGCGGGGGACTGGCTGGACACGGTTCAGGTGGGTGTCAGGACGTACCGGCAGTCCCGCCGGGACAGGGCGAGATACCTGAACAGCCGGGCCTTCATCGACCAGCCGATCTCGGACTTCGGCGGTTCCAGCCCGTTCCCCGCCGAATCGGACTTCCTGAGCGCCCTGGGCATCGACTTCCCGTCGCCCGTCTTGAGCCCCAATTTCGACGCGCTTCAGGAGACCTTCGTCACGAGGCCCGACGACATTCGCGCCGGGGGCGGGTTCAACACCGGAACCGGCAAGTCTCTCGATGAATTCACGTCGGGCCGCTTCAACGAAGACCTCAATCACGACGACGACGGCAACGCGGTCTACGCCATGGTCACCTTCAGTGGCGAGTTCGGCACCACGCCCTATTCCGGCAACTTTGGCGTTCGCTACGTGGACAACGGCACCGGGTCGGTCGGTGAGATCACCCAACCCATCGACATCGACTACTCCGACCCGGCAAGTCCCGAAGTGCTTCTGTCCGATCCCGAATACGTGAATATCGGCCATGAATACACCGAGATCCTGCCTTCGCTGAACCTGCGATTCGATACCAACGACGAAGTCGTCGTCAGGGCTTCGGTGGCTAAAGTGTTGAGTCGCCCCCGATACCTCGACCTGAACCCGCGCCTGACCGTTCAGGCAAGGCCCCGCACCATGCGGGGCGGCAACGGCAAGCTCGATCCGACCACGGCGGTACAGTTCGACCTGGCACTGGAATGGTATTTCGCCGATTATTCGATCGCCTCGGTCGGGATCTTCAAAAAGAATATCGAAGCCTTCGTTCAACCGGACATCGTCCCGACCCCGTTTCCCGGGGTGATCGATCCCGAAACGGGCAATCCCCTGGTTCTGACTGCCTTCATACCGTTGAACACGGGCGAATCGAGCATGACGGGCATCGAACTGGTGTTCCAGCGGGCGTTTGCGGATCTACTGCCAGCGCCCTTCGATGGCCTTGGCGTAATCGCGAACTACACCTACATCGATTCCGGGTCGGACTTCGAGAACGAGAAAACGGGTGCCGCCTACAGCATCCCGGGGCTCTCCGAGAACACGATCAACTTCACGTTGTTCTATGAGAAGGGGCCGGTGAGCGCGCGGATTTCCTACAACTTCCGCGACGATTTCCTCGACGACATCCAAGGCGGCTTCTCGGGCCACCCCTACTTCGTCGAGTCCTATGAGCAGTTCGACGCCTCGTTCAACTACTCGCCGACGGAAAAACTCTCGTTCTCGCTGGAAGCGATCAACCTTGCCGACGAAAACGTGTACTACTACAACCTCCTGGGAACCGGCACGCAGAAGCACTATTCGAGTGCGATCAACGCCGGTCGGCGCTTCCAATGCGGTGTTCGGCTAAAAATTTAGCAAAGCGCCGCTTGTCGCGCAGGTGCGACCCTGGTGGCCGCACGCGCGCGATACTCCGGTGGGTGCGCGGGACGGGGCAAGCCCGTCCCCTACGATCGGGAATCCTTGCGGTGGCGTTGTTCGCGACAATGGTGGCGACGGGATGTGCCATGGTGCCGTCGGCGACGCTGGCCGACGCCGGCGGGGACCGGGCCGTGGTCCGGATCGGCTACGACGTCATCGGCCCCGGCATCGAGGTTGCCGAGACGTCGGCCGATCTCGTCGCGAAGGACCACTGCGAAGCGCTGGGCAAGTCATACGATCTGGTCTGGTCGAAACGCGAGGCGCGGGACCGGCGCAGAGGCGAGTACGTCTTCTTCTACGCCTGCGAGCGGCAGGATGATCGTTTTCGTGATCGCAAGGCCATCGACCCGACGTCGGCCAAATTCATCCGCGAGCTTGCCTTGCCGATGATCGAAACATCCCACGCCGAGGCACGCCGGCACCGTCAGTGAGGTGGAGGCGCGCGAGGGGCGGTTGAAGCGCCTGCCCGCAGTCCTGCTAAAGCGTTTCTGCCAGCACCGTCACTGAGGCTCAGTCCCGGAGCGCGGACCTCCTGCATTCACGCCGATGACATCACGCCTTTCAAACTCGATGGCCAAGACTGCGTGCGTTTCAGTAGACCCAAATGTCGCCAACGTCGGACCCGTGTCAGCGGAGGTCATGGTCAAGGACATTCGGGCGGTACCGCACCTAGAGCCAGCCCCCACGGATGGCCCACCGTGAACGCCCCTGTTCGCGTAGGGATCCTAGGGCGCCGTTTGGCTCAGGATATCGGGATGCGTTTGGGCGATGCGCAGCAGCGTCTTCGCAGCCCCGCGGGGCGAGTGCCGTCCTTGCTCCCAGTCCCGTACGGAATGCACGGATACGTTCAGGAGCTTCGCGAATTCGCGTTGGGTTCGATTGGCGGACTGTCTGGCCGAGATCGCCAGCAACTGTTCCGGCGTATAGACGCGACCCCTTTTGTCCTGATGCATTTGTTCAACCGCCTGGAGCAACTCGGCTCCCGCGCGGCTCATTGTCTTAGCCATGCTCAATGGCCTCCTTGATGACTTTCAACTCGTGTGCGGGAATCGTTGATCGTTCGCCCTTGCCGTACATCGTCAAAAGCCACACTTCGCCGTTGGCAAGTCGGTTGTAGTAGATCACGCGAACACCCCCGCTCTTACCACGCCCTACCTGTGCGAATCGCACCTTTCGGACGCCGCCGGACCCACGCACCACGGCCCCGGCATCCGGGTTCGCAGAAACGAAGGCGGCAAACGTCTCTCTATCCTCATCGGTCAAGAGACGATCTAGCCTTCCTCGCGTAGACGAGCGTCTCAATGACCGTGTACATGTCCCGCATGGTACGGCAATGCCGTACTCTAATCCACCTGCTCGCAGCTCAGCCGGTCGCCGGCCGGGCGGAGTGCCCTCCGATTAAGAAGGGGTTCCGGGGAAGTCACACCTAGCAAAGCGCAGCCTGTCGCTTAGGGGCGGCCCTTGTGGTCGCCCGCATAGGGACAGTCCGGTTTTGCCGCGCGGGGAGCGGTTGAAGCGCCTGCCCGCAGTCCTGCTAAAGCGTTGCCGCCAGGACCGTCACTGAGGCTCAGTCCCGCCGACGCGGTGACGCACCGACCCTGGCCATACCACCGTCGACGGCGACGACCTCCCCCGTGACGTAGCGCGACGCGTCGCTCGCGAAGAACAGCACGACATCGGCCACGTCGTCCCCGTAACCCCAGCGTTTCAGGGCGATGTTGTCTTCGAGCCGTTCGATCAGTCCCGGTATGTTCTGCCGGTCCGGCTCCCAGATGGCCGTGGCGATCAGTCCCGGACAGAGCGAATTGATGCGGATCCCGTAGGAACCCCAGTCGGCCGCAAGCGCGCGGGTCATGGCATCGACCGCCCCCTTCGTGCCCGCGTAGGCGACGCGCCCGAGGGGACCGCGTAGGCTGGCGATGGAGGAGATGTTGATGACCGAGCCGCCACCGCGCTCGAACATCGACGGCCCGAGTCCCAAGGTCAGCATCAACAACGAGCGGACGTTGATGGAGAACACGAGATCGAAGTCCTCCTCGGTCAACTCCTCGGGCTTGCGGCGCATTGGGATGCCGGCGTTGTTGACCAGGATGTCGACGCCGTTCACGGCCGCGAGAACCCGTTCGGCGAGTTCCGTGCCCGCCCGCGGCGGTGCGAGGTCGGCTTCGAGGATGACCGGATCGTTCGCCAGGTCGGCAGCGACTCGTTCGAGGTCGGATACCGTGCGCCCGGTGAGCACCACCCGTGCGCCGGCGCCATCCAGGGCGCGGGCGCTGGCTTCCCCGATGCCCCGGCTCGCGCCGGTGACGACGGCGATCTTTCCATGTAGGTCGGTCATGCGTGCTGCTCCGGAACCAACTCGCCCAACGCGTACTCGCCCCGCTTGACCCATTGCCCGTGGTTCTCGTAGCCGCCGTAGCCCTGCCACGCCTTGAACCCCATCAAGGCCAGGAGCTCCGGCGACGCTTCCGCCACGACTTCCGGAAGTGTCCCTAGGAGGAAGTTTTCCTGCTGCCGGAACTGTGGCGCGCAGAAGTTGATGGTCAGGCCGGTCCGGTAGCGTTTCGTGGTGTTCACGCCCGTGGAATGCCAGGTGCGTCCTTCGAGCGCCAGAACGGTACCGGCGGACGCTGTCGCGGGAACCCAGTTGGCGTTTGAGTCCAGGTCGTGGTCGGGTTGCCGTCCGCTCAAATGGCTACCGGGAACGACCAGCGTCGCGCCGTTCTCGGCGGTGAAGTCGTCGAGCATCCACATGGTGTTGCAGACCACCGCCGGCGCGATGGTCTTGGGCGCCATCGCCCGCTCGCCGCCCACGTGGTGGCCGCGATTGCCGGCCCGCGTGACGGACCCGGGTTTCAGGAGCGTCTGCTTCCTCTCGTTGGTCGGCGGCGGCATCCAGAACTGGTCGGTGTGGAACGCTGTCGTGGTGCCCGGGTGCGCGATGTGTGCGTGGAAGGCGGAGAGTAGGTACTCCTTGCCCAGTACGTGGCGGATGACGTCATGCACGCGCTGGTGGAGGACTATGTCGCGGAACACCTGACCCTTGTTGAGCAGGAATCGGACCAGTTGCTTCTTATCCGGCATCACGTTGTTCATGCCGATTTGCACCTCGGCCTCGAGTTGATCCAGCACGCGCGAATACAGCGCATCGACCTGATTTGGACCCAGCGCATCCTTCAGCAAGCAGTAGCCGTATTCGTCCATGTGACGTTTGGCAACGCCGAGATCGGCGGTTGGTTCAGGTAGTTCAGCCATGGGCTTGAAGTGGTCGCGCGCTGGGACCCACTAGATTAGCAAGCTCTCGCCTCGTCCGGACATCGCTCGCTGCACACGAGCAGTGCATCAATCGAGGAACGCGAATTTCGCGGCGAAGAGCAACGCGACGGCGATCATGGCAGGCGAGCATTCGCGGAAGCGGCCCGCGAGGAGCTTGGTCACGACAAAGGCGAGGAACCCGATGCCGATGCCGTCGGCAATCGAGAACGTCAACGGAATGGCCATGGCCGTCACCACGGCTGGCGCCGATTCGGTGATCTCGGGCCAGTCGATGTCCGCCAGCGCCCTCGTCATCAGACAGGCGACGTAGAGAATGGCCGGTGCCGTCGCGTAGGCGGGAATCGACTGCGCCAGCGGCGCGAAGAAGAGGCAAGCAACGAACAAGACCGCAACGACCACGGCCGTGATCCCTGTGCGTCCTCCGGCACTGGTGCCGGCTCCGCTCTCGATGTAGCTCGTGACGGGCGATGTGCCGAGCATGGCGCCGGCAACGGTGCCGGCGGAATCCGCGATCACGGCGCGCTTGATGCGCGGCAGCTTTCCCTCGGCGTCAAGCAGGTTCGCCTGCTTCGCGACGCCGATCAGCGTGCCCGTGGTGTCGAACAGGTCGACGATGAGGAACGTCAGGATGACGCTGATCATCCCGACTTGGAGGGCACCCGCGATGTCGAGCGCAAGCAGGGTCGGCGTCGGGTCGGGTGGCGCGGCGAGAAGGCCTTGCCATTCCGAGACGCCCATGCCGATCCCCGCGGCGGTGACACCGAGCACGCCGATGATGGTTGCGCCGGGAATTCGGCGCGAGGCCAGGGCGACGATTAGGCAGAACCCCAGCAGCGCGAGGATCGGGGCGGCGTCCACCAGATCGCCGGAGGTCACCAACGTGGCCGGGCTCGCGGTGATGATGCCAGCGTTCTTCAGGGCGAGGATGCCGAGGAACAGCCCGATTCCGGCGCTGATGCCCATCTTCAAACCGAACGGGATGGCGTCGATGATCCAGCGTCGGACGGGCGTTAGGCTCAGCACCACGAACAGCAGGCCGGCGACGAAGACCGCACCGAGCGCCACCTCCCACGGATGGCCCAACTCGATCACGACGACGTAGCTGAAGAAGGCATTGAGGCCCATGCCAGGTGCAAGCGCCACGGGGTAGTTGGCGTACAGACCCATGACGAGCGTACTGAACGCCGCCGCCAGGCAGGTCGCCACGAAGACGGCGTCGAACGGCATGCCGGCATCGGCGAGGATCTGGGGGTTGACGAAGGCGATGTAGGCCATCGTCAGAAAGGTCGTCAATCCTGCGCGCAGTTCCGTACGGAAGTCGGAACCGCGTTCGGACAGCCCAAAGCGGTGGTCGAGGTCGAGCATTCGGACGATACTAACGCGGCGACCTCGACGGTCGCGAACGGTTGTTCTCCGTTGTTCCCCGCAATGGCGACCCTGGCCATGCGGAAAACGCATGGGCCGCCGTCTACAACCATGAACCCAGAGAGTGGCAAGGATGGCATCTAGAAAACCCAACGTTCTTTACGTGTTCTCCGATCAGCAGCGCGCCTCGGCGATCGGTTGTGCCCAGGGCGACGAGGATCTGCTGACGCCCAATCTCGATGCCTTGGCGGGCGAGGGATTGCGGATTGAGGCTGCCGTCTCGAATTCGCCGGTCTGCACTCCCTATCGGGTGATGGTGATGACGGGGTTGTACGGACATCACACGGGGGTGACGACGAATAACTGCTACCCGGACTTGAGCCGTCACCCGCACATAGGGCGAACGTTTAAGGATGCGGGCTATCGATGTGGATATATCGGAAAGTGGCACGTCGGGGAGGAGATGCGCCTCGACGCCGGCCATCCCATGCGGTTGGGGTTCGATGACGAGTGGTTCGTGGGGATAAAGGGCAGACACAACAATCCCAATCGGGATCACGCGATCAATAGTCGGGAAGCCGAGGTGGGTGACGGCACCGATCGCACCGAGGCGGAAACGAACAGGGCGATCGAGTTCATAAGGAAGCAGGATGGCGATACGCCCTGGTGTCTTTTCCTGTCGTGGTATCCGCCACACCCGCCACTGGTGGCCCCTGATCGGTATGTCGAACCCTACTTGGATCGAGCGCTAGCCAAGCACACGACGACCTGGAAGCTCTACCATGACGAAGAGATCGCGGCTTTGAATGCCGACTATGCGCACTACTACGGACTGATTTCCCAGGTCGATGCCGAGCTAGGCCGGCTGATGCAGGCGTTGAAGCAATGCGGTCAGGCCGAGGACACGATCGTGATTTTCACGTCGGACCACGGCGAGATGCTTGGCAGCCAGGGTCTCTATGGGAAACACTGGCCCTATCGGGAGTCCTCCCAGGTTCCGTTCTTGATTCGCTGGCCAGGCAAGATCGAGGCGGGTTCAACCTTGGGCATGCCTTTCGGGGCCCCGGACATCTATCCGACACTATGCGGACTTGCCGGCATCGACGAGCCGGAGGGCTTGGACGGTGTCGATTGCTCGGGGGCACTGCGGGGCGGGAAACCTGCCCAGGAGTCGGTGTACCTCACGATGCACCACGGCTATGTGGCGTGGCCCGGGTGGCGGGGAATCCGAACCGAGCAGTACAACTATGCTCGAACCGAAGAGGCGCCGTGGATCCTGTTCGATCTGGCCAACGACCCGTTTGAGGAGAACAACCTGGTCGGTCAGAACGAAAGGCTCGTTGCCGAGATGGACGCCCTACTGCTTGAGACCATGTCGGGCTGCGGCGACTCCTGGCGCGGCACCAGGGAGCAACTCGGCGACTGGGACCTATGGCCCGGACGAAGCCAACGTACGGGTGGACGAGGCGCCGTCAATGACACGATTATGCGGCGGCCAGTGCCGGCAGCTTTGATGGCGGGCCGCTGAGACGCCGTGGCGGCTCGCGGCGGTCCTCACGACTCTGCCAGTGCATCCTCGCCGAGCTGGACCACGCGATCAAGGGTCTTGGACACGTCCTCCCAGGTCGTCGTGTGGTTCACGATGCACAGACGTAGTGAAAAAACTCCTTTCAGCGATGTCGACGAGAAGAACGCCAACTCGTCCCAGAACGCCCGTGCCAGCACCTCCCTGTTGATTCGCTCCAAGGTTGCCTCGTCGAATCCGCGGTCGGCGGGGTTGACCCGAAAGCACACGATGCCGAGCGCCACCGGCGTCATCAACTGAAGCATCGCACTGGACTCGACGTACTCCGCAGCCCGTTGCGCCAGGTCCAATCCGTTCTGCACGGCGGTGCGAAACCTCTCCATCCCGAAGGTCTGCACGGACATCCAGATCTTCAGCGCCCGCGCCGTCCGACTAAGTTGCAGCCCCCGGTCGGCGAAGTTCGGATGATTCGCGCCCCACACGGTGTCCTGGAGCACATCGTGGCCGATCGCGAAGGCACCTTCGAGGTGGCGCGCGTTCCTGACCATGAGCGCGCCTGCCTCGTAGGGCTGGAAAAACCACTTGTGCGCGTCCATCCCGACGGAGTCCGCTTTCTCGATACCGGCGAGCCGCTCTCTTCCGTGCTCCGTCACTAGGGCGAACCCACCGTAGGCGGCGTCGACGTGCAACCACACGCCTTGTGTCTTGCAGTAGTCGGCTATTTCGCTCAACGGGTCGATCGCGCCGGTGCTGGGCGTGCCCGCGTTGGCGCATATGGCGACGGGCTCAAGACCGTGTGCGCGGTCCTCGGCAACCTGGCGGTGCAACTCGGCCGTGTCCATGCGGAAATCGTCGTCGGAGGGCACTATGCGGGTATGTTCGCGGCGCACGCCGGTGATCCACGCTGCCCGTTTCAGGGCGCTGTGGCTCTGGTCGCTCATATAGACGGTGGGTTGACTCGGATGTCCCGCTGCGTCCCGTGCCGCGACCAACGCTTCGACGCTCGCCGCGGAGCCGCCGCTCGTCAGCAAACCACCGGCGGATTCCGGATAGCCGATCCAGTCGCGCATCCAGTCCACGACGACGAGTTCCAGCTCGCTGGTCCCGCTCGACACGAGCCACGTGCACGAGTTGATGTTGAAGCCCGCCGAGAGGAAATCCGCGACGATTCCAGGCCAGGTCGGCGACGAGGGGACGAAACCGAAGAACCGGGGATGGTCAAGCCGTGCCGCGTACGGGAGGACGTCCCGCACCGCCTGCTCCAGAACCTCTTGTGCAGGCCGGCCGTCTTCCGGCGGCGGCCCGCCTAACTGTTCCGCCAGGACGTCGCGAAACTCGCCGTCCCAGGCATTCGCGCTGTCGAGCCCGCCGATGCGCTCGACCAGAACTTCCACCGCCCTGTCCGCCAATCGCCGCATCGCCTGCGGCGTCATCCCCAATCCGTCGCCTTGCTTTTCGAGCATCTGCAACTCCGATATTGTTGACTAGGCTCTCAACGGGGCCTTGGCGACGCCGTAAAGGAAGTCCGATGCGGCGCTAGCGAGTACCCTTCTAACCAAGCCGACATTCGCGGCGAGAGCCGCTGTCCGGCGTACCAGACTACCGTACCATGCACGGGTGTGGCTTCAGAGCGTGATGTCCCGCTGCCAGTACTCGTCGCCGTCGCGACGAATCTCCGCACGCGTGGCCTCGTTCCACGACGCATCGCCGATGTAGCTCCCTCGATACTCGAAGGGCTTCTCGTCCGGCCGATGCTGACGCCGGGCGTCGATCGCCAGCGGGATCATGCGCGCTCGCCGCAGCACGTAGTCCTCGGAATAGGTGATCTTCCTGGTGTCCGTCCCCGGTTGCTTGAAGGCGTGCACGTTCGTTGTCGTCGCGCCGATCGCCGAACGGCGTTGGTGGAAGCCGAGCACCATCGTGACCCGGCGTTCGGCCGAGGTGTTGGGGTATGAGCCATGCAAAGCGCTGCGGTTGACGATGCCGCAATCGCCGGGTTCGAGGAGCATGGGCACGGCGTCGGGCAACCGTTTCGTGATCGGCGGGAACTTGCCGCCTTTCGCGAGTAGCCATCGTTGGTGGCTGCCCGGAACCACCCACAGGCAGTTCTCGGCCGTGCAGTTGGACCAGGACACGCTCATGTTGTAGCCGTGGCATTTGCCGCTGCCGTCCGGTTGTTCCAGGGCTTCGCCGTCTTCGGTCCAATGCGTACGTCCGTCCTGATGCCAGCGGGTGGGGAACCCGTTGCCGGGCGCTTTGTAGAAGATGCCTTCGTGGAACGGCACGAAATCCGCGCCGTAGAGGCTCTCCGCGATGGCGAGGATCTTCGGGTGCGCATAGACCCGCAACGTCGATTCCATGTAGATGAAAGGGTGCGATAGCAGCGACACCCGGGCCGGTGCGTCCGGGTCGTCTTCGTCCTCGACCATGGTGAAATAACCGCCGAACGGCGATGGCCGGCCGTGACGGTCGGTGTCGCCATTCGATTCAGCAGGGACGTTGTCGAGGACTTCGTCGAACTCCGCCGTCAGCTCGCCGATCTCTTCCTCGTCGAGCACGCCGGTGAAGACATAGAAGCCGTTCGCGCGGTACGCATCGAGAATGTCCTGTAAGAGGTGTCCGTCGTCGTCAAGGCGGACCGGACCTCGGTTGCCGAGGGCGAGGGCACGTTTGACACCTGCGTCGGCATAGGCGGCCCAGGTTGGATCGGTCATATTCAACAGCTAGCGACAACGCCTTCCGGCGCGACGAACCGTAGGGGACGGGCTTGTCCCGTCCCGAAAAGCGTCGTGCGCGGTGAGGGCGACCACAAGCGTCGAGCGGGCGACCACAAGGGTCGCCCCTACGGGCGCCAACGCACCTGGAGGCCGATGCGGCGCGGGTCGGTCAAGGTGCCCATATGCGGCACGCTGCTGTTTGTGGACCGCTGCAGAAACTCGATCAAGCCGATCTTGTCGAGTGCATTCTGAACGAACAGCGTTGCGGAAAGATCTCCATCGGGCGACGTCCACGTGCCCCTCAGGTCCAGACGGCCATAGGCCTCCAGATCAGCCATCGGCGAGTTGTTCAAGTCCGCGTGCCGCTCGCCCGTCCAACTGTAGGTTGACAACAGCAGCAGGTCGCCGCCGATGTCGAGCGGTCTCGAGTACGCCGCCGTCACGGCGAACTTGTGCTTCGGCTGCATCGGCAGCTCGTTCCCGGTCATGTCCGTGGGCAGCACGTAGGCGCTGACCCTGGGTTCGCCGGTCTCGAAATCGAGATGCTCCCAGATGCCGTACGTCGGATTCGGATCGCCCCGGACAACTTCCGCGTGCTCGCCGATCTCCGAACCCAGCCAGGCGTAGTAGCCGCTTAAACGCCAGTTTTCGTTGGCCTGGTAGATGAACTCGGCTTCGGCGCCCCAGATCTTGTTGCTCTCGATGTTGTCGGTGAACTCGATGAGCGGAGACTCCGCTGTGGGCGGGATGATCGGATTGGGGTTCTCCTTGGTGCCGTTGATCTGGTAGTCCGAATAGTCGTTGTAGAACGCCGCCGCTGTGAACTGAAGCCGCCGATCCAGGTACAAACCCTTCATACCGACTTCATAGTTGATGAGGGTTTCTTCCTTGATGGGGTCGGTTGGCGCGCCCGGCGAAAAGGTGTTGAACCCGCCTGCCCGGTAGCCCGTGGACAGACGACCGTAGATGAGCTGGTCGGGCGCTGGCGCGTATTCCAGGCTGACATGGCCGATCGTCTTGCCCCAGGTCCGCTTCTTCAGGTCCGAGTCATCGAAGTACAGGATCAATGGGACGCCGCCGATCGGAAAGATGATCCAGCCACCGTCGAAGAGCTGTTCCTTCTCGTCCTCGGTGTAGCGCAGACCGCCGGACACCTGCCACTGTTCGTTGACCTGGTACTCGGCATTGACGAAGGCAGCATTCGTCGTCGAGCCACCGTTGGTCGAGAACAGAAAGAACTGCGTGTGGTCGTTACCTTGGGGACAGTCCCAGCCCTGGGCGACATCGCGTCCGCCCCGGGATACGCCGATGCCGAATCCCTCGATGACGTTGGTCAGTACATCCTGGCAATTGGCCACCGGCACGAAACCGAAAATCGGTGACGCCGCCACGGCCGCCTCATCGGCATTCTGGAAGCGGAACGAACTACCGTAGTTCCACACCGGCACGCTCCAGGTGGTGTGATTGGTGTAGCGGAAAACCCCGCCAATGAAATTCACCTTGCCGTCGAGATCGGATATCAGCTGCAACTCGTGCGACTCTTCCGTGTAGTCGTATGTCACGCCGAGGACCACGTCGTCGAAAGGAACCCCGGCATCGGCGGACAGAAGCGGGTCGGCAGCGCTACCAACTCGGTTCGTGAAGTCGTTGTCCCGGGTCACCTGCTGGAAGTTGTCGGTACTTCCGTAGTTGTAACGTAGTGAGAAGGAATCCGTGAGGTCGTACTCGGCACTGACCGTCCGCTGGTCGCCCTCGCTGCCCGATAGTCCCGGGCGGTTGACGTGCAGCTTGTTCGAGATGTCGCCGCACTCGAAACCCGGTGTTCCGGGGGGACAGCCATCGGGTACGGACGGTAGGGGTTGCGTGTAGAGATACCAGACATTGGTTTCGCATTCGGGGTCCTCGTCCCGGGACAGGGGGTCCACGATGCACTCGGAGGTGCGGTTTCTCTCCGAGAGCGGAACCTGCATCCGGGGCGATCCGTCGTCGTTGACCAGCGCGATGCGTACGTTCACATCCAGACGATCGGTCTTGTAGCGCAATTGCGGGGTGAAGGTCGTCTGGTCCGGGGCCGCGTAGTCGCCGCCGAGTCCGCTGTTTTCCTGGGCGCCGTCGCCGGTGTAGAAACCACCGTTGATGCGGAAGCTTAAGTTGCCGACGAGGGGTCCACCGAAAGCCACGTTGTAGCGTTGGGTCGTCTGGTCGGTGAATTCGACCTGGAACAGCGAGTCCCACTCGTCGGTGGGCCGCTTGGTGAAGTAGCTGATCGAACCGGCGATCGAGTTTCGGCCGTTCAGCGTGCCCTGGGGACCGCGGGCGACTTCGATGCGTTCGACGTCGAACAGGTTTGGCGCGACCCCGTAGGTGCCGATGGTGTACACGCCGTCAACATAGGTGGCGACCGCCAGGTCCGAGTGGGTCTCCCCTGCGAGTCGCGAACCGATGCCTCGGATGACCGTCCCCTGGCCGACCTGTTCGCCGTTGTCGCCGAACTGCAGGCCGGGAACGAGCTGCTCGATGTCGTTCGCGTTGGTCATGCCGAGTTCTTCGATCATCTGCTCGCTGAACGCGGACATGGTGAGCGGCACGTCGAGCAGTCTCTCTTCCCGCTTCTCTGCCGTGACGATGATCTCTTCGATATGCCTGTCCTGTGCACCGGGCGCCGAGTCTTGATCGGCAGCCAGGCCGGGCAAGCCGACTAGCACGAAAGGCACAGCGCACAATGGAGTCCTGGAAACCATGAGTTCGCCTCACACGTGTCGGGGGGAGAAAAAACAGCCTACTCTCCGCGCCCGTGACTGTCCAACGCGGCCCGCCGCGGCAGGCCCGAACCCCACCTGGAGCCCCCATGGGCGCACGGGCAAGGAACCACGGGACCGTAGGGGACGGGCTCGTCCCGTCCCGTGCCAGCGAGAACGCGCGTCGCGATGCGGGCGACGGCGCGCATGGCAGGCGCGATAGCGCCGCCCCTACGGTCGTCCCGGCGCGCACGTTTCTGTCGCAGTTGTTCTGATCCTGTCGCCGGGGCCGGTGGTTTGCCGTCATCGGTTCACGATGCGCGCCGCCTTGTCATCGTCGTACCACCACCCATCGGGAAAGGCCGGCCAGTACTTCGCCTCGTAGTCCGGGATGCCGAACTTGTCCCAATGGACCGTTCGGCGCAGATCGACCGCGTACAGCGGAATCTGGTAGTACTGCCAGAGCAGCACGCGGTCGATGGCCCGGCAGGCGGCGATCATCTCCTCGAGGGTCGTTGCGAGATTCGCTTGCGTAATCAGGTAGTCCAACGCTGGATGGCCGATGCCGGCGACATTGCGCGAAAACGGATCCTTCGCGGAGGCGGAATGGTACGTGGCCTCAAGTTCGATACCCGGCGGCATGAGGATGTCCTGGTTCTGGAGGACGGCGTCGAACTCGAACTCGCGGCGCAGGTTGATGAATTGGCTGCTTTCCACCAGTCGGATCGTCGCGGTGATTCCAAGCCGCTTTAGGTCTTGGAGATACGGCAGCAGGATGCGGGAATCCGCAATGTTCTGGGACAGGAACTTAATCGTAAACGGCTCGCCGGCTTTGTTGGTGAGAACGCCGTCGATGGTCCGCCAACCCGCTTCGGACAGTAGTTGCCGGGCGCGAACGAGATTCCGGCGGTGTTCGTCCACCGATGTGGCCTCCGGAAAGCGAAACGGCTTGTCGAACAGTTCGTTCGGCAGTTGATTGCGAAATCCTTCCAGCAGCGCGAGTTCGTCTTCGCTGGGCAGGCCGGTGGCCGACAGGATCGTGTCCGGCCAGAAGCTGTGGGCGCGCTTGTGATGGCCCATGTGCAACGTCCGGTTTTGCCATTCGAAGTCCATCGCCAGCGTCAGCGCTTCGCGGACCCGCCGGTCCTTGAACTTCGCGCGTCGGTTGTTGAGCGCGATGTTGCTGCGAACGCCCACTTCGATGCCGAAATGGCGGCGGATCTTCCTGACCCAGCCCCTGGAAAAGGCGGGCGTGTCGAAGGAGTCGTGCCAGTAGCGGACGTCGGTTTCGGTCCAGATGTCGATCAGGCCCTTGCGGAAGCTCTCCCGGATCACCGTGGCATCGCGGTAGACCTCGTAGCGAACCCGATCGAAGTTGTACCGGCCCCGGTTGACGGGAATGTCGCGGCCCCAGTACTCGGGGTCGCGTTCGTACTCGATGTACCGTCCCTGCTTGATGGCCGAGATCCGGTAGGGTCCGCTGGTCAACGGCGGCTCAAGCGTACTCGCCTCGGGGTCCCGGTCCCGCCAGTAGTGCTCGGGCAGGATCGGGGCGAACTGAATCATGATGATGTTGTTCAAGGTGATCGGGGAAAAGAGGTGAACAGCCACGTGCCGGTCGTCCAGCACTTCGACTCGAGCGATGAAGTTGAAGTACACGCGGCCTTCGGGCTGGTTCCGGCGCATATCGAGGGTGTACGCCACGTCGCTGGCCGTGACGGGAACGCCATCGCGCCACCGCGCGTCGGCGTGGATTCTGAAAACCATCGCTCGGGCGTCGTCTGTCACGGCGACGCCGTCGGCAAGGCGACCATAGAACGCGCTGACCTCGTCGCCGGCTCGAATCAGAAGCGTTTCGGAAGTGGACCCGAAACCCTGCGGCGCACCGATCCCGCGCGTGGCCATCGGTGCCAGGTTGTTGAACGCGCTCTGGGTTGGCAACACCAGTTCGCCCCCCTTCGGCGCGTCGGGATTGAGGTAGTCGAGATGCGTGTAGTCGGCGGGGTACTTCAGGTCGTGGAAGAAGGCGATGCCGTGCTTGAAGTCGAGATCCTCGAGAGTGCCGGCCCACGCGGTGTTGCCGAATAAGGCCAGGGACCAGGCAAGCAACATGCTGCGGGAGAGTCCGGCACGCAAGATCGTCGATACCCCCGCAATCGCCGCCCCATCGGCACCTGCCATCGTCGAACCGCGCGTTGCGACCGCCGATCTGTCATAATGCGCCAACGCGCTTGATTGTCGCGCCAAGGTTTTCCCCGCAGGCGGCCGTTCGGTCATCCCTGCATCTCCACCCCGCGCTGAATCACCTGTGTGACCTTTTCTTTGGACAAGGAGTCCATTTCGTATGTCTTTGCATTCTCGCTCGACGGGCCGAGAGCGGCACCGCTCGACCACTCGTCCCAAAAACCGCGACCGCCGCCACGAGGTCGTGTGCGCCGCGTGCGACGCGTTGACGACCGTTCCCTTCCGCCCAACAGCGGATCGGCCAGTCTACTGCCGTCCCTGTTTTCAGAACCACCGCCGCGCGCTGTCGGCGCGCAGCGGCATCCGCGACAGCCAATCGCCGCGCCCGATCGAAGAAGCGCAACCGGCTACCGACGACCGCGCCGCCGCGTTCGAGGGAATGGGGCTCCGGTCCGCAATCCTGGCCGCGATCGCCGGCATGGGCATCACCGAGCCCACGCCCATCCAGAAGCAGTCCATTCCCCTTCTCCTCGCGGGCCGGGACGTGATGGGCCAAGCCCGCACCGGATCGGGAAAGACGCTGGCGTTCGCCGTACCGCTCGTGGAACGCTGCGATCCGTCGCATCGGGCGGTTCAGGCCCTGGTGCTGGTCCCGACCCGGGAACTGGCGATCCAGGTCGCCGCCGTCGCCGGCGCCTTGGCGGCAGCGCGAGGACTCCGAGTCCAGTCGTTGTACGGCGGTCGGTCCATCCGGCCGGAACGTGCGGCGCTGAAACGTGGTGCCCACGTGGTCGTCGGGACGCCGGGACGTACGCTCGATCATCTTCGACAACGTAACCTCGACCTCGACGGGTTGCGACTCCTGGTGCTGGACGAAGCCGACGAGATGCTCGACAAGGGTTTTGCGCACGACGTCGAAGCGATCCTCGAGCGAACACCGCCTGAACGGCAGACCGCACTTTTTTCGGCGACGATGCCGAAATGGGTGGCGAATACGGCAAAGAAGCATCTTAGGGAACCCGAAAGGGTCGAGATCGATGCCGACATCCAAGCGCCGCCCTCGGTTGAACACCAGGTCTATACCATCGAAAGGGGTGACAAGATCGAGGCGCTGCAGGCGTTGCTCGACGAAAGCGACGGGCCGGTCATCGTCTTCGGCAGGACCAAGCATGGTGTCCGGAAGCTCGCACGTCAGCTCGACTCGCTGGGCTACCGGGTCGGCGCGCTGCAAGGCAATCTCAAGCAGAATGCCCGCGAGCGCGTGCTAGCGAATTTCCGCTCCGGTACGGCGCCGATCCTAGTCGCCACCAACGTGGCGGCGCGCGGCATCGATGTCGAAGGTATCGATCAGGTGGTCAACTTCGACCTTCCGGACTCGCCGCAACTGTTCACGCACCGGGTGGGCCGCACCGGTCGCATGGGCCGCCGTGGTGAAGCGATCACCTTTGTGACACCCGACGAGGCGCGCAAGTGGCGCCAGATCGAGCGAAGCCTGGGACACCGCGTCACGGGTGAGCCCTGGCGCAAGGCCTCGTAGGGGAGACGCTAACGCGCCCGAAGGGCGCGCCGTCGCCCGGATGGCGTCAGCGCGTCATTTGGCGCGCGAAATCGGCATAGTCTTCCGCGCTGACGTCGAACCCGACCGTGGGTCCGTCGGCCCCGGGCTCCCAGACCTTCGGCTTCACATAGCCGGTCTTCAAGCCCGCCCGTTGTGCGGCGAGGAGGTCTGGGGGATGGACGGCAACCATCATCGTCTCGTGCGGTTCGGCGCCAAGCAGACGCGCAGCGGTCTGGTAGGCCTCGGCCTCCGGCTTGTAGACACCTAGGAGTTCGCAGGAAATGTACGCGTCCCAGTCGATTCCCGCGTGCCAGGAACTGTCCACCACGATCGACAGGCTCAACACGGTCAGTATCGATACGATGTAGTGTTCGCGAAGTCTCTCGAGCGCATCGGGGACGTCGTCCCAGACACCCATCCGGTGCCATGCCCCGTTGAGGTCGTCGCGGTCCGCATCGGACAGTTCGAGTTGCGGGTACGCATCGGCCAACTCGTCCAATAGCGTTCGATGAAGCTGATCAGCGTTCTGCCATGGCAGTTCGCCGCTTCGGACTTTTGCCAATTCTTGAAACATGCGCCGACGCCACGTCATCGTGAAAGCGCCGTCGTCCAAATCGACGCCTCGCGTGTCGGCGATCTCCCGGACTGCCCGGCGGGTGGCGGTCTGCCAGTCGAAGACGCTGCCGCCGACATCGAACGTGAGGGCCTTGATGCCGTTTCTCATTGCTTTGCCTTATCGCCGCGTGGTTTGCCGCCGAAGAAGGCCCGCTTGGACTTCCCCTTGAATCCATCCCCGCCCGTACCGGTTTCCGGAAAGTTGAGCGCCTCGCGGCCGGGCTGGTTGAATGCCGCCTTGTGGGGATAGTCGGTGCCTACCACGCGGCCCAAGGCATCGTGGGTAGGGGGAACGACCCAATCGCATCCGGGTGTGTTTTCGGGACGGTTCTTCCAACATTCCAGGAGTTCCTCCCAGTCTTCGGACAGGCTGCCCGGTTTCTTCGGCGGCATGTGCTCGTTGGGGTGCCATCCGTATCGCATGAACAACATGGCGGTACCCATGCCGATCCGATGGCAGTCCAGGCAGCCGTTGCCGTCGATGTGAATCGTTCGCATGTCCCAGTTCTCGCCGCCGAGGACGTGGTAGGGCAGGTCGGTGCGCATGTCCCGGTCCCTTGTCCGGATTCGAGGAACGACCGGGTCGTCGGTGCCCGGCATCTTTGCGGCGTCGATGAACGAGTTGTGGATGAACGGGTCGTTCTGATGGCACTCCACGCACTGGCCCTTCCCCGGTGTGCGAAACGCCTGGTTGAATGCTTGGCGGTCGTCGATCCAGGGCATCTCGCCCGTCAGACGGTACGTCTGTGGATCGACGTCGGCCCAGGTGTCGATACGGTCGCTGCTCTCGAAGAATGCGGTTGCGCCGGTCCACTCGTCGTAGCCGATCATCTGCACGGATCCGAGCACATGAACCTTGCCCCGGTACGCGAAGCTGGAGTTCCGGCCGAAACTCACCCACACAACACTAGGCAGGGGTTCACCGTCGCGTGTCCGGCCTTCGTAGCGTTGTAGTACGGAGCCCGAGATGCATCCCTTGCCGAGCCGGCTCGGGTTGTCGCAGGACTTGAGATAGCCGCGTTGCTGGATGCCATCGACGTAGAGTGGAATCTCCACGCCTTGGCCAAGATCGATCCGCGGTGGCACGCCCAGTAGAGGCTCGACCATCCTGGCGTACTCGAAAGCGGTCGCGGGGAATCCAGTTCCCTCGTAGCCGGCCGTGCATGGAGAAGCGGCCGTAGGGGACGGGCTTGTCCCGTCCCGCAGCACCCTCTTGACCCGATCGGTTTGCTCCGTGGCAGGCGCACCAAGGACTAGCGCACAAGCGGCTGCGACTACTACGCCAAGCCCCGTGGCACCAAAGCAGGCTCGGTCGAAGGCGGTCAATGGATTCGGCGACGCAAGTCGTTCTGGCATCCGTCCATGGTAGTCGAAGCCAAGCCAAGATGGTCGAAGCTCCGGCCAATCGCGAGATCGTCAAGCAGCGATTTCACGATTTGACCTGTTCGGGCAAGCGGGCGAGGAAACGCTCCACCAGCGCAAGATCGTCGGCGTTTTGGATGTCCCGTGTCCGGGTGTCGATGTGTTCCGTGTCGTCCGCCGGGACGGGCACTCTCGGTAGCTCCGCGATTAGCGCCTTTAGCCATTGGCTGGCTTCCGCCTCAACGACCAGGGAGACGATGCCTAGAGACTCCACGACATCGTCGAACTCGCCGAGGTCGACCCGATTGACGAGGTCGGCGATGGCAACGTCGACCTCCGAGAGAATCCAAGCGCGGGTGCCAAGGCGTTCTCGGATGACCGGGTCGCGGAGTACGTCGACCAACCGTCGGGCGGCCAGCGGTGGCACGCGGCACAGGGTGTGCCAGCCGATGCGGAACAGCCTGATCAGGCCCGCCGGTTTGGTGAGCGGATCATCCAACGGTCCGCCTTGTCCTGCGGCGAGGTTGCAGATGGCGAGGGCGACATTGGGTGCTTCGGCTTCGCTGAGCTTGATCGACGAGACGCCCGCCATCAGGACGTTGGACAGATAGACGAGTTCGCCCATGCGGGCGGCGAATTCGACCGGCCGGTCGCGCTCGAGATCTGCAAGTGCGGTTTTGATCGTCCGCGTACGGGTTCCGCTAGGGGCGAGCAACTGGGGAGCGCGGGCGATTCCTTCGACCTGACTCAAGGTTGCCAGGAGGTCCAACAGGTCGTCGTCGATCGGGGCATCGGTCGTCGTCGCCGGATCAGTGTCTTCGGTGCCAAGCGTTTGCCTGGCCCGGTAGCGGGCGCTGATGGGGTCGTACCCGTCGGATTCGACAAGGGTCGCGAGGGGCGCAACGCGGGCCTCGGCTAAGAAAGCGCTTGCGGTCTCCGCGCTAACGAAGCCGGCTTGTTCACGCCGGATGTCCCGGTCGCCGCCTTCGTCGACCCTGGCCAGGGCGTAGGGCCGCTCGGACACAAAGCCGGTCCAGCTCGGCGTACAGCGCCGCAGCACTCGGTCGAGGAAGCGAGGGTTGTCTTGGTGAAGGGCGGAAAGCGTGGTGCGAACGGTGTCCCAGTGATCGTCGTACCCCGGCAGTGTTCGAACCAGAAAATCCCCGAAATCCGCGCGGTCATCCAACACCGCTTGACCGCCGAATTGTGCGTCCTTGCCGTGGACGTCGAGGATCTGGCCGAGCGCTGCGGCGAGGAACTGCTCGCCGAGGGTTTGCAGTCGCTCGGCGGTGAACGCAACGCTTTCTTCGTTCAGGACTTCGAGCCAGCGCAGGAACTCGCCGACCGAAAACCGTGCGGGGAGGCCGGGCGACGGGTTTTCCCAGAGCACGTCGTCGAACAGGGCGCGCATTTGCTGCGGCGTAGTCATTGCCACAAGAGGCGCGGCGTCCTCGACACCAACGACCCCGATCAGCTTGGCAAGGACCGGGTGCGGGAGCTTCTTTACGAGTGCCGGGAGCTTCGGATTGTCGGCGAGCGACAGCAGGTTCGGCGCGGTGGGAACCGGATCGCGCGGCATTTTGGTTTCCCAAACCGGTGACGAGAGGGATTTTGCGGCGGCTCGGAAACGGTTGGTAGTCTGCAAATCAAAGGGTCGGGAGCGTATAATTGTTGGCACCCGATGCGGGCCTATCTGAACCCGGATTCGATGAGTCCGGGAGGTTCGACGGTCACTGCCTGGCGCTGGCAGCCACCCCTCTTGCCGACTTCAGGTTCTCCAGCATGTGTTCCCACGACTTGACGCCGCAGCGCTCGGCCCAGGCATCGTGGATCGCGCCGAGTTCTGCCACGACCGCCGGATGCTCCGCCGCCAGATCCACCGTTTCCGTCCGGTTGGCGACGATGTCGTAGAGTTCCCAGTCTCCCGGGTACTTGCACACCAGTTTCCAGCGGCCCCTTCGTACGGCCTTGTTGCCTTCGTGCTCCCAGATCAGCGCTTCCTTGTGATTGGGTTGCCCGTGGAAGATCGGCTTAAGGCTGGTGCCTTCCAGCGGGATGATGTCGTTGCCGTTGAAGCGGGTGGGGTAGTCCGCGCCGGCCACATCGAGGCAGGTCGCCATGATGTCGGTGAGTTGGCCCGGCCCGTGCCGTAAAGCGCCCGCGTCGTCGATGACGGACGGCCAATGGGCGATCAGCGGCGTGGCGATGCCGCCCTCGTGGACCCAGTGCTTGTATTCCCGGAACGGCGTGTTCGACAGGTTCGCCCAGGGGACACCGTAGCTCTGGTAGGTGTCCTCGGAACCCGGCATGACGGTGGGATCGTTGCCGCGCATCACGGTTCTGCCGTCCCGGGTCTGAGTCGTGCCCGCGGGATATGTGCCCGGCATGGGGCTGACCTCCCGCGCGAACTCCTCGGCGCAGGCGCCGTTGTCGGCGAGAAAGAGAATCAGCGTGTTGTCGATCTGGTTGGTCTCGTCCAGAGCCGCAACGATTCGGCCAATGCCCTGGTCCATCCGGTCGATCTGCGCCGCGTACACTTCCATGCGACGCTGCTCCCAATCCCTGTGCGCCGCCTCTTCCCACGGCGGTTGGGTTGGATCCCGGTCCGTAATTGGCCACGACGCATCGACGATGCCCATGGCCCGCATCCGTTGCAGACGCTCTTCGCGCAGCCGGTCCCAGCCGGCGGCGAATCGGCCCCGGTACCGCTCGATGTCTTCGGGATGGGCATGCAGTGGCCAATGCGGTGCCGTGTAGGCCGTGTAAAGAAAAAACGGTGCGTCGGTTCCGCTTTCGGCGTGGTTGCAGATGTAGTCGGCTGCGTGGTCGCTGATCGCGTCGGTGAGGAAGAAATCCGCTGGCAAACCCTCAACGTCGACGGCGTCGTTGTTCCGGGTCAACGTGTTCGGCTGCCAGTAGTTGGCCGCACCCCCGAGAATCCCGAAGTAGTGGTCGAAGCCGCGTTGGCAGGGCCAGGCATGCTGGGGGCCGTCGGGCGCGACGTGACGGCTGACGTGCCATTTGCCGCTCATGTAGGTGGTGTATCCCGCCGCACCCAGCGCCTCGGCGATGGTCACGCACTTGTCGTTCAGGCTGCCCCGGTAGCCGTCCTCGTCGAGATCCGTCGTCATCCAGCCGACGCCGGCCTGATGGGGATGGAGACCGGTGAGTATCGACGCCCGGGTGGGGCAGCACCGGGCGGTGTTGTAGAACTGGGTGAAGCGGATGCCGTTGGCGGCGAGCCGGTCGAGATTGGGCGTCTGGATCTCGCCGCCGTAGCAGCCGATGTCGGAGAACCCCATGTCGTCGTTCATGACGAGCAGAATGTTGGGTCGGGTCATGGCTGCCTCCTAGATCGCCGGCATGCCGAATAGGGTGGCATGGAAGTAGGTGAACAAGCCGGCGGCGACAAGACCCGCGACGATGGCCACCGCATCCATCGCGAGGCGCGGCGGCTTCTCGGTCGATGGTCGCTTGCCGCGTACAACGACGCTGACGAGGTCGATAACCGCATAGCCGGCGAACCCCCCGAACAGCACGACCGAGCGTAGGTCGCCGTTCGAGAGTAGATGGGCGATTGCCCAAAGCAGCACCCCGAGCAGCATCGGATGCCGGAGCACGGCGCGGATGTGGGTGGGCATGTTGGCCGCCGCGAGCAGCACCAGCGAGACGGGCACCGCAAACAACGCCAACGAACGCCCCCAACTCGGTGGCGCGTACAACGGTTCGAACGGCGCGCGGGCGAAACCCCACACCACCAGCACCAGGCCGGCCAATGCCACCAGCGAAAACAGGCCGCGGTAGGCGCCTGCACCCAGACGCCCGATCAGCGCGCTGCGCAGAGGTGCGACGGTCGGCATCAAGTGTACGGCGACGAACAGGACGAGCCCGACGATGAGAAGGGTCATGATGCGATGCCCGGACGGTAGTCCCTACATCATGACCCGTTGGATTCGTCGACCGCAACGAAGGCGCGCCGCGATCATCGGGTTGGAGTTGCGCCAGGAACTCGCTGACGATCGGGCAGGGCATGTCGGTGTGGTGGGCGTCTAGTCCATAACCCCTTGAATCAAATGATGAATCGGGTCGTAGGGGCGACCCTTGTGGTCGCCCGCGTGATACGCGTCGGTGGACGGCGAAACGGGACACGCCCGTCCCCTACGTCATCTTCACCAAGGATTCGTGGCACACCTGGCCTTGCGCGGACCGATGTCGGAGGTCTCATTGGTCGCGCTCATCCGACGGTTGGGTCGGTCCTTCGGGTTAGTATCCCGGTCCCGGGGAGCACGCGGCGAAATCAGCCGCGAGCCGTCATGGCTAGACAGACGATGCTCAGATCGACAGTCCCCGTTCCTCTCGCCGTTGCCCTTGCCTGGGCACTGTCGGCAAGCGCGGCGGAAGACCGGCCCGACCCTCGCAATGACGACCCCGTCCAAGTCGTGCGGGACGATTCGCCCGAACCCGAGGAAGTGATCGTGATCGGCGAACCTGAAGATCCGTTCAAACCCCACGACTTCGAATACATGCAGAGCACGTACGATGCCCGCGGCAGGGGCAGTTGCCTCTACCGGCGCGGCGACTACGCGGAGTCGTTTCCCTACCTGCTCGCCGCCGCCAAGCGCGGCTTCAAGTACGCCCAGGCCCGGGTCAGCTTTCTCTACCAGCAGGGTCTCGGTACGTCGCGCGATGCCGAGGCATCCATTGGCTGGCTGTCCGTCGCGGCCATGGGCACCACCCACCCGCAGATTCGCAACCGTTTCCTCGAGGTCTGGCGTCAGGTTCCCGACGAGCAGCGCCCCTACTACCAACGCGTCGTCAACGACTACCGTACCAAGTACGCCTCCCGACGACACCGCGTCACCTGCGATTTCTCCCCCAAGGCCGGAAGCCACATCCCGTCGTTGACCTGCCGGTTCGCTGATGAGGCGAACTACATGGACATCAACGCGATCCTTGAAGGCCGGGCGCCCGTATCGACGCCTCCCAACCCCTATGGCGCTGGTTGTTAGCGTTCGTCCGCGGTGCTTGGCGCGTTCTTAGAAGTCGACCCGCAACCCCGAATCCAGCGAGCAACCTGCCGTGAACCGCATCATCTCCGTGCCGTCGCGACTGTCGTAGAAGCGGATCATCGCCTCGTTGAATTCAAGCCGACGACGCGCCGGAACCGAAATCGCGTCTTCACCGGCGCTGAGCAGGATGCCGTTCATCATCAGCCTGGACGTACGCCTGTTGCCGTCGTAGAAGAACTGGTTCAGCGACCCGAACAGGAACATCGCGATGGCGCGTTCGTGGGGGCCGTCGGTTCTCCGCAGTATCTCCAGCCCTTCTTCGAAGATCGACTCCAGCGACTCCCAGCGAGGGGGCTGGTAATCGGTTCCGGCAATCGTTACGGAACCGGTGCGAAAAACACCCCATTCGACGGCTTCCTCGCGGGCCACCAAGGCATGGAGATCGCAGAACGTCTTGCGATTGAGTTCGAACGTTCCTTGTTGCACACGGCCAAGTAGCTCCTTCCAGCTTGCGGCTTGGTTCAGAACCTGCCGCTCGTCCTCCAGCCGGTGCCCGCCCACCGTGACGCCTGAGGTGGTCCCGGTTCGTTGGACAGTCCGAGGGCGGAACTAAGGTGTACTCC
>VXYL01000037.1 GCA_009846005.1 Gammaproteobacteria bacterium | reverse complement strand
TGAGAAACACCGCGGCCGCGAAGCCGACGGCGCCGGACAAGAGGCCGCCGGCCACGGTCGAAAGACACGCCGGGGCCGCCGCAAGCGACGGCACGGCAACTGCATCGAAGGGCCTTGCGCAGCAATGCGGGTCCGCATCGTCCTCGTCGAGGGACGGCGGATCGCCCAGCAAAACTGACCTCGCACGCCGGCCCGGCCCGCAGACGCGGCGCCGGGCGCGGCAGCTTCCCTCGTTTCCCCGCAAAAAAAGTCCGCTGGCGCAGTCCGCGCCGCTTCGGCGCGCGGCGTTCCGCGCGGTCTTGCGCTTAGCGGATTGCTACAGGCGCGGTCGTAGACCGGGTTCCCGGACAGGCGTATAGCGTCGGTCGGAGGTGGACGATGCGCGACCTGAACTTCGACCTGAAGCGCCTGGAGAAGGCGTCCGGCGACGGCTCGCACGGCACGCGCAGGGCGCGCTCCTACGCGCTGGCGCAGATGGCGAACGCCCTGCACGATCTCGGCTTCAAGGGCCTGCGGGCGACGGGGCTGAGGCGCAAGCATGCCGTGGCGCTGGTCAGGGAATGGAAGCGGCAGGGGCGCTCGATCGGCACGATGAAGAACCGCGCGGCGCACCTGCGCTGGTGGGCGGAACGGATCGGGCGGCCGGCCGTGGTGCCGTCGAACAAAGACCTGGGCATCGACAATCGCGAGTACGTGACCAACGAGGACAGGAGCGTCGTGCTCGATCCGGAGAAGCTGGCGCTGGTGAAGGACGAACACGTCGTCATGGCGCTGCGCCTCGAGGCGGAGTTCGGCCTGCGGCGCGAGGAGGCGATCAAGTTCACGCCGTCGAGGGACGACCGGGGGGACCGCATCCGGCTTAAGGGCTCGACCACCAAGGGCGGCCGCCCGCGCGAGATTCCGGTGCGCAACGACTCGCAGCGGCGGCTGCTCGACGAGGCGCGGCGCCTGGCGGGCGGCGGCGCGTTGATCCCGCCGGATCGCAACTACAGGCAGCAGCTCAAGATCTACGAGAACCGGACGCGCGAGGCGGGCCTGTACCGCATGCACGGGCTGCGGCATCACTACGCGCAGACGCGCTACGAGGAGATCACCGGGTGGAAGTCGCCCGCCGCGGGCGGGCCTCGGCAGCGTTCTCTGACGGGGGCGCGGCGTCGGATCGACGGGGAGGCACGCCGGACCATCGCGCGCGAGCTAGGGCATGACCGCCCGAGCGTAGTGTCGGTCTACGTCGGTAGCTGAAAAGCGCCGAACCGGGACGCGGCAACGCGCGCCCCGGCGGCGTGGGGTGTCAGTGGCGGCTCAGTCGCCAGCCGTTGTCGTCGAGCGAGTGACGCCACAACTGCTCGGACTTCGGCTCCGGATCGGGCAGCGGCGACCAGTAAGCGGCGCTCGGTTCCTTCTTCGGCCTCGCGTTCCACGGCGATATCCCCAAGTCGAGGTTGCTCGCCCTGTGGACCCTGTCGGGCCGGGCGGCGAACTCGTCGATCACCGCCGCGTCGAGGGCGTCCTGGCGCTTCTGCGCGCGCTCGGCGTCGCGATCCTCGCGGCACCGCGCACAGAGGAAGTCGCCTTCGAGCCTCTTGCGGTAGGCGCATCTGCGGCAGCCGCCTTCCGCGGTTAGAGCGGCGCGCCTGCGGCGGCAACTCGCGGCCCGGCGGTCCAGGCACGGCTGGCAGGCGTGCGCGTACTCCCCGTTCTTCTTGATCGCGCAAGGCCGCCGACAGCGTTTCATCGCGCACGTCGGGGCGGTTCCGGCGAGCGACGGGGGCCGGACGAATCCCGGCGGCAATGCGCCGCTCCATTGGGCGATGAGAAGTTGAAGGTCCATGTGGTTCTCCTGTTCCAGGGTTGCGACGCGGGAGTGCGTCGGTGCCTGGACAGGGGGTCGTGCGCGCGCAGGCCGGTCACCTCGCGCCAGCGAGGTCGGAGCGCACGCGGAGAACCCGCCGGGTTGACCGGTCGAGCACGGACGGCACGCTGGGGTTCCGACGGACGGGGGCGTGACGTATGCTGCCGTGCGGATCGACGAACCAAACGCGATGAAGTGCCCGAGCGCATCTACACATGGACGGGGGAACGTGCTCTCGAAGCTCTGGAGGAGACCGAGTTCGCCACCGAGGACGAACTGCAGGCGCTGATCGCGCAGCACCCGGAACTGCTGGACGGGGAGCAGATCCAGCCGGGAAACGCGCGCCGGTGGGTGCTCATCAAGAGGGAACAGGGCATTGCCGCGGCAGCCGGTAGCGGCGCGCTGTGGGCCGTGGACCACCTGATCGTCGACCAGGACGCTGTGCCGACCCTCGTCGAGGTCAAGCGCGGATCGAGCCCGGAAGTGAGACGGACAATCGTCGGGCAGATGCTGGAGTACGCGGCGCACGCGGCGGAGACCTGGACCGTGGAAGAGCTGCGCGACGCGTTCGAGCGCGGCGCGAGGGAAGATGGCCGCGACCCTGGCGACGAGCTTGCGACGCTGCTGGGCAGCGATGGTGAGCCCGACGCAGACGGCTTCTGGGAGGATGTGGCCACGAACCTGGCGGCGCGCCGGCTGCGCCTGCTGTTCGTCGCGGACGCGATACCCGATCCACTGGCGCGGGTGGCCACCTTTCTCAACGCGCAGATGCCGGGCATCGAGGTTCTCGCGGTCGAGATCAAGCGCTTTCGCGGCGAATCCGTCCAGACGGTCGTGCCGCGCGTCATCGGCAGGACGGCGGCATCCTCGGCGAGGGGCCGTTCAGGGCGGCGGCTGACTCGGGAGTCGTTCCTGGACGGGTTCGCGGATGCGGACGTCAGGGGGGTGGGAGCGCGCCTGCTGGAGGCGGCGCGGGAGTCGGGCGGCGAGGAGTGGTATCAGGCTTCGTTCGGCGTGAGCGTTCGCGTCAAGTGCTCCCTCAGGCCGCAGCCCGTGACCGTGGCTTGGCTGTACTCGCAGCCGGGCCGCAAGGGGTGGATGCGGACGCGGGACTTCTCGTTCGGGTCGGGCATCCTGGATGAGCCGGGCATCCCGGATGAGCTACAGGCGCCGCTGGAGGCGTGGACTCGGGTGTTCGCCACGGACGGGTTTGCCGAGGATGCGTCGAGCAAGGGTGTCAAGGCATGGGCTGTCGAGCACCAGGCGGCGGTTCAGCACCAGGACCTGCTGGCCGAGAGGCTCCGCAACGTCGTCCGCGAACTGGCCGACCTCTGAGGG
This sequence comes from Gammaproteobacteria bacterium, assembly GCA_009846005.1. Classification (GTDB taxonomy): domain Bacteria; phylum Pseudomonadota; class Gammaproteobacteria; order Pseudomonadales; family Azotimanducaceae; genus VXYL01. Next base: position 5,906 of record VXYL01000037.1, on the reverse strand, counting down.
TATGGCGAATCACGTCTCGACTACGGTTGCGCTCTAGGCGCGGCTGGCCGTCACATACGCAGCCCACGCGGCCATGAGATCGCGGCGTTTCTCGAACAGGTCGCTGCGTCGGTAGGCTGCCTCTACGCGGTCGCTGTTGACATGCGCCAGTGCAAGCTCGCAGACCTCCCGCGGCACGTCCGTCCGCTCGGCGGCCCAGTCGCGGAAACTGGAGCGGAAGCCGTGCGGGACGGCGCCGATGCCGAGTTCGCGCAGGAGCTTCGACAACGTGCTGTCGCTGAGCACGCGGCCGGTCGGCGACGGGAACACGAGGCCGCCCCTGTCGGCGAGCTCTCTCGCCTGGTCGAGGACGGCCACCGCCCGATCGGCGAGCGGCACGCGGTGCTCGAGCTTCGCCTTCATGCGTTCCGGCGGGACCGTCCAGGTGGCCGCGGCGTCGTCCACCTCGTTCCACCGCGCGCCGCGGACCTCACCTGAGCGGCAGGCGGTCAGCACCAGGAACTCGAACGCGAGCGCGGTCGCCCGGTGCGCCTTCGACGCGCGCACCCGCGCGAGCGCTTCCGCGACCCCCGAGTGCGGCAGCGCCTTCTGGTGCTGGCGGCGCGCGCTGTTCTTGGGAAGCGCGGCGGAGATCGCGTCGCCGGCGGGGTTGTCCTCGCGGTAGCCCTGGGCGACGGCCCACTTCATCACCGCGCCGATGCGCTGCCGCACGCGCCTGGCGGTCTCCCGCTTGGTGGACCAGATGGGCAGCAGCACCTCCATGACGTCAGCGGTGCTGATGCGATCCACGCGCTTGCGCCCGATCTTCGGCACGGCGTAGTCCCTGAGGCTGGCGCGCCACTGGGCGGCGGACTTGCCGCCGTCCTTCCAGTTGTCGGCGTGGATGCCGATGACCGTCTCGACCGCCTGTTCGAAGGTCGGCGCGCGGCTGGCCCGGTCCCGGGGATCACGGCCCTCGGATGCGGTCCGCGCGTTGGCGAGCGCCCTCTGGCGTGCACGGGCGAGCGTGACGACGGGGTACGCGCCGAGGCCGACGTTGGCGGCCTTGCCGTCGAGGCGTATCCTCTGCGCCCAGGACTTGGAGAAGCCGCCGGCGGAGGCCGGCTTCACAAGAAGGCTCAGGCCGTGTCCGCCGCGTCCATCGCCGTAGCGGCCGGGAACGTTGACGGTGTTGACGAAGGTTGCGGAGAGTCGCTTGGGGCGTTTCATCGCGGTATGTAGTATCACTTCCGTTATCACAATAATGGGAAGTATGCGCGCACCCGCGTAGAACGTCAAGGAACGATAAACGTATGTTTATCAGTATGATAACGGAACTTCGGGGGGCTTAGGGGAACCACTGAAATCAGCGTTCTGGCGGTCTCCCTCTCCGCCATAGTCGTTCTAGACTTTTTTGGGGCGGTTTTGGCCGGCTCTCGAGCCTGCCTCAAACTGGCCTAGGTCGGTGACCGTAGAAGAAACAGCCAGTTGGCGACGAACCTTCGATTTCGATGGCTGGAATAGGTCTCCGAGAGTGGTCCGGCGGGGCGGGTCGAACCTAGCCCCAGCGCGTGCCCGCGTGGACTAACCATCCAGGCCATCGCCACCGAGAATCTTCCAAGCTGTCAATGGCAACCGAAGACTGCACACTTGTGGCAACGGAAAACGGCACACTTGCGGGGACGTCGTCGGGGCGGTAGTCACGGCGTCCGGACAACCGGCACCGCGTTGGCCCGCTGTACGGAGTGAGCGAAGCGAACGGAGCACAGCGGCGCGGCGATCATGCGGGGGTGGCCTTGCGAGGCTCCGCAGAGCTGGAGCACCAGATCCGCGTCCGCCACGCAACGCGGAACGAACACCAACGGGAAACCACCGTCGGATCGCCGCCCTGCCACCCGAAGAGTGCGCAGTTTCAAGTTGTCAGAAGTGCGCAATTTTAAGTTGAAATTGACAACCCATACTTGCCGAGAAGAAAGCCGCCATTGGTCTCCAAAAGTGGTCCCTTCCTGGGTATATCGATACGATCCAGCAATCACGTCAAATAGGACATTTCGCATGAAGAGCTTGAAAGTCAAAACGTTGCTTTGTCCTCACCTTGCAGATACGCCTATTGTTCAAGCACTCAAGGAAAGAGCGTCCAAAGATGTGGCCAGCGTGACTTCGGCCATGGCCGTTCCAATAGAAACGGTTGGCACCCAAGTCATGAATGCGGAATTGACTGACGAGTTTTACGTCTTTTGTGACGGTACACACACACGTCGCATACTTGAATCGCGTTGCAAGGACTTGCTGGCGGCTATGGACAGGCAGTTTCCGAAGCAGTGATCGTTGTACGGTCATATGGATCTCTGGACGATACCAGTTGGCCGGAATGATTAGCCGCCAAACGTCGGGTGGGATCATCCTTTGAAATCGGACAACGGGTCGAGAAACACGAGCGGCGACCTTAAGTCTTGATGTCCAGCTGACCCAGGAAATCCAGCTTGCCGAGCGGCACACCCTTTGTTCGCAGAATGTCATAAGCCGTGGTGGCGTGGAAATAGAAATTCGGTATCGAGAACGACATCAGAAAGCCTTCAGCGGTAAAGGTCCACCAGGGCGTAAGTACTTCCTTGCCGGCCAGTCCGTTTACCTCCTCGGCGGTGAGTTGCTGCAAACCTGATCGAGCCTCGGCCACAAGATCCTGCAGTGCCTGGTAGTCAAGGTCCTCCGCAGGAGGGCCCGGCGAATATTCGCCTGTGCGCGCGCCATTGATCGCACCTAGGGAGAGGCTTGCCACCTGGATCAGCTGAAAGCGAAACGGCAGCATATCTGGGTAGAGGCGAGTCTCGACTATCTCGTTGGGGTCGATGTTGTTTTCTTTACAGTAGGATCGACTCTTGTCGAGATAACCTGATACTGCACCGAGGGTCTGGAGAAAACGACCTACGCTGGCTTCATATAGTGAAATAGACATATCTGGCTCATTTCTCTCTGGGCACCGACAGTCTACCGTAGCCGAGGCGCCACCGTCGCCAACGAGAGGTGAGGCCTCGCGCAATCTCTCGCGCGGCGTTCCGGCCCGGCAAACCCGTCACTCGACGGCAGGGATGCGCGCCCGCGCCGTAATGGTACAAGGCCGAGATGGTGCTCCGGTAGGCGACGTACCCGTGACAGGCCGGCCACCCGCCCGCCGATGTCCGGGCGTGACCGTCCCAGGTCGACGGGCACGACTTGCCGTTCTATGATGCTGAGCATTGCGGCCGCCCAACAGCCGATCAAGGTGAGTATCATGAATTCGAACAAGAAAGCACAGCTCCTCAAACGCTTGGGTGCGGCCGTCGCCACGGCTGTATTCGCCACTTCCGGCATGGCCGAGGTAGCCGCTGCGGAGCCAGCCCAGGACGATCTGATCGAAGAGATCGTCGTTACCGCCAACAAGCGTTCGCAATCGGTCCAGGATGTCGCTGGCTCCCTCACCGCGCTCGGCGCGGAGGACCTCGATGCGCGAGGTATCAAGGACATGTACGACATCCAGTTCGCGGTCCCGAGCCTGCACTTCGGGCCGCAGCTCGGCAACCAGAAAATCACCATCCGCAGCATTAGCGAGTTCAATAGGCAGCCGGGCGTGGCGGTCAGCCTCGACGGCATCTACCAGTCCAGGAGTTCCACGGCGCACCTCTATCAACTGGATCTCGAGCGCATAGAGGTGCTGCGCGGGCCCCAGGGGACTCTCTACGGGCGCAACTCGAACGGCGGAGCGGTCAACTTCATTTCGGCCGCGCCTACCCGAGAGGCGGAAGGGATGCTGCGCATCGGCTACGCGCAGTACGCCGAAGCCAAGATCGAGGCGATCTACAGCGGGCCGATCGGCGACCGGGTGGCATTTCGGATCTCCGCGGATCGCATAGACCGCGGCGAGGGCTGGGTCGAGAACCTGGTGCCCGGTGCGAAAGACCTGATGCGGGGCGAGTCCGGCAACGTTCGGCTCAAGCTGGCTGCCGAACCTACGGAAACGCTCTCCATGGACCTCATGTACGTCAGGAGCACGATCAAGGGTCCGCACGAGCACCTGAGCTGGGTCACGTTCGATCCGGCACTCGCCGTGGCGGGGGGCACTCCCCAACTCGTCGCCGCGGCCAAGACCTACGAGCCGTTCAAGACCCACGTCAACCCCACGAATGATTCGGACCGCGAGTTTGAGCTCCTTGGGCTGACCCTCGAGTGGGACATGGGATGGGCAACGCTCAAGTCCATCACTTCGCAGCAGGACTTCGACGACTTCGTAGTAGCCGACCGGGACCTCACGGATGTGCCCCTCTTCGACATCTGGGACGACTCGACCATCGACACGTTCACCCAGGAGATCAACGTCCTCGGCAGCAGCGACAGGCTGGATTGGGTTCTGGGCGCCTTCTACCTGCAGGAAGAGTGGGATCGTCACATCGTCTTCAACAACGCGATGCCCGTGTTTGGTTTTCCGGTGCCGAGCCAGTTCGTTTTCTCGCAACCAATAATGGACACGGACTCCCTGTCCTGGTTCCTCGACGCGACCTGGGAGGTCACCGACCGTGCGCGGGTCAGCGCAGGCGTGCGCCGCACGGAAGACGAGATTGACGAGTATCACCACAACCAGGGTCTGTTACCGCTGTTCAACGTGGCGATCCCGTTCTGCGACAAGGCCGAGCAACTGGACTGGGGTGCGACGACGATCAGGCTGGTGGGTCAGTACGACGTCAACGACAACGGTAACGTCTATGTCTCCTATACCGAAGGCTACAAGGCGGGCGGGGTCGCCCCGGTCGAATGCAACGTCCCCTACGACCCGGAAACCGTCGATGCCTACGAGCTGGGTTACAAGGCGACGTTCGGCGGGAGCAACACGCTAAGTGCGGCCGCCTTTTATTACGACTACTCAGACTTCCAAGTGTCTCAGATAATCGGCATCAGCCCGGTCACGCGCAATGCGGGCGATGCGGAGGTACGCGGCCTCGAACTGGAACTGTCGTCCACCCTCACCGAGAACTGGATGGTGTCCGGGGCTGTCACGCTCCTGGACACCGAGTATGGTGACTTCATCAATCTCGATGGCCTGCAGGCCGAGCTGGGTTTCCAGAACAACAAGGGGAACCCGCTCAACAATGCGCCGAAAACCAGCATCAATCTGGGGGTCGCGTATACCACCCCGGTGCAGTGGGGCGGGCGTCTGACGCTGCGTGGCGATGCGGCGTACCGGTCGCGCACGTATTTCCGGGAGTTCAAGAACAAACTGGACTCGCAGGCCGCCTACATGGTGGTAAACCTGAACGCCAACTGGGAGAGCGAGGACCGGACGTGGGCAGCGCGTTTGTTCGCCCGGAACGCGACCAACGAGGCGTACATCCTCTACCTCCTGGGATCTTCCGGGGTCGGCGCGAGATACGGCAGCTGGGGCCCGGCGCGCCAGGTGGGCATGGAAGTGACGCGGCGATTCGGTGCGCGCTAACCAATTAAGCGCGCGCCTGACCGCTTGGCCTGCGTTGATCAGGTTCCGACACTTTACGGGCGTAACCGCAGGGCGTAGTACTGTGGGAGCTGTCTACTTACACGCGAAGCTCGCTTCGTCGTCTGGGTCTCCCTCGCCCCGATACGACGCGATCTGCGGATAGGGGCAGATTGGTCGCGTTCTGGACACCCTACCGCTTTCGTCGAGCTGCAGCGATACGAGTCGCTCAGGCGCCTTGCCATCCTCGACCCAGGCGCGAATTGCTTCGAGCCAGTCCGTCCGGTCCGGTGCGGGTCCGCCGCCACAGTGGAACATGCCGGGCAACATGTAGAGTCTCGAGTATTCGTCGGCGTCGGGATCGGCTGCGGTCAACTTGTCGTAATAGTCAACGGTTCCGAGCGCAGTGATCAGATGATCGGACCATCCGGTCCAGAAGATGATCCTTCCATCGCGCTTCTTGAAC
>VXYL01000090.1 GCA_009846005.1 Gammaproteobacteria bacterium | reverse complement strand
GGCACGCCCTTCAGCTTGTAGCCGGGCAATCCGGTGTTCAGACGTTGCATCTCCAGGTTGCCCGTGTTGAATACGAAGTCGCTTCGAACGCCTCGCCAAGCCTCCATGGACTCGTCCGGTGCCGGTACTGTTCCACCGTTCTGGTCGGCCGCGGTCGCCAGGAACTTGACCTCGGCGTCCAGTTGGCCGGTACGGTCCTTGCCGCTCTTGCAGTTGAACAGCGGTGTCTCGCCCATCATGTGACCCACCAGCGCGAGCCGCGACACCATCTTGAACGGGTCGCCGCCCCCTGCCCGGTAGTCGTTGCTGGCCCAGATGGCCTTGGCTTGCCGGGCAGCGCTGTCGAGGGACTCGATGCGTTTGTTCAGGGATGCCAGTTCGGCACGTTGCGTCGCCGCTTCTTCGTCCAGATCGCTGGTGTCCTCGCCCTCGCGCAGTTCGATGTAGTCTTCGATATCGTCCACCTCTGCGGCGATCTGCTCGGCTTGGCGGCGCATGAGGAATAGCCGGTCCCCGACATCGCCACCCAACTCGCTGACGTTCGCCTCGCCGAACAGCCGCTGCAGCTGCGGGTTGTTTCTTTCCATCGCGAACCCCCAGCCCATCAGGTTCCGCCAGCCCGGCGTTTGCGATGGTATGGACACCGGGCCGACCCGCGCGCGACCCACGGCGCCGGCGTTGACGCCGAAGTTGAATTGACGAAGCCGGACATTGACCTTCACGGTGTGCAGCGCGCCGCCGTTGTCTCGCACGCGCAGCTCCACGGGGTTGCCCGCCGCCAATTGGCGAAACGCTTCGGTCTGGTGGTTGAGCATCGTCCGTTCGTCGCTTCGCGCACTTCCAGCGAGATTCCTCAAGGAATCGGGTGTAAGTACCGAAATGGACGAGAGAGCCACGTCGACCGTGTCCCCGTTGAGAGCGTCCTGGAGCTTCTGCGGATCGGCCGCCAGGGCCGCCACCGCCATCTCCGAGGCCATCTGCCTGCTCGCTTGGCCGCGCATGGTCTCGGCGGCCTGTTGCGCGGCCTTGGGATCGGACCGGATCTGCGCCAACTGCGCCTCCACGTACGCTTCCCGGGAGCCTGCGTCAGTCTCTTGCGCAGCCAGCAAGTCGCCGATCATCGTCCGCAGGCTGGCGTCGGGAAGGCTCGCGAGATAATCCCCATCGATGTCGTAGGCGTCGAGAACGCCGTGGCGAAACCCCGAAAACAAGACCTCTCCCGAACTGTTGGTCAAGGTCGTCTGTGCCAGGTTCGGAACATGCTTGTACTGGGTCCGATCGGAACAATTGATGCCGTTCGACGGATAGTCCTCCGGGAAGTGCGCTGCGAACGCCTTGCCCGGCACGATGCGGCTGTCCACGGCCACGCTGCGGCCCGGGTCGTCGGGCATCGACGTGCGAATCCGATTCGTGACCGCCTCCCACGGCTGGTTGTTGATCACCTGGTTCTTCGCCGATTGGAACACACGCTTTAGGTCCGGCGCGGTCGCATTGGCTTCACCAAGACGGAATCGTATGAACTCCTGCAGCATCCTCGCCTGGCCGACCTTGGGATGCGCCACGGGCAAGGTCGCCATCTCGCCGGGACCTGTGTTCCGCCACTGGGCCCGCAACGCCGCGATGTCCCGACCGCTGCCGGCGCCGCTCTTCTGCAGCGGCACTGGGGTGTCCCAAAGCTCTTTCCCCGCGAGGGCCAGCCTGCCGTCGCCGGGGATCTCCAAGCGGTCGCCAGCCGCATCCTTTACGTTGATGAGGAGATCTCGGTGTTGCTCGAGGTCGGCCACCAAGCGGTCCTTGACGGCGGGATCCACGCCTTGCAGGCCACGGGCAACGGCAACCGCGGCCTCGGCATCGAGCAGGTGGGCGTTGCACCGATCCTCTCGGCTGACCGGATCGTCAGGGGAGGCCTCGTCGAGGTCGTACATGCAAGTCAGATCCGCGAGGTCCATGTGGCGGTCGGCGGTCCGGGTCTGCAACGCCTGGAAGAATGCGCGTGTTTCTGGCGTGAGATTGCCGTTTTCGCGGAGCTCCTCTTCCCGGCCCACCAGCCAGGACTGCACCACGGTCAGGTTGTGCTTGTTCGAGCCGATCAGGGAGTTCACTTCCTGACGTTCGGCCTCGGTCAGCGTGCCGCCGGGAGCGTCCAATTTTCCGAGCAACGTCGCAACACGACCGACGTCCTGATCCAGTTGACGCGCATACACGAGAGCGGTCTGCAAGTCGCCTTTCAGTTCGTTCGGTATCTTGCCGCCTTCAAGACCGTTTACCAGGTACACGCCGAGGCCGTTCAGACTGCCTAGGCCCGATGGGGCGGGCGTTTCGTAGATACTGTCGCGCGGGTTGTCGTAGATGTGTTCCGCAGCCGGGTCCCGAGCAACCTCGTAGTGTGGTTCCTCACCGTCGACCTCCCCAAGTGCCGAGGCGCCGTACGAGTCCTCGAGGGGTGATTCCGATGGGGGTAGCTCGTAGTCGTGCTCCTCGACCGGGGAGTAATTCGGGTCGAACTCGTAGTGCGGTTCCTCGACCGTCGGTTCCTGCGTATCGAACTCGTAGTGCGGTTCCTCGACCGTCGGTTCCTGCGTATCGAACTCGTAGTGCGGCTCCTCGGCTGCCGATTCCGATGCGGCGGGGTCTCGATGAGGATCCGCCGGCGGCGTGTGCGTACGCACGTTGATCTGCTCGTAGACGTGCTCGGGCGTTGTCGTTTCCAGCAGGCTCTGATAGGTGCCCTCGCCGGATCGCAGTCCCGGTAGAAACCGCTCTGACGAGGACGGCGCGACGGAGACCGCTCGAGCCCTCAGCGTTGCCTGTTGCGCCCCTGCCAACCGCAGAGCGGCCTCGCCAACCGGGCGAGCCCACTGCCCCTCATGCCGGCTAGTGGTCTGGGTACTCGCCTTGCGACGGAAGCCTCCCACCGGCCGCGGCGGCAGCTCCGGCGGCGCGTTGTAGCCGGAGGTTCTTGACGGCGTTGATCCATGTTCGATTTCCGGCATTGCGAGCTCCCGATGCTGCAACGGCTACCCAGGGCCGTTGCTCTTGGATGGTTGTGTTTGCAGCCGAGTCGGCATGTGCATGTTAACCGAACGCACACGTTGCTTGAGCGTCACAACGACGGTGCCGGCGCTTGGCGAACCTGCCTAGGCTAAGGTGCGTACCGTGCCGAGTAGCCGCGATCGTCGCTACTCGATCCGCCGCACGCTATCTATTCTTAATTTTCAACGGGTTAAGACGCACTGTGGCGTCCCCTAGGGGACTCGAACCCCTGTTGCCGGGATGAAAACCCGGAGTCCTAGGCCACTAGACGAAGGGGACGGTGGCGGAGAGGGCGCGGATTCTAGGGTGTCGGCGGGCGCTCCGCAATAGGGCTTGGCGTGATCAGGTCCAAGTCGCCAAGACAATCGGGTGGCAACAACGTCAGAGGACTCGATCCGTCCACGCTTGTTCCCTCCGGCCGAAGCTGGCCTAGCCGGCCGTGAACCGATCGAAGAACACCTTTCCGGCAAAGCGTTTGAACAGACCGCCGGTGCCTAGCGCGAGATCCATGCATGCCGCGAGTGGCGCCCTGTCAAAACACCAGCGGGCCGACTGCTTCCAGGTGTCGCCCTTGTAGGCGAGGGCGACGACGTCGCCGGGGTTCGGCGCGTCGCCTCCCAGGTAGTCGGCGATCGCATCGCCCGCCAGCTTGCCGAATCGGTAGCTTCTGTGGATGCCGCCCGCCGTTAGCGGCGAGACCATCCCGGCGGCATCCCCAACAAGCAGGATTCGATCGCGGTGAAATCGTCTCAACAACCCGTTGATGGGGATCATGCCCCCGCGTTTGTCGATGACATGCCTGCCGCGCAGACGGAATCGGGCATCCAGGTGTTCGACGAAACCTCCAATGTCCGCCTTATGGCATTCGTTCACGGCCAGACCCACCTGGGTGACCCCGACCCCGGGGACCACCCAAGCGATGTAGCCGGGCGCGAGTCGGGGGTCGACGAAACAATGCAGACAATCGCCCGTATCCTCGAGGGGCTCGTACTCCCACTCCACGCCCTTAAGCAGACGCGTGTTTCGATCCAGCCCCGAGGCCTGCGCTACCTTGGAATGCACGCCGTCCGCGCCGACCAGGAAGCGGCCCGCGACGCCGTGGCCGTCGAGCACCACATGCCGGCGATTGGCCGTCACGCCGGAGAATTCGCTGCGAAACCGGATCTCGGCGCCGGCGCGACGCGTGGCGTCGGCCAGAAACTCCATCAGTTTCGGCGTGTCGGTGGCAAGGAAGTAGTAGCCGCTGCGGCGCAGGTCCACGTGGCGATGGCTGGGCGAATAGACGCGAACCCGGTCCAGCCTGCGCACCAGCGGCGCCGGCACAGACCACTCCGCATGGGCTTCCTTGACGAGTATGCCGGTTGTGTGGACATAGCGACCCGGAGAGGGCTGCCGATCAATGACCAGCACGGAAAGCCCTCGCTCCGCCGCGCGCTTGGCGCAGGCCAGGCCCGCGAATCCGGCGCCGACCACGATGAGATCGCGCGTGTCAGCCATCGACCGTAGTGAATCGGACGACGAGGCTCGCCGTCACGGCGCCCTTGTACCGTCGGCCGACCGGGCGAGCGCAAGCGCCCCGATCCGTTGTCGCGCGAAGTGATAGGCCGTGCGTCCGCTGCGTACGCCACGGGCCAACGCCCAACGCAGGGCATCCTGACGCGTGCTCTCGTCCCAACGCGCGGCGACGTCGTGATCGGCGGCAAGCCGCTCGAACCAATGCCGCGCCACGCGCAGGTAGCCATCCTGCCGGAACGGGTAGAAGGACAACCACAAGCCGAATCGGTCCGAAAGCGAGATCTTCTCCTCCACGGCTTCCGCTTCGTGCAGTTCGCCCTCCACGTGCTGCGCGCTGGTGTTGTCGGACATGTGCTCGGGGAGCAGGTGGCGACGGTTGGACGTCGCGTAGACAACGACGTTCTCGGATTGCGTGAACACCGACCCTTCAAGCGCACTCTTCAACGCCTTGTACGACGCATCGTTGGCCTCGAAGGAAAGGTCGTCGCAAATCAGCACGAAACGGTAGGGCTCGCTGTCCAATCGCGCGACGATCGTCGCAACGTCGACCAGCGCCTCCTTGTTGACCTCCACCAGCCGCAGGCCATCCGTCGCGTAACGGTTCAGCAGGGCGTGCACCAGAGAGGACTTGCCGGTACCCCGCGCACCCCAGAGCAACGCGTTGTTGGCGGGAAAGCCGCGCACGAACTGCTCGGTGTTGGCAACCAGTTGCGCCTTCTGGTCGTCGATACCGAGAAGGTCGTTGAGCTCGATCCGATCCAGATGCCCCAGCGGGGCAAGTACGCCACCTAGGGGCCCGGCCCGCCACCGGGCCGCCCGATGCCGTGACCAGTCGACACCCTCGGTGCCTGGCATCAGATCCAGCAACCCCTCCAAGGCTTCCTTGGCGAGGTCGACCAAACCCCCGGCGTTCTTTGGCGGCTTCATCGACGCGAATCTTGCCAGTAAACTCGCCTCGCGGTTGCGCCGAAACATCGCAATTGGGGAGACGGCCGTGGCAACAGGATTCGTGGCGTATCTCGCGGTAATCGCGGTGATCGCCGGGTACGCACTCACGCGCACCAAGACCGCCGGCGACTACGCGATCGGCGGTCGTTCGCTACCCCCCTCCGTGGCCGGTCTGTCTGCGGGAGCGTCCGACATGAGCGGCTGGCTGCTACTCGGACTGCCAGGCGCAGTCTTCGTGGCGGGCGTCGGCGAAGCCTGGATCATCCTGGGTCTCGCCTGCGGCGCCTGGGGAAGCTGGCGGCTCGTCGCACCGCGTTTGCGCGCCTTCACGGAACGGCTCGACGGCGCGGTGACGCTGCCGCAGTTCTTCTCGCGACGCGTCGCGTCCCGAACCGGATTGCCTGGCATCGTCGCCACCCTTCTGATCCTGTTCTTTTTCGCGATCTATACCGCCGCGAGCTTCGTCGCAGGAGCGCGCCTGTTCGAGTCGACCATTGGAATGGACTACGAAGTGGCACTGGCCATCGGGATCGCCGTGGTGCTTGCCTACACCATGCTTGGGGGATTCCTCGCAGTGAGCTGGACCGACTTTTTCCAGGCACTGCTCATGATGGCCGCCCTCGTGGTGGTCGCGGCGCTGGCGTTCGCCAACGTGCCGAGCTTGGCGGGAACGGTGAGACCGATCGGCTTGATCGCCGTGGTCAGCGCGTTGGCATGGGGTTTGGGCTACTTCGGCCAGCCCCACTTCCTGGCGCGGTTCATGGCCATCAACCGGGTTGCGTCCGTGCCTCACGCCCGCCGGGTCAACCTCGTGTGGATGGTTGTCGCCAGCACGGCGGCCGTGGGCGTCGGCTTGGGCGGCGAAGCCTACTTCGGCGGCACGCTCGACGACCCGGAGACCGTGTTCATCGCGCTGTCAACCGAGCTACTCGCGCCGTGGATGGCGGGAATCGTCGTCGCCGGCATCCTGGCAGCGGTGATGAGCACCGTGGACTCGCAACTCCTGGTTGCGTCCACGGCCTTGGTTGAAGATGTCGTGCGGCCGGTGTGGCGGCGCCTCGACGAACGTTGGATGCTGACGTTGAGCCGGGCGTCGGTGGTCGTTGTCGCCGCGGTGGGCGCGTGGATCGCAATGGACCCGGCCAGCCGGGTATTCGAACTCGCCGCCTACGCCTGGGCCGGATTGGGTGCCAGCTTCGGCCCGGCCGCGCTGGCGTGCGTGCTGTGGCGACGCACCACGGAGGCGGGCCTCGTCGCGGGCATGCTCACCGGCGGCATCGTGACGATCGTGTGGAAGGGCCTCGGCGGTGGCCCCTGGAATATCTTCGATCTCTACGAGATCGTACCCGCGTTCGCCGCAGGCGGGCTTGCGATTGCCCTCGTGAGCCATTTCGGCGGCGATGCTGCCACCCGCGCCACGGCGATCTTCGACCGTCTCACGGCGTGAGCCCGTCGGGGCGACCCTTGTGGTCGCCAGGTCATGCCCACCCGCGGGCCTTGGGGACGGGACAGGGCCGCCCCGGTCAATCGTCGAGCGCGTAGGCCACGCTCTCGCCGAAGCTCCCGAGAATCGGGTTGATCATGCCGTGCTTGACGGCCAGGAGCGCGAGCTCGACATCGCTCGATACGTTGAGCTTGTCGAAGATCCGGTAGCGGTAGCTGTTCACCGTCTTGGGCGAAAGATGCAGATTGGCGGAGATGTCGTTCACGCGTTGGCAGTTGATGACCATCAACGTGATCTGCAGCTCCCGGCTGGAGAGATTGTCGAACGGCGTATCCATCGGGTCGTCCAAGGACCGGAATGCGAGGTGCTGAGCGATGTCCGCACTGACGAAGCGCTTGCCGGCGTAGGCCCGTTTGATCGCCGCCACAACCTCCTGGGGGGATCCGCGTTTGGTCACAAAGCCGCACGCTCCCGCGCGCAGGGCCTGCGTCGGATACGGCGCGTCCCAGGCTGCGGACAACATGACGATCTGCGTGCCGGTCTCCATCTTGAGGATACGCCGAGCCGCCTCCAAACCACCCATTCCAGGCATGGTGATCTCAAGCGACACGACGTGAGGGTTGAGCCTTTTCGCCAAGTCAACGGCTTCCTCGCCGCTGTCGGCTTCCGCGACGACGTCAATGGCACGCACGTCGCGCAGCAACCGTTTAATACCAGCCCGAAACAGACTTTGGTCGTCGGCAATAATCGTTCTTATCATCGTACTGCGTGGAGATTCACTAACGACAGAACATATGTAGCGACCTACAGCCGCGCAATGCGGCGAGGTACTATCCCGCTTAAAACACCGAGTAATCTCCTCGGTAATATCACTATAGTAGCATCGTGGCACACGTGGCAAACCACCCAGCCGCGGGTTGTATTCGCCGCCCGACCGCCCATCGATTCGCGTTAATTCGCTGTTTGCACCGTTCGTTCTGGAGAAAGCGCAATGGCCAATCGGCTCCTCGGCAAACGGGTGCTCGTCACCCAGGCCTCCGACTACATGGGTCCCGCCACTGTGGAACTCTTCGAGGCGGAGGGCGCCTCGGTCATCGCGGCGAACGGTCCACTCGAAAACGCCGAAGCCTGCCGCGAGCTGGTGACTCGAGCCGGGCGCGTCGATGTGCTCATTGCGAATCTCGCGGCACCGAACTACAGCGGCACCGCCGTCACGGAACTAGACGACACGGCTTGGCATAGACCGTTCGCAAGGCTCGTGGATCCCCTCCACTTCCTCACCCAGGCCGTGCTTCCCCAGATGATCGAGCGCCGGCAAGGGAAGATCGTGGTCTACGGCAGCGCCACGGCGCTGCGCGGCCTGAAGACCTTGTCCGCGTACTCGGCGGCACGGGCGGCTCAGGTTGGCTACGTGCAGTCGGTCGGCGTCGAGGTGGCACCGCACAACGTGCAGTTGAACCTCATCGCACAGAACTACGTGGAAAACCGGGAGTACTATCCCCCGGAGTTGATGCACAAGGAGTCGTTCGTGGCTTCGCTAAAGCGACAGGTGCCGGCCGGCCGACTGGGCACGGCCCGGGAAGACGCGGCGTTCGCGCTGTTCCTTGCCTCGGACGAAAGCGGCTTCTTCGCCGGGCAAGCCTTCCCCTTCGCAGGCGGATGGGCGCAAAGATGAACATCGCCCACCCGAAACCAAGTGCCGGCGCACCAGCCGGTTGAAGCTAGCATGCCAGCGGCTTCGACACCGCCTGCCTGGGCACTGGAATCGGCCGTGGCCCGGCTCGCCACCACCGACGGTGAACGGCCTCACGTAGTTCCCGTGGTCTTCTGCGAACTCGACGGCGCTCTCGTCATCCCGGTCGATGGCAAGCGGAAGTCCGGCGCGCGGTTGAAACGCTTGAGGAACATCGAGCGCAACGCCGCCGTCGCCGTCCTGATCGACCGGTATTCGGAGGACTGGTCGGAACTACGCTGGACCCGAATCGACGGCCGCGCGGAAATCGTCGCATCCGACGACGCGACTCGGGCGGCGCTTGAGGCCAAGTACGCGCAGTATGAACACGTCGAGATTGGCACGACGGCAATTCGGATCACAATCGAATGCGTCACATCCTGGTCGGCCAAGGGATACGGTTGAGCGACTGTGCCTAGCTACCCTCGCGCAACACGGCTCTCCATGGCAGTCCTCGGGACCGTCGCGGTTGGCCTATGCGTGTCGTGTGGCGGCGGCGGTGGCGGCGGATCCCCGCCGCC
>VXYL01000019.1 GCA_009846005.1 Gammaproteobacteria bacterium | reverse complement strand
GAGGGACTCGAGGCAAAGTTCGATGACAAGTTTGACGGGCTCGAGGCGAAGTTCGCCGGGGTCGAGGCGAAGTTCGACGGGCTCGAGGCGAAGTTCGAGGGGCTGGAAGCAAGGTTCGAGGGGCTGGAAGCAAGGTTCGAGGGACTGGAAGCAAGGTTCGTCGGGCTCGAGGCGAAGTTCGATACGCAATTCGAGTCGTTGCGTACCAACATCAAGCTTCTCATGGGCGTGTTGGCGATAGGTTTTTCAGTCGTCATCGGCGTCGGCATGTACAACGTCGTGGCGATCTAGGTTCGTCGATGACGGCGTTGGCCCTGCGACACGGTGGCCTGACCGTTGCCCGCTTGCCGGGCCATTCCCTCAAACATTGGTCAAATCCGCGATGGATGCCCCGGGCGGGACTTCGGGACTCAGTGGTCCACCTTAGCGGAATCAATAACTTGCGATGCTCCGCCCACATTGGCATGCGTGTTGCTCTATAGTTCCCATTGTCGTTGAAGGGAGAACCCGCGGATGGGACTATGGGGTTTCTTGGCCGTTGCCGTGATATTCGGGTGCCTGTTGGAGGCGTACCGCGTCTATGCGAAGTCGAAGTCTCGGACATCAAAGGCCGACGTCCTGCGACTCGAAGCACGCCTTGCCGGGCTGGAGAGTTCCGGGAACCTAGAAGAGCGAGTGCGGGCCCTGGAAGCCATTGTCACCGATCCGAAGTTCCAGCTTGACCGCGAGATCTCGAACCTCGAGAGACCGCACGGTGCATCAGCATCCGGTTGATCCGAATGTTCCCCAGGCGGGGATGACGCCACCATCAGGGTGAACGAACTCGGTTTCGCTTCGGCCGTCGACCTGTCGGCGCGCATCGCGTGCAAGGAACTCTCCCCCGTCGAACTTGCCCAAGCGCTCCTCAAGCGGGTCGACGAACACAACGGTCGCGTCAACGCTTTCTCCCACCTGGACGGTGACCTAGCCCTCGACACGGCCAAACAGGCTGAGCGGCAAGTCATGGACGGTACGCCACTCGGGCCACTGCACGGCGTACCGGTCACCATCAAGGACCTGCACGAACTCAAGGGGCATCCCTTCGAACAGGGTTCACGCTGCAAAGCCGGAACGATCAGCGACACCGACTGTCCGGTGGCCGCTCGTCTAAAGGCCGCAGGTGCCGTGATTCTCGGCAAGACCACGACCTCCGAGTTCGGCTGGTGCGGGGTCAGCCGCAGCCCCCTTACCGGGATCACCCACAACCCGTGGAAACACGGCTTCAACGCGGGCGCATCCTCGGCCGGTGCCGGTGCGGCAGCTGCGGCGGGTTTCGGTCCATTGCATCAAGGCTCCGATGGCGCCGGATCGATTCGAATGCCGTCGCATTTCTGCGGCGTCCTAGGGTTCAAGCCCACGTGGGGTTTGGTCCCGCATGTCCCGGTTCGAAACAACGACCAGGTCTCGCACGTCGGCCCGATTGCGCGCACGGTCGCCGATACCGCCCTGTTCCTGAACGCAACCGCCGGTCCTCACCCGTTCGACCACACCAGTCTCATCGGCTCGCGCGCCGACTTTCTTGCCGACTTGGATATCGACGTGGCCAAGGCGAAGATCGCCTTCAGTCCCGACCTCGGCCATGCGAGGGTCGACCCCGAGGTCGCCGACTTGGTCGAGTCAGCCGTGGGGCTCTTCGAAGCCTTCGACTGCAAGGTTGATGTCGTCACGCCTTCCTGGGGTCCCGAAGGACCGGAGATCGGTCGCTTCTTCTGGGCGGTCCACGAATCTCCCCTCGCTGTCCACCTTGACGAATGGGAGGCGGAAATGGATCCCGGTCTCGTCGCCTGCATCCGCGCCGGCTGCGGACACGCCGCCGAGACCTACCTCGCCATGCGGGCCAAGAAGCTTGCCTACGTCGAGCAGATGCACCGCTTCATGGCGGATTGGGATCTTCTGCTGACGCCGTCCGCGTCGGTCGCCGCGTTCCCGGCCGACCGCCTCCAACCCGCCCACTGGCCGCAACACCCGTGGGATTGGTTGAGTTGGTCGGAGTTCTGCTATCCGTTCAACATGGCCGGCCTACCTGCGGCGAGCGTGCCCTGCGGGTTCACATCGGACGGACTGCCCGTCGGCCTGCAGATCGTGGGCCGACGCGCTGCCGACCACCTCGTGCTACGGGCGGCCGCGACATTCGAACGGGCTCGACCGTGGGCAGATCGACGACCGATCTCGTAGGGCCGGGATTACGGGACGGGACAAGCCCGTGCCCTTCGCATCCCACGACCTCTAACCCGAAAAGCCGATCCAGCGCCCTGCCGCCGCAACCGTAAACCAGAGTCCGAGGGACAGGACCGCAGCGCCCTGCAACGCGCACGTCGAAACACCGTCCCGGACCGCGACGCGGTTTCTCACGGCGAGCGTGTACGGAACCGCCAGGAACAGCGCGGTGATCTTCACCTCGAACGAATGATTGAAGCAGCACTTGGTGGTCTCGGACAGAAAAAGCGGCACGCCTGTCGCGATCATCACCACCAGGCCCACGAAGAACCACGGCCGGGTGTTGGCCAGCACCCTTGCAGGCGGGGCGTTCTTGAGGCCCACGCCGAGCAGACGAAGGTCCATGACGATCACCGAGCCGCCGAGCACCGCCAAGCCGAACAGATGTACGACCTCGATGACCGGGAACAACCAAAGCGACTCGCCGATGGCCCGTCCGATCCCACCGTCTCCTATCTCGCGGTAGAAGTCGGCCAATCCGAAGGCTTCGCACCAAGTAGCGGCATTCGACTTCCACGGCAACAGCAGCCACCAGAGGACCGCTACTAGGACGACGCTGCCCAGCGCGCATCGATGTTCGACGATCCAGCGGCCGACGAGTGCCGGCCAGTTTGCGGCGGACGCGTTCACGAGGTCACGTCCACCGCGCAACCCGCGGCCCAGAGGATGAACGCCGACTGGTCCCGCCCACACTCGAACCAGTTGTAGGCGATCATCCGCCCGGCGAGGATGACGCCGGCCCAGACCGACACGGAGGTAGCGGCCACCAACCGCACCGACACCGGCGGTCGCGGTTGGCTATCCCAACGTGCTCGGTCGCGGGAGACACGTCGGTGGAATGCCCACGCGTTCACGGCGGCCATGACGAGCAGGATGACCTTAAGGCGGAACCAAACGTTGTGTGCGAGGTGAACGGGATTGGCGTAGAACAGCAGCAATCCGGTTACCACCATCAAACAGAATCCGCCGATCGACCAAGGCAGCACGCGGGCCGTCATCACCGACACAGGCGTGTCCTTGAATGCGAAACCCAGAAGGCGCAGGTCGACCATGACCAATACGCCCACGAACAGGCTGACGGTTAGCACATGGGTCGATTCGACCAGCGGCCACACCCATAGCGACTCGTGAAGCGCCGTACTCCAAGCATGGCTGTCTAGCCACTGCGTAAAGGAATGCAGCAGCGACGGCACATAGCGCGAGTCCATCGGGCTACGCCGCCGTTGTGAGGAATCAGTGCAAGACTAGCTTGTAAGCTACTCTTTTTCCTTTTCCGAATCCGCTTCCTTGGCTGCGTCCAGCTTCTTCTGTTCGTCGGCGGTCGCCCCTTCGGTCGGGTCCGCACCGTCCCGGGGAGCACCGGTGCCGCTCGATCCCATGAACATCGTCTGGCCGTTGGCGAAGGTCATGTTGCGGCCGTTGGCGCGCATGGAGAGGTCCTTCGACTGGTAGCCGTCGACAACCACCTGCGTACCGATGGGTACGGAGTTGCGATGGATGCCACGCCGAAGCAGCGTATTCGGTGTCCCGGCTTCCACCATCCACACGGTTTTCGTACCGTCCTCGTTGGTATGTTCGATGTGGAACCAGGCATGGGGATTGGTCCACTCGATCTTGACCACCGGGCCACGGAGGATCAGCGGCCGGTTGGGGTCGAACTCCGCACCGAACGCATGATGAGCGGACGCCTTGACGCCGACCAACACCGGCACAGCGCAAAGGGCGGCCACGCAGGTTCGTTTCAGGTTATTCATTCCGATGACTCCTCAATCGCCGCTGTCTGCCGCGGCCTTTTCCATTGCTTCCCGTTCCATCCGGCGCGCGCCGCCGAGGATTCCGAACATCGAGTAGTTACCCTCGTGGCAGGCGTACTCGTAGACCGGCTCGTCGGTCTGCTGCCAAGCGTACTGGCCCGTAAAGGGACGCTCCCAGACGTTCGGATCCTCGACCGTGAAGTTGTACAGCACCGTGTCCTCGTCGAGACGGCTGAACCGCTCCACGACCCGCATGTCACGTGTACCTCGGGCGAAATTCGGACGGTCGGTGAAGTTGGTCGTCTCGACGACCAGCGTGTCGTCCTCCCACCAGCCGATGGAATCGCCGAACCAGCGCCGCACGTCGTCCGGGGCGTGCTCGCCGTTCATCCGCACGATGCGCGCGTCGTGGACCATCTCCGTGAGAATCATCACATGGCCCGGCGTCTGCACGATGCGCTTGTGGTTGTTGTAGAGCGTCGACAGCATCGGCGGCCCTGCGGTACTGCCGAATCCGGACAGGCAGCGGTCGGGATACGGACGGACCTCCGGGTTGTCGTAGGGACCCGGACCGGGATACCACCACGCCGTCCCGTCGTTGCGCCGACCGTAGTCGCCGCCCAGGCGGAATGCGGCGCGGCGCCGCTCCCGCGCGGCCTCCGTGACCTCTGGCAGGCGACCACTGGGCGGGTCGATGATGATCGAGGTCGGGTACTTGCCGTCGATCTTGAAGTTGTTCTCCCCCGGATCGACCCAGAACGAATCGTAGCCGCCGACGTTTCCGGCGGCACCGCCCGACCCGTCGCCGCCCACCGGCGGTGCCTCCCGGTCGGGATCCTGGTTCGCCGACCCCGCCGCCAGTCCCAGCGCAGTACGGCGGGCATTCTGTTCCGCTTGTTCCGCGGACAGGAATTCCTCGCTGCTGCCACGCCGTTCGAACGGCGTGATCGTCGCCGTGTCGTAGTAGCCCGACAGGTCCGGCTTGCCGTCCGAAAGCCGTGGGATGTCGCCCCATGCGATATCCGCCGCGTACACGATCAACACCACTGCCGCCACCGCAAAGGCGAGCTGAATCCAAGTGATCAGCCTGAAGTGGCCCGGCCTGTGGGTGCCGGTTCGTTCAGTTCTCATTGTCCCTCCTTTGAACCCGTCTCTTGGGCCCGATGGACACTATTCCGACTCGGTCGATTCAACCGAAGGATCCGGCAGCGGGAACCTCGGAAGAGGCTCGCGCCGGTATTCGCCGTAGATCAACTCCTCGACGAACTCCACGCACTTGAAGTCGAGGATCATGGCATTCGGCTCCATGCGCCGATACAGCGGCATGCTGATCTTCCACGGCTGCGTAAAGGTCTCCGGATCGTCGATGGTCGCCTCGTAGTACAGGTGGTTCGGACTCGTCGGCGTGTAACGCTCGACCACCGTCATCTGGTTGCTGTGATGATTGCCGGCACGGTCGAACCAGGTCTGGTCGTTCTGGGCAGTAACGGTGAGCACCAGCGTGTCGCCGTCCCAACTGGCCACGGACTGTCCCATCCACGAGTCGACGGGGGCGGGACCCGGATCCTCACTGTAGATGTTGCGCACCGCCCCGGCGTACTGGTAGACGATCTCGATTTCCTTTTCGCCCTGCAGGATCTGGAACGGCTGCGGCATGTAGGTCGCCCGCGGCACACCGGGCAGGTAGCACTTGATCTCGGGATCGCGGTGCGCCCATGCGCGGCGGTTCTCGTCGCGCTTGGCAAGCGCTTCGGGCTTGTAGGGGATCTTGCCCCCCTCGACGACACCGAGGCTCGGCGGTACCGAGGCGACCGCACCCAGGTACAGTGTCGCCAAGTCGGGCACCGGGCCTTCGGGTCCATCCCGCAACCCCATGGACGCCCGGGCCAGATGCCGCTCGATGTCGTAGTTGGCCTCGTTCATCGCCTGCCAGACACCGTTCAGATCCGGGTTGACGCCACCGGGTCCGCGTGGTGCCACGTAGCCACCGGCAGCATCTTCCTCGGCCAAGCCGGTCCAGGCGGCAATTGCCAAGCCACCGGTCAGCAGGGCCGATGTAGTTCGAATCAAATGCATGCGAAGTCCCCCTCGTAACCGCGCGACCATACCACAGTGGCGTCGGCGACAAGGGGTCGATTGGTCAGCACGCGGCCTCCCGCGTCCTCGAATTCGCCGTCTCCCGAGGCCCAAACCAGAACTCCCCGATCGCGTCAGCAACCTGGTTCGAGGCGACGTTGCGAATCATCCATCGCGACGGCAGGAACGCGCGATAGGTGGCATTCGAGAAACGCGGATCGACAAGCACCGCGATGCCTCGTTCCGACGCGGATCGCACGACCCGCCCCGCAGCTTGGACCACCCGCGTCATCGCCGGTTGCCGATAGGCGATTTCGTCCCCATCGGCACCCAGCCCGGCAGCCTGTGCGTCGGCCGCGATGAGATCACGCTTCAGGCTCCGCGGCGGCAGGCCGGCACCGACGACGATGATCCCGTCCAGCGTTCCGTCCCGGAAATCCACGGATTCGCCGAACACGCCACCCATGACCACGAAGCCGACCCGTCCGGCATTCGGCTCGGACATCCAGCGGATGAAGGCCTCGCGCTCGTCGAGGGTCATCCCCGCCTGCTGGCATCGGATGTCGACACCCTCGACGGCGGTTGACACGGCGTCGGCATACTCGAAGGAGGGCAACGCCACGAGATAGTTGCCGGTCGTCTGTGTACAGACCCGCTGGATCAGGTTGGCAACGGCCGTAAGCGTCCGCTCTCGATCCCGGTAGTAGGTGGAGATGTCGGTCACCACGAAAACCCCGAAGTGTTCGGGCGGGAAGCATCCGTTGGAGATCAGCACGTCGTCCGCGTTCGACGCGCCGTGAATCTGCTGGAAGACGGCGGCGGGCGTCAGCGAGCCGGACACCCGGGCGCTGCCATGGAATCTCGACATACACGCACGGATATGTTCGCCTGGAATCGTGCAGACGAGTTCGACGACCATGTCCGGACCGATGCCGCGGGAGGTGTAGTGGCATGTGCCGTCGGCGGCGTTCTCCGCGAGATGGGCGAACTGAAACGCCTCGAAACCCGCAGACGCGGCCGCTGGACACCGCTCGCCGTCGACCTCTGCCTCCAGCGCGGTACCAAGCAGCCGCTCGATCGCCCGCAACAGCGCGGCCGGTTTCGGGATCTCGCTGTCGTCGTTGGAATCGCTGCCGAGGCCGGCAAACGCCCGGTCGATGGCGCGAAACCCACGGGCAAGGGGTTCGGGCACGCCCGACTCCTTCAACGCCGCCTTCACCGAACGGCGGTGGAAACATGATCCGAGCATGTCGCGAACGCGCTCCCCAAGCTGGTGGGCTTCGTCCACGATCAAGGCGACCCTCGGAAACAGAGGATTCTCCAAGCGGGCGAGCCTAACGATGGGGTCGAAGACGTAGTTGTAGTCGCACACGACGATATCGGACCAAGCCGCGACGTCGAGGGTCAGTTCGAAGGGACACACGCGGTGTTCCCGGGCGACGGATTCGACTTCGTCCCGGCGGATCAGGCGACGACGCAGGAGCTGGCGTCTCGCCGCCGGCATCCGCTCGTAGTAGCCCCGTGCAAACGAACATTCGGTGCGATTGCAGGATGGCCCTTCGCCAAAGCAGATCCGGTCCCTGGCGGTAACCGTCACCGCCGTCATGGCCGGATCGGCCTCGAGACCATCCACCGCGTCGGTGAGCGCCTCCTCAATGGCCCGTTGTCCGGTGGTGCGGGAGGTCAGGAATACGAGGCGGTCGAGTTCGCCCTGTCCAATGGCCTTGAGCGCGGCGAACAGGCCGGCCATGGTCTTCCCCGAGCCGGTAGGCGCCTCCACAAGCCAATCGGCACCGTCGCGGAATGCCCGGTAGAGGTGCTTGGCGACACGCCGCTGGTCGGCACGGAACTCGCCGTACGGAAAGGCAAGCCCGGCAAGCTGCCGATTGCGGTCTCGCACCCTAGCGCGGAAGCCTGCGATCCATGCGGCGTAGATCGCGCAAGTCGTCTCGAAATAGCCGATCAAGTCGGCCCGCTCGGCCGTCTCTTCGAATACGACCTCGTCGGGTTTCGCAGGATGGAGGTACACGAGGCGCAGTCGCAGTTCGGTCAACGCCTCGTCCGCCAACACGAGCATCGACCCATAGAGCCGAAGCTGGGCCTCGTGGACGTCGCCGGCACGAGCGTGCAGTTCGTTGGGATCGGTCCGCGTCGTCTTGATCTCCTCGACAACACGGGTGCGGGGATCCCAGCCGTCGATGCGACCGCTGATCGCAAGTTCGCCGAACGACGCGGCGACGCGGTGTTCGCGAAGGTAGGTCTCGGCGCGCTCGGCTTGGTATGACTTCTGCCGCGCAATGCCTTCCTGGGCCAGCGTCGCCGACTGCGCTTGGGCGTGGATGTCGCCCCGCCGGTGGACGAACTCCGCGAGTTCCTTGACGCTGACCTTCATTGCGCCGGCCGGCGGTAGCGCACCACTCGCACCGGGAGACCGCGCGCTTGCAAGGCCTCGATCCACAAACGCTGGTGGATCTGCAATTGGTCGCCCGGCCCTTTCACCTCCACGAACTCGTAGCGTCCGGGACCGTAGATCACCGTGAGATCCGGGAATCCGGAGCGTTTTCCGGCGAGATCCTCGCACACGATCTCCACAAGGGCGCGGAGGTCGGACTCCGGGATGTTGTCCGTCACCGCCTCGACGACCTCGGGCGTAAACCGGCGCCAACTGAACAATCGGTTGGCGATCCCTGCCTTGGCTCGGGCCATCTCCCGGAGGCGCGGCTTCACGGCACCGTCGAGTGGGTTCTCGCAGATGCCTTCCCGGGATCTGAAGAAGTCGGGCCAGTAAAGATCGACCGGGCCGGTTTGAAACGCGTTGACGAACGCACCCTCCACCGGTGCGAACAGCCAGGACCAGTAGACCAGTGCGAACACCGCCATCGGGAGATGGTTCTCCAAATGCCAACCGATGCCGCCCCCCGAGGTGAGATGCGCCAACGCCTGCGCCTCGATGCCCGCACCCGAACCGGTGATCACGCGATCCTCGACTGGCGCGGCGCGGCGCCGGAACGGTCGGCCGAAACGTGTTGCGAAGTCCGCTTCCAACGCCGCCCAGGGCGAGGAGAGCACTTCGGTGCGCAGACATTCCACGCCCTCGGCATCGCCCAGGCGATGCAGGATTCGCATCCGCCGTTCCCGCGCCGGCGCCAGCGTTGATCGTCGATAGCAGGCAAGCGCCTGATCGAAATCCCCTTGGCGCTCCAGGTTTCGTCCCAAGCGGTTGAGGACACGGCTCCGCCGACGCTCCAGCAGCCGGTTGTCGAGTGGCGCCCAAAGTCGTTCAACGAGACCGGCGATTGCCTCGTCGCGAACCGGACCATCGACACCTTCGTGTCCGGCGGGGGGCATCTGGAACAGCACCCTGATCGCGTCGTCCGCCGCGACGAGATCGAGGTGCCGCCCCAGGGTTTCGCGGTCCGGGAACTGGCGCGTCTCCCGGGACAGGTCCACCTGCTCGTAGCGATGCACGCCTAGGTCGCGGAGTACGAAGGTCGTCAGATCCTGATGGCGGTCGCCGAAGAAGAGCAGGCGGTAGAGGTCGAGATGGTCGGCCTCGGCAAACCGTAGCCAACCGACGAAGCGGCGTATGCGCCAGCGGCAGAACGCGGGCGGAATGGCCGCCAGAATACGCGCCAGACAATCCGCTTTCGTCCCCTTGCGTACCGCCTCGACATCCCGGAAGAGGCTTTGCAGCTCCGCGCGGGTCAGCAGCCCCAGCACGGTCTCGACCGGCATCGGGGGACAACGCTCGATGAACCCTGCCGCCGCCAGTTCGGCAAGTGCACGGGATACGTCCGAGACTTCCGGGTAGTCCAGTGTGTCTTCCCGCACCGCCCCCTCGCCGCGAGCCGCAGCACGCCCTACCAGCCGAGCCAAGAGCCGCAGGGCTTGGGACGTCAATGCCCGGATCCGCTCGCCGAATCGCCGCTCGTCCTCGGTCAGGACGTCGCGGTAGCGTACGAGGATCGCCTCGACCACCGTCAGCAGGTTGGCCGCGTAGTAGCCTGGCGGCGGCGGTCGCCGGGGATCGAGTCTGACGCTCGGATTGTGATGGGACTGCGGCAAAGTCAGATCGCTCCTCGCTCTCCCACCCGCCTCCCTGCGATATGGACATACATACAGCATGAGGTACCCCTGGTGCAACCGACCCGCCTACCCCATTGCCTTCCCGAAGGGAATAATCTGCCGAGCGCGCCGTATACGCGCCTAGGAGATGGCGGTGAGACGTGCCCACTTGATGATGCAGCTTGAACAGGTCGGTCCAAGCGGACACGCGCTGGCCATGAGTCTGCTCGGCAACACCGACGATGCCGCCGACGTTCTGCAGGACGCCGTCGCGACGGTGCTCAACGTTCGTTCGTTCGACGCCTCCAAGGGCACCTTCAAGGCGTGGTTCCTAGCGGTGGTGCGCAACCGGTGTATCGATGTCATGCGGCAGCGCCGTCGGCGCCCGGAGGTCGACATCGAGTCTGTGGACACCGCCGCCGAGGCGGACGACGACCCGGAGGCCGTTGCCGCCTCAGACGAGATGGCGCACATCGTGAAGCGCGAACTCGCCCAGCTGTCTCCGGAGCACCGGGAAATCCTGATCCTTCGGGAGTTCCTGGACTTGGGCTACGCTGAGATCGGCAAAGTGCTGGACGTGCCGCCAGGCACGGTAATGTCGCGCCTTCATAGGGCCCGCTCTGCCCTCGCGGACCGGGTGAGATCCTATGGATGACGACTGCGCCAGCGTCGACGAATTGCTGTCCGGCTACCTGGATGGCGAGTTGACACAGAAGGACCGGCAGCGCGTCGATCGCCACATCGAGGGTTGTTCGAAGTGCACGGCACGGCTTCGGGAACTCGAGTCGATAAGCACTTCGGTCGGCAAACTGCGTGCCGATATGAACCAAGAGGACCGGGAACAATGGAGGAAAGTGATGGACAATGCACTTGAACGAACGGCCAGTGGTATCGGCTGGGTTTTGGTGGTGGGCGCGGTGTTCGTGCTGGTGGGCTACGCCGGCTACGAATTCCTGTTGGCCGATGTGGAACCGCCGCTGGTGAAGTGGGCGGTGGGGGCGTTGTACCTGGGGCTCGCCGTACTGCTCCTGTCGGTGCTTCGGCAGCGGCTCAAGGCCCGCAAGACGGATAGATACAAAGACGTGGAGATTTGAAAATGATCGTCGTTACGACAGAGACGGTGCCCGGCAAGGCCATCGTCAAGACACTGGGCCTCGTGCGTGGCAACACCGTGCGCGCCCGGCACATTGGCAAGGATATCCTCGCCACGCTGCGCAACATCGTGGGAGGCGAAGTGCACGAGTACGCCAAGCTGATCTCCGAGAGCCGCGAACAAGCCCTCGACCGCATGGTTACAGAAGCCGAGTCCTTGGGTGGCAACGCCGTTGTCGCAACGCGATTCACCACCTCGATGATGATGGGCGGCGCCGCGGAACTGCTGGCCGTGGGAACCGCTGTCGTTGTCGAGGATGACGGCTAACGCGCACCAAGGTCGTCCGGGATGGGTCGCCCCTACGGATTTTGATCATGCGACCCGCGAACACGAACCGTAGCGCCCCAGGGCCGCCCCGCTGTTCAGGAAACCTGCCTGCCTACCGCGGCGTCCCGCCCTTACGGGCGCGATCGTCGCGACGTTGAGCTTCGCAACGGCCGCGACGTGCGCGGCCGAGATCGACGGCCACTGGGTGGGCGAAATCGACATACCCAATCAGTCGCTTGCTGTCAAAGTCGACCTGCTTCGTGATGGCGACGATTGGCGTGGGAGCATCGACATTCCCGCACAGGGGGCTGCCCGGCTACCACTCGACCCCATAGAGGTCACGACGGATGGAGACGGAGTGTCCGTGGTGTTCACGATCCGCGGCGTGCCCGGAAACCCGACCTTCAAGGGCCGGCACGCTGACGACATGCTCGTCGGCGAGTTCTCACAGGGCGGCGTCACGTTTGGTTTTCGGCTCGCACGCGTGGAGGTTGCCGGACCGGGCCGACCCCAAGCGCCCAAACCGCCGTTCCCCTACGCTGCCGAGGAAGTCGCCATCGATGCCGGACCGGTGACGCTCGGCGGCACGCTGACCGTGCCCAACGGGAATCCGCCCTTCCCCGCCGTGTTGCTGATCTCCGGCAGCGGCCCCCAGGATCGCGACGAGACGCTTTTCGATCACAAGCCGTTCTGGGTGCTCGCCGACCATCTCAGCCGGTCGGGCATCGCCGTGCTGCGCGTTGACGACGCCGGGACCGGCGCTTCCACACCGCATCCGCATCCGCCGACGACGGCGGACTTCGCCAACGACGCCGCCGCATGCGTGGATCTTCTGCTCGCAGACCCCCGATTCAGCCGTGTCGGCCTGGTTGGCCACAGCGAAGGCGGTCTTATTGCCGCCATGGTGGCGGGCGAACGAGACGACATCGACTTCGTCGTGCTGCTTGCCGGACCTGGCGTGTCGGGCGCGGAGTTGATGCGAAAGCAGAATCAGCGGATTTTCGCGGCGGCGGGATTGACCGACGATCGCACAATCGCGTTGCTGGCGTTGCTCGATCAGTTGTTCGAGGCGTTGGTGTCGGACTTCCCTGACGACGACCTGCGCCTACGCGTCGAGGATATCGCGCTTCAGCAGTTGGCGGTAAACGGGATTGTCGGGATCGACATTGAGGACGACCGCGTCCAGGCAGCCGTCGAGGCCGCCATGAGTCCGTGGATGCGATACTTCCTGCGCCTCGACCCTCGACCCTCGCTCGAAAGGATCAAGGTCCCGATACTCGCGCTAAACGGCGATCTGGACCCGCAGGTCGATGCCGACCAGAACCTGGGTGCCATCGCGGCCGCGCTAGCGGCTAGCGGTCACACGCAAGCGACGATTCGCCGCCTCCCGGGACTCAATCACCTCTTCCAGCACGCCCAGACCGGCCTCGTGGAGGAGTACGCCAGCATCGAAGAGACGATGGCCCCCGAGGTGCTCGATCTGATCCGCGATTGGATCCTCGACGTCGCGTTATGACCAAAACGAGCTGCGAAAGGCCGCGCGATCGCGGGGGCGACGTCCACGACTCGCCACGACTGACCCCAACGCGCCCGAAGAGCGCGCGGTCACCGCCTCACAAGGGCGGCCGTTACGGCGTCACCGGCTCGATCTTCCGCGCCAGCAGCCACACCGACAACAGGGCGAGAGGCACCAGGAGTGCGCCGATGACGAAGGCGGGCACCCAGGAGGTCTCGGTTACGGCGGGGATCACGAAGTTCATGAACATCACACCGACCACCGCCGCCGTGCCCCCCACGCCCGCGAGCGAGCCGACGGATTCACCCGAATAGAAATCGCTCGGCAGCGTCTGGATACTGCCAATGGCGATCTGAAAGCCGAACAGGATCACGGCAATCAATAGCACCGCCAAGAGTGGGGTGAACGCATAGGTCGTGGCGAGGAGCGCCGGAAACATCAGTATTCCGCCAACGGCAATGGTCGTTTTCCGGGTTCGGTCGACGTGCCAGCCGCGCTGCAGCAAATGCCGAGCGAGCCAGCCACCGAATATGGCACCCGTTGCGGCACCCACGTAGGGAACCCAGGCAAACAGGCCGATCTGTTTGATGTCGAATCCGAACTGGTCGACCAGGTAGAGGGGCAACCACGACACGAACAACCACCACACCGGATCCAGGAAGAACCGCGATGCAATGACCGACCAGCTTTGGCGGTGTTTCAGCATCTCGAACCAGCCCGGCGCGTAGGTATTCGCGAGGGACTCCTCGCCACCTTCCCCCGGGACACGCTGCCCGGTGAGAATGTGTTCGCGCTCCTCCGCACTGAGCCACGGATGGCTATCCGGGCCCGACTTGAACACGATGAGCCAGGGCACCAGCCATAGGAACCCCAATCCGCCGAGGAGCACGAAAGTGGCCTTCCAGCCGATCACCAGGTACAGATAGGCGACTAGCGGCGCAGAAACCACCGCTCCGAGAGACGCTCCCGAGTTGAAGATGCCTTGGGCCAGCGCCCGTTCACTGATGGGGAACCACTCGGCATTGCTCTTCGTGGCCCCCGGCCAATTCCCCGCTTCCGCAACCCCCATCGCGAACCGGACCACGCTGAACTGGAAGGCGGTGCGCACCACCGCGTGCAGCGCCACGGCAACCGACCAGCCGATGATCGCGAGGACGAATCCCAAGCGTGTGCCGATGGCGTCGAATATCTTGCCGAACGCCGACTGCCCGATCAGGTACCCCACCATGAAGCAATTGACGATGAACGCGTAGTCCCACTTGTCCATCCCCAACTCTTCGGAAATCGCCGGCCACATCACCCCCAGGGCGTTCCGGTCGACGTAGTTGATGACCGTGGCCAGTGCCACCAGGGAAACCACCCACCAACGCAATCCCTTCGTCTTCACCGTTCGTTGCTCCTCTCTTCGTAGTGCCCATCGCCGAAGACCCGGTGGTACCCGCGCCATCGGTATTCTCCCGCTGCAGTCCGGATCGCGTGGGCGGTGTTCGGATCCGGATCGTAGGAGAGCGCGACCGCCAGCGTCGCGCCGTCCTTGGTCTTGACGACCACCAGGTCCTTGCCCTCGTCATCGAACCGTTGCAGTCGGGCGACCTGGCTATCGCTTCGGATCGTATATTCCCGGGCGCCGTTGTATTCGCCGTGCGGCTCGAGCACGGCGACGATGTCGAAATTCCGGACATTCTCCGCCCCGATTATCAAACCCGGCTCCGGCCGCAGATTGAAGGCCGGATCGGTTGCGCCAACACGCACATACGCTACGTCTATCTCGGCATTGGCAATCACACTGTAGGTGTAGAAGCGACCGTCCTTCAGCCAGGTGAAAGCTAGCTTGTCATCCGCGGCGCCTCGCCCCTCGCCGAGCCGCCAAAGGTGCTCATAGCCGTACGCCTCGCCCAGGGGCCGCAACGACGCCTGCATGTCGATTGCCGGCTGGGTTTCGATCAGCGCCCCGGCGAAATAGAGCGGCAGGTCGAACCGATGCGCCTCTGCCGAACGTGCCTTGAGTAGATCGATCACGAACGGGTGATCCAGCCCGGGCCACTCGAGCAACAGCATGGTCCTGTGAAGCGAGGTTCCGGGATAGGCGGTTCTCTCAGCGGCCGAGACGATCTGCACGTCGTCTTCAACGTGGTAGTAGTGCCCCGTTGGCCATGATCGATCCGCCTGCCTATAGTCGCCACCGAACTGGCTGGTGGCATCCACCACCAACGTGTTGTGCGCGACGGTTTGCTTGGCCCAGGTCTTGTTCTCCGGGAGGTAGCGGCCCCCCGCCTTCTGGGGCACGTTCAGGAAACGGGCCGCCCCGTAGTCCGCGACGATCTCGGCGCCGTTGTCGTAGAACATCCAGTGCAGGCGGTCGAAGTGGCCGTGACCCATGCCGTGGGACGTGGCCTTGAACACCAGGGCCGGACCGAGCGCCCCGCCGGTACGCAGGATGGTCAATGCCCCCTGGCCGCCGGCAGGACCGTCGCGGAAGTGCCGGGAGGCGAACGGAAACGGCGTCGCGTGCCCCGCTTCCCTCGCCAGGGCGAGGCGCAGGCCATCAGCGGTCAGCACGATGTTGGATGGGTCGTCCAGCAGCGAAAGGAACGCCGGGTCGCCGGTGACGCCGTGGGCAATGGCGATGGCGTAGTCCAACTCCACGGTGTCCAACCCCTTGTCGCGGATGGCGTCGTTGATCGGGAAGAACAGTCCTGCGTAGCTGAGTTGCACGGTGGTGCGGATCGCCTTCGCGACGATCCCGGATCGGTATTCGAATATCTCGCGTTCCGGCTCGTTGTGCTCGATGGCCTTGGCGAACAGCACGAAGGGCATGAGCGCATAGCGTTGGTAGTACGGCCCCTCGAGGTAGTAGCCGTCCGGCGAGAACAACTGCCGCAACTGCGCCAGGAATCCTGCCTTGCCGTCTCTCGCGGTACCCATGAGCGCCATTTCGACGAGATCGTCGTCGTCGAGAACGTAGCCGGTCATGCCGACCGCCGCCGTCGCCCACGTGCCGTGGTTGTGGATCCGATCGAACACCTGCGGCGACTCCACCGACAGGAAGTCAGCCATCGGGCGGAACAGCCGCGCCTCGATGCGCTCGCGATCCTGAGCGTCGAGCGTGGCGTGGATCGCGTCGTAGCCTTGGATGGCGTAGGTGAGAAAGACGGACTCGTTCAGGCTCTGCCAGAACAACCGCCCGGGGGATTGTTCCTTGCGTTCGGGATGCAAATCCAACTCGGGGTACATACCGGCATAGGCGAGCAGGAGCTGCCGGACCAAATCGGCGTACGCGGACTCCCCTGTCCACTGGTACAGCGCCCCCGCCTGGGCGACGACGATGCCGTTCGCCTTGTGGCGTTCATGGGTGTAACCACCGCCGGGATCCTTGGGCAGCGGCACCTCCGGGGGACCGGCCACGAGCCCATCGATGCGCGACCTCGCCCGTTCGATGGCCGCCGAAAACAACGTCGACTGCGGCCATTGGTTCCTGAGTTGCCGAATCTCATCCGCCACCAACAGTAGCCGCGGATGTTCCGCGGCCATCGACTCGCTCCCGGGAAAGGCTGGCAAGGCCGCAACGCACAGCAAGCTCCAGTACGCGATGGATCCTCGTCCACGGCCGGCCGGGCTCACGGCTGCCACGGTACAACCACCGGTGGCGCGGACTCCGAAAAGCGGTTGCCGTCGATCCGGGTGATCGGCTCGCCGACGGTCTCGACGACCCGAATGGGCTGGCTGCCGGAAAGGTCGTTGTCTTCGATGGACACGGTCTGCACCCCGTGCAGGAAAACGGACGCGAGGGTCTTGTTTCGCTTGCCGTGACCGATGTCCTCCAGGACGTTGCGGCGGAAAGAGACTTCCGGGCCGAAGGTGCTCTCGTCGGTGCCGCCGCGGTAGACGTTGAGCACCGCGCCTTCCACGTCGGCGAACCGGGAGTCTTCCACCACGACGGATTCGCCGTTGTAGATGCCGAGATCGTCGATCTCCCGGTCGAGGGCCACGATGTGCCCGGTCACGGCTCGGAAGCTCGACCGCAGGATGTCGATGCTGCGCGCAAAGGTATGCCGCGAGACAAGCAGGAAGTTGAACGAGTGGTTGGTGTTCAGGTTGGCGACTTCGCAGTCGACGGCGCGGACCGCGTAGTTGCCGAGCATCGAATAGCGGCTCGTCCGCACCACCGAGTTGCCGTAGGCATCCGGCGCGAGGCTGCCGTCGATGGCGAGCCCCACGAGTTCCAGGCTTCCGCCGTCGGCCAACTCGACCAGAGCGCTTCGCTCGAACCGGACCAGCGGACGGGCTTCGGCGCTTTCGTTGCCCCCCTTGCCACGAACCGTGACCGGATGGGCGAGCACCGGAATCTTGGTCACCGTATATTCGCCGGTTTCCAGCTCGATCACGTCGCCGGCCGACGACGCCTCAAGCGCTTCCGTCAGGGAGTCCTGTCCCGGCCCTATTGCGAGCGTCCTGCCGCTGCCGAAGCGGATGTCGGGGGCGGGTTTCGGATACCACCTCGGGCCGGTCTCGTCCCGCTGCACCACGACGAGATCGCGGGGGATGCCGACGCCGGCATTGATCGCGTCCACGGGGTAGGCGAGTCCGTTTCCGCCCCGCTCGAACTCGACTCGACGGTGCTCGAACCCGTCGGCGTCGGGGACCTTCGCCACGCCGTCGTAGACGTTGCCCGCAAAGTGGATGCCGCTGATGTCGTCGTGCACCGCAATGGAGTCCTTCGTTTCCAGGTTCGCAATGAGGTTGTTGCGGAACCGCGTGGCCTTCGGCACCGCGGATCGCTCGTCGTCGCTGCCGGCGGCCAGTTCGATGTGGTCGCTGCCGATGATCGTGTTGTTCTCGATCACGGCGTCTTCGACCTGGTGGTAGCGGTTGATGGGCGAATCGGGGACGCCGTTCATCACCACCAGCGCGCCGGCGAAGCGCCGTCCGGTCACTTGAAAGAGGTAGTTGTTCCTGATCGTCTGGCGTTTGTTGATGACGCGGATGCCGCCGGTGTGCGGCACGCCGTTGCCGAGAAAGACATTGTCTTCCACCCGGTTATCGTTGCCGTGGCGCAGGGTCAGCGTTCCCCGGGACTCGACGAACACGTTGCCGCGGAACACGTTGGAGCCGGACTTGCTGGAGACGATCTCCACCTCGCCGTTGCAGCGCTCGAAGTAGTTGCGCTCGACGAGCGTCCGGGATTCGGTGAGGGAGTACTTGCTGGTGCCAATGCGCAGGGTCTCGCCGCCATTGGACCCGAGGATCGGCCGCGGACCGAAGTAGTTGTGATCGATGCGGTGTCCGTTGTTCTGACTCGCCTCGGTATCGAGCCGCACGGCCATGGTCACGCCGGTGTTGCTCTTGCCGATCAGCATCGAGTGGTCGAACCGGTTGCCCTTCCCGTACATCATCACCCAGAAGTCCGTCTCGTGGCGCTCCGGGTTGTTGAAGCGGTCGATGACGACTTCCGTGACCCGGGAGTGGTTGGCAAGGTGTTGTTTGGTTCGGCGGAACGCGATGACATCGTTGGTCGGCGTGTAGCCGTCCCGGAACACCAGACCGGATACCACGAGGTGCTCGCCGGCGATGCGTAGGTTCGACCGGCCGGCGATGACCACTTTGCCCTTCGTCTCAGCCGTCAGGGTGATCGGTTTGTTCGGGAGGCCCTCGGCTGCGAAGACGATCTCGAAATCGCGCCACTCGCCATCGGCGAGGATGATCGTGTCGCCGGGCCGTGCGGACCGTACTGCCTCCCCGTACTCTTGCTGGGTGCGCACCAATGTCTCGGCGGCTAGTGCGGCGTGCGCAGCTAGAGCCAGCGCCGGCACGATGGCCAGAACACCCCGACAGCGGTGCATCCCTCGCGAGTCCGCTCGCCGGTCAGATGCCGGGCGCCTTGAGGAACCGCTGGCGGCTTTCGTCGGCCCGCCGGCGGATTTCCTGCAGCGCCTGTTGTTCCGTGACGCTCAGCATCGATTCGAGCAGCCGTGTGAAGTGCCGGCGCATCGCAAGGCGCGCCTCCCCCGGGTCGCGGGCTCTCAGCGCATCGAATATTTCGGCATGCTCCAAGCCACGCGCGGAGGCATCCTCGTGGCAGACCGCGTCGTACACTTCCTTCACATCGGGCAATTCCGTCCGCATCCTCCACAGCAACTCGACGATGTGGCTCGCGGCCGAATTGCCGGTTGCGGTCGCAATGGCAAGGTGAAAGTCACGGTCGGCCCGCTCGGCGGCTTCGTCTTCAGGATCCTGGCTGGTCATCTCCTCCATGTAGCCGGCGAGCTGTTCGAGGGTCTCGTCGTCGATGTTCAGTGCCGCCAGTGCCGCAACCTCCGGTTCGAACAGCCTGCGCGCCTCGGTCACCTCGAAGGCGCTGGCGCGGGGCAGGTCGCTCTGCTCGCGCGGGGTCGCGTCCAGGATCCATGCGCCCGAACCCTTGCGGGTATCGACGTGGCCTAGCGCCTGCAGCGTGGCGATCGCCTGACGAATCGTGACCCGGCTGACACTGAACTCCTCAGCGAGGTGGCGTTCTCCGGGGAGCCGGCTCCCCGGAGCATAGACGCCTGTCTCAATCTGTTCTCCGATCGCCTGGGCCACCGTGTGATACAGCGGTTTGTCTTTCGTTTCCATACGTCCCGCAGCTTGTCCTTCTCAAATGGTTCGCTTACTACCGGACTCAGAACCGGCCCCGGAACGAGACGAACACCCGCGGGCCGTAGGAATTGACCTCGCCAAGCTCGTCCCGGACGTAGAAGTACTGGGTCTTCGGTTCGTCGAATATGTTGATCGCTTCCAGGCTCACCCGGTAGTGGTCGAGGAACCGGTAGGACACCCGGCCTTCCCACACGCCGACATCGCCGATGAAGCGCAACCGGGTGCCGTTGCTCGTATACGGCTGAAAGTAGTCGCTGCGATGCTTGTAGACCGCCTGGATGTCGAGTCCACGGAACTGATAGTAGAGCTGGGCGGACAGGGTCTGCTCGGAGAAGCCCGGCACGTTGCCCGGCGGCAGGATACCCGCGGTCTCCGACAGGATGCTGCCGTCGTCATTGCGGACAACGACCGAACCGTAGTTGCTGTCCTCGAACTCGAAGTCCGAGTCGGCCAGGTTGAACGACAGCTTGAATCCGAAGCCGTTTCCGAAGCGGTGCGCAGCGGTGACCTCCAGGCCTACGAGCGTGGCGGTGTCCTCCATCGACTGGGCGGCCGTGAAGTCGGCCCGCACGGGCTGGCCGTCGACGAGAAACGTCTCGGTCGAACGGATCTGCTCGAATCCGCCGGTGAACTGCTTGAGGTAGAGGCCCCCGGCAAGGATCGAGTCGTCGTTGGGGTACCATTCCAGCGCCGTATCGAAGTTCCACGACGGCAGCGCCCGGGTATACGGGTTGCCCGAACCGCTTACCCCGGAAATCAGCTCGTCGACGTCGGTGATGTCGTCCGAGGAGTTGAGCGTGAACGAACGGTTGTAGCCGAGATCCGACATGTCGGCGCGGGACAGCCCGCGGAACACCCCGCCCCGCAACAGCACCTCGTCGTTCAAGTCCATCACGACATTGAGGCTGGGCAGGACCTCCGTGTAGTCGTCCTCGGCAACGACGCGCTCGTAAGGCGCGCCGTCGACGAGGCGCATCGACAGGAAGCCGCCATCCTCGACGATCTCGTACTCGGTGCGCCACGCCACGGCCTCGATGCTCGTGTTGACGATGCGTACGCCAAAGTTGCCCTGGAACGGGCGGTTGCCCCAGTTGCCTGCGAAGTTCGCCATGGCGTAGGCCGCCGTCGTCGACTCGGTGACGTCGGTGGTGTTCGGGTGTTCGCGGGTCTGGTCGGGGTAGGCGAAGTCGACGCCGTGGTAGGCGAAGATCTCGTCGACCATGCACTGGGTATCGAACGTCGCCCAGGCGTTGCCGGCGTAGATGGTCGCACCCGTGTCGGAATCGACGACCGTCACCAGCGGACCATCGGCCTCGGTCTCGAGAAACCCGCTCTCCGGGAATTCCGTATTGCGGCAGGTTTGGTTGATGGCCACGATCGCATCGCGCTCGCCCTGGCTGCTGTCGTCGAGGTTCGGCGTGGTGTAGCGCGTACCGCCAAGGTTGACGTACTCCTGGTCGGCGATGCGGAAGCCGCCTTCGACGGAGTTGATGGCGGCGAGTTCGAGATCCAGCTCGAAGTCGCCCCGCAACGCGGCGATGGTGTTGGTGCGATCGACGTCGGAGTCCACCCGGACGCGGTACTCGTCGGAGAACAGCGTGTGGTCCGTGACGTCGAAGTCCTCGATGACGTACTGATGGATGCCCGACGGCCGGCGGTCCCAGGCGACCCGGGGCCGGTAGCCCGCTGCAGTGTCCTCGTTGAAGATGTCGTCGTTGTCCGACTGCGTGCGCAGCGTGATCTGCTTCTCGATGCGCACCGTTTCCGAGATGGACGCGTCCGCCGACACCGTCAACCGGTCGGAGACCACCCAGTCGACGGACAGTCCGCCGCCGCTGTAGTCCTCGGCCCGGGAGTAGAGTTCGCTGTTAGATTCGATCGCGGTGTCGCCCTCCCACGCGAATACCGCGCCGCTCGGGCTCGTGACCAGGGCGTCGGCCGTGACGCCGACGGTATTGCGCCGTTGGTTGGCGAAGTTCAGGTCATGGCGGCGCTCGGCCTGGACGCGCTCGGACAACTGCAGGTCGAGGCCGATATCGACGTGATCGCTGGGTCTGAACTGAACGGCCGCGAAAACGGCCTCGCGGGTATCCTGGGTGTCGTTCTGCCGGTAGCCGCGCGAGCTCGGCGCCCAGGCGTACGCGTAGCCATCGTGCACGGCGCGTCCCGTGGCCGGGTCGATGCTGGTGTCGTAGGCGCCATTGCTGCTCGAACCGGCGGGGGAGTCCTCGCAATCGTCGGTGCGGGTGGCGTAGTACCCCTCGGTAGTGTCGCGCGGATCGTTCAGACACGCCCACCGCGACGAACCGGTCGGGCTCGAGGAACGCACTTCCGCTTCGGGCTGTGAAATGGCGCTGTCCTGGTAGCCGAAGGCGACCCCAATCTCAGAACCGCCGTCGATTTCGAACTGGTCGACATAGCTGAACGTCGCCCGATGGCCGAGGTCGCCCTGCGTCGAGTCGTTGATATTGCGTTGGATTGGATTGGCATTGCCCTTGACATCGAACTGAATGCGCTGGCGACCGAACTGCAGGGGCTTCAAGGTCTCAAGCTCGATGACACCGGAAACGCCCCCTTCGATGAGGCTTGCGTTCTGGGTCTTGTGGATCATCAGGCGGCTCATCAGCTCGGACGGGAACTGGGAGAAGTTCACCGATCGGTCGCCGCTGCCGTTGGTGGCATCGCGACCGTTGAACGTGGTGGCGCCAAGAAACGGCCCGAGACCGCGAATGGAAATCTCGGTCGCGCCGCCGTTTTCGCGGTGGGATGCGGCACCGGTGATCGTTTCGAGCGCCTCGCCGATGGACAGCGCGGGAAGGTCGCCGATATCGGCTGCGGACAACCCGTCGGTGATTTCCACGGAGTTGCGTTTGATGGCGATCGCATCCTGGATGACCTGGCGCGTGCCTTGGACGATGACCTCTTCGATCTCGTCCTCCTCGGATTCCTGGGCCGCCACGGGCGCAGTAAGCGCCACCAGCGAGACGATCACACCCGCCAAGCCGGCGACCGGGGCGGAAACCCGACGCCGGCCCGGCACCGAATCCGGACGACCGGGAGTTCGGTCGCCTTCAATCTGCATGGTCCACATCCTGCCTCCCTTTTGGATAGTGTAGTTGTGTAGACCAGACACTAAACCGATTCGACGAAATACACAAGCCGGAACTTCAAGTTTTGGCATACCAGTTAGAACATCCGATTGGGGACCTTTCGGGCTAACCAATTCTTTGGTTCGACTCTGTGCGACACTGATCCACCGGCCCAAGTGGAGCAGCCAATGAGACATACTCTGGCGATCGCTGCAACCGCCGGTTTGGCTGCCTGCTCGAGTGACGACGGCGAACGGGCTCGCGAACTGGCCCAGCGCTCCCTGATCGTCGACACCCACATCGACGCCCCCTACCGGGCGTTTCGGGAGGCGGCCGATCTCGGGGTCTCGGTTCCGGAGCGGGAATTCGACTATCCCCGCGCACGACTCGGCGGTCTCGACGTGGCGTTCATGTCCATCTTCACGCCGGCCCGTTCCGCCGATGCGGGCGAATCCCGGGAGGTCGCGGATCAACTGGTGGACCTCGTTGAAGCATTGGCGGCAAGACACCCCGGCAAGTTCGCGATCGCGGCCTGCACCGCAGACGCCGAGCGGCTGCGCGGTTCGGGCCGGATCGCCCTCGCACTCGGCATGGAGAACGCCAGTCCGCTCGAGGGAACGACGGCAAACCTCGACCACTTCGTCGCCCGGGGGATCCGATACGTGTCCCTCGCGCATTCGAAGTCGAACCGGTACGCCGACTCGAGCTACGACCTGAACGAGCGCTGGCAGGGCCTTTCGGATCTGGGCCGCCAAACCGTGCCGGAACTCAACCGGCGCGGCGTGATGATCGATATCTCGCACCTCTCCGACAAGGCGGCCTGGCAGGTTCTCGAACTGTCCGCGGCGCCCGTGATCGCCTCGCACTCCTCACTGCGGCATTTCATCCCCGGGTTCCACCGCAACATGAGCGACGACATGGTGAAGGCTGTCGCCGAGGGTGGCGGCGTGGTGCAGATCAACTTCGGAAGCGGCTTCGTCTCGGACGACGCCCGGAAGTGGGCCATGCGCCGCGATGGCGCGATGCTCGCGCATTTCGCCGGACTTGAGCCCGACGTCGAGGCCCGTCGCGAATTCAGGGAAGCCTACGCGGCTGAACACCCCTACCCGTTCGCGACCGTGGATACGGTGCTCGACCACATCGACCGCACGGTGGCGCTGGCCGGCATTGACCACGTCGGCTTGGGCTCCGACTTCGACGGCGTCGGCGACACGTTGCCGATCGGCTTGAAGGATGTCGGCGACTTTCCGAACCTGGTGGCCGGCCTGTTGGAGCGCGGCTACGACGAGGACGCCATCGCGAAGATCCTGGGTCTGAACCTGATGCGCGTTTGGCGGGAGGTGGAGCGGTACGCCGCCCGGCAAGGCTTCGCGTCGAGGTGCTATCAAAGTGCCACCATGTTGCGTCAACAACGCGAAAGCGGGTAAGAAACACGCCCTTTGCCCGGTGATCGCAAAATGCGCCTAGTAAAACGACGGCCTCTCGTAATTGACGGAGTTTCTCCAATGGGTGTCGTCCAAGTAACCGCCACCGTTCGCAATCTCGCCGACCCCGACCGATCCTGGGACGGCCTGTTTCTCGTGGACACGGGATCCACGGACAGTGTCGTGCCGAGTGAGGCGTTGCGCGGAATAGGCCTGCTGCCGAGAGGCCAAAGAACCTATGAACTCGCCGACGGACGTAAGGAGATTGTGGATGTGACGTCCGCCGAACTCGAGTTCATGGGCGAGATCATCGGCACCACCATCTGCTTCGGCCCCGACGGTGTCGAGCCCATCTTGGGTCTCACGGCCCTTGAATCCGTGGGGATCGAGGTGGACCCGGTCTCCCAGCGGCTCAAACGTCGCCCCGCGGTCCGCATGAAACGCCGGCTGTCGGAACCGATACTGGCCTGATTGCCCTTCGGCCGCACTGCCAACCGGGGCCCGGGGGTACCGCGACGGAAAGAGCGACGAACTGTAGGGGACGGGCTTGTCCCGTCCCGCTCCCGACGGAGGCGAGGCGAAGGGACCGGCGACAACCACACGGCGGGCGACGACAAGCGTCGCCCCTGCGAAGCCGTGCGCTGGAGGTCTATTCGTTAGCCGCCTCGACGATATCCCGCGGCAACACCTTCTTCACGTCGGCGCCCAGTTCCCGGAACTGCTCAACCTGGCGGACCAGGTTGCCCTTGCCCGAGACTAACCTCGCGTAGGCCGAGTCGTAGGACCGCCTGGCGGTTCCCAGGCTCTTGCCGAGCTGGTCCATGTCCTCCAGGATCACCCGCACCTTGTCGTAGAGCGCCCCCGCACGGCGGGCGATCTCCTGGGCGTTGCGGCTCTGTTTCTCGTAGCGCCAGACGTTGTCGATGATGCGCAACGTCATCATCAGCGTGGTTGGGCTCACGATGACCAGTCTCTTCTCGAAAGCCTCCGTGAAGATCGACGGATCGCGTTCCATGGCCATGGTGAACGCGGCTTCCACAGGTACGAACAGCAGCACGAAATCCAGGGACCGCACGCCTTCCAACCGGTCGTAGTCCTGGCCGGCGAGGTTCCGTACGTGGGTTCGGAGGCTCTGGACATGCCGGGTGATGGCAGCTTCGCGTGACGTCTCGTCCGCAGCGGCAAGCGCTTGCTCGTAGCTGGCAAGCGAAACCTTGGCATCGATCACCACATCCTTTTCGCCCGGCAGTCGGATGACCACGTCGGGCCGCTTGAGTTCGCCCAATTCGTTCCGCAACGACGCCTGCACGACGTATTCGTGGTCCCGGCGCAGCCCCGAGTCGGTGAGGACGCGTTCGAGCACCACCTCGCCCCAGTTCCCCTGCACCCGGGTGTCGCCCTTCAACGCCCGGGTCAGGTTCTCGGCCTCGCGATTGACCCGCTCGCTGGCGTCCTGGAGATTGCGGACTTCCGTCAACAGCGACGCCCGGTCCTTGGCGTCGGTGGTGTAGACCTCCTCGACCTTGCGCTTGAAGTCGGTGATCTGCTCCTTGAAGGGCTTGAGGACGCTGGTGAGCTGTTCGGTGTTCGCGGAGCGCAACTTCTGGCCGTGGTGCTCGAAGATCTGGTTGGCGAGTAACTGGAACTCCTTCTTGAGCCCATCGCTCGCCTCCTTGAACAGCGCCTCCTTCTCGCGGAACCCCTTCTCGGCTTGGGCCAGTTGCGTCCGAATCTCGGTCAACTGCAATCTTGCCGCCTCGGCATCGGCCCGCGACGCAACTGTTTCTTCCCTGACTTTCTCAAGTTCGTTTGATAACTGGTTGTTTTCACTTTGAAGGCGGACGGCCAGGGCCTTCGACACCTCATGTTGTTCGGAGAGTTCTCCGAATGCCCCTTGGACCCTCGCCAACTCCGTTTCCGTGCGCTCGAGGGAACGTCCACGGACCTCGAGCCGCTCCTCCATCAGGCGCTTGTCCATTGCCGCTGTTTCGGCTTGCCGGCTAACCGCCGCGTCGATGTCGCGCCTATAACGCCGTCGCAACCAAGCCGCGGTAAGCGCGGCACCGACCACGATGCCTGCCGTGAGTGTTGGCGCAACGATCTCGATGCCGTCCATGGCGTCTCCCTCTTGAGCTAGTCAGGCAACT
The DNA here is from genome assembly GCA_009846005.1 of Gammaproteobacteria bacterium. Taxonomy (GTDB): domain Bacteria; phylum Pseudomonadota; class Gammaproteobacteria; order Pseudomonadales; family Azotimanducaceae; genus VXYL01. The sequence continues at coordinate 35,943 of VXYL01000019.1, read as the reverse complement.
CCGGTGGCCCCCGCCTGAAGACCGCCGGGCGTTTGTTCAGAAACGCGTCCACCGCCTCCTTGTGCTCGGCGGAGACGTACGCCTTGGCGAGCACCTCACCCTCGCGCCTCTGCACGAGCGCAATATCGGTCTCGGACCCGTTCTTCGTTAGCAGGTCCTTGACCCAGCGCAGGTGCGGCGCCGGGTTGGCCGCCATTTCCCGGGCCAGGGCCGTGGCCTCGCCAAGCAGGTCTTCCGGTGTGGTCAACCGATCCGCCAAGCCTAGGTCGAAAGCCTCCTTTCCGGAGTAGAGCCGACCCGTCAGACACATCTCGCTGGCCCGCCCAAGCCCGATACGCTGCACGAGGAAGTGCGAACTCGCCAGCTCCGGCGTCACGCCCATCTTGACGAAGAACATGCCGAACTTGGCGTCCTCCGAGGCGACGATGACGTCCATCGGCAGGATCATGGTGGCGCCGACGCCAACGCAGGCACCGTTGACGGCTGCAATCAGGGGCTTCGACGATCGAACCAGGCTGATCCAGTCGCCGCCGCCGCGTTCCTCCTTGCCAGACGAATCCATCCTGGCTTTGAAGTTGTCCTTGATGTCCGCACCGGCGCAGAAGCCCCGACCCGCGCCGGTGACGACCATGGCACCGACATCCGGGTCGTCGTTCAAGGCGCTGATCGCCGCGTGCAGTTCGCGGCTCATCTGGTTGGTCCAGGCGTTTAGTCTTTCCGGACGATTCAGCGTGATGACGGCGATGTCGTCGCCCTTCTCGACGCGGATCGTTTCGAACTGGCCCACCTTAGTACCCGGTGTTTTCCCGCTGGGCTTCCGCCGTCTTGCGGGCTGCCGCCAGGTCGGTTGCCGCTGCTCGGGCGAGGAAGCCGCCATCGGTCCCAAGCGTCACGAGGTTGAAGCCCTGCTCGAGGTACTGCTGGGTCCGTGTCAGGCTGCCGGTGTGGATGCCGGCGGCAATGCCGTGTTCGCGGCATGCTGCAAGGATCTTGTCGACCGTCTCCACATGCTTGGGATTGTCGTCCTGGCCAGGCTTCAAGCCCAGCGCAAAGGCGAGATCCGCCGGACCGATATAGATGGCATCGAGTCCCGGCGTCGAGGCGATCTCGTCGAGGTTGTCGATGCCTTCGGCGGTCTCCACCATCGCAATGCACGCGATCTGGCTGTTGGCTTCTCCGGTATAACCACGTCCGGCGTACATTGCGGCGCGAATTGGACCGAACGATCGCAGGCCGTCAGGCGGGTAGCGGCAAGCGGAGACGGCCCGCGCGGCTTCCTCGCGGTTGTTGACCATGGGCACGATCACCCCGTACGCCCCGGCGTCCAGTGCCTTCATGATCTCGTAGGGTTCGTTCCACGGCACACGTACCAGCGGAACCGTGTCGGTCGTCGAAATCGCCGGCAGCATGTACGTGAGGTCGTCGTAGCTCAACATGCCGTGCTGCAGGTCCACGCACAGCCAGTCGAAGCCCAGGCTCGCCATGGTCTCCGCCGTGTAGGCGTTGCCGATACTAAGCCATCCGCCGACCGTCGAGCCCCCTGAACGCCACCTCGCCAGTGCCTTGTTTTCTCTCATTCGCCTCCCTAAGAGTCGCGTCGTCCCGCCGGAAGTGGTTTGACCCGGGGGATTGTATAGAATCCTGCGGCTTTGAGACGGTGCGCCGGAGCACTCATACCGGAGGGCAATCAGTGGCAGAAGCGCAAGACGCGTCCACGCCGCACCAGGCAGGGGTCGTCTGGGATCCCGGGTTTGCCTTGAGACCCGAGCTGGCGAATGCCATCGCGGAGGTCACCGCGTCGGGCAAGCCCCACGAGACGCGTGTCGAGACCATTCGGGGCGTCACCTTCACGGTCTTCGCCAATGCCCCGAACAACCTGCGCGATCTCTACGCGAGTGCTCTGAGCCACGCGCAGAAGGACTTCTACGTCTACCAGGACGAGCGCTACACCTTCCAGGCCATGTGGGACCACGCGGCCCAATGCGCCAACCGCCTGCGGGCGCGCGGCATCGAGCCCGGCGACCGGGTGGGCATCGCACTTCGCAACTATCCCGAGTGGATCGCGGCCTTCATGGCCATCACCTCGATGGGCGCCGTGGCCGTGGCCATGAACGCATGGTGGTCGGGGGAGGAACTCGTCTACGGCATCGAGGACAGTGGCTTGAAGATCCTGTTCACGGATGTCGAACGCACGGAGCGCCTGTTGCCGCACCTTGAGCAACTGGACATCGACCTGGTCACCGTGCGGCACCGGCACGAAGGGCTAACGACCTGGGAGGAGTTCATCCACGACGCCGCTACCGAGATGCCTCAACCCGAGATCGCACCGGAAGACAACGCCACCATCCTCTATACATCCGGCTCCACCGCGCACCCGAAGGGGGTGCTGTCGACCCACCGCGCGATCACCAACGCCCTCATGGGCTGGGAGTGCGGCGGCGCCATCGCCATGGCGCTCAACCCGCAGATGGGCGCCGCCGTCGGCCGCGCCGCGCCGCCCCCCCAAAACCCGCCGTCCATCATCCTCACGGTGCCGTTGTTTCACGTCACCGGTCTCGTGGTTCAAACGCTGATGTCGTTCCGTCATGGCCGCAAGGTCGTCGGCATGTACAAGTGGGATGTCGAGGAGGCGCTCCGGATCATCCAGGACGAACGCATCACCGAGTTCAACGGCGTCCCCACCATGGCCTGGGAACTGGTGCAGGCACCGAACCGGGGGAGCTACGACCTATCGAGTTTGAAAAGCGCCGGGGGCGGCGGCGCGCCCATGGCGCCCGAGCATGCCCGCCAGATCGACAAGACCATCGCCAAAGGTGCGCCGGGCACGGGCTGGGGCATGACCGAAACCCAAGGCCTCGCCACCACCATAGGCGGTCCCGCGTTCCTTCAGCGGCCGCGCAGTTGCGGGCGGGCGGTGCCCCCCATCGTCAAGGTCAAGGCCGTGAAGGACGACGGCACCGACGCGGCGCCGCTGGAGACCGGCGAGTTGTGGATCTGGGGCGTGCAGAACTTCACGGAATACTGGAACAAGCCCGACGCCACCGCCGAGTCCCTGACCGACGGCTGGGTGCACACCGGCGACATCGGGCACTTGGACGAGGAGGGTTACGTATTCATCACCGACCGCGAAAAGGACATGGTGCTCCGGGGCGGCGAGAACATCGGCTGCCAGGAAGTGGAGGCCGTGCTCTACGAACACCCCTCGATCCTGGAAGCGGCCGTATTCGGCGTACCCGACGAACGGTTGGGCGAGACCGTGGCCACGGTCGTCGTCGTCCGCCCGGGCATGGCATTGACCGTCGACGAGGTCCAGAGCTTCGCTGCCGAGCACCTTGCCCGGTTCAAGGTTCCCGACCATGTCTGGCTGCGCTCGGAACGCCTGCCGCGCATCGCGTCGGAGAAGATCTTCAAGCGGGGGTTGCGCGAGGAGGCGATCGCACTGCTGGCGTCGGCGCAAGCATGACAAGGCATCGCGCCTCCTCGCCGACCTCAATGGTTCGGCACCAGGAACACACAGAGCCAGTGCCCATCGACGCGTTGGAACCAACCGCGACCGCCTTCCACGACCGCCTTCGACTCACCCAGGCGGGTCATCGCCGCGCCGTAAGTTCCGTCGGTCCTGGCGGAGATTTCGACATCGGCGAACGCGAGGTACTCGCCAACTAGCGGGTTCACGGCCTTGTAGACGGCTTCCTTGGCCGCGAACAGCATCGTAGCCCAGTCCTTCTCGACCACCCGTTCCCGTTCGCGCGGAAGCAACACGCGCCGCGCCAATTGGCCGGTCACCCGCCTTTCCAACTCCAGATCGACGCCGATGCCGGCGATGTCCATTCGACGACCTACCATGGCCAAGGCCAGGACACGGCTGTGCGTAATCGAGCCGACGATGCCAACCGGCCAAACCGGCAACCGGCCACGAGCGGTCACGGCCACACCGCGGATGTCTAGCACTTCTAGCGCGTGCCGGGCCACGCGCCGGCCGGAGGAGTACTCGCGGCGACGAACATCGCCCATACGCGCCACCCCAGGCAGTTCCCCGCGCAACAGCCCCTCGGAGTGGTCGTGGACACGACCACAGACCAGCCCCACCCTCGGTTCGGCGAAGGGGAGCTCGAACGGTTCGATGCCGTCCAGAAAACCGAATCGATGTGTCGGCGCCATTCTCCAATGATACGGAGCGCCTACTGTCATGGTCGAACCCGTTCAACGAAGTAGGTGTGTACGTCAAGGGTCGGACCACGTTCCTCCCTGCAATACCCTCGTAGATTCACAGCCGTGATACGCTCCTGCCGAGACGCGCGGCGACCGAGGAATGGTTGCCGGGCGACGCATGCGTCATCAGACAAGTTGGATCGAGAACATGATGCTCGTGGAGCAAATCTGGACCGGCAACGCCTACCGCAACTTCAACTATCTCATCGCCTGCTCCGAGACCGGCGAAGCGCTGGCGATCGACCCCCTCGACTACCGCAAGTGCCTAGATGCCGCGAAATCCAAGGGCTGGGAAATCACCCAGGTTCTGAACACCCACGAACACGGCGACCACACCGGCGGCAACGGCCCGGTAATCGAAGCGACGGGGGCGCAGCTGCTCGCCCACCACAACGCCGGACCCCGCATCGACGGCATCGATGTCGGCCTGTCCGCGGGCGACACGGTGAGGGTGGGCCGCTCCGTCGAGTTGCTGGCCCTCGACACCCCGGGCCACACGATGAGTCACATCTGCCTGCTGTCGAAGACCGACCAGCCGGCGCTGTTCAGCGGCGACACGCTGTTCAACGCCGGTGCCGGCAACTGCCACGGCGGTGGCCACCCCAAGGAACTCTACGAGACCTTCGCTAAGCAACTCGACGAGCTCGCAGGCGACACGCTCGTCTATCCCGGGCACGACTACATCACCAACAACCTCGCCTTCACGCTGGACCGGGAACCCGACAACGCGGCCGCCTCGGACCTTCTAGTGGAGCTGGAAGGCACCCATGATCCGGGGAGCGCCATGGTCACTACGCTCGCGCAGGAGAAGGAGTTCAACACGTTCTTCCGCCTCTCAAGCCCCACCCTGATAGCCAAGCTGCGCGACGAGTTCCCGGACATGCCCGTCAATCCCACCGACGAGGACGTATTCCTCCGACTTCGCGAATTGCGCAACAGCTGGTAGACATTCCAGCCACTACCCGGCTTTCGCTGTGACTCTCCCCGAGAAGCCGAGATGGCAGCGGTATCCCCTGCTTGATTCCCGAATCGTGGAAGGCGTCCAGAACGCGGAACTCGCCCTCGGGACGGTCGAGAAGCACGACGGGAATCCTCTATTCGGGGGGACAAGCCCTCCCGGCGAGCAGGTGCTGGCCAAAAGCGAGCCGCTCACCACCTCGGTATCGGATGCCGATGTGCAGTGGCTCGACGACAGTGCTCAGGACGCCTCCAGACTGAACACACCCCGGCTCGAACTCGCGTTACAGGACGCCACCCTATATTCGTTTTCGGTGGGGGTGGAGTAGCCGACATACGCCGATTGGTGCCTAGGGGGGGAGTCGAACCCCCACGCCACGAGGACACTGGAACCTAAATCCAGCCCGTCTACCAGTTCCGGCACCTAGGCGGTGGACGCGAAGCATAGGCGTCCGTCCCTTGACGGGCAACAACGCAGCAACGCGCCGGGCGCGCTATCCTACCGGCTCTGCCCGGGTGGTGAAATTGGTAGACACAAGGGACTTAAAATCCCTCGGAGCAAAAAAGCTCCGTGCCGGTTCGACCCCGGCCCCGGGCACCAAAAACGCCATTCACGTACCGCCGCCGACAGAAATCGGATCCCATTTACAGGCCATGCGATCTCAGTGAAAGACCGACTCGCGTAGCAATGACTCCACTACCAACGCCACTCCTCGAACGACGGCGTTTCGAGTTATGTGAGCGGCCAGCCGGTCGGCGATTCCCATGAGCTGATACGCCTCGAAGCCCTGCTCGGCCCACCCCCAGTACTCTTCGCCGGCGGCGATGGACATGACGACCGGCACTTCGTCCAGGAAGCGCTGGTCCAGCCTCCCTTCGCATCGGGACGTGAAGCCATCCCGCACGCCAGTTCGGTGGTACCAGGGTGACGGTCGCCTGATAGACTTTGGGCCACCCGCGCCATCGGCGGTAGAGCGGGGAATGGGTCCAACGAACGGGGGCACCATGAGCAAACTCGCAACCATCGGATTCGGTCTTGTCGCGACCGTTTGCGCGGGGCTGGCGGTGGCCGGGCCCGAGGACTTTCCGCGTACCGTGTCGGGGAAACCGGATTTCTCGGGAAGCTACGACATCGCCACGTTGACGCCGTATACGCGGGATCCGAAACACGGGGAGAACCCATACCTCGACCCGGCCGACGCGGCAGCGAGGGAGGAGGGCCAGGCCAAGTGGGCCGAAGCGGATCGGGCGCCGAAGGATCCCGACCGCGGACCGCCGCCGAAGGGCGCGGACGTCGGTGCCTACGAATTCTATTGGCTGGATCCGGGAACGACGATGTTCAAGATCGACGGCAGGTACCGCAACTCGATCATCGTCGATCCACCGAACGGGCGGATTCCCGGCCTCTCCGAGGCAGGCAAGGCGAGACGGGCGACCTTGAAGCAACGGGGCTGGTTCAAGAACGATGGCACGGCGTGGTGGCTGGCGACCGGCGAGCAGCCCTACGACAACATGGAAACCCAGCCCCTGGTGGACCGTTGTCTCTATCTCGACTACGTCACCGTCCCGGTACGACCCATTGTCTACAACAACCTGAAGACGATCGTGCAGACCGAAGACCACGTGATGATCCTGATCGAGTGGATGCACTGGGCGCGCGTCATCCGTCTGAACTCCGAGCATCTGGCCGAGGACATGCGGTCGCTGTCGGGCGACTCCATCGGCTGGTGGGAAGGCGACACGTTGGTGGTCGACACCACCAACTTCTTGGCCGACCCGGGCGTGCCGAGGGAAGGGATGCGCGTCGTCGAGCGGTTCTCGCCGCTCGATGCAAACCGGCTTCTCTACCAGTTCACCGTACACGACCCCGACCACGTGACGCCTTACACCGGGGAGTACCCGTGGCCCAAAACCGATACGAGCCTCTACGAATACGCCTGCCACGAGGGCAACTACGCGATGTTCAATACGCTACGCGGCGCACGGCATCTCGAGAAGGTGTGGATCGAGGAACACGGCGAGCCAGACGGGATGACGCGCGGCGAGTGAGGCTCACCGGCACGTCTCTCGCACAGATGTGTGCTAACGATCTGTTTCTATAGTTATTTTGCAGCAAACAGCCTTGCCTCTTCATCGTGTCGGCCGTACGATTTCCGCAGGTTCGGCGAGGAACACATCCGACCGATGAAGGCCCTGCAAGCACCCGCGCCTCGTTCGACATCCCGGGCGATGCGACCGGCGGACCGGCCCAAGCTCGCGAGTACGTTCACCTTGAGCGGTTGCCGGCCGTTCCCGTTGCCCGCCGCCGAAATGGCCGACTACGACGGCCGGTACGAGTACTGGGAAGCCGGGGTTGGCTGGGAACTGCGCGACGTAAGCCCGAAGCACGAGCAGCCGCGCAGCCGCCTAGTCGAGCTTATCGGGGACATCGCGAAGATGCGGGGCACGCCCATCGCGATGTTCGGGACGGCGGATCTCCAAGAGCGGGACGCCGACGGTACCCGGGTGCGCGCGGCGGAGGCGGACGATCTGATCTACCTCGATGGCCCGGAGTCCCTGCCCGATGTCTTCGTGATCGGCGTCCATCCTCTCCCGGACGTGGTCTTCGAGGTGGACCTGACCACGGACATCCGCAACCGCAAGTTGGATGTCTACGCCTCGTGGGGAGTCCCGGAACTGTGGGTCGAAGTGCCCGAGGCGCACATGGCGAGCAAGCGTAAGCGATCAGGCCTGACCATCTACGTCCTGCATGCCCAGGATGGATGTTTCCGGGAGCAGGCCGAGAGCGTGGCATTCCCCACGTTGTCCGCGCAGGAGATCCACGCGGCCGTGAACAGTCCGTTCGCGACCGAGCGCACAGTACGCGCCGCGCGACGGGTCGGTCGGATTCTGGGCCGGCGCGCGGGCACCGGACCGGAGAACGACCCGTTCCTCGGTGCCGAACGCCGCCTGAGCCGACTTGCCGGATGGCGCGAGGGCAGAACGCGAGGCATCGAGGAGGGCCTTGCCGAAGGCCGGCTCGCCGAGCGGGTGTCCATGCTCGAGGACCTGCTGCGGGCACGGGGCATCCCGGTCGGCTCGCAGTTGGCGGAAAACGCCGACCGAATTGCCGCGCTGCCGCACGACGCGGTCGTCCAGGCAGCATTAGAAATCGCTGACCTCGACGAGTTTCTGCGCCGGCTGCGCGGTTCTCATTCCTGAACGTCGCAAACCGACACGACACGCGTCTTCCTGCACACGCGGAAGCGTCATCTGCGTTTCCTGGGGCCCGGGATGGGACAAAGCCCGTCCCCTACGACAGTCCGGCCTCCTCGTCCCTCGCCTTGGCGGCCATTTCGCGTTCCCCGGCGCTTCCCGTACCGCCGCCGCCGGGCGTCTCCATCACCAAGGTGGCACCGGGAGGGACGACATCCTGCCCCTTGCCGCGCAGTTCCTCGCCCCCTTTAATGTAGACGCGACCCGGCGCGCCGGAACCACCGCCGCGACGCCCTCGCGCCGGGTGTCGAATCCGTTCGAACATCTTCGAGACTACGAACGGGGCACCTTCGGCGTGGATGATTTCGATGGTCTGGCCGAGCCCGCCCCGGTGTTTCCCGGCGCCTCCTGAACCGGCGCGGTATTCCCGGCGTTGGATGATCAACGGCGCCGTCACTTCGTTCACCTCCGTGGGGGTCGTGCGGACACCGGAGGGGAAGGCGGTGGTCGACAACCCGTCCTTGGTGGCGCGAGCACCGGTACCGCCGTTGAAGATCGGATTGATGACGAAGGGCGAGTTGGTGAAGTTGCCGCCGGCTGTCGCCAGGTTGCGCAACACGGGATTCCAGATGCAGGAAGCTCCCTCTGCTGGAACGACCCCCGGGATCGCCTGGTCCAGACAGCCGAGCACCACGTCCGGCAGCATCTGCCCCAACGCGTGGCGCGCGGATACCGCCGCCGGGGGTTCGGCGTTCAGGATGCTCCCTGCGGGCGCACGCACCCTGACGGGTTCCAACGATCCCGCGTTGTTGGGGATGTCGTTGCCGACGACGCAGCGGACGCCGAAGGAAGCATAGGCCTCAGTGTAGTTTAGCGGCACGTTGATGCCGAATGCGGAAAGACCGGACGAACCCGCGAAGTCGATATCGATGGCGTCGCCCGCGATGGTGAGGGCGCACGACACCTCGATGGGTTCGTCGTAGCCGTCCACGGTCATGTCCCTGCGGTAGACACCATCGGGCAGACCCCGGATCTCGTCGCGCATGGCGTTTCGAGAAGTGTCGATGATCCACTGCCCTACGCCGTCGAGTTCGTCGAGGTCGAAGTCGCGCATGGCCTTCAGGAGCTGTTCCCCGCCGTTGCGGTTGCACGCCGTCAGCGAATAGAGGTCGCCCTCGGCCACCGCGGGATCACGGACGTTGGCGACGACGAGCCGCATCAGCGAGTCGTCGACCCTGCCCTTGTCGAAGAGCTTCATGATCGGCACCCGCAAGCCCTCCTCGAAGACCTCGCCGGCATCGGGTCCGAAGCCGCGGCCGCCCACGTCGGCGATGTGGCTGGTGGCGGCGAAGAGCGCCACCGGGCAACCGTCCCTGAACACCGGCGTCACCACGGTGAAGTCGTTGAGATGCCCGGTGCCATCCCACGGGTCGTTGGTCAACAGCACGTCGCCCGGCGCAAGCTCGACAAGCGGGTAACGGGCGAGGAACTTGCCGACGCTGGCCGCCATGGCGTTGACATGGCCTGGTGTGCCGGTCACCGCTTGGGCGAGCATGGCGCCCGTGGTATCGAATACGCCCGCCGAGAGGTCGCCCGCCTCGCGGACCACGGCCGAGAACGCGGTGCGCATCAGCGTCTGCGCCTGCTCCTCGACGATGGCCAGCAGGCGGTTCCAGACCAGTTGATCGCGGATCTTGCTCATGGTGAGCGCCGGAGTATGACATTGCCGTACTCGTCGACCCGTCCCTCGAATCCGGCAGGGACGACCGTCGTCGTTTGGTCTTCGACGATGGCGACCGGTCCCGCGACCGGGTTGCCGACGGGGAGATCCTGGCGTGCAATGCGGGAGTGGTTGCCCGCCACGATGGCCGATCCGCTCGACACGGCATGCGGCCGAGACCCATGGAACGCAGCACCATCGCGCCCGACAAGGGTCAGGGTCCAACTCAGCACCTCGACATCAAGCCCGGGTATCAGGCGACCGTAGAGTTGCTCGTAGGCTCCGTCGAAGGCGCGTCGCAAGCTTTCGGCGGTGCTGTCCAGCACGGGCACCGCGATCTCGAATCCTTGGCCGACATAGCGCATGTATGCCTTTCGGCTCTCCGACAGTTCGCCCTGGGCGACCGGACCCACCACGGCTTGGGCTTCAGCCCGCATGTCGGCCATCACCTCGTCGATGACCTTTCGATCAAAGGCCGACAGGCGCAGATAGCGGCTGCGCACGACCTCGTAGGACACAGGTGCGGCGAGAAAACCGACTGCCGATCCCACCCCCGCGGCGGGTGGCACCAGCACGGCGTCGAGCTCGAGTTTGTCGGCGATGTTCGCCGCATGGATCGGCGCCGCGCCGCCGAAGGCGATCAGGGTTCGCGAGGCGATCTCCTTGCCCCACTCCGCCGCGTGGGCGCGGGCCGCCGCGGCCATGTTCTCGTCCACCACCTCGGTGATGGCATCGGCTGCCTCGGAAATGCCGCCTTCGGCGCTCGCCCAACTCTGGGCGACATCGGCCTCGACAACCGCGCGCGCCGCGTCGACATCGAGATGTAGCGTGCCGCCGGCGAACCGGCTCGGGTCGAGCCTGTCCAGCACAACGTCGGCATCGGTAACGGTGGCGTGGCGGCCTCCTCGACCGTAGCAGGCGGGCCCCGGTTCCGAGCCCGCGCTCTGCGGGCCGACCTGTATACGGCCCAGGCGATCCACCGAGGCCAGCGAGCCCCCGCCTGCGCCGATCTCGACCATTTCGACAACCGGTATTCGTACCGGCAAGCCGCTGCCTTTCTTAAACCGGTAGCTGCGATCCACTTCGAAGGATCGGGAGAGCAGTGGCTCGCCGTCGTCTATCAGGCAGATCTTGGCCGTGGTGCCACCCATGTCCAACGAAACGACACGAGGGAGCGTGAGCTCCGCTGCGATCCGCGCCGCAAGGATCGCACCCCCCGCAGGGCCTGATTCCACGAGCCGGATCGGAAATTGCCGCGCCGTCTCTACTGAGCACAGGCCACCCCCGGAAGTCATCATCAAGAACGGGCAACGGACACCGAAGGCGTTAAGCCGGTCCCGGAGATCCGCCAGGTAACGTGACATGAGCGGCTTGACGTAGGCGTTGGCGCAGGCCGTGGAGAAGCGCTCGAATTCCCGAATCTCCGGACAGACGTCGCTCGCCAACGTAATCGATACGTGAGGCATCGCGTTCCCGAGAACATCGCGGACCAGACGTTCGTGGGCCGGGTTCGCATAGCCGTGCAGGAAACCCACCGCGACGCTCTCGACGCCCTCGTCGACCAGCCGCGGCACCAGTCCCTCAACGGCGGCCCGATCCAACGGCGTCAGCACCTCGCCGGCGGCGTTCATGCGCTCGGGTACCGCCATTCGCCAACGTCGGGGCACCAGGGGCTCTGGCCTGTCGATGTTCACGTCGTACTGCTCGAAGCGATTCTCGAAGGCCATCTCCAGCACGTCCCGATGGCCCTCGGTGGTGACGAGAACCGTTTTCGCGCCCCGACGCTCGATCAGGGCGTTCGTGGCAAGGGTCGTACCGTGCAGGACCACATCGATGGCGTGGGGATCCGTTCCCGCCTGGTCCAGGACCTGGGCCAAGCCGTCCATCACACCGTCGGCGGGTTCGGCGTGGGTCGTAAGGACCTTGTTGGTCACACGCTTCTCGCCCGTCTCCAGCACGACATCGGTAAACGTGCCGCCTATGTCCACGGCCAAACGATCAGGCACGTCGGGACGCTCCCAAGCTCATTCTGCGCCGTCCAATCTGGCACCGGCGGCATTCGTCCCGCCTATGTCCACGGCCAAACGGTCAGCCACGGTCGGTCTCGAAGTAGAGGTGGTGGTGCAGCTTACACCCGGGATTGAAACCCGCGCCGCAATGCGGGCACGACGGATCGCCGTTCAGGTAGGTGGCGATCCCGAGTTTGGTCCCACATACGCCGCACAGCACCGCAGGCCGGTCGTATTCGCAGACAGGCCAAACTTCAGGCTCGTGATCGGCCAGTGCACGGTGGCAGTCGATGCATGGGTACCACGTAGCGCAGCACTTGAAGTTGATCGCGATGACGTCCGTGGGGCCGGCATAGTGAGCGCAACGCGTCTCAGGGTCGACGTCGACGCCCACGACGTCGACCCCGTGGATCCGTCGAAAAACGCGCCCCACAGCCGGGCCGGCGCGCTCCTTGCGCAGCCCCGGCTAGTCGGCGGGCGGCGGCGTGTCGGTTGTGACCGTCGCTTCCGTCCCGGCCGGTCCCTTCTCGATGGCGAGGCGTACCTTCGCCGGTCCGCCATCCTGCGACATCTCGCCCAGGAACTCCGGCAATTCGATGCCGGCCATCTTGGCCACTTCGTGGAACGGCGGCAGTGCCTTCGTCAACCCGCCGAGGAAGTTGCCCACCGTATCGCCATTGCCGCCGTCGTAGACCACGACCTTCTCGAAGTCGATGTTGCTGATCGCGCTGGCCTGGACCTTGGCGATCTCTTCGAGCTTGTCGACGATCATCAACCGCGCGGCCTTGTCCGGGTCCCCCACCGCTGCACCGACGATTTCGCGGAAACCATCGGCCATCTTGGTGAGGATCTCCATGCGGCCTTCGGCCTCGCCCGCGAGCCTCGCCCGCATCGCTTCGCCTTCGGCCTCCCCGGCGAGAACCTCCTTCTGTTTCTGGCCCTCGGCCTCGGTGCGGACTCGGTCCCGCTCGATCTCGGCCGGCACGACGATGTTCGCGTACTCCGTGGCGCGGTCGCGTTCGGCTCTCGCCACCTCGGCTTGCTGCTCCGCCGCGTAGCCCTCCTGCTCGGCCGCCGCCGACTTGACCGCTTCGGCGGCATCGCCGCGGCGCGTGGCTTCGGCCTGGGCTTCGCGCAGGTCGGCTTGCGATCCCGCTTCGATGGCCTTGGCCTGGTTCTCGCCGGTGACCGCCTTGGCATTGGCGTCGGCAACGCTAATACGTTGTTCCTGCTCGGCCTGAGCCGAACCAACGGCGCCGTCGCGTTCCTGCTGCGCGACCTGAACCTTGGCCTTGTTGATCGCCTCGGCTGCCGCCCGTTGGCCCAAGGCTTCGATGTAGCCGGACTCGTCGGTGATGTCGGAAATGTTGACGTTGATCAGCCGCAGGCCGATCTTCATCAACTCGGACTCGATGTTCTCGAGCACCCGGGATTCGAACTTCTCGCGGTCGCCGTTGATCTCCTCGATGTCCATCATGGCGATGGTGGCGCGCAGTTGGCCGTAGATAATGTCCTTGGCCGTGTCCTCGATCTGCCGGGTGTCCAGCGACAGCAGACGCTCGGCGGCGTTGTTCATCAACTCCGGGATCGTGCCGATGCCGAAAGTGAACCGGGACGGGACGTTGACGCGGATGTTCTGCTTGGAGAGTGCGCCGCGGAGGTCGATGTCCACGGTCATCGGTGTGAGATCCAGGTAGCGGAAGCCCTGTATCACGGGCACCACGAAGGTGGTGCCGCCGTGGATCGCCTTGGCCATGCGGTCGCCGCCGACCTGGCCGTACTTGACGAGTATCTTGTCGGACGGACACGTCCTGATACGGCGCATCGCGGCGATGGCCGCCACGACGCCCAAGACCACGAGCAGGACGACGACGAAAACGGTTGGGTTGAATATGGACACGAGGTTCTCCTTACTGTGATCTCCTACGGGATCGCGGGCGGAACATGCAACAAGCGCCGCTACAACGTCGCGACCACCAACTGGCTACCGGATATGTCGACGACGGTTACGGGTGAATTGCGTAGCAGCGCCCGGCCATCCGTCACCGCGTGGTATTCCTTGAGGCGCCCCTGCAACGACAGACTGACCTTGCCGACCCCGGAGCGCCCTTCGGGAACGGCAAGCGTTACCCGCGCTTCCTGACCAACGGCGTTTTCGAGTTGCACGTTGCCTTCGTGCTTGACCATCGACATGAGCGCCAGGAAGCCCATGTTGACGCCAACGAAGAGCGACCCCACGAGTATTCCGATCAGGATCGCAAAGAACGCGTGCGTGAGGCCCCAGCTATAAGCCATCAGGCCACCCCAGGACAATCCCATCAGGAACGAGACCCCGTTGCGGATCGTGAAGATGTCCCCGAACGGCGTCCCTTCGCCACCGCCTTCGCCGAGGTCCAGGTCGTCGATCTCGCCGATCCCGAACAGCGTGAAGATCACCTGGATCGAGAATACTGCCGTCGAAACGACGGCAATAACGAACAACGTCTGCTGGAGCCCCGAAAGTTGCGCGAACCACTCAGCCATGTCGCTCTCCCGTCTATCCGCCTCTATCCACCATCAGTATCGAAGTCCTGGCCGGTTTGGGCAACTTGAGGCCGCTGGACATTTCCTCAACGCACGGTGAACGAATCTACAGCAAAACTACGACATATTATGTCAGCGGGTCAACCTCCCCAAACAACGTGCGACCGTGGTTCCGACTGCCCGAACGCGCCCGCAAGGGCGCGCTCTCGCCGTCTGGCCCCAGCCCCTACCGTTCCCCTACGCCAATGAGAAGCCCTCCTCGCTGATGGGCAGCGTTCTGATCCGATGTCCGCAGGCCGCGAAGATCGCGTTGCAGACCGCCGGTGCCAACGGTGGCAGCGCCGGTTCCCCGAGACCGGTCGGTGGGTAGTCGCTGTCCACGAAGTGCACCGCGACGTCCGGGGTCGAGGGCATCCGCAACATCGGATACTGGTCGAAGTTGCTTTGCTCGACGCGTCCGTTCTCGAACGTCACCGATAGCCCCATCATGGTCGACAAGCCGTCCACCACCGACCCCTGCATCTGATTCTCGGCACCACTTAGGTTGACGATCGGGCCCACATCGGCGGCGACGGTCACCTTGTGCACCTTGACGCGCTTGTCGTCGTCGACGCTCACCTCGGCGACCTCGGCGATGTGCCCTGCGTGGCTGTAGTAGAACGCGACTCCCAAACCATGGCCGTGCGGAAGTTCACGTCCCCAGCCCGCTTGCTTCGCTGCCAATCTGACCACGCCCGCAGCACGACCCGTGTGCATTCCGCGCCGGCCCATCTGGCGCGGTTCGCCTAGGACCTCGAGCAGCACCTCGAGCGGGTCCCGGCCCGCCAAGTGGGCTAGCTCGTCAAGAAATCCCTGAACCACGAAACCGAACACGTTGGAACCCGGCGCCCGCCAAGCGGCACAGCGGTTCTTCCAGGGAAGCGCCGTCTGCTCCACCCGCACATTGTCGACAAGGCCAGCCGGGAAAACCCCCGCGCCTAGTCCGCCGCCGCTCACTGGACGGCGCCCGTCGTTGGTGAACGTGATGAAGCGGTCGCGCCAGCCGGTGATCTTGCCGTCGTCGTCCACCGAACCGTCCATTTGGTGGAAACCGCCGGCGCGGTAGAGGTCGTAGGCCATATCGTCTTCGCGGGTCCACTGCAGCTTGATCGGCACGCCCGCGCGTTTCGCGATCGCCGCCGCCTCCGTGGTGAAGTCGTTGTACAGACGCCGGCCGAACCCGCCCCCGCACCGCAGCTGGTGCAGCGTGACCTTGCTCGGCGAGATGCCGACCACTTTCGCCGCACTGCCGATGCCTTGACCGGGCGTCTGGGTCGGCGCCCACAGGTCCAACGCCCCGTCCTTGAACCAAGCCGTGCAGTTCTGCGGTTCCAGCGTGGCGTGGCTGACGAAGTGGTAGGTGTAGAACCCGCTCGTCCGTTTGCCGCTCGACGCGAAAGCCGCGTCCACGTCGCCGGTGTCGACCACCGCCGGTCCGGACTCGTTCGTGAGGCGTTCCGCTTCGGCCTTGGCGTGGCTCCAGCTGTCCTTGGACGCGTCGGACTCGTCCCACTCCACCTTGAGGGCGCGCTTCGCCTTGATCGCCGCGAACGTGTTGTCCGCGATGATCGCGACGCCCGGGAGAAGCTCCATGGCATTGCCGTTGCCATCGAGAATGAAGGCGTCGTTGACCCCGGGCATGCCCTTGATTTCCTCGAGATTGGCCGATCTGACCTTGCCGCCGATTGCGGGACACTTCTGGTACACCGCGTATTTCATGCCCGGCAGCGTCTGGTCGATGCCGAACAGCGGTTCGCCTCGTACCAGGGCACGGTTGTCGACGCCGGTGATGCGTTTGCCGAGCAGTCGGAACTGATCGCGCTTCTTGAGCGTCAGCGACCGCGGATCGGGCACCGGCATGGCGGCGGCTTGTGTAGCCAACTCCGTGTACTTGAGCTTCCGTCCACTCGCGGCGTGGACCACGTGACTGTCCTTGGTCGAGAGCGAGTCCGCCTCGACGCCCCAATGTTTGGCGGCGGCTTCGACGAGCATCGCCCGGGCGGCAGCCCCGGACCGCCGCAGCGCATCCCAGTTCATGGGAATCGACATGGACCCCCCGGCGAACTGGGCGCCGTAGAGGCCTTGGTCAATCGCCGACTGCACGACCTCGACATCCTCCCAGGCCGCATCGAGCTCCTCCGCGACGATCATGGGCAACGAGGTCTTCACGCCTTGGCCGATCTCGGGATTCTTGGCGTACAGCACGATGCCCGTCGCGTCGATCTTGATATAGCCGTTCGGCTGCAGCGCGGCGGCGTTGGCCAGCGCCCGCGGCGTCGAGAACGAGAGCATCAAGCCCCCGCCCACCAGGCCGGTGAGCTTCAGGAACTGGCGGCGGTCGAGCTTGCCGATGCGCAGGTCGACCGTCTCATCCAAGGCGGCGCGTTCACCCGTAACCCTTGGCACCACGTCGCCGATGTCGGCGTAGTTCAATGTGCTCATGTCCCCCTCCCCTATTCCGCGGCGTCCGCGGCTTCCGCGGACTGACGCATCGCCGCCGCCATCTTCACGGCTTCGCGGATGCGGATGTAGGTTCCGCACCGACATAGGTTCGAGGCCATCGCCTGGTCGATGTCGTCGTCGCCGGGGCTTGAATTGGCGCGCAACAGCGCTTCCGCCGCCATGATCTGCCCCGCCTGGCAATAGCCGCATTGGGCCACGTCGAGGTCGACCCAGGCGCTTTGCACGGCGTTCAGCTCACCGTCGTTGCCCGCAAGTCCCTCAATCGTCGTGACCTGCCCGTCGCCCACCGCCGAAACCGGGTAGGAACAGGATTTGACGGCTTGACCGTCGACCAGGACCGTGCAGGCACCGCACTGACTGATGCCGCAACCGAACTTGGCGCCGACGAGCTTGAGTTCGTCCCGCAACGCCCACAACAAGGGGGTCTGCGGATCGATCTCGCCGAGATTCCGCGTCTCCCCGTTCACCTTGAGATTCACCGTCGTGACTCCCTCTCCACTCGACTCCAAGTGACCGTTGTAACCCAAATCGAGCAGTTTTGACACCTTGTTCGCCCGCGGAGTAAGTTCGCCCCCTTTGATCGCGGGAGGGAACACCATGGCAGAACCGGCAATGATCACGACGTTGGACGAATTCGAGTCCGAATACCGCAAGGGCATCGGCTATCGGACACCGCCCCGCGGCAGCCGGGAAGCCAGTCTCGACAACATCCGCCGGTTCGGCGACGGCGTCGGCGACTACAACCCGCTGTACCGGGACGAGGCGCACGCGGCCGCGAGCCGCTTCGGCATGATCACCGCGCCACCAATCTTCATCTACGGCGCCAGCATCGGCGTCGGCATGGCGATCAATGGCAACATCGACGGGCGCCGGTTGTCGTCGAGCTTCTTCCCAATGAACTACGCCGGCGGGGCCATCAACTTCCACAAGACCATTTGGCTGGGCGACCGCATCACCGCTACCGAGGCGATCGTGGACGTGCACCGCAAGCATAGCGAGCGCATCGGCGACTTCGTGCTGTGCGAGGCGCTGGTGAGCTATCACAACCAGCGCAAGGAGCTGGTCGCCACCAAGCAAACGCTGATGGCCCGCTACGAGAATCTCGGCGGCGGCAGGACGATCAGGTACGACCGCGACAAGAAAACCCAGGTCATCGAGGAGTCCCCCGATCCCCTGGTCTTCGAACGTCAGCGACAGGGTGCCGCGACACGCCACTTCGAAGACGTGGTCGAAGGCGAGGAGATCCCCCCGCTGCACAAGGGCACCTATACCGTGACCGAACTATTCCTGTTCACCCACGGGGTGGTGGGAACCGGGCGCAGCCCTCGGACCGCGCTCGAAGCGGAGGAGTCGACGGATTTGGGCGGCGGCGGTCGCTACGACGCCGAACACGCCCGCAACCGCCGCAACATGCCCGGGCAGTTCGACTGGGGTCCGCAGCGGGTCTGTTGGCTGGCGCAGATGGCCACCGACTGGATGGGCGACGACGGCACGCTCAAGCGGATGGTCACGCGTGTTCGGCATCCCAACGTCGTGGGCGACACGAATACCGTATTCGGCAAGGTGGCGCGCAAGTACACCGAGAACGGCGAGAACCTGGTCGAGCTCGAGGTCTACAACGAGAACCAGGCGGGACTCGCCACTGCGGAGTCGACGATAACGGTGGCGTTGCCCGCGTAGGGGCGGCGCTTGTCGTCGCCCGCTTGTCGTGGTCCGCATCCCGCCCGGCCTGCGTTCGCCCGAATCCCACGCCTCGTGAACGCCCCGACCGAGAACGCCCTGCTCGAGGCGGCACTGGCCGGCGACGACGCTGTCGCCCGGACCAACATGGCGGATTCGTCGGAATGGACGCACTCCACGGCGTGCCTGCTGGCGGTTGCCGATCCCCGAGCGCTCGACAGCCTCGGTGCCGGGACCGTCAACGCGGAGACCGGCCCGAACGCCTGGCCGCCGCTGCTCTACCTTCTGAGTTCGCGCTACAACACTGACGACGGCGCCAACCGAGCCGCACGCCTCGACATTGCCAAAGCGCTGCTCGACTTAGGTGCCGACCCCAATGCCGGCAGCCGGGAGCGAGAGACCATCCGCGGCTACCGCACGGCATTGGGTGCCGCCATCGGGCGGGCGCGGAACCCGGATCTTGCGAAACTGCTCCTGGAGGCGGGTGCCGACAGCGCCGATGGCCCGACCCTCTACGAAGGCTCTGCCATGTGGGAGGCCGTGCGGCATCGCGACCTCAAGAGCCTCGAAGTCCTGCTCGAATACGATCCTCCCTTGTGGCACGCGTGCCATGCCTTGCCCCATTGCCTGGTGCTCAACGACCTCGAGTTCGTGCGGCTGCTTCTGGATCGCGACGCCGACCCGAACTGGACAATGGGAACGTGGGGTTTCAAGGGCAATTGCCTGCACGAAGCGGCAGTCCTCGACAACGACCCTGGAATCGTCGAGGCGCTACTCGGTAAGGGGGCCGATGTCCACTTCCGGGATCGTGGCGGACGCACGCCGCTTGCCGTCGCCACCTGTCTCAACAGGGACATGCACGTCGCCCTGCTTAGCCGAAGCGGAGCCAAGGAAGACCAGATCCGGCAAGTTGATCGCTGGGTGTCGGCGTGTTTCGCCGGAGACCAACACCGCGCCGCCACGGCGCAAGACCCCGCCGAGTTGACGCCCATCGACCATGTCTGGCTTTGCAGGGCGGTACGCATGGGCAATGACGACGCCGTTCGACTCCTGCTCGCGGGCGGCATCGATCCCGATGCGGTAGACGACGACGGCGATCATGCCCTGCACTTGGCCGCCGGTGGCGGCAATGCCAATGCCGTGGCGATCCTCGTTGACGCCGGGGCCAACACCCACGCCGTGAACTATGCGGGCGAGACTCCCATGGACGCGGCCCAACGCGGTACAGGAGGAACGCGTGGCGCGGTACTGGAACTGCTATCGCCTCACCGTCCCGATCGACCCTCGGTTCTCTACGGCGCGGCGGACTTCGCGGCGGTCTTCGAACGCGCCGCGGATGCCGTCGTCGACGGGGACGTCGTCACCCTCGACCGCCTACTGCGCGCCAACCCGATTCTCGCGACCGCCCGATCCTCGCGACCCCACCGCTGCACCCTCTTGCACTACCTCGGCGCCAACGGGATAGAAGGCCACCGGCAGAAGACGCCCGCGAACGCGGTCGAGATCATCGACACGCTCCTTGCCGCAGGGGCCGACCCGAACGCGTCGTGCTTCACCTACCGGGGCGGACCCGACGAGACGACTTTGGGCCTGCTGACAAGCAGCGGGCACCCAAGAGAGGCGGGAATGACCGTGTCGATGGTCCGCGCGCTGGCCAGAGGCGGCGCACGTGTGCCGGAGGTCTATCGACTGCTTGCCCAGCTCATCGACAACGACCCGCAGCAGGTGGGTGGTTTCGACCCCGAGTCGGACATCGCCGCCCAAGCCCTGGTGGAGTGCGCTGGCCTACGCGAACGCGAAATGGTGTACGCGCTCATCGACTCGGGTGTGGATGTCAACGCACGTCGCGGAGACGGCGCGACCGCCCTGCACCAAGCATCGATCGACGGTGACGGCGAACTGGTTGACGCGTTGCTGGACCGCGGCGCCGACCTCTCGCTCCGCGACGCCGTCTACGACGGCACGGCCGCCGGATGGGCTCTCGCCGGCGGTCACGAAGAACTGGGCAAGGCATTGGCCGCGAGACTGTTGCGCCAGGGCGATGACGAACGTTGAAGTCTCGAGGGGCGACCGCGAGGTCGATGCCGGGCGACGGCGCGCCCTGACAGGGGCGTTGGGTCGCCCCTACGGAAGCGTTAGGGAGCTACGGCCGAAACGGCGCCGCCTCGATCTGCGTGGATGTTGATGATTTTGTCGAATCCACTGATCTGAAATACCTCGCGTATCGGATCCGACAGCGAACACAAGACGAACTTGACGGCGCGCCGGTTGAGATCCTTGGCGATGCGCAAGATCGCGCGAAGGCCGGCGCTGCTGATATAGGACAGGTCTTCGCAGTCGAGTACCACCGCCCCCTCGCTGCCGCCGATCGCAGACTGCATCGCGTTCTCGAAGTCGGCCGCGTTGGTACCGTCGATCCGACCACCGGCTTTCGCAATCAGAGTGCCGTTCTCGTTCTCAGTCGTGACTTCCATACCCCTCAACCCAGCCGTAGCTCGTGCAAGACAGCGAACCTTACCACAGCGATCCCAACCAGAATCGCGGCACCCCTCGTCCGAATCGACGCAGTTGGAGGCTGGAGTCGGAATCGAACCGGCGTAAACGGAGTTGCAGTCCGCTGCATGACCACTCTGCCATCCAGCCCACGAACACCACCCGCTTGTCCCGTCGACCGCCTGGTGCGCGCACCCAAGTCGCTAATCCTACCATAGGGCTTCAACCGCGTGTTTATGCATTCCCCTCGCGTAAACCGTCCTTCAAAGTCGGCCACGCGGCTCGACCGTAGTTGATCATCGACCAGATCGTAAGGAGCACTGCGGCATAGAGCAGCACAAGGCCAAGCATCGCCCAAGGGCGCATGACGGGCGGGTTGGCGAGCAGCACGATGATGGCGACCATCTGCACGGTCGTCTTGAGGCGCCCGACCCAGGACACGGAAACGAGGCCACGCCGGTTCATTTCGGCCATCCACTCGCGCAGTGCCGAGATCACGATCTCCCGACCGACGATGATGACTCCCGGCAGCGTCATCCATAGGTTGGCATGGTTGCCGATCAACAGAACAAGCGCCGTAACGACGATCAGTTTGTCCGCCACGGGATCGAGAAACGCCCCGAACGGCGTCACCTGCTCCAGTTTCCTGGCCAAGTAGCCGTCGAGCCAGTCCGTGAATGCGGCAGCCGCGAACAAGAGCGCCGCAATCCAATGGTAGTCGTCGGTGACGAGATACACGACGGCAAAGACCGGCACGAGGGCAATGCGGCTGATCGTCACGATGTTCGGCAGGCTCAGGACTGGAAGACTATTGGCCATGTAGCGATCCGTGAATTTCAACCGCGAGTTTACGGCTTATGCCGGGCACCTTGGAGATTTCTTCCGGACTTGCACCCGAAATGGACGCCACCGACCCGAAATGCGCAAGCAACTCGCGCTTGCGACGTGGACCGATCCCCGGAATGTCATCGAGGACCGAGTGACGCTTCTGTCTCTGGCGCCGTCCCCGGTGTCCGGCGATGGCGAAGCGATGCGCTTCATCCCTGACCTGCTGGAGTAGATGCATAGCGGGCCCGTTCGGAGGCAGCAACAACACCCCGCCGCCAGCCTGGACGATGGTCTCCAAGCCGGGTTTGCGGGTAGGCCCCTTGGCAATGCCGAGCAGCGCGATGTCGTCCAAATGCAAGGACTTCAGAACCTCGGCTGCGCGGTTGACCTGCCCGGCGCCCCCGTCGATGACGACCACGTCCGGCAGCACGCCCTCGCCTCGGGCGAGCCGCGAATAGCGGCGCTGTATCGTCTGCTCGATGGCGCCGTAATCGTCCCCCCGGGCAATCCCTTCGATGTTGAAGCGGCGGTAGTCCGACTTCACGGGGCCCTCGCTATCGAACACCACGCACGATGCAACGGTCGACTCGCCGCCGGCATGGCTGATATCGAAGCACTCGAGACGTTTCGGCAGATCCTCCCACTCAAGCGCCGATTGCAGGTCGACGAACCTCGACAGGATGTTCTTGCGGTCCGCGACTAGCGCATTGAGGGAAATCTCTGCGTTCTCCGATGCCATCTTCGCCCACCGTGCGCGTTGGCCACGCACCCGACTGGCGACCTCGACCTTGCGGTGAGCCCGTGCCGAAAGCGCGCTCGACAGCAGGTCCGCATCCTCCATGGGAGCCGATGCGATGACGGCCTTGGGTATCTCGCGTTCGCCGCCCCCGAGGTAGTACTGCGAGAGAAACGCGAACAGCATCTCGCCGCCGGACATCCCGAGTTCGTTCTTGGGGAACCACGTGCGATGCCCCAGCAGACGTCCGTCGCGCACGAACAGTCCCTGGATGCAGACCTGGGACGCGGCTCGACGGTCCGAACGGCTGGCGGCGCCGACGGCTGCCGCGTGTGCCTCCCTATCCGAGTCCTCAAGGGTCCGTACAGGGGGTTCCGCGGGCGCGATACCGAATATGTCGACATCGCCACCTGCGGCGTGGACGTACTGGTTCTCCTGGACACGGCGCAGGTGGTCGATCTGGTCCCGGTATGTGGCCGCGCGTTCGAACTCCAGAGCCGCCGCAGCCGTTTCCATCTTCGCCTTGAACTCCGCCAGCACGTCCTGGCTCTTTCCTTCCAGGAACATGACGGCCAGACGCACATCGTCAGCATAGCGGTCGCGGTCGATCAAACCGACGCAGGGGGCGCTGCAGCGATCGATCTGATGCTGCAGACAGGGGCGCGAGCGGTTCTTGAAGAATCCGTCCTCGCAGGGCCGGATCCCGAACAGTTTCTGCAGGATGTTGAGGCTGTCACGAACGGCGGCAGCGCTGGGAAACGGGCCGAAGTACCTGCCCTCCTTTCGGGCGCCGCGATGAAACGCCAACCGCGGATACGGATGTTCCGTCAGATGGATGTAGGGATAGGACTTGTCGTCCCGGAGTACCACGTTGTAGGGCGGCCGCTCCGTCTTGATCAGGCTCTGCTCCAGCAGCAGGGCTTCGGTCTCGCTGCTGGTGACGGTGACCTGTATGTCGCGCACTTTGGCAACTAGGGCCATGGTCTTCACGGTCAGGCCCGACGCACGGAAATACGCGGTCACCCGTGCCTTCAGATTGCGCGCCTTGCCCACGTAGAGCACCGCACCATCCGCGCCGACCATGCGATAGACCCCGGGTCTCGTCGTCAGACTGGCCAGAAACGGTTCCGCGTCGAATGCCGGCATACGCCTTAGCCCGGACTCCCTTGCGCACTCATCTTGCATTCAGCGCGAGCCCCACTCGTTCCAGTACCGCGATTCGCCAGCAGTCCGCCGACGGCGCAGCACTTGCGATCAGGACCGGGCGCGAAACGGAATCACGTTGTCGTCGCGCTTGACGTAGATCTCGCGCTGACGACCCGGGCCGTCAATCCCGATCCTGCCCACGCCGAACAGGCGCAGTTCGTATTGGGCGGCACGGCCTCCCGCGGGTTCGAGGCTCAGCACGACGCCCGTCAGTCGCCAAGTGCCCCGGTAGATCGTGTCGCCGTCGCGGGCCACGTACGGCCCCGCCAGCGGACCGCCCGACAGGGTCAGCGACCTCGGTTCGCCCGTGGAACCCTCCGCCGATGCGTCAAGATCCCATTGCCCGACGAGATCCAGGGAACGAACCCAGTTCATCCGGGCGCGGCGCGCCGAACGGTACCAGAGAAGGGCGACCATCACGCCCGCTGCGGCGACCAGATAGAGGCTCACGTAGCGATCACCTCGCGGTCAACGTCGACGAGCGTGGCATCCACCGATTGCGACACCCAGCGTTCGACTTCCGTCAGGGACCGTTCAACCACACGTGCATCCCCGGCAACGGCAATGACGGACCAACGCGCGCGTCTGTGCGAGTCCTGAAAGGCACTCTCACAAACCGCGAGGTTGGTCACGCGCCCGAACTTGCCGCGTAGGCGTGCCAGCCGGCGGCGCTTCTCCTTCAAGGAACGGCACCCCGCCAAGTGGAAGTCGAGGTCGAGAAGACCAATGTGCATCGGCTAGAGCGCGTCGAGTACGCGGTTGTCGTGTTCGCCAAGGCCACTCATTCCGCAATCCCCACTGCCCGGCCGGACGCCAAATCCGAGGCTCGAAATTCCGCGGCGGTCATGGCGTAGTAGACCGTGTCGAGCCCATGCCGCTCACGTCGCTTTTCGAAGAACAGGCCGAGCCGTTGAAGCACGCGAACCGAGCGCTGATTCGGCGTATCGGTAGTGGCGACGACCCGCCGCAGGTCGCATTGCTCAAATCCGTAGCGCAGCACCTCCCGACTCGCTTCGGTGGCGTAGCCGCGCCCCCAATGGGACGGTTCGACCGCAAACAGCATTTCGACCTCGCCCGCCTCGTCAAACGGTCGGAACCCGGAGAATCCCATGATGTCCGTCGGCGACTCCCGGCGGCGCAGCGAGAAGAAGCCATAGCCGAGTTCCCCGAACCCCTCGACGCTGTTCTCAACCGTCTCCACCACGCGCTCCCTCGCCGGAACCTCGCCATCGAACAGGTAGCGGCGAACTTCCCGGTCCGCCCAGAGCGTGTGAAGGGCATCCACGTCATCCAAGCAAAACGGACGCAGAACCAAGCGTTCGGTCGACAGTTCGATCATGGTCAGCAACGGCGGTCGAACGAGGGAGTTTGCCACACTTCCTTGCGGGTGTCGGCGTTCGACCCCCGAGTCGGAGACCGCATTGGGTCAACGGTCCGCTACCGCCTCACCCGCCGAACCCAAATTCCCGCGCCCACGATGCCCCACCCCGCGACGATGACCCATTCGTACGGCCACGCCAGCGCGGAGGGGCTACCCGGGAGATAGAGGCAGAGCAACGCACAGCCGAGCAGAATCGCCGTCCACCCGACTAACCGTGGCGCACGGACCCGGAATGGCCGCGGTAG
Source organism: Gammaproteobacteria bacterium (assembly GCA_009846005.1). Lineage (GTDB taxonomy): Bacteria > Pseudomonadota > Gammaproteobacteria > Pseudomonadales > Azotimanducaceae > VXYL01. The sequence continues at coordinate 10,256 of VXYL01000019.1, read as the reverse complement.
TTGGGGTTGCTGCTTGCGCAATACCAGAAAGGCGATGGGAACGAACACGTAGGCCACCACGACCGCCAGGCTGCCGGTGTTGATCAGCCACACCAGGATCGTCCGTCCGAAGAACGGCGAGATGCACGACAACAGCCCCAAGACCAGTATGGCGACGTACGGGGTTCGGTAGCGCGGGTGAAGCTTGCCAAAGGACGCCGGCAACGCACCGGATTCGGCAAGCGCGAACATCACGCGGCTGCCGCCGATGATGAACGCGTTCCAACTGGTCAGAATGCCCCCGATGCCACCGACGATGAGCGCACTCCCGGCCCATGGGCCATTCCACAGGGCCGTGGCCGCGTCGGCGGTCGCCATGACTTCGCCGAGCGCCGCTTTCGGAATCGCGCTAGCGACGGCGAAAGACACCCCGGCGTACCAAAGCACGGCGAGTACCAGCGAGACCGCCAACAGAATGCCGATGCGCCGCGCCGGCAGGTCGATCTCCTCTGCGGATTGGGGCAGCACGTCGAAGCCAACCAGCATCGCGGGAACCATGATGACCACGGTCAGGATCCCGATGGCCGGGTCGGCTATCAGCGGCCGCGCCGTCTCGAACGAACCGTTTCCGAGAGCGCCGACAAACAGTAGCAGCCCGGCGGCAACGATCGCGACGGTAACCACCATCTGCACGCGCCCGGCCGTCCGAATTCCGAGGTAGTTGACGACCGTCATGGCCACCGCACCGAGCACCCCGACCAGGACGAATCCGAGGTCCACGGGTGCGCCAACGACGGTCCAAAGCGTGCCGAGTCGAATGCCCGGGTACAGGTACTCGACAGCGGTTGGCAGCGCGACCGACTCGAACACGCAGACCGTGGCATAGGCCATGAGCAGCGCCCAGGTGCATACGAACGACCAGTTCGCACCGAGGGCAGCGTGGGTGTAGACGTGCTCACCGCCCGCCCTTGGCATGGCCGAAGCCAACTCGGCATAGGTGAGGCCGATGAAGCCGATCACCAGGCCGCCGCCCGCGAACGCCATAAGGGTACCCACGCTTCCGGCGTTCTCCACCCAGTGGCCGGTCATCAAGACCCAGCTCCAGCCGATCATCGCGCCGAAGGACAGCGCGAGTACGGCGCGCGCCTTTAGAACCCGCGCAAATCGGTCGTGGGATTCAGCCATTGGGTTCGGCGCTAGCGCGCCATGGATGGCAGGATGCAGGTTCGCGTCGTGGACTTTCTCGGCGCAAGCTCATGGCTGTAGCAACGGCCCTGCGCGCGGCGCCGCTGATCCACGCCAAGGTCAACCCGCAGCCACCGAGGTTCTCATCTCCTCGAAGCCGGTCCGCGCCACGTCGTCCGGGACCAGCGGATATCGGATCCCCGCCCATTTCTGGGTCACGCGAATCACCTGGCAAGCGTAGCCGAACTCGTTGTCGTAGTAGGCGTAGAGGGTGACGCGGTTCCCGGCAACAATGGTGGCGCCGCCGTCGATGCTGCAGGCATGCCGGTTGCCGATGTAGTCGCTCGAGACGCGTTCCTTTGACGATGTGTAGTCGATCTGGCGTTGTAGCGAGGAGTCCAACGCGACGTCGCGCAAGTAGCCGTTGACCTCGTCAAGCGTGGTGTCGCGGTGCAACGTCAGCATGAATATCGCCAGCGACACATTGGGCGTCGGCACGCGGATGGCGTTGCCGGTGAGCCTGCCATCGAGTTCCGGCAGCAGCTTGGCCACCGCTTGCGACGCACCCGTCTCCGTGATGACCATGTTCAGGGGCGCGGCACGGCCCCGGCGATCGCTCTTGTGGTAGTTGTCGTGAAGATTCTGGTCCGGCGTGTAGGCGTGCACGGTTTCGATATGCCCGTGGACGATGCCCCACCTGTCGTTGACGGCCTTCAACACCGGGATGATGGCGTTGGTCGTGCATGATGCGCAGGACAGCAACCGGTCACCATCGCCCACCCGGTGCGAGTTCACGCCCGAGACGATGTTCTTGATCGTGCCTTTGCCGGGAGCGGTCAGAAGCACCCGAGAAATGCCCTTCGATCTCAGGTGTTCACCCAGGCCAGCCTCGTCCCGCCATGCCCCCGAGTTGTCGATCAGAACCGCGTTGTCGATGCCGTGGCGGGTGTAGTCGATGTTCGAGCGGTCTTGCTCGTAGATCATGCGTACGACATTGCCGTTGACGATCAGGCACTGGTTCTCCTCGTCGACACGGATCGTGCCGTTGAAAGCACCGTGCACAGAGTCCCGACGCAACAGCGCCGCACGCTTGTGGATGTCGTCCACGCGCCCGGGGCGAAGCACGACCGCGCGCAGCACCAATTGGTCGCCGCCACCGGTCTTTTCGATCAACAGGCGCGCCAGAAGCCTGCCGATCCGACCGAATCCGAACAGAACCACATCCTGCGGTTTCGCGAGCGGTTTGACATGACGGCCGATGACATGCGCGCTGGCTTCGCGGACATACTCCAACGGCGTGACCGAATCGCCGCGCTGCTGTCGTTCCATCAGGCGCACTGCCAACTTGCCGACATCGACGTGCGAAGGCCCGAGGTCGAGCCGCGACAGGGCCTCGACGATCGGGTAGCTCTCGAACTCGGACAACTCGTTCTCGGCCACTTGGCGAACGAATCGGTGCGTCTTCATGATGTCCGTCACGCTTCGGTTGTGCAGTGCGCGCCCGTAGCAGTAGACGACGACATTCTTGCGGTACAACTGGCCGATGATCGGGATCATCGCTTCCGCCAGCGCCTCGCGCTCTTTCCAGTCCGGGAAATAGTCCTCAAGATTAGGCAGTGCCACGGCGGTTCCCTCGCGTGGTGAGGATGGCGCGTATTATCGGCATCGGCGCGCTGATGTAAACGAAAACTTGCGAGGAGCTCGTGGACCTGACAACCAAACGACGCCAGCAAACCGGCTCTCGTGAATGACCCGCCGCTGGCGATCATGGCCTTCCCTTGCCGGAGCCCCTAGAGACCCATGACATCCGACCCGCAAATCCCCGGCGATGGCCATTCGATCAACGTCGAATGGGTCCGCCGGGCGCTCGCCGCCGGTGGCAAACGTTTCCCACCGCCGAGTGATGTCCGCGTTGAAGAGATCGGCGTAGGTTCCGGGGTGATGGGCCAGGTCATGCGCTGCCACCTCGACTACGACGAAGCCGACGGGCGAGCTCCCGAGAGCGTCATCGTGAAACTGCCGAGCGTGACTGCCAAGAATCGGCGCTTGGGCAAGCGCCTCGCGCTGTATCGGCGCGAATACGACTTCTACCGCGCCGTGGCGTCGAATCTCCCCGTACCGACGCCAAGTCTCTTGTACGGCCGCTTCGAACCGAAGAGTCATGGATTCGTACTCGTGCTCGAGGACATCCGCGGCATGGCGGTGGTCGATCAGATCGCCGGCGCCAACCCGGCACAGGCCAAACAGGCAGTCCGAGCGCTCGCTCGACTGCACGGGGCGTATTGGAACAGGGTCCACGAGCCTCCCCTGTCGGGATGCTACGACTCGAACAATCCCAAGCTACGGCCCGTCGTGCAGGTCGTCTACCTCGCCAACCTCGTCCGCACCCTCAAACACTTCGGCAACGCCTTCTCGAGCACGACGCGGCAACTCGCGGAGACGATCGGACTTGGTGTCGCCGACCACATGGCCGCCCTGCGCGCCGGCCCCCGAACGTTCACGCACGGCGACTATCGACTTGACAACCTGTTCTTCGGCGACAGAGGCGAGGACGGCGTGACGATAATCGACTGGCAGGTGAGCGGTTTGAGCTGCGGGCTCTACGATGTCGGCTATTTCCTCGCCGGCAACCTGACCACCCCGGTTCGACGCCAGATCGAGCGCGAAACCGTCGAGGAATACCACGACATCATCTGTCGCTCGGGCGCAACGGACTTCCCGTTCGACGAGTGCTGGCGCTCGTACCGGCGAAACGCGCTAGCCGGCCTGCTGACCTCGGTAATCGTCTGCGGCGGCCTGGATCTCGACGACGATCGCGCCCGGCATCTGGCCGAGGTCGGCCTCAAGCGTAGCCTCGCCGCCGTCGAGGATCTTGATGCGGCGGAGTTCATTCCCGCCCACGGGCGACCTTCACGAGATCGCCGCCTCTTCACCAATGCATGTCGGATTGCCTATCGCGCGTACAGGTCGTACCGAGGCGTCTAAGCGGCAATTCGCGGATCAGCACGAGGTCCATGCATCCCACGGCAGCCGATCTGTCAATTCCCCGGAGCGGGGGGGCGATAACCGTCGAATGGATCCAATCGGCGCTTGCCGCCGGCGTTCACCCGCCGCGGCAAGACCTAAAGAGCGTTCGGATCGAGGAGATCGGGGTCGGTTCAGGGATCCTGGGTCAAGTCCTGCGCTGCCACCTTCAGTGGGATAGCGACCAGGGTGGCTGGCACGAACGGCAGCCCATGTCCCGCGAAGCCGACCGAACGACGCCCGAGACCCTGATTGTCAAACTGCCGAGCGAGAAAGCCAAGAACAGGCGTCTGTCGAAACGCCTCGCGCTCTACCGGCGCGAGTACGAATTCTACCGCCGCCTCGGAACACGGGTTCCGCTACGCACACCCGGGGTGTACCACGCGCAATTCGAACGGCGCAGCCACCGATTCGCGCTGGTGCTGGAAGACCTCGGCGGCATGGAGGTCGTTGACCAGGTTGCGGGCGCCACTCCGGTCCAGGCCAGGCGGGCGATCCGTGCATTGGCGCGCATGCACGGGGCGTTCTGGAACCGAACCCACGAGCCTCCGCTGGCGACGGTCTACGACTCGACAAATCCCAGGCTTCGTCCAGTCGTGCAGGCGGTGTACCTCGCCAGCCTAGTCCGCACCCTCGCACATTTCGGTGATCTTTTCTCAAGCACGACCCGGCAACTCGCGGAGGCGTTCGGGATGCACCTGACCGACGTCGCGGCGACGTTAGCGGCTTGTCCACAGACGTTCACCCACGGCGACTACCGCCTGGACAATCTGTTCTTCGCCCAAGATGGCTGCGACGACGTCGTGGCCATCGACTGGCAGAACAGCGGCAGGAACTGCGGCCTATTCGACCTCGCCTACTTCCTAATCGGCAACCTGACTGTCCCTGTCCGCCGCCAGATCGAGCGGGAGATCGTCGAGGAGTACCACGACGCCTTGCTCGACGCCGGCACGCGAGACTTCAGCCGGGACGAATGCTGGCGACTCTACCGGCTGAACTCGCTGGGGCCCCTATTGACGAACGTCATTGCCTGCGGCGGCCTCGATCGTGTTGGTGGCCGCAGCCGGAAGCTGATCGAGATCGGCCTTACGCGAAGTCTCGCGGCAATAGAGGATATGGAGGTCGCGGAGTACTTCCCTAGAAGGCGTGGCGCAGCGTACCACGCGTCGCGGCTTGCCTACCGGGCGTACCGCGCACGGCTCAACGCAACTGCGCGTTGACTCCCGCCAACGCCTCGGCGCCCGGACACAGGACCGCCTCGTCCAGCGAATTCAACGGCGCCGCCGGCGTGCCGAGCACGTCGTGGCAGTCCGCCGCGTCCGCGTCCACGTACAGCAACCCCGTGACCACCTCGCCGGCCTCCGCCGAGCGCTGCACCTGGGTCAGCGCCTGGATCCGGTCGCGGGGATCGTAGTCCTCGTCGAGTTTGCGCAGGCGCAGGGTCGAACCGTCGGGCATGGCGACGTCTTCAAGCGCACCGGAGTCGTAGTCGACAGTGATCTCCTCGCCGGGAGCGATGAAGTCGGCGCTGACGAGCCGCTCCGAGTGGTCGCGGACGTAGTCGTAGCTCTTGGTCGAGCCGTTGTGGTTGTTGAACGCAACGCAGGGCGAGATCACGTCGATGAACGCGAAACCCTTGTGCATCAGGCCCGCCTGGATGAGCGGCACCAATTGCCGCTTGTCGCCCGAAAAGCTGCGCGCCACGAAACTCGCCCCGATCTGCAATGCCATCGAGACGAGGTCGATGGGCTCGTAGAGGTTCGGCACGCCTTTCTTGCTGGTGGACCCTTTGTCGTTGGTCGCCGAGAACTGGCCCTTGGTAAGCCCGTAGGTGCCGTTGTTGTCGACGACATAGAGCATGTTGATCCGGCGGCGGACGATGTGGGCGAACTGGCCGATGCCGATGGAGGCGCTGTCGCCGTCGCCGGAGACGCCGATGCAATAGAGTTCGCGGTTGGCGAGATTGGCGCCCGTCGCCACCGACGGCATCCGGCCGTGTACCGAGTTGAAGCCGTGGGAATGGCTCAGGAAGTAGCTGGGCGTCTTCGACGAGCAGCCGATGCCGGACACCTTGGCGAACTTGTGCGGCGGCAGCGACAGTTCGGCGCAGGCCTGGACGATGGCGGCGGACACCGAATCGTGGCCGCAGCCCGCGCACAGCGTGGACACCGACCCCTCGTAGTCGCGGCGCGTGAGCCCGAGTTCGTTGACCGGGAGCAGCGGATGCCGGACGCGGGGTTTGACGACGAAGGTCATGGTCGGTACTCCCTGTCTTTCCGGGGCGCGGTCCCGCGCCCGCCGCCGCCGACGGCGCGGAGCCGCGGCACGTTGTATTCGACGAGCCGTTCGCTCACCTGCTCGTAGATGGTGTCCGCCGAAATCGAGAAGCCGCCGTAGTAGAGCACCGAGTCGATCCGGGCCGGGTCCAGCTCCAGGTCGTTCACGAGCAGCGTCTTCATCTGCGCGTCCCGGTTCTGCTCGGCGAGGAAGACGATCTCGTGGCGGTCGATGAACCCACGCACCTCGTCGGTGAACGGGAAGCCCCGCAGACGCATGGTGTCGACCTCGACGCCGTCTTCGAGGAGACGGTCCAAGGCTTCCGGAATCGGCAGTGCCGTGGTGCCGTAGAAGACGATGCCGATCAAGCGCCCCTGCTCCTCGATGACCGGTGCCGGCACGAGGTCGCGGGCGGTTTCCCACTTCTTGAGCAGGCGGTCCATATTGGCACTGTAGTGTTCCGGCGCTTCCGTGTAGGCGGCGTACTCGTCCCGCGACGTGCCCCTTGTGAAGAACGCACCCTTCTCCGGATGCGTGCCGGGCAACGTCCGGTAGCCGATGCCGTCGCCGTCCACGTCGAGATAGCGGCCGAAGGTCTCGATCCTCTCCAGGTCGTCCGCGCCGAGCACCTTGCCGCGGTCGTAGCTGCGCTCGTCGTCCCAGGTGAAGGGATCGGCAAGGTTGTCGTTCATGCCGAGTTCGAGGTCCGACATCACCAGGATCGGGGTCTGCAGCCGGTCGGCGAGATCGAGCGCCTCGACCGCGAAGTCGAAGCACTCGTTGGGCGTCGACGGGAACAGCAGCGGGTGCCGGGTGTCGCCGTGGGACGCGTACGCCGCGGACAGCAGGTCGCCCTGCTGGGTGCGGGTCGGCATGCCCGTGGACGGGCCGGTGCGCTGGATGTCCCAAAGCACGGCGGGAATCTCGGCGAAGTAGGCGAGGCCTAGGAATTCGGTCATCAACGACAGCCCCGGACCGCTGGTCGCCGTGAACGCCCGGGCGCCGTTCCACCCCGCACCGATGACGATGCCCATTGCCGACAGTTCGTCTTCGGCCTGAATGATCGCGAAGTTGCGCTCGCCGTTCTCGCCCACGCGCAGCCGGTTGCAGTATTGCTCGAATGCCTCCGCCAGAGACGTGGAGGGCGTGATCGGATACCACGCGCAAACCGTCGCGCCGCCGTAGATCGCGCCGATGGCGGCGGCCGTGTTGCCGTCGACCAGGATCTTGTCGCTCGCGCCGTTCGAGTAGCGCACCTGGATCGGCAGCGGGCAGTCCAGGTAGTCGAGCACGTAGTGGCGACCGATCTCGAGAGCATGGATGTTCGGCGCGATCAGATCGTCCTTGCCTTTGAATTGCGCCGACACCATGCCGGTGATGACGTCGAAGTCGATGTTGATCAGCGCCGAGAGAGCGCCCACGTAGACGATGTTCTTGAACAACGCCCGGTGCTTGGGATTCGGAAACTCGGGCAGCACGAGCTGCGAGATCGGCACGCCGACCAGGTTGATGTCGCTTCGACGCAGGCGGACGTCGAGTTCCTTCGAGTTGTCGTAGAGCAGGTAGCCACCCGGCACCACCGACGCCACGTCCTCCGCGAAGGTCTCCGCGTTCATCGCCACCATGAGGTCGATGCCCTCGCGCCGCCCGGCGTAGCCCTTCTCGGAAACGCGCACTTCGAACCAGGTGGGAAGTCCCTCGATGTTGGACGGGAAGATGTTGCGGGTCGCCACCGGGATGCCCATGCGGAACAGCGCCTTGGCGAACATGCCGTTGGCGGAGGCCGAACCCGAGCCGTTGACGTTCGCGAACCGGATTACGAAGTCGTTGTAGGACGTTCGCCGATCGTTCACGCCGTTGGCCACCGCATCCCCCTCGGGGGCGGCGGGAGTTGCCTTGTCGGTCACCGGGTCACCCTGCCGCGTAGGAACCCAGCTGCGGCGTGTGGATGACGGACTTCTGCATATCCCAAGCGTGTGTGGGACAGCGTTCCGCGCACAACCCGCAGTGCAGGCAGACGTCCTCGTCCTTGGCCATGATCCGCCCGGTGGGAAGTTCCTCGGACACGTAGATGTCCTGCTCGTCGTTCTGGGCCGGCGCCGTCAGCGACGTGCGCAACTCGGGCTCGTCGGCGTTGGGGGTGAACGTGATGCAGTCCATCGGGCAGATGTCGACGCAGGCGTCGCACTCGATGCACAGGCTCTCCGTGAACACGGTCTGCACGTCGCAGTTGAGACAACGTTGCGCTTCCTTCAGTCCCAACCGGGCGTCGAAGCCGAGTTCCACCTCGATCTTGATGTTGTCCAGCGCCTTGCGCTTGTTGGCGTGGGGCACCAGAAAGCGCTTGGCGTCGTCGTGCTCCGCGTCGTAGCTCCACTGGTGGACGCCCATCTTCTGGCTGATCAGGTTTACGCCTTCCGGGGGGCGGTCCTTCTTGATGTCCTTGCCCTGGCACATCAGGTGGATCGAGATGGCCGCCTTGTGGGCGTGCGCGGATGCCCAGATGATGTTCTCCGGACCCAGCGCAGAGTCGCCGCCGAAGAAGATCTTGGGATGACTGGACTGCAGGGTGTCCTCGTCGAGGATTGGACAGTCCCACTTGTCGAACTCGATGCCGGCGTCCCGTTCGACCCAGGGGCAGTGGTTCTCCTGGCCAATGGCCATCAGCACGTGGTCGCACTCCATGACGACATCCGGTTCGCCGCTCGGCTCGTAGCGGTAGCGGCCCTTGCCGTCGGGGATCGGGCGCACGCATTCGAAGACGATGCCGGTGAGCTTGCCGTTGTCGTGCAGGAACTCCTTGGGCGGGCGGTTGTTGATGATCGGGATGCCTTCCGACATCGCGTCTTCCTTCTCCCACTCCGACGCCTTCATGACGTCGAAGGCGGAGCGGACCACCACGGTCACGCGTTCTGCGCCCAGGCGCTTCGAGGTGCGGCAGCAGTCCATGGCGGTGTTGCCGCCGCCCATGACGATGACCTTGCCGGAGATCGACGAGGTGTGGCCGAAGGCGACGCTCGAGAGCCAGTCGATGCCAATGGATATGTGGTCGTCGACTTCCTGGCGGCCCGGCAGATCCAGATCGCGCCCGCGCGGTGCACCGGTGCCGACGAAATACGCGTCGTAGTCCATGTCGAGCATTTCCTTCATGCTCGTGATCTCGTAGCCGAACTGGGCGTTGACGCCCATGTTGAGGATGAGGTCCACCTCCTCCTCCAGGACGTCCGCCGGCAAGCGGAACGCGGGAATCTGGCTCCGCATCATGCCGCCGCCTGCCGGATCCCGGTCGAACATGTCGATCTCGTAGCCGAACGGCAGCAGATCCCGCGCCACGGCCAGCGACGCCGGACCGGCACCCATGAGGCAAATCCGCTTGCCGTTCTTCTGCTTCGGAACGCGTGGGAGATAATCCGAAATGTTGCCCTTGTGGTCCGCGGCGACACGCTTCAGGCGACAGATCGCGACCGGCTTCTCCTCCGTGCGCACGCGCCGACAGGCGGGTTCGCAGGGTCGGTCGCAGGTCCGCCCGAGGATACCGGGGAAGACGTTCGAGTCCCAGTTCAGCATGTACGCTTCGGTGAAGCGTTCCTCGGCGATGAGGCGGATGTAGTCGGGCACGGGCGTGTGCGCCGGGCACGCCCACTGGCAGTCCACGACCTTGTGGAAGTAGTTGGGATCGGCGATGTTCGTCGCTTTCATCGGTGTCGCTGCCGGCGCCTACATCGCACCGCTGCGGTTAGGGATCCTCTTTGCCATCCATGCGCCCACGAGAAAGTCCGGCGAAAGAAGCC
>VXYL01000094.1:257-10328 GCA_009846005.1 Gammaproteobacteria bacterium | reverse complement strand
GAGGTCGCGGTGACCGCCAAGTCGGGCCGCGTCGCCCACGTCAAGGCGCGGGTCACCGACATCGTCGAGAACGAGCACGGCGACCGCCAGGCGATCGGGGAGATCGTCGAGCGCGACAACGGCCGCACCCGGGAGCCGCAGTTCGAGGCGGCGCACGGCGTCACGGCGGCCTGCCCCGTCTGCGGAACCACGGCGTGCGACTCCGGGATCACCGGCCGCTGCACCATCTCGCCGGAGCAGCACCCGCGCGAGTTCGGCGACATCCCGCTCGCCGACACGCCGCGCGAGGACTTCGACACCCACGTCGAGCCGATCGCGCTGGCGCAGGACTGGGACCACTGGTCCGAGTCAAACTGCAATCAACATTTTGATTTTGCTATATTTTCTGGCGCATGTCCAGCGTGAGTTACTACTTCCGCTACTAGTTCAAAGGTGGGACCTTGAGCGGCTTCGCGGCTCCCGATGTCCCGACAACCGAGTTCTTTCAGCCTTAACAGTTCGCGCAGCACCAAGTATCCTTCCGACTGCAACTGGAGTGTAGTCGACTAGCGATATGAGGCTCACGATTTGACAGACCACGAACGAGTCCGCAGAGCATTCTCCGCGCTGACCGCGTCGGATGGAGGTGTGGGATACGAACCGCTTCGGTGGCAGTTGCGATTGCTGAGCCTACTAATCGACGGCACCTTGCCAAAGGCCGTGGACGTCCCGACAGGGCTGGGAAAGACCTCAGTCATGGCGCTTTGGCTAATCGCCCTTGCAGAAGGCGCAAAGCTGCCTCGGCGACTTGTCTATGTTGTGGATCGTCGCGCAGTAGTGGATCAAGCCACGCGATTCGCCGAGCTGTTACGAGCGAACATGCCGCGCGATGTAGCCGATCGTCTGAATCTCACGAGCTGGCGGCTGGGGACCGGCTCCTTGCCGGTGTCGACGCTGCGAGGCGGTTTCGCGGACAACCGGGTTTGGCTCGAAGATCCGTCGAAGCCGGCGATCATCGTAGGAACCGTCGACATGGTGGGGTCGAGACTGCTGTTTGAGGGCTACGGCGTTTCGCGGCGCATGCGGCCCTACCATGCGGGATTGCTGGCAGTGGACGCGTTGGTGCTTCTTGACGAAGCGCATTTGTGTCCGGCGTTCGAAGCATTGCTGCGGCGAGTCGAGGTCGAGCGGGACGGCGTACTCGGTTCCGGCGGTGAAATCACGAGTACGCCCCCTTTCCACCTGATGTCACTCTCTGCGACGGGGCGTGAAACCGGCGACGCCGGCGGAGTCGGGGTCTTTCGACTTGAACCGCAAGACAAGGACGAGGACGTGGCGCGGGAGCGCCTAGGCGCCCGCAAACGCCTGAAGGTCATTGAACTGGAAGATCCAAAGAGCTTGCCCGAGGAACTGGGCGCGCGCGCCGTCGAACTCGGGGCGGGCAATGTCCCGGCACGAGTGCTCGTCTACTGTCACAGTCGAACGGACGCCGTGACCGTGAAGGGACTGATTGAAAAAGCCTTCCGACCACGACGCGGATCCGCGCGCGCCGCTACGGAGTGCGAGTCCGAATTGCTGGTCGGCGAGCGCCGCGTTCGTGAGCGGGAGAGGTTGGAGCGGTGGTTGGAGGCTCACGGGTTTCTGGGGGCGGCGGATCCGCCCGCAGTGCCTACGTTCCTCGTTGCGACCGCGGCTGGTGAAGTCGGGGTGGACCTGAACGCCGAGCACATGGTGTGCGACCTGGTCGCTTACGAGCGAATGGCACAGCGGCTAGGGCGGGTCAATCGGCGCGGGGGCGAAGACCGTTGCGCCATCGTCGATGTACTCGCGGTAGGCCAAAGCACCAAGCGGACGGCAACCAAATCCCGGGTAGCTCCTGAAGTTCTGCAGGAGTGTCAGCGGTCCTTGGTCGAGCTGCCGCTGGGCGACGATGGGCGCCACGACGCGAGCCCCGAGGCACTGATGTGGCTCAAACAAAACCACCGGGCGCTAGTAGACGCGGCGACGACTCCCGCCCCACTGCATCCTAAACTCACCCGCCCACTGCTTGACGCTTGGTCGTTGACTTCGCTCGATCACCATGAAGGGCGCCCGGAGGTAGGGCCCTGGCTCCGTGGTTGGGAGGAGGACGAGGAGCCCGAGACCACCGTTGTCTGGCGAAAGCACCTGCCTTGCGCGCGCACTGGGACCGAGTTCGAAGTCGAGCCGGGCATGGTCGGAGACTTCTTTCGAATCGCGCCGATCCACGCGTCCGAAAGGCTAGTGGCCGGATCCAGGCGCGTGTTGACGTGGCTGTCACGCAGGGCGTTACGGGTTGCAGGGACCGGGACGGAGGGGCCGACGGTTGCCGGTGGACAGCCCGTGGCCGTGCTCGTGGACCGGTCAGGAGAACTGTCGAAGAGCGCGACGTTGGCGGAACTGCAACGCCTCGCGGCACCGGCAAGCACGCTGGATCGGTATGTTCGTCGCGAGAGGAATCGACTTAGGGCAGATTGGGAAAGGCGATTGGCGGGCGAAACGCTGATCGTTGATGCCCGCGTGGGTGGCGTGGTTGACGGAATGCTCGACGAGAAAGCCGACGACGAGGCGGATGCAGCCGACTCCACCGATGACTGGCGGCAATCGCTCGACCCGGCGAGCCAGGCGGAGACACCTCTCATCAAGTTTCGCGTGGAGGAGGTCGTCGCCACCGGTGACGCGGAGGGACTGCGGCCTGCCGATCTGACCGACTGGCGGCACGTCCGGACCTTGGAAACGCATCGCTCTGAATCCGGCACCGTGCTCCGGGGCCTTGCCGTCTACAAGTGGCGGGACGAACCGACGGACGAAGACTCGCGTTCGATTCTCTCGACCGAGCAGGGGTTGGCGGAGCACGCGGAGCAAGTCGCCGCACGCGTGGGAGAATTCGCGTCGGACCTTGGCATGGGAGCAGAGGAGTCCGAGGCGTTGCGGATCGCAGCGCGGCTGCACGACGACGGAAAGGCGGCGCAGCAGTGGCAGGACGCAATGAACGCCCCCAAATCCGGGCGCCCCTATGCAAAGACGCGGGGCGGCGGCAACTGGCGAATCCTGGAGGGTTATCGACATGAGTTCGGGTCGTTGCTGAAGGCGGAGCTAGAACCGTTGCCGGAGGGAACCCGGGAACTAATCCTGCACCTCGTCGCATCGCATCATGGCTACGCGCGTCCTTGGATCAGCTCGACCGGATGCTCGGAGGGGCCGCCCTCCCTACTTGAGGCGAAAGCCGGAGAGGCAGCACTTCGCTTCGCGCGGTTGCAGAAGCGCTACGGGCCGTGGGGGCTGGCGTGGCGGGAGGCCATTCTACGAGCGGCGGACCAGAGTGCGTCCCGCGAGTGGTCAGAGACAAGCGGGCGGGGACGAGCGATTGGCTGAGTCCGCCTTCACCGTGGATCTGTTGAATCCCGGACAGGTCTTCGCCTGTTTGGGTGTCTTGGAGGCGGCAGAGATCCTTCAGGGCGATGCATCGGCCGCGTTCGACTGGACCGGCCGCGAGGTCGTCTTTCGCGTGGCGGCGGGGGACGACGAACCGCCGGCCGAGCGGATAATGCGATTTCTGGAAGAGGCGGACGTCGTGGCTCGCGTACCTCGGGGATCGCGGAACCTGGAGGCGTGGAAGAAGAGTTGGGGGCCGGCCCCGGAAGTTGATGAAGAGGGCGAACCGTTCCCCTTTCCGGATCCCACCTCACCGGCGACGCTGCCGGTCGTGCTTCGGGACGAGTCTGGAAACGAGATCGAGCTCGACTACTGGGGGGACGCGACAAAGCGGGATGGCGTGAAGTTCTGGGCCGGAGCGGGAGGCTTTCCCGGAGCCGCGATCACTCGGGATGCGCTGGGAATTGCGCGCGGAAAGATGCGTCAGCATGCGACCAATCCGTTCGCGTTCTCGGGTCCTCAAACGATCAGCTTCCGATTTGACTGGCGGCGCGACTACATACCGCTTCAGGACGGCTTTTCGCCCAACCGGCACGGGAACGTTCGAATGGTGGGGTTTCCGCTCGTGGAGGTCTTGGCCGCGATCGGATTGGGCAACGCGCGACCTGAGCGACGGGATAGGCTGCGGTATCGGTACGGCGTTCTCGGGCAGAGCGATGGCCGATTGCTAGACCCGCTGTTTCACCGAGCGGCCTTGGGTGCGGGAGGCTCGCCCGTTCCCGGCAATCCATATCGTCGATTCGCTATGCATCTCGATTGGCCTGGACAGGAAGGCCAGGCCCGCTGCATCGCTCACGTTTCAGAAGAGGAGGAGACGAATGACTGAAACTCTCACCCACGATGACCTTAATGCGCTCGCGGATGACCCGAACGGCGCGGTTGCGCTGCATCTGCGGCAAGCACTGCTGCCTGTGGAGGGCCGCGGGTCGGTGATCTTCCCGCCCACGTACGCGGATGTCGGCTACAACATCGACGAACTCTCGGACGGCACGAAGATCGCCGCTGTCGACAGTGTGGGCGCGCAGGCCAACCGGATGGAACCGGTGTTCCTTCGCTCGCGGGCAGGCGAGCCGGAGAATCCCAGGGCGCCGCTTGTCCCGCAGATCGAAATCAAGTACGGCAACGAGAAGACGGTGTCGATTCTGGAGGCCGGCCACCGACTGGGTGATGCGATCGTGCGATCAACTGAACTGAAAGCCGATGCGCGCGCCGCGTTCGAGGCGTTCCTCGATCGCAACGATGTAGAGCCGCTCGCGAAGCTGGCGCCGACTTCGCTTGTGTTCGGTGTATGGGATTCGCGGGATACGTTGGCGAAGCTGCCGCGGGTGGTCCAGTCAACGATTCGAGCCGAGGACATTGACGAACTGAAGCGTTCGGCCCAGTACAACCCGACGCTGGATTATGCGGAACTGGATGTGTTCACGGATGCGGACAAGGAAAAGCAGGAGGGTGATCCCAAGAGCCCTCTCGCCAAGCGGGGCTTCGTCCATGTGCCGGCGGTAGGCACTCACGGCGGGGTCATCGCACGAGGAGCCATCCGTCGCGACGTCACGGTCAACCTGATCGCCCTGCGGCGGCTGGACGGCGGCAACCGCCAGGCATTGCGGCGCTATATCCTCGGGCTAGCGCTGGTTGCGGCCACGGCGCCGATGGATGGATTTCTTCGGGTGGGATGCCTCCTCACGCTCGACCCGGACGAGCCGGGCGTGTGGCATCGCGTATCACGCAACGGCGACCGCGTGTCCGTGACCCTCGAGGAGAACTTGGCGTTCAGGTACGCGCAGAACGTGGCCGCCGCATTCGGCGTGGGGGCTGACCGTTCGTTGGCTTTCGACAAATCGCTGGCTGTGGCGGACACGAAGGTCAAGACCAAGGACGCGTGATGGGCGGATGCCTGCTGATCGCGGTGCGTTTCCACGAGGGCCGCTACCACGGGGACGCGGATCGTGTGGACGCGGCGCAAAGCTGGCCGCCGTCGCCAGCCCGGCTATTTCAAGCCCTTGTGGCTGGCGCGGCACGCGGGGCGGAGTTGCCAGCCGACGATCACGCTGCGCTGGTTTGGCTTGAGTGCCTGGACGCTCCACGGATAGCTGCGCCGCCCGCGTGGTCCGGGCGAGGCGCGAGACACTTCGTGCCGAACAACGATCTCGACTCCGTCGGGGGCGACCCGGCCAACGTGAGCAAGATCCGCGTGGGAAAACGATGGAGGCCGATCTACTTCGACGCGAAAGTCCCCGTGCTCTACATATGGGATTTCGACTCGGGAGCTAACGAAGCGCAACAAGTGTGCGGGATCGCGGAACGGCTGTACCAGCTCGGGCGCGGCATCGACATCGCATGGGCGTGCGGCGAGGTAGTGGGGCGGGAGGAGGCGGAGCGCCGTATCCAATCCCATCCTGGAGTCCTGCGCACACCTCGTGGGACAGGCAGAACGGCGGCGCCGCGACCTGGTACGTTGACCAGCCTTGTGCGCAGGTTCGAGGGAGGGCGCGCGCGCCTTTCGTCGGACACGTCGAGACGCACCGGCCAACTGTTCACTCAGCCGCCCAAGGCTCTATTCGGGGGAGCCGCATACGATGCGGCGGCGCGGCGCCTGAACTTCGAGTTTCGCGGACCCGAGGGCGGTTTCGCGCCCCTCCCGATCGCCTCCGTGTACTCGGTCTTGACGGGGTTGCGCAATGCGGCGGCGACGCGCCTGCACGAGGCGCTCCCGGCCGAGGCCGACGTGGTCGAGCGGCTGTTGGTCGGTCGAGGTGCCGGGCCTCGCGACGTGGGGCGGCGTGTTCGGTTGATCGCCCTGCCCTCGATCGGCACCGAGCATACAGACCCGTCGATCCGGCGGATCACGGTCGAGGTCCCGCGCGAATGTCCGATGCGTGCGGACGATCTCAACTGGGCGTTCGCAGGGTTGCATCCCTTCGACGCGCATGGGGAGGAACGGGCCGAAATCTTGGTTTCCACCGACGACACACGGATGGCGGACCGGTACGCGCGTGCCGCAGTTCTATTCAGAAGCATCACACCGCTCGTTTTGGGGAGCATTCACCCGTACTCCAGCGGGTTCGATAGGAGTAGGACGGGGCAAGACCGTCGACAATGGGAACGGCGCGTGCGCAGTGCTGTCGTGCGTGCAATCCGGCATGCCGGAGTCCGGACCGCGCCGGTCGACATACGCGTACAGCGGGAGCCCTTCCGACGTCGCGGCGAGCGTGCGGAAAGCTTCGCGGCTGACTCAAGGTTCTCGAGACAGTCACTCTGGCATGCGCAGATCCGTTTCCGTGAACCTGTCTGCGGACCGCTCCTGCTCGGCGACGGAAGATTCTGCGGATTGGGATTGATGGAGCCGGTCGCGTGTCACGGGGACGTATTCGCCTTTCGGGTGGATGGACGCAACCTCCGGGTGAGTGATCGAGCAGCGCTCGTGAGCGCTTTGCGCAGAGCCTTGATGTCGCTCGCTCGCGACGACAGGGGCCGGGTGGATCGCTTGTTTTCAGGCCACGACCCGGATGGAGGAGCAGATCGGCCAGGCCACCATGCCCATGTGTTCCTCGCGGCGGACGCGAGCGGCTCCGATGGGGCCGCCCTCCACCGGCTGCTGGTCGTTGCCCCGTGGGGAGCTGACCGAACTGCCAAGCCCAAGGGGAATGAACGGGTTCGTTTCGACCGGGTAGTCCGTCAACTCAACGTGTTGCGAGCGCGTGGGCTGGGGGTCTTCGAGGGGTTGTTCTCAGAAGCTGTAGAGGATGGCGACCGGGTGATTGGACCGGCCACTGATTGGCGTAGCGGGACTAGATACGTTGCGACTCGCAATCTGGAGAAGCGCGATGAGCCAGCGGACAAGGTTCGGGGCGACGTGGTCGCGGAGTGCCAGAGGCGCGGACTGCCGACGCCCACAAACGTTGATGTCTACCAGGTCCGAGCCGGCCCCCGGGGCGGCCGTCCGAGTGCCATAGTGAAGCTCAGGTTCTCGGTGGCCGTCCGTGGACCGATCATGTTGGGCAGGGACAGCCACGCCGGCGGTGGTCTGTTCCACTCCGCATAGCTGGAGCCGACAGACGGCGCCTAAGGCAGCTTCAGACGGAGCGCGCTGAGTTGGGTCGGCTGGACGGTCGTGTCTTCTGGGGTTAAGTTCGGCGGTCTGCAGAGCGGCGAGAGTGTCCTATGCGGGAACCTGCAAAACGTCCAAGCGCCAAGCCGCAGCCGGAACGAATCGTAAAACCACGGAAGGCCGGGCGGCACGACCAAGACAAGCCGGTCATTCCGGCACGAATACTGAACGAGTTCGTCTACTGCCCGCGCCTCGCGTATCTGGAGTGGGTTCAGAAGGAATGGGAGAGTTCGGCGGATACGGTGGAAGGGCATCACGTTCACCGCCGGGTCGACAAGCAAGGAGGCGCCCTTCCCGAGCCCGACGACGATCCAGCGGATTTGACCATTGCACGATCGGTTGAACTGTCCTCCGAGAAGCTGGATCTGGTCGCCAAGATCGACCTAGTCGAGAGCGAGGACGGCGAAGTTAGGCCCGTGGACTATAAGCGCGGCAAGCGTCCGCATGTCCCGCGCCATGCGTACGACCCGGAGAGAGTCCAGTTGTGCGCCCAGGGTCTGCTGCTTGAAGAGCATGGCTACACGTGCCGCGAGGGATACCTGTACTTCGCGGGCTCGCGCGAGCGCGTGCGCGTCGCGTTCGACGAGGAGTTGAGAACGCTCACGATGGAGTCCCTCAGGGGACTGCGGCGCGTGGTCGATGGGGGCGAGATTCCGCCGCCGCTGGAAGACAGTCCCAAGTGTCCGCGGTGCTCGCTCGTCGGTATCTGCCTGCCCGACGAGACCAATCTGCTGAAATCGAGTACGGCGGAAGTGCGACCGATTTCGGTTCGGCATACGCGGGCCATGCCGGTCTACGTGCAGTCCTATCGGGGCAAGATCGCGAAGGACGGTCACCGGCTAGCGATCACCAAGGACGACCAGGGCGACACGACCTACGCACGCCTTGCGGATGTTTCCCAGCTCGTCGTGATGGGGAACGTCTACGTTACGACGCCGACCCTGCATGAACTGATGCGCCGGAACATCCCGGTGACGTGGCAGTCCTACGGCGGCTGGTTCCTGGGCCACACGGTAGGGGCAGGTCACGCGAACGTCGAACTGAGAACGGCGCAGTACAAGGCGTCGTTCGACGACACGGCGTGCCTGGAACTAGCGCGGGGATGGGTGCGGGCGAAGATCCGCAACTCAAGGACGCTACTGCGCCGCAACTGGCGCTCAGACGACGAACGCGGCCCCGTGCAGAAGGACCTCACGCGGCTGGCCGACCGGGCGGGGCGCACGAAGGAGATGAGCACCCTGCTCGGCGTCGAGGGCGCCGCCGCGGCACGATACTTCGGCCACTTCACTGACATGCTGCGGCGCTCGGACGACGCGGATCGGTTCGACATGAACAACCGCAATCGTCGACCGCCAACTGATCCCGTCAACGCATTGCTGTCGTTCGGGTACGCGATGCTCACGCGCACGTTTGTGATGGTTCTCTCGGCGACGGGGCTCGATCCGTACCGCGGGTTCTATCACCAGCCGAGATACGGGCGCCCGGCGCTCGCGCTGGACATGATGGAGCCGTTTCGCCCGCTGATAGTTGACTCCGTCGTCGTCACTGCCATCAACAACGGCGAGATTCGTCCGACGGACTTCATCCACTCGCCGATCGGCGTGGCCTTGTCGGATGCCGGACGCAAACGCTTCATCGGCACGTTCGAGCGCCGGCTTGGTCAGGAGGTGACGCACCCGATCTTCGGCTACCGGGTCGAGTACAGAAGGCTGCTGGAGATTCAGGCGCGGCTGTTAGGAAGATACCTGGCGGGCGAGATTCCCGAGTATCCGAACTTCGTAACGCGTTGAGTTCGAGACCGGGTATGGACGGAGACTAGGCGGAATGGCATCGGACGAGAGGCTCTACTTCGTTGTCTACGACATTGGCGACCCGAAGCGTTGGAGGTCGGTGTTTAAGACGATGCACGGCTACGGTGACTGGGTGCAGCTCTCGGTGTTTCAGTGCCGGTTGACGCGCGTCCGTCATGCGGAGTTGATCGCCGACATGGACAACCTCATCCATCACGACGACGATCACGTGATGGTCATCGACATCGGTCCTGCGGACAACGTCGAGCCAAAGATCGTCTCGCTGGGGAAGCGGAGCTATACGCCGATCGAAAGGGAGCCTATAGTCGTCTGATCCGCCGATGGCGGCGCGAGCGGCTCGATGGTGCTTGTCCTGCCAGAGATCGCTCGCAACCCAGATGCTCTTTGACAATCATGCGGTTGCAGACGAACGTTGGTCCGGTCAGGGAAGTCGCGCCCAAAATCACGCCGAATCTGACATCACCGCTCGCAGTAGTTGCCCGCAAGGCGCATGTGCACTACGCTGCGAGCGGTGCTGTTCCCCCCCCGTGATCTGCGGGGGCCTCATTGAAGCCAGTCGGTTCGCGGCGCGGACCCTACTCCCTACGGGGAGAGTTCCCCCCCCGTGATCTGCGGGGGCCTCATTGAAGCTATCCATGGCTCCGACTATCAGACGGTCTATGGCTGTTCCCCCCCCGTGATCTGCGGGGGCCTCATTGAAGCATTGGCAGTGCCATGTCG
>VXYL01000094.1:0-247 GCA_009846005.1 Gammaproteobacteria bacterium | reverse complement strand
TTCAAGACCTCTTTTGTGTTTTGCCGCGTCTTTTGTGTTTTTGTCCTATATTTATGCTTGGCTTTTCACTGTCTTTTCTAAAGGGTTCCTTAGTTCCCCCCCCGTGATCTGCGGGGGCCTCATTGAAGCGTGTCGTCCAGTCCATGAGCTCGCCGTCGAAGAAGAGAAACCCCAGGGAGGGGGGGGGGGCGGAGTGAGTAAAGAAGAGCCGAGGCGGCGGGGGGGGCGGGGGGGCAGGGGGGGGGGG
>VXYL01000002.1 GCA_009846005.1 Gammaproteobacteria bacterium | reverse complement strand
CCAGGTGGGGATTTTTACTTCGGCACTTTTGGGGAGTTTTACTCCGGTACTAACATGGGGATCGTACCGACGCTCGCGGAGGTGATCAGCGGGCAACATTAACGTCAGCCAGTCCGTGCAGACGGAGCTCTTGGGCGCCCTTCGGGAGCGCCATCGAGGCGCGAGCCGCCGTGACGAGGGCAAGATACTCGTCGATTTCGTGGCCCTGCCGGTTTGCCGTTGGAAGCACGCCCCCGGCGGCCGACCGGGCCAGTCAAACGCGGTCACCGGGTGCCAGGAAACCCGTTCGGCAAGCGGATCTACGATGTGGCTGCGCGCGAAGCGCGAGTCGTCCTGTGGGCGAGGTCGGATGGCACCCGGCATCGAGGCGTCGTCGCCAATCGGGTCCCTCGCGACGCATAGGCCAGAGGTCGCCTGCGGCGTTGGTGAGCGCTACATCTCGAATGCCGAAGCAAGAAACGGAGCGACGAGTGTTGTCTCCCGTGCGAGCGTGCTCAGGTCCGAAGTCGTGTCGGCCCTGGCCGCCCAGGGCCGGGAGATGCCGCCTGGAACAAGGGGAGAAGGAAGCCTGTGAACGTCAATGAACGCCTTGCCGAAGACCGCTGGTCGGGCGGGGTCGAGCTCACCGTCGAGAGCCGGGAACCGGACTTGGTAGTCGCCAAAATGGCTGTCACCGACGCGGCAAGGAATGCGTTCGGCACGGTGCACGCCGGCGCCTTGATCTGGTTGGCCGATGTCGCGGCGACGGTATGTGCGGTCGGCGATCCGGGCAGCGTGGGGGAGAACGGCGAGGGCTTCCCCCTAGCGGTTGGCCTGCACACGGTTCTGCTCGGCAACGAACGCGATGGCGAACTGACCGCCCGGTCGACGACCGTCCAGAGGGGAAGGAGACTCGTTGTCGTGCGGACCCTCGTCCGGAGTCCGACTGGCCGCCTCCTGATCGACATGACGACGACGCACCTGCGCGCAGGCTGAACCCCATGCGAGTTGCCGAACTCCACGACTTCGCGGGCCTTGCTGAACCGCGCACGGAGGTCGCGATCAGACCCGAACCGAGGCTAGGAATTCGGCAAGCGAGTCGATGTCGCGCTCGCTGGTTCTTCCGTTCGTGACGCAAGCGCGCAGCGCCGGTCGACCCTCGAAACTCGCTTCCGACACCCAGTACCGACCGTCCTCGAGGACGGCGTCGATGTAGCGTCGAACCGCCTCGTGCCCTTGCGGAGGTACCAGGCAGGCGACGGCCATGGGAGAAGCATTGACGAGCGACCATCCGTGGCCCTGGAGGTGCCGGGCGAGTCGCCCGGTCAGGCGAATGGAGCGCGCGACATGTCCCGCGAATCCATCCCACCCGGCCGCGCCGAGTGCGAGGAACAGACGCAAGCCGACAAACCGGCGCGACCACTGGTTGGAGTTGGCGTAGAAGTCCTTGCCGGCCTCGCCGGCAGGCATGTAGCTCGTGTGGACGCGGAAGACCTGGGCGGGGACTTCCGGCCGGGCGGTGAGGAACATCCCCGCCCCCATGGTGGTGGCGAACCACTTGTGCGCGTCGATCGTTACCGAGTCCGCGCGCTCGATGCCGGCGAGGGCCTTGCGGTGGGCCGCGCTCGCGACCAGCGCGCCGCCCCAGGCGGCATCGACATGGAACCACGCGCCGTGGCGACGGGCCAGTTCGCCGCAGGGTGTCAGCGGGTCGATCATTCCAGCGTTCGTGGTGCCCGCGGTCGCCGCGATCATGACCGGCACACAGCCTTTGCCGATGTCCGCTGCGACGGTCTCCTTCAAAGCCCTCGGGTCCATGCGCCCGTGGCCGTCCGTCGCGATAAGGCGAACGGCGTTGCGACCAATCCCGGTCGCGTGGGCGATCTTCAGCCATGCCAGATGGCTTTCCCTCGACACGTAGACCGACGGTGGCCCGGCGAACGCCGACATCCCGCGCTCGCCGTAGGCGGGGCAGTTCGCCTGGAGCGCGCAAAGCGTCGCCGCATGGTTCGCCTCGGCCCCGCCGCTCGTGAAATGCCCGCCCGATCCTTCCGGCAGCCCCGCGCGCAGCGCGACTTCCCGGATTACGTGCAACTCGATCTCCACGGCAGCGGCAGCATGGGAGTAGACGCAGATCTGGGGATTGAACGCCGCGGCGATGCGGTCCGCGCACTCGGCGGCGAACGTCGGTGCGGGATTGAACAGGCCGAGATAGCCGGGATGCGTCATGTGCACCATTCCGCTTTCGAGGCCGTCGATCACCCAGTCCATCAAACCCGGCAGTTCCCTCGGCCCGTCGAAGCGGGTGTCCCGCAGTTCCCGAAGCCAGGCGGCTGACGGAACGCCGCCAACCGCCAACTTGCGCGAAGCCGAGGCGCGGCGCACGGCGTCGAGCCTCTCGGTGAGGTCGTTCTCGACTGACGTCAGGGCAGCGTGGTCCGGAAACAGCGGATCGATCATAGTGGGCTCAGGTGCATGTGGCCCGGTGTCGCGGGCCCCGAGGCAGGGTCCCGAGGTCGACGTGACATCGCGCCGGCGGCCCGGTCTCAGGACGGGCCTCAAGGGCGAGCAGAGCCCGCTTGCGTTCCACTCCCCAGCGGTAGCCGCCGAGCGTGCCGTCGCTCCGGACGACCCGGTGGCAAGGAATCGAAATGGCCAGCGGGTTCGCGGCGCACGCCCGAGCAACCGCTCGGGCAGCATTCGGCGAGCCGATGCGATCGGCGACAACGCCGTAGCTGGCGGTCGTACCTGCGGGAATGGCCCTCAGCGCCTCCCAGACCCGTCGCTGGAACGCCGTCCCGCGGATGTCGAGCGGCAGGTCATGTCCGAGCGTCGGGGCTTCGACGAGGCCCACGATTCCCGCCACGACGGACTCGAACTCCGCGTCTCCGCCAACGAGCTCGGCACGCGGGAAACGGTCCTGCAACTCCCGCGCCAAACAGGCCGGGTCGTCGCCGAGTAGGATCGTGCAAACCCCTGTGGCTGTCGCAGCCACAAGGATCGAGCCGAGCGAGCACTCGCCGGCGGCGAACCGGATGGTCTCGCCTACGCCGCCGTCCCGAAAGGTCCTCGGGGCCATCCCTAGCATCCCCGGCGCCGCCGCGTAGAAGCGCGCGCTCGAATCGAAACCAGCGTCGTACATGGCTTCGGTGACCGTCCGCGATGCCTGCAGAGCCGTGCGGGCCCGTTCCGCGCGATACGCGGTTACATAGGCGCGCGGCGTGAGGCCGGTGACGTCCTTGAACACCCGGTGGAAGTGGAACCGGCTCATGCCGGCGGCTTGCGCAAGCTCGTCGAGCGTTGGCACCCCCTCCGCCGTCTCGACCATACGGCACGCGGCAGCCACCGACCGCGCGCGGCGTTCGGCGAGCGGCGGCTCGTTCGGGCGGCAGCGGCGGCAGGGCCGGAAGCCCGCATTCGCGGCGTCCTCGCAGGTACTGTGGAAGCGCACGTTCTCGCGACGTGGGAGCCGCGCCGCACACCCGGGACGGCAGTAAATGCCGGTCGTCGTGACGCAGTACAGGAACTGCCCGTCCGCCGAATGATCGCGACTCAGGACTGCCGACCAGCGTTCGTCGTCGTTCCGAAATCGAGCCGCAAGCGATTCTGGTGGTGCGGGCCCTTTGGCCATCCTGCCCTCCGATTGTCGATGTGCTCTTCGCGTCGGCGCCAATGATGACCGACTCTGACACTTCGCCCGCGCTGTCCGCATCTCGACTCTTGCTCTCAAAGACCTCGCATCCACGAGATTTGGGTGGAACCTGGAGCGATCAACCACTCGCATTGGCGTAGCGGTTCGTCCACTGAACGTCGCCCTGTCCTGACGGCAGATGCCTGCCTGTCGGACCCCACCGGCCGTTGCCGGCGCACCACGGCTGCGGCCTGCCCGATCGCGACGCTCGGCGCCGTGCCGCCCAGTGCGATCTCTCCAGCGTTCCACGAGAGTTCCGCACGTAGAGCGATCCCAAGGCGATTCGCAGGTCAATCAGCCTGTCTGCCCAAGCCTTTTTTGGCCGTCCATGGCGCTCAACCATCGCTCGACGGCGATCATTGTCCTCGCATCATGTCCACGCCCATCACCAACGTCGCCAAGTCGCCTGGCTGACGCCCTTGAGCGCTCTCGTCAACGTCGGCACGCCACGTTCGTCACCATGCAGACGATCGGCCCACCGGACCACATGTCCCAGTCACCTAGATCGAACACGAACCCGTGACCGGAGCAGGAAACAACTGCCAAGTCACCGTAGTCCTCTACGTAGACGTCAACCGCTCCCCCCGTTTCGGGCGACACCGCCGGCAGATGGCATCGATGTTCGCCGCGGGAGTGATGCGGCACCTCTCCACCCGCGTCGGGTCCAGTCGGAACAGCGCCGGTTGTGTTTCAGCTTCCACAGCAACCAAGGTACGGCTGAAGTCCCCCGGAGGAGTTGCGCATTGGTAACCACGCTGGAAGCCCCTCGAAAGACGCAGGAAGCACTTCCACTCGAACACCTGGGCAAGTTCGAGTGCGCCCTCCGTCGTCAACTCGTCGATCACCTAGCACAGACATAGTCGCACAGGCTCTCCATTCCGCCAAGCGGTCACCTCGCTCACCAACGCGGTCAACACCGAGCACCGCTGCGCCTCGAATTAGGCCCTCGGCGAACCCTCCACAGGCGACGAGTGCTCGACATCGAATGCGCCGTCTGGACGCCTTGCCGCACTGTAGGCCACTTGCCTCCCGACCGGCATCGCATCGCCGATGCGCCCCGCCCGCGCCATCCAGCATCCCGCGTCGACCCGTGCCCTGCGCCTCGCTGGCGCGCGCAGCGCGCAGAAACACCGAGGCGCTCCCGCTATCGCCCGAATACCACTAACGCAGGCAGTAATCCGAACTGGACAACGGCCAGTAATTTTTGTTAAATCAAGTTGTTGGATTCGGTCTGCCTCGGACAAGCCCTCCCCTACGATCCGTGTTCCCTGCTCGTTCGCGCCTGGCCCCGGGTTGGGCGTCCAACGCCCTAGGTGAGCTTGCGCCGCAATCTCGGCGTCATTATTCTGGCGCGCTTCTATCGCCCGACCGCAGCTTTCGGCGAATGTTCCGCCCGTAGGGGTGTGGCGGCGGGCGGTGAGATCGAGAGGGAGTAAAAAAGCATGGTCAAGGTAAACGTCGCCATTTCGGCGTTGGCGATTGTGGTTCCGGTTGCAGCCGGGGCACAGGAACAGGACGACACGGATCGTCGGTCGATCATCGAGGAGGTGATCGTCACGGCGGAGAAACGCGAGGAGTCGGAGATGACAGTCCCCCTTGCGATCACGGCGTTCGACGCGTTGAAGATCGAGAAGCTGAAGATCGAGAACGTCAACGACCTCGCCCTGATGACGCCGGGCCTGGAGGCGACCACCCACGCCGCCAACAACATGTTCACCATGCGCGGGGTCGGCACGACGTTCAGCGCCTTCCACCTGAGCGAGTCGTCGGTGGCGGTCTATCAATCGGGGCTCGCGTCGCTTGCCGGTCGCACGGCGGGAATCGACACCGACGGCTTCGACATCGAACGGATCGAGGTGCTGCGCGGGCCGCAGAACACGATCTACGGGCGCAACGGCGTCGGCGGCACGATCAACTACGTGCGCAAGCGGCCCGAGTGGGAGCCGGGCGGCGAGATCATCGGACAGCTCGGTAGCCGTAACAACCGCCGTTTCGGCGTGGCCTACACGGGTCCGGTGGACATCATGGGACTCGGCGAGAACCTTGCGTTCCGGCTCACCGCCCACAGCAACCAGCGCGAAGGCGGGCAGCGCAACCTCGGCGAACCGGGTCCGAACCAGATCTGCGACTTAGGCGCATGCACGGGCGACGACATCGACAGCGTCGACAACTGGACGCTGTCGCCGCAGCTCGAATGGCGCGGCGAGAATTGGAGTTTGAACCTGCTCGCCGGCTGGTACGAATCCGACCGCCTGATGGGTCGCAACACCCCGGGTCAATTCCCCGCAGGCGTCTTGCCGGCCGGGCTGCGCTTTCCCACCCACGTCAACCAAGGGGTCAGCGGCAGCGGCGTGCGTCGCATGACGTCGTACTACGGCTGGGACGCGAAGATTCCGACCAGCGACGGCGCCGTGCAGTTCAACCGGGACACGACGCATTGGGTGGAGTCGTCCAACGCGGTCGCCACCTTCGAGTGGAGTATCACCGACAATGTCTCGCTGCGTTACCAGACCGGAACCTCGAACCACGAGGAATGGCGCTATCGGGACACCGACGAAACCGACCGAACCGGAACGCCGGGGTTCATGGACCCGGGCGACCCGAGCGTCTGGCCGCGCGCCGATGACAACGGCGGTCCGTACCGCGACCGGTTGTCCATCGGGAGCAACGACTACGACGTGGCGCAGCACGAGCTGCAGCTCACGGCTGCGCTCGGCGACGACATCGAGGTGCGGCTCGGCCTCTTCACCCTGAGTGCCGAGAGCCTCGGAGTCTTCGACAGCAAACGCTACGAAGACGCCGCGTTCTACACCTCCACGCTCGATCAGCTGCGAGCGTTGCACGCCGTCGGAGGCGCCCCCGATCTCGGCGCCAGCTTCCCCTCGGGCTCTTGCGAGGACATCCTGACGGAGCATTTCGGCCAGACCTTCATCGACGCCGCAATGGGCGCACCGATCGCGCCGTTGAGCGGCGCCCCGCCGGGTTCTCCCGATAACAGGATGGGGTGGATTCCCGGCTACCTGACCTGCTACGACAAGGACGGCGTCGGCGGCGGAACCGCGGGCCTCAACAGTGCCGATTTCGCGGGCGAGCAGTTCATGGCCCAGGATCAGGTGTCGGTGTTCGGCGAAGTCAACTGGCAGATCGCGCCCGAGTGGAACGTCTCCCTGGGCGTTCGCTCGATCGAGGACGAGAAGCCAAGCCACGAGTTCCGCAAGATCACTCTTCACCGGGTTTTCGCCACCCCCTTCAACCCGTTTGCCTCCAGTCTCGACATCACGACGCTGGTTTCCGGAGAGGCCCGGGGCCCCTGCAACGACTCCGCCTTCCTCGAAGACGAGGAGATCAGCCTCGAAGAGTGCCTGTGGGATGTCTTCTACGAAATGAACGATGTCGGCCCGCCGCGCTGGCTCCGCGTGCTCCGCACCCAGGGGACGGTTCTCGACTTCGACGCCTTCGTGTTCAACTTCGATGTGGAGTACACGCCTGCCGACAACCTGTTCGTGTTCGCCCGGATGGCATCCGGCTACCGTTCCGGCGGCACCAACCCGATCCTGTCGGTGAGCGACGACTTCGTGCCGTTCCAGTTCTACGACGAAGAGGAACTGCTGACTTGGGAGGCAGGTGTCAAGGCCAGCTTCCCCGAGCTTGGCCTGCGCGTCATGACGTCGGCCTACCTCTACAACTACGACAACTTCATCGCCAACGTGGCTGTCACGCTGTGCCCGGATGACCCATGGGAGTGCGCCGCCGAGCCGAACGTCAACTACGGCGAGGTGCGGATCACCGGCTTCGACTTCGAGTTCGCCTGGGACGTACCGTTTGTTGAGAACCTCTCCATGTTCGGCTTCGTTGCCTACAACGGCGGCGAAGTGCTCGATCCCTTCGTGCTGCCGGAGTATGTCTGGACGGGCAACGAGGACATCGCCCCCGATGCGCAGTACGGCTATATCGGCAGCTTGACCGGCAACAAGCTGCCGAACAACCCGAAGACGAAGTACAACATTTCGGCGGAGTACACCATCCCGCTCGCCAACGGATCCGACATCGCGTTCCTAGGTGTGTATTCGTGGCGCGGCAAATTCGACGCCTACGTATCGAACAACGAACTCGAGAAGTCGCCTTCCTACGACCGCTTCGACGTGAACGTCACCTGGACCGCGCCGGGGGACGCGTTGTCCGTGTCCGTGTTCGGCCACAACGTCTTCAACGAACAGGAGATCGAGCTTTTCGAGTTTGTCGACTACGAATGGGAGGATTCGGACACCGGCGAGGAGGTGTTCGTCCTGGTCGACGACCCGTTCGTCTCGGGTTGGCGGTACTGGGGCGCGGAAGTCCGCTATCGACTCTGATCGACGCGTGGCCGGCGGGCAATCCGGCCGGCCACGCTCTATTCCGCTGTAGCGCCTGACGCTGGAGCCCTTGGAACAACCGGCGGATTTCGATGCGCTGAGGCTTGACCTCAAGGGTCTAGGTCGCGTCTACGTCGCCACCTGGCCGTACATCTTCGCCCAGATCTGGCATTTCCTCGCGCTGCTTGTCCTGAACCTGGCGCTCCTCGGCTTCGGCACTGCCGTCGCCTTTCTCGGCTTCGACGTCCTCCTGGACTCCGTTGGACGCGCGGAGCCGCTCTCCGGGGCCCAGGCCGCGGTGATGTTGTTGCCGGACGCCGACTACGTCGACGTCGAGTTGCTAAGCGATTCCGCCCGCTTCGAAGTTCTGTTTCGTTTTCTCATCGTCTCCGCCGTGATCATCGTGACCACCATCAGCGCCTTCACGCTGCTCACGATGTACAAGGTGTGGATCCTGCAGCGCGTCAACCAGGACCTGCGCGTCGCCATGGTCCGCAACGCGGAGGACTTGAGCTTGAGGTTCCACTCGCGAACGTCGGCGGGCGACGGCATCTACCGGGTCTTCCAGGACAGCGCCATGGTCACGGCGGTGGTGGACCACGTGGTTGTCCAGCCGATCATTGCGATCTCGATGATCGCGGTGCAACTGGCCGTCGCCAGCCTGTTCAGCCCCTACTTCGCCCTCTTGATGCTTACTGCGAGCGCCGCCGTCGTTGCCATGGCCCTCGCCCTCGCGCCGAGGCTCCAGACCTGGAGCCGGGCCGCCCGCCAGGCCAACGCCGCGCTCTTCACCCGCGTCCAGGAGACCTTCCAGGGGATCCAGGCGATCAAGGCCTACGGCTTCGAGAACGCGAACTTCGGAAGATTCCGCACCGAGTCCACGGCGGCCCTGGACACGGCCTTCACGCTCCGACGGGATTTCGCGGCGTTGAAGGTGGCGGTCTCGTACCTCCTGGCGCTGCTGGTGTTCGCAACCGACTACATCGCGACCCGGTTCGTGCTGGCGGAAGGGGCCGTGTTCGGGGCGTCGCTCTTGGTCTTGTTCGGCATGTCCGTGACCCAGTGGACGGTGGCCGTCCACCAGGCGCGGCGCAGCCGGATCGACGCGTTTGCGCTCCACTTCGAGGAGCTTGCGCGGGTCTGGTGCTTCGCCCAGGACATGGCCGTGGGCTTGGACCGCGCCTTCTGGCTCCTGACGCAACGACCGGAAGTGAGCGATCCCGACGAACCCGTGCCGTTTCCCGCCGTGCTCGAAGGCGTTCGATTCACGGGCATCCGGTTCGGATACGCGCCGGAAGTGCCGGTGCTCACGGGCTTCGAGTTCGCCGCCCGGACCGGCGAGGTCACCGCTCTCGTCGGCGAATCCGGGGCCGGAAAATCCACGGCCATGGCACTCCTCTTGCGCCTGTTCGACCCGGACGCGGGGGGCGTTGCCATCGACGGCGTCGACTTGCGCTCGGTTCGCGTCGCCGATCTGCGCGGACACGTCGCCATCGCGTTGCAGGAAAACGTGCTCTTCCCGACCTCCATCGCGGACAACCTGCGCTACGCGACCCCCGGGGTTTCGGACGCCCAGATGCGCAAAGCCGCCGACGTGGCCTGCGCAACGCCATTCATCGAGCAGTTGCCGGGTGGCTTCGAAACCGTGCTCGGCGTCGGCGGCGCGCTGTTGTCGACGGGCCAAAAGCAGCGACTGTCCATCGCCCGGGCGCTGGTGCGCGACGCGCCGATCCTAGTGTTGGACGAGCCGACGGCGTCCCTGGATGCGGATACGGAGCGGCAGGTGCTGGCGAACTTGAGGGACTGGGCGGTGGGTCGGGTCGTCATCGTCATCACCCATCGGTTGTCCACCATCCGCACGGCCGACCGGATCGCGGTGCTGGCGGACGGCGCCGTCGTGGAATCCGGTACCCACGACGAACTCATGGCACGGCGGGGGCGCTACCACGGCCTCGTGGCCACGAACGAGCTTAAGTCATGACTGAGCGCTACCACGACCGCCTGGATGTCCGGACGACGCTGGCGACCGGCGACGTCTTCTCCCTGTTCCGGCGTGCGCTCGGCTACCTCTGGCCGCAGCGACGTCTTTTCGCGGCGCGCGCGGGACTCATGGTCCTGATCTACGCCTTAGGGCTGCCGCTGCCCTGGTTCCTGAAGATCCTGATCGACCACGGCGTCATGCAGCAGCCGATACCGCCGGGTGGCGAAGGTCTTCTTTACCCCTTCTTCATGACCGGGTTTCTCGATTCCGTCGTCGGGTTGGATCCGCTCGCCGTCACCCTCTACGCGCTGACCACTCTCGCCGTGGTGTTCCTGTTCGTTGGCTATTCGGGCAATACAATGCTCGAGGCGAATCTCGCCGAGGGCGCGGATGTCGCGACCCGCTCCGAGAACAAGATCAGCGCAGGTTTCAGCGCGGCGCACGGGCTCGTCGGCCTTCTCGACCTGTGTCTCGCGATCCGCCTGTCCCAACGCATAACCCATCACGTGCGTGGCGAACTGTTCTCGCGGCTGTCGCGCCAGCCGCTGACAAGCGCGAACCTGCAGCGTTCGGGCGATGCGATCTTCCGGGTGCTGCACGACGCGCCGTCGATCGCGGGGATCTGTTACGCGCTGACCCTGAATCCGCTTGCGATGGTCGTCAGCGTGGGCGCGAATCTCTGGGTTCTTACGGCCGTCTACGGCGGCGTCGCGCCGGAACTGGTCTGGATCGGTTTGTCGGCGGTCGGTCTGACCTTGTTGGCGACGTCGCCGCTGGCCCGATGGGCACGGCGCGTCAGCCAGGCGAGCCGCGCCTCGGGGAGTGCGACCACGGACGAGGTGGAGGAGGGCCTCAAGAACGTCGCCGCGGTACAGAGCCTTGGCGGCAGCGACCGGCAACGGGAGCAGTTCGCCGCCGCGAGCCGCGAGTCGTTCCGGCAAAGCCTGCTGCTGGTCTGGGTGGTGAACGCGGTCGAGTGGATCGCGGAGCACGTCCACCTGGTGTTCGCCACCGCGGGCTTCTGGGTGATCTTCGCCGGCATCATCCGTGGCGAACTCACCCTGGGCGACATACCGGTCGTGCTCCGCATGTACAGTTTGCTCTACGAAACGTCCATGCAGTTCGGGCGCATCTGGATCGATCAGCAGGACAACGCCGCCGCCGCGAGGCGGGTGTTCTTCTCCATGGACCACGAGCCGGAGCAGTCGGCGTCTCGCCCAGCGACGCCACTGCTGCCGGACTCCGCGCTCTCGCTGCGTTTCGAGGAAGTCGGGTTCCGCTATCCGGACGGCCGGCGGGCACTTGCGGGGATCAGCTTCGAAGCATGCGCCGGGCAGACCTTGGCAATCGTCGGGCCGAGCGGTGCCGGCAAGACGACGCTCGCCCAGATGATTCCCAAGTTCCTGCATCCCACCGACGGTCGGGTGACGTTGAACGGGGTCGACTTGGCCGAGCTGGACACGGCCGCCCTGCGTCGTGCCGTCGCCTATGTCTTCCAGGAACACCAACTGCTGACCGACACGGTTGCCGCGAACCTGCGCATCGCGAAACCCGAAGCCACCGTCGCCGAGATGGAGTCGGTCTGCCGGCTTGCCGGTGCATTGGATTTCGTCCGAGCCATGCCCGAGGGATTCGAATCGAGGATCGGCCGAGGCGGCGGCGCGTTGTCGACGGGGCAGAAGCAGCGCCTTTCCATCGCGCGCGGCCTGTTGCGAGGCGCACCGATCCTGATCCTCGACGAACCCACCGCCGCCCTCGACCCGGAAACGGAACGGGCCTTGCTGGATGCCCTGTCCGTTACCGGGCGGGATCGCCTGACCATCGTGATTGCGCACCGTCTGTCGACCATCGAACGCGCCGACCGCATCGTATACCTTGACCAGGGACGAGTCGTTGAGGCCGGTAGCCCCGCCGAGTTGTTGGCAAAGCCGGACGGGGCGTACAAGCGGTTCGTGGATTTGCAGCTAGGCGCGAGCGCTGCCTAAGGACAGTCATGAATGCTTGGTGGAGTGCAGTCGCACGAGTCGTCGCGCTGGGTGCCTGCGCTTCGGTGAGCGGGGCCGATTGGGTGGAGCAACGCACTGCCCACGACCGCATCGGCACGTACAACGGCAAGGTGGTCGTGCGGGTCTTGGATCCCTGGGATGAGCCTGTTGCAACGACGGTTGGTGTGACCGGGGCCGGCGAGGCCGAGACCGATCCGAATGGGCGTGCCGAGTTGCAGGGCATCTTCACCCGCCGCGGCTTGTCGGTCGACGTCGGTGGTACTGACGACCTGAGACCGAACCATCAGCGCGTGAGAGGTGCCTCGAACGGGATCGTCGATCTGGGTTTGGTGAGGCTCGAACCCAACTTCGTCGTCACGGGTGTGTTGTTGCAGAAGGACGTTGACGGAGTACTCAAACCAAGGTCGGACTACGTGACAGTGGAGTTGCGCGGCCCGTTGAGGCGGCAGGGAGGCGGCTACGGCTACGTCCACGCACACGACCAAGATCGGCGCGAAGAGATCTTCCGGATCGAGGACTTCGACATCGCGCCGGACCTCTACATCGAGATCAGTTGGTGGTCGGATGAACAACGCGACTCGATCGTCCACAAGGTGCCGTTTGCCGTGGATCCGGCGCGGCCCCATCGCCACTTGCTCGTGACCCTGCCCCGGGAAGACGCCGAGGATCAATCCGTCGACGTGCAGGAGCGCGTCTGGCCCGCCGGGGTGCCAGCGGAACCGCCGTTGATGCGATTTGCAGGGCGACTGGTCACGTCCGGAGGACGACCCTTGGCTGGTCTGCCCGTGAGAGGGGCGCCGATGACCGTCTACACCGCCGAAGACGGACGGTTCGAGTTGGAGGCACCGTACATGCTTCACGACCTGACTGTTCCGACGCCGTCGGGCCAGCTCTACATCTCATCGAGCCCGTGGTTCGGCGGGGCGGATCTTGACACGCTGCCGTCGCACTACAACGTGGACGCCGACACGTTGCCGCCGCGGTCCGTCGTCGACTTCGACCAACCGTTCGAAGCCAACTTCAAGACCCTGAGACCGCTCCGCCTCGTCGTCACGGGCGAACGCGAGGAGCGAATCGACTACCACTGGCTCGACTGGGACGAGTGGCGTCCGACTTCGATGGATCTGTTGCGTCGCGTTCTGGGCAAGTCGGACGAGCGGACACTGGTCCGTGCGCGGGTTCCTGGTCGCATCGACCGCTTCGCCCGCTATCCTCCAAAGAACTCGAGGGTGGTTTTCGACTTCCGCAACGACGAGCCGCACGGCCTTGTGGTCGTCGACAAGGGAGAACCTGTGTTAGGTGCC
Organism: Gammaproteobacteria bacterium; assembly: GCA_009846005.1. GTDB lineage: Bacteria > Pseudomonadota > Gammaproteobacteria > Pseudomonadales > Azotimanducaceae > VXYL01. The sequence goes on along the minus strand of VXYL01000002.1, from coordinate 50,301 downwards.
AAGGTGGACATCCTGGATGTCGCCGCGCCGTTGACGTTGCGGCTGCGCCGGGAAGACCCGCACGCGCCGATTCTCCTGACAAGGGCCGCCACCGATTCCAAGGGGCGCTTGAGCCTCCTCGGCGACCCGGACGGTCTCTATGTGGCCTATGTCTATGTCGCGGGGTATGAACCCGCACGGATTCGGCTGTCGGCGGGCGTTGATGAGCGGGTGGATCTCGTGGCGCGGGACGTCGACGTGCGCTTCAAGGGTCTCGTCGCTGGCGAGCTATTACGGGTCAAGGTCGCGAAGAGCGACGCGCCCGTGGCCGTCCTGCGCGGTGTCGACAACGAACCGGTCGCCGCTCGGCTTGCCCCCGGATCCTACGATGCGACGGTCGAGGATGAGTCTGGCGAGATCGTGGCCGGAACCACTTTCGCCCTCGCGGGTGCGACGCTCATCGTCGATCTACTCAAGGACGACCGCCCCAAGGTTGTTTTGCATCTGGCCGAGGGTCGGGAGTCGCGTGGCTGGTTCGCAGGCGGTACCCGCCGCACGCTCCCACACAGGAGTCTCGGTATTCCGCGCTTTTTCTCGGAATGGCGGGAATTTGTCGACGGGGAAGGGCCGGCACAGGTGGAATCGGATGGCGCTACTCGTGTTCTGCGGTTCCCCGGCACGGGACGGTGGACCGTCCACGTCGGGCAATCTCGGACTCAATCGTTCTTCATCGAGGTGGATCTCGTTGCAGGCGAAGTGCGGGAGCTTCGCTTGCCGCCTCTCGATACCTCCCTCGAAGGCACGATGACCTACGAGCCGGACCTTGACGACGAAGCGGTGGACTATCACTGGGTCGATGGTCCCAGGATGATGCTGCTGTCGATGGACGTCTCCGGCGACGGCTGGAATGTGATGTACAGCCTCCCTCGACCGGACGGGAATGCCGGTCGCAAGCCGTGCACATTCGCCCTAACCGGCTTGCCGGCTGGCGACTACCATCTCTCCCACCATCTTGCGGATCGCCAGGCGTGGGGCGGTCGGAGAGTCAACCTTGTCGCCGGAGCGACTACGCGGGTCACGGGCCTTGGTTCCGACCAACCGGGGCGTCTTGTCGTCGAAGTCGTGGACGCGGGCGGCCAGCCGGTCCGGAACCGCATCCTCCGGGTTCGCGATCGCATGTACAAGGAGTGGACGGCCCCCGGCAGGATCATCATCACGGGCGGCCGGGTCGAGCCGATTCCCATTCCGCCCACTGTCCGCCTCGACGGGGCACCCGTCGTGTTGGCGCCGATCCGTCCCGGCTGGCTCGAACTGGTCGTCGACGACCCGGCGGGAGACGCGCGGCACTACCTCCGAAAGGTCGAACCCGGGAAGACGTTGCGCTTGGTGGTGGACTCGTAGGTACAGGATCCTACGCGCGCCGATCAAGCGTCCAGATAAACGCCTCAACCGGCTTCTTCAGCCACAGCCCGCCGCCCACCGGTTCGAAGTGACGGCCGAGCCGACGCCTGTACCAGCGGTTCGAGCGCAGATACACGTCGGTGTCGGTACGCACCGGATCGCAGAGATCGCGATCCTCCACGGTCAGCGCCCCGAAGTAGAGGGCACGGCGCGCCAGCTTGCCGAGCGTCTTGATCGCCTCGGCGGCCGGGTCGTCTTCGAGGTAGGACAGCACGTCGAAGCAGATCACTAGGTCGTACTGACGAGCGGTGGGGTAGTCCGGCAGCGATCCGCCTTCCCAACCCATGGCGTCACAGAGATAGGGGCTTGATTCGACACCCTCCGTCCGCGCCTTGGGAAATGCGGATCTGAGCGCCGCCAGCAGTCGCCCAAGCCCGCAACCGATGTCGAGCACGCTCTTCACGGGTACCTCCAAGTGGCGCAGGTAAGCCGCGATGAAGTCGCCCTGGCGTTGGACTTCCCGGGGACTGCACACCCGGGTGGCGGGGTTCCGGTAGTAGCGGTCGTAGTACGCCTTGTCGAATCGCGCCGGGTTCACGGCGGTCGCCGGAGCAGTTCCGGGTTCTCCCGCTCCACACGGGCCCGGTCGAGCCTTGCCAGCAGCCGTTCCTTTTCAGGGTCACGAGGCCGCCTTCCGGCACGTCGTCCCGGTGGTTCCGAGGCGAGGATCTTCGCCCAACGCTCCCGCTTGCGTCGCCTGACCTCGGCTTGGAAATCATCGTAGTCGATCACCTGCCCGACTCCTCGGCGAGTTGGGCCACGGCAACGGTCTCTTCCGCGACCTGCTTGGTGCGGTCGCGCAGGTACTGCCAGTCGATCCGGTCTGCGTAGAGAACCGCCAGCCGGCGGGCCCAGCGTTCGTCCTCGCCGCTTTGCCAATGGACCCAGGCGCGCAAGCGATCAAGCAGCAGGTCTTCGATGCCGATTACGACGACGCGCAGACCATCGACCTCGACCTCGGTTCTCGACGCGTTTTCGCCCGGTAGACCGGCCGGGGCCGGCGCTTCGAATAGCAGGTCGAGATCGTCTCGAACCCAGTAGCGTCCTTCCTTCGCGAAGCCCATCTCTGCGAAGGCGGCATCGACCTCCGGGCCCGAGGGCAAGGCGAGGTCGATGTCGCTGGTGGCGTACCCACCCGCCGTGTAGAACTCCAACGCGCCACCGCCAACGAGGACGGGTTCGATGCCGCGCGGCGCGAGCGCTTTCGTCAAGAGGCCCAAGGCGATGAGGCGCCGCTTCCTGGGGTCGTGCTCGTTGCCGAGCCTCTCTTGAAGAGCTTGCGCTTGGCTCATTGCGGAACCGGGTAATCCTATCGTGGCCTAGCGATCCGGCACGTTGCCCCAGCGTCCCGGGTCCGTGTTACGCATGACGGCAATGGTCTTGACGACGTCCGGGTTGGTGAGGCCGTGGGGTCTATTGCCTTGCAGCACGAAAATGATGTTCTCGGCCTGCATGACCGCCGTCTCGGCGACGAATACCGACGACATGGCGGCGACATGCGGCGTCACGTAGCAGTTCGGCAGCTTGAGCAGGCGGCTGGAGGACGCCAGCGGCTCGACCTCGGTCACGTCGACGGCCGCCGCTTCGATCTCGCCGGCTTCGAGGGCGTCGGCCAGGGCCTCCTCGTTCACGATGGGGCCGCGCGCGGTGTTGATGAGGATCGCGGTCGGCTTCATGCGCTTTAACGCCCCGGCATCGAAGAGATACTGGGACTCCGCGGTTGCCGCACTGTGGATGCTGATGTAGTCGGCCTCCCGGGTCAGCGTCTCGAAATCCACCATCTCGACGCCGTACAGGTCGCCGGCAAGCTGTCTGACGTAGGGGTCGAAAGCGAGTATCCGGCTGACGCCGAAGCCGCGCATCCGGGTCGCGAAGGCGCGCCCGATGTTGCCGAAGCCGACGATGCCCACCGTGTGTCCGGTCAGGCGTCGCATCCTGGGCGCGAAGCGCATGGCGCGCGGATCGTCGGCCCAGTTGCCGGCGCGGGTGTTGGTGACACCCTCCACGACTTGCCGGGTCACCGACAGCAGCAGCGCCGCAGCGTGGTCGGCCACCTCGGTGGTGTTCGAGCCCGGTACGTTGCACACCATCACCCCGAGTTCGGTTGCCGCGTCGTGATCGATGGAATCCACGCCGACCCCGAAGCGGCTGACCGCCTTCAGGTTCGGGCAGCCTTCCAGCACCTTTCTGGAAGTCAGCGGCCAGATGCCCACCTGCGCCCCGTCGGCATCGCCGATCAGTTCGATCATGTCGTCCTCGGTGCGGCAACCGCCCTCGACGATCTCGATGCCCGCCTCTTCGTAGAGCTCCCTCTGCCGCCCCTGGGCGCGACCCTGCAACGCAACTTTCACCTCGTCTCCTCTGGCTTGGATCAAAGGGGCGTGATTGTGCCTTGATTCCGCACCCGACGCGCGACTCGGTTCAATGCCGCAAATGCCGCAGTGTTAGGCTAGCGGCGAAGGAGCCGATGGAGTCGAACATGGACGATCTACTCGCAACACTTGCCGACGTCGTCGGGGAAGGCGGGATGCTGACCGGAACCGACGTCTCCTCCCGCGCCAGCGGCATCTGGCGTAGCCAAGGCATCGAAGCGAAGGCGATCCTGCGGCCGCGCTCGACCGAGGAGGTGAGCCGCATCCTCGCCATCTGCAATGCGGCGGGACAGCCGTTGGTGGCACAGGGCGGGTTGACGGGACTGGTGGAAGGTCACATCACCGAAGCCGCCGAGATCGTGCTCTCCCTCGAGCGCATGAATACGATCGAGGAAGTCAATCCGGTCGAACGCACCATGACGGTGCAGGCGGGGGTGGTCCTGGAAGCCGTTCACAACGCCGCGGAGGAGCACGGTCTCATGTATCCGCTCGACATCGGCGGCCGGGGCAGTTGCACCTTGGGCGGCAATATCGCGACGAACGCCGGTGGCAACCGGGTGATCCGCTACGGCATGACCCGGGACATGGTGCTCGGCGTCGAGGCGGTGCTGGCGGACGGCACCGTGGTGTCGTCCATGAACCGCATGATCAAGAACAACGCCGGCTACGACTTGAAGCAACTCTTCATCGGCACCGAAGGCAGCCTCGGGATCGTCACCCGGGCTGTTCTGCGCTTGCGCGAAAAACCCCGCAGCCAGGAGACCCTGTTCGTCGCAGTCTCGGACTTCGACCGGGTGACCGCGTTGCTGAAGGCAATGGACGCCGGGCTCGGCGGCACCCTGTCGGCGTTCGAGGTCCTTTGGAACAACTTCTACCGGCTGGTGACGACCCCGCCGGCCACCCAGCGCCCGCCGCTCCCGCAGGACTATCCCTTCTACGTGCTGATCGAGGCGATGGGGGGCGACCCGCAGTCCGACCATGCCCGCATCGAACAGGTCTTCTCGGAGGCACACGAATCCGGTCTGATCGAGGACGCCGTCATCGCCACGAGCGAAACCCAGCGGCAGGAACTCTGGGCCATGCGCGACGATGTCGAACAGGTGCACCAGTACAAGCCGGTGTTCATTTTCGACGTCAGCTTGAGAGTCTCCGACATGGACGCCTACGTTGCCGAGGTGAACCGGGGTCTCGAGGCCACGTTCGGCGAATACACCAACTTCGTGTTCGGCCACATCGGCGACGGCAACATTCACTTCGCCGTCGCGGCGGGCGCGGACGAAGGCGCCCAGGACGGCGTCAAGCAAGCTGTCTACCAGCCGCTCGCGTCCATCGGCGGCTCGGTATCCGCGGAGCACGGCGTGGGACTCGACAAGAAGAAGTACCTCGGCCTGTCCCGAAATGACGAGGAAATCGCGCTGATGCGAACGCTCAAGCGGGCGCTCGACCCGAACGGGATACTCAACCCGGGCAAGATCTTCGACGCCGCGGCGTAGCGCCATTCGGCGATCGCCGTTCAGGATTCCGTTAGCGCCCGTCCTCGACGACCGGAACCCGTCGGATCCGACCGAGTCAAAACGGGTGTTGCAACGATCGGGGTCTAACGATGGCGAACGATGGCTACATGCATCGGGCGGTTGAACTTGCCCGCGAGGGCGTGGAGCAGGGCCGCGGCGGACCGTTCGGCGCCGTCGTGGTCAAGGACGGTGTCGTCGTGGGGGAAGGCTCGAACGAAGTCCTGATATCCCAGGATCCGACCTCCCACGCCGAGGTCGTCGCCATCCGGGATGCCTGCCGGCGACTGGGTTCGTTTTCCCTTGCCGGGTGCGAAATCTACGCGAGTTCGGAACCATGTCCCATGTGCCTAGGTGCGATCTACTGGTCGCGAATGGACAGGGTCTGCTTTGCCAATGGCCGTGACGTTGCCGCGTCCTACGGTTTTTCGGACGGGTTCTTCTACGACGAGCTTGCCAAGCCGCCCGCCGCGAGAGAGTTGACGATGGTTCGCGTTCCGTCGCCCGGATCCGAGGAACCGTTTGCCGCATGGGAGCGCAAGGGTCCGACGACCTACTAGCGTGGCCCATGGAACAAATCCTCAACACCCGGATGATCAGATCGTAGGGGACGGGCTTGTCCCGTCCCGATGCCGAGGGCGCCGGTACGTGCGCCCGGGCGACGACAAGGGTCGCTCCTACGAATTGACCATCCATTCACCGGGTTGACGACCAAGCTGGGCGATGTCGTGCCCGCCGGGCTAGCTGACGGGCCTCCCTGGAGGGTCAAGTGACCGTTTTGATGTACCGGGACGTTAGTACATATGAGTAGACCCTAACCAGCCCTGGCCAAAGGCGTGACCAAACCCGCGAGCAGCAACATTGTGGAACTGGCTTTGCGCGAGAACCCCGGGCGTAGGCAGTTGGTCAACAAGCTGTTCGACCATCACGCCCGGGCCTTGCGCACTTTCCTGCTTGGAAGGTCGGCGCGTCGGGACGAGATCGAGGATCTGGTACAGGAACTGTTCATGCGGCTGATGGCCGTGCAACGGCTCGAAGAGAAGATGGCCGCCGGCACGGGCAGCAATCGCTCATATCTCTTGACCATGGCCAACAACCTGATGGTGGACAGGCAGCGCAAGGAACGCGTGCGGAACGCCCACGCCGAGGCGCAGCGGGATGTGGGCTGCGAGCAGATCGACGACCGCTCGCCGGAACGAATCCTCGCGGTGCAGCTGGAGTTGGAGGCCATTCGGGCCGTCGTTCTGGATCTGCCCCCGCATTGGCGGGCGGTACTGGTCCTGCAGCGTTTTCACAACATGACCTACGAGGACATCGCCCTGAACCTGGGAGTAACGAAGACGCAAGCCGAGAACTACATGCGGCGGGCCTTGCGGAAGCTTCGCAAAGCGCGGCGGAAGATCGAGGCGGAAGGGGAACGGTCGTGAGCAACCTGCAGGTCCTGATGAACGGCGAGGTTGAGTATGCGTTGCTCCGCCTTTGGTCCGATGAGCTCTCGACAGCCGAAGCCGCAGCGATCCGGAGGCGCGTTCGAAATGATCCGAAGTACGGGGACGAGTTCCACGGTTCGCTGGCGATTCTCGCCGCGATGGAGGGACTGGCCGACGACCCAGCGGTTCAGGAGGTCGTCCCCGACATCCGGCGACTGATCCAGAGGCGCAGATCCCGGCGTAGCGCTGCGCTGGGTATGGCTGCCGGGATGCTGGTGGCAATCGGCGCTGTGCTGGCGTACGTCACCCCCTGGAGCGGGCCCGTCGGTAGCCGTCCCGAAGTTTACGCCACAGGCATCGGCGAGCAGCGCACCATCCGACTGGACGACGGCAGCCAGATCGCGATGAACACCGCCAGCCGGTTGGCGGTGGACTACAAGGTACGTGTTCGCGCTGTCCGGCTCGACCGGGGCGAGGCCCATTTCGACGTGGCGGACGATCCCGAGCGTCCTTTCTCGGTCGACTTGGGCGCACGGTCCGTCACGGCCCTTGGCACGGCCTTCAACGTGCGCAAGACCCCGGAGCGCTACGAGGTTGCGGTTTTCGAGGGCGCCATAGCGTTCCACAAGACGGGGGATGAATTGGCTTCGTCTCAACCGCGGATTTCCGGCGATGGCCGGGCGGTGGTCATTGCCTCGCCGGGACGTCGCCGGTTGGAGGAAGGCTGGGTAGCGGAGTACGAACTGGGCAGCGACCGGCTAACCGCAACTCGGCCCGAGTCGATCGAGCGCTACCGGGCATGGCGCAGCGGAACGCTCAGCTTCCGCGCGGCGCCCCTTTACGCGGTGGTCCGGGAACTGAATCGCTATTCGCGCAAGAAAATCCTGATCGAAGATGCGTCGGTCATGGAGTTGAACGTGTACGCGACGGTGGGAATCGACGAGATCGATGCCGCGCTGAACGGCCTGGAGGAACTGCTGCCGATCCAAGTCACACGCCACTACGACCGGATCGTCATCTCGGGTTCGCAAGTGAACTGAAACAGGAACAAGACCTCTGGAGGGTCGACCATGAACAGCAATCTGCAGATGCCCGGTACGGGGATGCGCCGGGCGGTGGTGTCGGCCATGTTCCTGTTCGCGGCGATCGCCGCATCGGCGGAGTCCGACGACCTGCTGACGCTTGATGTCACGCGGCAGGACGTCGGATCCGCATTGGTTGCCCTGGCCGAGACTTCGGGCGTACACATCATGATTGACGGGGAGACGGGCGAAGGGGTCGAGGTCGAAGGCCTGAAGGGCGAGTATCGATTCGAAGACGCTTTGGCCGCGTTGCTGTCGGGCACGGGCCTGACCTTCGCATACGCATCGGCGAACGTGGTGCTCGTTCGGCCGGTGGGCGTGTCGGAGGCGGATGCCGCGGTCCCGGCGGAACCCGGCGGTGAACAGGGTGGGCAGAGTGGACAGAAAGAGCAGCCGAGGGAGGTCGAAGTGGTAGTCGTGACCGGGTCGCGGTTGGAAGGAGGGGATCCGACTGCGCGGGTTCTCAGCCTGTCCGCTGAAGACATCGCCGCCCGCGGCGTATCGAGTCTGGAGGACCTGTTTCGCACACTGCCTTGGACGTTTCCGTCCATCACGACTCAGAACAACACCACGGCCACGCCCGTGGGGGCGGTGGATGCCGACCAAAGCCATTCCATCATCGACGGTTTCGGCCTCTCAACGGTCAACCTGCGGGCCATGGGCTCGGCGAATACCCTGGTTCTGATCGATGGCCGGCGTGTGGCCGGTCAGGCTGGCGAGGTGGAGGGTTTCGCCAATCTTCTCAACATACCGCTGGCTGCCATCGAGCGGGTGGACATTCAGCTGGACGGGGCCTCGGCTGTGTACGGCGCCGACGCCATCGGGGGTGTAGTGAACTTCATAACCCGCAAGCACTACGCCGGCGTATCCATCAAGGGGCGCAAGGAATACAGCTCCACCGACGCACACGCAAGCAGCCTCAACCTGACGGGCGGCTATGGCTGGAACCGCGGTAGCGGGACGCTCGCCTTGTCACGCACCACGTCAACGCCCATTACCAACGCCAAGACCGGCTGGACTTCCTACGACTACCGCGATCAATTCGGTCCCGACTACGACGTGCGTTCAGTTTTCGAGGCGGCTCAGCCAGGCATCGTTTGCCGGTACAACGGCTACCCGCCATTTCCCGGCTGTGCATGGGGAAGCCCCAGATGGCAGTTGCCATCGGACCACGACGGCGTCGGCGCGACGGTTGACGACTTCACGACGGAGATCGTCCCGGCGGATCACATCATTCCCAAGAACGGCGAGGACTCCACCAACATCTCCTTCAACCTCCATTTGGAGCAAGACTTAAGCGAACGCCTAAGTGTCTACGCCGATGTGCTGTATTCGGATCATCAGTCCTATCGGGAAGAGCCAACCAAAATGGACGGCTTCCTCATTCCGGCGAGCAACGCACACAACCCCTTCGGCGAACCGGTAGTGGTTTCCTACTGGCCCGTTCGGGAAGTCGAAGCCGGCGTGATCCCTCGCGCCCACGTGCGCGCTCGAAGCGAGCAGCGCAATTACAACGCCGGTTTCGCGTGGGAGATGAACGACGACCATACCCTCCTGTTCAATGTGACGCACTCGGAGTCCGAGCGGTTCGGACAGTATTTCGAACCGACATGGCGGCGACTTGAAGCCGACCCGACCCACGAAAGGCTCTACGCGGCTTTGGAAAGTTCCGATCCCAATGTTGCGCTCAACCTGTTCGGCAATGGCTCCGCCCAGGGCCCCGCGTTTCCCGAGTTACTGAAGAACGCCTTCGGCACGAGGCACGGCGCAAGTGAAACGACAAGCTATGAACCGAGATTGCGAGGGCGGTTGTTCCGTTTGTGGGGGGGAGAAGCACGCTACGCGGTGGGTGCCCAGATACGCATAGACGGATACAGCTACTTCACCGAAACTCTGGGGGAAGACGGCCGAACGGTTTTATCGGGGGGCCTTGCCGGTCGTGTTGGAGCCTCGCCCCGCGAGAAGGTTCGCGCGTACTTCGCCGAGGTCTCGCTCCCGATCGTCGGACCGGCCAACTCCCGGCCTTGGGTCCATTCGCTCCTGTTGAGCCTCCAGGCGCGATACGACTCGTATGAAACCGACGGCGCACATGGCGGCGAAAACCTAGTCCGGGAGGTGGGGTCTCGGAGCTACTACGTTCCCGGTACGGGATGGGTCCCTTACCCCGCCGCAATCTACCATTGGGAGGGCGACCCCATCGTCATACAGAATAAGAGAAGCAACACAAGCCCAAGAGTGGCGTTGCGATATCAGCCCACGGACAGACTGTCGCTGCGGGTGGCCTGGTCGGAGTCGTTCCGTCCACCTGTGTTCACCGAGCAGTTCGACCGCAGAGACACCGAACGCGCCGAGTGGTATCTGAGAGATCCGTATAGCCCGGACGGCAACACCGGTTGGCAGCCGCTACCTGTCACGACTCAATACGCCAACCCCGACTTGAAATCGGAATTGTCCGACAACTACTCCTTAGGGCTAGCTTGGTCGCCGACGTCGTTCCCTGGTTTCCGCTTGGCGCTGGACTGGTCTCGGATCGAATTCGCCAACAAGATCGAGCATTCTTTCAATCTGTTCTACACATTCCCGGAAGTGGCGTTCAAGATTCCCGAGATTGCCGAGCGCGACGCCGATGGCAAGATAACGAACCTAAACAGCGTGTATCTTAACCTCGCCGAAAAAATCAATGAGATCGCGAGTGTAGAGTTGGAATACTCGTTCGACACCGGGATCGGGAGTTTCCTTGCGACGCTCAGCTACCTGCGAGTGCTGGAGGAATCATTCCGCGCCACGCCCGAATCCAAGCAAGTCTCGCAACTCGGCACGATCTCGGGCAGCAACGAATACAAGCTGATCGGATCGGCGAGCTGGCGATTGGACAGGTGGCGGACGGACCTGTTTGCGCACCATACGCCAGCCTACTTGAACAACAACGTCGGAAACGCGGGACGGTTGCCGCCGTTGAAGGTCGAACCGTTGACGACGATTGATGTTGCCCTGACCTATCGATTCGACATCGGTCTGCGCCTACGCGTGGGCGGTCGCAACGTCTTCGATGCACGTTCGCCAACGATATCGTTCCGGATGCCCTACGACGCCTCACGCTGGGATGCTCGGGGGCGCGTCCTATTCTTTGCAATGGATTGGGAAATCTAGGCTCCGCAGGGCGCGAGCTGCGGTCTGGCAAAGCGCAGACTCCTTGGCCCATCCCCTCGCATGGAACCAATCCGCAACCCGTTGATTCGCATGGTCCCGTAGGGGCGACCCTTGTGGTCGCCCGTGCCGTTGGCAACGGGACGGGACAAGCCCGTCCCCTACGGTGCGCTGCGTAGCACTCGCCCTGGACGTCTGCCCGTGTGCTCGTCGTCCTGGAGGATCACCCGCCCATTGACCAGCGTCGCCGCGTAGCCGGCGGCGCGTTGGATGAGCCGGCTCTTGCCATGCGGGAAGTCCCGCACCACGGTGGGTTGGCGTTCTTCGACCCGGTCCGGGTCGATCACGTTGATGTCGGCCTTCATGCCAGTTGCCAGTGTACCCCGGTCCTTCAAGTCTAGAACCCGTGCCGCGGCACTGGTCATGCGCCGAATCGCCTCCGCGAGCGACACCTTGCCCTGGTCGCGCACCCAGTGGCTGAGCAGGAACGACGGCCAGCCGGAGTCCATGATCTGGGACACATGTGCCCCCGCATCACCGAGACCCGGCACCACCCAGTCGCGTTGCATGAGCGACTCCACGGCGTCGAACTTCATGTTGAAGAACGGGCGATGGAATACAGCGCCACCGTTGCTGTCGAGCGTTAGTCGGAGCCAGGTCTCCGCAGGGTGTTCGCCGGCGGCTTCCGCCAATGCACTGAGATTGTCTCCCGCCGGCTTGGTGTAGACCGGCCGCTCGCCGTTGCCCATCCAGCGCAGGCCCTGGGCGAAGGGGATGCTCGACGGATCGGCTTTTGCCGCCTCGATCAGTTCGGCGCGGAACGCCTCGTCGCGGATCGCGTCGAGGCGTTCGTCGATGTCCATCCCGCGCAGCTTGGCCCATGCCGGGAACAGGATGTTCGTCTTGAGCGTCGAGACGAAGCCACCCGGCCGGGGTACGGTCACTCCGTAGATCTGGGCGCCTCCGGCACGCAGATCCTCGACGATCTGGTGCGGGTCGTCGAAGCGGAAGGTCTCGGTCTCCACGACACTGAACAGGACGCGACCGCCGCCCGCACTGGCCTGCCGGCCAAGCAGGTCAAGATCCTTCTTGATGGCGTTCGGGGCGTACCAGGGAACGTTCTGCATCAAGCCGTTGTGGCTGCCAACCGCCTGGGCGATGGCTTCGAGCTCCGCCGCTTCGGCAAAGGTTCCTGGGATCGACCGTCCGTCCGGCAACCGGTGCCCTGGCAATCGGTTGGTGGAGAACCCGATGGCGCCGTCCTTCACCGACTGGCCGGCGACCTTGGCGATCTCGGCAATCTCCTCGGCTGTCGGATTCTCGTCGATGCCCCGGTGGCCCATGACGTAGAACCGCACCGCGCCGTGGCCGACCATGCCGGTGACGTTGATCGCGGGGTGCATCGATTCCAAGGCGTCCAGATACTCGCCGTAGGTCTCCCAGTTCCACGGCAGCCCGGACAGGATGGCTTCCCGTGGAATGTCCTCAACGGTCTCCATCATCTCGGCGAGGAACTGCCGGTCGGTGGGCTTGCACGGCGCGAAGGTCACGCCGCAGTTGCCGAGCAGGGCGGTAGTAACGCCGTGCCAGGAGATGGGCGTCAGCATCGGATCCCAGCCGATCTGCGCATCGAGGTGGGTGTGCAGATCGATGAACCCGGGCGTCACCGCGAGCCCGTGGGCACGAATCTCCTCCTTGCCGCGACCGTCCACCTTGCCGATGGCGGTGATGGTGTCGCCGTCGATGGCGACATCCGCGGCAAACGGCGCGGTGCCCGTGCCGTCGACGATTTGGCCGTCGCGAATGACTAGGTCGTGGCTCATGAATCCGCCTTGACGATCTTCAATCCCGAGAATCGCATGAAATCCCGGTCGGTGGTAGCGATCGTGGCACCGCCGCAAGCGGAGAGTATCGGATTGGCGTCGGCGAGTATCACCGCCTTGCGACACCGTCCAGGGATTCAAGCAAGCCGCCGATGTCGTGGAGGTCGAACCCGCGCCGCAAACCCATGGGACGAGCTGTCACGGTAAAGGGAGTCGCGAGACCTTCGTCGCTAGACGCGTTGAGGCCACGACGGAGGGCCGCATTCACGACTTCCTTCAGGCTGCCAGGCTGCGTCGCGATTTCGCCATCTCATCGCGCAGCTTCGCGGCGACATCGTCGTCGATGGTCAGTGTGGTTCTTATGGCCGTCGCTCCTCGGAATCCATCTTCACCAAGTCCCAACCGATCCGGACCGGTCGCTCGATACTAAGCTCGCTGATTCCCTTCTCGGCGCGCTCGCCGTCGATCGAGAGTGCCCAGAATGCGCCGTTGGGTGCCTCGACACCGCACAGGCTCGTGACGAAAACCCCCACGCCGGGATAGCGGCGGGATTCCATGTCGACGACTTCGTCCATGAAGTCGATGCCCTTGGTGCCGACCGAAGCGTTGCGGCGGATCGAGACCTCGAGGTCGCTGCCGGTCAACTCATCGCGAATCTCAAGATGAACGGCGACCTGCAGTGCTTCTTCGGCGAATGCGGAGAACGCCAGTAGCAGGCAAGTGGCATGGACGAGAGTCCAGACACGCCGGCGGCCGGCCTGGTCACGCACGGGCGGGCTGGGCGATTCCCGCGACGCTGCGGCGGACAATTCCATAGGTACCGAACAGGACCGCCGTATAGAAGACGTTTCCGAGCAGCGTCCACTTCAGGAACGGAAGGCCGGCGAGGTAGCTGGCCGCGAGACCGTCGAGGGTTGGGGGGTATGCGTTCGTGAAGAACCATACCGCGGCGTTCGTCGTGAGATAGAAACCGACCCCCGAGACCACGGCCACCGTGCCGAGACGGACGGCGTTGGACTTGCCCAAGAAGCGTTGGGCAACGAGTGGCATCAACAGGGACGCGTAGACGGTCAGCATGACCCCGGTGTCGTAGAAGCCGATGAACCAGTCGCTGACGATCATCCCCAAGACGACCACGGCACCGGCATGCCAACGCCGCGAGAAGAACACGCAGCCGAACATGGCGACGGCGGTCGCCGGTGCGAAGTTGGGTGGGTGTGGGAGCAAGCGCGCCACGACGCACAGGGCGGTCAATGCGACCGCCACGCCGATGAGGGTCTTGTGCTGCGAGTTCAGGTTCACTGGCCAGTCCCGACTAGGTTCGTTCCCGAATCATAGCCGAGCCCTCGCCTGTGTGGCGTTGGGCGACGTTCACTGGAACGTGCACAAACCTTGATCAATCACCACGTCGCCATCCTGGTTGGTGGTGCGGAACAACGCCCGGTTGCCGTCGGCCCACATCGACACGGTCAGGGTGTCACCGGGGATTACGGGCCTCGAGAAACGCCCGTTCATGGACCGGAACCGCGAGGGATCGCCCCCGCACAGGCTGTGCAACAGCGCCCGCCCCGTGAAGCCGTAGGTACACAGGCCGTGCAGGATGGGTTTCTCGAAGCCGCCCCGGGCCGCGAACGACGGATCTGAATGCAACGGATTGCGGTCGCCGGAGAGGCGGTATGTCAGCGCCTGGTCCTCGCGGGTCTTGTAGGTGACCTGGTGGGTTGGCTCGGCGTCCGGGTATTGCAGCCGTTCCGACGGCCCCCGGTCGCCGCCCCAGCCGCCTTCGCCGCGGCAGAACAGCATCGAACGGGTCCGGAGCAGCGGCTTGCCGGTCGCCCTGTTCACGGACTCGGACTCGAACTCGAGCACGGCGGCGCTGCCCTTGTCCCAGATGCCGGCGATCCGTCCGCGGCTTTCGACCTCGCCGTCCGGGGGGATCTCGTCCAACAGTTCGATGCCTTGTTCGCCGTGCACCATCAGGGCGGGGTTGAAGCTCCCCACCTTGTTCATCGGCGATCCGCCGCCCCCGATGATGACCGCGAAGGTCGGGAAGACGCGCTGCGCGACGCCGTGGGTGTTCTCGGTGGTGAACGGCAGTTCGTCGGTACCGCCACCGATGCCGACGGCGTACAGCAGGGCGTCCTTCGAGGTCCAGGAACGCGAAACCGGCCCGCCGGTCTCGCCGACGGCGTCTGGGTTGATGGGCATGTCTTACTCGCGACGGGGAACACGCCGCCAATTGAACCACGAAACTGGCGTTCGCTAGGTCCTGCCCCAAAGTGGTCCTCTTCCGATGATCTCGGAGGCTCCGCTTGAGACCCATCTCCTGTTGGATAAGGCTTCGCTTGGTGCGTGGCGGCGACATCGTGATACCGTTGCTCCCGAGACGAGACGGTATCTGACGATGGGCATGATCTACGCCGAAGTGACCCTCTCCAACCCGCGTCACCGCAACGATGCGCTGGCACCCATGGTAGTGCGTGCGTTGGTCGACACCGGCACCGTCAACCTATGCATTCCGGCGCATATCGCCCTCCAGCTGGAGCTTGAGGAATTGGAACGCCGCGAGGTGACGACCGCCGATGGCAAGGTCACGCTGGTGCCGTACGTGGGCCCGGTTCAAGTGCGATTCGAGAACCGCTCGTGTTTCGTCGGCGCGTTCGTGTTGGGCGATAGCGTGCTTTTGGGTTCGATTCCGTTGGAGGACATGGACTTGGTCCTGAATCCGCGCCTCGAGCAAGTGACGGTCAATCCGCAAAGCCCCAACATCCCCTCGGCGCTGGTTATGCGCACGGTCATGGGGACCGGCGCGTGTCGGCGGCGCTGCGGTGCGCCACACGGCTGATCTGGAGAACGGGGAACGGGCCAAACGGGATCGGAACGGAAAAAGCTGGGCCGGTAACGCGGCTCAACGGATCAATACCGCCAGCTGCAACACGACCCGGCGGTGAGGGTTGTGCCCTGCCTCGATGGAGAAACCAGTGGCATTTGCCGACGAAGAGATCGTGCTTGGCAACGGCGTTGCCGGCGAACGCGTGGCCGTGCCGACCGCGAACCCGACGGGCTTCTACCAGGCGATAACCGAATCGGGGCAAATGGAGGCGGCGGAGATCCGCGGTGTTGTGTTCGCTCCGCCCGGCGAGGGCCCGTGGCCCGTGGTGATCGTCGTCCCAGGCAGCTTGGGCGTGGCGCCTTCGCATGTCTTCAAGGCGGAACTGCTGACCGACGCGGGCATCGCCGCCTGCGTCGTCGATCCGTTCGGCGGGCGGGGCGTGACATCCACCGTGGCGAACCAAGCGCAGTACTCCTTTGCCGCCAGCGCATGGGACGTCCTCGCGACCGCTACCCTGCTTCACGATCGGGAATACATCGATCCAACGCGGATCGGTGCCCAGGGGCACAGCCGCGGCGGCTCGGCGGTGTTGTCGGCCGCCTCCATGGCGAAGCTGATCGACACGGGCGGCGTGTCGCTGCACGCGGTCTACGCCGCCTATCCCTGGTGCGGCCAGCAGTTCGAACGACCGGATGTGGGAGAGACCGTCGTCCGTGCGGTCATCGGCGACCGGGACGAGTGGTGCCTGCCCCAGCAGGTCCAGGCCCATGTGCATGCGATGAGGCTCGTCGGATGCGAAGCCAGCTTCCGGTTGTTTCCGGGTGCGCATCACAGCTTCGACCGGGATACGCCCATTGAACTCATCGAGGATGGGGTCGTGGCGCCGGGTGCGCCGACGGTCTACCTGCGCGACGACGGCGCGGCGATCCATCCGGCGACGGGTGTTGCGGATCCGAACTTGAGCGAACGCGAGACGATGATCTACGCCCTGAAGGCGGGCTACGCACGACGGGGTGTACGCATCGGCACCGAGGCGGACTTCGCCCAGCAGTTCCACGACGACATGATGGCGTTCTGGCGACGGCTGATGGTGCCGATGTAGGGATTTCCGTGGGGCGGTAGAATCGCCCGTTCGACCGGTACGGAGGGGATACGGGTGAACCGAACCTTGAGGGGCGCCACGGCGATTGTCGGCGTGGGCGAAACCACCTACTACAAGCGCGGCCAGTCGCCGGACGCCGAGTTCAAGCTGGCGCTGAAGGCGATCCTCGCCGCCTGCGAAGACGCGGGAATCTCGCCGAAGGAGGTGGACGGCTTCGCGTCGTTCTCCAACGACCGCAGCGATCCGTCGCGGCTGGCCAACGCGCTCGGCATCCACGACCTGCGCTTTTCCAACATGCAGTGGGGCGGCGGCGGCGGCGGCGGTTCCGCGGCGGTTGCTCATGCGGCCGCGGCCGTGGCCACGGGCCTAGCGGAATGTGTCGTGGTGTTCCGCGCCCTGGCGCAGGGCCAGTTCGGACGCTTCGGCCAGGGACCGCGCAGCAACGTGGTCTCGGGCGGAGGCGCGTTCACCGTTCCCTACGGCCTGATGTCGCCCGCCCAGAGCTTCGCGATGAAGGTTCAGCGCTTCATGCACGACCACGGTGTCGAACAGCCGGCGTTGCGCGCGATCTCGCTCGCTTCCTACCACCATGCCCAGGCCAATCCCCGTGCGGTCATGTACGGACGGCCCCTGGACGAGGCGAAATACGACGCCTCGCGCTGGATCGTCGAGCCGTTTCACCTCTTCGACTGCTGCCAGGAGAACGATGGCGCCGCAGCCATGATCGTCGTTCCCGCGGAACGGGCTAAGGATTTCGACCATCCCCCGGTCTACATACTGGGCGCGGTCACGGGTTCCCATTACCGGGCTGGTGCGTCGGTCCACAACACGCCTGACTACGCCACCTCGAACTTCAAGACCTGCGTGCCGCGCCTGTACGACATGGCCGGGTGCGGTCCCGACGACGTGGACGTGCTGCAGTGCTACGAGAACTTCACCGGCGGCGTGCTGATGAGCATCGTCGAGCACGGCTTCTGCGAGCCGGACGAATGCAACGAGTTTCTGACCACGGAGAACCTCCTCGCACCCGACGGCAAGCTGCCCACCAATACCAGCGGCGGCAACCTCGCGGAGTGCTATATGCACGGGCTCGAACTCAATATCGAGGCGGTACGCCAGATCCGGCGCACCTCGCCAAACCAGGTCGAGGACGTCGACGTCTCGATGGTGGTGTCGGGACCGATGGTGACGCCGGTGAGTTCGTCGGTGTACGGCTCGGAGGCGACGGTATGACGGCCTACCTGAACCCGGGCTTGCCGAAACCGGCGCCCGCGCCGGACGGGCTGGATGCGCCGTACTGGGAAGCCGTGGCCGAGGAACGCCTGGTGATGCAGCGCTGCCGGTCATGCGGCGCCTGGCAGTGGGGCCCCGAATGGATCTGCCACAACTGCCACTCCGACGACCTGGCCTTCGAGGAGATCCCCTTGACGGGTCGCGTCTACAGCTACGAGCGGGTCTGGCACCCCGTGCACCCCGCATTGAACGAGCAGGGTCCGTACATCGTCGTGCTGGTCGAGTTCCCAGACCACGACGGCGCGCGCATGGTGGGCAATCTGGTGGGCGACCCCCGGCAGGACGTACGGATCGGTGCCGCCGTGCAGGCTGTCTTTGAGCATCATCGCGACGACGATCCGCCCCATACGCTGGTGCAGTGGCAAGTCGTGGATTCGTAGCGGCGGAGCTTCGTTTGGATAGTATCCCGCCATGAACAGGATCAATGTCTACGAAGCGAGAGCCCGGCTATCCCACTATTTAGCACGGGTCGAAGGTGGCGAGACCTTCGTAATCTGCCGCCGCGACGTGCCGATCGCCGAGATTCGCCCGTTGCCCAAACGCCCGCGTGAACTGCGACCGATTGGCATCGACCGGGGCATGCAGGTGCCAGCCAGCTTTTTCGAGCCACGACCGGGAGACGACTAGGAGATCCTATGAGTTTCGACGCCGTGCTCATCGCCAACCGGGGTGAAATCGCCATTCGCATCGCGCGGGCGGCCGCCGAGCTTGGCTTGCGTACGGTGGCCGTGCACTCCGAGGACGATGCAGCCAGCCTGCACGTTCGGGCGGCGGACGAAGCCCTCGCACTCGACGGCATCGGCGCTGCCGCCTATCTGGATGAAGACGCGATTGTCCGAGCGGCCAAGGACGCAGGTTGCGGCGCGATCCATCCTGGCTACGGATTCCTGGCGGAACGGGGAAGTTTCGTCCGGCGCTGCGCGGACGCTGGCATTGTTTTTGTGGGCCCGAAAACCGAACACCTCGAACTGTTCGGCGACAAGGGCCGGGCCCGCGCTGCGGCCGTGGCGGCAGACGTGCCGGTGCTCAAGGGGTTGGACCACGCAGCCACCCTGGAGGAGGCGCGCGAGTTCCTGGCGTCGCTCGACGGGGGCGCCATGATCATCAAGGCCGTTGCAGGTGGTGGCGGGCGTGGCACGCGGGTCGTCGAAGACGCGGCCGACCTGGAGGCCACCTACGAACGCTGCCGATCCGAAGCGCGGGCGGCCTTCGGCGTCGAGGATGTCTACGTCGAGGAGTTCCTGAGCCGCGCAAGGCATGTCGAGGTACAGATCCTCGGCGACGTTGAGGGCAACGTGGCCCACCTCGGCGAGCGCGAGTGCAGCGTCCAGCGCCGCCACCAGAAGGTCATCGAGATCGCGCCGGCGCCGTGTCTCGACGACGAGGTGCGAGGCGCGATCATCGCCGCCGCCGTGCGGTTTGCGGAAAACCAACGCTATTCGAACCTCGGCACTTTCGAGTTCCTGGTAGACGCGTCCGGCAAGGATCGGCCGTTCGTATTCATCGAAACCAACGCCCGCCTTCAGGTCGAACACACCGTCACTGAGGAAGTCACCGGCGTGGACATCGTCCAGGCGCAGATCCGTCTCGCCGAAGGCGCTTCGCTCGCCGACCTTGGGCTCGATGATCCGGGGGTGGCCAAGCCCCGTGGCTACGCCATCCAGACGCGGGTCAACATGGAGACCTTCGGCGAGGACGGCACCGTACGGCCGGCCAGCGGGACACTCACCGCCTACGAAGCGCCGACGGGACCGGGCGTGCGCACCGACGGCTTCGGGTACGCGGGCTACCGCACCAGCACGGCGTTCGACTCGCTTCTGGCCAAGGTCATCGGCCATTCGCCGGGCAAGGACTTCTCGGGTGCCCTCGCCCGGACGGCCCGGGCACTGTCCGAGTTTCGCCTGGAGGGCGTCGGCACCAACATCCCGTTCCTGCAGAACGTTCTGGCCCACGAAGACTTCGCCGCCGGGCGCGTGCATACGCGCTGGGTAGACGAACACATGGCGGAGCTTGCCGTGCCGTCGGCCCACGCCCCGCAACGGTTCGCCGCGGCTTCGGCGGAAACGGCACCGACGGATGGCTTCGCCGGCGCCCGTGTGGACACCAGCGATCCGCTGGCGTTGTTCGATCACGATGCCAAGGTCAAGGCGGAGCAGGCCTCGTCGGCAACGGAGCAGATCCACGAACCAGCGATTGCGGGCCCCGAGGGATCAACGGGGTTGAGTTCGCCCATACAGGGCACCATCGTTTCGCTGGATGTGGCCGTGGACGACGAGGTCCGCAGGGGCCAGCCCGTCGCGGTGGTCGAGGCTATGAAGATGGAGCACGTCATCGCCGCCGACCGGGACGGCATCGTCCGGCAGGTCACGATGGCGGAAGGCGACGTGGTCCGCGAGGGGTATCCGATCGTCTTCGTCGAGGAAGCCGAAGTCGGTGGCGATGCGGCGGCAACCGCCGAGGAACTCGATCCCGACTTCATCCGCCCGGACCTGGAACTCACCTACGAGCGCCACGCCTACATCCTCGACGAGAACCGGCCCGAGGCCGTCGCCAAGCGCTACGGCCGCGGCTACCGCATGCCCCGGGAGAACATCGCCCAGCTCGCCGACCCGGGTTCGTTCAAGGAGTACTGGCCGCTGATCGTCGCCCGCCAGCATACGCGCTACGACATGGAGACCCTGCGCAAGAACACGCCCGCGGATGGGCTTATCGCCGGGTTGTGCACGATCAACGCGCATCTCTTCGGCGAGGAAGCGGCTCGCGCCATGCTCGTGCACTACGACTACACGGTGCTGGCCGGAACCCAGGGCGGCCGCAACCACTACAAGCAGGATCGGATGTTCGAACTGGCGGAACGGTTCCGCATTCCGCTGATCCTGTTCGGCGAGGGCGGGGGCGGTCGGCCCGGCGACGACGCCAAGGGCCCTGGGGTCGCCTTCGACACCGACACGTTCACCCAGTTCTCGAAGCTCTCGGGCCTCGTGCCGCTGATCAGCGTCATCAACGGCCGGACCTTCGCCGGCAACACGGCGCTCGTCGCCTGCTGCGACGTGATCATCGCCACCGAACGCACCACCGTCGCCATGGGGGGACCCGCCATGATCGAAGGCGGGGGACTGGGCATCTACACGCCGGAGGAAGTCGGACCGATGTCCTTCCAGGTCCCGAACGGCGTGGTCGACCTGCTCGCCAAGGATGAAGAGGAGGCCGTGGAAGTCGCCAAGCGGTATCTGTCCTACTTCCAGGGCTCGGTCGCCGAATGGGAAGCCCATGACCAACGCCGGTTGCGCCACGTCGTCCCCGAGAACCGGCTGCGCCTGTACGACATGAAGGAGATCGTGCGCACCATCGCCGACGTCGGTTCCGTGCTCGAGATCCGCGAGAAGTTCGGCATCGGCGTCATCACCGCCTTCATTCGCGTCGAAGGCCACCCGATGGGCGTCATTGCCAACAATCCGCACCATCTCGCGGGTGCCATCGACTCCGACGGTGCCGACAAGGGGGCGCGCTTCATCCAGCTCTGCGATGCCTTCGACATCCCGGTGCTGAGCCTGATGGACTGCCCGGGGATGATGGTTGGCCCGGATGTGGAAAAGACCGCCCTGGTCCGCCATTGCGTGCGCATGTTCAACGCCGGGGCCAACCTGACCGTGCCGTTGTTCGGCGTGGTGGTCCGCAAGGCCTACGGTCTCGGCGTTCAGGCCATGTGCGGTGCCAGTTCGCTGGTCGGCTTCTTCACCGTGGCGTGGCCGACGGCGGAGTTCGCGGGCATGAACATCGAAGGGTCCGTGAAGCTCGGCTTCCGCAAGGAACTAGCGGCGATCGAGGACCCCGAGGAGCGCCGTGTCGAGTTCGAGCGACGCGTGGCGCGCGCCTACGAGAGTGCGAAGGCGATCAATGCGGGAGTCGGCGGAGGGCTCGACGACGTGATCGATCCCGCCGACACCCGAAGCTGGATCGCGAGCAGCTTGAAACGCCTGCCGCCCAAGGTGCCGCGGACGGGCAAGAAGTACCCGTATATCGACACCTGGTAGGCGGTCGCAACACGAGAGGAAGGCGTGGCCCGCTGGCAGGTACCCGAACCCCAAGCGGTGGCCGAGGTCGAACTGGACGACGGCACTTGCGTCGTTCTTCGCCGACACGGAAACCCTGACGGAACCCGGTTGGTGCTGAGTCACGGCAACGGCCTCGCCGTCGATCTCTACTACCCGTTCTGGTCGTTGCTCACGAATCGGTTCGATCTCGTCCTCTACGACTTCCGCAACCACGGCTGGAACGAACTCGGAGATATCGCCGAACACAGCATCGCGTCCTTCGTCGCGGACAACCGGGCCATCGCGAGGTGTATCGACCGAACCTTCGGCCCGAAGCCCCGGGTCGGCGTCTTCCATTCCATGTCGGCGACCACAGCACTTGCTGATGACCATCCCGGCAGCGGCTTCGAGGCCCTCGTGCTGTTCGACCCGCCCGTATACGCGCCGAATGCCGACCTGCTCGGGGCCGAGGCTCGATGGGGGCGGCAGAGCCGGGGTGCGCGCCAGCGGAAACGGCATTTCGAGACGACGGCGGAACTCGCCGACGGCGTCCGCAACGCGCCCGCGTTCTCGCGATTTCTGCCGGGTGTGCCAGACCTGTTCGCCGAGACGACCCTCCGGCGGAGGACGGACGAAGGCTACGAGCTCCGCTGCCCGCCCGAGTACGAGTCCCGAATCTGCGAATGGGCGTTGGCCTATATCCTGAATCCTGATCCGCGTGACTTCGCATGTCCGGTCAAGGTGATTCGTGCCGATGCGGCCTTGCGTTCACCATTCGGGTCGAGCCTTGATCTCGATGCGCTCGATAGTCTCGACTGCGACTTCGTGTCGGGGGCAACTCACTTCCTGCAACTCGAAAAGCCGAAGGAATGCGTCGCGTTGATGGTCGAGTTCCTGGAACGCCTCGGATTGGCACCGTAGGGGCGACCCTTGTGGTCGCCCGGGCCGGTTTTCCAACGGGACGGGACAAGCCCGCCGTCCCCTAGGGGGCGTCTTTCCGAGGATTGCCGTGTCCCTACTCTCGACATGCTTGACATGCTCGAAACATGAATTCATGCTCCGTTGATGACAGGCATGATTCAGATACGCAACGTACCGGACGCGTTGCACCGCCAGATCAAGGCTCGAGCGGCACTGGAGGGCGTGTCCATGTCGCTCTACATACTGCGTCAGGTTGAGAAGGCGCTGGCACGGCCAAGCCGTCGAGAATTGGTGGAAGCCGTGCGTAGGCAAGCTGCAGTCCGACTCGATCCCCCGCCTGCCGAGGTCATCCAGGAGGAGCGGAACACGCGGGATCTTTCGCGAGACCCTTAGAGTGGTTCTTGATGCATCTGGTGCCGTAGAGTTTCTCCTCAACACCGACTCCGGGGGGAGGCTTGCTGCTCGGCTGATGGACGACAGCGAAGCCGTGTCCGTCCCGCACTTGATCGATCTGGAAATCGCCCAGGCGTTGCGCCGTTACGTATCGCGAGGTGCGTTGAGCGTAGAGCGCGGGTCGCTGGCGTTGGACCATTGGCGCGATTTCGACGTAGACCGCTATCCCCACGAGCCGTTCCTGGCGCGAATCTGGGAACTACGCGCGAACGTCAGTGCCTACGATGCCGTCTACGTCGCGCTTGCCGAGACGTTGTCGACCGTGCTCGTGACCTGCGACCGCCGCTTGGCGGGAGCGCCTGGAGTTAAGGCTCGCATCGAGTTGGTATGAGGCCAGCCTGGCCGATCTGCTTGTCTAAGTGGGCGCGCGTCACGCGCTCGAACTCCTCTGGCCACGTTGCGCCTAGTTCCGCAGCGAGACGACGGGCACGGGGTAGGAACTCCCGGCTGATTGCCGTGGTGCGGGCGAAAATGCTCGGCCAATTGGCTTGAAGGGGTGGCAACGCGGCCAGGACAGTGAACTGGTCCGTCGTGAGATCCTGCCTCAATGCGAGTACGCCTCGGCGGCACTGGGGCCGGTTCTCCATCACCATGACCCGGATCAACATGCCGCGTAGTAGCTCGACGCCGTTCTGAGCGACGACGACGTCGTCTCTTCCCTTGACGACGACCGTTAGGCCGAGCACCCGAATGAACTCGTTGACGATGTCGAGCAGGTGGTCGGGCGTTGGCGTCGGGGGTTGTTGGTCCGAGTGGCGAATCGTCTCAAGCGCGCCGCTGCGGTCGAACAGCGGCTCGAGTTCGCTTTTGGCCAGGAACGCAAGCTCCGGGGGACTCACCACCGTGAGATCGAACCGGAGCCATTCGGTGGTTATGGCATTGATGGTCCGCGCGTTCGGCAGTGTCTTCGAGAACAGGATGGAGGTGACCCTATCCAGACCGTCGGCGAGGGCGTTGGCGACGGTCTGAATCTGCGCCGATTCGGCGGTGACAACATAGATGTCCACGTCGCTGTAGTCATCGGCATCGCCGCGACCAAAGCTGCCGCCGAGGAAAGCGCCGGCAACCGCGCGCTGGCTCTTCAGCCATTGGGCGAGCAGTGCGATCAGGTCGGCTTGGCGCATGCCGTGCTCGTCGGCGCTCTGCAGGAGTCGAGCCGTGGCGGCCTACGACAGGGCTTTCCTCGCCGCCTTGATGGCCTGTGCCATCGCCGGATCGGGCTCCGGGTAGCGGGGCTTCATGCGGGCAAGGGTGTCGACGATGACGGCGGCGACGACGACGCGCATGGCGGGCTTGTTGTCGCCGGGGATCACGTACCAGGGTGCTTGCTTGGTGCTTGTCGCTTCGAAGGCCGCCTCGTAGGCCCGCTTGTAGTCGTCCCACAGTGCGCGCGCTTCGAGGTCGGCGGGGTCGAACTTCCAGTGCTTGGTGGGATCGTTCAGGCGTTCCAGAAGTCGGGCCTTCTGCTCCTTCTTGGAAACGTTCAGGAAGAACTTGACGATCGTCGTTCCGTTTCCGACCAGATGGTGTTCGAAAGCGACGATGTCACGCAACCGTTCGTCCCAGAACGCGTCGTCCACCGGTCGCGGGGGAAGTCTGCGGCCTGCGAGGAGGTCCGGGTTGACGCGCAGCGTGACCACTTCCTCGTAGTGGGAGCGGTTGAAGATGCCGATGCGGCCGCGTTCGGGCAGTGTCATCCAGTGCCGGTGCAGGTAGCTGTACTCCATGTCCTTGTAGGTCGGTTGGCGGAAGTTCGAGACCCGAAATCCCTGGGGGTTCACGCCGGTCGTGACATGCTTGATCGTGCTGTCCTTGCCGGAAGCGTCCATGCCTTGGAAAACGAGCAAGAGCGCTTGGCGGCTTTCGGCGTACATGGCCTCCTGGAGTTCGGCGAACCGCGCCACGTAGTTGTCGAGCATTTCGCGAAGCGCGGACTTGCCGCGGCGGACAAACGACGGCAACGTCGGCAGCGATCCGAGATCGACTTTCTCGCCGGGTGCGATCCGGTATCGGCGGGTGTTCAGCAGCGTCTTAATGGCGCGTCTCCACGTGGTTCATCCGTGTTTGGTCGCGAAAGCTCAGAACTCGAGTATCGAGCGCCCGCTGATCCGCCCTTCCTCCAGCGCGGTGGTGGCTTCGTTGATGTCTTCGATCGGATAGCGCTCGGTGACCAGCGATTCGAGGTCCAGGTCGCCGTTGGCATGCCAGTCGAGGAACATGGGGAAATCGCGATCCGGCGAACAGGATCCGCCGATGGAGCCACGGAACTGCTTCTCCTGGGCGAGCATCTGCCCGGCGTTCAGTTCCACGGTGGTCTGGGGAACGCCAACGAGCACCGCGGTTCCGCCTTGGCAGGCACCGAAGTGCCCGCCTCGGCAGGCCGGCACGATCTGTTCCATGGTGACCTTGAGACCGATGCAGTCGAAGGCGAAATCGACCCCGGTCACTGGCACGCCACCCGAGGCGATCTGACCGGGTTTGCCGGTCATGGCGTGAATGGCCTCCACTGCGTTCACCTTGCCGGCGTTGATGCCGTCGGTGGCGCCGAAGCGCTTGGCGAACTCAAGCTTGGCGTCGTCGAGATCCACCGCGATGATCGGGTTCGCACCGCGCATCTTGGCCCCCACAACGGCAGACAATCCGACGCCGCCGACGCCGAAGATCGCGACGGAATCCCCCTCCTGGACGTTGGCCGTGTTCAATACGGCACCGGCGCCGGTCATCACGGCGCAGCCGATGATCGCCGTCACGTCGGTGGCGATGTTGCTGGGTGCGGCGACCACGTACTGTTCGTCGGCGATGGTGTGGTCGGCCCAGGTGAACACGCTCGTCGAGACCGTCTCGCCCCCGCCGATGTCCACTGAACTACGGGCCGGCGCACCGCTCGCATTGGCGGCGTCCCTGGGTACCCAGGTGACCAGCACCATGTCGCCTTCATCCACATGGCTGACCGCGGAGCCTTTCTTGAGGACGATGCCGGTGGACTCGTGGCCAAGCAGCCCCGGTCGCCGGCGTGGCCGGTGCATCTGGTGCAGTTGCGAGTGGCAGACGCCCGAAGCGAACTGGCGGACCACGACCTGGTTCGGATCCGGGTCGGGCAAGGTGATCTCTTGCAGTTCGAGAGGCCCGGGTGCCCCTGGCATCACCACAACCCGCGCGGGTGTCCCCATGTTTCCCCCTGGTGTTGTTGTTTTGATCGCTGAGTGTGACGCCGTGGTGTCACACTTGGCAAGCCGGGCGAATCGCCAGTTCTCAGCCCGTCCGAACTTGAACGCCCTGCCGGGACATTGCCATGCGCAGGACCTCGAGCCCCGTAGTCGCCACCGACTTCCTAAATGCGTTGATTGCGTCGATGTCCCCGGAAACGGCCATGCCGGTATCGCCACCGCCGGCGCCGCAAGGTTTGTAGACCACGCCAAGGCGGGACGCCAGTTCCCGGGCGCGTTGGTGACCGGGGCCGAGGATGCCGATCCGGGCCGTCCGGTCGAAGCGTTCGAGCTGGTCGGTGTACTCGCCCAAGGCGTCCACGAAGGCGTCTGGATGCGCCGTGCTGTCGACGACGTCCCGGGCGCCGGCGGCGAGTCGTTCGAGTGGGGCGGTAGAACCCCGTCGCCGCCATGCGTCGAACGCCGCCAACAACGTCGCCGTTCGCGTGCCGGAACCGGTGAACACGAAGGCGAAGTGAATCCCGGTTGGCAGGCGCACCGGAGTCGCGACTCGATCCTCGAATCGAATCACGCCGCCGGTTACCGCGGCGGCGACATCGAGACCGCTGCCTCCGCCCTGGAAACGCTCGTGGAGGTCGTAGAGGTCGGTCAATCGCGGTGCGCTGCCGGCTAGGACGCCGAAGGCCGTGGCCACGGCGGTGACGGTGGCGGCGCTGGATCCCACGCCCAGTTTGATCCCGTCCCGGTAGCAATTCGAGGAGTCGATGCGCACTTGGATGTGTTCCGGCGCATCGGCCGCCGCGATGCTGCGCCGGACAATCCCGGGGATGGTCGTGGGCGGCGCGTCGAACACGTCGTCCTTCGATAGCGTCAGGTCGTCTTCGAAGCCGGTGCTGACGAAGCGCCAGCCGCCACTTTCCTGCGTCGTGACCGAGCAGGTGACCCGACGATCCACGGCGGCGACAAGTGCCGGTGCGCCGGCCAGCACGGCATACTCCCCGCTGATGACGAGTTTGCCGGGTGCGGACGCCTCGATCACGATGGTTGCGGGCTGTTGGCGAGACGTGCCCCATCGCCGAGTGCACCGCGCACGACCCGCAGAACGCCCGGCGACCTGGCCAGCAACGCGGCGACCCCTCCGCCCTGGCCGGGTGCGCACACCGCCTTTACCTGCGGACCGGCATCGATCGTGTAGAACACGGACGTTCCGGCGTCCTGGAGGCGGCGAATCGTCGCGATGGCCGCGATGGTGGCCTGATTCCAATACAGAAGGGCAGGTCGGGACGACAGCATCAGCGCGTGCAACTTCATGCAACTGTGCTCGGCGACCGCCGATAACAATCCGAAGTCGCGCTTGGTCACGGCCTGGCAAGCGGTCTCGAAATCGGCTTCGGTGCTACGGCACCAGGCCTCGTAGAACGGCGACGTGGCGCGTGAACGCTCCATGCCCTCGCTCGAGGGAACCGGCTTCGCGGTCTCGTCGGTGACCGCAATGACGAGTTCGAGCGGCCATGAATCCTTGGCCAGCAACCTGTCACCGCTCCAATGGCCGTCGCGCGGCGCGAGTGTCGCGAAGCCGCCGAAGATCGATCGCGCCGCTGAGGCCGAACCCCTGCGCGCCCAGGCCGAACGCTCTTGTGGGGACAGGCGCAACTCGAACTCGGCGTCGATGGCCGTGACGAGCGCCGCGAAGCCGGAGGCGGACGAAGCAAGTCCCGCCCCGGTTGGGAAGTCGTTGCGGGTGTGGATGCCCAGCGGCGGCAGGTCGAAATCCTCCCGCATGGCACCGAGCAGACCCTCGACCTTCGTGTCCCGGCGAACTTCCCCGTTGATGCAGACCGAGTCGCGCTCGGCGGCTTCGACGCGGGTAGTCGTGGCCAGGCCCGCAACGGTGATCGACAGCGACGGCGTGGCAGGTAGATTCCCGGGACCGAGTTGCTTGCCCCAATACTTGACCAGGGCGATGTTGGGGTGAGCGATGGCGGTCGCCATGCCGAACGGGTTGACTCAATACCCGGGTGGCGGCCTGAACGAGAAGCCTTGCTGCTCCAGGAACTCCGCGATCCCGATGGTGACGAGGTCGCCGTACTCCGGGCCGATCAGTTGAACGCCAATGGGCAGGCCCTTCTCGTCGAGCCCGGTGGGGATCACCGTCGCCGGCAGGTTCGCGCCGCTGGCCAGCCCTGCCCAGAACACCTGGTTGAAATAGGGTTCGGGTTTGCCGTTGACCGTCAGTGTGCGGTCGCCGAAGGGTCGATGGTCGTGGAGGATTGCGGACGTCGACATGATCGGCGCGACGAGTACGTCGAAGCGTTCGAAGAAGGCGTGCCACTGCCAGCGCATGTGCGTGCGCTGCTCGTTGTTGGCGGTCCATTCCCTGAAACGCGCGACTTGGGAGCGCTGAACCTTCGCGTCTCGGCTCGTGTCGTCGGGATCTAGCGCTTCGACGCGCTTGGCGATGGCATCGTAGCGCTCCGCAGGCAGTCGCGCTGACATGGTCGCCTGCAGGAGACACTGGTAGACGGTGTGGGCGTGTTCCGGTTCGACGGGACGGGCATCGTCGTCGACCTCGGCGCCGGCTTGCGCCAGCGCGTCGGCCACCGCAGCGACCCGCGCCGCGACGGTGTCGTCCACGACCGCCATGTCGTCGTCCTGCCACACAGCCACCTTGAGTTCGTCGGGTGACTTCGAGAGCCTCGGGAGATCGAGCGTAAGTCCGCGGGCCGCGATTTCGTCCGGGCCGGCGCAAATGTCCACGGCGACAGCGAGGTCCGCCGCCGCGCGTGCGAGCGGACCAATCACCGAGATGTCGGACGGACTCAGTACCCCCCGGGTGGCATGGCCGCGGGGCGGCAACAGCAACCAGGTCGGCTTGTGCCCGAAGACGCCGCAGAAATGGGCGGGATTTCGGATCGATCCGCCGATATCGGAGCCCATCTCCAGTCCCGTCATGCCGGCAGCTAGGGACGCGGCAGAACCGCCGGACGATCCGCCCGGTGCGCGTTCGAGATCCCAGGGATTGTTAGTCGTGCCGTAGATGTCGTTGTAGCTCTGGAAATCCGAGAGCATGTACGGGACGTTGGTCTTGCCGAAGATCACGGCCCCCGCACCGCGCAGGCGAGAAATCGACAGGGCGTCCTTCTCGGCGATGCTGTCCTTGAGTTCGAGCACGCCCCAGGTCGTTGGCGTGCCCGTGACGTCGTAGGATTCCTTCACGGTCATTGGCACCCCGTGCAGCGGCCCCCAGTCCTGGCCAGCGGCGAGGGCCTGGTCTGCCTCCCTGGCCCGCGCCAGCGCTTCGTCGCGGATGTCGACGACTATGGCATTGAGGTCGGGATTGAAGCGGTCCACGCGCTCGAGGTAGTAGGTCAGGAGCTCGACGCAGCCGACCTCCTTGTTCTTAATCCTGCGCGCGAGTTCGGCCGCGCCTGCAAACGCCAGATCGGTCATTGAATCACTCCGCTCCTCGTTAGCTCTCTTAGCTGATCACCGAATGCGGTGTCGGCACGATGCGCGTCACGTCGATGTCCGGCAGCATCAGTTCGGCCACCCGCGGCGCGATCTCATTCCGCCACTTCTCGCTCTGGTAGACCTTGGCGTAGAGTTTCTCGCGCTCGGCTTCTGAGGCGAACCGGCGCAGCCAGACATAGGTAGTCTCGTCCTCGCCCCGAAAGCTCCCGGCGATGACCATCCCCTGGGCGATCTGGAAGGGGATGATGACCTCTTCCATGAACCGCACCCAGTCGTCCATCTTGCCGTCGGCGATCTTGTATCGCCGCAATTCGTAGAACACCTCTCCTCCCCCGGTGCAACGCGAAGGGGACGATTTATACAGGATGCCCAATCGGGTTGGAATCGTTCGCCTTGGCCGGCGTCGACGCTGAGTGCCTCGGCTATACTGCCGGTCTCCGGTCGGGAGAGAGCTCGATGGCAGCGTTGGACGGCATGCGCATCCTCGATATGACGCAGTATGAAGCGGGCACCTGCTGCACCCAGAGCCTCGCCTTTCTCGGGGCCGACGTGGTGAAGGTGGAACGTCCGGACATCGGCGACCCCGGCCGGGGTCGTGCGGGCGGCGGCAACATCGACCGGGAGTATTTCGTCAACTGGAACAGCAACAAACGCAGCATCACCTTGCATCTCGACACGTCTGAGGGTCGGGAGGTGCTGCTGAAAATGGTTCCCCGCTACGACGTATTCGTGGAGAACTACGGGCCCGGCGTGGTCGAGAAGCTCGACATCGGGTACGACGTCATGCGCGAGATCCACCCCGAGATAATCTATGTGCGCATCAAGGGCTTCGGAATCAGCGGGCCGCATGCGCACTACAAGTGCATGGACATGGTGGCGCAAGCTGCGGCCGGCGCGTTTTCCATCACCGGTGAGCCGGATGGTCCGCCGATGCGCCCGGGACCGACCATGGGCGATGCGGGAACCGGGATGCAAGCGGCGCTGGCGGTGACCGCCGCGTGGGCTCAGAAACAGCGCACCGGCGAAGGTCAGCTCATCGAGTTGTCCATGCAGGAGGCCATGACCTACTACCTGCGCACGGCCGTTTCGCGCACTCGCTACGGGGAGCTTCCGGCGCAACGGACCGGCAATGGCGTGAGTCCTTTCACGTCGCTCTATCCCTGCAAAGGGGCCGGTCCCAACGACTATGTGTTCATCATGGCCGTCAATCCGCGCATGTGGGCGGGCGTCTGCCGGGCCATTGGCAAACCCGACCTGCTTCTCGATGAACGTTTCGACGATCCCGAGCGACGCCATGCCAACCGCGACCTTCTCGCCGCGGAGATCGCGGCCTGGACGCGTACGAAGACCAAGCGCGAAGCCATGACGGCGTTGGCTGAAGCCGGCGTGTGCGCGAGCCAGGTCTACGAGACCAGCGACCTGTTCACCGATCCCCATCTCAACGAGCGCGGCTTCATCCACGAACTCCAGCATGCCGACCACGGCGACATCCGGCTGCTCGGCTGGCCGGCCCGGATGTCCAAGAGCCGGGTCGACATCGAGGCTGCACCGTTGCTCGGCGAACACACCGACGAGGTGCTCGGCGAGGACTTAGGATTGGACGAGGCGGCGATCGTGGCGCTGCGGAAAGCCGGTGCCATCGGTCGGGAGATGCTCGACCGCGGTCGTTGACTCGCTTGCCGCAATGGCCGAGGTCTACCTGGTTGACGGCACCTTCGAGCTGTTCCGCTGCTTTCACGGCACACCGCGCCACACCAACGCGGATGGCGAGGAGGTCGGCGCGGTGCGCGGTCTGCTGCATACCCTGCTGTCTCTCCTCAAGGGATTGAAGCCGCGCATCGACGATGCGGCGCCGGGATACGTCGCGGTCGCATTCGACCCCCTTCCGGCAGGACGCGGAGGTTCTGCGAAGGATCCCGGCACGCTCATCCGCCGCCAGAGCGCCCTGGCCCTCGATGCCGTACGCGCCTTGGGCATCCGACTTTGGCCGATGGTGCGCTTCCAGGCCGACGATGCGCTGGCGACGGGCGCACACGCACTTCGTGTCGACGCGACCGCGAGCCGGGTGGTGATCTGCACGACGGATACCGACCTGTTCCAGTGCATTCGGGGCACGGACGTGGTCGTGCTGGACCGCATACGCGGGACGGTGACCGACGAAACGGATTTCCGGGCGCGCTACGCAATTGCGCCGTGGCAGTTCACGGACTACCTGGCGCTGGTCGGCGCCCCTGCCAAGGGGATTCCCGGGGTGCCGGGATGGGGGCCGAAGAACGCGGCCAGGATGCTGGCGGCGCATGGCCGGATCGAGGACTTCCCTCCCGGGCGGGAGGAGTGGCAGGCGGTGCGTCGCGGCGGCCACCTTGCCGCCGAGTTCGCCGACCGCCGGGACGAGGCGCTGCTCGTCAAACGCTTGGCCACGCTTCGCAACGATCTACCCCTCGACTGCTCGCTGCCCGCCTTGGCGTGGCGCGGACTGGATGACGTGCGTCTGCGCCGGGTTGTCGCGGCAGCGGAGGCGAACGACCTCTGGGAGCGCATCGAACGTTGGTCGACTTGACGCGACCGCCTTTCCATTGCATGGGCGATTAACGGTTAGAATCGTCGCGAGTTCCGGCCGCGCGGTCGGGCGTCAGGGGGAAGGTGATGGCGCTGCTTGAGGTACACAACCTGCACGTCAGCTTCGGCGAGGAGCCGGCGGTACGGGGCGTATCCTTCGACATCGAGGCGGGCGAGACAGTCGCTCTGGTCGGCGAGTCCGGTTCCGGCAAATCGGTAACGGCCCTTTCGATCCTGCAACTCCTCCCCTACCCGCTGGCCCACCATCCCGGCGGGAGCATCCTGGTCAACGGCGAAGAGATGCTTGGCGCCGACAAAGACCGCCTGCTCGATGTCCGAGGCGGTGTTGTCAGCATGATCTTCCAGGAGCCAATGACCTCCCTGAACCCCCTGCACACGATCGCCAAGCAGGTCGGCGAAGCGCTCGTCGTGCACAAGCGACTGTCGCCGAGGATGGCCCAGGAACGTACCCTCGAACTGCTCCACCTGGTTGGATTGCAGGACGCCGAGGATCG
Organism: Gammaproteobacteria bacterium; assembly: GCA_009846005.1. Classification (GTDB taxonomy): domain Bacteria; phylum Pseudomonadota; class Gammaproteobacteria; order Pseudomonadales; family Azotimanducaceae; genus VXYL01. Next base: position 17,148 of record VXYL01000002.1, on the reverse strand, counting down.
CCTCGGTGCCTACCCGCATGAACTCTCCGGCGGCCAGCGACAGCGCGTAATGATCGCGATGGCGCTTGCCAACGAACCGCAACTCTTGATCGCCGATGAACCCACGACCGCTCTCGATGTGACCATCCAGGCACAGATCCTCAAGCTCTTGAAGGATCTTCAGGGCGAGCTGAACATGGCGATGCTGCTCATCACCCACGATCTGGGCATCGTCCGCAACATGGCCAAGCGGGTCTGCGTGATGACGGAAGGCGAAATCGTCGAGGCCGGATCGAACCGTCAGATCTTCAACGAGCCGCGCCACGCCTATACACGGCACCTGCTCGCCGCCGAGCCGAAGGGCGACCCGCCGGCCGCCAACGGTCGGGCACCCGTGGTTGCCGCGGCCGATGCACTGACCGTGAAGTATGCGATCGGCAAGGGCTGGTTCGGGGGCCGCCGCTTCTTCACCGCCGTCGAGACCGTGGACGTCGAGGTCCGCGCCGGGCAGACCGTTGGCGTTGTCGGCGAGTCCGGCTCCGGCAAGACCACATTGGGCCTTGCGATGCTGCGCCTGCTAGCCAGCGAAGGCGCCGTACGCTTCGACGGCGACGACATCAGCGACGTCAGCCGCAAGAACCTGATTCCGCTCCGCAAGGACATGCAGATCGTCTTCCAGGACCCCTTCGGCAGCCTGTCGCCACGCCTGTCCGTTCTGCAGATCATCGAGGAGGGATTGCGAATCCACGAACCCCACGTCGGCAAGGACGAGCGACGCAAACGTGTTGCGGATGTGCTCGACGAGGTGGGCCTTGAGCACGAGCACATGGACCGTTATCCGCACGAGTTCTCTGGCGGCCAGCGGCAGCGCATCTCCATCGCCCGGGCGATGGTGCTGAAACCCCGGTTCGTCGTTCTGGACGAACCGACCTCCGCCCTTGATATGTCGGTACAGGCCCAGATCGTGGATCTGCTGCGCGATCTGCAGGTCGCTCACGACTTGGGATATCTGTTCGTCAGCCACGACCTGAAGGTCGTTCGGGCGCTGGCCAACTGGCTGATCGTGATGCGCGACGGCGTCATCGTGGAGCAGGGACCGGCCAGGGACGTGTTCACCAATCCCAAGAGCGACTACACCAAGGCGCTGTTCCACGCCGCCCTCGATTTGGAGGCGGACGAGGAGGTCGTGCGCCAGTAGGGGACGGGCTTGCCCGTCCCGTGGCGGCGCAACGACTTTCCCGACGAGGCAGCGAACCCAGTGGTTGGCTGGAACGCCACGGCCTTGCCGACCGTCTCTCGACCGTAACAGCCCGCGTGATACGGTTCGTGCGAATCAGCGATGGAGCCCTGCCCATGGACATCCGACCGATGGCGCTCGTCTTCGCGGCCACCACGTCTCTGGCAACTCATTCCGGCGCGATGGCAATGGCCGCGACAGGCGTGGAAACAATCACGATCGAGGACGACGAAATCTACAAGGGCGATACGTTGGCGAACTTCGGCGCTCTCGCCGATCCTGCGCTGCCCGCTGCTTGGGTAGTGTCGCGAGACTATCCGCGGCTGGATGCGGTTCGGGTGTACGCCGACGGGTCGGTACGGGCGGACGTGGATCCCGACAGCGCGGTCATACGCACGGACATCCGTTACGTACTCCGGTTCGAATCGGACGGCCACGTTCTGACCGTCGTGCGTACCGGCGATATTGCCGATGTCCGGTTCACGCCGTCCAATGCGCCCGCCGTGGCGGCGTTCTACGGGTCGTTAGTCAACGATGCCATGGGCCGTGTCACTCTGTCCGACGACCTGTTCGCCACGCCAACGCCAAACCCCGATTCCCGCACGGCCAGATTCCACCTTCCCTACCTCCGCATGTCCGAGGCCTATAACGCACGATTGGTGATAATGAACGCCGGTGGAGCTTCGGCGCACTATCGGATGAAGTTCTTGACCCATCGCGGCGACTCAGCTCCACCACCCGAAGTCACCGGGACGATCGAGGCCGACACGGTGGGGACCATACGCCTCCAGGATGTTGTTTACCCTAGTTGGGGCGACGGTGCTTTGGGGGGCATCCTTGTTTTCGACGCGGCACCTGACGACATTGACGTCCTGGAAATGTGGGTCAACCCACGTACTGGCGAGATACATACGAGGTTGTACCTGGCGCGTTGAGTTCTCGGCAGGATGGTCTGTGAAGCGATGGCACGTCCCGGTTGCGACTCAACCCTGCTCATCGCCCTCCCAGTACGGCCGATTGTTCAGCGGCCCGGGGGTCTCGCCCAGTTGAATGAGCAACCCATGGGCGCTCTTCGGTGAAATGAACGCGTCGATGGAGGTCGGGTCGTCGAAGCTCTTGTCGACGACGCGCACACCGGCTTCCTCCATGGCCTCGACCTTCTGTTCGAGATCCGGTGTCTGCAGGGTGAGGTGATGGAATCCCTCGCCGCGTTTCTCCAGGAACCTGGCGAGGAATCCCGCCGGGTTGATTGGCTCCAGGAGTTCGATGCAGAAGTCGTGCAGGTCGAACAGGGCGATGCGGAAGTCGCCGCTGTGATGATCCGCAGTGCGCCGGTGCTTGGCGCCGAGCACGTCCTCGAAGAATCCGCGCGCACTGTCGATGCTGCGCACGGCGATACCAATATGGTCGAACCGGCCAATGGGCTCGGTGGGTCCTTCGTTCATGGGATCTCCCCCTTGTCAATCCGTCCGGCGCACCGCGCGGTCTACCCAGATGCTGTCGGTGGCAGGGTTGTAGCGAGCGTAGAACTGGCGTGGCAAGGCTTCGCAGAATGCGCGCATGCGGATCTTGGCATCCAGTAGCGATTCGGCCACGAAGTAGACCGGCTGGTATTCGGTGACGGGATAGCGTCGTTTGGCGGCGGCGCCGGGGTCCCATTCGATGAACCGCGCGCAGGATGACCCTGCGCAGGCGTGCTCCAGTTCGCCGAAACTCGACAGCAGGCCCGCGCCGTAGGCTTTCCTTTCGCCGCCTTCCCGCACCAGCCCAAACTCGACGGAGTGCCAATAGCAGCGCGCGAGGCGCTCGATGTCGTCGTCGCTGGCACCCAGGCTCGCGAGTCCGATTTCCTGGGACAGGTCCGCAAACGCGGGGTCCGCGAACATCGGCGCATGGCCGAGCAACTCGTGGCAGACATCCGGTTCAGGTGTGTAGAAGGGCTTCGACGGGTGGCGGATGTACTGCGTCGAGAAGAACACCCGAAACGCCAGGCCGTTCAGGAAGTCCCGGGGACAGAGCAGCCCGGCGACCGGGCGCAGCCGAAACCCCGTGCGCGACTGAAGGAAATCGCTGACCGCGCGGCCTTGCGCGATGCGATCCATCCCGAATTGGCAATGGCGTTCCAGATCTGCCAGTGCCCGCCGGTACTCCGTGCAGGCGAAGCGGCGTCGCAGCGGGGCGAGGCGTCCGTACACCTCTCGCCAGGTTGCGTGCTCGGCACCCGAGTACTCGACGACCGGAAACTCGCCGCCGTGGCGGTACCCGCGAGCCAAGCCGTCGACCATGGCGCGCCGGGCCCGGTAGTGGGGATCGGCAAAGCCCGGATGATCGGCCTCGAGGGCAACGCCCGCGTCCAGGGTGTTGTTGGCGATGCGGTCGAGTTCAGCGGCGTGCCTTGGAAACCAGGGCACGTTCTTGTGGTCGAGGACCACGACGCCGACCGCGGCTTCGCGAAGCTCGGCGATCGTGGCCCGCATCGCGGCTTCGTCGGCTTCGCTGTCGCAGTCCACGTAGAAGTCGAAGGTCTGCGCCCGCCGCGGTCGGGACTCGATGTGGGTGAGACTGACGCCGTGTCGTGCGAACGGTTTGAGGGCGGCCTCCAGCGCCCCCGGGCGGTCCCCTTGAAGCTCGATCAGGAGCGACGTCCGCGGCTCGGGGTATGGCGGATGGGGGTGGCTCGGATTCGTCACGCGAACCTCCGACAGGCGTGGCGGGGATTGTACGACCAACCGATGGCGGTATTGGCCATGATCGCGCCATGCGAAGCCCGACCGCCTGCACTACACTGCATGCGTAATGGACGCATCCGGGGGCAACATGAGAGACCAGGCCGAACCCTTCGTCGGCAAGCAGTTGACCGATCGCCAGTTCGCGGTGACGGACTCGATGATTGCCGACTACTACGGGGGACTTGCGCTGACCCCGCGCAACGACGCCAAGGTGCCGACCATGCTCGGCAGCGATGCCGAGAACCGGTATTTCGGCGAGATTGCTTTCTCCAACCACATCGGCCACCTGTGGATGCGCCAGGGTTTGGAGTGTTTCGGGGCGTTGACCGTAGGCCAGGCCTACTCGGTGAGCGGACGCATCCGCGACATCTACCCGCACCGGGACCGCTCAGTGGTCTACTACGTGGCCGAGGCGAGAGATGGGGACGGGAATCTTGCCGTTCGGACGCACCACCACCAGAGCTTCCTCCGCGAGAAACCGGAAGGTGGACAGGTGACGTTTCGCGATCCGTCGAAGAAGCCGGGCGCCCGCAAGTTCGTGATTCCCGAAGGCGAGCGCTTCGGGGGTCTGACGCGGACGATAACCCTTGAAATGTGCGGGACGTTCTTCCACGGCGATGCCAACTACCATACCGACAAGAAAGAATCCGAGGCCTTGGGATTCCGCGACGTGGTGGTGGGCGGCCGAATGACGCTTGCCTACACGGCGCACCTTTTGGAGGAGCGGTTCGGCGATGCCTGGTGGCATAGCGGCCGCCTGGATCTGAAGTTCACCAATCCGACCTGGCCGAACGATGTGATCACGGCCCGGGGAGTGGAGACCGGTCCCGCCGACGGCAACGGCAGCGACCGCAGCGGTGCCTTCGTCTGGTTGGAGAAGGCCGACGGCACAGTGGTGCTGATCGCCGAGGCCAGTGTCGCCGCCTGACCGGGCTGGTCCGCCATCGGCCCCGGTCGACACCGCTACGCTGACCTACGGTCGAGTCGACGGCCTCGATCTCCTCGCGGAGCGCTACGAAACGCCCGACGCGGCCATGCGGTTGGGCAGGGCGGTCGTCATGGTTCACGGCGGGGCCTGGACTTCCAACGACCGGTTGTCCCCCGACGTGCTCTGCCGCGACTTCGCGGCCGCGGGGTTCACCGTCTTCTCACTCGACTTCCGCGACGGCCGCAACGGCAAGCACCCATGCGCCGTCCAGGACATCACGGCCGGAATCCGCTTTGTGCGGGCACGGGCGGCGGAGTTCGCGGTCGACCCGGACCGCATCGGTCTCATCGGCAGCAGTTCCGGCGGCCACCTGGTACTGCTCGCAGCCATCCAGCCGGACATCGATGCCCACCGCGGCACAACGATCGCGGCGGACGTCCATGCCGAATCGCTGTCGGCCCAAGTTTGCTGCGTGGTTGCGCTGTGGCCGGTCTCCGATCCCTTGTTCCGGTTCCGCTACGCGCGCCGCGCCGGTCGCGAGGAGTTGGCCGCCGCGCACCGCCGCTACTACCGCGACGAGGCCCACATGCGCGAGGCAAGCGTGCAGCGGGCGCTGCGTGAAGGCGAAGCGCAGCGCCTCCCGCCGCTCCTCGTGGTGCAGCCAGGCGAAGACGCCAACGTACCGCCTCAGATGACGCTCGAACTCCTGCACGAGTACCAAAACGCGGGCGGCTCGCTTACGTACCTCTTCTACCCCGGCCTGGCGCACGCGTTCGCCTACCATGCTTCGCCGGATACGGCACGCCTCGGTGCCGAAGTGCGCGCGTTCCTGGCCCAGAACGCACAGCCGTGACCGACGCGCGGGTTGGCGTCGAACCGGAGCCCGATATAGTCTTGGCAGTGTCGATAGCCAGGTAGTTCAAGGCCCTTCGACCTGACGGGTTGGGAGACGGTCGTAAGTGGGTGAATCCCGGTTCAGCAAGCTCGCGCGGATGCGCGGCGCGACCGCAGGGCTTGGCAGCAAGGTCCTGTCGAAGAAGACGCTCCTCGCCGTGACGGTCGGCTTGGTGTCCGGCGCGGCCGTCGTCGTGGGCGAAATCTCCCTTGCGGGGCTCATCTTCTCCGGCCCTTTGGCGCCGTATTCCTCCGAAGGCGTCGGCCTCGTTCTATTTGGTTGCTTCGCCGCGTGTCTCGTGCTTGCCCTGATGAGTGGCTTCCGTGGTGCGGTGTCCGCGCCGCCGGTACCGACGTTGATCGTCTTGGCCGTTATTGGCGGCTCCTTGGCTGCCGAGGGCGATGCCTTGTTTGCGACGATGGTCGCGATAATCGTGCTGTGCGCCGTGGCAACGGGGGCGTGTACGTGGTTGATCGGGCATTTCCGACTGGCCAACATGATCCGGTTCATACCCTATCCCGTGTCGTCGGGGTTCGTTGCCGGAACCGGTGGGGTGGCTTGTCTGGTCGGCTTGTCGATGATGGGCGTGAAACTCGACGTTCAGACGTGGGACACGCTGCTCGAACCCCTTGTCGTGGCGAACTGGGGCATCGGCATCGCCTACGGCGTCGGCGTGTACCTCGCGGCCAAGCGATGGAACAGTTTCCTGCTCCTGCCGGTCAGCTTTCCGCTAGCGGCGGCTTTCTGTCACCTTGGCCTCGCGGCCCTTGCGATACCGACTGACGACGCAGCGGCCGCCGGCCTCCTGTTTGGTGGGATCTCCGAGGGTCGTCTCTGGCCCGGCTTCGGCCTCGGCGAGTTGATTCTCGTGGACTGGGCGGCCGTTGCCGGCCAGATCCCGAACATGCTCACGCTGGTTATCGTGACGTTGTTGTGCGTCGTGATGTACGTGGGGGGACTTGAGGTCGCGGCCAACCGGGAATTGGATTGGAACCACGAATTCCGGTCGGTGGGCGTCGCGGGCGTGGTCGCAGGCGTTGGCGGCGGCCCACCGGGATGCATGATTGTCCCGACGTCGATGCGCAGCCTTATGTTCGGTGCCGACATGCGGTTCACCGGTGTTGTCGCCGCGTTGGTGATCGGCGCAACCTTGCTCGTGGGAGATATCGTTCTAAAGGCGGTTCCGGTGCCTCTGATGGGCGGCGTGCTGTTGTTCACCGGCATGGTGATGCTCGACGATTGGTTGGTGAAGGTGCGCAAACGTGTACCCATAGCGGACTACCTGATCGTCGTTGTGATGTTCCTCACCATCACTGTGTTTGGATTCTTCGAGGGGGTTGGCGTCGGGATGCTCATCACCATTGTGTTCTTCGTCGTGCGCATTAGCCGTATCGACCTGGTTGATTCGCGGTACACGGCCCGTGAGCGACGCAGTACGCGGAGGCGCACGATTCCCGACCGGGCCATCCTGAAGGCGCGTGGAGATCTGGTACATGCCTATCGGCTGGCCGGCTATGTGTTCTTCGGCAGCGGCTATAGGCTGGTCGACCGACTCAGGAAGTCCCTGGCCGGCGAGCCGAGTCCGCGCTGCGTGCTGCTCGACTTCGACGCCGTTTCCGGGCTTGATTTCTCCTCGGTGAACGCGCTGTGCCGGTTCGTGGGCGCGGCACGTGACACCGATACGCGTGTGGTGATTTGCGCCGCGCCGGAACGGCTGGACAGCGAGTTGCGCCGCAATCTGCCACCGCCCCTGTTCGATGATGTGATGTTCGAGCCGGACGCCGACGCTGGCCTCGCGCGGTGCGAGGACATCGTCATTGAAGACTACCGCGTCGATGGCGAAGCCGGCGGGTATTTGTTGGAGACGGTGGCGGAGGAGATGGGGCGGCATCTCGATCGGCAGGCGCAATTCGAGGAACTCCTTGACGAACTCGGCGACTGGATCACAATCGAACCGCACGACTCGGGTGCTTCCATTGTCGCGGCCGGCGAGCCGTTCGCCGGGGTCGGGCTGGTAGCGACCGGCAGCGTCTGGGTGTACGGCGCAGCGGGTGATCGTCTCGCACAGCGCGGGACGGGTGCGGTGATCGAACCGCATTCCTTGGTCGGGTCTCGGCTAGCACAGAATGCCACCGTGGCGGACGATGCGTGCCGGATCGCAAGGCTGACGCCCGACGCCCTGCGCCTGCTGGAGGCAGACGACGGCATGCTTGCGATCAAGCTCTATCGCTACCTGTTGAGCGCTGACGAGGAAGTCGTCGCGGGACCGGGCGCAACGAACAACGAGGGTCAGCGATGAAATCCGACAGACATGGTGATCAAGTGACCGACTTGGAAACGCGGCCGTCACCCCACGGCTGGGAACCGATCGCCATCGTCGGCATGGCGTGCCGGTTCCCCGGGAGTGAGGATCTGGACGCGTTTTGGCGGCTGCTCGCGGCTGGCGAGACGGCGGTCACGGAGGGCTCGCCGGGATCAGGTGTCGGTCGCGTAGGCCAGGTGCTGTTCCCGGAAGGACCGGTGGATTGGGACGCCTGCCGGTATGGCGCGTTTGTCGATGGAATCGACGAGTTCGACGCGGAGTTCTTCCGGATTTCACCGCTCGAGGCGCAGTTGCTGGACCCACAGCAACGCATGATGCTGGAGACCTGTTGGCGCGCCCTGGAAGACGCCGGCATCGATCCTGACAGCTTAAAGGGTACCCGCACCGGCGTGTATGCCGGCATGAGCAACAACGACTACCGGCACCTGATCCTCGCCGCTCGCGAGAACACGGAAGCGGCAGCGGGGCTCTATTCGGTCACCGGCAGCTCCTTGAGTCCCGCCATCGGCCGGGTGTCGTTCGTACTCGGCTTCGAGGGTCCGGCGATGGTGGTGGACACCGCGTGTTCGTCCTCGCTGGTCGCCGTGCATCAGGCCGCCGCTGGCCTGCATCGGGGTGACGCGGACCTGGCGCTGGTCGGCGGTGTGCAAGCCATCCTGTTCGGACGCCTCTCCGCGTTGCGCGCCAAGGCGGGCATGCTATCGCCGAACGGCCGATGCAAGACCTTCGACGCCGCCGCAGACGGCTACGTGCGTGGCGAAGGCTGCGGCATCGTGGTTCTCAAGCGGCTCGACGACGCCGAGGCCGATGGCGACCGGATCTGGGCGGTGCTGCGCGGCTCGGCGGTGAATCAGGACGGCATGGGCCCCGGACTCACGGTGCCGGAGGGCCCCGCGCAGCAGCGCGCCATCGAAGACGCCCTGGCCCGTGCCGGTCTCGCGCCGTCGGATGTCGACTACCTGGAGGCACACGGCACGGGCACCCGGGTTGGGGACCCCACCGAACTCGGCGCGGCGGGTGGCGTGTACGGCAGGGGTCGTGCCGCCGATCGGCCGCTGCTCATCGGTTCGGTCAAGACGAACATCGGCCACCTGGAGTCGGCGGCCGGCATCGCGGGGTTGATCAAGGCCACGCTGGCATTGAAGCGCGGGCTGATCCCCAAACATCTGCATTTCGAGACGCCCAACCCCCTGATCGAGAGCGAAGGTCTGCCGGTCCAGGTGACGTCCGAGGCGACCGCGTGGCCGATGGTCGGCCGGCCGTCCCGGGCAGGGGTCAACTCGTTCGGTTTTTCCGGCACCAATGCGCACGTCGTGCTGGAGTCCTACGGTGCACCGGGAGAGTCAGAACAGGGAGCGGTGCACTTCGCGGCGGGCCCGCCCCGACACATCGCGCTGGCCGACCCGTGCTCGGGCCCCGATACCGCGGCGCCGCGTCGAATCCGTCTGCTGCCGCTGTCCGCCAAATCCGAGGCGGCGCTCTGCGACCAGGCGCTTCGCTACCTCGCCTGGCTGGATGAAGGCGAGGCCGTACTGGCGGCCGAGCCGTCTGCCGACCAGCGACCGCTGTCCGACGCGGCGTACACCGCCTGCGTCGGCCGCAGCCATTTTCGTCACCGCGCCGGGATCGTGTTCGACAACGTCGGATCGCTGCGCCAAGGGCTCGACGCCATCGTCGGCGAGACCCAACCGTCGGACCGGTCCGCGGTCGCTGGCGGTCCGAAGGTGGCGTTCGCCTACACCGGTCAGGCCAGCCAGTGGATCGGCATGGGGCGCAATATCTACGAAGGCGAGCCGGTGGCGAGGGCGGTCCTCGACCGCTGCGACGCCCTGCTCCGGGAGTGGCGCGGCGCGTCGCTGCTCGAGGTGATGTTCGGCAGCGCCGATGCGGGGTCATTGGACGATCCGGCATGGACGCAGCCGGCCATCTATGCCTTGGAATGTGCGTTGACCGCCCAATGGGCGAGCCTGGGCATCCGTCCCGGCGTGGTGGTCGGCCACAGCCTCGGCGAGATCGCCGCCGCCCAGGCAGCGGGGGTTCTCACGCTGGAACAGGGTCTTGGGTTTGCGGCACGACGCGGCGATCTGATCGCCGGCTTGCCGGAGAAAGGCGCCATGGCAGTCGTCTTCGCGCCTCGGACGGTTGTGGCCGCGGCGGTGGAGTCGCACAACGCGGGGAGCGAAGGTACCGGGTTGGCCATGGCGGCGGACAACGGGACCAACCAGGCGGTCAGCGGTCCTGAGGCGGACATCGCGGCGCTGATCGCGCGCTTCGAGACGGACAACGTCCGCACCGCGCGCCTGCGGGCGAGCCCGGCCTACCACAGCGCCTTGGTTGATCCGGCCCTGGACGGACTCGAGGCGTACTTTGAGGACGTCGACGTTGCGCTTCCGAGCATGACGATCGTGAGCACCATGACGGGCGAGCCCGTGCCGGCGGATACCCGCCTCGACGGCACCTATTGGCGACGCCAGGCCAGGGCCCCGGTTGCCTTCAGCGCGGCTGTCGAGACGCTTGCGGGGCTCGATGTGGATATCGTCATCGAACTCGGACCGCACGGGGTGCTTGGCCCGATGGTCTCGCTGGCCTGGCCGGCGGCGCCGGGGTCGCCGCCGCCGGCCGTGGTGGCTAGCCTGCGGCGCCCCTCCCGCGACGAGTCGCTCCCCGATGTGGAGGGTTCGTTCGTCACGGCGGTCGCGGCTGCCTACGAGGCGGGTGCGCAGCTCTATCTCGCGGGTCTGTTCGCGGGCGAGGAACGATGCCGGGTTGCACTGCCCGGCTACGCATTCCAGCGCCGTCGCCATTGGATCGAGTCGCCTAGCCGTCGCCGCCCCGAGGCCGGCCACCCGCTGCTTGGTATCCGCCACGAGTCGCCGCGCGGCGAGATCGACTTCGAGACCGAACTCTACGTTTCGGATCCCGGGTGGATGGACGACCACCGGGTCTTCGACCACGTGCTGGCGCCCGGCGCCTTGTACGGCGCGATGGCGGCTGGCGCGGGATTTGCCGAAGGAGCGGCAACCGTTGTCGTCGAAGATCTGCAGATGCGCAATCCCCTGGTCTTTCCAACGCCACCGGCCGGCGACGCGCCGGACGGCGAGCCAACGTCGGTCGGCCGGAAGGTGCAGGTCTTGCTGGCTTCCACGAGTGGCGCGCAAACCCAGCATGTCGAGATCTTCAGCAAGAGCGACGCCGAGGAGGACTGGACCCTGCATGCCCAGGCCGAGCTGTCCGAAGCCGCGCCCCGGCGCATGACAACGGAATCCGCCGACTTGGATGGCCTGCGCCGACGCCTGGCGCCGGGCGACGTGGGGGCGTTCTACCGTGCCAAGGCCGCAACGGGAATCGCTCTCGGGCCGTCGTTCCAGACGCTCAAGGCGTTTTGGGCCGCGCCCGGCGAAGCCCTCGGCGAGTTGGCGTTGCCGGACGGCGTCGACGCGATGGACGGCACGGTCCATCCGATTCTCCTCGACGGCTGCTTCCAGGTGTTTTCTGCAGCCCGCAGCCAAAGAGACAGCGAGGACGACGTCCCGTACCTGCCGTTCGGCTGGGAACGACTGTGGTTGACGGGCCCGTTGCCCGAGCGCGTGGTCTGCCACGTGCGCTTGGCAGCACCGCCCGGGGATGCCGAATCCGACGCGACGCGGGAGGTGGTGACCGGCGATCTTCGCATCTACGACCCGGACGGGTTGGAACTCGGTGGTCTCGACGGCTACACGGTGAAGCGGGCGACGCGGGCGGCGCTGCTGGCGGCGGTCGAGGGCCTTGACGATCTGCTCTACCAAGTGGTCTGGCGCGAGGGTCCGCTGGCGCCTGGCGTCCTGCCCGCGGATTTCCTTCCCACGCCCGCAGAGGTCGCCGCGCAGTCGGGCGTGTTCACCGACTACCTCGCGGCCGAAGGCGTGGGGTCGGAGACCCGGGCTGACCTGCTCGCCGATCTCGAACGGTTGTCGCGGCGGTTCGCCCTCTTGACCTTGGATCGGCTCGGCTGGCGCCGGGAAACCGGCGCGACCGTGCAGGCGAGGGATTTGCGCCGGCGACTGAACGTCTTGGACGACCATGAACGAGTCTTTCGGCGATTGCTGGAAATGCTCGCCAAGTCGGGCGTTCTCGAGGAGTCGCCGGATGGATTCGAGGTGCGCATCGGCTCGGACGAACCGCTGCCCGACCAATTGGATGATGCCGACGCGCTCGCCGACCAGATCGCTGCGGCCTATCCGCACGGAGCAACGGAGATCGGGTTGTTTCGGCGTTGCGCCGGCGCCTTGTGGGAGGTGCTGCGCGGCGCTGCGGATCCGCTCACGCTGCTGTTCAGCAGCGGCGAGCCGAGCGCGGCGGACCTGTACCTCAAGGCACCGGTTGCGCGTGCCGCCAATCAGATGTTGGCCGATGCTGTGCAGACGTTGTTGGCCGCCTTGCCCGACGATCGGCGGCTGAAGGTACTGGAGGTTGGCGCGGGCACGGGCTCGGCGACGGCATCGATACTGCCGGAACTTCCCCCCGGGCGTTTCGACTACGTCTACACGGACATCTCGGCGGGTTTCTTCGCCGAGGCGGAGGCCCGCTTCGGCCCTACGCAAGCCGCCATCGAGTACCGCGTATTGGACATTGAGAAGGATCCGCTGGCGCAGGGGTTCGACGCCCACGGCTACGATCTGATCATCGCTTCCAACGTGCTGCATGCGACACGGTATCTGGACGAGACACTTGGCCACTGCCGCGACGTGCTGGCGCCGTCGGGTCACCTCGTGGCGCTCGAGAATCTGCGCGGTCAGGGCTGGCTCGACCTCACCTTCGGACAACTCGACGGGTGGTGGCGGTTCGCGGACGAATACCGCCCGCACCACGCGCTGGCCGGGCCGCCGGTATGGCGGCAGGCACTTGTCGATGCGGGCTTCGAAACGGTCGCGTTCGTGGGTGTGAACGAGACCGCAGCGGCGGAACCGGACCGTGGCGTGATCGTCGCCCAGGGTCCCGCGCGAGTGACTGATCCCGGGGGTGTGTGGGTGCTCGCTTCGGACGGCGGCGGCGTGGCGGCGGATCTTGCCGCCGATCTCGCGGCCCGCAACCAGACTGTCGTGGTCGCGCGCCCGGGCGAAGGCGGGGACGGCGGGGTGCGGCCCGTCGCGGGTGTGTTCCCGGTACACGTTGACGTGAATGGCCGAGACTCGTGGCATGCCCTGATCGAGAGGTTGCCGCAGGAACTTCCTTTGAGCGGCGTCGCGCATCTGGCCGCGTTGGACGGCCACGGCGCCGAGGCGACGACTGATCAGGTTGCGGGGGCCACGCGACGCGTCGGCGCGTCGGCCCTCGCCTTGGCGCAGGGACTCGCGGATGCGGATGCATCCCCGGAGAAGGGCCTCTGGTTCGTCACGCGGGGCGCACAGGTACTGGAACGCGAACGCGACGGCGAGCTGGTCGGCGCCACGCTCTGGGGGTTCGGCAAGGTATTGGCCCGGGAAGCACCGCATTGGCAGCCGGGGATGATCGACCTCGCCCCAGGATCGCCGTCGTCGACGGAGCGTCTCGTCGACGAATTGCTGGCGGGCGACGGTGAGACGCATATCGCCTACCGGGGCGACCGCCGCTGGGTGGCCCGTTTCGTTCGGTCGGCGAACGCGCCGCACCGTCTCGATCTGCCCGACGAGCCGGGCTGGCTGCTCGATGCCGACGAAGGCGGTGCGCTAGACAAGGTGGTCGTCGCTTCACAGCCTGCCTTGCCTCTGGAGGCGGGCCAGATCCGCGTGGCCGTCGAAGCCGCCGGTCTCAACTTCTGGGACATCTTCCGCGCCATGGGGCTCTTCGAGGAGGGCCTGTTCGGCGAGGAACTGGTGGGTCGGATCGTGGAAGTCGGTGAAGAGGTAACGGGTCTCGCCGTGGGCGATCGCGTCGTGGCTCTCGGCGACGGCACGTTCGGTGCCGAGGCCACGACACTCGCGTCCCTGGCCGTACCGGCGCCTCCGGGCCTTTCGGCGACGGCGCTGGCCACCGTGCCTAGCGTGTTCGTGTCTGCGGCACTGGCCTACGAGGCGGCGGAACTCGCCGCCGGGGATCGGGTCTTGATCCACGCCGGGGCCGGCGGACTGGGGTTGGCGGCCATCGAACTTGCACACGCCGCGGGTGCCGAGGTCATCGCGACGGCAAGCGCACCGAAACGCGCGTTCCTGCGGAGCATCGGCGTCGCCCACGTCTTCGACAGCCGCACCACGGAGTTCGGTGCCGAGGTGCTCGAGGTCACCGACGGCGCTGGCGTCGACGTCATCGTGAACAGCCTGACGGGGGAGGGCTTCATCGAGGCGAGCCTGTCCTGCCTGGCGCAAGGCGGGCGGTTCGTGGAGATGGCCAGGCGGGACATCTGGACCGTCGACGAGATGGCGGCCGCACGCGGCGACGTGGGCTACACGATCGTGGAACTCGATGTGGTGAAGCGCGACGAGCCTGCCCGTGCGGGTACGATCCTAACGCGGCTGGTCGAACGCCTGGCGGCGGGTGAGATCAAACCCTTGGTTCACTGCCGGTGGCCGCTGGCGGAGACCGGTTCGGCGATGGCGTTCATGCAGTCGGCGCGCCATATCGGCAAGATCGTGTTGACGCCACCACCGCTCGCCGGGGGTGGATTGCGCGCGGACAGAACCTACCTCGTCACCGGGGGCTTGGGTGGCATCGGCTGCGCGGTGGCGGCGTGGTTGGCGGACCACGGGGCGGGTGTCATCGTCTTGAACGGGCGTCGCGACCCGGACGAGGCCGCAGTACGAGCGATCGACGACTTGCGGGCCCGCGGCATCCGTGTCGAGGTGGAACTTGCGGACGTCACCAACGCACAGGCCATCGACGCGATGTTGAGGCGCATGGATGCATCGCTGCCGGCCCTCGGCGGGGTGATCCACAGCGTGGGCGTGCTGTCCGACGGTGCGCTCGCCAACCAGACCTGGGAGCGATTCGAGCAGGTTCTAGGACCCAAGGTGATCGGCGCCTGGCATCTGCACCGCGCGACCATGAATCGGGATCTCGACCTGTTCGTCCTGTTCTCCAGCGTGACCGGCGTACTCGGCAACGCTGGCCAGGCGAACCACGCAGCGGCCAACGCTTTCCTGGATCAGCTGGCCGGCCATCGGCGCGCCCTCGGCCTGCCGGGCCAGTCGATCGCCTGGGGCGCGTGGTCCGGCCTCGGCGAGGCGGAGGAGCAGCGCGAGCGCATCGCGCAACAGCTCGAAGCCTCCGGAACGGGCTGGATGACCCCTCAAAAGGGTCTTATGGCATTTGATCGCCTGGTTCGAGAGGATCTTACGACGGCGACCGTGACGTCGGTGGACTGGCCGGTGTTCGCCGCCAACCACGACTACCATCCGCCGTTCCTCGGCGAAATGCTCATTGCCTCCGATGCCGTTGCCGACGAGTCGGCGTCGTCGGTCGACCTGGTCTCGGAGCTTGGCAATACGCCGGCATCGGGTCGCGAAGGGCTGCTTGTTGCGTTCCTTCAGCGAGAACTGAAAGCCGTCCTGCGCATGCCCACCGATCCGTCGCCGACGGTGGGATTCGTCGACCTCGGCATGGACTCGTTGATGGCCGTGGAGTTCCGCAACCGCCTGAACCGGACGTTCGCCGGGGTCTACGTGGCACCGAATACCGTGGTATTCGACTACCCGGACATTTCGAGCCTCGCCCGACACCTTCTCCGCGAACTCGCCAGCGACGGCGATTCGGCGGCGGTCGAGGCGCGTGGCGCGGCGCAGGCGGTTTTCCGGGGTGAACAGGAGGAGGACGCCGTCGCCGTCATCGGCATGGCGTGCCGGTTCCCGGGCGCGCCCGATCTCGACGCCTTCTGGCGATTGCTGGAAGGGGGCGTCGACGCCGTGGCCGAAAGGCGGGGTGACACGGGTCCGTGGACGGGAGTGGTGGGCGACCCGGCAGCGGAACATGGTCACGGGTCGTTCGGATTCCTCGAAGGCATGGATCAGTTCGACTCCCGGTTCTTCCGCATCCTGCCCATCGAGGCGCGCATGATGGATCCCCGGCAACGGCTATTGCTGGAGGTGGCGTGGCAGGCCGTCGAGGACGCCGGTATCGATCCCGGTGACCTCGCGGGAAGCAGAACGGGCGTCTACGCGGGCGTCGGTGCCAGCGAATACCGCGATCTCATCGAGGCCAGCGGGGAGGAAGGCGGCTACCTCGGAACCGCGGGCAGCGTGGCGGCGGGAAGGGTCGCCTTCGCACTAGGCCTGATGGGTCCCGCGATGCCGGTGGATCTGGCCTGCGCATCGTCGTTGGTCGCAGTGCATCAGGCGGCGGTTGGACTGCGCCGGGGCGAAATCGACCTCGCCCTGGTCGGCGGTGCGAACGCGGTGCTGTCGCCGTCGATCACGAAGTTCATGGCCGAACTCGGCATGTTGTCGAGCCGGGGACAGTGCCGTACGTTCGACGCGGGCGCGGACGGATTCGTTCGTGGCGAGGGCTGCGGCATGGTCGTGCTGAAGCGGCTCGCCGACGCCGAGGCGGACGGCGATCCGATATGGGGCGTGGTGCTCGGCTCTGCGGTCAGCCACAACGGCGTCAGCGCGGGCATGACCGTACCCAACGGACCGGCCCAGGAACAAGCTCTCGAGGAAGCCCTGCGGCGGGCTGCGATCGACCCCGGCAGCGTCGACTACCTGGAGGCGCATGGCGTCGGCACCAGTCTCGGCGACTCGATCGAAGTCCAGGCCGCGTCGCGGGTCTATGGTCAAGACCGGTCACCCGACCGACCGCTGTTGATCGGCACGGTGAAGACCAACATCGGACATCTGGAGTGGGCAGCCGGCGTCGCCGGACTCATCAAGACGATGCTGGCGATGCGACGCCGGGTCATTCCGAAGCACCTGCATTTCGACAATCCGAATCCGCGGGTGGAATGGGATGAGCTGCCCGTGCGGGTAACCTCGGAGGCGAACCCGTGGCCCGACGCCGGGGGCGACCGGCCGCCCCGGGCTGCCGTGAGCGCTTTCGGGCTCTCGGGCACCAACGCCCACGTCGTTGTGGAGGGCTACCCGTCACCCGACGACGCTGCGGCGACGGGTGGGT
>VXYL01000027.1 GCA_009846005.1 Gammaproteobacteria bacterium | reverse complement strand
ACCACGTGGAATCGGAAGCGATGCGCGCTGCGGCCGAGTCACGCGCCGATGCCGCCGAGGAGCGCTTGGCCGAAGCGACGGCGGCTCGGGAAGCTGCGCAACGTCGTATCGAGGAACTCGAACGGCGGTTGCGCGAGTTGCAGGCACCTTAAGCACTGGTCGCCTAGGACTAGCGACAGGTCCGCACTAATCGAGGTCGTCCCGCGACCCTCCCATGCGCCTTCGTACACACATGTGTGTTTACATGAATCGGTCGATTGACTATGCTCCGCACGATCCCATCGTCTGAGGTCGCCAGACATGGCCACCAATCCCCAACCAACGAATCTGCCGGCTGGCCCGCAGCCGACCCGCCTGTTCCGCAACGGCAACAGCCAAGCCGTGAGGATTCCACGGGCTTTCGCCTTCGAAAGCGACAAGATTCAAGTCGAGATAGAACGCCAAGGCGACGCGTTGATCATTCGCCGCGCCAAGCGGAGGCTGAACGGTCTCGGTGCGGCGTTTCGCGAGCTTGGGCCGTATTTCGAGGACTTTGGCCGAGAGCAGCCGCCGATGGAAACGCGCGACTGGGAATCCACGGATCGCAAACGGTAGCGTTGCCGCGTTCACATGAAGTACATGCTCGACACGAACATCTGCATCTATGCCATCAAGGGCGGCAATACGCACCTCGATCAACGACTCGACGAATGCGAGACCGGCGATCTCGTGATGTCCGCCATCACCTTGGGGGAGCTCGAGGCGGGCTTCGCCAAGAGCACTAACCCGGGTGCCGCGCGGCAACAAGCAGCGGTTGTCTTTGACGCTGTCACCGTCGTCCCCTTCGACGAAGCCGCCGCACGCGCATTCGGCCAAGTGCAGTCGGAAGCGCCGGCGAGACGCGGGGCGTACGACCGGCAGATCGCCGCACACGCCATCTCGCTTGGCCTGACGGTAGTTACGAACAACGAGCAAGACTTCGACGGCATATCGCGCCTAGCTATCGACAACTGGACGAGGCCAGCGTCAGACCAGACCCGGCCTGCCCCAGGGACCTAGCCCGATTCTCGGACGCTGCTAGTCGCCTGCCGGCGTGGCGACGGGGTCAGCCGGCACCGTCGGTACGCGGGTACGACGCCGGCGACCAGACCCGTAGCTATTGCGTGGCAGAGGCACGGCGACCGGCACGAACCAGCCCACGAGAGCCGCAGCAGCCTTCGTCGGGCATGTCGGCGTCGATCGGTCCAGCTCACCGCGCCAACGCCGCGACCGGGTCAAGTCCCGCCGCCCGGCGAGCGGGCACGATGCCCGCAGCGAGTCCCGTACCCACGGCACAGCCCAACGCCGCGAACACGAACCAAGGCGATAAGCCCGCAGGCACGTCGAACGCCTCGAACACGAACCGGCTCGCGAACCCCAGCGCGGTCCCCAGCACGCCGCCCGCGAAGGTGACAGCGACCGCCTCCAGCAGGAACTGGCGCAGGATGTCCCGACGCCGGGCGCCGGTCGCCATGCGGATGCCGATCTCGCGGGTGCGTTCGGCGACCGACACCAGCATCACCGAGGTCACCCCCATGCCGCCCACGAACAGCGATATCGCGCCCACCGCGCCGATCAGGGCCGACAGCAGACGCTCCACGGTCGTGAACCCGATCCGCAGTCCGATGTCGGCCTCCAGCATGAAGCCCCGGTGGCCGTGGCGGCGGGCGAGCAGGTCGCCGACGGCGCGCGCGGTCTGGCCGAGCCGCTTGGGATCCGCCGCGTAGACCGTGACGGAGTCGAGATCCTCGCGGCCGAATAGCAGCGCCTGCGCCGTGCCGAGCGGCACCAGGACCTCCCTGTCGCGGGAGTCCGCGGCCACGCTGCCGCGCCTCGCGAACCGGACCAGCACGCCCTTGACCAGAAACGGCGTTCCGCCGAGCAGGACGTGTTCGCCGACGGCGGCGTCGGTCGGGAACAGGTCGTCCCGGATCCCCGCGCCGATGACGACCACCGGTTCGTTGTCCGCGCTGTCGCGTTCGGACAGGAACACGCCCCGCGCCAGCGTCCAGCCGCGGATGGCGAGCCTGTCCGGGGTGGTGCCGCTCACGGTCGCCTCGGTCTGACGGTCGCCGCGGCGCAGCGTCAGCCGGCCGCTGAGAGTCGCCTCCACGCCGCGCACGTTGTCCAACCCGGCGATCGCCTCGGCATCGGACACGGTCAGCCGGACCGGCGTCGAGCGGCGGTCCGAGAACGGGGAGCCGGGGCGGATCCACATCGAGTCCGCGCCGGCCCGGGAAACGGCCTCCACGCCGGCCTCGTAGCCGCCCTGCACGACGCTCAGCATCGCCACCACCGACCACACGCCGACCGTCACGCTCAATACGGTGAGCGCGGTTCGAAGCCGGCTTCCGCGCAGCAGGTTGGCACGCAGCGAAGCGAACGTGGTCTGAAGCCACTCGACGGCAACCCCAAGGGACGACGGCGCCTGAGCCACGCCGGCAGCCGGCATCCCACCCGTCCGCACGAACCCGGCACCGGCACCCGGTCGCTCCCTTGCGGGCGTCTTCCGGTCGGCGACCACGCGTCCGTCGAGCAGTTCGATGCGGCGTTCCGCCCAGGCCGCGACCTCGGGGTCGTGGGTGATGACGACCACCGTGTGGCCGCCCGACGCCAGACCGGCGAGAACGCCCAGCACGTCCTCGCCGTTCTTCGAGTCGAGCGCGCCCGTCGGCTCGTCCGCCAGGATCACCTGCCCGCCGTTCATCAGCGCCCGGGCGATCGCCACGCGCTGCTGCTCGCCGCCGGACAGCGCCCGCGGCCGGTGCCCGAGGCGCCCGCCCAGGCCGAAGGCCCGGAGCAGCCGCTCCGCCCGGTCGGCGCGCTGCATCCGCCGCAGCCCGGCGTAGGCCGACGGCAGTTCGACGTTCTCCCGCGCGGTCGCCGAGCCGATCAGGTTGTAGGACTGGAACACGAACCCGAACGACTCCCGGCGCAGCGCGGCCAGCTCGTCCGGGCGCAGCCGACCGACGTCCCGGCCCCTGAACCGGTACGCCCCGGCGGTCGGCCGGTCCAGGCACCCGAGGATGTTCATCAGCGTCGACTTGCCGGACCCTGAAGGCCCCATGACGGCGACGAACTCGCCGCGTTCGATGCGCAGCGTCACGTCGGACAGCGCCCGCGTGGCGACCCCCCGGCCCCGTGCGCCCGCGCGGCGGTACACCCGGCCGACGCCGGCGAGTTCGATCAGCGGCGGCCCCGGACCGGCCACGGCCTAGTCCGCGCGGCGCCAGCCCCCGCCGAGGGCCGTGTAGAGGTCGACGGCGGCGAGCAGCGTGGCGAGCTTGTTGTCGAGCACCGCGTTGCGCGCGGCGTAGAGCGCGTCCTGGGCGCCGAGCAGCGCCTCGAACTCCTGCACGCCTTCGCGGTAGCGGGCTTCCGTGATGCGCAGCGACTCCTCGGCGAGCGTGACGTCCTCGGCCAGAACCTCGCTCAAGGCGCCGAGCAGGTCGATGTCCGCCAGCGCCACCTCCACGTCGTTGAACGCCCCGATCACCGTGCGCCGGTAGTCGGCCAGCAGCGACTCCAGGCGCAGCCGGGACGCCTCGAGGCCGCGTTGCCGGCGGCCGAGGTCGAACAGCCCCAGCGCGATCCCCGAGGTCGCGCCGACCCCGGCGGCACCGTCCGCCCCAAGGTTGGCCAGCGTGCTGCCGAGCGCGCCGCTGCCGGTGAGCGAGATGCGCGGCAGGAACGCAAGACGCGCCAGGTCGACGTCCGCCCGGGCTTCGCGCAACGCCGCCTCGGCCTGGACGATGTCCGGACGTCGCAGCAGCAGTTCCGACGGCAGTCCCGGCGCCACAGGGGGAACGGCGAGATCTGCCAGCGTCTTGCCTTCGACGTCGAAATCCCACACAGACTCGCCCGCCATGAGGGCAAGCGACGCGCGGGCCTTGAGGAGGTCGAGCTCCAGGGTGCGCAGCGCGTTCGCCTGGCGCCGCACCACGATGCGCTGGCGCAGACCCTCGCTGGCGAGCGCCGTGCCGGCGTCCACCCGGGCATTGACGATCCGCCCGATCGCCTCGGCGTTGGCCAGGTTCAGCCGCGCCGCCGCCGTGCGGTCGCGGATCAGCAGGATCCGGAAGTAGCTCGCCGCAGCCGCCGCCAGGATGCGCAGCCGCGTGTCCGCAGCCTGCGCCAGGCTCGACCCGTAGCGGGCCGTCGCCGCGGCGAAGCGCGGCCGCCGGTCGAGCAGGTCCGGATAGTCCACGCCGAGGGTCAGATCGACGGCGTCGCTGCCGCCGTCCCGGAAGTCGCCGTCGCGGGGACGGGAGCCCGCGTAGCTGCCGCTCGCCCCGGCGTCGAGCGACGGCGACGGATAGCGGTCGAGCCCCGCGTCGGTCAACGCGAGTTCGGCGGCGCGCAGGCTGCGTTCGGTGTTGGCAAGTTCGAGGTTGCTGGCCTTGACCCGGTCGAGGACAACCGCCAGCTCGTCGCTCGCGAACCCGTGCCACCAGTCCTCCGCCGGCCAGGCGTCGCCGCCGCCGGTCCCGCGCCACGCCCCCGGAACGTCGTCCGCCGGGAGTTCCGGCAGCGGCGTTGCGGCGCATCCGGCAAGCCATGCGCACAGCGCAGCCCCGGCGAGCCACGGAATCCATCGGATTCGCTGCGGCGACCGATTCACCGCCGTCCGGGTACGGCTTGGGCCGGGACGAAACCCGCAGTCCCGTTGCGGAACGGGTTCCGTGGCGTTGCCGCAAGCGAGGTCCGGCACGGACCGCTAGTCCGGCGCCACGACGCGGTCGCCCCCGGCCAAGCCCGAGAGCACCTCCGCGTAGGTGTGGCTGGTCTCGCCGATGGCAATCTCCCGCACCTCGACCGTGCCGTCGCCGTACTGGACGCGGACCCGGGCGGGCGTGCCGGTTTCGGGGTCACGTTCGCCGAAGTCGGTCAGCATCTCCAGCGGCACCGCGAGCACCTCCCTGGGCGCGCTCAGCTCGAAGAACACCTGCGCCGTCATGTCGGCGCGCAGCGCGCCGTCGGCGTTGTCGACGTCGAACAGCGCCGTGTAGGTGACGACGCTGCCCTCGACCTCGGCGCGCGGCAGGATCTGCGCCAGCGTGCCGTGCCAGCGCCGCCCGCGGCTGCCGAGCGTCGTGAAGTGGACGCCCATGCCCGGCTCGAGCTTGCCGACGTTGGCCTCCGCCACCTTGGCCTCGACGGTCAGGGTCGACAGGTCCGCGAGGTGCAGGATCACCGGCGTCATGTAGGTCGCGGTCAGCGTCTGCCCCTCGGCGGCCAGCACCTGCAGGACCGTGCCGTCGGCCGGCGCGTAGATGCTGCTGTAGCCGAGCGCCGCCTCGTCGCTGGTGAGCCGCGCCTTCTGCGACGCGATCTGCGACTCGAGCTGCACCATGGCGCCCCGCGCCCGGGCCAGCGCGTCCTGCGCCCGTTCGTATTCGACCTCGGTGGTTGCCCTGTCCGCCTTCAGGCGCTTCTGGCGGGCCGCCTCCGCTTCCGCGAGACCGAGCGCGGAACGCTGCACCGCGAGCTGCGCCTCGGTCGCCCGGAGCGCCGCGCGGTTCGCCTCCACGATGCTCCGCTGGATCGTCGCGTCGATCTCGGCGATCAGATCGCCCCTGGCCACCGTGTCGCCCACCTTCGCGTGCAGCTTCTGGAGCTGCCCCGAGACCTGGGCACCCACCTCCACCAGCCGGCTGGGTTTCAACGTGCCCGAAGCCGTCACGACATCGCCGAGCGTGCGGTAGCCGACGGTCGCCGAACGGCGCGGCGTCTCGTCTTCCTGGCCGCCGCCACCGGCCCCGAACAGGAAATACCAGCCGCCAGAGGCAAGAAGCACGATGGCGAGGATCCACACCCACGGCCTGCGCAGGGCCGATTTCGATGGCGGCGCGGACTCGTCTAGGTGATCGAGGCCGGAAAGATCAGTCATCGGGAACCACGCTCTGCCACGAATCGGTCCGCTCCGGCCCGGGTGTGTCGCGCACGCAAACCATATTCCCGAAGCAGTAGCTTAGCGTTGCATGCCATTGCTGTCGCTTCCGTCGAAACACGAATACGTCTTCCTCTAGTCCGTCGCCAATGCCGCCACCGGATCGAGCCGCGCCGCACGCCGCGCAGGGGCGATGCCAAAGATCAAACCCGTGACCATCGCGCAGCCCAAGGCCACCGGTACGACCCACGGTGGGAACGCCACTGGCGCATCCGCCACCTGGGCTAGTAGCGGACTTCCGAGGATACTCAATAGCGTCCCCACCGCCCCGCCCAACGTGGTGGCGACCGCCGTCTCCACGAGGAATTGGGCCATGATGTCCCGTCGCCGGGCGCCGACGGCCATGCGGAGGCCGATCTCGCGGGTGCGGTGGCTGACTGCAGCCAGGGTCACGGCCATGACGCCGAAGCCGCCGACAAGGAGCGCGACGCCGGCGATCGTCCCGAAGAGTGCGGCATGGATCGACGAGACCTCCTTGAAAGCCACGACGTTGGTCGCCTGGTTCGTCACCGAATACTCTTCGCGGCCATGCCGTCGGAACATCAGATCGCGGATGGCTGCCGACGTTTCGTCGATCCGCGAGACGTCCGCAACCATCACGTCGATCATGTTCAACTGATCGGTGCCGAACAGCATCTGCGCACCGGTCTCGAACGGAACATGGAGGACAGTTCCGATCCACTCATAGGCGGTATCGGAACTGAAGAACGCTTCGCCCTCGCCTTCCCGGCGTGGGTGCGGTAGCAGCACCCCCTTGACGAGGAACGGCAAGCCGTCGACAAGGATATGCTCACCCACGGGATCCTCTCCGGGTGTAAACAAGCGCTTGTAAACAGTGGGTCCAATCACGGCGACTTGGGCGACGTCGGCCCGGTCGCGGGGGGACAGGTAGCTGCCCCCTTGCAGCGGCCAGGACACGTTCTGCGTGGTCTTGGGCTCGGAGTTTGGCGTCGCACGCACGATGACCTCGTCGATGGTTTCGTCGCCCCTTGCTACGGGAAGTCGCTTGTTCATCCGGGGGAGCACCCGATTTACATTGACAACCTCCCGCATGGCCTCGGCATCAGCCATGGTCAAGGGGAGCCATTCGGATTTGCCGCCGACCCACGCAAGCGCCCCGACGGTGAGCCGGTTCGCCCCCATTCGCTCGAGGGATTCCAGCGAGTCGCGACCGACGCCTTCGGAAAGCCCCAAGAGCGCGAGTGCCGACCAGATGCCCAATGCCACGCTGGCGACGGTCAACGCTGCCGCCAACGGTCGGCGTCGCATGGCGACCCAGCCGCCATGGATCGCGGCCAGCCAGGGAACGCCGCCGCGACGCACCGTCTTTGCAGCCGTGTTTGCATCGGCGAGCGGTTCGCCGGCGTCGTCCGCGACGATCCGGCCGTCGGCAAGTTCGATTCGTCGTTGTGCGCGGGCCGCCACACGCGGGTCGTGCGTGACAAGGATCACAGCGTGGCCCCGTTCCGCCAACTGCTCGAGCAAGGCGAGGATCTCTTCGCTTTGCGCCGTATCGAGCGCACCGGTCGGTTCGTCGGCCAAGATCACCTGCGCGTCGTTCATCAACGCCCGCGCGATGGCGACGCGTTGCTGCTCGCCACCGGACAGTTCCGATGGCCGATGATCCGCGCGATCGCCCAGGCCGATGGATTCGAGGATGCCACGGGCGCGCCGTCGCCGACGTTTGCCGGCAATCCGCGCATAGGCTCCCGGTAGTTCGACGTTGCCACACGCCGTGGCGGATTCGAGGAGACTGTAGTTCTGGAATACGAACCCGAAGGTTTCGCGCCGTAGCCGGGCAAGGTCGTCCGAGGACAACGTGGTTACGTCCACGCCGGCAATGCGGTACGTCCCGGTGGTCGGACGGCCCAGGCAGCCGAGGATGTTCAGGAGCGTCGTCTTGCCCGAGCCGGAAGCGCCTATTATGCAAACGAACTCGCCGGCATGGATTGCCAGATCGACGTCTGCGAGGGCCTGGGTCGAAACGCCGTCGCCGGCGAAGGTTCTCGAGACGCCTTCGAGCAACAGTAATGGTCGATTCATCGCGTGTCCTACTCCGTCGCCAATGCCGTCACCGGATCGAGTCGCGCCGCACGCCGCGCAGGGGCGATACCGAAGACCAATCCCGTGGCCATCGCGCATCCCAACGCCACCGGCACGACCCACGGTGCGAACGCCACCGGCGCATCCGCCAACTGGGCGAGTAGCGGGCTTCCCACGATACTCAACAGCGTCCCCGCCGCCCCGCCCAACGTGGTCGCAACCGCCGTCTCCACAAGAAACTGGGCCGTGATGTCCCGACGTCGGGCCCCGACCGCCATGCGAATGCCGATCTCGGGGGTGCGCTGGTCTACTGCGGCCAACGTCACCGTCATGATCCCGAAGCCGCCAACAAGGAGCGCGACGCCGGCGATCGTACCGAAGATGCCGAAGTGCAGGTCCGAGAGTTCCCGGTAGGCCGCCAATCTCAGCGCCTCGTTCGTCACCGTGTAGCCTTCGCGACCATGGCGGCGGTACATGAAGTCGCGAAGGTCCCGCGCCGTTTGGTCGATGCGCGAGACATCCTCCACGAACACGTCCATCCGGCTCAGCTCTTCCTTGCCGAACAGCACCTCGACACCCGTTCGGAAGGGGATGAAAGCGATCGTCTCCTGGATGAGCTTTCCAGCCTCCGTAAGCCTGCTCGAGTAGCCTTCGCTTGGGTCGAGCGGGTGGGCGGCCAAGACCCCGGTTACTTCGAAGGGCAGCCCATCGAAATAGATCGTCTCGCCCAGAGCATCCGCACCCGATCCGAACAGGCGATCCGCCAGCACGCGTCCGATGACGGAGACCTGGGCAAGCGTGTCGCTGTCGGCTTGGCTGACGAACGTCCCACGTTCGAGCGGCCACGACACGTTGTCATTGGTCTTCGCCTCGGCGAGGTTCACCGCCCTGACTCTCAAGTCGTCGACCTGTCGGCTACCGGCGTTGGCCAACACCTGTTGCTCCAACCAGGGGAGGACCGAGGCAACGTTGGCCACTTGCCGCTCCATGGCCTGGGCGTCTGCCAAATTCCGCGGCAACCACAGCACCCTGTTGCCCACGATCTCGTAGCCGCCCACGCTGAGCCGGTTGGCCCCCATTCGCTCGATGACGCCCAGCGCGTCGCGGCGAGCACCTTCCGCCAAGCCCAGCAGCGCGACCACCGACCAGATGCCCAATGCCACGCTCAGGACGGTCAGTGCTGCTGCCAAGGGTCGGCTTCGCATCGAGGCCCAACCGCCGCGCACTGCGGCCAGCCAGGGAATGCCGCCTCCCCGCCCGGCCTCTCCGACCGCCGGGGCATCTTCGAATGTCGCGACGCCACCGTCGTCCGCGACCACCCGACCGTCGGCCAGTTCGATCCGCCGGTGTGCGCGGGCCGCAACGCTCGGGTCGTGCGTGACCAGGATCACGGCATGACCACGTTCCGCCAACCGCTCAAGCAAGGCGAGGACCTCATCGCCTTGCGCCGTGTCGAGCGCTCCGGTCGGCTCGTCCGCCAGGATCACCTGCGCGTCGTTCATCAACGCCCGCGCGATGGCGACCCGTTGCTGCTCGCCCCCGGACAGTTCCGATGGCCGATGATCCACGCGATCGCCCAGGCCGATGGATTCGAGGATGCCGCGGGCGCGCCGTCGCCGACGTTTGCCGGCAATCCGCGCATAGGTTCCCGGTAGTTCGACGTTGCCACACGCCGTGGCGGATTCGAGGAGACTGTAGTTCTGGAATACGAACCCGAAGGTCTCGCGCCTTAACCGGGCAAGGTCGTCCGAGGGCAACGCGGTCGCATCCGCACCGGCAATGCGGTACGTCCCGGCGGTCGGGCGGTCAAGACAGCCGAGGATGTTCAGGAGCGTCGTCTTGCCCGAGCCGGAAGCGCCTGTGATGCAAACGAACTCGCCGGCGCCGATCTTCAGATCGACATCCGCCAGGGCTTCGGTCGCGACGCCGTCGCCTGAGAAAACCCTCGAGACCCCTTCAAGTTCGAGTAGTGCCGAGTTCATCGCATTGCTGATCCTTGGTCGTCGCGTTCGTCCGACCGAGCCGCGAAGCACGGCGAGCGAGGACGATTCCAGACACCGATCCTACGTTGATCGCGCCCCCGAGACACCAATTCCACCACATCCTCATGCAACCACGTCACGCAGAGGCGAATTCCTACATGCCGGATGGGCGATCTCGCTATCGCGGGCATCGCATTGTGTCGGATGATCGGCGGCCCACTCCCAGAGGGACCGCGTTGTGGTACGTTCCGATGATGCAACCGAGACTCCGGCCAACTGGATCGCGAGCAAAAACGCGGCGCGACTGCCGAGCAACCCTCGCTTGCCGTCGTACACGCCGCTGCCTTGTACCGGCCGACGCCGCCGGTCGAGTGTGACGAAGACGGCTACCCGTTCAGCGACGCCACGCCCATGTCGGAAGGCGACTACCACGGCGACGTGCTGGACTACGCCAAGGGCGCTCTGCGGGCGCGTTTCGCCGGCCACGAGGTCTACGCGCCCACCGACAAGTTCCTGTTCCTCGAAGAGGGCAACCGGCGCGCCGCGGTCGTCCCCGATGTCCTCGTGGCGTTCGGAC
>VXYL01000075.1:26052-63763 GCA_009846005.1 Gammaproteobacteria bacterium | reverse complement strand
ATGCCGAGCCGCCCGAGAGGGACTTTTGGGCCGAGGTGAGCTACCGGGGCGAACCCTTCGCCCTGCCGGAGGGCGCGCGAGAGGCGATCGACGAGGATCCGTGGCTATTGTCACGCACCGAACGTCCGACGATTCTGCGTGTCGATCTCGACGGCGACCCGGCACGGGGGGAGTACCTGCTGCTTGGCATGAACAAATCCGAATTCCCGGGGTGGCGCGAGTTTCCCGCGCATGTCTCCTATCGCCTCGATGCGTACGTCATCGTCCATGACGGCGACGGCTGGTATGTCGAGCCGTTGCGCACGGGAGAGAACCGGGAGGGTTTCGAGGATTCCGAGCGGGTTCTCGAATTGCTGCGCGATCCGCCGATCACCGTGCTGCGCCCACGGTACAACCACGTGAGGATCGGCCCAAACGTGTACGGGATTCCTGCAGGCGACTGGTCGTCTCGCGCGGCCGGCGCCCGCGACGACACGCCGTAGACGCGCCAGATGCGTCGGCCTACCGACCAGCCGGACGGGACAACGCCGCCAGACCGCTCGGGCGCGCCCGCGCCGTCTGGCCCCAGCCCCACCTACCTAGGACTCCTCGCCTTGCAGCGGCACTTCGTGCCCCTTCTGCGGCGCAGACTCCTAGGCCCGTCCCCTACGACTTGGTGTCGGGGATCGGCACCGGGAACGGCGTGACGTTGCTGCCGGAACTGTCGGTGATCTTGGCGACGCCTTCCTTTTCGACCTCGTCAATGCGGATCACCGCGTGCATGGGGATGAAGCTGCGCTGAACGGTATCGAACTCGCTGCGCAGCTTGTCCTCTGCGGGGTCGATGACCATCTGCGAACGCTCGCCGAAGATGTAGTCCTCGATGACGACGAAGCCGTAGACATCGCTCTGGTAGAAGGAGCGGGCATAGACCTCGTAGATCTGCCCGTGACTATGGAAGTAGATCCGGTAGATGTGCGCGTCCTGGGGCATGCCAACCCTCGATGGGTGCCGGTTCTGCGATTAATAGGTATCGATTGGGCGATTTCAAGCGGAAATAATGCCGCACCGGACCGGCGTACGCCGCCACGGCTATAATCCGCGCCCCGCAAACGCACTTGTATGCCGTGAAACTCTACGTCAAGACCCACGGTTGCCAGATGAACGAGTACGACTCGTCGCGCATGGTGGACGTGCTGCGGGAGAGTCACGATGCGACCCTCGTGGACGATCCCGCGGGCGCGGATCTTGTGCTGCTCAATACCTGTTCGGTACGCGAGAAGGCCGCGGAGAAGGTGTTCAGCCAGCTTGGCCGTTGGAAGCGCCTGAAACGCGCCAATCCGGATCTGGTCATTGGCGTCGGCGGTTGCGTGGCGAGCCAGGAGGGCAGGGCGATCACGGCGCGGGCCCCCTACGTGGACCTGGTGTTCGGCCCGCAGACCCTGCATCGGCTACCCGCCATGGTCGACGAGAGCCGCCGCCGTCGGGCTCCGGTGGTGGACATCAGCTTCCCGGAGATCGAGAAGTTCGACCGGCTGCCGGAACCGCGCGTGGACGGACCGTCGGCATTCGTTTCGGTGATGGAAGGCTGCAGCAAGTACTGCACGTTCTGCGTGGTTCCGTATACCCGAGGTGAGGAGGTCTCGCGGCCGGTCTCGAGTGTCATGCGCGAGGTCGTGCAGCTCGCCGGGCGGGGCGTGCGCGAGATCAACTTCCTCGGCCAGAACGTCAACGCCTACCGGGGCGAGATCGACGGCGCCGAGGCCGACCTCGCCGAGTTGATCCACTACGCGGCACGGGTCGATGGCATCGACCGGATCCGGTTCACGACCTCCCACCCGGTGGAGTTTTCGCCGAGCCTGGTCGATGTCTACCGGGAGGTTCCCGAGCTGGTCAGCCACCTCCACCTGCCGGTGCAATCCGGTTCGGATCGCGTGCTCGCGATGATGAAGCGCGGTCACACGATCCTGGAATACAAGGCCAAGATCCGCGCGCTGCGCCGGGCGCGACCCGGTGTCAGCCTGTCCTCGGATTTCATCGTCGGCTTTCCCGGCGAGACGGAGCGCGACTTCGAGGCGACCCTCGCGCTCGTCGAGGAACTCGACTACGACATCTCCTTCAGCTTCATCTACAGCCCGCGCCCGGGAACGCCGGCCGCGTCGCTGCCGGACGACACGCCTGGCGACGTGAAGCAACGTCGGCTCGCGGCGCTGCAGGCGCAGCTTAGGCGACAAGCGGCTGCCCACGCCCGAGCCATGGTTGGAACCCGGCAACGGGTGCTGGTTACCGGGCGGTCGAAACGGGATCCCGGTCAGTTGGCTGGCCGCACCGAAAACAACCGGGTGGTGAACTTCGCGGTGCGGGGTCGCGACGACTCGTCGATAGTCGGCGATTTCGTGGAAGTCGAGATCACCGAGGCGTTGCCCAACTCCCTGCGCGGGCGATTGACACCGCTTACGAGCGGGCTATGCTTGGCGTCATAGGGACACACCTCAACCAAACCATTTGACAGACGACTCGTCGCGCGTCGTGGCCTTCACCACGACCGTTACCTTGGAACCCGACGATTCCCGCCGTTTGGCCGCCTTGTGCGGCCCGTTCGACCAGAACCTCAAACACCTCGAACACCGGCTTGGCATTCGGATCAAGAACCGCGGCAACGCTTTCTGGCTCTCCGGACCGGAACGACGCGTGCAGGCGGGAGGTGCCATTGTGTCGCGGCTCTACGTGGAGACGGGAGACCGCGAAGCGCTCGATGCCGACACCGTGCACCTTTTCCTCCAGGAGGCGGGTGTCGAGGAGATGCTGGCGGCGGACGAGCTGGCGCCGCCGGCGGATGTCATCGTCACGACCCGCAAGAAGACCATCAAACCCCGGGGTGCGAACCAGAGACGCTACGTCGACGCGATCCGCGGCAACGACCTGAACTTCGGCGTCGGGCCTGCGGGGACGGGCAAAACCTACCTGGCCGTGGCGTGCGCGGTGGAAGCGCTGGAGAACCACACGGTGAACCGCATACTGCTGGTGCGGCCGGCCGTGGAGGCCGGCGAGAAACTGGGCTTTCTGCCGGGTGATCTCGCCCAGAAGATCGACCCCTACCTGCGGCCCCTCTACGACGCGCTCTACGAGATGCTGGGCGTGGAACGGGTCAACAAGCACATCGAGCGGAACATCATCGAGGTCGCGCCGTTGGCGTTCATGCGCGGGCGCACCTTGAACGGTTCGTTCATCATCCTAGACGAGAGCCAGAACACGACCGTCGAGCAGATGAAGATGTTCTTGACGCGTATCGGCTTCGGTTCGACTGCGGTGGTGACCGGCGACATCACGCAGATCGACTTGCAGGGCCGGCAATCCGGCCTGGTGCACGTGCTCGACGTCCTGAAGGATGTCGAAGGGCTGAGCTTCACGCATTTCGCATCGAAGGACGTCGTCCGCCACCCCCTCGTCAAGCGCATCGTCGACGCCTATGCCCGGACCACCAGGGATCTTGCCAAGTCCGTGCCGCCGACCGGCATTGCGGGGCCGGAGGTGGTGGAAGAGGGTCGGGCGGGATGACCGTGGACGTGCAGATCGCCGAACTCGACGGTGCCGCCACGCCGTCGGCCGCCGAGATCGCACACTGGGCGGCAGAAGCCCGCGGCGACGATACCCGGTCGCTTTGCCTGCGCGTGGTGGGCGAGACCGAGGCGACCGCGCTCAACGCGCGTTTCCGGAACCGGGCAAGGGCGACGAACGTCTTGGCTTTTCCGGCCGCCGAACCCGGCGTCCTCGGCGACATCGCCATCTGTGCACCCGTGGCGGCAACGGAAGCCCGCGAACAGGACAAGGCTCTTGCCGATCACTTTGCCCATCTCGTGGTTCACGGGGTCTTGCATCTGCTCGGCTTGGATCACGACACACCGCCCAAAGCGGCGGACATGGAAGCGAAGGAAATTCAGGTACTCAGACGTTTTGGGATCGTCGATCCCTACGGAGATCATTAATGAGCGAGGGAGAGTCGCGCAGTATCAAGCGCTCGTCTTCGGCGGTGGATCGTGGCGACGGGCCGGGCGACCGTCAGAGCGGCAACGGCGCGGACATCAAGAAGGAGTTCCGCAAGACTTGGCGGGACTGGCTTGCCGATCTTCTGCCCATTGAGCCGACGGATCGCCCGGAACTCCTGGAGATGCTCAAGGACGCGAGCGAGCGGCGGTTGTTCGACAAGGAGGCGTTGAACATCATCCACGGCGCGCTGGCGGTTTCCGACATGCGTGCCCGGGACATCATGATTCCCCGCTCGCAGGTGGTCACGGTGGAACTTGATAGCCGTGTCGAGGAATTCCTGCCGACGGTGATTGAGTCCACGCACTCGCGTTTCCCGGTAATCGGCGACGACATGGACGACTTGAAGGGCATCCTCCATGCCAAGGACATGCTGAAGTTGCTGCTTCTCAACGACTGGGACGATTTCGATATCAAGGACTATATTCGTCCGACGATCGTCGTGCCGGAGAGCAAGCGCTTGAACGATCTACTCCAGGAGTTCCGGGAGACCCGCAATCACATGGCCTTGGTGATCGACGAATACGGCAGCGTCGCCGGGGTCGTGACGATCGAGGATGTTCTGGAGCAGATCGTCGGCGACATCGAGGACGAACACGATGTGGACGACGACAGCTTCATCAAGCAGTTGGACCGCCATAGCTACACCGTCAAGGCCACGACGCCCATCGAGGAGTTCAACGAGTACTTCGACACCAAGTTCGTGGGCAGGGATCTCGATACCATCGGCGGCATCGTGGTCAAGGCGTTCGGGTACCTGCCGCAGCGCGAAGAGACCATCCACATCGCGCCGTTCGACATTCGCGTCATCAACGCCGATAGCCGCCGCGTTCGACTGCTCCACCTGACCCGCGCCTAGTCTCGATCCGGGCGCCCCGGTCCCCATGCCAAGGCGATACGCGCGCTCGCTAGCGGCACTGGCCGCAGGCGCGCTGCTGCCGTTGGCGCTGGCGCCGTTCGCTGTCTGGCCGCTCTTGCTGGTCTCGGCGGGCGCGC
This sequence comes from Gammaproteobacteria bacterium, assembly GCA_009846005.1. Taxonomy (GTDB): domain Bacteria; phylum Pseudomonadota; class Gammaproteobacteria; order Pseudomonadales; family Azotimanducaceae; genus VXYL01. The sequence goes on along the minus strand of VXYL01000075.1, from coordinate 58,744 downwards.
TGTTCTGGGTGCTGCGGGGGACGGAGACGGGAAAGCGCGCGTTCTGGCGGGGCTGGCTGTACGGCGTAGGGAAGTACGGGGCAGGTGCCTCCTGGGTGTACGTCAGCATCCACGTCTACGGAGAAACCGCGCCTTGGCTCGCACTGTTGCTGGTGACGGTGTTCGTTGGCGGCATGGCTCTCTTCAACGGCCTCTTCGGCTGGGTCTTCCATCGCCTCGCCCGCCGTCAGGCGAGTGAAACCGGCGCGGCGTTCACCTTCGGCGTTTTGTGGACCTCGCTGGAGTGGTTGTTGACCTGGTTCCTCACCGGCTTCCCGTGGTTGTTCGCGGGCTACGCGTTCGTCGATACGCCGCTGGCGGGCTTGGCACCGGTGGGCGGCGTGTTGCTCGTGTCGTTCGCGGCCGTACTGACGGCATCGCTTGCGGTAGCCGCCGTAGGGGACGGGCTTGTCCCGTCCCGCGGCCTTGGCCCGTCCGGCGCCAGCGAATCCGCACCGCCGCATGCGGGCGACCGGGCCTCGTGGCGGACGCGCTGGGGTCGCCCGGAACGGGTGTTTTCACGCCTACGATGGGGGGTCGTCGCGGTGCTGGTGTCGATATGGATCGCGGCATGGGCACTCGGCTCGGTGACCTGGACGGAACGCGGCGAAACCCGAACGGTTGCGCTTGCCCAAGGCAACATCCCGCAGACCACCAAGTGGACGCCCGAGGGGGTGGCACAGTCCCGTCGGACCTATCGCGAACTCACGGCATCGGCCGGCGACGTGGATATCGTGGTGTGGCCGGAGGCGGCGATTCCCGACTACCTGCGCCGCACAAAGCGCTACATCGAAGCCCAACGCCGAGGGTCGACCGACATCATCACCGGCATTCTCGTGGCTGAAGCAAGGGAAGGTACCGATGTGGTCGACTACTACAACGCCGCCATCGCAACGGGCGACGACGCGGTCTACCGCAAGCGACACTTGGTGCCCTTCGGCGACCATGTGCCGTTTGAATCCGTGCTACGCGGGCTGATCTCGTTCTTCGATCTGCCGATGTCCGCCACGACGGCGGGCGAAACCGAACAGCCCCTGCTGCGCGCGGCTGAGATCGACCTGGCGATGGCCATTTGCTGGGAGATCGCCTACCCAGCGACGGTCGCGGCGGACGGCCGCCAGGCCCAGGTGCTGGTCACGATCAGCAACGACACCTGGTTCGGCGAATCCATCGGTCCTAGCCAGCACTTCCAGATCGCCCGGATGCGGGCCAAGGAGAACGGCAAATACCTGCTCCGCGCGACCAACGACGGCATTACGGCAATCGTGGACGACAACGGCGACGTCGTCGAACGGCTCCCGCGCTTCGAATCCGGTGTGCTGACCGGCACCTTCCACGCGGTCTCAGGCACCACGCCCTACTCCCGATGGCTGCACCAGCCGCTTTGGATCGTGCTGGGTGTCTGCGCCATCGTCGGACTCGGACACACGCTAATTCGGTCCTACAGCAAGCTTGGGCGAAATCGCTCAGTGTAGGGTTTCGGACACACGCGGATTTGGCCCACAGCGGGTCTCGCCGAATCCCGCCAGTGCCCGGGGTTGTTTTCCTACGGTAATTGCGGCAATTCGCCAATACCGCCAACGGGTCCATTCGAGGAACATTGGCGCATGGCAACCCCACGACATCTGTTGGTGGACCCCGAGAACGAATGCGACTACCACCTCGCGTCTCGGTGCGTCCGACGTGCCTTCCTCTGCGGCGTCGACGAGTACACCGGTCGCAACTGCTCCCACCGCCGGACTTGGCTTGTCGACCGATTGAAGCAGTTGTCGCCCTGTTTCGCCGTCGACGTCTACGCATACACCGTGCTCAGCAACCACTTCCACCTGGTGCTTCGCCACGATCCGCTCGCGCACCGCTGGTGGAGCGACGAGGAAGTGGCGTGGCGGTGGTTTGAGGCGTTTCCGCCCACCGAGCAGGGCGCGGTCGTGGAAGCACTCAAACCCGAGCGTCGCGAGCTCATGTTGGACAACCCGAAACGCTTGGCGCGCGCCCGTTGCACGCTGGGATCGATGTCGAATTTCATGAAGCACTTGAAGCAGCCCATCGCGCGGCGCGCGAACCTCGAGGATGACTGCACCGGCCATTTCTTCGAGCAGCGCTTCTACTCGGGCGCGCTCTTGACCGAGGAGGCGTTGATCGCCGCCATGGCATACGTCGACCTCAACCCCGTCAGGGCGGAATTGGCCGAACACATCGAGGAGATCCGGGAGACGTCGATCTGCGACCGACTGCTGGAGAACAGCACCCGCGCGTTGGAGGATTACCTACGACCCGTGCTGTCCGGTCTCGACCACCCGCTGGCATCTGCATCGCCAGGTGTCGTAGCAGTAGTCGGATCGCCCATCGGCGGGTCAATGGAGGCGCTCGGGCCGCAGGAAGCCACGTCCAGGAGTCAGCCGGACGGCGCTGGGGAGGAGCCGGACCCGGAACGTCGATGCGACGCTGGCGCGGAAACGGCCGATCCGGAACCCGCAGAGACGGTCCCGGAGCCCAAACCCGACGTTGAGGATCGTCGCGAGCCGCCCAGGCGACCGCGTCCCCACGTCACGTTGGCGCAATACCTAGAGCTCGTCCGTGCCATGGCGCAGGTGGAGAACACGCCGACCACCAATACGTCGGACAGGGTCAGGCGTTGGCTGGGACGAACAAAGGCTCTGCGGAAGCGGCAACGTGCTTACGGCAGCGAGTCCGTGCTGCGGCAGTGGATTGCCGACCGAAACATGCAGTTTCGGGAGACCCCTCTGCCTGCCTGATGACACGGGATGCGGATGGCGTCCCTTTGTCGGTTGATTCCTCGCCCGGTCCCTCTGGTCCGACTCGTAAGCAGCCCCTCTCCTATCGTTGGCTGCACGTTCTTGTACGGACAACGCGTCAACGACTGTTCTGGCCAGGCATCATGGCGAATGCGTTTTGGGGAGATTTCCCATAAATCGTGTGGGACGGAATCGCGTGTGTCCCACTCCCATTTCGATTAAGGTGGCGCACCCCGCACGAACACCCGTTAGGCATGAGCAGCGAACGCTACGACCCGCAGGCCGTGGAGGCCAAGTGGCAGGCGGAATGGGAACGCCGCGGCACCAACGCGTGGAACGACGAGGATCTGCGGAGCGCCCGGGATCCCTACTACAACCTCATGATGTTCCCATACCCGTCCGCGGAGGGGCTGCACATCGGCAACCTGTACGCCTATACGGGCGCCGACGTGAACGGTCGCTACTGGCGGCTCATGGGCAAGGACGTGTTCGAGCCCATCGGTTTCGACGCGTTCGGCATCCACTCGGAGAACTACGCCCTCAAGGTGGGCAAGAACCCCAACGACCTCATCCCCGAGAACGTCGCCAACTTCACCGGGGTGCTGAAGCGCTTCGGCGGCATGTACGACTGGACGCACACCGTCAACTCCACCGATCCCGGCTACTACAAGTGGACGCAGTGGGTGTTCCTGAAGCTCCTCTCAGGGGGCTTGGCCGAGCGCCGGGAGGCGCCGGTCAACTGGTGCCCGTCGTGCAAGACCGTACTCGCCAACGAGCAAGTCCTGGACGGCCTCTGCGAGCGTTGCGAAGCGACGGTGGAGCAACGCCAACTGCCGCAGTGGTTCTTCAAGATCACGGCCTACGCCGAGCGCCTGCTCGACAACCTCGACGTGATCGACTGGTCGGACAAGACCAAGAAGGCCCAAGCCAACTGGATCGGTCGCAGCGAAGGGGCGGAAGTGGATTTCCGCGTCGCCGGCCACGACGAGACGATCCGCATTTTCACGACGCGACCGGACACGTTGTTCGGCGCCACCTACATGGTCCTAGCCCCGGAACACCCGCTGGTGCCAGTGGTCACGACCCCCGCCGAGCGCCAAGCCGTCGAGGCCTACCGCAACAAGGTCGCCAAGCAGGACCTCGTCGAGCGGCAGAAGATCGACAAGGACAAGACCGGCGTGTTCACCGGCGCGTATTGCATCAACCCGGTGAACGGCGCGGAAATCCCCGTGTGGATCGCGGACTACGTGCTGATGGGCTACGGCACCGGCGCGATCATGGCCGTGCCGGGCCACGACACCCGGGATTTCGAATTCGCCGAAGCCTTCGACCTGCCCATCGTGCGTGTCATCGCCGCGCCGGGCGAGGACGCGGACACGCCGCTTGAGGAGGCGTTTGTCGGCGACGGGACGATGGTCAACTCCGGCGACTTCGACGGCCTGTCGGTCGCCAACGGCAAGAACGCGATCGTCGAATGGCTCGCCGGACGCGGCGTGGCCGAGGCGCAGGTCAACTACCACCTACGCGACTGGTGCGTCTCCCGGCAACGCTACTGGGGACCTCCCATCCCAATCATCCACTGCGACGCCTGCGGGCCGGTACCCGTGCCCGAATCCGAGCTGCCGGTCGAGCTTCCGCATCTCATCGACTTCCAGCCCGACGACTCGGGCGTGAGCCCCTTGGCACGCGCGACCGATTGGTACGAGACGCCCTGTCCAAGCTGCGGCGCACCGGCGCACCGCGACACCGATGTCACCGACAACTTCCTGTGCAGCGGCTGGTATTTCCTCCGCTATCCCAGCGCGGATTGCGATGCCGTGCCCTTCGATGCCGAGATGACGCGGCGATGGCTGCCCGTGGACTCCTACATCGGCGGCAACGAACATGCGGTGCTGCACCTCATGTATGCCCGGTTCCTCACCATGGCGCTGGCCGACCTCGGCGAGTTGGAGTTCGACGAGCCGTTCGCCAAGTTCCGCGCCCACGGGCTGCTCATCCGCGACGGCCGCAAGATGTCCAAGAGCCGCGGCAACGTCATTGTGCCGGATGAGATCATCAACGAATTCGGCGCGGACACAATGCGCCTCTACCTGCTGTTCCTCGGCCCCTACGACCAGGTCGCCGACTACCAGAGTCTGGGCATCCAGGGGCCGCGAGGGTTCCTGAACCGCCTCTGGCAGAGCGTCGTCGACGCAGCGGATGGTCAGCCGGACCCGGGCGTCGAGCGCGCGCTGCATCGCACCATCAAGCAGGTGAGCGAGCAGGTGCCTGCACTTCAATTCAACACCGCCATCGCGGCGATGATGGAGTACCTGAATCGGGTGCGCGCCGGCGGTCGCACACCGAGGCGCGAGGAACTCGTGCCGCTGGTGGTCATGCTGGCACCCTTCGCGCCGCACATCGCCGAGGAACTCTATTCGCGGCTCGGGCACAACGACAGTCTGTTCGACTCGGCGCGCTGGCCGGACTACGACGAGGCGAAGACCCTGGCGTCGACCTTGGAACTCGCCGTGCAGGTCAACGGCAAGGTACGCGGCCAGGTAGCCGTCGCCGCGGACGCGGACGAAGACACCGTGGTTGCCGCCGCCAAGGCGAATGCGAACGTCGCCCGGTACTTGGGCGAGGGCGTGTTGAGAAAGACCATCGTCGTGCCCGGCAAGCTCGTGAACCTGGTGGTCGGATGACCCGTGCCAGCGCTGGGGCATGGCTCGCCATCCTGGCCTTGGCCGGGTGCGGGTTCCAACTACGAACCTGGAACTTCACGACGACGTTCGACACCGCCCGCATCGATGCCGAGCACGGCGTTGATCTGGACATCGACCTTGCGAGCGCCCTCGAATCCGCAGGCGTGCGGCTGGTCGATGCCGATGCCGCGGTCGTGGTTCGCTTGTCGGACCAGCGCGACGACTGGCGCAGCGTGTCGGTGACCCGTGGCGCTCGCACCGCCGAATACGAAATGGCGTTGCAGGTGACGTTCGCCGTAGACGACGGCAGCGGCGCTGAGCTCGCCGCCGCGAGGGTGCTGCGCAGCGAACGCGTGGCCCGGCTCGACCGCGACAATCTCATCGGCAGCAGCGAAGAACGCAGGCTGCTCGCCGCCGAGGCCCGGGAGGACCTGGTGGACCGCATGGTGCGCACGCTGGATGCCTTGTCGAGACGACCGGAACCGACGGATGCAGATCCGCGCTGACCAACTTCAACGGCATCTCGAAGGCGGCGACTTGAGGCACATCTACCTCATTAGCGGCGACGAGCAGCTTCTCGTGGACGAAGCCTGCGACCAAATCGTGGCCGCTGCGACGGACCTCGGCTACGACGAACGCACGATCTTTGAAGCGATGCCCAGGGCGCCCTGGGACGAACTGTTCTCAGGGGCGGGCAATCTCTCGCTGTTCGCGACCAAGCGGCTGCTCGACGTGCGCGTTCCACCGCGCGGCCTCGACCGCGCCGGGTCCGATGCGATCCGCCGCTACCTCGAAGCGCCGCTGGCCGACACACTCGTGCTGTGCCGCGCCGCCGGGCTGGATTGGCGGCAGCGCACCAACGCTTGGTACAAGGCGATCGAGAGGGCCGGGGCGGTGATTCCCGTGTGGCCCATCAATGGCCGCGACCTTCCGCGTTGGCTCGACGGGCGCTGCCGTCGCGCAGGGCTCGAACTCGATCGCGACGCCTTGGACGCCCTTGCCGAACGCGTCGAGGGCAACCTGCTGGCGGCCGTCCAGGAAATCGCCAAGCTCAAGCTGCTGCATGGCGAGGGCCGTCTTGGCGTCTCCGAAGTCGAGAACGGGGTCGGCGACGCCGCCCACTTCGACACCTTCGAATTGATCGACGCCGCCTTTGCCGGGCGTGGCGCCCGGGTCCAGCGGATGGTGGGAATACTGCGCCAGGAGGGCGTCGCCGTGTTCATGGTGATCGCCGCGCTCGCGAGCCAGCTACAGCGCGCTGCCGAACTCGCGGCCGGGCGGAATCCACGGATCGCGCGCAGCCGCCTGCCGACCCTCAACGCCGCGGTCAGACGTTTGGGGTCGCAGGGCGTCGACGAACTGCAGAAGGAGTGCGCATTGCTCGATCTCCAGTCGAAGGGGATGCTGCGCGGTGACGCGTGGCAGTCGCTGGAGTGCGTCCTGCTCGGCGTCGCCGGCGTGCCGCAACCAAGGCTGTCAGAGCAAGCCGACCTGCTTCGGATCTGAACGGCACTGTTCCACGGGGATCGGAGGGAGTTTGATCAAGGATCTGATTCGTGAAGGCTGGGGGTACCACGACACCGAGAGCGAACGCCTAGCGGACGAACTGGAAGGCGCGGATCTCGACGCCTGGCAGGGCGACGAGCCGGCGCAGTGCCTCATGCTCGCCAACCATACGATCGGCGAGCACCTCGGCGACTGGGCGCGGGCGAGGCGTTTCGCGGAGGCCGTGCACGGCGCCGGACCGGGTTCCGGAAGTCCGGGGGTCGGTGTGCACCTGGCGGTCGCACGCTACATGGACGATGCGCCCATCGCCGCGCAGGGGGCTGAGGTCGACGCCGTCCAGGCTGCGGACGATCCGCTCGCCGCCTATCTCTCGGTCAAGTCGTCCCTGGCGCGCGCCCTCGCGGGGTCGGGACGGTGCGCCGATGCCGGCTTGGTCATCCGTGCGGCCAATCGTCTGGCCGGAAGTCTCGGTGAGTCCCGGGCGTCGGATCGAGGCATGGCGGTCGCCAACAACAACCTGGCGAGCGAGCTGGTGGAGTCCGAGAACCTGGATGCCGAGGAGAGCCGGTTGATGTTGGATTGCGCCAAGGCCGCCCACACGTTCTGGAAGCGCTGCGGCACCTGGGTCAACGAGGAGCGCGCCCTATACCTGCTCGCGCTCGTGCACAACCGCGCGGGTGACCACGGCCGGGCCATCGGCTTCGCGAACGCCGCGCTGGACCTCATCGCCGCCAACGGCGAGCAGCCCGTGGACGAGGCGTTCATCCGCTTGGCGGCTGCGACGGCGCATACCGCACGGGCCGAGGAAGCGTCCGCAGCGCGGTGCCTTGCCGAGGCGGACGAACTGGCACGGTCGTGGACCGACCAGTCGCATATCGACTGGTACCGAAGCGAGCGCGCCAAAGTGAGTGTCCCCTAGATGGCCGGGCCAGTCCGCCCCCTCGCCGTTGGGGGAGTCGCCGCGATCCTCGCCATCGTCGCGGGTCAACCCCACGCCCGGGAGGGCATGTTCACGCCGGAGCAGCTTCCGGCGATTGCCAAGGACCTGCGCGACGCCGGGTTGAAGCTCGACCCGGCGACGCTCGGCGACCTGACCGCGTTTCCCATGGCCGCGGTGGTCTCGCTCGGCGGCTGCAGCGCCTCGTTCGTGTCCCCCGACGGTTTGGTCGTCACGAACCATCACTGCGCGCGCGGCTCGGTGCAGTTCCACTCGAAGCCCGAGCACAACTACCTCGAAGACGGATTCCTGGCGGCGTCGATGGCCGAGGAACTGCCGGCGTCGCCGGGTTCCCGGGTCTTCGTCGCGGTCGGTGCCGAGGACGTGACCGAGCAGGTCTCGGGTGGCCTGGGTCCCGCGTTGCCGCCCCGGGACCGGTTCCAAGTCATGCAGGACCGACGCAAGGCGCTTATGAAGGAATGCGAGACCGACACGGGTCACCGATGCCGCGTGAGCGCCTTCTTCGGCGGCCTTCACTACAAGCTCGTCAAGTACCTCGAGATCCGCGATGTGCGCCTCGTCTACGCGCCTGCGGACGCCATCGGCCGCTACGGCGGCGACATCGACAACTGGCGTTGGCCACGCCACACGGGCGACTTCGCGTTCTACCGGGCCTACGTGTCGCCGCAAGGCGAACCGGCCGACCATTCCACGGACAATGTGCCCTACCAGCCTGCGCACTTCCTCGCCGTGTCGGCGGCGGGGCTCGACGACGGCGGCTTCGTCATGGCCATCGGCTACCCCGGGGGCACGTCCCGCTACGCTCGCCACGTCACGGTGGAGAACCGGTTCGAGCGCGAGTATCCGCGCGCTATCAAGAGAAGCCGTGATCGGATCGCGGTGATCGAGGCTGCGGCGCCCGAGGGAAGCGACCTGCGCATCCGCTACACGGGTCAGCTGGCCGGCATCAACAACGGCATGAAGAACGCCGAGGGTCAGCTTGAGGGTGCGCGCCGGCAGCGACTCGTCGAGCGCCGGGCACAACGCGATGCGGCGCTCTACGAGTGGGTCGCGGCGGACGAGGGAAGCGCACCACTCGCGCAAGCGATTCGGGAGTACGACGCACTGGCCCGAGAGTCCGCGGAAGTAAGTCGCCGCTACTACTACTACAACGGCGCCCGGGGTTCGCAACTGTTCGACGTTGCGCGGCGGCTGTATCGCTTGGCGCGGGAGCAGCAAAAACCCGACGCCGAGCGCGAGCCGGGATACCAGCGGCGGGATCTGCGGTCCTTCCGGCAGCGGTTGAGTCGCCTCGATCGCGGCTACCACGCGAGCGTCGACAAGGCGCTGTGGATGCATGGGCTCGGCGGCTACCTCCCGCAGCCCACCGAGAATCGCGTCGCCGCGTTCGACGAAGCACTCGGGCTTGCCGAGGCCACGGATGACGCCGCACTCTCGTCGATGCTCGACGGGTACTACGCCAACACCGTGCTGGAAGACCGGGACACGCGCCTGGCGTTGATGGACGCGACGCCGGAGGCGCTAGGGGAGCACGCCGACCCGTTCCTGCGTCTCGCCGCCGCCGTCTACGACTCGGACATGGAACGCGAAGAGGCTTCGAAGACCCGCAGTGGTCGCAGCAACGTGCTCCTCCCTCAATACATGCAGGCGATCATCGATTGGCAGCGGTCCCAAGGCCGTACCACCTATCCCGATGCCAACGGCACCCTCCGCGTGACCTACGGCACGGTGCTGGGTGGTTCACCGATGGACGGGCTCGTCTACGAACCCTTCACGCGCCTCGAAGGCATCCTCGAGAAGGACTCCGGGATGTCGCCCTTCAACGCGCCGGCCAGGCTGCTCGAACGCGCCCGCGCCAAGGACCACGGCACGTACCGCCTCGAGTCCATCGGCTCGGTACCGGTCAACTTCCTCACCGATCTCGACTCCACCGGCGGCAACTCCGGCTCCCCGACCTTGAACGCCCATGGTGAACTGGTGGGCCTGCTATTCTACGGCACGCTAGAGAGCGTTGTTTCGGACTGGGACTTCAACCCCCGCACCACGCGCACGATCCACGTCGACACCCGCTACATGCTGTGGGTGATGGAGAAGATCGACGCCGCCGATTGGCTGATCGACGAAATGACAGTGGTCCCGTAGGGGACGGGCTTGTCCCGTCCCGCTTGGGCTTGTCCCGTCCCGCTTGGGCTTGTCCCGTCCCGCTTGGGCTTGTCCCGTCCCGCCGGTGGGTATGGGACTGCCGCGGGAAGCCTACTCATCGAAGAACGCATGCTCCGCCACCGGAGGCGGCGGGCTTCCGGTTGGACCCGGCGAACCGAGACCCGCATCCGGGACGCGGAGTTCGTCGACGCTCCCTCGGCTTGGAGGGACAGTGGTGCTGCTATGCTTGGCCGCCAGATCGTGGCAAGGACACCAGGTGGACTGGGACAACGAACCCGGCTTCGACGAGGTCAAGGAACGCTACGTCCAGCTCGACCTCGAAGCATGGCTATCCAAACATGCTGTGCGAGAGGAGGGTCGTCGCCAAGGCGCGGCGAACCTGCCGGCACCCGAAACCGACGGCTTGGATGCCACAGAGGAGAGAATCCGCGCCTGGGTAAACCGCCGCGCCCGGATCTGCCGCCGCAATGTGAGTGACCATCTAGCCGACCTCGAACGGGAGCTTGTCGACATGGAGAGCGACCGGGATCTAGAGGACCTAAAGCTGGAGGTGAGCGAACTGGGCAGAAACGGCCGATTGGCGCTAGGCGGGCAGGTGGAGCAGGGCGGGCATTTGCTCCTGGCAGCCAAGGAAGCGGTGCGGGAGGACACCGCCGATTTTCGGGCGTTTCGACGCCGGGCGCGCCTGACGCGGCAGGCCGACTACTCCCATCGCCGGTGGTCCCTGCCTGTGATTCTCACGTGCTTCGTCGTCGAGATCGTTCTGAACGCGACGCTGTTGATGGAGGTCAATGCATTCGGCCTGGTGGGCTCGAGCATCCAGATGGCGCTCATCAGCTTCGTGAACATATTCGCCGCAGGCATGGCCATGGGCTTCCTGCTGCGCCAACGCAACCACGTGGCCCTGCTACGCCGGTCGCTCGCGTGGATCGGCATCGCCTTCCTGCTGGGGACGACCGTCGCGTTCAACCTGGCGATCGGCCACTTCAGAGATAGCATGCAGGCAGTCGTCAATGATCCCAGTGCCGATGTGCTCGCATTGGGAACTGATGTCGTGGACCGCTTCCTGGCGAACGCGGCGGCCCTCGATTCGTTCCAGTCATATCTGCTCGCGTTGCTCGGGTTCGTGTTCTTCTGCATCGCATCGTGGAAGTGGCTACAACGCGACGATTCGTATCCGGACTACGGTCGCCGACATCGCCAATTGCAGTCGCTGCGAGATGGCTACATCGAACGCTTCGATACGGCGCGGCGCGACCTCAAGAACGAACACGACGAATTCGCGTCGAAGCTTGAGGATCGCCGGGAGAAGCTCAAGATCAAGCAGAGCGCGTGGAAGGACATCTGTGTTCGGGGGCAGCACTTGGTCGACGACTACAGGCTGAACCTGGGCCAGTACCCCCACGATCTGGATCATCTCATCGAAGAATACCGAACAGCCAATCGGACTGCGCGAACAGAACCGGCACCGCGACACTTCGAGGCGCGTGTGTGCGTCGATGCGGACGTTATCAACACCCCGCCCGCTTTCAATCCTCCGCCGCCGACGATGCTCAACGACGTCATGGAACATGTCCACGGTGCCATCGAGGAACTCCAGGACGAATACGGCAAAGCCGCTCGCAGGTACCCGACGCTCGAGGAGCTTGACAGCGACGGGCGCGACGCGTGACGGGCGCGCGCTTCGGTCTCGCGGCCGTCTCGCTCGTTTTCGCCCTCGCGGCTTGCGACCGCGTCCGGCTCGACGAGAACCTCTGTCCGGTGGGACAGACACCGGCGCGCACCACTGTCCTCCTGCTGGACACCTCTGATCCGCTGAATCCCAAGCAGCGCGAGGTCTTCGCGAGGCTGGTGAAGGAACTTCAGGAACCCGATGGCCCGCCGGACTTCCGCATCCGCCCGGGGGACGCGCTGGTCGTCTACGAGCTGACGCAGGATCTCGCCCAAGTCGAACCTCGGATACGCGTCTGCAATCCCGGCGACCGGCCCGACGACTGGACTTGGAAGCGCGAACTCACCGAGGGCAAGGCCATCGCGTTGCGCCGCTGGCAGCGATTCCAGGAGAGCGTTGAGCCGCTCTTCGCGGCGACGGGCTCGTCCGCGCAGTCGCGCTCGCCGATCATCGAGTTCCTCGGGGTGGTCGTCCCCCGGCATGTGCCGAGCTCGCGCATGGAATCAAAGACGCGGACCCACCTCATCGTCTACTCGGACCTGCTGCAGCACTCCGACGACCTTTCCCACTACGGTCCCCACCCGGCGGCGGAAGCGGTTGGCAGAACGGCCGGACTCCGGCATCTCAAGGTCGACCTCACGGGCGTGGAGGCGAGTCTGTATCGGCTCGAACGCAGCCGCGATGCGCGGTGGCAGACCAGGGACCACTACTACTGGTGGACCAAGCTCGTGCAATCCCTAGGGGGCGAGGTCATCTGGCAGGAGTCGGTGTAGTGGGCGGCAAGCAACCGTTCCTGACCGCCTTGGGCACCGGCGTATTGGCAATCCTGCTGTCGCGGTGGCTTGTTTCGGGGTTGGCCGGGGCAGTTGTCGCCGTCGTGGCGGCGATCGCCGCTATCACGGTCTTGGGCATCTACTACTGGAAGCAAGCCGACGTCGATTCGAACCAGGCCGGGGACGACCTCTACTACCTCGGCCTGCTCTTCACGTTGGTGTCGCTCAGCATCGCGCTATGGCAGTTGTTCGTCTGGAACCCCAGCGAGGAACTCGAGGCACGCACCCATGGGCTCATCGGCAACTTCGGCATCGCGCTGTTCTCGACCGTTGCCGGCATCGTCGGTCGCATCCTCCTGCAAGACCGCTCCAAAGACCCTGCCAGAGAGGCAGAGCTCGACGAACGCCCGCCGACAGGACCAGAGGCGCCCGTGCACGGTGCCGGCCTCGGGGACCAAGCCCTCCACGCCGAGTTCGCGGAATCCATGCGGGCGTTGCGCGATGAGTTGCGGGAAGCCAGGAACGCCTTCTCCCATTTCACCCGGATGACTCTGACCCAGGCCGATCAGACGAAGACCCACACGGAAGTGCTGTCGCAGGAGTTCAACGAGCGCCTCGAGAAGGTCGGCCAGGCGCGCCTGCGTAGCACGGCGGCGGCTTGGCGGGAACTCGAATCGACGGCGCGCGAGCAGGCGCAAGCCGGTCTGAGCGCCACGGCGGCTGCCTGGCAGGAAACGGCTGAAAACGTAGGATCGCAGGCTGCGAAGGTCGTGGAGCGGTTCGACCACGCGATCGGCGATGCGACAAGCCGGGCCGAGACGGCCTGGCGCGGTCTGGCCGACGATGCGCAGGCAGCCGCGGAGTCGACGAGGGAGGACGTGCAGCGAACGGCGGCGGCGGTCGCCGCGATCGTCCACCAGCTCGCCGCGATCAACGAGGGCCTGTCGTCCTTCGCCGGCAACCTGGCGTTGGCGCACGGTCGCGTGCAAGCGCTCGGTGACACCGCGACGTCGATTGCCGGCGATCTCGACAGCCGCGTCGCCGGCATCGTCGAGGGACATCGGGCGTTGGCCGAAAACGTCAGGAAGTACCAGGAGGACGGATTGGATGCGCTGCGCCGCAGCATCGATGACTTTGCCGGAACGGCTCGCGAGCTGGAAGCGGTCGGCAAGGCACTGCCGACGGCAATCGAGCAACTCAACCTCGCCATCGTCCGACAGCAGGACGCCGCGGATCGGAACACGGAAACAACCAACGCCCTGACCGAGTTGGCCGCCCGCGAGGTGCAGTCGTGGACTGACGAGGCGGCGCCGTTGCGAGACGCCCTCGGTGACGCCGTCGAGGCCGTGAAGGAACTTGCGGCGAATGTTCCCGCGGTGTCCGTTGTCCAAGGTTCCGCCGCCAGTGGTGGGGACGGGGCGGTGCGGGAGACGGCGACGGGCGTCTCCGACGACCTCGCGTCTCCAACGGAAGCGGACGACAGACCAACCGGAAGCTGGCGCCGGCGTCGCTCCGCTTCAATGCAGGAACCCGAGTCGCCGATGTCGGGCGGCACCGGATCGGTGCGTTGACAGCCGGGCCCGACGCTGCCTATCGGCGCGGAACGGTCTTGGGATTGACCATGGCCGAGATCTTTATCCTCCTGCTGTTTCTGATCCTGTTGGCGTTCCTCGCCCTAGCCCAGAGCTGGGAGCGCAAGCGCGAGTCGGAGACTGCGGCTGCCCAGGAACTGCGCGATGAACTGGTCGCCCTGGAGGAGTGGCGTCCGGTGACCGAGGAGTTCGAAACGCCGGACGAAGTCGTGACGCTAAAGCGCGACAAGGAACGTGCCGAGCAAGCAGCCGAGAGGCACCGACGACAGAATGAAGCGCTTCGCGACGTGCTGGCCAAGGAGGATGGCGGCGCAGCCGAGGCGGTGCGGGTGGCTCAGGAGGCCGAACGCCGAGCCGAGGAGGCCATGGAGGAACTGCGGGTGTTCCGCGCCAAGGGCCACAACCCTCCCTGCTGGTATCGGGTGGTGCCGCGAGCGGACGGCGACGGCACCCGCGAGAAGCCCTACTACTCGTTCAACCTCGGCGTGTTCGACGACGCGATCGTGGTGCGCCGGGCGGTGACGCCCCCGGGTGGCGCAGCCGACGACAACGGCGGCAGCTTCGCCGGCGAAGCCGAGCGCTTGGGATTCGGCGCAATCCCCTATGACGTGCGCCTGACGGACGCCCAGGTCGTCAGGCACCTCAATCCCATCCACGAGGCGGGGAAGTCGAAGCGCGTGCGAAGCTATTCCTGCGTGTTCTGGGTACGCGTTTGGGACCTGACGTCACGCCACGCCAAGGCACGGTGGCAGCAGGCCCACGACAAGCTCATCGAAGGCATGTTCGGCGCGTATACGGTTCGCAGCGATCCTTGGCCAGAGCCGATCACCATCGATGGAGGGTAAGAGGACTGGCTGGCGGACCACTGCGGACCAGCCTGTCATCTTGTCGACGGAGACCAAGGTGCACTTGGCAAAGGCACCTCAGGTGCATCTTGGCGGTGAATCTACAGCGTCGTTCACTCCTCGAAGAACGGATGATTCGCCACCGGCGGATGCGGCAGGTTTCCGGTCGGATTTCGCACGCTCATTTCCTCGAACAGAAGGTCGGGCACGGATAGCGTCACGGTCGTCCCTCCCGATGCTGGCGTCATTCCAACCATCATCACGAGGCCGCTGGCGAAACCCGACGAACCCGCACGGGTGTAGGTGGTGTTCGACGCCGATGCCGCCACGATTTCCTTGAATACCGAATCGGCGATCCCGGCGAACTCGACCGTGCGCAGCAGTTCCTCGCGTCCGTCCGCGTAGACCTTGTAGGCGACCAAGGCGTTTGCGACATTGCTTTGGCCCGCGCCGGCGCCGCCGAGACTGATCGAAAAACGCCCACCCGCCGCTGGCCTCAGGCCAGGGTTGCCGAGGCGGCGGACGACAATGCCGTACTCGGCTTCGCGTTCCTCCATCAAGAGCCTGAGCTCATCGTAGAGTTCCCCGCGCGTCATGCCGCGTCTGTTGGTCACTACGAGGTTGCTCGGCTGCGGCCCGCTGCCACGGCGGTTTCCCGTGCTGCCGTCGACGCCCCGAACCGGATTTCGGGTCGTGAGGAGGGTTTTCAGGATGCCGTTCTCCACCAGACGGGTAGGCTGCGCGGGAACGCCCTCGTCGTCGACGGGGTAGCCGCTCACGAAACCGTTGCCGGTGAGCGTTGCGTCATCGGTGAGACTCAGAAAACGCGGCAGGACCCGGGCGCCGAGCTTGTCCTGGAAGGGATTGCCCGAGCCCCGCATGGAGAATCGACGCTCGGTCTCGGGTGCACGTACGCCGCGGAGCCTCGGCAGCAGCACCTGGGCGGTCAGCTCGGCAGCGGCTTGGCCTTCGAACAGCACCGGGCCGATGTAGCGGTCCTTGAGTTGCGACGCCGAACGCCGTTCGGCGATGGCGGCACCCAAGGCGTCGACCTCGGCGGCGAGGTCGCCGCGTTCGACGATGTCGTCCCAACCGTTCGCGTAGACGGCGCGGAAATCGTGCAGCATCGCGCCGTCGTCGGCTTGCGTCTGCGCGGTCACTGTCAAATGCGCTGCCGGATTGGATCGGACAAAGGTAGAACCCTCGCTGTTCACGTACACGGTGCGACCCCGGCTTATGCGGGCTCCGACCCTGGAATCCATGACGTGCGGCATGTCTCGGAACCGATTGGAGAGGTCGCGGACCAGAGCCTCGACGTCGGCTAACTCGGGCAGTTCCCGGCCCGGTTCCTCGGCGTACTCATAGGGTTCCTGGGGGGACAGATCGCCGAGATCCTCGACCCGGGTTGCGTTCTGCAGCGCCGCGCGCTTGGCAGCGATCTGCTTGAGCGCGTTCTTGTAGGCGTTGTCGGTGGCCAACCAGATCTGCCGGCGAATCTCGACCGCGTCGTCCGTCAGCGGCAGGCTCGCACTGCCGCTGCCGCCGAAGAAACCCAAACCGCGGAAGTTGGTGTTGTCGAACGACGCATCGCCGACCCGCAGTTCAACGCCGAGCCGCCGGGACCGGCTCGTCGAACTCGGAAGCAACGCCCCGAAACTGGCACCGGCCGAAACAAGCTCGGTGTCGCGAACGGTGTAGGCCACGAAGTAGGGTTCGTCCATGTCCTCCATGCGGAGTTCGTTCATGGTGCGGGCAAGCTCATCGCGCATGGCCTGGATCAGGACGTCTTCATCCGCGTGTGCGGTGGGGACGAGTAGCGCCAGCGCGACGGTGCCGGCGAAGGTGGGGAACGGGCGTGTGGTGTTCTTCATAGCTCCTCCCTAGTACACCGAAAAGCCCAGACGGTCATCCCCGAGGGGCGCCGGAAGCAGCGGTGGGCGATCCTGCGATTTGTCCTTCTTCTGCACCTCGATCTGGGATACCAGGATGCCGGGCGACGCGGCGGAAACCGGGACACCGCCCGATTCCGCGCCGCAGGTGCCGTTGAACACCGCGATCTGGTCGTCCCCCGCTGCCACCCGGCTGAAGGTGGTGAGCGGCGTGCCGATCAGATCGACGCCCCGAACCAGTTCCTCGCGGCCGTCCGGGTAGACGCGGTAGACGACCAGCGGCGTCACGTTGAACGAGTTCGGCATGAACCGGCCGGTCGTCGTGAACCCGCCTTGAATGGCCGCGAAACGCAGTCCGAACGGCTTGCCCTCGGCTTCGATCGCGGCGAGCAACTCCCCCTTCAGTTCGTCGACGGTGAGCGGATCGGTGACTTCGACGATCAGGTTGGATTGCCGTGCGACCGGCTTGAAGCCCGCCTGCTTGCGTCCGTGGCCGTTGGATTTCGGGAAGCCGTCGATGGGTCGGCGCGACAGCAGGAATGCCTTCAAGATCCCCTTGTCGATGACGGTGACCCGGCGTGCCGGAATTCCCTGGTTGTCGAACCGGTACGTACCCACGAGATCGGTGCCGCCATGGCGCGATGTCGTGGGGTCGAAGTGCACCGAGAAGTTCGTCGGCAAGACCCGCTCGTTGAGCAGTTTCTTGAAGGTCTGGCCCTCGTCTTCGAGCTTTTGGCGATGCCCTTCGAGGCGGTGTCCCAGGATCTCGTGGAAGAACACGCCGCTGGCCTCGCCGGAGAGGATCGCCGGCCCCGTATACGGTTCCACGAGCGGCGCGTCGCGCAGCGCGAGCAGGGTTTCGACCATATTCGCGACATCACCTGCCACGGTTTCATCGTCCGGCAGGCTTTCGGGTGTCAGCGCGATGTAGCTCTTGTAGAGGGGCAGCACCATGCCGTCGTCGGCTTTTGTGCTGGCCGAGATGAACAACCGGTAGAGCGTCTCGGAGGTCTGGATCTCCGAGCCGTCGCTGTTCACGAACCAACGCGTCTCGACATTGGCGGAGAACGACGCCCTGGCGTCGTAGAAATCACCGTAACGGGCGAACGGTGCCGTGTAGTCTTGGACTTTCCGCTCCCATTCTGCGAGATCGACCTCGATCGGCCGTTCGGCTTCCATGCCCTTGGAGGGTTCCTCGCGGGAGAAGTCGCCGGCCTTGTCTTCGGCCTCCACCGTCACCTGCACATCGGTCCTGACGGTGGTGAGTTCCTCCAGCGCCCGCTTGTAGCGCTTGTCGGTTTCGTGCCAGAGCAGGGCGCGAATCGCATCGACGTCATCCTCGACCGGTGCGACGACCATATCGGTGCCGAAGAACGAGAATCCGCCTTGGCCGCGCAGCGGACGGGTGTTGTCGAGCCCGTAGTCGCCGACGCGCAGATCGATGTCGAGTACGCGCCCGCGGGCGTCATTGCTGAACACCAGTGCGCCGAACTGCGCCCCGGCCGAGATTCCTTTCGTCTCGGTAATCTCGTAGCTCAGAAAATAAGGCGGTACCGGCTGCTCGCCAAACACCTCCATGGACCGGTCGAGTTCCGCTTTCATGGCCTTGAGCATGCTGCTCTCCGCAGCGGCACATACCGCGACGAGGCCCATCCCGATCAGACAGATCCACGCCGCGCGCGGTGCCTTCGAATAGTCGCTCTCGCCCATGACGAGCCTCCCTTTGAGCGTCACCACGAAGTGCTAAGAGCGTAGCAGAATCATCGCCCGTGTAAACCGATGGCGCGTTGGCGGAAGGGGCTTGGATCGACGCGTCGAACGCGATGTTGCAGCGGATGTACATTAGTGCCTTCGAGAACCTTCCGCGGGGACGGATGACCGATGCCGAAGCAACTGCCCTGGGGCGAATCATTGCGCAAGGTGCATTCCCGGGTGGCGTCCTGCCAGAAACGCGACAACGTCTCGCAGGCCGATGCAAGGTTGGCCGTTGCGACGGAATATGGATTCGCCTCCTGGCGCCAGATCGAAGCCCACGTGACGCACCCGGGGGACCACTCGGACTTCCTATTGCTCAGTTGTCTGACGTATTTCCAGACCGACCGGCCGGAGAACGTCGAACGCGCCCGTGCGATGCTCGCAGACGATCCCGGCCTCGCCTCCCGCGACATCTGGCATGCGGCGTGCGTTGGCGACGTGGCGACCGTGGCGCGGCTTCTCGACGCGGAGCCGGCCTTGGTCAATCGACGTGGCGGGTACTTCGATTGGGAGCCGCTGCTCTACGCCTGCTACTCGCGCCTCAATCTCCCGAATCGTTCGACGCTCGGCGTTGCGGGCCTCCTGATCGAGCGCGGCGCCGACCCGGACAGCCACTACATGTGGAGCGGGCAGTACCGTTTCACCGCGCTGACGGGCGCATTCGGCGAAGGCGAGATGGGTCCGGTCAACCAGCCCGCGCACGAGCAATGCGTGGCGCTCGCAGGCTTGCTGCTCGATGCCGGTGCCGACCCGAACGACAGCCAGGCGCTCTACAACACCATGTTCACCCCGGGTCACGAGTGTCTCGCCATGCTCCTCGACCATGGCTTGACCCATGAACACCGGAACAACTGGCGCTGGGCGGCCGAAGACGGCGTATACAACGACAACCCGGACCGAACCCTCGACTACCAGTTGAACTGGGCCGTGCAGAAGCACCACGTCGACCGGGCGAAGCTCCTCCTCGACCACGGCGCCGACGCCACGGGACGCACGCCGGACGGCAAGACGCTCTTTGAGGCGGCCGTGCGGGCGGGACATCCCGATCTCGCCCGCTACCTGGCGGAGCGCGGTGCCGAGGCAGCGGAACTCGACGTCTCGGCACGTTTGATCGGCGCATGCCAGGCGGGCGATGCCGACACCGCGCGGCAGTTGGTCCACGACAATCCCGGACTGATCGAGCGGGTGCAGCAAGCGGAGCCCGATCTCGTGGTCGATGCCGCCGGGGGGAACCGCGTGGAGGCGGTTCGACTGATGGCGGAGTTGGGATTCGACCTAGGGAGGGTTGCCGATGTCGCACCGCTGCACCAGGCCGCGTTCCAAGGTCACCGGGCCATGGTGGAGTTGCTGCTCGGGAAGGGCGCGTCGTTGAGCGTCCGCGACAACCACCACGCGGCAACCCCGCTTCAATGGGCGCTGACCGCAGGTAGCTCTGACGTCGCCGACTATCTCAAGAACCTGCCCATCGGCGTGTTCGACGCGGTGGTGGCGGAGGATCTGGATCGCTTGGGTTCGCTTTTGGACGACGATCCGTCGTTGCTCGAATCGACGATCGGCGCCGAGCGAGGCGGCGATGAAGCCCACGAAGCGGACTGGCAGACGCCGCTGGCCTTCGCCGTGCTGCGGCGACGGGTCGCGGCAGCGAGGCTACTGCTTGATCGCGGCGCGCGCGTGGACGTTGCCGATAGCGAGGGACGATCGCTCATCGACATCGCCCGCGACGACTCGACGGCAGAGATTGTCGAACTATTGAGTCGCCCTTCCCGGTGACCCGCGTGGCGTGATCGGGACGGGACGAGCCCGTCCCCTACGGTTGCCAATGGCCGCGTAGGGGCGACCCTTGTGGTCGCCCGCCGAACCCGCATCGGTCGGGGTTGTGGTACGAGAATGCGGCAGCATTCTCGATCGCGCCCGAAGGGCGCGCCGGGACGGGACGAGCCCGTCCCCTACGGATCAATCAATGCCCGTGCCAGCAGGTTCAAGAACAACCCCACGTCGGTAACAATCGCGGTGGATTCGACGCTTCCCCGGTCGGCGAGCTTGGTGGCCACCGCCGGGTTGATGTCCACGCACACCATGCGCACCCCGGCCGGCGTCATGTTGCCTGTGCCGATGGCGTGGAGCATGGTCGACAGCATCAGGATCAGGTCCGCGCCTTCGATCAGCCGCGCGTAGGCGGCCTGGGCGTCGAGGAGGTCCATCATCGTATCGGGCAGCGGGCCGTCGTCCCGGATCGAGCCCGCCAACGCGTAGGGAACGTTAGCTTTCACGCATTCGTACATCACGCCGCCGGTCACCGCACCTGCCGCGACTGCGGCGTCGATGGACCCGGCCGCGCGGATGCGGTTGATCGCGGTGAGGTGGTGCCGATGGCCGCCCTGGACGCCCAAGCCCCGATTGAGATCGACGCCGAGCGACGTGCCGTAGAAGTTCGTCTCGATGTCGTGAACGGCCAGCGCATTGCCCGCGAGCAACGCCTGCACGTAGCCGTCTCGGATCAACGCCCCGAGGTGTCGGCCGCCCCCGGTGTGGATCACGACCGGACCGGCAACCACCACGATCCGCCCGCCCCGGGCTCGGATGCGGCGCATCTCCAGCGCCAACTCCTCGATCTGGCCCTCGGCCCGGCGTTCGGTCGTCACTTCGGAGGACATGAAGGCGAACTCGCGCTCGGCGTGGCGCGGGTCCGGAATCCGCACCCGCACCCCGGCCTCGCCGCAGACGACTTGGTCGCGCCGGCGTAAGTCGCGCATCAACGTACATCGGGCGGTCGGCGGTTGGGCGTTCCCATCGACCACGATCGCGGCATCCATGCGTTGGTGCTTCACCGGAACCCAGCTTCCGCCGACACGAATTTCGGTGGGATAGATCGTCGAGCAGCAGAAATCGTCCGGCGCGACGCCGTCCTGGTCCACCGCAACCAGGGTGGCCGGGGCCGCGGCTTCGACCATGCGTGCCCCGTACTGATCAAGCCGTTCGATGGTGTCGTCCAATCGCTCCCGGTTCGGCGCGCTCACCACGAAACGCACGAGGCTCGTCTGATCGCTACGCTCGCCCGCCCGGAACCGCTCCAACCGGAAGCTGCTTCCGGACCGATTGACCGTGTCGAAGGCGTGGTTCATGACGCCCTCGTCGAGGAGATGTCCCTCGAGTTCCACCAATCGCGACCGGATCGGCGACTCCACGGGCGCCCGCTGGCGGAAGTCGTCTGGCAGATCCTGGTCGAGCACCAGCGTCAGGCACTTGGCCGCGCCGCCCGCCTTGATGAATTCCGTCAGCGGGGTCGCGATCACGTCAAAGCCCCACGCGTCCAGTGCCTTGCGGAGTGCGCCGGTGGCGTGGCTGGTGACCAAGGTGTTGCCGAGGCGAACCGCATTGCAGGCGAATCCGTAGGCATCTTCGTCGCCGACCTCGATGCGTTGATCCGGGGGCACGAGGGACTCGATGCGTTGTCTTGACGGCTCGTCGAACGCCGGCGGGTAGTAGATCATGCGCCCCTCCGGCAACGGCACGAAGCAGGTGTCGAGGTGATAGAACCGCTGGTCGACCAGCCGCAGCGACACCACCTCGACGTGTAGTTGCTCGGTGAGCATCCGATGGGCTTCGAGACTCGTACGGACGCCGTAGCCGGCCCACAGCACCGGCTTGGAGTTCCCCTCGGCGGGCCACCATAGCGCATCGCCTTCGCCTTCGAACGCTAGGGCATCGTCCGCCTCGGCAGCCTCGAACCCGGCGGCTTCGGCCCAGGCCCGGTACAGGCCGGACTCGGGTTCCCTCTGGGCGACGCTGAAGGTCGCCGGCACGAAGGTCTCGTCCAGGACAAGCCCGCCGTTGGCCGCGAAGCACATGTCGGGAAGGCCCGGCTGGGGTTCAGCGCCGTACACATCGGCGTGGTCTTCGAGGATCGAGACCAGTGCATCCCATTGCCGCATTGCGGTCGTCTGCGAGGCCTCGCCCACGTTGCCGGCCATCCACGGATTGATGACGTACTCGACCCCGAAATAGGTGGGCGGGCAGACCAGCAGTCGTGTCATGGGCTCGGTACCTCCGTAACTTCGTCGACCCGAATGGCCGGGGGTGAGCTCAGATTCTTGGAGCGGAATGGCGCGCGGATTGTTCCGCCCTTCGACAGGGAAAGAAAGAGAAATCGCTTACGCTGGGGAGGGTCAATGTCGCACCCTCTCCTCGACCCGTCGGTGTTACGATTCGGATCCAGAGAGTACGTGGAACCCCCTATGCCGGGTGTTCCGCAGCGTGTGGACCTGGGAGTGAAACACGATGAGTGCTGAACTGATCGCCGTGATTTCGGTTGGGGTGGCCTTGGCGGGACTGATGCTGACCGGTCTGCGCGCTGTTCGTGTCGAAGTGCATGACCTGCGGAACGACGTGGGTGATCTTCGCGAGCGGATGGCGCGGCTAGAAGGCCTGTTCGAAGGGTTCACGGGCCGTACTCGATCCGAACCCTCGGCAGTACCTGGACCGTTGGCGCGATGAGCGCTGAACTGATCGCCGTCCTTGCCGTCGGCGTTGCACTTGCGGGGCTGATGCTGACCGGGTTGCGCGCCGTTCGCGTCGAAATGCATGACATCCGTGTCGAGATGCAGGATGTGCGCAGCGACGTTGCGGATCTTCGCGAGCGGATGGCGCGGCTAGAAGGTCTGTTCGAAGGGTTCACGGGTCGTGCCCGAACCGAGCCAGCCGCTTAGACCGGGGGAACGCCATGGGCTCCGTTGTCACCGAAGTCGAACTCAGCAACCCGCGTGAACCGAGACAGCAGCCTGTGGTCGTCAACGCACGGGCAGATACCGGGTCGATGATGCTCTGTGTTCCCGATGGCGTCGCACAGCAACTGGGCGTTGAACTCGAGTCCATGCGCAACGTCGAGGTCGCGGACGGCAGGCGAGCCTCGGTGCCCTACGTCGGCCCGGTGCAAGTTCGGTTCGGCAACCGGACCTGTTTCGTCGGTGCCTTGGTGATGGGCAATGAGGTGCGCCTAGGCGCGGTGCCCATGGAAGACATGGACCTCGTGGTCAACCCCAAGCTCGGTACGGTGACGGTGAATCCCGCGAGCCCCGACGCGCCCCTCTATCGAGCGTAGGGGCGACCCCGGGGCGACCCTTGTGGCGGCCCGCCGAGTCTGCAGCGTTGGTCCGCTCGTACGAGAATGCGCCAGCATTCTCGATTGTGCCCCGTAGGGCGCGCCGGGACGGGACAGGCCCGTCCCCTACGGTTTGTTCTGCTACGCCGAGGTCTCGTAGGGGCGACCCTTGTGGTCGCCCGCTCCTGACTACTCGCGCAACGTCCGAAACAGCGACACGATCATCGCCACGCCGATCACCAGCAGCGGCAGCGACACCACGAGCACCGACGACTTGATCGCGTCCAGCCCGCCCAGGAACATCAGCGCAAGCGGCAGCACGGCCAATGCGAATGCCCAGAACACCCGATGCCAACGCGCGGGATTCTGGCCGGCCTGCAACTGCCGCGTCGCCGAGGCGGAAATCGCGTAGGACGCCGAGTCGTAGGTCGTCGTCACGAAGATGAACGTCACCAGTATGAAGGCGATGAGCGGCAACGGCTGCCAGGGAATCGCAGCCATGACGCTGGCGATCGCCTGCTCCGCCTGGCCGGCGGCAACGAGCTCCCGCGCCGGCACGAGACCCTCCAGGTCCATCCACATGGCCGTGTTGCCGATCGTGATGTAGAACAGTGCGCACCCCACCGTGCCGAAGCCGACCATCCCGAAGATCAACTCCCGCAAGGTTCGCCCCCGCGAGATCCGGGTGACGAAGATCCCCATGTACGGCCCGTAGGCGAGCCACCAGGCCCAGTAGAAGATGCTCCAGTCCTCGACGAAGTTCGTCTTGAGCACCGGATCGGTCCAGGTGTTGAGACGGATGAAGTCCTGAACCATCAGACCCAGGCTGTTGGTGCCGTGCTTCAACGCAAAAAGCGTGGGCCCCGTGAACAGCACGAACAGCGCGAATGCACCGGCGACCGTCATGTTGATGTCGCTCAAGACCTTAATGCCCTTGGTGAGGCCGCGGAACACGCTGTACGCGAAGAGCGCCACCGCCAGCAGCACGACGGCGTACTCCAGCAAGGCCGTCTGCTCGATGCCGAACAGCTTCGCGACGCAGGCTGCCAGCATCGGCGTTGCGAGCCCGAGCGACGTTCCCGTGCCGCCGACCAGGGCGATAATGAAGATGAAGTCGACGACCCGGCCCAGCGGACGGTTGGCGATGTCGTCGCCGAAGAGACCCGTCAGCGCCGTGGAGAGCCGGAGGTAGGGAATCTTCCGCTGATAGTACGGATAGGCGATCGCCACGGTCGGCAGGCAGTAAAGGCACCACGCCGACAACCCCCAGTGGAAAATGCCGTAGGTCGCGGCCCACTCCTGCGCTTCCGCCGAACCGGGCTCGGCGCCGAACGGCGGCTGGTCGAGATAGTATGCCCACTCGATGGTCGCCCAATACATGATGCCGGCACCGATGCCGGCGCAGAACAGCATCGACATCCAGGACAGGTCGGAGAACTCCTTCGCGGCGTCGTCCCCCCCAAGGCGACGACCACCGGTCTTGCGCAGCGCGATGACCGCGAGCACAACCGTGGAGACGACCACCATCCACTGGTAGACCAGACCCACGTCGCCGGCGATCCACTTGTACATCGCACCGACGACCTCGGAGGATCGTTCGGGTGCGAGCGCCATCGGAATGCAGACGGCGATGATCAGTCCGGCGCTGGCGGTGAACAGTACCCAGTCGACCCGCGGCTTCATACGCCCACCCGTTCCCCCGTGTGCTGTCGCCATGTTAACGCGCCGCACGGCCTTGGCGAGGCGCGTTGTAAACTGCCCGTTTTCCGGGAGGCGACGATGTCCGAATTCACGACCTACGAACTCATCGATCATGTCGCGGTGATCGTCATGAACGACGGCAAGGCCAACGCCTTCGGCCCGAACATGATCGCCGCGGTGAACGAGCGACTCGACCGCGCCGAGGCCGAGGCGAAAGCCACCGTGCTGGCCGGCCGCCCGGGCCTTTTCTCCGGCGGGTTCGACCTGCGGGTCATTCGCGGCGACGACCCGAAGGCCTCGCGCGAGATGACCCTCGGCGGTGCGCGGTTGATGATGCGCCTCTACGGCCACCCGCAACCGCTGGTGATCGCCGCCACCGGACACGCGGTCGCCCTGGGCGCGTTCTGCCTCCTGACGGGCGATTACCGCCTAGGCACCCACGGCGACTTCCGCATTCAACTGAACGAGACCGCCATCGGCATGAGCCTGCCGCCGTTCGGACTCATGCTCGCCAAGGAACGGCTCTCCAAACGCTACCTCAGCCGCGCCACGATCGCGGCCACGATGTTCTCGCCAGCGGAAGCCACCGACGCGGGATTCCTCGACGAAGTGGTTGCCGCCGACGAGATTCTGGAAACCGCGCAGAAACGCGCCCGCGCAATGGTGGAACTCGACGGCGCCGCCTACGCTGCGGTCAAACAGTCGTTGCGGGGTCCCTCCATTTCAGAGGTACTCGAAGGACTTGATGCGGGTCTCAGAACCGCCTGAACGGTCGAACGGTTCGACCCCAGGGGCCGGGCCGACACGGTCGTAGGGGACGGGCTTGTCCCGTCCCGGCGCGCCCTGCGGGCGCGATCGAGAATGCTGCCGCGTTCTCGTACCCCCGGATCAACGCTGCGGAATCCCGACGGGCGACCACAACGCGCCCGAAGGGCGCGCGGTCGCCTCTACGGAGAGAATTCAACGGGCCGCGGATTCGTCCATGCGAGCGCGCTTGCGTTCCTCCCGCTCGCAGTGCAGATCGTCGATGATGGCTCCCGCATCGACTTCCAAGGCCGGATCGCCGAGCACGCCCGCGACCCGGCCATAGTTCAGGAAGTACCGAGATCCATTGGTCGTTCGCTTGAGGAACCCGCAGTCGACCATCCGTCGCCGCAGCGTGACGTGATCGACCGGCGAGTTAACGGATTGGAGCCACTCGCTGAGCGCCTCGTTGACCTCCCGCTCCCCGTAGGGTCTTCGTCGGTGCAACTGGCAGGCGGCAACGGCGAGGATGCTATCTAAGTGGTCCGGATGTCGCGGGAACCCCTCGAAGCGTCCGGTTCCGAGCAATCGGCGCAGTAGCTTCTCGAGTTCTTCCCGGGAATTCACTTGCCTAGGCGTTCCGACACCATGCGACGTCGAAGCGACACGAACGTGGCGCTAGTAAAACGCGAACAGCCGCATCTCGACGCTGTGCCGCGGAGCGGCATTCGGACCCGCGTCCGGCAACTCGAACGCCGTATGCAGCGTGAATCGCGCCCGACCGTCGGTGGCCGAATCGTAGACCTTGAAGAAGATCGCCTCGTCCGGGCTTAGGTACGGATAGTAGAAGAACCGGTGCTCCGGGTTGTAGAGCGCCCGCCACGTTTCCCCGACACGCCCCGGGGCGGTACGGGGCACTGGCACGAAGTCGGACTCCTCGACGGTACGCGCATCGGCAACGGTGATCGGATCCGACTCGATCCGATGGCCGATTGCCCGCCATGCCTGCACGATGGCGAACCGCCGGCCGAGCAACTCCTCGGCTTCGTCGGGCAATAGATCGCGCATCCGTTTTCTCGCGGACCAATGCGTGTAGTCGTTATGAACGCCCCTCGCCGGCGGCTTGACCTTCATCTCGCGGCGCACGTCCGGATCGCCGTGTCGGACCGTGTGATCGAAGATGTGAATCCGCGCCGCTCCCGTACACTCCTTGGCCAGTTTCTCCATCGCCGGGTAGTAGAGGCGCTTCACGCAGGCGTCGTCGAGGAAGTCGATGGGTGGCAACGGTCCGCTCATGAGTTCGAAGCCGTGCACATCGAGCGTCAGCGGCTCCGGCCACTCCCGGGCGTCGAAGATCGTCATGTCGTGTTTCGCGGTCCCGCGACCGATGTTCCGCCCTTCCGTTTCCGGCGTCGCGACTTCGTAGTAGTACTTGTCGCCCTCGTCGGTGGCGTAGGCCAACGTGGTGCGGACGGCGTTCTCTTCGATTGCGATGGCTGCTTCGGACATCAGCCGTTCTCTTGTTGCGGGATCGGCACGCGATTATAGGTCAACGCCCTAAGTCACACCCGATCGATCCGTTGCTTGGCCGATCAGCCCACCAGCGACATCGAGTAGCGCCTCGAACACGTCGAGGCGTCGGATCCACGCGTTCGGAATGCCGTCCAGCCCTTTCCAGGCACCACGGATCTGCCCCGCGATCGACGCCGTGGAGTCGCTGTCGCCGCCGTGGTTGCTGGCCATGCGGACGGCTTCGCGGAAATCCGAGGCGACCATGGCGCAATACAACCCGATGGCGAGCGCTTCCTCGCCAACCCAACCCTCGCCGAGTTGAACGATGGCCTCGTGGTGGTCGATGCTGTGCGACGCCGACAACACCTCGGCCTGTCGAACCGCCGCGACCGTCTCGGCGCACCCGGACCAGCGACTGGCAAGGCCCAGCGCATCGGCGAGGGCAGCGTCGAGGTCCAATCCACCGCACAAACCGCTGACCACCGCCGCGAGGACGCCCGCGCTCAGGTACCCCGATGGATGGCCGTGCGTCTGCGCCGCCGAGCGGGCGGCGAGATCGAACGCTCGCGTCGGAGTCAGTTCGTGGAGCAGACCCACCGGCGCGACACGCATGACGCCGCCGCATCCCTTCGAGTTGTTGATCGGGTCCTCCGGCGTACCCGTCGCGCCTGCGGCACAGGCGTTCATGCACGTCGTACCGGGGGCTTGGGACTTGGCGAGGAGGGTGGCGTACCTGGTTAGGCCCTGCCGCGTGTCATTGGGCAAGCGCACGCCGGTCTGCAACGCGTACCACGCCAACGTGGCGTCGCGAACCGCATCCAGGATCTTGCCTTGATCGACGTCGTCTGCATGAACCAGGCACCGTAGCAACCCGTCAGCCGTGAACAGGGTCATCTGGGTGTCGTCGGAGACCTCCGCCTCGCCGGCGCGGTTGAACTCGGGATGACGGATACCATCGCCGCCGTATCGGTGTTGGATTTGCGGGCGCGTATTGAACTCGACCGCGTAGCCCAGGGCATCGCCGACCGCCCCGCCAAGCAAGCAGCCCAGGACACGTTCCGCATGCGCGTCGTCGGCTTGGCTCGGCCGGCAGGCTCGGACGTAGGCCTCCTGCAAAGGCGTCTCGACGGTACCCGGGCGGGCCACGCGCACCGCACGCAACGCAGCATCCGGTGCCACGCCGAGTTCGATGGCCAAACGTGCAGCGATCATCCCGGTTCGTCCGAAACCGCCGCGGCAGTGCAGCAGCACGCGTTCGCCCGATGCGAGCTTGCTGCGCACTACGTGGCCCGTGTAGGTCCAGCGCCGTTCGAAGCGCTCGTCGGGAACCTGCATATCCGGGATCGGAAGGTGATGCCAGTCGAGCTCGACCGCCTCGACGAGGTTCCCGAGGTTCCCTACGCCAAGCTGTTCGAGCTCGAAGCCCTCCATGAGCGTCACGACAGCCGTGGCACCCCAATCCGCGACGACGCCCATGTCGGCCGCCAGATTCCGTTCCCAGTGTCCGCCGAAGTAGCTCTGCACCCGCTTGCCCGGACACAGGGTCATGCCGACGACGCCGGCGCCGCACGCCAGTTCATCGATCTCGAGTGGATGCGTCATGCTGGTCTTGATGCCCGATTTCGGCAGGTTCAGTGGTGTTGGCGGCGTGAGGGACCTTCCGTCTGGCAGACCTCGTAGCGTGTTGCCCGTCCGTTCCCCGTGCGCTGCAGGAGACCGCCGTCGCGCAAGTCCGCCAGGATGCGTTGGATCTTCCGCTCGTCGTAGCCGGTCCGCTCGATCAGTTCGCGCGTCGTTATCTCGTCCCGCGCCGAGGCGATCTCCCACACGGTCTTCCTGTCTCCGGATAGACGCTCCGACTCTGCGGGACCCGCCAAT
The DNA here is from genome assembly GCA_009846005.1 of Gammaproteobacteria bacterium. Taxonomy (GTDB): domain Bacteria; phylum Pseudomonadota; class Gammaproteobacteria; order Pseudomonadales; family Azotimanducaceae; genus VXYL01. The sequence continues at coordinate 29,179 of VXYL01000075.1, read as the reverse complement.
TCCGCGGCCAATGCCGCAGCGTTCCGATAGATCGTCAACGACAGGTACGGTGGCACCCACTTGTACTGCGGCAGGGGCAGCCCGGCGGACTCGGCGCCGTCGCGCAGGGACTTGAGCCCCAATCCCCGCTCTTCCGCCAGTTCCATGCGAGAGAAGACGTAGTGGAGAACGGGATTGCGACTCAGCATCGGCGCATTCAGCGAACGCATCTGTTCCAGCGTGATGGGCTCTACGGGTTCGCCGGGGCTCATGACGTTGATCGTGTCCTCGGTGGCGATCAATTGACACTTGGCGCCCTTGATGGAGTAGTCGCGGTGGATGAGTGCGTTGACCACCGCTTCCCTGACCATCTCCCAGAGCCTCTTGTTGACTTCCAGGCGTCGAGCGTCCGAACGGTCGATGGGGTTGGGCAATCGGTCGCGGAGCCATTGCAGTGCCTGTTCAGGCGCGAACACTTGAGGACCATCGAAATCGCGGACCTCTTCCCGCCCGTCCTCAAGGTGGATGGTCGCAAGCAGACCGGCCTGGGGAAGGGCTGGCCGAGGCTCCCGACCGAACACAAGCAATCCGAATCCCGTGGGCACGGCGCGCCCGCCGGAACCTTCTTCGAGTAGTCCGAGATGCAACAGACGACGGAGGAAGGCTGCGGAATCCGTTGGATCGTCGATGTTGGCCATCTCCCGGTAACGATCCAACGCCTCTGAAGAGAAGTCGCGGAGATCGACCGACGGGATTACGCGTTCCAGACTGGAGAGCGACGGGGTTTCTACCAACTCCCCTTCCTCTTCGGCCTCCGCCCGCGCCAGTGCCTGTTCGAGAAACGGCTTGTTCGCCTCTCTGATTTCGCGTTGTAAGTCCAAGTCGAACATATGCACCGCTACGCCGTTCTCCTGCAGGTACCGAATGCCCCTGCGGTCCACCGTGGGATCAGGGTCCTCAATGCCCACCCAGACCTCCTTGATGCGCGCAAGGACAATCCGCTGGGCACAACTCAGCTTCGGATACTGCCGAGCGCCGGGAGCGCACGGCTCCAAGGTGACGAACAGCACCGCCTTGTCCAACCTCGCAGCTTGTTTCTTTCGCTCCAGCAGGGTGTATTCCGCATGGTCTCCGTCGCGGAACTCGGCCCGATAGGCGGTCTCCACGTAGCCGTCCGGTTCCCAAAGCACGGCACCCACCAGGGGATTCGACTTTCCGTCGGCCCGAGGTTCGGCAACCGACCGTCGCATAACTTGGACGGCCTGTTCCATCAGTTCACGTGCATTGAGATTGGGTGTGCCAACCACGGCCACTACCTCCGCAGTAGATTGTGTCGGGATTCTCCCGTTGAGTCAATATGTAGTCTCTAATCCCGACATATATGGAGCAAACGTGTCGGGATTATCTTTGACATATCCAATATATTGATAAATCCCGACAGAGTGACGGGATTCGTGTCGGGACTCCATGGGTGCGCGGGATTGAGCCCCCGGTAGGCATCCTTACGCGGATCCATAGCGAAAACGCGTTGGGCCAGGCAAGCAATCATCGCTGGTAGAACCCTTCTCGGTCTTCGCTCAACGGCTGCGGCTCGTACTCCCCCACGTAGTCGAAGAAGTCCACCCGAAGCCGGGACAGGTCGACCTTGATCCGCTCGATCAGCCGAGGCGTGGCCGCCCCCTCGAAGTCGTCGTACACCAGGAACGTCACCTTCCCGGACTGCAGATGCACCTTGATCAGGTCGACCGATCCGGCATCCCCGAAGAGCTGCAATGCACAGCCCACGTAGATGCGGATGAGTGGCAGGCACTCGCCCAGGACCGACTGGTGAAACGTCAGGTCGTGGTCGTCGTTCAGGACGCCGATGCCGAGTTCGCCATGGCAGAAGGCCGCCGCTTCCTCCAGCCGGGCACTGTCGCCCGTCGCGAACAAAGCTCGTTTCCCGGCGTTCCGCGCCTTGGTGATGCTGCCGAAGAAGAACTGCACATCCCGTTGCAGCCGGTCGGGCAGTTCGCTGACCGGTCGCCGCCGGCCAAAGTGGCCCAGAGCGAAGTAGACGAGCAGATCCTCCTGCCGCCCGATCGCCGCGGCCTCGAACTCCGCCGGATTGAAGAACCGGCCGACCCACTCATGAACCCGCCGCCAGGAACCCACCAGCCGAATCAGCGATTGCGCCTCCGGACACTCCTCCGGCGCCGCAGGACGGCCGAGTTCGAGCGCGCGCAGCCAGTACGCGTCGATCTGCTCCTTGTGGTCTTCGATCATCGACGCGACCGCCGCCCCGTCGGGTTCCCGCCTCAGAAGCCGCCACTCCCGCCTCACCTGCTGCCGCGCGAGCAGGAACAGCTGCTCTTCCACGCCGTCCTTGAACACGAGGCAGATGCCCGCTGCGATCGGAATGGCGTTCGCGCCGAGCGTCTTTTCCACGTAGGACCGGAACTCGTCCTGCATGTAGTACTTCTGGAACGTGTTGCGCTGCGTCCTCACACCGTCCTCAAAGGCGGCGAACTGCTCCCGCTTAGTCTGGTAGCCCAGCATGACGCTGACGATCAGCACCTTGCGGGCGAGCTTGAACGCGGCTTGCAGCGTTTCCCGTCTTTCGCCGGCGTCCTCGATGACGTTCAAGACGAAACCGAGGTTGACGATGTCCGCCGGCTGCCGATCCACATCCGGGCGGAAGACCGGATCCCAGCCGGCCGCAGGCACCTTCATCTGGGCGAGCAGGCGCAGGTCGTCGCCTCGGCCGCAGCCGTAGTCGAAGAGCGTTCGGGTGCCGTCGAGGAAGCCGAACCGGAGCAGATGCTGCATCGGCGAAGACAGCGCCGAGCGCCGCAGCGCCGTCCGTCGTCGCTCGATTGTCGAGGTCATACCCGTTGCGATGTCGCGTTGAACCGACCCGTTGGGGCGACCCTAACGCGCCCGTCAGGGCGCGCGGTCGCCCGTGCCGCTTCCTGAACGACGGGACGGGACAAGCCCCGTCCCCTACAACGGCGGGACGGGACAAGCGCGTCGCGGACGGACGATGACCGGCGTCGCGCATTGGCCGTAGGGGCGACGCTTGTCGTCGCCCGGGACGGCATCGGGGTTTCGGCGCGGGACGGGACAAGCCCGTCCCCTACGGCGCGGGTTGGCCGTGTTGGTTTGACAT
>VXYL01000075.1:0-25952 GCA_009846005.1 Gammaproteobacteria bacterium | reverse complement strand
CGGGACGGGACAAGCCCGTCCCCTACGGCGCGGGTTGGCCGTGTTGGTTTGACATCCCACATGGTGGTATCTCGGGTTGCCGCGACATAGGAATCCTAGTGCGTATCCGGCCCCAGACACCAACCCTCGACCTCCTCGAGGGTCAAGCCCAGCGCCTCGAGCCTCGACCGCCAGCCCTCCCTGGTGCCGATCGTCTTCACGCCTCGGAACGCCCCCAAATCCTCAAGCCGTTGAGTCAACCAAACCGCCTCCGGCACCAGCGGATCGTCGGCCGGCAGGAGCAGTTCCTTGCGGTGCAGGATGGGCGGATTCGGGCGTCGGGAGAAGTCGGTGAAACGGCTCGCCCCGCTCGCGAGGTCGCAGAAGAGAGACGTCCGAAGTGCGGGAAACGCCACCGAAAAGCGCTCGTAGAGCAGGAAGCTGAGTCGCGAATGCGAGAGCCTGACCACGTTGAAGTTGCTGCGCGGCTCGAACCGTCCCCGCATCTTCTGGACGAACTCCCAGGCCGCCGGCACCTGCACGACCAGGTCGGCATGGTAGTAGCTGAATCCGCCAACATGCTTGCCGCGACCGGTCGTCCGCAGCGCTCGCTTCGCCAAGCCGAGTCTTGCGCAGTCCAAGTTGGCACTCATCTACATACACCCAGGGTTCTACCGGTAGGAATTGACAGGCGGCCCGCCGGTTCCGCTCACGTCTTTGTCGTCTCGTCCACAGCACGCCGGAACGCGGGTTCGTACCGGGCGCACTCGCCGCTGGTCATCCCCGCCGCCGTGCACTGCGGGCGCCATCGAGCCGCCACAACCCCGGCGCGGACGAGTAGAACGTCCCGGTGGCCAGCGGCATCGACGGCGCGATCGCAAACCCGGATTCCATCCACGCGGCGTCATACCGGAACGTGGAGATCTGCTTGTTGGTCCGGGCCTCGAAGTCGATGGTGCCTACCAGCGACTCACCCATGAGCACCCTGATTCGCCTCATCGCCCGACACCTTTCCTGCGAATGCGTTGGGGGAGGCTCTGCCGGTCCACCATGAGCCCGATGTCGTCGGCCTCCTCGGGCAACAGTCCGGACAACCGTTCGATCTTGCCGAGCGCCAACAGGCACATCGCGATCGTGCCGATGGCAACACCAGGATCGCCCGCCTCCATACGCTTCACCGTCCCCACCGACACGCCCATCCGGCCGGCGAGGTCCGCCTGGGCGATGCGGCGACGGCGGCGAGCCGTACGCAGGTCTTCACCGAGATCCCGAAGCCTTCGGCGCATCGCCGGAGACATATTCTCGTGCATCTAAAGGTCTCTATTGCGGCTTCTAAGTGGAATTTAAGGTCAAAATACCACACCTTATTTTGGATCAGAAGTGCAAGGGGGCGTGTGTCTGCTACTGCCCGTCTGGCAACTGACGAAAGCAGGCGCGACGGATGATCGCGTCGTTTACGAACGAGACGCACGATGTGTCTCCCTACTCAGAGCGCCGCGTTCGCGAACGACTGGATGAAATGGATGCCGGGCACCACCTGGCGGCTAAGGCGGAGGTCGTGCGTGATGAACATGTCGACCCCGGCCACCGATGCGCACGCGAGCTGGATCGCGTCAGGCGGCGTGATCGACCGGTCGCGGCGGATCCCCGCGAACGCAGCCGCCGCGGCGCGGTCGAACGGCAGAACGGTCGCGGCGGCGGCGATCGACTGCTCGTAGCGGCGGGCGAGGGTTTCATCGCCCACCTCAACAGGCCTCACGAGAATCTCACTGAGCGTCAGCGTGGACGTCAGCAGTTCGTCGTTTCGTTCGACCATGCGCTCGCGCAGCGCCACGACCCGTTCGGTGAGTTCGCCCTTGTCCTCGAGCAGGTACACGAACAGGTTCGTATCCCAGAATATCCGGCTCATTGCCAATCGGCCCGCTGGCGGCGAACGTAGGCATCGGCGTCTTCGCCGGCCCAGATCTCCTTGCCGAGTCCCCGCAAAGCCAGGACCGGATCGTCCGTTTGGCCGTTCGAGTCCGAATATTCCCGGTGGTACCAATCGATGAGGTCGCGGTGCTGCTCCGGGACGGCGTCGCGCGCAGGGATGTCCTTGCCGTTCGCACGCTGCCGGTGGCACGGGTCACCGGGTCGAAACAAGCGTCGCCGGCGAGGCGCGGTCTCGACGAGCATGCGGTACCGACCCGGATTGGGCGGCTTGCTGGCGACGCAGTGCTGGTAGACGTGGACCTTGACGCCGGGCCGCAGGGGCTTGCCCGTCAGATTGGCTGACGCGGCCTCGGCCAGGATCTCGTCGATCCCGAAGTCCGTTCGATCCGGATACCGGCGGTGGAGCGATGCGGCGGCGAGCCAGACTTCGTCTGCGACTTTGATTTCTGTAACCATGTTCAATGCCATCGGACTGTTTAACTTGTTACTACAAATCATCCTTAGTTAGACAAGGCTCGTCCTGTGTGTCAAGGACGGGTTCCCTTACCTGCGGGATCGATGAGGTCGCGCCCGGCCTCAAGCAATCGCGACTGCCGATGGGCATCGACGCAGCCCAGCCCTCGCAACGACGACAGCGTGGCCCCGACTATTCACTTCTTGGCGGGCCATACAATAGGCATGGCAAATGTCTTACCCGTCGGCGGGCGCATTTCTCACAGCCTTTGTAGCCGACATCCGGCAGTCGGCCTTGCTCGTGATCCTTAACCTTGCATGCCATGAGACAGGACCCGACGTTCAAGGACATCTTCGCCTATGGATTCATGGTGGAGGAACTTCTGCGGTGGTTCGTTGCCGGTTTGCCTGGCGGGCGCGAAGTCGTAGGGGCGACGCTTGTCGTCGCCCGCGTAAGGCGGCACGGGACGGGACAAGCCCGTCCCCTACGGTCGCGTGCAGGAACAGTCGACGTCAGGTCCTTCCGTGCGAAAACGCTCCTACGCCAACGACATCGTCTGGCGCGTGCCGTTCCGCGACCGTTCGGCAGGCAATGCGGGGCACGCGTGGCTTCATCTGATCCTGATGATCGAAGTGCAGGGTACGGTGGACCATCTCATGGCGCTTCGCGTGCGCAACTACGTGGACAACCATCACATGGAGTTGTGGCGTGGCAGACGATTCGGCGCAAGGGATCGTCTCGCGCCGGTGCTGCCCATCGTGATCTACACGGGAAAGACGCGTTGGACTGCAGCGCGACGCGTGATCGATTTGGTGACACCGTCCGCGTCCCGGCAAGCCGAGCTAGACCTGACATCGCGAACGAACGAGCTATTCGCCGGGGACGGCTACCTAACCCTTGACACAATGCGAGTGGCGGTCGACGATCTTCCGCGCGACAATGCCGCAGCGTTGCTGGCCGGGATCTGCAACCCGACCATGGAACGCCTGCCGGAGGACGCGGCGCAACTGCGCGTGCTGCTCGATGATCCGGAACTGAGGCCGCTCCTGGAGATCGTTCTGTTGTGGGCAGACCGAACGGCGCAGCGGTCGATGAACTTCGATTTGGGAGCCGACGACATGGCGGTAGTGGACAGGCTGCACGAATCCGGCGAACTGGAGGACTACTTCGCGGCGCGGCGTCGGGCCTACCAGGCACAGTTCCGCGCCGAGGGCGTCGAGCAAGGCATCGAGCGGGGCATCGAGCGAGGCCTTGCCGACGAACGGAACCTGCTGTGTCGTCAAGCGGCACGCAAGTTCGACTCCCGAACGGCCGACCAGCTCGCGGAACTGCTGGCCGATATCGCCAATTCCGAAGGTCTCGCCAGCGTGGGAGATTTGATCATCGATTGCGCCACGGGCGAGGAGCTGATCGCACATCTTCGCGACGGTGCGCCCGACGGTTTGCGAACAGGTTGAGACCTAGTTCTCAGGAGGCGGTAACAGCGGTGAGGCTTGCCCTCGCCCGCGCCGGCGACCCCGTAGGGGCGAGGCTTGTCCTCGCCCGCGCCAGCGACCCCGTAGGGGCGAGGCTTGTCCTCGCCCGCGCCCGTTGTTCCACGGCCCCGTTCGAGCGGCCGGGACGGGACAAGCCCGTACGCTACGGCTTGTCGGTCGAGGCGGAGCCTCGCTAGTTGCTATGGCGACACACAAGGATGCAGCCGACGGTGAGCGAACAGGTCGGCGTCGTCGCTTGAAGGGTTTTGACGAGATGCCCGTGCCGCGGAGACGCAGTTCATCCGCATCTACACGGTTAGGCGCCCACGTTGGCTATGCGCTTTGCCTTGCGCTTGCCGTCTCGATCACGGCGGCACACGTGGCCATCTGGTCGTCACCGCATGCGGCGAGGCTGTTCGGCGAGCTGGTGGCACAGTGCGCATTCCTGTGGTCGACCGGGTACCTCGTACACCGCGTTTGGATACCTTTCGTCGCCAACTCAGCCGCAGTAGCCTTGGCCGTCGCGTTCTTCGATGCGAGGCGTCACTACCGGGATTGGACTTGGCACGTACTTCTCTGGCTCCTGCTCGCGGCATTTGCGGCGGGACTCTTGCATGCCGCGACAGGCATTCCCGTTCATTTGCGCTAGCGGATTCGATCATCTACTCCATGTGACGAGTGATCGGATCCGGCGATATGCCCGCGAGCGTCGGATCGAGCCGGCATAAGGAAGCTGAAAGAGCAACCGTGACTCTCCGGGCGTGCGGGCCTACGCGGACTGTCCGACTCAGCATGAGACATCAAGCGACAGTAAAGGGAGGTGAACAATGACTCGCACCAAGGAAGAGCTGACAAGGGCTTTCAAGCTCGACGAGTTCCCCAGGTCGGCGAAATACGATGTTGCTTGGACCCTCGACAACATGATGGGACCCAACGTCCTGTGGCTGACCGAGTACTTGAGCCAGGCGATGGACCTCAAGCCCGGGATGCGAGTCCTCGATCTCGGCTGCGGTAAGGCCATCAGTTCCATATTCCTGGCCAAGGAGTTCGATACGCAGGTATGGGCGACTGACCTCTGGGTTCCGGCGAGCGAAAACTGGGAGCGAGTCAAAGAAGCTGGTCTCGAAGATTGCGTATTTCCCATCCACGCGGAAGCCCACAGCTTGCCCTTCGCCGAAGCGTTCTTCGACGTCATCATGAGCATGGACGCATACGACTACTTCGGAACCGATGACCTGTATCTCGGCAATCACCTCGCCCGGCTTGTTAAACCGGAAGGGCAAATCGGCATCGTCGTTCCGGGTCTGGTTCAGGAATGGTCGTCTGCAGCTCCGCCCGAACACCTTAGACCACACAGGAATTGGGGCTTCTCAAGCTTCCACAGTCCAGGCTGGTGGCGTCGACATTGGGAACGGAGCGGCTTGGTGAGCGTGGAATCGGCGGACCTGATGCCCGACTGCTGGAAACACTGGCTGACCTCCGACTTGCTGTGCACGGAGTGCCGAGGCGAAGTGGGAGACGCGGAGCTGCTGCGCGCCGACGCGGGCAGGAATCTGGGGTTTGCGCGTGTTGTCGCGCGAAGAAAACCCGACGACCAATCACTGCAGCATTCAGTTGCATGACAGGCCGCGCGGTGCCTCACCGCGACCCGCATGCTGGATTCCGACGAATCCGCGCGGCGAGGCCTGCCGCAGGGTCATGCGGCGTCCCCTGCGGATGATGCCAAGGACACCCGCTTCACCCTCACTTCGCGTTGGAATCGGACTTTCGGTTCACGCTCACTTCGCGTTGAGTAGCGTTGAGTACTCTCTCTTCACCAGCATCACTCGGTATGCTACTGTGTTTGGTGGGATTCCTTTGGGCGCGACGACCATGGCCAGCCACAGTCACCTTGTCCGAGCCGATCCACCCGCCGCTGACCGGGTGCCATCGTCTTTGTGACGAGCGTCACTCCTCCGCGCCTTCCATGCTTTCGCGTTTGTTACAACCGTGTCGACCGTCGTCCTGCGTATGTGTAGCGCACTCCGGCGATCCAACCTCCCGAACTCCCGGTGCCGGCGCTCGCATGGCCGTCAGCCACCGATCGCGCATCTGCGCCTCTGAACGCATGTTTCGTGCCTGAGTCGCGCCACGCCGGTCCCGCGCGCGACCCCGCGCTTCCGTGCTGCAGACCGCCAGAGCCGCGCGTTCCCACCGACGCCCGCCTGAAGGTGTCAGACAGCCCCCGGCTGCTGCGACGACACTCGCAGGTTGGTGCCGGTGCCACCAAAGTCGAGCAAACAGACCTCGAGGACTTCAGCAATGGCCGACAAGAAAGCTCCCCGCAATCCCGAACCTACCCAGCCGATCGTCCGCGCTTCACACCGGGCTACGATCCCGGCTAGCGAGGTCGGCGTCACGCTCACGATCAGCGAGGAGGCGCGCGCCGAACTCGATCGGATCCAGGAGGAGACCATCAAGGCCGCACAGGAGGGCCAGAAGTTCTCCTGGCGTTGAGCCACACCGCCCCGGACCCCCGCGGCTACCACGCCAGATTCCTTCGTCGCAATGCGAGTCGCCTTCACCGTTGGATCGCTCGACACCGCTGGGGACTGGGCCGGCCTTGAGCAAGCGCTCGGCGACGGGCATCCCGAGGTCGTCCGGAACACCATTCGGCATCTCGAGATACTCGGCGCCAAGTCCTACGTCGTCGAAGAACCCTACATCGACCGCGACTACTCCGCGGACTACCTCGAGTTCTACGCGAGAACCTTCCGGACACACGCACGTCATTGCCGTCGTGCCCATTTCTTCTCCAAGGACGTCTCACCCCTCGTTAGCGCCTCGCTGTCGACTGCGGGACTCCGGGAACTCCGGAAGCTCGCGACCGACGCCTACTGCGGTTTCTGCGTCCTCCGCCCCCTACCAACCGCACCGGTCGGCAGGACGGTCCTGCGTGGCCGTTTACGGGACCATCAGGACATGGACCCCACCGTTACATGCCGTGCGCCCTTCGAGGCCAACCTGCTTGGGATAGATCTCGAGGTCGCCGGAGCTGCCTATCTCCAGCAAGACGCCCGGGTGGGTGCCTGCGCCCAGGTCGCCATCTGGGCGGGCATGCGACACCTACACGCCCGGTACGGTTACGACTGGGTCTCGGTCGCCGACATCACTAGGCTCGCCACCCCGACGGCACCCGACGAAGCAGTCTCGCTACCCGCCGGGTCGGATTTCCTCACTTCCGAACGCATGATCCGTGCCATTGCCGAGGCCGGCTACCAGCCCCTCTGCTTCCGCAACCCGGATGCCGCCAAACCCTCCATTGCAGCTGCCATCCTGCCCTACGTCGAATCGGGCATACCGGTCATACTCGGCCTTAACCTCGGCGGCGAGGTCGGTCACGCCGTGACCGTCATCGGCCGCATCTTCGGCAGGCAGAACACGCCCACGGCTCCTGCCATCGACTACGTACCTGCATACATCGTCCACGACGACCAAGGTGGGCCCTACATGAGTCTCCCCGTCAGGGATCCGGCTGACTCCCCACACCCCTTCTCCCAGGACACGGTCCAGCGCGGGTCCACCGAACTGAACATGACCCACGCGACCTTCGCGGTCGCACTGATGTCCACCCGCGTGTTCTCAACTGCGGCAGCCGCTGAGTTCTCGGCGCACGACCGAATCGACGACACCCTCCGCCATATGCCCCACATCCGCGCCATGCTCGCCAAACAGAAGCTGCCGATAAACGAGAGGCTCCTCGACGAGTTGCAGGACGCGCGCGTCTGCGGACGGATGGTCCTACGCACTTACCTGTCCTCGGCTGCCGGCTACCGGCGCCATATCGAAGGTACTAACGCAAGCGACGACCTCAAGGACGCCCTGCTCGACCTCCACCTGCCCCACTTCACGTGGATCACGGAGATCTGCACCGTCGACTCCTACAACCAAGTGTCCGCCGGGATGCGCCGCATGTACGGGCACACGATCATCGACGCCACGTCGACGGGGAAAGGCCGTGACGCCATCCTCATGCTCCACCTCCCGGGCCTCGTTTTCACCAACAACGTCGACGCGCTGCGGGGCGAACCGCAAGAGCAGCTGTCCATCATCGAGAACGACGACCTATACACCTGCCGCGAGAAACGTCTCGACTAACCGCCTTCCCACCGGGTCGGCAGTGCTGCGTTGTCCCCCATTCCGAGCCGGCTGTGATCGTCCTGCGAACATTCGCCACATGAGGTAGCCCGCCGCGGCATGTCATATCCAGCCACCGCGCTGCGGGAGTTCCAACGGAACCACCCTGTTTCGGCGTCCGAACACTTCAGACCTGTCAAGTGGAACAGGAAATCGTCCGCCGCATGAGCGCACGCGACCGCGTTCATCGTCACCACGCTCGGCGCTGCGACATCGGGATCGTCGACGTATGCATATCCACGCTTGGCCCCCTCCGGTACCGCCTCGTCCTGCAGCCTGCTAGGGTTGATGAGCCCGTTGCACCACAGGCAGCCCTGCTCAGGCGTCACCATTCGACTCACGCAGAACACGTTGCCGACCGTGCCGTCCTCATCCACCGGGATTTTCGCCCCGACCTGGATTCCCGGAATTCCGTATTGGTGCACGATCGCGTTGAAGAGCAACCGCGCCCCCATAGTATCCGCCGCGAGAAACAGGAAATCGCAGTCCGTGAACTGCCGGGCGACGTGCGCGTCTAGGAAGTCCCGAGGCAACGCATCGATGCGAGCCTTGGGGTTCGCGCGGCGGATGTTACGTGCCGCCATTCGTACCTTGTACGTGCGCATTCGGTCTGCGAGGCGCTGCGGAAGCCATCCCGGTACGACTGCGTCACGTCGCCGCGCGGCAATCAGGCGCGGCAGGTTAGTGTCCTCGGCTCGGTCGGGGTCCGCGAGCACGAACTCGCCGACCCCGAGGCGCCCCAGCAGTTCGGCCAGCACGGACCCCGCACCGCCGAGTCCCACGATTCCCACGCGGGTGCGCTGCAGTAACTCTTGGCCGGCGTCACCAAGCAGCAGGCTCTGACGGTCGTACATCCCGATGGCGGCCGCCTTCGCCGCCGGTCTTGGGAACAGTAGTTGCCGACGATGGCCCACGACCGCAGCTTCGCCTAGCGCCGCTCGAGTTTCGCCAGGCAACCACAGGTCACCTGCGACCGCCGACCGCGCAAACACCAACGCGCCCACCGGGACGCCCCGCCCGATGTCGAGGAGGGCCGGATAACCTCGTTCGTGGGACGCCATATCCGTTCCCGAGAAACCCACGGAGTCCGTCCCGCCGTGGTTGTGAATCGCCAGGTAGGCCAGCCTTGCGTCTCTCGCCCGCAGGATACGGCCTTGGATGAATTCAGCCTTCAGCATGCGGTAGCCCCGCTTGCCCGGCACGTAGTCCACGCCGTCGGTGGCCAGATGTAGCTCTCGGGCGACCAGCCTGAGGCCCCGATCGGACTCGCAGACCCCGGCTAGGATCACCGCACCGTGTTCGTCCCCATCGCCCGGGAAAAGGTGTCGGTTTAGTTCCTCGTACAACCCCGCCGGGATGGTTAACCGCCACGGCCTCACGTCTGCTCCTTCATCCACTTGAGGACCTTCAGGAGCTTCAGCGCCGCTGTGTCCCTCTTGGGATTCAACCGGTTAGACCGCCGCGAAATCTGGACGGCCGGGCTGTTCCGAAACGATGCCCCGCCGAACCCGCTCCCAAGACCGCTGCCTCCGGACCGCCTGAGATCGGCATTGGTGAAGTGGGGGTACACGTCGGCGTACGGATACTGGTAGGTGATGTGGAACCCCACCCAAACTCTCTCTTGGACGTAGGGGCAACCCATCGGAATCCCCCTCACCACCACAATCGCGCCTCCGGACCCGTCCGGAAACACCTCCACCTCGCAATCCTCGAACGTGCGCCGGATCTCTTCGATGGCCTTCGCCACCGCCCCCGTGACGTCGCTCACGAGTTGTCGTCGTTCTCGATGGCGAGGAAACGCTCGCCTGCACGGACGACGACCTCGTCGTCGTCCCCTACCAGCTTCGTCCTACCGCCACCCAGTTCGATGCTGAGCACGAAGTCCTCGTCGATGCGCACCCCCTCCGTGATGGCCGCTTGCTTGATGCTTGCACCCGTCTGTCGCACGCCTCGGAGCACCACGGGCTTGTCGTTCACCCAGACCTCGACCTCGATGTCCTTCTCCACGGCCAGGAACCGCTCACCAGCGCGGACCACGATCTTTTCGTCGTCCCCCACAGCCTTCGTCTTACCATCCTTGAGCTCGACGCTAAGCACAAAGTGCTCGGCGATTCTCAGCCCCTGGTCGATCGTAGCCTTCTTCACGCTTGCACCTGTCTGCCGCGCGCCTTCGAGCACCACCGGTTTGTCGTTCACCAAGACCTCGATCTTGCTGTCGTCACCTACCTTCTTCACTTCCACGTCATCCGCCATCGTCGTTCACCTCTTTCAATGTTGGCGTTCAATTGCTAGAATGCAAAACATACTGCATGTGACCATAAATTGCAAGGGTGAAATTGTGGCCGATGATCGCACAGCACGGTTCGACGTCGCGGCACTCCATGCCGCACTCGACTCCCAGCGCCGTTCCCGGCACCTCGCGTGGAAGGATGTCGCGGACGAGTCCGGCGTAAGCGCCTCCACACTGACCCGCCTGTCCCAGGGGCGTCAGCCCGACGTCAACAGCCTCGCGGCGCTAACCGCATGGCTCGGCATCTCGGCCGACGATTTCATGCGTTCGGAGCGCCCCCCAAGGTTCGGCGCTGCCGCCCCCTTGACCCGAATCTCCTCGATCATCCATCAGGATCCCAACCTCAACCCCGAAGGCGCTGCCGCGCTAGAAGAGATGATCAAGGCGACCTACGCGCGCCTTCGCAGGGACCGCGACGACCAACGACGTTAGTGGTAACTGGCTTGGCACGGAGCCCTTGCGGTGCCGCGCAACCACGCCTCACTCGATCTGCCGGACAACGACGATGAGTTGCACGCTACATCGCCATTTGATCTGGCAATAGCTACGCCCGCCTTGCAACACGCGTGTCTCTTTGAGAGCTTGTCTCCTACTGGGAGTGTGGGGAGGTGGAGAGCATGGAGCAAGTGCAACGGGCGGATTGCTGGGCGAAGGCTGCCAGGAATCTAGACGACTTCGACCAGTCGATGGGGGTTCTCCTCAACGACCACACACTCGTGGACAGATACCCGGACAAGTGGGTCGGCGTGTGGCAAGGCGAGGTGCGGGCTGCCGAGGACGATCTGGACATCCTGCTCAAGGTGCTGGACAAGAACGACGTGCCACGTTCGGAGACAGCGATCCGGTTCATCGAGGCCGAGCCGCGCACTTTGATCCTCTAGGATGGTCCGCGTTACGTTTGGACCCCACGGGTCCGCACGTACGGGCGCCAACTGCGTCGAACTTGGATCGGCATTCGGCGGCATGATCGATCGCGATGCGTGGAACTAACGGATGAAGCACCCAGGTAGGGAATCGGAACAGGCCCGCCGGCGGGTTGATCAAGCCTTGGAGGTGCTACGCGGGGCACTCGCCGAATACCTCGCGGCATTGCCGAGGACGCAGCGCACGGCATTCCACGACTTTAATCTGCAGCGCCTCCTGAAGGTGTTCATCGAGCGCTTCGGAGAACTCCCCTTGCCCCGGCGCGTCAGGACCTTGGCGTTTGCCGCAAAGGATGCGCGCAACGAAGTCGCCCACTACGCGGGATCCCTGACGCCGGACTTGGCTCTCCATCACCTCTCGACTTTGCGTCAACTGCTCGAAGCCCTCGGTGCCCAACAGGCGTTCGATGAAGTGGAGCGCCTCTATCACGAGCAACTGGAAGGGCTCCGGCCCCAGGAACACAGTGGCGTAGGGGCGGGGCTTGTCGCCGCCCGCATCTACCGCCATGCCACGGCGCAGGCCAGGACGGGACAAGCTGCGAAAACACCGCATGGCAGCGTAGCCAGCGATCCCGCGGCACCGGCGAGATCCCCGGCGGAACGGTCCGCCGATCTCCCGACCAGTATGTCCGACACCTCATTCAAGCCCACTGGCGCGGCGAATACACCGTCAGCGCCAAGGGGTAAGTACTTGGCGTTGTATCGGCACTTGAATGCCGTCCCCGGTGATGTCTGGCATACGACCTTCAGCAAACTCGAGACGATACTGGGGTTCCGATTGCCGAAGTCTGCACGTACCCACCAGGCTTGGTGGAGCAATTCGAAGTCGCACAGTCACGCCTCTGCGTGGCTCGGGGCCGGTTGGACGACCCGCGATGTTGGAGTCGAAGCAGGCGTGGTGTCTTTCCTACGCTCCCCGAAAGGTCCGAGACCTCCGTCTTCCTCTACTGGTGCTTCAACCTTGTTGAGTCATGCGACGTCCAGCCCGCATCCATCACAACCCATGGCAGGCATGTCCCAGGCGGATCGCATTCGATCCTTCGCGGCCGCACGATTCGTCAAGCCAGCGAGGGATGCCGGCAAGCCCACAATGACAATCCGGGCGGGCGGTGTGGCGCGGGACATGGGCCTCAAAAACCGTACCGCCGCTGTTTGCAGTGCGCTGGGATCGAGTCAGTTCCTGCGCGACGCCGGGCTACGTCTCGTGGAACGCGTCGGACCACGCCAGAGCACGACGACGGAGTTTGGCTATGAGATCCTCGATCGGTCCACTGACGACACCGTGGACGTTGCGATTGATCATGTCCCCGACCCGCCGCGTGTTTCGCTAACCTCGTCGAAACCCGGGGCCTCGCTGGACGGTCTCGGACGCCGGCTATTCCTCGTCTCCTGCGTGAAAACCAAACTGCCGAGACGCGCGGCTGCCAAGGACCTCTACATCTCCGATTGGTTTCGGAAGGCGCGGGCATGCGTGGAGTGCACAGGTTGTCCGTGGGCAATACTGTCGGCCGAATACGGCCTGCTTAATCCCGACGAAGTGATTCGACCCTACGAGAAGACCTTGAATGCGATGCCGGTCGCCGAACGGCGCTCTTGGGCCAACGAGGTCCTGGAGTCGATGGACCCGTTTCTCCGGGACATTGATACGGTCGTGTTCTTCGCGGGCGAACGGTATCGAGAGCTTCTCCAACCGGGACTGCGCGCATGGGGCGTTGACGTAGTTGTTCCCATGCAGGGCTTAAGCCTAGGCCAGCAACTGGCGTGGCTCAACGACTGCCTCCATGGCTGATCGCCTCGCCGACACTCGACGCTTCTACGAACTCCTGGCCCGGCTCGAACACCGAGTCGGCGGCCCACGACGCCTGGCCGAGTGCACCGGTCGAATGGACTGGCCCCAACGCGGTCTCTATTTCTTCTACGAGGCGGGTGAAAAGCGCTCGGGCTCGGGCGAGGGCTTGCGGGTCGTACGAGTCGGAACTCATGGTCTCAAGGCCGGAAGTCGCAGCACGCTGTGGGGACGGTTGTCGCAGCATCGCGGCACGTCGCGGGGCACCGGCAACCATCGGGGTTCGATCTTCCGTCTCCTCGTTGGCATCGCGTTGGCCCGTCAGAGTGGCATCGATCCTCCGTCGTCGTGGGGCGTCGGGGCAGATCCGGGCAAGGCGGCAACAAGGCTCGGAGTTGACCGAGCCCGCGTCAAATCGGTCGAGGCCGACCTCGAGACCCAGGTAAGCCGCTACATCGGCGACATGCCATTCCTATGGCTTGACGTCGGGGACGAGCCGGGCCCCGCGAGCCAACGCGGACTGGTCGAGCGCAACGCGATCGCTCTGCTCAGCGGCTATGGCGAACGAGCACCTGATCCGCCATCGACCGGCTGGATCGGGTACTCCAGCGACCGGGAACGCGTCCGCCGCTCGGGCCTGTGGAACAACAACCATGTCGACGAGGCCTACGATTCGTCGTTTCTCGATGTCTTCGCTAGACGGATAGACGGGGCCGGAACGGCGTAACAACGCGTTGGGCGGCTGATTTTTTAGCCGACGGGAAACGCCCATAGCCAAGATATGATCCGACGTATGGATGTACTCGCCTGATACCGCCGGCGAGGCGGTTGGCGAAGCGACCGAATCTGAACAAGACCTGCTATGTCGTATCCGTCAGATGGTTCGCACCTAGAGAAGCGTCGAGTTGGTGACGCGCTCGATTTCCTCCGCGGTGCGCTAGTCGAATACTTGAGCGCGTTGCCGCGGACTAGCGGTACCGCCTATGACAGCGCTGACGTGCAGGCTCTTCTCAACGCGTTCGTCGAGCGATTTCGGGAGTTCACGCTTCCCAACCACGTCCGCACACTTGCGTTCTCGGCCAGGGACGCGCGTAACGAGATTGCTCACTACGTCGGCGTAGTGGCACCCGATGTTGCGCTTCGCCATCTGTTGAACATTCGACAACTGCTCAAGGATCTCGGTATGCAGTCAGCTCTCGTCGAGGTTGACCGCCTATACGCTGAGCAGCTCAGATCGCTGGGTACTCGAGACGATGTTTCCAAGAAGAACACAGGTGACACCAGCGTGGTCCATTTCGATGGTGACGATGGCGCGTACTACGCGTGGCTGGCCCGCAATCCCGAGGGCTACGTCGTCAACGTTCGCCGGAGATGCTCGCCCGACTATGTCGTGCTCCATCGGGCGTCGTGCGGTCATATCGCGAATCCGAGGGAGGAAGGAGCCTACACGGAACGGGGCTACGCCAAGTTGTGCGCTCCGACACGCGAAGACATCCGGGACGCTCCCACGTACTGCGGTAGGGCGAAGGGTTCTTTCACCAAGGAATGTGCGCACTGTCGGCCATGACGGCGGCCATGCGCCAGTGATCGTGCAGCGGTGCTTTCCCATCGGCGCTTGGTGACGGGCGCTTGCTGGTCTCGCCTGTTGGCCTCTTGGACCCCCGGCTCACTGGAAGACGGTCACCTCCTTACCGCCCTCCCTTGGCACACTTCACTAGGGTCTCGTCCATTGCGTTGACCACAGCCGCGATCTCCTGTTCCACCTCGGATGCGACGGTTTGCCTCTCTTCTTCATCAACGAGTCGCAGAAGGAATCCGGGTGTGCTCCAGTCGGAATGTTCGGCCCACACATTCCACAGGTAGTCGGAGTGCTTCTTTCGGTGCCATGCATACCTAAGCTCCGCCAAGGTTTTTCGGATTCGCTCCCGCGTCCTCGTTCCGGGTTGCCTTGTCCCCTCGTGATACACGCTAATCGCGATCTCGCGCCCGTCGTCTTGCCAGTTTGCCAAGCAGACCTGAAAGCTGCCCCACTGCTTCCGAGTGATGTCAATCGAGAACCACCAATCATCGTTTTCTGAGCTCTCGACGTCGATGTACTTACGATCCTCATCCAAAAACCGCGCGCGGAGCCTCCCAGCAACATCTTGACGCAGTTCGGCGAACAACGTTCGCCGAATGTATGGCGCTGCTTCAAGCACGTGTACCGCGTACTTCAACCAGCCGTTTGTGCGGTTCTCTAAAATGTATTGGGCCGCCACTTCACCGGATACGGCGTCACTCATCGCCATTCTCCCCAACCCATTCGCGAACCCGGAACGTCTCGCGAATGTAGGTCAACATGTCGCTCAGAAACCAACGTACCTTTTCCGCTTCGCACCGCTGCATACAGCTTCGTACCCAATGCTCAACTGACGGCCCCTTGGCTGACTCTCGATACGGGACTACGCCATAGCGCGCCCTATCATCCGGCGGCATGGTCTTGGCTGGGCTGCCGTCACCGCTCAGGTAGAGGATCGCGGCGTCTTCGTCACGAGCCTGCACGTACGCCGCGTAGTCCTTGAGTTGGTCTTCCTGCTCACGCGCCCACGGTTTGTTTTCGATTCCAATCCACCGGTCGCCCACCTCCCCAAACCGGAGTACGAGATCGATCCGGCGATTCTGGTCGATGACATGCTCCGTCTCCACTACGCAGCGCGTCGCAGAGACGTAATCAGACCCTTTCCGATAGCAAGCACCTTCAGCGCGATCGCGGTCCATCTCCTGGAGGAAGAGATCCAAAAACGTGCGGCCCTGGCCGTGACTGCCATTTGGTCGTAGCAGGTCGGCGAATATCCCGGAAATAATGTTCTCGTTCTCCTTAAAGTACCGAAACGGGGAGAACCGCGTCGCCGCGATCCGGTCCAGCCGTTGCTGTGCGGCATCGACACCCTCCATCACAGCCCCGAGTGCTGTCAGAAAAGACCCCAAGCCAGCAGCGTATTGTTCGTTCGCCAATCTTCCCCTCACTTGCTCCTGACTTAGTTCGAGTCACGTACGAAGGCGAGGCTTCGTACGACCGGGGTCGTCCTTCATCCCGTTCTCGTATCGACACGAACGGTTAGTCTTGTGCCTTACGTATCCGCGCGCTTGCAGATCTTGAGTTGTTTCGTCGCCGCACTTCGGACAGGTGTAGCCGTGTTTTCTAGCCGTTGACGTTCGCATGGGTATGGGACCTTGCTTCGCTAAACAAACAGATTCTGACGAACATTGTACTGTGGGGTGCTCGCACCGGCTGGATGGGCAACAAGATTGAAACGCTCGGCTCAGGTCTCCTATGTCGATGGGCGACTGTCCCCCTCTTGAGTTCCGATGAGTTGATGCCGTCAAGCAACTGCTCGACAACACCCGTAAGGAGCGAGGCGCAGCTTGCCGTGCTGAGTCGCGCGACGACAGGCAAGGTGCGTATTACGCGCTGCGGGCCCAAAGCCCGTCCAACTCAGAAAACGCCAGTTGCCGATTGAAGTTCTCGATGTTGTCCTCGACATCGAGGATCAGGCAACGCTCGCCCCCGCCGTTCAAAGGCCCGCGCAGCCCCCTGCCGACCATCTGGAAGTAGAGATTCGGGCTGTAGACCGGCCTCGCCACGACAATGGCGCGTGTCATCGGCGCGTCGAAGCCCTCCCGGAACACGCCGTAGTTCACTAGCGCCTTGACCTTGCCGCGCCTGAACTCTTCGACGACCCGCCGACGAGTAGATCGGTCAGTTTCCCCGTTTATGGCACGCGACCGAACTCCCTCCCGGTTGAGCAGCGCCGCGACTGTCTGCGTGTGCTCGACGGACGTCGCGAACACCAAGGTGGGCCACTCCTCCCCGATGTGCCCCGTGTAGGCGTCGACGATCCGCTTGGTGCGTACGACACTGCGGGCTATCCGGTCCTCCACGGTTTGGGGGAGCCACGGCAACGTCCGCAACTCATTCAGCGTCCGCTCAAACCCGCCGTTTCCGAGCGGCGCGTCCACAAGCGAGTCGAGCGAGAACGTCCCGCCTTCAATCGTCTCGTGGTCCGCCTTCGCGAGTACCCCCGTGTGCTGCAGTTCACGAATAACGGCTTCGGGCTCCTCGCTCTCGAACGCCCCCGCGTCCAGACGCCTGTTCCCGTACCGGTTGACAAGCCGCCGGGTTTCGTCCGCGTCGCGCCCCCGATACGGCGTGGCCGTAAGGCCGAGCAGGAACGGTTCGTCTTTCCGCCGAAACCGTGTCAGCCCGATTTCCTCCATCACCGACGTGAACGTACGTGCGATGGACCGATGTGCCTCGTCGAACACCAATAGGCCGAAATCCGCCAAGAACGCGTATTCGCCAGGCTCGTTCGACAACCTAGCGTTCAGCGTCTGAATTGTGGCCACGATTACGTGGTTCCGGCTCGTTGGCTTTGGCTTTTCCAAGCCCGCCCAGAGTCGCGAGATCCGAAGCTGTACGGCCTCAGAACCTACGCTCGCCCACACGTGCCGCCAGCACTCGACGGCCTGCTCGCACAGTTCGTCGCGATCGGCGATCCACAGAACGCCGCTGCTAAGACTGTCGTCCCGGATGGCCTCCACGACCGCCTGTACGGCGACCCGCGTCTTCCCGGATCCTGTCGGCATACTGACGATCCCGCGCCTGTCACCGTTCCCACTCCCGCCCCGCAGCAGATACCGGATATTGTTTACGATGATCCGCTGGAAGTCATGGAGCTTGGGAAGTGAACGGGGACCTTCGACCTCCACGAACGGATCGCGCTTGCTTTCCCGTTCACCGGCCCATTCCGGTGAGAATCCCAATGACGTCACGAACTCCACGGTCTGCGGGGAACCGGCCCATTGGGACGGCGGATCCAGATCATCTAGTCCCCACTTGAGCTGCTTCAGGGCGTCGGTGTGCCAGGTCGCGATGGCTGCCTCCGCCACCTCCAAGCCGCTCAGTGTCGTACCGTTACTCTCCAGCACTGCCAGTAGTGAAGCTGGCAGGGCCGTACGCATGGTCTGCTCACCAGCGGCAGCGAGGAGACGTAGCGAATCCGTGGGGCACTCCCTTATCGCAGCTCGTCGTTCCTCGACCTCTTCACGCGTCCTTTGCTGCAGAACCGCCGCGATCTCGACGTCGGAGAGCCCGAGGCCAAGCTCGTCCACGACGAGCCGTACCTTCGATGACTCGCCATCCGCCGCTGTGTCGGCCAGATACACGACAGAGCTGTGCTGGATGCAGTCTCGGGGTTGACCGACGACGGCGATTCGTTCGCACCGTACCAGCGCGTATGTCGCTTGGTGCGGCGGAAGGTGTTGGCTCAACCCCCGCCAGACGTCCGTCAAGGGGATCGGATCATCCGCACCGTGGATCTCCGGCGTCGGTTCGATCAGCCGGAACGCATCCTTGAGTAGGCTCGCGTTCGAATGGCCCAACAGGAAACGGAGGGCATCCGCGCTGTCCGGATGCGGCCCCGAAGCGCTCGAGAGCGGCACGATTCCTTGAGGAGTTCGAAGCCTGCCGTGTTTCCGGAGCATGTGGGTGGTGAACGAAACACACGGCACCTTCGGATACTCCTGCCGATTTGTGCCCGTGTGCCACATCGTCCATCGCTTCAGACCGCCTTCCAAATCGAGCAGCGCTTCCGTGTAGCGTACCTTGCCCTCGTTGGAGAGGGCATCCAGCACTTCGAGCGGACCGACGCCTGTTGACGAGGTAAACTCCAAATAGTCCGGTCTTGGAACACGGGGCAGCCCGGCCCGCCGGGTATACTGGCCTCGGCACGAACGGAGGAACAGCCGAAACAGCGGCTCCAACGACAGATCCCGACCGTCCTCCGGTGCGTCCACGACCCCAAGAGTGCGCAACAGCTTCTCGTCTGGACCGTGGAAACCAGCGTCCACCACGACGTTCTCATCGATCCCGTCCGCGCTTACGATTCTACCGGGCAAGAGCACACGGTGCGGGGGTTGCCAGGTTCCCGCGCGTGTGTGAATTCGAAGCCTCGCGGGCCACACCGCGTGCCCCGTCCAATCGGTGGCCCCTTGGATGACTGCCTTCGCGCCCTCGCTGGGCAAATCGCGCGAAGCCACCCAGAACGCCCGGTGCACGTCCCCGATCGACTCCCGGCCGTCTGTCCTTTCCAAGACACGCTTCGCCGCGAGCCGGAAGGCGCTCTCCGCCGAAGGCGACTTGATCCCCAGCGCTTTGAGCGCCGACAGGACGCTGCGATCCGCCGGGAGTGCAGGGTGAACGAACGCGTTCGAGGTGCCGGACTTCGCAGTCTCGTCCGGTGCCCCTCCGGGCAGAAACAAGCGTTCGCCATCGGGGGGCCGCCAGTCGCCGTCCGCCGTCAACACAATGCTGCCGAGGGCCGCGCCCCATGTGGAGGTCGCCGTGGGCAACGCTGCCGCTGCCCGGACTGCCGCCTTCGACGCCGCGATCGCTTCGGAGCTTTCCTTCCCCGCCACAAGCGCCTCAAGCCACCGCGCCACCGACGTCTGGGGCGCGCGCGGGTCGTCACCATCCCAGCGCGGCGGGAACAAACGGTTCAGAGCAGCGAGTCGCATCACTCGGTTGCGCGCGAACACGCCGTGGTGAAGCCATGCACGGGGACGGCCGGCATACTCCGCCCAGCGATCCAGCGCTTCCGTTTCCGATACCTCGGTGACTATTCTGGGCGGATACGAGATGCTTCCGATTGTCCTGAGTCTGCAGTCCTGATCTGGCACCACTGCTCTGTCGCGGAGCTTGGCGAACACGCAGTTGCGCAGAAGATCGGCCTGTTTCGAGTCGCCTCTCTCGTGCCTGCGTGGAAGTGCGTCCAGGTGCCGACCAGGGTCGTCCTCCGTCGCGAGTTTGGGTAGTGAGTCGGCGATCATTACGGCCGCCGCTTCGATTAGCTCCTCGTTGTAGGGTCCCGGCAGGACGTTCAGCCGATCCTCGTTGGTCTTCCACGCCGCGTTGAGGATTCCGGCCACGAGACTTGCTGTTTCGGTCGGAAAGAACGCCCAGAACTGACCGGGGCGATCCAGACGGTCTACCGGCGCGGCCCACTGGATAGAGACGTCGTCATCGGCGCCGGACAGCGGCCAGTCGCCTCGGGCAGCCTCCGAGAGACGATGGGTCGTCTCGTAGCGCCGCCAGCGTCCGATTCCATCGTCGTTGTTCAGGATGAGTTCGCCATCGCGTCGTCTTAGCATGAACTCGCGTGAGTGCTCGCCGTCCTCCAGTGTCAGGTACCTGACATGGTCGACGAACAGCAGGAACTCCGGTGGAAACTCCCGAATCTGCCGCGAAAGATCCTCATGGGCGCCTGCCATGAGCGGCAGCCGAACGACATTCGTCGCCCAACTCATTAGCTCCACCAGTTCCTCGTCGCCATCCATCTCGCGACCCGGGTCGATTGGCTCGGGCAATCGGAGGACCGGATAGCCCTCGAAGTGAGCGTCCCCGGTCACCGTCGCTATCCGCTCCGACGCACGAATCGTGTCGAACCGGAAGGAAACCGCTCGACTGAAGAACTCGGGGGCGTCGGTTACGCCGAGGACGGACTTGAAGCCCATGCCGAATCTACCGATCGCCGTGGTGTGCCGTTTGCTCGACATTCGCGAGAACATCAGTGCAACGACACCTTCCTCGTCGATCGGCGCACCGTTGTCCGCGCAGTAGAGAAAACGATCCGAGAGGCGGACCAGAATACTCCGTCCATGCTCCGAGCGGAGCAACGCGTCGGCGCTGTTTTGCACGAGTTCGTACACCTGCCGATGGGCATAACCACCATGGACTGCGAACCGCTCGGCATTGGCGTCCTCGGTTACGCGATACGGCTGCGCACGGTAGGACTCAAGCGTGTCCTCCCCTACTCGGACCGTGAACTGGCCTAGCGCGCCTTCTGGACCCGCCCAATAGGGTTTCTCGTCAGAGTCGCTCGAGCGCAGCTTCGCTCCTGGACGAAAGAATCTTCCGCGCAGTCCCGCCGAAAAGTCGTATTCGCTCTTCATTCGCCTGACTCGTAGTTCCGTCGCTCATTGGGCGTAGGCTTACGAGCTGAAATCACCCTGATCAACTCGTAGCCACCAGCAGTCTCCTCCTTCGTGTAGCACACGACCAACAGCTGCCCGTCCTGGGCTTCTCCAATCGTCGTCCATCGTTCTTCGAATTCGCTGTCTCCGTCGGGTATTGACGACAGCAACTCGTCCCCGAATACCGTTTTCGCGAGTTTGAAGTCGACCCCGTGCTTCCGTAGATTCTTGGCGGATTTAGCGGGGTCCCAGTCGAAATCGCACATGCCGGTCGGCTCAACTCGACTGGTGGTACCGGTGCCGAGTCGGCCGCCCCGTCGACTGTCGGGTATCCAGCCTGCGTGAGCGCTCCCCGTCGGCTGATCGGCGCGGTCGGCGAGGTGAACCAGTGGCCGGTGCCGAGCCGGCCCCCTGCGCAACTCGGCGTAGCCCGAGTACCATCAAATCGTCGTGATCGGTGGACGGCTAGCCGTCCAAGGACTCTGGTCTCACCGTGCGCCATCTCTCGCAGTGGCCGGCGTTCGAGCACACCAAGCGTATCCGGCGTCTTTATCGACCCGTGCGGGACACGTGGTCCTAATGTTGGTCGCTGCCGCGACCGACGGCCAAAAACCCACTCTGCCCCAATACCGTTCGGCGACACCGTCCACGATCCTGTCGATTTCCACAGTATCCGATTTGCCCGCATTCGCAAGTGGCCACGCTATCACCTAGTCCGCAACCCGTAAAGCACGTGCCCTCTAAGGTGCGTAGCCTGGTCCTCTTGCCATAGCGACCGTTCGTTTCATTGACCGATGGTCTGGACGTGAAGCCCCTCGTGCGGCACCGGCCAACGTCGAGGTTCGATCTTCCGACTGATCGTTGGCTTCGCGCCGGCCTGTCAGAGTGGCGTCTGTCTCCCGCCCCTCCTGGGGCGCTGTCACGGACGACCGGTGACCTGCCGTCGGTAGGGAGGTCGACGTCGGCCCTGGCCCCGCAAACCAACGCGGACTAGTCGAGTAGCTATGGGCGTAATGAAGATCGACACCAAAACCGCCGTCGCGCGGCTGACTCAGACCGCTTTTTTGGATATGGAACGCGCTCGCGAGTGTAGTGAACATTCCAGCTTGGGCGTCCCTAACCCCTTGCGCTTGTGCCGCTCACACCTGGAAGGATGAAGACAGACTACAGATCCCTAGGCGGTCCGCGGAATCTACTGGCCCTATGCCATTCAACAAATTGCTTTTCTGGAAAGTACCGCCTGCTCTGTGGCGCCCTTAGCCCTTTGCCGTGGTAACCCAACACCCAGTCCGTCATGGTCCCCGAAAGCTCTTGGCTACAAACGATCGTTCGTAGGTCAACGTCCACTGTAAACGCTCCGAGGTCGAAAGCCTTATGGTGGAGTACACACAACGCCAAGCCATTCGACTCCTCGTCTGGCCCATCAGCCGTATGCCACATGATGTGCGCAGCCTCTAGACCAGCGAGCTTTTCGCCGAGACGTATGTCAAATCCACAGACACTGCAGCGATTCTCATATGCTCGTAGAACCCGCTGCCTGAAATCGCGGCTTCGTTTTGGGCGGCCCCTTGCCATATCGAGGCTCAATCCGACCGCGTCGAGTATGTCCTCGTGCAGAGTTGAAGGGAAGTAGTCCTCCAATAGCTTTCTTGCTACCGTCGTTAGGTTCCTTCGGTCCGCCAGAATCACCTCTTTGACGTCCGGGGCGAAAGCGCCTACAGCGCCTTTGTTGAGTAGCTCTGACTTCTTCGGATCCTTGTTGCTGGCGCGACTCTGCAACTGCCCTTTCGACGTTACTTGCCAAAGCTCGTCATTCTGTAGACGCCAGAATGGGTATTCGGAATGATGAGTCTGTCGTGGTGGCCCGAAGTCACGGAGCAACGTCCTCAGAACCGGGTCAACATCCCGATACGCCACCAAGTCGTCACCTTCTGAGAGGCGACCCAGAGCGTATAGCAGCAACAACGGCTTGTGGGGTGCGTACTCTCCTCTATGTCTCCCTCGCCGCAGGTTGTCCAATCTACTCAAGACCGATTCGAGATCCGCCACAATTTGGGTTCCTTGCTACAAGTGTCGCCGACCAACGTATCACACTGAAAGTCGTCTCGTAGCTAATGAGGAGCACTGAGTCGGCACTCAAGGCATGCCCGGTGTTCAGATGCACTCAAGTGATGAAGTATCAGACGCTGACTGAGTGATGATGGATCGAATGCGACGACGTACAACACGCAGCAGGCAATCTGCGCGGTTCTCGCTCAGCGTCTGCGGCGCGAGCCGGCGACTCAGCTTAGCTCTACGAGATCCTCGAGACGTCGAACGTGCCCCATTTTGTGCAAGCCGTTGTCAATGTGGTTGGCGATGATTGCACCGGGTTCCCTGTCGTCCTGGGTGGTATCCACGTAACGAACGAGAACGAGGTCGTAGAGTTCCTGGTGTTCGCCGAAGAGAGTCGGGGCATTGAACTCCTGCCCACTCAGGTCGGCGGATCCGCGGGTTACCCTGCGCATATCCCGAGCCGACAACACGAAGGCGAAGCGGCTCAATATGTTCGGCGTCAATCCGGTCCTCGACTTCAGGTACTTCAGCCGGGCGGTCGCCTGCTCTGAGATTCGAACGCGATGCGGGATCATCCGGCTTTCCTCTCGCGGGTGCGCCAGAAGTACCCCACTCGAAGGCTCGCCGCGTGCTCCCTCTCATCGTATTCGATCTCATACGCGTGGCTGATGTGGGGCGAAAGCTGCCGGTAGAACGTCTGGTCAACCTCTGTATCCGTGGAGAGTAGGACGACTTGGTGACTAGCTCGGGGGAAGTAGTGGTTCACTAGATTCTCGCGGTGGTGCGAGTCGAGCCTTCCTAAGGGCGTATCGATGATCACGGGCAGTCGTCGACCGGATGTCCTAGCCAACGCTTCCAGCATCGCGATCGCATAGATCTGCTTTTCGCCGGCAGACAGCTGGGTCTTCTGCACTTCGCCACCTTCGTCATTGAGCAACGTCACCCTGAACCGCCGGGGATCGATCCGTGCCTTCGCTACGATGTCATCCTTCCGGGCTAGACGACGAAATGCGACCGCAAACTCCTGCTCCAGTTGGCCGATCTTTCGTTCTGCGTTGATGCGTCGAAAGTCAGTCAACAGACGACGTGCGCCTTCCGCGTATTGCAGTGGGCGCTCTGATTCCTTTCGCACGGAGATAGCCCTATGCTTCTCCCGGAGCGAACGCGCAAGACTGATTGCCGCCGTGTAGTCGGATCGAAGTTCGCGTTCCGCGATAGCCGCGTCGGCGCTCGCTTCGTTGATTCGCTCATTGAGCTTCGTCAGCTTGTTGAAGTCCTCGGCTAATGTGGCCTCGTCTGGTGCCTGTTGGATGCGCACAGAAACCGTGTCCAACTCGTCTTTGATACGCGCAATGCGTCGGCCGAGACGCTCAACCCGGGTCTCGGCTTGGGGGATTCCGGAATTCACGGTGTGCTCCATGCGAGCAAGTGCCGAGTGGCTGAGGTCCATCGAGGGCCCGGCACCATTTACCGGCTGCAGCGAGTCGGCAAGCACACGGTCCACCGTTGTTTGCCCTCTCGTGTCCAGGCTCTCCTTCAAAGTCGACGCAAACTCCTGCAACATCGTGTTCGCCTCGGCCCGGGTGATTGATGCCAACTCCATTGCTGCGTACTCAAGTGCGTCCGTTAACACTTCAGTAGCGAGGGAGAGTGGATAGGGCCCGGCAAGCTCGTCGCGTAGCTCACGCACGCCTTGCTGAAGTGCTTCCGCGAGTTCCTTGGCGCTGGCCTCCTGGGCCTGCCGGGATGCTCCCCAGTCGCCGCCCCGCTCGGCCAGCCTGACCTCAAGCACATCCTTTTGAATGATCAGATTGTGGAGTTCCTCCTTCTTCTGGTCCAGCTCGGCGCCGTCTTGGGCGAGTTTCGCCTTCAAGTCCTCGTATTCCTGACGGAGACTCTCGACGTCGTCCGCCGCCTCCTTGCCGGCGGACTCAGTCTCGCGCCGCAGCATGTAGACGCGAAGGTCGCTACGAAGCCGCTCCACGACGTCGAGTCCGAGTAGGCGATGGATTGCATCACCCAGAGCGCTTCCTGTTTCGTCTTCGGCAAGCTCGGCGATCTTCTCGCCGTCGAAAAAGAACAGCTCTGAGACGCCAATCGGCACGAGCTCGTTCAAGAACCCTTGGCACGCGTCAGTCGATAGCGAGTCTCGTGGAATCCCGTCCTCAGATAGCCGGAGTGACTCGTGCACGGCACGACCCTTCGTGGTCCAGCTTCGACGTACGACGTAGCGCGACTGACGACCAAGCTTGCCGTAGACGAAGTCAAGCTCAACGTAGGCACTGTTTGGCTGGATCAGCAAAGAGGACGACGAGTGAATGCACCCGCGAATGGCCTTCGCGTATGCAGCCTGCGACGTACCCATGCCCAGGGCGTGGCGCCCATATAGCGCTAGCTTGATGGCCATCAATAGCGTTGTCTTGCCAGCGCCATTGAGCCCGCCGAAGAGAATGATTGGCCGCGGAGCCCCGTACTTCAGACGGGGACCAAGTTCCACATCGTGCACGCCCCTGTAGGCGCGGAAGTCGCAAAGCGAGATGCGGTCGAGGATCATGACCCCTCGGGACGTGTCAGCGTTTCGAGTTCACTCTGTAGATGGTCGATTTCTTCCTGGTAGCCGCCGTCGCGGATGCGTTCGCCACTCTGAAGTACGGTTTCCAGCGACTCCCAGTCCTCGGTTAGGATCGAATGGATTCGGTCGGTCATGCCGCGTCGCTTGGCTAGGCCGTCCATCGACACCTCGAGGTCAAGGAGCTTGCGGATGAGCGTTCCGGGCACACCGTGTCGCCGCTCGAGTTCATCGAGCAAGTCCGCGTCCGGCAGGCCGAGATCCGCCGCGCCACCCCGGACCAGTTCGACCTCGAGGACGCCA
>VXYL01000017.1 GCA_009846005.1 Gammaproteobacteria bacterium | reverse complement strand
TTCCATGGCAACGGAGACACCTCCATAAATCATTTTAGAATCCGTCACTTATGACCAGTTTCAGCTCTGCTGGCCAACAAACCGGCACCGTCCGGATCCGCGCAACAGTGCCGCCTGCCGCGACGCCCTGAGACCTGACGCCCTCGCCCTGACTGCCCTCACGCCCTGAGGCGCCGCTCGGTCGGTACGCGCGGTGGCCGTTCCTCACCGAGGCGCGGGAGATGGCCGACAAGAGCGGGCTCGTCTTCCCGTCGCCGACTGGCCGCGTGCTCGGCGACAGCACCCTGTCCAAGCTCCTGCGCGAACCCGGCTATAGGCCGCCGCCTGTTTCCCGTCGCCCCGCCTCGTTGACGCGGTGGCGCAACTGCTTGCCAGGTTTGAAGCGCGGTACGTGTCTGCCGTCGAGTTCCACCGCCCCCTTCCGTCGAGGGGTCGCGGCCCGTCCGCGGCCGCCGGTAGTGAAGGCGGAAACTGCCGAAGCCGCGGATCTCGATCCGATCCCCGCGACCCAGCGCACTGGACATCTGCTCGACGATGTTCTTCACCGCCTTTTCGACGTCGTCGACGGCGAGGCGTCCCCGTGGCGCTGCGCCATCCGCTCGATCAGTCCCGAACTCGTCGTCGGCCGTCGCCGCATGCTTTCCCGGTCGCTTTCAACTGTGCCAAAGCGACCGCCGATGGCAGACCACGAGGCGACTGCGATCCTCAGCCGGGGCGGGGTGCCTCCCGCCGAACTGCCTTGCGCGTCACGTCTCGACGTCCGACACCACGACTTGGACAGCCTCGGAAATCCGCGTCACGACGGGACAACGACCCTATCCCCCCGCTCGACGGTCATGGACGCGGTCGGTTCACTTCGCATGCGCCATGGCAGGCGCGGCAGATCAGCACCGCACGCCCCGGACAGCGAACCGTTCCGAAGAACTCCTCGTCCACCCAGCAGATCAACCTGGCCAGATACCGGTCGTTGAGGGTGCAGTACAGGTTGTACGGCCAAGTCGGGGCGCGTGGTATGCGCCGGTGGCACCCGTCGATCCACGCGGCTTCGGCGAGCTGCTCGCCGACCATGTCCACCGCATGGCGCGACACATCGAAAACCACTAGCGCGTTTGCTCCAGAGGCGGGCGAATCATCGCGCACTGCCATTCCCATACGCGCGATCAGACCTTCGCCCAGCAGACTCTGCAACCGCCCGATGACCTGCGTCTCGGAGATTCCGGCCCGTTTCGCCACCGCCGCGTAGGGGCGCGCCGTGAGCGGCAACCCCTCCCGGACGACCGCCAGCAGCCGGCCGTCCGACGCGTCGGGCGGCGGTCGCCTTCCGGGCGGCGACGTTTCCGTCGCTGCGCCATGGAACTCGGACGCGGTCCGGCGCGGCGAAGGGAATCCCGCGTCTCGGCGGTAGTCCCGCTCCATGCGCAGGTCGAGAACCTCGACGCCCGTCCGCCGGCGAATGTCGGCGACGGTGTCGTAGAGCTCTCCCGCACTCGGAGCCGCGAGCGCAAACCAGACATTGAGCTCGTGTTCGCGCTCGAAGACCTGGTCGACGCCCGGACAACGGGTCAGCGCTTCCATGATCGAGCGCAGCCTGACCTTCGGGACCGCCATCGCCACCAGAGTGCCCACACCGTTGGATTCCGGCGCAAGCACCGGACCGATCCAGTTCACCACCCCGCACCGGTCAAGGCCCTCGAAACGCCGAAGCACGTCGTCCTCCCGGTCGTCGATGCGGCGCGCGATTTTCGCAAACGGCCTCTTGCAGATCGGGAAGTCTCGCCGGCACGCATCGAGCAGTCGGCGGTCCAGCCAGTCGAGGACCGGCGCCTGGGAAGCGACCGGGGCGGCGCCTCCCCTGCCGGTCCCGGGCCGCAGGCCGGGCGAACCCGGCAGGCGCGACCCGCGATTCGAAACGCCCGACCGCGCGCCTTCCGCGGTGCGGGCCGAACCCCCGTTCGATCGCCGCGACAAGACGCCGGGTGACCCGGTCCGGCTAGTCTGGTTGTGGGCAACTACCGTCGGCATTCCACTACCTCCGCCTAGTCTTGATCATGTTCCGAACTATAGGCGTGCGGCCGACAAGCTGTCTTTCCGGTCCATTCCCTACGTACAACTACGGAGTGGCACATGGCGCTTCGGACGCGGCGGAAAGCGAGGAAAGCGGCTCCGGCACGTCGCCGGGAGCCCCCCAGGTTCCTGTGCGTGGCGTCACCCAACGGGTCGGTTCCGGCAATGGGCGTCGTACTCACCGGGGCAGCGTGCAGCGCCCGAACGACGGCGCGCGGGCGTTGCCCGCTCAGGTGCTTAGCAGGTCGGCGAGATGCCGCTCGACCTTGGCGACGTAGCGGTCGGCGGCGGCGGCAAAGTACCGGTTGTCGCGGTTGCGGTACCCGACGTTGTACGATCGCAGCGCGCATGCCTCGGCGTCGGCCGCGTCCCTGGCGCAGACCTCGACGTAGTGCGCGAGGATGAAGGCGGCGCAATCGATGTTCTCCTCGGGGTCGGTTAGGTCCGCCCCGCACCAGGCGCGCCACAGGTCCGGTCGGATCTGGCCCGGACCCACCGCGCCCGTCGCCGAGCGGACGTTCTTGCGGAACGAACTCTCGGTCATGATCAGGCTGGCCAGGAGTTCGGGCGGCAGCGCCTGCCGCCTCGACGCTTCGAGGATCCAACCGGCGAACTCGTCCGCGACCGACGGCTCGAGATGGAACGCCCGCGCGAGGTGCGCCGCGAAGGCGCCGCGTTCCTCGGCCCAAGTCGCGCGGTCGGCTGTCTGGGGAAGCGCCACGGTGACGAACACTCGACCATCGCGGTCCGCCCAATCCGCCGTGCCAGCGACGGCGAACGCGCAGGCGGCAACCAGCAGGAGCAGCGCCGCGCGGCCCGCGCCGGCGCATCGGCGTCGCCTCCCGGGCGTCGCCGGTTTCATTCTGTGCGACGTCGACATTCCACTACCTCCGTCCATTGCCCGTCCACTGTTCCGAACCATAGCCGTCCGTCCGACAGCTGTCTTTCCGGCGCATTACCTACGTACAAATACGCATTCACGCCTCGGCGTTCCGCGGGCGCGGCCGACTCCACCGAATCGAGGCGCCACCACCCCGCGCGGCGCCGGGACCACGGGTGCTTCAGGTTGAGGTGCGTGTCACGGGGCGGCGTCGCCGACCGGATCGATCCCGGTCAGGAGTGCCATCCGCACCAGATGCGACAGACTGTCCGCGCTCATCTTCATCATGACGTTCCGTCGATAAACCTCGATGGTGCGGGCACTCACTCCCAGTTCGCGAGCAACGAACTTGTTGGTCCTTCCCGCCACGAGCCTTTCAAGCACCTGCCGTTCGCGCTTCGTCAGCCCACGCAGCCGGGTCCCGATCTCCGACCGCTCTTCCCGGTCCTGCCGCGCGCTGCGGTCGATGTCGATCGCCCGCGCTACGCTCTCCAGCAACCGCTCCCGGCTCACCGGCTTCTCAAGGAAATCCACAGCTCCGGCGCGCAACGCCTGCACCGCCATCGCGATGTCGCCGTGTCCTGTGAGAATGACCACCGGCAGCGTCCCGCCGCGTTCGTTCAGGCGCCGCTGAACGTCCAGCCCGTCCGGCCCCGGCATCTTCACGTCCAGCAGGACGCATGCCCCGGAGCCCGTATCCGGGAACTCGAGGAAATCGGTTCCGGACCCGAACCGGGCCGTCCGGTAGCCCGCGGTCTCCAGGAGCGCGGCAAGCGACGCGCGCACCGCATCGTCGTCGTCGACCAGGAATATCAGTTCGCCCGGCATCGTCATCCCGGCGGTTCGTCGAAGACCGGGACCGTAAAGCGGAACGCCGCTCCGCACTCGGTGCCGGCATCGACCGCTATCCTGCCCCCGTGCGCCTCGACGATGGTGCGGCAGATGCTCAGCCCGATGCCGATGCCGTCCGGCTTCGTCGACACGAACGGCTCGAAAGCCCGCTCCCGGACTTCCGGGGACACCCCGGGTCCGTTGTCGCCGACGACCACTTCGACCGCCTGACGGCCGAGCCCCGTCGCGATGGTGATGGCGGGACTCTCGGCGCCTTTCAGGGCATCGATGCTGTTGCGAACCAGATTCAGGATCACCTGCTGGATCTGAACGTGGTCGACGAGGACCGGCGGAAGGTCGGCGTCGAGGTTCAGATCCAGGTCGATTCCGTCGGCGGCCGTTCCCAACGTCGCCAGCCGGCAGGTCTCCTCGACCACAGCGTTGATGTCCTTCGCGGAACGCTCCGTGTCCCCCCTGGCCGTGAACTCGCGCAGCAGCCGGATGACGTCGCCCGCCCGAAGCGACTGGGCGACGGCCTGGTCCATGTATTCGCGGAGCTTGGCCGGCACCTCGCCGCCGGCCTGGTCGATCAACGCCGCGCTGGCTTCGACGAATCCGACGACGGCGGACAGCGGCTGTGTCAGCTCGTGCGCCAGAGCCGACCCCATCTCGCCGACGGTGTTCGCCCGCGCGATCTGCGTCAGCTCCGACTGCAGCTCTTCGATGCGCGCGCGCGTTCGCAGCGCCTCCGTGAGGTCGTGAAGCGTGCCCACGAAGAGCGTGGTACCGGCGACATCGCGCAGTTCCCCGACCGACAGGCGGATCGGAAAGGTCGCGCCGTCCTTGCGCCGGCCCGTGACGTCGCGGCCCTTTCCGATGACCTTCGCCCTCCCCGTCCGAAGGTAGTTCCGGATGTACGTGTCGTGGTTCCGCCGATCCCGCTGCGTCATGAGCAACTTGACGTTGTTGCCCAGCACTTCCTTCGCGGAATACCCGAACAGCCGTTCGCACGCGGCGTTGTAGAGCAGAACGGTCCCTGCCGAATCGATCACGACCATGCCGTCGAGCGCCGCGTCGACCACCCGGCGAAGCTTGTCCTCGCCGAGCACGGACGGCGGTTCGGAGGCTCCCTTTGCCGCAAGGGAGTCCTTCGCCGCTTTCATCTTGCGCTGCCGGAGTCGCCCGCTTCCATCGGCCTCATTATGGAGGAGCGGATCTCGGCGTCAAACGACCATCCCGTTCGCGCTTGGTTCCACCCCGTGCCGGAACCAACCTTCACGTTCCACAGCAGGCCTGCGCGCCCCGGACCGGGTTCCAGCGCGAGGTGCGGAATTCGCCCTGGCGCACGTCAACAGCGACCGCGTCGAGGCCGCCTACCGGCGCGGCGACCTGTTCGAGAAGCGCCGCGAACTGATGGACGACTGGGCGGCCTACGTCGCAGCCGCCTAGCAGCGCCAAGAGCGCAGCGGGCCAACCGTTCAGGCCGCCGCCCGGCGGCAGTCTGCCGTGCGTCCGTCATCTGGGCGAGGCCCGCTCGGACGCCCGCCTAGCCGACGTACTGGGCGGTTACGGATTCGCGGCCATGGCCGAGTTCGCGGGAGATCATCAGTCGAGCTCTCCGGTCCGCGTCTCGATGCCCGTCGTCGAGGTCGCGCCGGGACGGGCCGCCCCGCACCGGCGCCTTCCACCCCGTCAGGTGCTCGTAGCGTCGGATCGCGTAGCCGTGGCGCAGACCGTGCATGCGCGCCATACCGGCCGTGGCGACCTCCCGCTCGTAGATCCTGAGCTGCCGCCGGTAGCTGCGGTCCGCCGGTATCAGCGAACCGCTCCCGACCAGCCGCCGCGCCTCGTCGAGCACCTTCCGCTGCCGATCCGTCAGCACCGGGATCCAGCGCGTCCGGCCGCCCTTGCACCACGACGCCTTCAGCACGATGCGATCGCCCCGATCCGCGTAGCGCGGCTGGAACTTCATCGCCTCCTCGCGCCTGAGGCCGAACTGGTCCTGCAGAAGCAGCGACATCCGCACGTGCGGGTCGGTGACCTTGGCGAGCTTGTCCGGGTCGAGTGGACGGCTCTTGTCCTCGCGGGCGACCGGCGAGTCCTTGACGATGCCGTAGGCCGCGTTCGACGGGCGAACCACGCCCGGCCTGCCGACCTTCTGCGCCCACCAGCGCACATGCGCCATGCGGTTGGCCATGGTGCCGGTGGAGAGCCCCTGGCGGTTCCACTCGCCGACCAGCGCGTCGACGTGTTTCTCCTTCAGCCCGCGGGCGCGCAGGCCCTTGAAGCCGAGATCGTGCAGCGTGTTCGCCATCAGGGCCAGCGAGTACGAGCGGTCGCGCCGCTTGCCGCGCGAGCCGTCCTTCGCCTCCCGCTCCAGCAGCTTGAGGTCCCAGTTCAGCGGACGCATCGCCGCTCAGCCGGCCACGGCGACTGGCCCGCCCGCGAGGGGTCGGAGGTCGCGCATCGGTGCCGTCATGTTCGCGTCTCCATAGACAGTCAGTCCATGCCGCCGCGTGCCGCGGAATACCTGAATCCGCGTTGTGCGAAGGCCCGTTTCCCCCTCCCGCCAGACGACGCTACAGGCTCCGGAAAGGACCGGTCAATCGCCGCGTACTTAGCATCTGCGAAGTCCGTTTCAGGGCGTCCAGAGGCGTCTCGGCGGCGGTGCTCCGTTCGCGCAAGCCCCGCAGCCGGGCGTCGTCGGCTGGTCGCCAGCGTGCCGTTCGTGCTCGACCGGTCAACCCGCGGGGCGGGTTCTCCGCGAACTCCGACCTCGCTGGCGCGAGGTGACCGGCCTGCGCGCGCACGGCCGCCCTGTCCAGGCATCCGACGCACGCCGCGTCGGCCATCCAGACCTGAGACAGGAGAACCACATGGACATCCAATTCCTCATCGCGCAGGTGAACGGCAGGCTTCCCGCAGGTTTCGTCTTGCCGGGACCGGTCCCCCAGCCCACCGGGCGCTGCGCCCAACCCCGGTGCAAGCGCACCGTCGCAATCAAGCGCGACGGGACCCCGGCCAGGAGCTGCTCGAGATGCCTCGCCAGGCGCGCCGCCAGCTGTCGCAGAAGGCGTGCGGCACTGACTGCCGAAGGCGGTTGCCGGCGCTGCGCGTACCGGAAGCGGGCGAAAGGCGACTTCCTCTGTCCGCGGTGCCGCGACGACCGCGACATCGAGCGCGCGCAGAAGCGCCGGGACGCCCTCGACGCCGCCGTGATCGACGAGTTCGCGGCGCAGCCCGACAAGGTGCACCACGCCAACAACCTCGATTGCGGCGTCTCGCCCTGGAACGCCCCCCGGCCGACGGCGGAACCCTCCTCAGGCTACTGGAGCCCGCTGCCGGATCCTGCCCCGAAGGAAAGCGAGACCTGGCGGTGGTCGCCCATGAACGGCCGCCTCCACCACCGCTACTAGCTCCTCAACGCGGTCGAGGCTGCGGCGGACGCCCGGTCTCCGTTGCGCCTCGACCGCGCATCCTCCCTTGACGCGCCGTGCCACGCGCGGTCGGCGGGATGGCGACCGCACGCTCCGATCGACGGCGGCCAAACCCGGCCATGTCCGTCCCACAGGCCCATTCGGGCGCCATCCTCTCCTTCTGTCAATGGCAACCGAAAATGGCCGGTTTCTGACAATTGAAAATGTCCGGGTCTGCGGGGTAGCGGTGCGTTCAAGTATGGCGTGAGCGCGCGCTTGCTTGCACAAGTGCGGCGCGCCATACCGTATGTGATAGGGCGCGCCGCCGCACATTTTCGCTGCAAGCGCGCGCGGCGAGTCGGGGAACAGCTCACCGTGCGCCTGCCTGGACGCTGTCCTCGTCGTGCCGGGTGAGGCGCAGCAGGTCTTGGTGCGCGCGCATGCGGTAGCTGTTGCCACGGATGTTGACGATGTGGCAGTGGTGCAGGAGCCGATCGATGAGCGCCGCGGCCATCACTTCGTCGCCGAGCACGCCGCCCCATTCCTCGAAGCCCTTGTTGGACGTCAGCACCGTGGACACCCGTTCATGGCGGGCATTGATCACCTGGAAGAACAGGATCGCGCCTTCCTGGCTGACCGGCAGGTAGCCGATCTCGTCGACCACCAGCAGCGATGGATGCGTCAGCACCTTGAGGCGCCGCGCCAGGTTGCCGGCGGTCTTTGCCGCCACGAGGGACTCGATCAGGGCCGCGAGTGTGCCGTAGTAGACGCGCCGTCCGGACTCCGCGGCGGCGATCGCCAGGCTGATGGCCAGATGGCTCTTCCCCACACCGGGCGGGCCGAGCAGGATCACGTTCTCGGCGCGCTCGAGGAAGCCGAGTTCGTGCAGGCTCTCGATCTGCTCGCGCTTGATGCTCGGCTGGAAGGCGAAGTCGAAGTCCGCCAGGGTCTTCACGGCCGGCAGCCGCGACGAGCGCATGGCGCTCTGCAGGCGGCGGTTGTTGCGCAACTCGACCTGCGCCGTGAGTAACTGCTCGATCGCCTCGCTGGCGGTCGCGGCGCCGCTGTCGGCGCTGGCCAGGATGTCGTCGACGGCTTCCAGCGCGCCGGGCATCTTCAGGTCGGCCAGCATCGCGCGGACCCGCTCGCGGCGGCTGTTCGGCGCGGGCTTCATGGCACGGCCTCCGCGTACTCGCGCAGCGATCGTCGCGCCACGTCCACGACGGGACGGGGCCGCGGCGCTGGCGCCGTGGCCTGTGTGGCGCCGAGGCGGCGATACGGGCGTCCGGCCAGCGGCCCCAGGGCGCTGCGCTCGTCACGCTTGAAGCGCTCGATGGGGCGTTCTCCCGTCGTGCCGTGCTGGCGCACGTTGGCGGTCCGGTCCAACCAGGTCGCAGCCTGTTCGTTGAGATCCGCGTCGTTGGCGAATGCGCGACCGTAGAAGAAGCTCTCCCGCAGGTAGCGGATCGGCCGCTCCACCTTGCCCTTCGTCTGCGCCCGGTACGGCCGGCAAGAACGCGGCATGAAGCCCCAGTGCGCGGCGAAGCGCAGGAACTCCGCGTTCAGCACGAGCTCGCCGCCCGCCGTGCGGTCGTCCGACAGCACCACCGCGCGCATCTGGTCGAACAGCAGCTCCGACGGCACCCCGCCGAACTGCGCAAACGCGCTCTCCAGCCCGTCGATCAGCACCGCCATGGTCTGGCGCGGGTAGAACCGCAGCCACAGCAAACGCGAGTAACCGAGCACCACCAGCAGCGCATGCCGGCGACCCCAGGGCAGCGTGAACGTCCCGAAGTCCACTTGCGCCTGGCGCCCCGGCGGCGTCTCGTAACGCACCACCGCCTCTGCCGGCTCCCGCGGTCGCACCTCCCGAACGTAGTCCCGCACGCGCCCGTAACCGCCGTCGTAGTCGGCCGCACAGACCTCGTCGAACAAGCGTTGCGCGGACAGCCGCGGAAAGTCCGCCAGCCGCGTGTCAATGATCCCCTTGTACGCGTCCAGCTTGTGCGGCACCGGCGGACGCGCCGAGTACGCCACGCGTCCGACCGGCAGCTCCGCGTCCAACTGCCCCGCCGCAACCCAGCGCCGGATCGTCCGTTCGCTCACCCCGAACCGCCTGGAGATCTCCGCCTTCGACATCCCCTGATCCAGGCAGTGCTTCAGCCGCATCCTCGTCTCCCATCCGTGCATCCGATGCCGTCCCGTCCATGCTCGCCAGCACAGCATCGTGAACGGCGCAACGCCCGCTGGGCCATCGCACCCGGACATTTACGGTTGTCAGAAAGCGGCAATTTACGGTTGTCACCAACACCTTCCACCGGGGGCACATTTTCCTTTCCCGCGCCGTTGGCGCGTATTCGTTTGCACCCGGACGCCGCGACCGGGGGCCGCCAGCAGGCCATCGGACTCAACGAGGCGCAGTAGATCGGGGACGACCATGCGCGGGTCCGCGGCATCGACGCCGCCGAACACGCCGATGGCCCTCGAAAGACGGGCGAGGTCTCAGTCGGTCTCGGTGGATTTCAGGGCGCCGTCGGCGCTTTGGGCGGGCAAGGGGGAAACTGGAGGCGCCCCAATGGACGCCCCCCGCGATCAACTGTTCAGTGTTACTGGACGATCCGGGATCTTCGCGATCTCCAGACCCGCACCTCAAGTGCGCACGGTCCCGATGCCTTTTCCGGTGCCGCGTTGTTGCGGCGACTGCGCTCGGACCGGCGATACCCGGCCAGTCCTGGCTCCAGTCCTTCGGCGTGTCCCGGTTGCGGCGGGTGAGTAGCCGCCGCACATGCCATTCTCGAAAGTCCGGCAAGAGACTTCACGCCACGACATGGTCCGCTTCTCGAAGGCGAAAAACCGTCTCGGCTACCGATCAGGCTTCTCCTTCCGCAGCGCGTCCAACGCACTGCGGCTACCATGCCGCCACACGCTCTCGCGTGCCCTGCCGACGCCTGGTGCATCTCCCCAGCCCGCCATGCCAGTCTGTTCAGGACGGCTACAATGGCGGTTGTCGGCCGACGCTAACCTGCGCCACAAGGGGGTCGGCTCCCCGACCCAATATCGCCTAAGGGCGACTACGAACTACCCCTATTGTAGCGCCGCCGACAGCGTCAATCACGCGGTCGGCCCGACAGTTTTCTTAGCATCCGCACAACGCAACCCCGCAGCGCCACTGGCGCTCCGGGCTCCGACTGCGCCCCGTCACTACCGGATGTCCGCCACCAACTGCGCGCACACCGCATTGACGGTGCGACGTTTGGAACCAACCGCCGTAGTGACGTGGCGCAATCGCGCCACTCCCGGGGACACAACCCACTCCGCCAGTCCTTGAACAAGCAGCCGCGCTGCATGACAATGCCATGCACCGTCGGGCGAAACGAACGACCGTCATGCCGAACCATCTTGTCCAGGCGCGCATCGACCGCGAGGTCAAGGAAGAGGCCGCGACCGTGCTGGCCGCGATGGGACTCACCGTGTCCGACGCCGTGCGCCTGCTCCTCACTCGCGTCACGCGCGAGAAGGCGCTGCCGTTCGCGCCCCTGATTCCCAACGACGAGACGATCGCCGCGATGAAAGAGGCGCGCGCTGGCGGCCTGCCGCGGTTCGACGACATCAGCGGACTGTTCGCCGATCTTCATCCGGAGATTTGAGCGCACCGCTCGGTTCAAACGCGAATCCTGCGGCCGCCACGCGATCGACCTCGATGAGCGGCTCGCCGTCGTCGTGAACGCCCTCGCCTACGAAATCGCCCTCGATCCCCGCCACCACGACCACGCGCTGAGCGGCCCCTGAAGCGACTTCCGCGACTGCCACGTGTGGCCGGACCTCGTGCTGATCTACCAGAAGCC
>VXYL01000039.1 GCA_009846005.1 Gammaproteobacteria bacterium | reverse complement strand
GTCATAAGTGACGGATTCTAAAATGATTTATGGAGGTGTCTCCGTTGCCATGGAACAAACGCCAAAGGGAGCTTGCGACCGTGGCGTTTGGTCCATGCGAGGGCGGTGTGGCTGGGCCGGAGGCGGAGTCGGCGCACAGCGAAGCGAAGCGCCGACCCGGCTATGGGGCGCTCTCAATGGACAATGGGCCGCTTGCGACGACGTGCCTCAGGGGGCATCACCCACCAGCTGCCAGCGCACCGCATCCGCCACCACGACGCTGCCATCGGTCGAATCCGACACCTCGAGGCTCACCGGACCCGCCGGGAGTTCGAACGTGCCGATGTCGTTCCAACCGGAAACTGCCGTCCGGGCATCGAACTCCACGGCTTGGCGGTTCTCGCCGGCGACAAGCTCGAAGTCATACGTGCCGAAGCTGTCCCAAGCCCTGAATGCGAGGGCTACCGTGTCGATGGGCGGCGGACTTCGCCCGCTCGCCGTGGACCCGGGCAGGTGGTAGAAGATGCGCCAGTTGCCCGCCGCCGGCAGGTCCGCGGTGAACGCCGCCCTGCCCTTGCCCTCGCCGGCCCCGATGCGCATCAGGGTCCGGCGGTACTTT
Organism: Gammaproteobacteria bacterium; assembly: GCA_009846005.1. Taxonomy (GTDB): domain Bacteria; phylum Pseudomonadota; class Gammaproteobacteria; order Pseudomonadales; family Azotimanducaceae; genus VXYL01. The sequence goes on along the minus strand of VXYL01000039.1, from coordinate 10,737 downwards.
CCCCAACTCAGGGTGAGCGGGTCGCCGTGGCGGTACCACACCCCGTCCGGCACGCCGAAGTAGTATTCGGACACCTCGCCATCGCCCGAGCCGCTCGAAGTCGGACTCGGCCAGAAGCCCTCTTCCGGCGGCGAGACGAACGAGAATCCGGGATCGAGGTCGTCGACCACGATGCCGATGTCCGGCGGTCGCCAGTCGCTGGGCCGGGCACCGTTTAGGGGTTGCTCCGGGACGATGGTCTCGGCGTCCGGTGAAGGAACTGGCAAGCGCGAAATCCGCGCGTTCTTCGACAGGTAGGTCTCGAGCCGTACTTCCTCGGGCGGCCCCTGCATCACGACCCCGAGTTCCAGCGACGTGTTGCCGGGCACGTGGACGAACTCTCCCCACTGCCCGAAGAACAACGGCGGAGCGGCCCTCAGATACAAGCCCGCGAGACCCGGGACCGGTTCGTCGTTGCGAACGTCCACGGCGACCTGGTAGCGCGGCGCGCCGTTGGCGTCGTCGGGCAGGCGGAATACGCGAAGGTCGGACACCAGGAAGCCCGGCAGCGCGATCTCGCGCATGCAGTGCCCGATGTAGGGCCCCATGTCCGGATCGACTTCCGTCATTGCCGCGATGAGGTCGTCCACGGTGAAGGTGCCGCCCCCGTACCGCTGCCGCATCAGCGCGAGGAACTCGCCGATTTTGCTGCGCCCCATCAGCCGCTGGACGGCCAAGGCGATGAGGGTGCCCTTGTGCAACATGATGTCCACGCCCTCCTCCGACGCAGTGGCGTCGACGCCCGTGAAGGAGAACTCCGCGCTCTTCTCTTCCAACGTCATCGGGAAGAACTGGTACCAACCGAACGTGAAGGTGCCCGTTCCCAGGAGTCGGCTGAGCACGCGCACCGGGGGCGGCACCGCGGGGGCCGGACCGCTCCGCAGCCAGTGCCCCGGTGCCACCTGGCGCCGGACACGCGCCCAGTAGGCGGTCAGGGTCTCGAGCAGAAAGTTCGCCGCGAGCGCACCCTCGCCCCGGGCGCTCGAAAGCAACGGCAGCAGGTTGTCCGTGGCGCCGCCGACCGCAGGTACGCGCAGGGGGCCGAAACCCTCTGCACTGAACAGCATCTGTTGGAGCCACTGCTCATCCGTAAACTGCGCCATCCGCGGCTGTGCGGAATAACGGGTCGTCGGGAAACCGTGCTCGGCGAGCATCTGCACACCGGGCAGCGCCTGGATCGTGTCCATGACCTGTCCGGACCCGTAGCGGCGCAACTGGGCGGGCACCTCCACCACGCTCAGCCGGGCGTGGGGGTAGGCCACCGGCCCGGGCGATGCGAAAAACCCGTATCCCTGCCGGATGTGCTGAACGGTACTCGTGGCGTGCTGCGAGAAGTACTCCACGTTCGCCATGTGCGCGGGATGCAGGAGCAGTTCGAACTCGACGACTCCCTCGGTCAGCGCACGACGCTCGAACCGCCCCGCGAACAGCGGGAACTCGGACAAGGCGACGCGCGGTCGGAACCGCAAGCCGTCGTCCTCCTCCAGTCGCCCCGGTCCCGCCGCCCGCCAATCCTCGGGAACGTTCACCACCAGATCGATCTCGTGGAAGTCGGGGGTGCGCCGACCGGGATCGTCCATGGCGATGTTCGGGCCCGCCAGGGGAAGCCACGCCACCGCCGGGGTCAGCGCCACGTAGTCCGCATCGAACAGCGATGCCTGGTCGCCGCGCAGCACCAGCGGCTTGCCGAGCAACGGCTCGTCCAGTGCCCAGTCGGCGCTGTCGAGGTAGGCGAAACGAGGGTCGGGCACGCCGTGCGCGCGGATCGACAGCTCGGCTCGTGCGCCGGCGGGAAGCGGGGCGGGAAGGGTTACGGTCACCAGCCCCAGCGCATGGGCGAATTCCGCTTCCGCACCATCGAGGTGAACGGATTCCACCGCGAGGCCCGGGTTCAGGCTGAAGCGCAGGACATCGGGCATGGCTTCGGGCGCGCGTACGGCCAGGTCGACATCGATGCTCAGTTCCCGCCCGGGATCGATCGACACGGTCCCGGACAGGCGTTCGACGTCGACCCGCGGCTCGCCAAGCAACGCCTCGTGGGCCCGCCGCCACGCCATCCGCTCGTCTCGTTGGTCGATCACCGACCCGGCCAACGCCCCGAGACCACCGACGGCCACGGCCAGCAGCACCGCGCCGTAGACCAGTCCGGAGGATCGCGTGTTGGCGTCGCGCCGCTGCAGGGCCGCCGCCGCAATGGACAAGAGCCCCGCCGCAAGCGCTAGGATCGACCCACGCTGGAGCAGATCCACAGCCGACGCCGTACGCGGCACCATCTCCGATCCAAGCAGGCCCAGGTTGGCGATGCCGGACACCACCGGCAGCAGGTAGAGCGGCGTCGCGAACAGCGACCATGAGTAGATGCCGAGCAACGCCAGCACAACCACTGCGACGGCAAGCCGATAGCGCAGCACGGCGGTCATGAGGATGACGACGGCGCTCCACAGCAGCAGCGCCGTCGGCGCGTCGAGGAACACGAACGTGGCGAGCGAAACGGGCTCGGCCGGCACGCCCGCGGGAAGATCGAGATGCTCGACCACGAATCCGCTGGCCTGGACGACCACCGCCAGCACCGCAAGCGGCAGCCAAGCGGCGAACGCGATCGCCAACCACCGCCCCGCCAGCAGGACGATGTTCGAGATCGGACGGGCATCGAGCACCTCCGCCACGCGATCGCGCTCGTCCCGGGCGCGGATATCGAAAGCGAGGAAGACGATGCCCGCAATCAGGACGCAAAGCACTGGGATCCCGAACCCCGAGTGCGAACCGTGGCGGCGTCGTCTCGCCGAACATGGTGCCGGCCATGGACCAGCCGTGGTAGAGGACCAGGCCGATGCCCAGGGCCAACGCGGCGAACACCCAGGTCCGCACCACGCGGCGCGTGATGCGCAGTTCCGCCACCGCCACGGCGATGGCCTTGCCGAGGGTTCCGGTCGTCATGCCGATCTCTTGCTGGCGCCGCGGCGGCGACACCGTAGACTGGAGCCAGTCTACCAGCCCGACCGGCGCCGGCTGCGGTGAGAGGCCCGGAGTTGCCCCGTTGGGTTGGCTGTACGCCTATCGGCGGTTCGGTCGCATAATGTTGGCATCGGCAAGCAGGAGGGGAAGCAGCGCGTGTCCAGCCACACCATCGAGCTTACGGAGACTCTATACGACTACCTGCTCGCGAACGGAACGCGGGAGTCGGCGGTGGCCCGCGACCTGCGCGCTCACACCCTTGCCGCGACGCGTGCGCACCGGATGCAGGTGTCCCCCGAGCAAGGCGCCTTCATGCAGTTGCTGGTGCGACTGCTCGGCGCCCGGCGAACGCTGGAGGTCGGTACGTTCACGGGCTACAGCGCCCTGGTCGTGGCCGAAGCGCTGCCGGACGACGGTCGCCTCATTGCCTGCGACGTGTCGGGGGAATGGACGGCGATCGGGCGGCCGTTCTGGAAGCGGGCGGGGGTTGCCGACAAGATCGACCTGCGCTTGAAGCCGGCGGTCGACACCTTGGACGAGCTGATCGCGGCGGGGGAGTCGGATTCCTTCGACTTCGCCTTCATCGACGCCGACAAGGCCAACTACGATGCCTACTACGAGCGTTGCCTGACGTTGCTGCGCCGTGGCGGCGTGATCGGCATCGACAACGTGCTGTGGGGTGGCCGCGTCGCGGACGAACGTGCACAGGACGACGACACGCGTGCGATCCGGGCGTTGAACCTGAAGGTAAATGCCGACGAGCGCGTCGATGCCGCCATGCTGCCGATCGGCGACGGGCTCACCCTCGCGCTCAAACGATGATGACCCTCGAGACGGTCGAGCTGCAACCCGACGGCGGTAGCGCCGGGACCGTGGTCTGGCTGCACGGGCTGGGCGCGGACGGGCACGACTTCGAGCCCATCGTGCCGATGCTCGAACTCGACGTGGCGGTACGGTTCGTGTTTCCCCACGCGCCGGTGCGTCCGGTGACCATCAACGGCGGGATGGAGATGCGGGCTTGGTACGACATCGACCCGCGAAGTCCGCTCTCCGGCAGCGACGATATCCGGGCATCGGGCGATGCGATCGAGGAGCTTGTGCTCGCCGAGGAGGGCCGGGGCGTGCCGCGTTCGCGCATCGTACTTGCGGGTTTCTCGCAGGGCGGCGTCGTCGCGTTGCACCTGGCGTTGCGGTCCGAGACGCGGTTCGCGGGGGTCATGGCACTGTCGACCTACGTACACGACCACGAGAACCTCGCCGATCTGATCAGTTTCGCGAGCATCGATACGCCGATATTCATGGCCCACGGGCAGATGGACCCGATGATCCCCATCACCCGCGCCATCACGTCCCGGGAAGCCCTGGTCGGGTTGGGCTACGACGTGGAGTGGCACGAATACGGGATGGGTCACGAGGTTTGTCCGCAGGAGATCGCCGACATCGCACGTTGGCTCGACGCCAGCCTGTCCTGACCCTGACGACCACCTAAGCGGCACACGTTCGGTCAGCGCCTCGTCAACTTGCCGCCCCACAGCTCGTCGAGGAAGTTCGCCCAAGGCATGATGCGAATGCCGTCGACGGTTCTCGGTTCGGGCTCCATGCACACGACGATGTAGCCCTCGAACAAGCCCTCGTCTCGCAACGCGACCAGACCGCGCATGTCGCGTTTGCCGACAACGCGTTTCGCCTTGACTTCGACGGCGATGTTGCCGACCAGGAAGTCCACTTCGATGTTCGATTTGGAACGCCAGTAGCGGGGCGTGTCGAGGCGGTGGTAGTCGCAGAACGCCTTGATCTCCTGGAAGACGAAGCTCTCGAAGGCGCTGCCGTATTCGAACGTTCCCGGCGGCAGTCCCGACCTGCCTTGGAGATGGCGGGCGAGACCGATGTCGAACAGATAGTACTTCGCCGTCGAGATCGCCTTGCGCTTGGACGTCTCCGCGAATGCTGGCACCTCGTGCGCGATCAAGGTGTCCTTGAGGATCTCGTAGTACTCGCGCACCGTGGAGACCGGAACCTGCGCGTCGTTCGCCATGCTGGTGAAGTTGATCATTTCGCCGTGCGCGAGCGCTGCGACTTCGAGGAAGCGGCTGAACGCGCCGACATTGCGGACGAGCGCCTCGGCGGCCACCTCCTCCTTCAAATAGTCCCCGGCGTAGGCGGCGAGGTCTTCCTCGGGCGCGTCGGAGAAGTAGATAGGCGGCAAGAGGCCGTATTCCAACGCCCGGCGAAGTTCGAACCGGGTGCCGAGTTCCGTGCGCACGAAGGGGTGCAGCCTGCGGGAACGAATTCTGCCGCCGAGCAGATTGACACCCCGCCGCCGCAACGACCGGGCGCTAGAGCCCGTCAGGAAAAAGCGGATGCCGTGCTCCTCGATCATGAGATGCACCTCGTTCAACAGTTCCGGCATCCGTTGGATTTCGTCGATGACGATGGCGGAGGACTCCGGCGTCAAGGCTTCGCGGATCAGCGTCGGATTGCGCGACAGACGCAGGAACAGGCCTTGATCCAGCAGGTTGTACACCGGCAGCCCGTCAAGCTGCTGGCGGATCAGCGTCGACTTGCCGGTCTGGCGGGGACCGAACAACAGACAGGACCGTTGGTCGAGAATCTCACGGACGTTCAGGTAACGGGGAATCGGGCTGGACAAGTGCGACAATCAGCATCTAAGTTGTGGAATATCATGATAATCAGCGGCGGTTATGTCAAATATCGGAAACGAGAGCCTCGTCCCGCAGGCAATCCCGGCGAGGCCGGGACTTGCCGATGACGCCGGTCGGTTTCCGCAAGGGCGTCGCCGTGGTTGCCGGAGTGCCCGGTTGGGCGACGCCCTGCAGCAGGCGTCGGCGAAGGCGCGGCGGACTGGCGCGTTTGATCGGCGATGCAGCGGTATAATCGCCGTGTTTCTGCCGATGCACCCTCCATGTCCCTCCGTGTCTTCATCGACGGCCAGGCCGGCACGACGGGACTTGAACTCGCGTCCCGGCTGGAAAGCCATGCCCGGATCGATCTGCTCGCCATCGAGGAGAATCTGCGCAAGGATGCCTCGCGGCGGCGGGAACTGTTCGCCGAGGCGGACGTCGTGGTGCTCTGCCTGCCCGACGAGGCGGCCCGTGAGGCGGTCGAACTCGCACCCGACGCGCGCTTCCTCGACGCCAGTACCGCGCACCGAACCAGCGCCGGCTGGGTCTACGGACTGCCGGAACTCGAGCCGGGACAACGCCGAGCCATCCGCTCGGCCGACCGGGTCGCGAACCCGGGCTGCTACCCGACGGGCTTTGTGCTGAGCGTCCGGCCGTTGATCGATGACGGACTCTTGAGCCCCGACGTGCCGCTGCGCGTGAACGCCGTGTCGGGCTTTTCGGGGGGCGGCAAGTCGATGATCGCCAAGTACGCGCAAAGCGATTCCGCCGCTTGGCGGCACCGTGCCTACGGCTTGGACTTGAACCACAAGCACGTGCCGGAGATGCGCCGCTACGCGAACATCAGCCACGCGCCGTTGTTCACGCCGGCGGTCGGCCACTACCGAAGCGGGATGCTGGTGCAGGTGGGCCTCTTCGCAACCGAGTTGGAGCGCGGGGGGGCACCCGTCGACGTGCATCGCACCCTCGCCGAGCGCTATGCCGGCGAACCGTTCGTTCACGTCCATCCCTACAACCCGGACGACTGCTCGGACGACGGCTTCCTGTCGCCAACCGCACGCAACGGAACGAACCACCTCGACCTCTTGGTGTTCGGCAACGATGACCATGTCCTCATCGCCACCCGCTACGACAACTTGGGTAAAGGCGCGGCGGCTGCGGCGGTGCAGAACCTGAACCTGATGCTCGGCCTTCCCGAAACGGCCGGACTTTGTCCCGGCGGGGCGAACGCATGACCGCACGGAACGACTTGGAGGGACGCTTCGATTCCCTCAAGGGCGCGAACCTGAGCCTGGACCTGACGCGCGGCAAGCCGGCGGCGGAGCAGCTCGACCTCGCCGACGAACTCGACGGCTACCTAGGCGGTAACTACGTTGGCGAGGACGGCACGGACGCACGCAACTACGGGATGCTGCGGGGTCTGCCGGAAGCCCGTGCCTTGGGCGCACGGCTGCTCGACGTGGCGCCGGTCGAGGTGATCGCCGGCGGCAACGCGAGCCTCACGCTGATGTTCTTCGTGCTCGACGCCGCGATGAACGTGGGTCTCACCGGGAAACCTTGGCGGAGCGCGGGTCGGGTCAAGTGCCTGTGTCCGGTGCCTGGATACGACCGCCACTTCGCGCTTGCCGACGCCTTGGGGATGGAACTCGTGACCGTGCCGATGACCGATGCGGGTCCGGATATGGACGTGGTCGAGGATCTCCTCGCGAACGATCCGGACGTGCGCTGCATCTGGTGCGTTCCCAAGTACTCGAACCCGACCGGGTGCATCTACTCCGAGGAGACCGTGCGGCGTCTCGCGGAACTTCCGCGGCGTCAGGCTTGGAACGATCAGCAACCGTTCCTCGTGCTTTGGGACAACGCCTATACGGTCCACGACCTCGCGTTCCCGCCGCCTCGGTTGACACCGATTCTGCCCCTGGCCAAGGCCGTCGGCACGGAAGACTCCATCGCCATGTTCGCTTCCACGTCGAAGATCACGTTCGCCGGCGGCGGCGTCAGCTTCGTGGGCGGTTCGGCGAACTTCCTCGACGCCGTCGATAAGCGGCTGTCGATTCTCATGGTCGGCCCGGACAAGGTGAACCAGCTTCGCCATGTGCGCTTCCTTGCCGGCGACCGCCTCGAGGCGCACATGCGCGCCCATGCCGAGATCGTGCGGCCCAAGTTCGAGGCCGTGCAGCGAGGTCTCGAACGGGGCTTGGGGGGCACCGGACTCGCGACATGGACGGATCCGCAGGGCGGCTACTTCGTCTCCCTCGACACCCGGCCCGGACTGGCGAAGGCCGTGGTCGCCTTGGCCGGCGAGTTGGGGGTCGCGCTGACCCCGGCGGGCGCGACGTTCCCCCACGGTCACGACCCGGAGGACCGCAATATCCGCATCGCGCCGACGCTGGCGACCTTGGAGGAGGTCGAATCGGGAATCGACGTACTCGCCCTCTGCGTCAAGGTTGCCGCCGCCAGACAGTCGAACCCGGCGTGAAGTCAGACCCAGCGCAAGGGGAACTCGCCTTGGAGGACGGCGAGGCCGTCGAGTTTGCCGAGCTCGGGCTGCCTGAGCCCGTCATGGAGGCGATCGCCGACCTCGGTTTCGAACGTTGCACGCCGATCCAGGGCGAGGTTCTGCCCTACAGCCTTTCCGACTACGATGTGACGGGCCAGGCCCAGACCGGTACCGGCAAGACCGCGGCTTTCCTGATCACGATCCTCACACGCCAGATCGAGTTCCCGAGCGACCGACCGCTGGTGTCTGGCGGGGCCAGGGCCCTGGTGCTGGCGCCCACCCGGGAACTCGCGCTGCAGATCGAATCGGATGCCCGTGACCTTGCCAAGTACATGAACACCCGGATCGTCTGCCTGGTTGGCGGCATCGACTACCAGAAGCAGAAAAACCTCCTGCGCGAGGGCCCCGTCGACATTCTTGTCGCGACGCCCGGACGGCTGTTGGACTTCTGCGGCCAGCGCCTGGCGGACTTGAGCCGGGTCGAGGTACTGGTCATCGACGAGGCGGACCGGATGCTCGACATGGGATTCATCCCGGACGTGCGGCGGATCGTGTACCAGACGCCGCGCAAGCGGGGTCGGCAGACGCTGTTCTTCAGCGCCACGTTCAACGACGACGTCATGAATCTCGCCGCGCAGTGGACCCTCGATCCCGAACACGTCGCGATCCGGCCCGAGTCGCTGGCCGTCGACACCGTCGATCAGCGCTTTTGGACCGTGTCGAGGGATGCCAAGCGCCGGACGCTGCTCGACTTCGTGCGCAAGAACAAGCCGGATCACACCTTGGTGTTCGTGAACCGCCGCGACGCGGCGCGCAACCTGACGAGCTACCTGCAGCGCCAGGGCGTCAAGTGCGAGAGCCTCGCCGGCGACATCCCGCAGCGCAAACGGCTCGCCACCATGCGCCGCTTCAAGGACGGCGAGACCAACCTCGTCATCGCCACCGATGTTGCCGGCCGGGGCATTCACGTGGAAGGCATCAGCCACGTCATCAACTACGATCTGCCGGAGGATGCCGAGGACTACGTGCACCGCATCGGGCGTACCGGCCGAGCGGGCGCCAGCGGCATCGCGATCAGCTTCGTTTCGGAGGACGACGCCTTCGACCTGCCGCCCATCGAGGAGTTGCTCGGCCACGGCATCAAGTGCACGTTGCCGGAAGTCTGACGCATGGGCCGCAGGACAAGCGTGGCGATCGTGCAGATGTGCGCGACATCGGCGGTCGAAAAGAACCTCGACGCGACGCTCGCGTTGGTCGTCGACGCTAGCCGTGCCGGGGCGGAGGTCGTGCTGGTTCCCGAAGCGTTCGCGTTCATCGGCCGGGAACGGGACCGAGCGGCTTGGTTGGAAGCACTGCCTGGAAACGCCGCCGACGGGCCGGGCCCGATCCTGGGCCGTTGTGCCGAGACGGCACGGTCGATGGGCGTTCATCTCGTGCTGGGCGGCTTCCCGGAGCAGGCGCCCGATGGGCGTGCGTACAACACCTGCGTCCACTTGGCACCCGACGGCATCGTCGCGGCCGCGTATCGGAAGATCCACCTGTTCGACGTCGATCTGGCCGACGGCACGCGCCTGCTCGAATCCCGTGGGACCGCGCCGGGCGATCGTGCCGTGGTGACAGAAACCCCGTTCGGGCCGTTGGGATTGACCGTCTGCTACGACGTGCGTTTCCCGCTCCTCTACCAGCGGCTTGCGGATCTCGGCGCGGTTGCGATCGCGGTGCCGAGCGCGTTCACCAAGACGACGGGGCGCGACCACTGGCACGTGCTGCTGCGCGCCCGGGCTATCGAGTGCCAGTGCTACATCATTGCCCCGGCCCAGCACGGTGACCACGAACATCGCGGCCGACAGTCCTACGGTCACGGCCTGATCGTCGATCCCTGGGGCGACGTCGTTGCCGAGTGCAAGGGCGGGGACGGCTTCGCGCTGGCGGACATCGATCCGGCCCGGGTGGACGAGGTTCGCGGGCAACTGCCGAGCCTGGCCAATAGAGGGCGATTCCAATGAGCGAACGCGTTCAGTCGAATCCGCTGCTGGCGCTGGCTGCGCTGGTCGTCGTCGCAGCCGGCATCAAGGCGGCGGAGCAGGTCATGGTGCCGTTCTTGCTGGCCGCCTTCATCGCCACGATCGCCGCAACGCCGGTGTTCTGGCTGCAACGACGCCGCCTGCCCGTGGGCCTCGCCATCACCGTGGTGGTGCTCGCCCTGATTGCGGTGCTGGTCGGCTTCGGGGCCATCGTAGCCGAGTCGGCCGACGCGTTCAGTGCGCGCCTGCCGTTCTACCAGGAGCGGGCCATTGCCCTGCTTGAGCCCACCCTCGCGTTCCTCGGCGGACTGGGCATCGAGCTTTCGCCGGAGCTGCTCGATCCGGGTCGGGCGCTGGGTTTCGCGGGGGAGGCGTTGGGCAGTCTCGGCAGCGTGCTCACGAACAGTTTCTTCATCCTGCTCGCGGTGGTGTTCATCCTGACCGAAGCCTGGAGTTTTCCCCGCAAGCTCGGAACCGTGCTCAGTCATCCCGAGCGGGACCTGCCGCACTTCAAGCGCTTCGCGGAGAAACTCAACCGCTACTTTGCGATCAAGACCACGGTCAGTGTCGCCACGGG
>VXYL01000102.1 GCA_009846005.1 Gammaproteobacteria bacterium | reverse complement strand
GCGAGTTCCAGCACCGCCGCCAGGGTGTGTGCGTTGTGCGTGGCGAACTGCGGATAGATCTGTCGGCAATTGAAGAGACGCGCAGCGCAAGCCAGGTAGGCGAGATCCGTGGATGCCTTGCGGGTGTAGACCGGGTAGTAGCCTAGGCCCTCGACCTGGGCCCGCTTGATCTCGGTGTCCCAGTAGGCGCCCTTGACCAGCCGAACCATGACCGGCCGGCCCAGGGAGTCCAGCCAATCGATCACTGCGGGCGCCCGTTTCGAATACGCCTGCACGGCGAGGCCGAGCCCCTCCCAGCCGTCGAGATCCGGCGCCCGGACGAGGCGTTCGAACAGCACGAGGGACAACTCCAGTCGCTCGGCTTCCTCGGCGTCGACGGTCAAGTGGATGTTGCGCTTCGCGGCTTCACCGGCAAGGTCGAGCAAGGTTGGCCCGAGCTCCTCGAGAACCCGTTCGCGCTGCAGCGGCTCGTAGCGCGGGTGCAACGCCGACAGCTTGATGGAAATCCCCGACGCGCCCGTAGGGGTCGCTTGGGGGTACGCGTCTCCGACGGCATGAATCGCCCGCCGGTAGGATTCCGTGTAGCGGGCCGCGTCCTCGTAGGTCCGCGCGCCTTCGCCGAGCATGTCGAAGGAGGACAACGCCATGTCGTTCGAGCGTTCCCTAGCCAGCGCCTCCACCATGGTGCGGCCCTGGACGAACTCGCCGCCGACGATCCGCACCGCACGCGACATGGCGGCCCGGGCCACGGACTCGCCCACGCGACCTGCCAACCGGTTGATCCATCCACCGACATCGGCCGTGACGTCGTCGCCGAGACCGATGACATTACCGGTGAGCATCAACGCCCAAGTCGATGCGTTCAAGAAGACGGAGTCGGATTGTCCAACGTGCTCGGCCCAGTTGGCCGTGCCGATCTTTTCGGCGATGAGCGCTTCGGCGGTCTCGTCGTCCGGTATTCGCAGCAGCGCCTCGCTGATGCACAAGAGGGCGATGCCCTCTTCGTTCGACAGCCCGTATTCCTGGAGGAATAGGTCGAGAAGCGAACGTTCGTCGGCCCGCCGCCGACAGCCTTCAACCAACCGCCGCGCAACCTTGAGGACCCGTTGCCGTTCGGCGTAGGTGAACGGCACCTCTTCGAGCCGAGCGCGTACGGCATCGCGTTCGCCGTGCTCGCCCGCCCTCACGATGGCCGCCCATTCGGCTGTCATGTCAAAGGGTCCCGACAACGCTGGCATTGCGGCCCGCCGTTCGGCCGAATACCGCGCCGGCGGTCAGCCCGGTGCCGCCGGGATAGTTGAAATAGTAGAGCCCGCCCACCAGTTCGCCGGCGGCGAACAAACACGGGATCGGCGAGCCGTCCTCGGACAACACCCGGGCTTCGGCATCGACCGCAAGGCCACCGAAGGTGAACGTAATGCCGCAGGTGACGCCGTAGGCTTCAAAGGGCGGCGTGTCCAAACGGTTCGCCCAGTTCGACTTCGGCACCGCGAGTCCAACGGTGCCGCGACCGTCCTTGACAGTGGGATCGAAAGGCGTCGCGGTGTCGACTGCAGCATTGAACCGGGCGACCTCCGCCACCAATGCCGCCGCATTCATGGTCTCGGCTGACGCGATCCTCTCCGCCAATGCCTGGATGCTGTCCGCCGTGGCCTTGGTCACCTTGGCGATGCGGTACTCGTCGCGCAGCAGGTGCGCGACCTTGGCATCGAACAGCTGCCACGCACATTGACCCGGCTGGTTCAGGATCTCGCGCCCGTAGCGCGCGTATGTGAAGTTGCGGAAGTCGGCACCCTCGTCCACGAACCGGCGCCCTTCCCGGTTCACCACGATGCCGAATGGATAGGAGTGCTTCTGGAAGTTGTCGCCCACGTCCAGCTCGCCGAACTCGGGTGCGTTCATATCCCATGCGACCGCGTGGCAACCCGAAAAGTTGCCCCTCGTCGCGGCACCGACGTCGACGGCCATTCGTATGCCGTCGCCGGTGTTGAACCGCGTGCCCCGGACCTTCGCGAGATCCCAGCCGGGGCCGAGGTAGCGCGCGCGCCAGGCCGGATTGGACTCGAAGCCGCCACAGGCGAGCACCACGGCATCGGCCGCCAGGCGATGTGCTTCCGGCGCACTCCCGAGGCAGACTTCGAAGCCGTCCGGCGTCCGTTCGAGTCCGCGCGCGTGAGCGCCGTAGCGAATCTCGACCCCCGATTTCCGGGCGATGTCCGTCAATGAATCGATCAATCCGGCTCCGCCGCCCCAGGCTTCGACCGTCACCCCGCCCCAGAAACGCACTTTCCCGTCTACTTCGAACGACTGCCGGCCATAGAGCGGCAGGAAACGCACGCCCTTCTCGCGCATCCAGCAAAGCACTTCGAGACTCGAATCGATGAGTCGTTCGGCGAGTTCGGGGTCGGCGCGGTAGTCGGTCACCCGGCCTAGGTCGTCGTAGAAACGTTCCCTCGGATACGCGCCGAAGTCCGCGCGTCGGACTTCCGCCTCGGTCAGTTCCGGCATCAGGCGACGTAGATCGTCCACCCCGCCGTAGACGGTACGCATCGCGCCCGCGGTGAAGCGGGAATTGCCGCCTCGCAAGGCGTACGGCGCCCGTTCCAGCACGGTGACGTCCGCCCCGCGCTCGCGGGCGGCTATTGCGGCGACCAAAGCGGCGTTGCCACCGCCGATCACGACGACATGCGACACGCACGTTCTCCCATGTGTCGGGAGCGCAACTATGCGAATCCCGAAATGCCCCTGCAAGCCGTTAGACTTCGAATCCCCGCACGACGAAGGGAGACGGATTGATGCGTACCGACACGATGTTATTCGCCAGGGACGTCGTCGCGACGTCCCGTTGGTACCAGGACTTCCTAGGGATGCAGTCCGGGCACGGCGGGTCGGAGTTCGAGATGCTCATGGACGGCGACACGCTGCTCCTCGAACTCCACGAAATCGACGCCGATCACAACCACGGCGTGTCCACGACGACCCCCCTCGGCCACGGCGTCCTCGTCTTTGTGCACGTGGACGATCCGCGTGCGGCCCTAGGGCGAGCGCGCGAACTCGGCATCGAGGTCCTGAGCGACCTCCAATACAACGAGCAGGCCAACATGACCGAGTTCACCGTCCGCGATCCCAACGGCTACGCGATCTGCATCTGCAAGTCCCACTGGACCTGACCGTACGGGCGATTCGTCGCCGTTCCGGCGTCCGCGCTAAGCCGTCGTGGATTGAGGGACGCCGGGGCCGTCGTAGGCGCGTCCGCTGCCGACCCCGTTGCAGCCCCGGTAAAGGCTGATCGGCGGCTCGCAGCCATTCTCGAAGGTGACCGATCGATAGCTACCGGAATCCGCCAGCAGTTGTTTCACCAACGCGTTGTTGGCGCCGTGGCCGGATTGATAGCCGGCGAAAGCGCCGATGATCGGATGCCCGGCAACGTAGAGATCGCCGATCGCATCGAGGATCTTGTGCTTGACGAACTCGTCCTCGTAGCGCAGGCCCTCGTCGTTGAGCACGCCGTCGTCGTCGACGACGACCGCGTTGTCCAAGCTGCCTCCACGGACCAGGTCCATGGCGCGCAGCCGTTCGATGTCCGATAGGAAGCCGAACGTACGCGCCCGACTGATGTCGCGAACGAACGCCTGCGAAGAGAAGTCCACCGTCGCGTGCTGGCACAGTCCCGCGAAGTACGGATGGTCGTAGTTCATGGTGTACTCGAGCCTGAAGCCGTCGTGAGGCGAGAGCGTGGTGGTGGCGCAGCCATCGGTCCAACTCACCTCCCGCGTGACCTCCAGAAAGCGTTTCGGCGCCGGTTGCTCCTCGATGCCCGCAGTCCGGATGAGCCGGACGAAAGGTGCGGCGCTGCCATCCATGATTGGCAACTCGGCACCGCTGACGTCGACCTCGGCATTGTCGATGCCCAAACCCGCGAAAGCCGCCATTAGGTGTTCGATCGTGGAGATGCGGACATCTTCGTCGCCAAGGGTCGTCGCGAGTTGGGTGTCAACGACGTTGTGCACATTCGCTTTGACGCTATGGCCCAAGTCGCAACGCCGAAACACGATACCCGCGTCCGCATGCGTCGGACGGATCGTCACGTCGACTTCCTTGCCCGAGTGTAGCCCCACACCCTTCGCGTGCACCGCCTTTGCTAGCGTTCTCTGTCTTATCAACTGACGGCCGCCGTATAGATCTGTCGATGCCCCAAGCGTCCCCAAACGCCCCAACGCGGAGCCAGGTGGTACGGCTCACGCCTACGACCGTCCCCTGCGGCCATGCTGCGGAGCCTCTCCAAAGGCCGCTCGCATATCAACGCGCTGGCGAAGGGATATTAGCAATAGGCTCGAACAGCCTCTGCCCACCATTTGTAACAGTTTGTATCGATTGGATTTTTGAATCGCCCGCGTCCTCGTCGCCGACGATCCAACCCTGCAATTCGATGGATTGCGGATCTGTTCGATGCCCTCGCCTTCTAGTCGGCCTGCCGGCGCAGAAACGCGGGGATGTCGAGGTAGTCCGGATCGGAGGGAACCGTCCGCGGCGGGCCTTCCTCTTGGCTGGGGTTGTTGCGCATGACGGTAGGTCGATCCAGTTCGCGGTAGTCGGGCATCCCCACCGTGGTGCGCTGGGAAGGCGGCGCCTCGGCGGACTCCGATTTGGTATTGCCGAGACCTGTCGCAACGACGGTGATACGCATCTCGTCGCCGAGCGCCTCGTCGTTCACGGTACCGATCACGACAGTCGCTCCCTTGGAAGCGAGATCACGGATCGAATTGCCGATCTCCTGGAACTCGCGGATGCCGACGCTCGGGGCCGTGGTGATGTTCACCACGACGCCTCTCGCGCCGCGCAGGTCCACGTCTTCCAAGAGCGGGCTGTTGACCGCCTCGTCGATGGCCACACGAGCGCGATCATCCCCGGACGCCTGGCCTGTGCCCATGATCGCCATGCCTCGTTCGGACATCACCGTACGGACGTCCGCGAAGTCGACGTTTATGCGGCCGGGCCTGATGATGATGTCGGAGATGCCTCTGACCGCACCCAACAGCACGTCGTCCACGGCCGCGAACGCCTCGTCCATCGTCGCATCGTCGTCGAACACCGAAGGCAGCCGGTCATTGGATATGGCGATCACGGAGTCGACATGCTGGGACAGTTCCACGATGCCCTGTTCCGCGACCTTGGTTCGGTTTTCAAACTCGAACGGCTTGGTCACCACGGCAACGGCCAACGCGCCGACCTCCTTGGCGACCTCGGCCACGACCGGGGCCGCCCCGGTTCCCGTGCCGCCGCCCATGCCCGCGGTGATGAACACCATGTCGGCCCCGACGAGCACGTCGTGGATCCGGTCGCGATCCTCGATGGCCGATTGGCGTCCCACCTCCGGGCTCGTGCCGGCGCCAAGGCCCTTCGTGATGGTCGCTCCCAACTGAAACGTCGTCGGCCCCTTTAGACTGTCGAGCGCCTGCGAGTCCGTATTGGCGGCGATGAAGTCAACGCCCTGCACACCGTTGTTGACCATGTGCTTCACGGCGTTGCCGCCTCCGCCGCCCACGCCGATCACCTTGATCACCGCGCTGCGCGTCGGATTGTCGACCAGTTCGAATGGCATGTCCGTCGTCGTAGTCATGTCTACATCCTTGTAAAGATAGTTGCCAATCCAAGTGGTTTCGCTACCGACTACAGGTCATTGAACCACGACCTCAATCGGGCGAATGCTCCACCGCGGTTCGTATTGCGACCGCGGCGGCCACTCTCCTTTTCCTGCTCCATTCCGTACATCAGCAAGCCGACCCCCGTTGAGTAGATCGGGTTGCGGACAATGTCTGCGATGCCGGCGATGCGCTTCGGCGCGGCGACGTCCACCGGCATGTGGAACACCTCCTCGGCCAGCTCCACGACGCCTTCCATCTTCGCCGAGCCGCCCGTCAAGACCACCCCCGAAGCGATCAACTCGGCATTGCCGCTACGGTTGAGTTCCCCCTGCACCAACGTGAACAGTTCCTCGTAGCGAGGCTCGACGACCTCGGCGAGCGCCTGGCGAGAAAGCTCCCGCGGCGGCCGACCGCCGGCCCCGGGCACCTGTATCGTCTCCTCCGCCCGCGCCAGCTGGGCGAGGGCGCAGGCGTACTTGATCTTGATCTCCTCGGCGTGCGGCGTGGGTGTCCTGAGCGCCATGGCGATGTCGTTGGTGACTTGATCGCCCGCGATGGGGATTACCGCCGTGTGGCAGATCGCCCCGTTCGTGAACACGGCGATGTCGGTCGTGCCGCCGCCGATGTCCACCAGGCAAACGCCCAAGTCGCGCTCGTCGTCGGTGAGCACGGACATGCTCGACGCCAGTTGCTCGAGGATGATGTCGTTGACGACGAGCCCGCAGCGTTCGATGCATTTCTCGATGTTCTGCGCGGCATTGACCGCACAGGTGATGAGATGCACCTTTGCTTCGAGGCGCACGCCCGACATCCCGAGCGGCTCCTTGACGCCTTCCTGGTCGTCTACCAGGAACTGCTGGCGGAGCGTGTGCAGCACCTTCTGATCGGCCGGGATCGCCACCGCCTGCGCCGCGTCGAGCACGCGGTCCACGTCCTGCTCGTACACCTCGCGATCGCGGATCGCGACGATGCCGTGAGAGTTGATGCCCCGGACATGGCTACCGGCGATTCCCGCGTACACCGAGTCGATCTCGCAGCCCGCCATCAGCTCCGCCTCCTCGACGGCCCGCTTGATGGCTTCCACGGTGGACTCGATGTTCACCACCACGCCTTTTCTCAAGCCACGGGAGTGGTGGGAGCCGATACCGATCACTTCCAGCTCGCCGGATGCCGAAATCTCGCCCACGATCGCGGCCACCTTGCTGGTGCCGATATCCAGTCCGACGACCCTGTGCGCTTCGCCGCTCATACTAGGCTCCGGGATCCCATTGCACGGCGACACCGGTGTGATACCGGGCATCGACGCGAACCACGCGATCCGACGAGTCCGCGAGTTCCTTGCTGTATACCACGAGGAATCGATCGAACCGTTCTCGCAGCGTCATCGATCCGAGAACAACCTCCGTTCCGTCGGCAAATCCGACCGTCCAGTTGCCAACGCTGTCCTCGGTGAGACGCGCGATGCGCAGTCCGCCGGCTCGGGCCGGCGCACTGAGCAGATTGTAGATCCGCATCGTCTCGGTACCATCGGATAGCGAGCCCGACAGGATCGGCAGGTCCGAGTCGGGACCACTGTCCGAGTCGGACGGCGCGGACACGATGTCGCCGCCGGTGGTCAGATAGGCGTCGTCACCCCAGCCCGCGGCCAACGTGTCGCGAACCACGGCTACATGCAGCGTGTCTGGCCAACGAACCCGCACGAGAACCTGGCGCACCCAGCCGATCGATTCGATGGCCGCAGCCACTTCCCGCGCACCGTGCGCGCCCGGCCGGGACAGTACGCTAGCCACGGCCTCCTGCACTTCCCGGCTCTCCGGCGTGGTCAGTTGCCCTTCGAGCCGTACAAGTCCCACATCGACCGTGGCAACCGCCTCGGCGAACCGCAGTCCCCCGAAACCCGCTGCGGCTACGACCGCAAGCCAAACCAGTGACCGAACCACCTAATCTCCCTCACCGCAGCAAAGGGTCTTCACCCGAGTCAACATTTGATGCCGTATTGTCTCCATCACTCGTCGCTGCTTGCGCCGCTAGGCGTTCCTCAGTGCTTCGGCGACCCAGGCGATGTCGCCGGCGCCCTGCACCACGACGACGTCGTCGTCCGCCGCTACCGCCCGCAAGCGCTCCAGCGCCGATTCCGGCGTCGGCACAAACGTCGGTCGACGTGCGTCGGCCAGTTGAACGTCGCCAGCCAACGCGGCGCCGTCGGCACCGGAAATGGGAAGTTCGCCAGCCGGGTAGACCTCGGCGACGAGCAGTTCGTCAACGTTCGACAACACGTCGACGAACTCGTCGTAGAGGTCGCGTGTGCGGCTGAATCGATGCGGCTGGAAGACCATCACCAGGCGGCGCTCCGGCCAGATCCGACGCGCGGTGGCAACGACACGTTCGAGTTCCGTGGGATGGTGGCCGTAGTCGTCGACCAGCGTCACGCGCTTCCCCTCGAAACGGCACACACGAGTCTCGAATCGCCGGCTCACGCCACCAAACCCCCTGAGGCCCGCGACGATGCCGTCATCGGCCACGCCTTCCTCCGTCGCCACCGCGACCGCGGCCAGCGCGTTCTGGACGTTGTGACACCCGGGCAGCGGCAGCACTACCGGGAGCGCTTCGCGATCGGGTCGCAACGCGGTGAACGACCAGGGCCCGTCGCCGCCGGTGATGTCCACGGCGCGGTAGTCGACACCTTCGTTGAGCCCGTAGCTGCGCGAGGGGCGACCGATTCGACCCAGAATGCCGGCGGCGTAGCGGTCGTCCCCGCACACCACCGCCGCTCCGTAGAAAGGCAGGCGTTGCACGAACTCGACGAACGTATCAAGCAGTCGCTCGAAGTCCTGATCGTACGCTTCGAGGTGATCGCGATCGATGTTCGTGATCACGGATACGATCGGCGCAAGGTGCAGGAACGACGCGTCGGACTCGTCGGCTTCGGCGATCAGGTGCGTTCCCCTACCCAGTCGGGCGTTGCCGCCATTCTCGGCCAGCGGCGCCCCGATGACGTAGGTCGGATCCAGGCCGGCCGCCTGGAACACGCTCGCGATCAGGCTCGCCGTGGTGGTCTTGCCATGGGTACCGGCCACGGCAATGCCATGGCGATGGCGCATCAACTCGCCGAGCATCTCGGCACGCGCCACTACCGGGATCCGTAGCCGATGCGCCGAGGCCACTTCCACGTTGTCGGCGCTCACCGCGCTCGACACGACGACCACGTCGGCGCCGGCAACCGCCGCCGCGTCATGGCCGAGGCGCACGGTGGCACCTCGAGCCGCCAGGCGCGCTGTCTCCCGGGACCGCTTGAGGTCCGACCCGGTAACCGTGTAGCCGTGGTCGATCAGCAACTCGGCGATGCCACACATTCCCGCACCGCCGATGCCAACGAAATGCACCCGTTGGACGCCGCGCATCCCGACCACCCCCGAACCACGCTCAGGCAGCGACATCGGCGGCCTCCGACGCCGGGTCGGGACGCGGCTTGGTGGGCGGAAGGCGGCGCTCGTAGTGGGCGCGCAGCGCGAGCGCGACAAGCGCCGAACAGACCAGCAGGCTGTTGCCCCCGAAGCTGACGAAGGGCAGTGTGAGTCCCTTCGTCGGCAACATGCCGGTATTCACGCCGACATTGAATACCGTCTGCATCCCGAGCAGCAGCGCCGCGCCGTAGGCGAGCATGCCGGCAAAGACCCGGCGTTCGGCAACCGCATCCCGTCCAATCCGGCAGATACGCACCGTCAACGCGACGAGCAGTGCAAGTACCGCCACGGCACCGACCATGCCGAGTTCCTCGGCGATCACGGCGTAGATGAAGTCGTTGTGGGGATAGGGCAGGTAGAACAGTTTCTGAACTCCCTCGCCAATGCCGAGTCCGAAGAACCCGCCGCTACCGAAGGCGATCAGCGCCTGCGTGAGCTGGTAGCCGCTGCCAAAGGGCGTCGCCCACGGATCCATGAAGGTCATCAGGCGTTCCACGCGATAGGGCTGCACGACGGCAACTGCCGCCAAGGCGACGCCGCCGAGCACGGCCAATAGCAGGAAGTCGCGCAGCCTCGCGCCGCCGAGGAAGAAGATCCCTCCGGTCAGCAGCGCAAGGAGCACCACGCTTCCGAAGTCGGGTTGGCAGAGAATCAGCACCAGCACCACGACGACCCAGCCGACGGGCTTGAGCAACAGTTGCCAGTGCGTGGACAAGGCGTCGCCCGCCCGCGCGACGCAACCGGCGAGATAGACCACCACCAGGAACTTCGCCGCTTCGGCCGGCTGAAGGCGGATGACCCCCAGCTCCACCCAGCGCCGGCTGCCGTTGATCTCCTGGGACACCCCCGGCACCAAGACCAGTGCACACAACACGACCGCCAACACCAGGCATGGTACGTGGACGATCTCCCAGACCCGAAGCGGTATCCAGGCGAGACCTGCAACGACGATCATGGCACCCACCACGAAGACGCCGTGCTTGGCCAGGTAGTAGCCGGAGCCTTCGGGCTCCGAAGCAGTCGCCGAGGAGACCATCACAATGCCCACCACGACCAGGACCAGCCAAGCCGCCACGAGCGAGGTGTCGATCCGTGCGATCACGCCGACACCCCCGATGCGGGGCGCTGCGCCTGCCCGAGCCGCTGGACCTCGGCGGCGAAGTCCTCGCCTCGCTCGTTGAAATCTGAATACATGTCAAAGCTGGCGCACGCCGGCGACAGCAGGACCGTGTCCCCGGCGTGCGCAGCGTCGCGTGCGACCGCCACGGCCTCGCGCATGTCGCCCACGCGCACTGCCGTTACGACCTGCCCCAACGCCGCGTCGATCCTTTCCGCGTCGCGGCCGATCAATACCAACCGGGACACGTGTCGACGAACCGCGTCGGCCAGGGTCTCGAAGGACGCGCCCTTGGCGTCCCCGCCCGCGATCAGCACGAGGTTCTTGTCGCCGGTGCCGAAGCCGTCGAGAGCCGCCAGGCAGGCACCCACGTTGGTCGCCTTCGAATCGTCCACGTAGGACACGCCATCGACTTCGGCCACCAGACACGAACGGTGGGGCAAACCGCGGAATCCGGCCAGCGCACCGACATCGGCGTCGACGCCTGCCTGATGGGAAATCGCCACCGCAGCCAACGCGTTGAATCGGTTGTGGCGCCCATTCAGGGCGAGGGTCTCGGCCTTTACGCGGCGTCCTCGCATCACCAACTCGTCGTTCTCTAGGCGCCAACACGGCTCGCCGTTCAGGGCGATGGCGGGAACAGCATCGTCGGGCCGGGTCCTGGGGTCGTCCGCGTTGTAGACCGCCCGTTCAGCACCATCGTAGATGCGGCGTTTCGCAGCGGCGTAGCTGTCGACATCGGGGTACCGGTCGAGGTGATCGGCACTGACATTCAACACCGCGCCAACCGCGAGTCGCGGCCTTTCGAGGCGTTCCAGCTGGAAACTCGACAACTCCAGGACGTAGCCGTCCATGTCCTCGCCGAGAAGGTCGAGGGCGGGGGTTCCGATGTTGCCCCCCACGCCGACGTTGCGGCCCGCCGCCGCGAACAGCCTGCCCACCAGCGTCGCCACCGTGCTCTTGCCGTTCGTGCCGGTGATTCCGACGACCGGTCGACGCGCCTCGGAGAGGAACAAGGCGATGTCGCTCGTCACCGGAATCTCCGCGGCTCGCGCCGCAGCAACCACCTCATGGTCCATCGCGACGCCCGGACTCGCGACGACGCGTTTCACATCGCCGATGGCATCGCGCCAGCCCGTGGCATCGACGATCTCGACATCCGGGTATTCGTTGCGGACGGCCGCGAGGAACGGCGGTGCGTCGCGGGTGTCCAAAGCCAACAGGCGTTCGCGACCCGCGAGATGCCGAATGCACGAGTATCCCGTTAGACCCAGGCCGAGAACGAGCGTCGCCGGCTCGGTCATCGCAGCTTCAACGTCGAAAGGCCGATCAGCACGAGCACCAAGGTGATGATCCACATCCGGACCGTCACCCGTGGTTCGGGCCAACCGAGGAGTTCGAAGTGATGGTGTATCGGCGCCATCCGGAAGATGCGCTTGCCGGTGAGCCGAAACGAGATCACCTGGACGATCACCGAGACCGCCTCGACGACGAACAGCCCGCCCATGATGAGCAACACGATTTCGTGGCGAACGACAACGGCCACGACGCCGAGCATCGCCCCGAGCGCAAGCGCGCCCAGATCT
This sequence comes from Gammaproteobacteria bacterium, assembly GCA_009846005.1. Taxonomy (GTDB): domain Bacteria; phylum Pseudomonadota; class Gammaproteobacteria; order Pseudomonadales; family Azotimanducaceae; genus VXYL01. The sequence continues at coordinate 56,494 of VXYL01000102.1, read as the reverse complement.
CCCATGATCACCTGCGCCGGGTAGGTGTTGAACCAGAGGAACCCCAGTCCGGCACCGATCAGGGCACCGCACAAGACCGAGAGTTCACCCGCGCCCGGAATGTAGGGAATCTGCAGATAGTCGGCGAACAGGCTGTTGCCCGCCAGGTAGGCGACGAGTCCCAGCGCGGCCGCGACCATTACCGTCGGCAGGGTCGCCAGCCCGTCCAGGCCGTCGGTGAGGTTCACCGCGTTGCTCATGAAGACGACCATGAGGTAGGTCAGCACGACGAAGCCCAGTCCCAGCGGAATCACGGCTTCCTTGAAGAACGGCACGATCAACGCGGTCTCTGCAGCGGTCTCGGAGGTGGTATAGAGGACAACCGCGGCAATGAACCCGAATACGGATTGCCAGAGGTACTTCCGACCCGCCGACAGGCCGCGCGAGCTCTTCTCGGTGATCTTGAGGTAGTCGTCGAGCCAGCCGATGCCGCCGAAGCTCACGAGCACACCCAGCACGATCCACACGTACCGGTTCGCGAGATCGCACCACAACAACGTCGCCGCGACGATCGACACCAGGATCAGCGCGCCACCCATGGTGGGCGTGCCGGCCTTCTCCAGATGCGTCTCGGGTCCAACGTCCCGAACGACCTGGCCGATCTGGTGGTGGGAAAGCTTGCGGATCATGGTCGGGCCGACGAGCAGCGAGATCAAGAGCGCAGTCATCGTGCTGACCACGGTTCGGAACGTCAGGTACTGGAACACGCCGAACCCGCTGACGTAGTCAGCGAGATACTCGGTGAACCACAGCATCATTGTCCGTCTCCACTGCCCAGCGAAGTCGAAGACGTATGCCGGCGCGGGCATTGCCCGGCAACCGCGGGTGCCGCCAGACGCTGGTGAACCAACTCGGCGACGGTTCCCGCATCGCTCCACGGCAAACGACGGCCGTCGACCTCCTGATAGTCTTCGTGGCCCTTGCCCGCAACCAGCACCACGTCGTAGGCACCGGCGCGGTCCAAGGCCACGGCAATGGCTTCGCGGCGGTCCGAGATTCGCAACACCGCCTGCGGATCGTCGAACCCGTCCATCACGTCGTCGAGAATCGACTCGGGCGACTCGGACCGTGGGTTGTCCGTGGTGGCCACGACGAGGTCGGCGCCCGACTCCGCCGCTCGCGCCATCAACGCGCGCTTGCCCTGGTCGCGGTCGCCGCCGCATCCGAACACCACGATCAGGCGTCCGCCTCCCACATGCGAACGGACGGCCGCCAAAACCGCGTTGAGCCCCTCGGGTGTATGGGCGTAGTCCACAAACACCATGGGTCGGGTGGCAACCGCCTGCATGCGGCCCGGGACGCCCGGTAGTTCCTTCATGGCATCGACGACTTCGCTCAAACGGTCGCCGAGTGCACAACACGCGGTCAACACGCAAGCGGCGTTGTACACCGAGAACTCCCCGAAGAACCCCGCCAGGTCGAACGAACGCCGACCCCACGGCGTGATCCAGGTACCGTGGATGCCGCCCCGGTGCAGGCCCAGGTCCGTCCAGCGCACGGCCCCGGTGCGGCCGATGCCCACGACCTCCGCCCGGCCGGCTGCGGCTGCCGCAATCGCCTCCCCGGTGGGATCGTCCACGTTGACAACCGCGACTCGGAGCCGACGTTCGAAGAGCCTGCGCTTGGCTGCCGCATAGCGGTCCATCGTGCGGTGGTAGTCCAGGTGGTCGCGGCTTAGGTTGGTGAAAACACCGACGTCGATCTCAACCGCGTCGAGACGGCCCTGGTCCAACGCGTGCGAACTCGCCTCGAGGGCGACCCGGGAGACCCCGCGGTCGACCAGCGCGCGAAGCCGCGCCTGCAGAACCAATGGGTCCTCCGTCGTGAGCGCCGACGTGCCCAGGTCGGGCGGCGTTCCCCAGCCCAAGGTTCCGACATAGCCCGCCTGCCCTGAACCTCCGAGGCGGGCGATGTTGTACGCCACGGTCGTCTTGCCGTTGGTGCCCGTGATGCCAACGACATCGACCGCTCGGCTCGGCGAACCGTAGAAACGTGCGCCCAGCGCGCCGAGGTTACCCACGACGTCGGGCGCAACGACGTTGGGAACCCGCGCATCCACCGCTCGTTGGGAGACAACGGCGACGGCACCGGCGTCAACGGCATCGCGAACGAAGTCATGGCCGTCGAAGGCATTGCCGCGGCGTGCCACGTAGACGTCACCCGGTTGTACGCGGCGCGAATCCGACGCGACGCCCGAGACCGTCAGCACGGGTGCCCGCTGGTCGCCCAGCAAGCAGCGCAGGTCCATCGCCCTCGTCATGCGCTGCGCCCTGCTCTCGGGTCGCCGCCCGTAGCCATGGCGAGGCTGTCCGTCGGCGGGACGCCCAGTATCCTGAGTGCCCTCTCGACTACCGCGCCAAAGACCGGCGCCGCGACGGTCCCGCCGCCGATAGCGGCACCCCGAGGCTCGTTGATGACCACGACGAGTACGATCCGGGGTTCATCGGCGGGCGCAAATCCCGCGAAGAAGGCGACATGGGCGCGCTCGTCGTAGGCACCGAAGTTCACTTTCCTGGCGGTGCCGGTCTTGCCTGCCGCCGTATAGCTCGCGGGTTGTGCGCGGGGCGCTGTGCCGCCCGAAGCAAGGACCCCGCGCATCATCTCGGCAACCGCCTCGACGTCCCGGCGCGCGAACACGGGCTGACTGCTGGCACGCACCCGAACGTCGTCACGAAGGATGGTGAGATCGGTTCTGATGCCGTCTCTGGCGAGCATCAAGTAGGCTCGTGCGATCTGCATTGGCGTCGCCATCACGCCGTATCCGTAGGCCAAGGTCGCCCGCCCGATGGGTTTGTTCAGATCGCCCGCGGACAATAGGCCGATCTCCTCGCCGGGCAGGTCGCAGCCGGTGTAGTCGCCGAAACCTGCCCGTTGGAACGCATCGAACACGGCGCGCTCCGGCATGGCGAGCGCCATCTTGGAAATGGCGACCTGACTCGACTTGGCAAGCGCCGTGGAGACGGTTATCCGTCCGCGGTTCGACGGATCCTCGATGGTCTTGCCCGCGATCCGCAGGTAGCCGGGATGCGTATCGATCTCGGATTCGGGCGTGTACATGCCCGATTCCAAGGCCGCGAGCACCGTCAGCGGCTTGACGGTGGAGCCCGGTTCGTAGAGGTCGGCGATCGCCCGGTTGCGGACGCCGTGAACCCCGCGGCCACGCCAGTCGTTGGGATTGAACGAAGGCTGGTTCGCCAGCGCAAGCACCTCCCCGGAACCGGCGTCGAGCATCACCAGGGAACCCGATGTCGCGCGGTTTCGCTCCACGGCGGTCTTGAGCTCGCGGTAGGCGAGGTACTGCAGGCGCAGGTCGAGAGCGAGTTCGATATCGCGGCCGAACTCCGGGGCGCGCAGGTAGTCGAGGTCACGCACGTAGTCGAGGTCCTTCACCGTGCCGCCCCTGCGGTCTCGCAACACCCGCTTCGCGCCCGGCGCGCCCGCCAGGTACTCGTCGAAGGCCAACTCCACGCCCTCCTGGCCAGCATCATCGACATCAGTACGACCCACGAGGTGGGCCGTGGTCTCCCCGGCAGGGTAGAAACGGTGGTATTCGCGCCCGATCCTCACACCTTCTATCTGTGCCTCCGCCACCCGACGGACGGTGTTCGGCGCCAATCGCCGAGCCAGGTACGCGAAACGCTTCGACCCGGAACGGTAGCGTTGCTCGACAGCCTCCGGCGTCTGGTTCAGGACGTTGGCGAGGCGCTGGATGTCCGCTGGCGTCAACTCGGTCTGCTGAGGGTCGACCCAGGCGTAACCCATGGGGGCGCTCACCGCCAACGGCTCGCCGTTGCGGTCGAAGATCATGCCCCGGTGAACCGGTATCGTGACCTCGCGAACGGATCGCGCCTCACCCTGCTCCTTGAGGAAATCCCGTTCCGTGACGGCGAGATATCCCGTTCGACCCGAAAGGCAGACGAATCCTGCCAGGAACAGCAGCACGACGGCGCCGTGACGACCGGAGCGGGACTGACCCTCCCGGCGTGAACGCCCCTTGCGCATCGCGCCGCTGGGCCCCGCGACGCTACCCGGTCCGTGGACCGGGAAGTCGCGTTTCGTCCGACGCGGGAACGCCGAGCGCCCGGTCGGTCTGTCTCGATGGCGGCGACGCCTCGTCATCGCTCCACCCGCCGAACCTGTTCCGGGAACCGCATGTTGAAGTCGTCGGTGGCGACGCTCTCGATGTTCAGGTAGCTAGCCAACGTCGCCCGTTCGAGCAACAGGAGCCGATATTCCGCCAGCAGGCGGTCCTGGACCTCCTGGTTCGTCGACAAGCGTTGGAACAGGTCGCGCATCTCGCCGGACTGGCGTGCCGTCTGAACGCCCGTGACGGCGATACCCGCCCAGGTGGCGATCCCGAGCAGCATCCAGAATCCGCCTCGCGTCGGTCGTTTCACGCCCCGGCTCCGCTTCGCCGAGGCGACACCGCCGGGGTGGCGAGTTCGGCGGGTCTGAGCTTCTCAACGGCCTGCAGTAGCGCGCTACGGGCGCGCGGATTCCTGACGATCTCCGCTTCGGACGGACGCAGGCCCTTGCCGATGGCGTCGAGCCGGCGTGCCAGCGGTTGTGGATCGTCGCGAACGGGCAAACGTCGGGGCAGCTTTGATCCCTCGACCCACTGTCGGAACCTGCGTCGTACGAGTCGGTGCTCGAGACCGTGAAATGTGAGGACGGCCAGGCGGCCGCCAGCCTTCAAGGCGTCGAATCCTGCGTCGAGGCCACGGTCAAGTTCGCCCAGTTCGTCGTTGACGTGGATGCGCACGGCCTGGAAGACGCGGGCGCAGGACGCTGTGGCCGACCGGCGGCCCGGAACGGCTCGGGCTACGACGTCGGCAAGGTCCGTCGTGCTCCCGAGAGGTCGCGCGGCGACAATCGCCCGCGCCACCCGGCGGGCATGCCGTTCCTCGCCATAGCGGCGGATGACGGTGGCCAGATCCTCCGCCTTGGCATCGTTCAGCCAAGCCCCCGCGGTCAGCGCGTCGCGCCGGTCCATGCGCATATCGAGCGGCCCGGGCAACGAAAAGCTAAACCCCCGAGCCGCTTCGTCCAGCTGGGGCGAGGACATTCCCACGTCGAACATCACGCCGGACGGGGCGTATGCCCCGCCGTCGTCGCCCGCCAAGTAGTCCCGAAGCGAACTGAACCTGCCATGCCGAGCCCGGACCCGGGAATCCGTTTCGGCCAGGCGGCGCGCGCATTCGTAGGCATCGGCGTCGCGGTCAATCGCCAGGAGCCGGCCGCTCGGCGACAGTTCCGCGAGTAGGCGCCGCGAGTGGCCGCCGCGCCCGAAGGTCGCGTCCACGTAGAGTCCATTGCGGTCTACGCCAAGCGCCATCACCATTTCCTCAAGCATCACCGGCGCATGCGCCGCTTCGCCGTCTCGATCCATGAGCATCGATCCCAGACAGCGGGATCTCCTCTTCTACGCCACCCTTGGCAGTGCTCCCCCTTTCAGGTGGTGGGACAAATCCGGATTCCCGTTCGGTTCTCCGCGCCGACGGCCGTTACAGTCGAATGTCGGCTAGCTGAACCTCGGCTAGCTCCTTCAGACTCTCGAAAGCCTCGTTCCCCTGGCTCCTCCAGAGGGGCATTTCGGCGTTGAGAACATCCTCGCTCCAGAGTTCGAGCTTGTTCGGCTGGCCCATCACCATCACCGTACGGTCGATTTCCGCGTAGCGGCGCAGGATCGGGGGAATCAGTACCCGGGCGTTGCTGTCCAGTTCGACATCGGTCGCGAAACCGACGAGCATGCGTTGCAGTTGACGTACTGCCGGGCGGAGGTTGGATAGTTGCTCGAGCCGGTTCTCCACCGCGGTCCACTCGGCGTCGGGATACAACAGCAGGCACTTGTCCTGACGGTCGATCGTGATCACGAGCTTGCCGTCGGATCTCGATTTCAAGGCGTCGCGAAACCGAGCCGGCATGGCAAACCGCCCGCGATCGTCCAGACTTGCCTTCGATATCCCTCGAAACATGGGCGCCTCTCGAGCGGAGCGTCGGCTTTCGATCCAAGTGTGGGTGGTCGTCCCTGACCATAGCCACTTCCATGTTCAACCTAACCCGACCTACTCACAAATTCCCACAATTTCCCATAAGTTACCCCGAACTTACCCCCCGTCGATGGCCACGTCAACAACTTTTGATCATGGGTGTGCGATGGACGACGCGACACGTTGCGCGCCAAGGACCGCCACCTCGTGGACCGTTGCCGACGCGCAGGGAAAACGAGACCGTAGCGCCGCAAAGCCAGGCCGGCCCTGGGACGGTGGGAGCGTGGCCAGACCGCGCGCGAGCGGTCTGGCGTAGTTGTCCCGTCCCGCGTGTTCAGGAATCCGAACGGGCGACCGCGCGCCCTGCGTGGCGCGATAGGGTCGCCCTACGATTGGATCACTTCATTTGGGTGCAGATTCCGACGGGCGCGGGATAGGGTCGCCTAGGCCGTCAGCCCTCGAGTTCGGCCATCCCCTCTTCGACCCGTCGAGCCTTTTCCTGGTCCCACCACCAGGCGTCGACGAAGGGCACACGGTTCAAGTCATCGCGACGCACTTCGCCGAACTTGTCCCAATGCACCAGGCGGAATCCCGGCTGGGAGCCCAGTGGCACGAGGTAGAAGTTCCACAGGAACACCCGATCGAAGGCCCGCGTGGCCGCGTAGAGATCCTCTGCGGTATCGGCGGCGATGATCGCTTCAATGAGCGCGTCGAGAACAGGGCTTCGGATGCGCGCCCAGTTCTGCCCGTAGTCCTGACCGGCCGCTTCGCTGCCGAACCAATTGCGCAGACCCAATCCAGGCATATGACCGGGACCCCAGCGGTTGGAATTCCCATCGAACTTTCCGGTCCGGCTCCGGTACAGCCAATTCGACACCTCGGGCGAGCGCCCGGTCGTCTTGATCCCCACCCGGGCGAGATTGTCCACCAACGATAGGTTCTGGCGAATCGAATAGTAGGAGACGCCGATGAAGTTGAGCGTGAGCGGTTGCCCCGTCTCGACGTTGCGCATCACGCCGCGGCGCATCTCCCAGCCCGCCTGCCTGAAGAGCTCGAGTGATTGCTTGATGCGCTCCCGGCGCAAGCCGTAGCCGCTGCTCGGCGGGTGTTCGAATTCCTCCGTAAACACCCGGGCGGGCACCTGGTCGCGCCACGGTTCGAGAAGCTCGAGCTCCCTGGCGTTGGGCAATCCGACGTGCGCCATCGGCGAGTTCTGGAAGAGGCTCACGCCCTGCAGGTAGAAGTTGTAGAACAGGACCCGGTTGGTCCACGCGAAGTCGTACAGCAGCCACAGCGCCTCGCGCACGCGGATGTCGTCGAGGGGCGGCTTTTCGGTGTTCCAGAAGATCGGCCACCATAGCCCCTCCACCCGCGTCAGCTTGCGCAGGTCGCGCTTGAAGAGTCCCTCGCGAACCGCAGGAAAGTCGTATTGCGTCGCCCAGTTCTTGGAAACGCCCTCCTCGCGGACGTCGAACAGGTCGCTCTTGTGCGCCTCCATCATCACGCCCTCGTCCTTGAAGTAGTCGAACTTGACGGTCTTGAAGTTGTAGCGCCCCTTGTTTACAGGGATGTCGCGCCCCCAATAGTCCTCGTCCAGTTCGAACTCCAGAAGCCTCCCTGTCTCCACCCGCTTGAGACGGTACGGTCCGCTGCCGAGCGGCGGTTCCACCGTGGTCTTGGTGATGTCGCGCTGCTCCCAGTAGTGTTTCGGAAGAATCGCCTGCCCGCCGATGGCGAAAGGCAGCGCCGGGTTGACCTCTATCTCGGTGTTGCGCACGAAGCACACCTCGCGTTCGCCGAAGGCGAAGACCCGTTCGAGATCGGCAAGCGACGTGCGCAGCGCCACGGAGCCGTGTTCGAGGAACATCTCGAAGCTGAATACGACGTCGTCGACGGTGATCGGCATGTCGTCGTGCCACCGCGCGGTGTCGCGCAGCTTGAACGCGATCCAGTCCAGATTCGGCCCCGTCGCAACGCCCTCCGCCAAGCGGCCGTAGTTGCTCACGGGCTCGTCCGCCGCACCCTCCATCAGCTTGTCGTAGACCAGTCCGCCGCCTCGGTCGTAGCCGGCCGCCATCCGTCCCTTCTCGAGGATGTTGTTGTAGCTGTCGAAGGTGCCAAGCGACGGCAGGCGCATCGCGCCGGACTTCGGGGCGTCCGGATTGGCCCAGTCGAAGTGCGTGAAGTGCTTGTCGTACTTCAACGGCAAAAGATAGGAGATTCCGTGCTTGTAGTCGGGATCCTTGCAGGCCGGATCCTCCGCCTCCGCGCCAACGGCCCAAGCCGACGCCGCCAAGCAGAGCAACCTGACCAGTCTCTTCGCCATGGTTCGAAGCGTAACAGATCGGGGCGAAACCACGGATCGCACTGATATGATCCATGAATCCCACGACGGACGATCAAGTGGCGTCAACGAACCCCGCCCCGATCCGCAAGGCGGCGACGATTCTCCTGCTGCGCCAAGGCGGTTCCGGCGTCGAGGTATTCATGGTGCAGCGTCCCGGGCGCGGCATCTTTCCGAACCTGCACGTGTTCCCCGGCGGCAAGGTGGATGAGGCGGACGACGGCCTCGAGCATCTGTGCGAAGGACTCGACGACGCCCTCGCATCGACGCAGTTGGGCGTGCCTGGCGGCGGCCTGCGGTACTGGGTTACCGCCATCCGCGAGTGCTTCGAGGAATGCGGAGTGCTCCTCGCGTACCGAAACCACCGCCCCTTCGAAGCATCGGGAGACGGTGAACGCGCCCGGTTCGACGGACACCGCCATACCCTCGCCGCACGCGACGACAGCCTGGCGGCGATGGCGCGGCGGGAAGGACTGCGGCTCGCCACCGACAAGGTTTTCTACTTCAGCCACTGGATCACCCCGCCGACGGCACCGGCCCGGTTCGACACCCGGTTCTTCGTCGCCGCGATGCCGGAGGGCCAACGGGCGGTAGGGCACAGCGGCGAGACGGTCGCGGGCACCTGGGTGCGGCCGTCCGATGCGCTGGCCAACTTCGATGCCGGCCGGTGGCAGATGATCCACCCGACGCTCACCACGCTGCGCACCGCGTCGCGCTTCGACACCGTCGCGGACGCTCTCGCCGCGGTGGCCGCGCGGCGACACCTAGGCGAGGTCACCGCCACGCTGCACGAACAGGGGATGCAACACGTTGGCGACGCTTGAGGTACGCCGGGCAGCCAAGCACTTCGACGACGGACGTGGCAGACGGCGTGTTCCGGCACCGGTCGAGTTCACCGCAGCGTCCGGACGCACCACCGCGCTGTGGGGGCCGAGCGGGTCGGGAAAATCGACCCTGCTGAACCTGCTGGCCGGAATCCTGGTGCCGGACGAGGGCACCGTCGTCTTTCAAGATGCCAACGGCGACACCCTCGACGTCTCCTGCGGTTCCGAGCGGCAGCGGGTGCACTTTCGTCGGCGCCATCTCGGCTTCATCTTCCAGTTCTTCAACCTGGTACCGACGCTGACCGTCGCCGAGAACGTGATTCTGCCGCTGGAGCTGAACCGGCTCGCCGGGCGGTCCGGTGCGCTCGCCCGCCTGGAGACACTCGGCCTTGCGCACTGCGCGGACCGGTTTCCCGAAACGCTCTCCGGCGGCGAACAGCAGCGCGTCGCCATCGCGCGGGCGCTTGCCCACGAGCCCGCGGTCGTGCTGGCGGACGAGCCGACGGGCAATCTCGACGGCGACAATGCCGAGACCGTCACCGAACTGCTGTGGCGGGAAACGGCACTAGCCCAGTGCGCCCTCGTCATCGCAACCCACAACCAGCGCATCGCCGACCGGGCGGACGAGGTGATCGCGCTGGCATAGTTCTTTATGACGTTTCTGCTTCTCAGGAGCCAACTGCGCTTCGCCGTTCGCCATCCCGTCGGCATGGCCGCATCCGTCGTCGGCGTGACCGTGGCGGTTCTCGCCGTGGTGACGGTCCACCTCGTCGGCCATTCGATCCGCGACGACCTCGACGACTTCTCGATTGCCGGACACACCCACGTGGCCACCGGCCAGACCCGCGACGAGTCGGGCTATTTCGAACTTCGTCGGCGCTGGCGGGCCTCGGAAGCGGACCCCTCGACCTCCACGCGGCCCGACTGGACGCGAGCCGTCGTCGCGATGTTCCCGGTCATCGAGGGGTATGTCGAGATCCACGGCCGGCCGCGACGCATCGTCGGTTTCGACCCCGTGGCCGCCGCGGGTCTCGGCAGGGGTGCGCTGGCCGCGTCGAAGCCGGGCACGGACTACGGCGCCTTCATGATCGACGACGCGGTCATGGTGTCGGCGGCGACCGCACGCGACATCGCCGCCGACGGCGGATCGATCGCCGGGACTCCGGTGGTCGTCCTCGAAGCCGCGACCGAAGTGATTCTTGCGGATCTGCCCACCGCGCAGCGCCTGCTGGGCCGCGGGAACGAGATCGACGCGGTCTGGCTGCGCGTCGCCGACGCGCGGTCGCGGCTGCTCGGCTGGCTCGACCAACTGCTGCCGGGAATCGCCGCCAGCCTGCCGCGCTATGCCGACCCCGTGATCGACGGCTACGAGGTGACAGCCGCGAACCGCTGGAACCCGTCGCGGCGCTTCGCGGACGCCATCCTGTTCAATCTCGGCATGCTGTCGCTGCTGTGTTTGCTGATGGCGGCGTTCATCGCTTTCCAGGCGAGCGCTTCCAACGCCGCCCGACGACGCACCGAACACGATCGGCTGCTTGCGATCGGCGCATCCCGGTCGACGCTCAAGTGGGTTTCCGGCGTTGAAGGTCTTGGCATCGGGATGATCGGCGCGGTCGCGGGATTGGCCCTCGGTTTCGTCGTGGCGGATGAACTGTTGCAGGCTGCGCTACCGACGGCAACACCTCCAGGTACCGCCCCGGACGACAAACGCGCCCTGGAACTAGACATTTGGATCGTCGGCAAGTCCCTCGCCTGCGGCGTTTTGGCATCCGCCCTTGGTCCGCTGGCCGACGGTCGTTTCGCGGCAAGCACGCGGTTCCGTCTGGGTTTCGCCCTGATCGCCGTCGCCATCGCCGCATTCGGTCTTGTCGACGGCGCCTTGGGCGCTGCCTATGTCGCGCTCGCCGCCATCTGCGCGATACACGTCGTCTACGTCGTGCCGCTGGCAGGAAGCGCCGCCGGACCGCTCGCGGGACTGGGACGGTCTTTGACGGCCCGCGCAAACCTGCGCGGGACCGCGGTGCGCGCCAGGGAGATCCGTCTGGCCCTCGGCGCGCTGTCGGTGGCCGCCGCGGTCGCCATCGGCATGGGCCTCATGGTCGAAAGCCTGCGCCGGGACTTCATCGAAATGCTCGACGTGCGGCTTGTCCCCGGAATCTACGTCCAGACCGCATCGGATGTCTCGGAATCCGACCTCGATGCGCTGCGCGGGATGGAGGGCGTGCTGGGAGCGCGCCGCTACGGAGACGTTCCCGCGCGCGTCGGGAAGGGTCCCGTCGACGTCCAAATCGCGGCATTGGACGCCCACGAGACCGCCCGGTACGGCTTCGACGCGACCATTGGGCACCAGGGCATGATCAACGAGGTGGGCGCGCGCCTCCTTGGAATCGCAACAGGCGATGTCGTTGACCTGGTTGTCGGGGGCAGATCCGTCCCCACCCGGATCGCCCACGTGTTCCGCGACTTCGGCGCCGCGGCGCCCCGGGTCATCCTGCCGACGACCTTCCTCGCCGAACTCGAGGCGACCCCCGTAAGCTGGCGGCGCGTTGCCGTCCGGGCAAACCCGGACGCGGCCATGGAACTGACGGCCACTTTGGGTGAACGCTACGGCGCCGACCGGGTCAGCAACCACGACGACATCCGCGCCGCAGCGATCGCCGTGTTCGACCGTACGTTCGTGGTGAGCCGTTCACTCGCGGCAATGGCGCTTGTGGTGGCGGCAATCGGGCTCTACGCGGCCTTGACCTCGCTGCAGGCGAGCCGGTCCCGGGAGTTCCGCCTGCTCTCGGCTGTCGGCCACACCCGGGGGGAAGTCTGGCGCCTGGCCTTGTCCCAGACGGTCGTGCTCGGTGCCATGGCCCTCATCGCCGCGCTACCGCTCGGACTGGCCATCGCGTGGGTGCTCTGCGATTTCGTCAACCCGGCCGCCTTCGGCTGGTCGATCGACCTTCACCTCGACTTCGCATCGATAGCCGGGCCTTTGCTGCTGGGCGTCCTGGCCGCGTGTGCGGCAGGTGCGTTACCGGCCTACCGTGTAGCGTTCAAGGGGGTGCCGTAGGGTGATGCCCAAATCTGCAGGGTCCCTCCGGGGTTGGTGCGCGATCGGCGCCGCGTTCCTGTTGCTTGGCTGCACCGGCCCGGACCCCGACGCGGCACGAAGTCTGCGCTCGATTCTCGGTTCCGCCGATGGAGACGCGGCGGGATTCGCCCGGGCCGACCGAATCCGCGAGTTCGTGTTTCCCGGCGACCATGGTCCCCATCCTTCCTACCGAAGCGAGTGGTGGTACCTGACCGCGGTCGTCTCGACCGCCGCATCGGAGGCCCGCGAGTTCGGCGTGCAGTTCACGCTGTTCCGACAAGGACTCGACGCGCGCCGCGGCGAGACGCCGGCACCGAACCACGGCACCGAGGCCTGGCGCACTGGGCAGGGCTACATGGCGCACGTCGCCCTGACCGACATCGCCGCCCGCCGCCACCTGGCCGCCGAGCGTTTCAGTCGCGGCCACCCGGAACTTGCCGGGGCGCGTGCCGAGGCGTTTCGCGTCCACCTCGACGACTGGCAGCTCGCATCCACCGGCGATGCGTTCTCGCCGCTGCGGCTTACTGTCAATACGGCGGATTTCTCGGCCGATCTGCTGTTGACGGCAACGAGACCGGCGACCTTGCAGGGTGATCGCGGTCTATCCCGCAAAGGACCCGACAACGCCTCCTACTACTATTCCGTGCCCCGCATCGAGGCGCGCGGCGAGCTCGTAGTCAGCGGTTCGAGGCACCAGGTCAGCGGGCTTGCTTGGATCGACCGCGAGTGGAGCACCAGCGTGCTCGGCGATGCGTACCAGGGGTGGGATTGGTTCGCGCTGCACCTCGACGACGGTCGCGACCTCATGCTCTACCAGCTGCGCCGGATCGACGGGCAACCCGATGCCTTCAACGCCGGCAGCCTGGGCGACGGCAAGGTCTCGCGGACGTTGACCGCGGACGATTTCTCGCTGACCCCCATCGAGCACTGGCGCAGCTGGCCCGTGGCCTGGAAACTCGTCATTCGAGGCGACGAACCGCAGCAGTACATCGTTCGCGCCGCCATCAAGGACCAGGTCATGGACACGGCGGTGCGTTACTGGGAAGGCGTTGTGCATGTCGAAGACGACAACGGCCGGCGACGAGGTGCGGGATACATGGAACTGACGGGGTATTGATGAACGTGAAGCTCGACTGGGAGAGAGTCCGCTCGGAGCGGGGACCGAACCTCGGCATCCTCGATGTGCGGTTCGACTGGATGCGCCACCCCGCCGGGCAACCGGTGCTCAAACGCCTGGTCCTGGAGTCGGTCGACTGGATCAATGTCGTTGCCCTGACCCCGGATGGCCTCTCGATCATGGTCGACCAGTACCGCTTCGGCATCGGTGCGCGGACGCTGGAGACGCCCGGCGGCATGGTCGATCCCGGCGAAGACCCCTTGACGGCTGCGCAACGGGAACTGCTCGAGGAGACCGGCTACGGCGGCGGCGCGTGGACCTATCTCGGGGCCGTGGAACCGAACCCGGCCATCCACCCGCACCTCTGCCACCACTTCCTGGCGGACGGCGTCGAGCGACTGGCCGAACCCGAACCGGGTCCCGGCGAAGCCATCGGCCTCGAGTTCCTGTCCCTGGATGGAATCCGAGCGGCGATGGCCGACGGCAGTCTGCGCCACGCGCTCGCGCTGTCCGCCCTGGCGCGTGTGTTCCCGCTCTTCGACGACATGCACCGCCGGTAGCGCCTCCCGTCCCTTCGGGGAAGGCCCCGAGGAAGGTTATAGTCCCGCCAACGTTACCCACACTCGGATGTCAGCAATGCCGGGCTTCACGACCACCATCGTTCACTCCGACCGCCGGGGGGGCATCGAGCACGGATCGCTGCACAGGCCGATCCATACCTCCGTCGCGTACGGCTACGAGGACGTCCAGGATCTCGCCGACGTCTTCCAGGGCCGCAGTTCCGCGTATTCCTATGGGCGGCAAGTCAACCCTACCGTCAGCGCGCTCGAGACCAAGATCAACGCCATGGAACGGGGCGTCGCCACGGTCTGCTTCGGCACCGGCATGGCCGCCATCGGCATGGTGCTGTTCGCGCTGTTGCGCAAAGGCGACCACTTCGTTTCCAGTTCGTTCCTGTTCGGCAACACCAACAGCCTGTTCCAGACCTTCGGCCTGCACGGCATCGACGTGACCTTCGTGGATGCCACCAGCACGGCTGCGGTCGCCGAAGCCATCCGCCCCGACACGCGTCTCGTGTTCGTCGAGACGATCGCCAACCCGCGCACCCAGGTCGCCGATCTCGAAGGCATCGGCGAACTCTGCCGCGCAAAAGGCCTTGTCTACGTCGTGGACAACACGATGACGTCGCCGTACCTGTTCCAGCCCGTCGACGTGGGAGCCTCCCTGATCGTCAACAGCCTGACGAAGTACATCGGCGGTCACGGCACCACGCTCGGGGGCGCGTTGACCGAAACGGGTCAATTTGACTGGTCGACCTATCCCAACATCCAGGACACCTACAAGAGAGGCGACCCGGCGAAGTGGGCGATCACGCAGGTCCGCAAGAAAGGCCTGCGCGACTTCGGCCCAACCCTCGGGCCCCAGGCCGCGCTCCACCTCGGCATCGGCGCCGAAACCCTGGCCCTGCGCCAGGAGCGCCAGTGCGCCAACGCCAGAGCGCTCGTCGAATTCCTGGACCGCCACGACAAGGTCGCTCGGGTCTACTACCCCGGCCTCTCAGATCATCCCGAACACGAACGGGCGATGAAGCTGTTCCGCCATCCCGGGGCCTTGTTCAGCTTCGAGCTTGCCAGCGGACTGGACGCCTTTGCGTTCCTGAATCGACTCGATGTGGCCATCAAGTCCAGCAACCTCGGCGACAACCGGACCCTCGCGATCCCCGTGGCCGAGACGATCTACTACGAGATGGGACCCGAGCGCCGCGCCAGCATGGGAATCGCCGACTCGCTGATCCGGATCTCCACCGGCATCGAGGACATCGAAGACCTGCTCGGCGATTTCGAGCAAGCGTTCGCCGAGGAGTAACACTTGGCCATGACCGTTGAACCCGTCAGGCGGCGACTCGATTCCGCCCCGGCGAGAGCAGTGGGCACCGCCGTGGACATCTTGTCCGCGTGGTTGCCGATCGAGCACTTGCGCTTGGGTGGCGGCACCGCGCTGGAGGCCCGCTGGCACCATAGGTCGAGCACGGATCTGGACTTTTCTTTCGTGCCAGGGACGGGACGATCCGGCTCCTTGTTCCTCAAGGACTTCAACGCTATCCGCATGGACCTGCACGCACTGGCCCGCGACGGAGGCATCGCGAGAGACAGCGTGGTCATGGTCGGGACGAACCACATTCAGTTCATGATCGGAGACGTCCCGGTGTCGTTCGTCGGAACCGAGATGTTCCACGGCGATCCGCGCGACGAGGCGGAATGCCAGACCGGAGTGATTCTCGGCAGCACCAGGGACATCCTGACGAAGAAGATGTACAACCGTCTCGGCGTGAACCGCCTTGCGACCGAACGAGACGCCTACGACTTCGCCGTGGCGCGCACCCTGGCCCCGACCGACCTGGCCTACGCTTGGTCCACCCTGACCGACGACATGAAGCGGAACACTCTCGCGGCCTATCGAGATCTGGCGGAAGGCGAAAACCAGCCACGTCCCTTGGCACTCGTTAGACCCAGATTCGACCGCATCGCCAGCCAAGTGTGGCAGCAGGTCCTTTGGATGCTGGAGAGCGATCTCGAGTACGTACCGCTGTTGACGCATGACGTCGCCGTTGACGATCGCGGCAAACATGGGCACTGACGTGAAAATCGCACACGTCGTGTGCTACGACGTCTGCGAGGATCATACGTTCGACTCCCCCATCGCCAACCGACGCATGGGCCATCGGCTTCCCGACTCGTTCGAGGATCGAATCCGCCGGCCATTGGGCGTGCGCGGGGTTGTGGGCACGTACATGGCGGGCATGCGCTGTCCGACGGCCGAACGGCTGACGGAGCTAGTACACGATATCGCCGGCATCGAGGACTGGGAGAAGCACGCGGTGAGGGAACTCTTCGCGCAGCTATCGCCTGCGGAATGCAACGAGTTCATGGTGACCACGGACGCATCGCCCCGAGAGGTGGCCCGATTGATGCGGGAGTGCGGAGTCCGGCGCGGCCTGGTGGTGAACTGGATCAATCAGTTCTCCTCCGACCCCTCCTGGCGCGAGGACAAGGCCCTGCCGATCTGGTGGGGCGATCTGTGGGTCACCGACGGCGGTGTTCTCCGCCCGCGCCATAGGTAGACCGAGCCCAATACCGTCCGATAGCGCCAGCGTCTTGCAGTACGACGCGCGGTCACGCAATCTTGCCCCTCCCAAGGGCGGCTCGCCTCGGGAGCCGCACGGCGAGCCGTTACGACCAGGCCGAACAACGGAGAACACGTGCAGCCTAGACTCGTGATGGAGACGAATCTCGCTCTCCCGAACAAACGCAGCGGCAAGGTCCGCGACCTCTACGACGTAGCGATGCCGGACGGCAGCGAGGCCCTCTTGATCATCGCCACCGACCGCGTCAGTGCCTTCGACGTGGTGCTCGGAAACGGCCCGGCCGGCAAAGGCGTGGTACTCACGCAGATCTCGAAGTTTTGGTTCGACCACTTCGCCGGGGTTGTCGATCACCACCTCATCTCCACCGACGCGGCGGACGTCCCGGGGCTCTCCGATACAGAACGGGATCTACTCGATGGGCGCATCATGCTGTGCCGAAAGACCCGCGTCCTGCCGGTGGAGTGCATTGCCCGCGGCTACCTCGCCGGCAGCGGATGGAAGGACTACCAGAACACCGGCCAGGTCTGCGGCATCGATCTGCCCGAGGGACTCACCAACGGCGACCGGCTTGAGGCGCCGCTGTTCACGCCTTCCACGAAGGCGGACACCGGGCACGACGAGAACATCAGCTTCGCCGAGGGTGCCGAGATCGTCGGCGAGGAAACCATGCTCTGGCTCCAAGAGAAAACCCTGGCGCTCTACCGGCTCGCGCGGGGCTACGCCGGCGACCGCGGCATCGTTCTGGCCGATACCAAGTTCGAGTTCGGCGTTGTCGACGGGACCGACGAACCGCTCCTGATCGACGAGATCTTCACTCCCGACAGCTCTCGATTCTGGCCCGCCGACCAGTGGCAGCCCGGTGGCGAACAGCCGAGCTTCGACAAGCAGTACGTGCGCAACTACCTAGAGACCCTGGTCGCGGACGGGCGCTGGGACAAGACGCCACCGGGACCCGCGTTGCCCGACGACGTCATCTCCAATACGATGAGCCGCTACCTCGAAGCCTACCGGCAGCTGACCGGCCGGGAACTGTTCGCATAGCAACGTGAACGTTCTCCGGGAGTCCGCCGAGTCGGACACTCGTGTAGGGGACGGGCTTGTCCCGTCCCGCACGGAAACAGTCGCGCCGCATTTTGCGGGCGGGGACAAGCCCCGTCCCTACGCGGTCCTAGCCACGCCGCGGGGTTACTAAGTGCCGGCGCTCAAGTACGGCTGCAATCCGCACCAGGCCCAGGCGGCGTTCGAGTCGGACGCGGTGCGCGTACGGAACGGCGCGCCGTCGATGATCAACATGCTCGATGCGCTCAACGGCTGGCAACTGGCCGCCGAACTCAGCGAAGCCCTCGACGCGCCCGCGGCGGCATCCTTCAAACACGTCTCACCCGCCGGCGCCGCCGTCGGCGTACCGCTTTCAGACGACTTGAGGCGGGTCTACGAGGTGGGCGGCCGAGACCTGTCGCCGCTGGCCACGGCCTACGTGCGCGCCCGGGGCGCCGATCCCAAGTCCTCCTTCGGGGATTTCGTGGCGCTTTCCCACCCGGTCGATGCGGCCTCCGCCGGCTATCTCAAAGGCGTTGTCAGCGACGGGATCGTGGCACCCGGATTCGAGGAGGGTACGCTGGCCACCCTCGCCGCGAAGAAGGGCGGCTCGTTCGTGGTGATCGAAACCGATCCGGACTACCGGCCACCTGCGGTGGAATCGCGCCAAGTCTTCGGCGTCACGCTGACGCAGGAGCGCAACGACCGCCGGCTTAGGCTTGACGATCTCGACGACCTCGTCTGGGGCGAACTCTCCGACACGGCGAAGCGCGACCTGTTGCTCGCGCTCGTGACCCTGAAGTACACCCAGTCCAACTCCGTCGGCTATGCCCTCGACGGCCAGATGATCGGCATCGGGGCCGGCCAGCAGTCGCGTGTCGACTGCACCAGGCTCGCCGGCGCCAAGGCGGATGTCTGGCACCTGTCTCGGCATCCGAAAGTACTCGGTATCGCGTTCCGTCCCGGGGTCAGGCGCCAGGAACGCATCAACTGGCGCGTACGCTACATCGAGGGCGACCTCACGCCCGGGGAACGCACCGGATTCACCCAAGCTGTGGTCGACGAACCACAGCCCCTGGTCCCCGACGAACGCGCAGCCTGGCTAGCCGAATGCAACGGCGTCGCGCTGGCCAGCGACGGCTTCATTCCGTTCCGTGACAACATCGACCACGCCGCCCGACACGGCGTCTCGTTCATCGCCCAGCCCGGCGGCTCGACCCGGGACGCCGAAGTTGCCGAAGCGTGCCGCGAACACGGCATCGCGATGGTGCATACGGGCCTGAGGCTGTTCCACCACTGATCGGTGGTCGGCATCGACTGGCAAAGCTACAAGGCGCTGTGCGACCGGCCGGACGTGTTGTCCCGCTGGATGCTCGAGGAAACGGCGACGCTGCTTCCCGGCGAGACCCGTACCGCCTTGATGACGATCCTGAGCAGCGCGCCCTTCCCAAAGCCGGACGACCACAAGGGCGGCGAGGCCACCGACATGTTCAACGTCGACCTGCCGCCGGACGTTCTCCGTTCGATCGTCGAAGTCGTCCTCGACGCGGCGGAACGCGGCCTCCGGACACCGCGGAGCAGCAAGATCGCCGGCTTCGCTACCGCTTGGCGGGAACTGCAGGACGCACAGGCCGCGAGCCGTGTTTGACCGCGTATTCGTCGCCAACCGCGCCACGGCTGCTCGGCGAGTTGTGCGTGCCTGCGAGGCGCTCGGCGTCGAGACCGTGGCCGCCTACGCCGACATCGACAGCGCCGCGCCGCATCTCGCCGAGGCCACCACCACCGCCCGGCTGCCGGGGTATCTCGCCACCGACACCTACTTGAACGGTGCCAGGCTGATCGAACTCGCCCGCGAGGCCGGTTGCGACGCCCTGCACCCGGGCTACGGCTTCCTCGCCGAGAACGCCAGCTTCGCTCGCGATGTGGCCGACGCCGGTCTCGGTTTCATCGGTCCCGATCCGGGCTGGATCGAGCGCCTGGGCGACAAGACCCGATCCCGCGCGGCGATGGCCGAAGCCGGGTTTCCCGTGCACAGCGGGAGCGACGATCTCGACGATGTCGAAGCCCTGGTCGATGCCGCGCGGCGCATCGGCTTCCCCGTGCTCCTGAAACCCGCTGCCGGCGGCGGCGGCATCGGGATGATCCGCGTCGACGCCGAGACCGAACTCGCCAACGCCTTCGCGACGGCGCGGGCCCAGGCCATGCATGCGTTCGGCGACGACAGGGTCTACCTCGAGACCTGGCTTGCCGAACCACGCCACATCGAGTTCCAGGTGGTCGGCGACGGCGACGCGACGGTGGGCGTCCTGGAACGCGAGTGTTCGGTGCAGCGCCGCCACCAGAAGGTCATCGAGGAAGCACCCGCCCCCGGTCTCGACCGGACCCGACTGGCCGAGATCGAGGCGCTCGCCGCAACCGCCCTCGCGGGCTACGACAGCATCGGCACCGTCGAGACCCTGTATGCCGACGGTGGATTCGGATTCCTGGAGGTGAACACGCGCCTGCAGGTCGAGCACGGCGTGACGGAGGAGGTCACCGGCGTCGATCTGGTCGAAGCCCAGATCCGCATCGCCGCCGGCGAGAAGCTCGGCGACGTGCTCCCTGCCGCTCCCGAAGCGAACGGCCATGCCGTCGAAGCGCGGATCTACGCGGAGGACTCCCGGCGCATGCTGCCATCGACCGGACGGCTCACGGTCTACCGTCCGCCCCGTATGACCGGCCTGCGCGTCGAGTCGGGGTATTCGGAAGGCCAGTGGGTAACGCCGTATTTCGATCCGCTGCTTGCCAAGGTCATCGGCACCGGCACCACCCGGGAGCAGGCCATCGGTCGCACGCTCGTTGGCGTCAAGGCATTCGACATACGAGGCATCGACACCAATAGGGCTCTGCTCGAAAGGGTCCTCGGCAGGGAGCCGTTCATCGCCGGCCGTCTACATACCGGTCTGCTCGACGATCTGCTATAAACGCCCGTTCCTTTTGGGGGGAAACCGGAATCGATGGCACGGGTCGAAATCGAAAGCGAAGTCACCGGCAACGTATGGAAGGTCGAAGTGGAGGCCGGTTCGCGTGTCGACGTCGGGGACGTGTTGATTGTCCTCGAGTCGATGAAGATGGAGATTCCCGTGGAGGCACCCGAAGCCGGAACGGTCTTGGAACTCCGGGTCGCGGAAGAGGACGGCGTCGAGGAGGACCAGGTCATCGCGATCCTCGAAACCTGAGGCCAACCCACACATGAGCTGGGAAGAGGAAGTCCGCGAAATCCACCGCCGTCGCCGCTTGGCGAAGCAGCAGGGCGGCAAGGAAGGGATCGCCAAGCAGCACGCCCGGGGCCGGCTGACCATCCGCGAGCGCATCGACGGCGTGCTGGACCCCGGCACCTTCCAGGAGCAGGGTCAGGCCACGGCCATTCCCGACTACGACGACAACGACAAGCTCCTCGGTTTCGTGCCGGCCAACTACGTGGTCGGTTTCGGTCGGATCGAGGGCCGCCGGGTTGTCGTGGGCGGCGAGGACTTCACGTTGAAGGGCGGCTCGCCCAACGCGGCGGGGCTGCGCAAAAGCGTCTACGCCGAGCATCTGGCCGTGCAGTACAAGGTGCCGTTGGTGCGTTCCCTGGAAGGCGGCGGGGGCAGCGTCAGGGGCGGTGGCGGACGTCGCGGCGGGACGGTCGGGGAGCCCGTCTACTCCGCGCACCGATTCCGGATCATCGCCGACGCCATGGGCGAGGTGCCGGTCGTGTCCATGGCCGCCGGCGCCGTGGCCGGATTCCCGGCCGGCCGACTCGTGGCTTCCCACTTCTCCGTGATGACCCGGCACACCGCGCAGGTGATGATCGGCGGCCCGGCCCTGGTCGAGCGCGCACTCGGGGTCAGCCTGACCAAGGACGAACTAGGCGGTGCCCACATCCACGCCAAGAGCGGCATCATCGACAATGTCGCCGAAGACGAATACGACATGTTCCGGCAAGTCCGCCGGTTCCTGAGCTACCTCCCGGGCAGCGTCCACCAACGAGCGCCGCGTGTCGACTGCCACGACGATCCAGAACGCATGGAGGAGGAGCTTCTCACCGCCATCCCGCGGGATTCCAACGCGCCGTTCGACATGCGCGAGATCCTCGCCATGATCATGGACCGGGACTCGTTCTTCGAACTGGCCCCCGAGTACGGCGCAAGCCAGATCGCGGGACTTGCCCGTCTAGATGGACAGCCGGTCGGCGTGCTGGCCAACGACAACCGGGTCTACGCCGGCGCGATGACGGCGGAGGCAGGCCAGAAGTACCGCCGCTTCGTCGAGATGTGCGACACCTTCCACATTCCCATCGTCAACTTCATCGACCAACCGGGCTTCATGATCGGTCCGGAAGCCGAGCGCAACGGCACGATCCGCTACGGAATGGCCGCCGTTGCCGCGGCGGCCCAGGCGAGCATTCCTTGGGCAGCGATCCAGATCCACAAGGGCTTCGGCGTCGCCACCGCCGCCCACTACGCCCCTGACAACTACGTGCTGGCCTGGCCGTCCGTGGAGTCCGGCGCATTGCCCCTGGAGGGCGGAGTGGCGGTCGCATTCCACCGCGAGATCGCTGCCGCCGAAGACCCCGATGCCAAACGCCGGGAACTCGAAGACCGGCTGCGCAGCGCCCGCTCGCCCTATCCCCGTGCCGAGTCCTTTGCGGTGCATGAGCTGATCGATCCCCGGGAAACCCGCCCGGTGCTATGCCGGTGGATCGACTGGATCCAACCCCGCCTCGACGAACTCAAGGGACCCACGCGGTTCCCGATGCGACCGTAGGGACGGGCTTGTCCCGTCCCGCGCCGACCAATCGGCCCGTCCGGGGCGGGCGACCACAAGGATCGCCCCTACGAACGTAACTTCGCTTCGCTGGGCGGGTCTGCATTGGGCAGCGGGCCACCTTCGCGTCGGGACTTCGCCCATGCGAAGCCGCTAGCAAGTGATACGCTTGCCGCCCCCACAACGGCGGAGCCGTAAGCAAATGCGAATCTCCCAATACGTCCGGAATGCGCTGGTGGCAGTCTTGGCCGTCGCACCCATGGCAGCCCACGCACAGGAGCCGCAAGACGACCCCGTCGAGAGTCGGCTGGCCAACTTGCCGCCGCTGATCGACCGGGAGGTATTCTTCGGCGACCCCGAGATTTCCGGCACCCAGATCTCGCCGGACGGCAAGTGGATCACCTTCCGCAAACCCTACAACGGCATCGTGAACATCTGGGTGAAGGCCGTCGACGCGCCGTTCGATGCCGCCCGACCCATCACTGCCGACACCGAACGTCCGGTGGCCGGCTACTTCTGGACCGAGGACAGCCGCTACGTGCTCTACGTCCAGGACAAGGGCGGCGACGAGAACTACCACGTCTACGCCGTCGACCCCGCAGGCGAAGTGAACGAAGCGACCGGCGTACCGGGTGCCCGCGACCTGACGGCCATCGAGGGCGTGAGGGCATTCATCTACGCAGTGCCCGAAGCCACGCCGAACCGCATCATCGTGGGCATCAACGACCGCGACCCCGCATTGCACGACGTCTACCGACTCGACATCGACACCGGGGAACGCGAACTCCTGATCCAGAACGACAGCAATGTCGCGGGCTGGGTCACCGACTTGTCCGGCGAGGTCCGACTTGCCGCGCGGCAGCGAGGCGATGGTGGCTACGAGACGCTTGTCGTGGAGAACGGCGCGCTAGGCCGGGTTCTCTACGAATGCGATTTCGAGGAGAACTGCGACACCGTGCGGTTCCACAAGGACGGCAAACGCGTGTACATGACCAGCAACAAGGGCGTCGACCTGTCGAGGTTGCTGCTTGTCGATGTCGAATCCGGCGAAGCGGAGACGATCGAGTCGGACCCCGAAGGCGAAGTCGACTTCGGGGGCACCTGGTTCTCAGACGTCACGGAGGAACTGGTCGCTACCGTCTACACCGGCGACCGGGTGCGAATCTATCCGCGTACCGAGGCCCTGCAGCGCGAGCTCGAGTGGCTGCGCAATGAACTTCCCGACGGCGAAATCGGCTACCAATCCGGGACCGAAGACGAGTCCCGCCAGATCGTCGTGGTCGGGAGCGACACCAATCCCGGCGCGGTCTATCTCTACGACCGTGCCGAGCGGAAGCTCGAAAAGCTCTACGACTCCAGACCGGATCTCCCGAGCGACCACCTCGCGCCCATGCAGGCCATCCGCTACAAGGCGCGGGACGGCGTCGAGATACCCGGGTATCTCGTCACGCCGAAGGGCGTGCCCGCCGAGAACCTGCCCACGGTGATCCTGCCCCACGGCGGACCCTGGGGACGCGACTACTGGGGGTACGACCCGTTCGTGCAGTTCCTCGCCAACCGGGGCTACGCCGTGATGCAGCCGAACTTCCGCGCCTCGACGGGCTTCGGCAAGGCGTTCCTCAACGCCGGCAACGGCGAATGGGGCACGGGCATCATGCAGCACGACATCACCGATGGCGTGAAGCATCTCGTCGACGCGGGAATCGCCGATCCCGAGCAGATCGCCATCATGGGCGCGTCGTACGGCGGCTACGCGACGCTTGCCGGGGTCGCATTCACGCCGGATCTCTACGCCGCCGGCGTCTCGATCGTCGGCCCGTCCAACATCATCACCCTGCTCGATTCGATCCCGCCCTACTGGGGACCGACCAAGCAGATGTTCCTGCGCCGGGTCGGCGATCCGGACGACGAGGAAGACCGCGCGCGCCTCGTTGCGCAGTCGCCGTTCTTCCACGCCGAGAACATCGAAGCGCCGCTGCTCATCATCCAGGGCGCCAACGACCCGCGCGTCAAGAAGGCCGAGTCGGATCAGATCGTCGTCGCGCTGCGCGACCTCGACCGTCCCGTGCAGTACCTGCTCGCGCCGGACGAAGGCCACGGCTTCCGAGGCAAGGAGAACCGTCTGGCGATGTTCGCCGCCATCGAGCGATTCCTGGCGCGCCACCTCGACGGTCGCTACCAACGTGGGTCGACCGCGGAAGTCTCAGCAAGACTGCGCGCACTCAGGGTGGACATCGACGATGTCGAGATGCCAAGTGCCGACGACGGCGACTTCGTCGAGATCGCCCTCGACGGCTCCGCCCTGGAGCCTGCCACCGTAACCTACCGGATCACGATGGAGATGGCGGGCCAGTCGATGGCGATGAACACCGTCGTCGAGCGGTCGAGGACAACGCACAACGACGAAGAGGTCTGGCGCGTCGCAACCACCGTCGAGCTTCCGGTGGGCGAGGCATCCGATGTGGCCTACCTAAGGGTGGACAGCCTCCGGCCCGTGCATCGCGCCATCGATCAAGGACCCGTCAGCATGAGGCTGGACTTCGCCGACGACGCAATTACCGGTAGCGTGACCATGCCGGGCGGCAACACCGTGGATGTCGACATACCGATCGAAGAGTCCGTTCTAGGCCACTTGGAAACCGCCCTCGCCGTCATGCCGCTCGAACCGGGTCTCAAGACCCGCGTGCAGGCGTTCGAACCGAACATGCAGCAAGTGCAGCAGATCAACATCGAGGTGGTCGCAGCGGAGTCGGTGGAGACGCCTGCGGGAACCTTCGATGTGTACCAATTGGAGGTCGCCAGCGCCGACGGCACCGGCATCTCCGGCAAGAGCTGGGTGACGCGTGCCAAGCCGCATCTCGCCGTCAAGAGCGAGGCGACGCTGCCGCCCATGGCCGGCGGAGGCACCATGGTGACGGAGCTGATCAGCGTGGAGTGACCGGGCGGGGGTCTTTCGAACGAATCCGTTGCTTGGCACGGGAGGGGACAAGCCCCTCCCCTACGGTAAGTGCCGCAACGACGCCAACGTCTCGGCGGGTGTTATCGCCTCGGGGTCGACCAGAAGGTGCAACACCGCCGGCACGCGGGCTTCCCGCGCCCGCGCAAACGCGGCCGGAAAGTCGGCATCGCGTTCCACCCGCTCACCGTACCCGCCGTAGGCCCTCGCCAGCGCGGCGAAGTCGGGATTCGTCAACGACGTCGCGTGGACGCGACCGGGGAAGCTGCGTTCCTGGTGCATGCGGATGGTGCCGTACATGCCGTTGTCGACCACGAGCACGATCACGCGCGCGTCGTACTGCACGGCCGTGGCGATCTCCTGGCCGGTCATCTGGAAGCAGCCATCGCCCGCGAAGCACACCACCGTCCCCTCTGGATGACGGAGCTTTGCCGCGATCGCCGCCGGCAGTCCGTAGCCCATGGACCCCGACGTGGGTGCTACCTGGGTTCCGAACCAGCGGAACCGGTGAAAGCGGTGCACCCAGCCCGAGTAGTTCCCCGCGCCGTTGGTGACGATCAAGTGCGGGTCGCGGAGATCCCGAAGGGTGGCCATGACCTTGCCCATGGTCATTGACCCCGGCGACGGGTGCGGTAGACGCGACCATTCCAGGTAGCCCGCATGCAGGGCGTGCACGTACTCGCTCCGCTTGCCCCGCGCCGCCGACGCCGCCAGGAAAGTGCCGGGACGGGCCTGGATCGCCAGTTCGGCCTGATGCACCCGCTGCAGTTCCGATGCGTCAGGATGCACGTGAACCACGGGCGTGTGCGCCAACGGCAGCGCGTACGACTGGCTTGGTATCTCCGAGAACCTCGTGCCGAGCAGCACAAGAAGATCGGTTTCCTCGACGGCGCGGCGCAATTCCGGGTTGACGCCGATGCCGATGTCGCCGACGTAGTGGGGATGTTCGTGGTCGAAAAGCTGCTGGCGACGGAACACGCAGGCGACGGGGACGCCTGCGGTCTCGGCGTAGTTCGCGAGTCTCGCCGTGTCCGGCGCACGCCAGAGCGAACCGCCGACGACCACGAGGGGTCGCTGGGAGTCTTCGAGCCGTGCGTCGAACTCGCGAACCAGTTCGTCGTCCAGGGGTTCGTCGCTCACCGCAACGCGCCCGCCCGGCGGCGCCGCGCACGGCTCTCCCAGCATGTCTTCCGGCAGCGACACGACCGCAGGTCCGGGGCGGTCCGACAGCGCCGTGCGGAAAGCCTGGGCAACCACACCGGGAAGGCGGTCGGCGTCGTCCGCCTCCTCCACGCTTTTGGCCATCCCGCCGTAGAATGCGGCGAAGTCGACCTCCTGGAAGGCGTCGCGGCCCCGCGCGGCACGCGCCACCTGACCGGCGAACAGCACCAGCGGCGTCGAATCCTGCTGGGCCACGTGAACCCCCGAACTGGCGTTCGCGGCACCCGGTCCGCGGGTGACGAAGACGACGCCGGGGCGGCCCGTGAGCTTGGCATCGGCCTCCGCCATCATGGCGGCACCGCCTTCCTGTCGGGCAACCACCGTTTGAATGGCCGAGTCCCGCAGCGCGTCGAGCACGTCGAGATAGCTCTCGCCGGGGACGCAGAAGATCCGGTCGACGCCCTGGTTCTCCAGCGTCTCCACCAACGCTTGGGCGGCCGTGCGCTTAATCGGACGACCCCGCTATGCTGGTTCGGGCAGCCGCGGCGGACCAAGGAAATCCGAGAGCCGTGTGATCAGCGTGTCGTCCTTCTCCACTTCGCATTCCCAGGCGACGTATACCCGCCAGCCGTCCCGGACCAACTGCTCCTGGTTGCGGCGGTCTCGCTCGACGTTGGATTCGAACTTGGTTTGCCAGTACTCGACGCGTGACTTCGGGTCCGACGTCTTCGCACAGCCGTGGCGATGCCAGAAGCAGCCGTGCACGAACACCGCGATCCGCCGTTTCGTGAACACCACGTCCGGACGTCCCGGCAATCCGCGCAGGTGGACGCGATACCGGTAACCCCGGGCGTGGAGGCCACGGCGCACAGCGAGTTCCGGCTTGGTATCCACGCCCCGGATGCGCGACATCAGGGCGCTGCGCTGGGCAGGTGTGAGGGTGTCGACCATGCTCGCCGTCGTATCCACAACGACGGAATCACCATAGCACTTCCGTACAAATATGTGCATTGCGCGGCTCAGGCACGGTTTGGTTCCTTGCCAGTTCGGCAGGCTTGGCGTACAAAAGGGCGAAGCTCCCGACTACAGTCCGGATGGCAGTTCAACGACCGCGTGAAACGACAAGTCCCGACGACGTACCGACGTGGGTTTTTCGATCGGCGGTCGGTTGGCCCGCCTGCGGCCAAATCCTGATCTGCTCCCTAATGGGCGCCGCGATGATCCTATTGCTGACGACTAGCTCCAGGCACGGCGTGATCGCGACCGCCGTGCTGATTCTTGCCGTCGCGATGCCCGTTTGGCTAGTTGCGGGAACGACCTACCGCATTCGCAACGGTACGCTAACGGTCTCGAAGCTTATTCGTCGCGAGCGCATCGACCTTGCCGACATCACCGCCGTCAAGCCATGGCCCCGTTGGTCCCATCCGATCGAATACGGCGAGGACTTCGCGTTGAGCAGCAAACGCATGCTGATAGGGTGCGGCGAATCCCGGATCTTCGTCTCGCCTAGGGACGAGGCGAACTTCCTGGCGGCGTTGGGCCGACAGAACGACGCGTAGGAAGCAATGGCGAGCCGAAACCCGCATCGCCCGAACGTTCTATTCGTACTCACCGACGACCAGGGCGCCTGGGCGATGGGTTGCGCCGGCAACACGGAGATCCGCTCGCCGAATCTCGACCGGCTGGCGCGGGAAGGCATCCGCTTCGACAGCTTCTTCTGCACCTCGCCGGTGTGTTCGCCCGCCCGCGCGTCGATCCTGACCGGTCGCATCCCGTCCCAGCACGGGGTGCACGACTTCCTGCACTGGCAGTCCGACACCAGCCCCGCGGGACTCGACCACCGGGTTCCAGCGGACGGTGTGGAGTTCCTGGCGGGCATGTCGACCTACGCCGAGCTGCTCGCTCGGCTCGGCTACGACACCTGCCTATCCGGCAAGTGGCACTTGGGCGACAGCCTGACGCCACGCGCGGGCTTCGAGACGTGGAACCCGATGCCCTATGGCGGAACGAACTACTACCGGGTGCCGGTGGTGGAAGAAGGCGAACTCACCAAGCGCGAAGGCAGCTACGCCTCCGATCTGTTCGTCGACAACGCGCTCCGCTTCCTCGACCACGTCGACCCGGACACGCCGTTCTGCCTCGCGGTTCACTTCACGGCGCCCCATGCGCCGTGGGGACGCGAGTTCCATCCCGCCGCGCTTTGGGACGACTACTACGAGAACTGTCCCTTCCGCTCGGTTCCGGCGGACGAACCGTTGCCGGTGGGGTTCTACGCGAATCCGGTGGACAGCGAGCGGCGCAGGCGCAATCTCGCCGGCTATTTCGCCGCGCTCGAGGGGATGGACCGAAACCTAGGGCGGTTGCTGGATTGGCTCGACGAGCACGGCGCGGCGGACAACACGCTGGTCGTGTTCATGAGCGACAACGGCATGAACATGGGCCACCACGGCCTCTACGGCAAGGGCAACGCCACCTGGCCGCAGAACATGTTCGACACCAGCGTCAAGATCCCCTGCCTGATCAGGCGACCGGGCCACGTTCCCGCTGGTCAGGTGAACACCGATCTCCTCAGCCAGTACGACTGGCTGCCGACGCTGCTGGACTACCTCGGCGAGGGCGGTCGCGTACCAAGCGGTCTTCCCGGCCGTTCCTTCGCGCCGCTCCTTGCGGGCCGATCGATCAACCAACGCAAGAGCATCTACGTGTTCGACGAGTACGGACCCGTGCGGATGATCCGCTCGCAGGAGTGGAAGCTCGTCTGGCGCTACCCCGCCGGACCGCACGAACTCTACAACGTCGCCGACGATCCCGAGGAGCGGGAGAATCTGTTCAGCCGTCCCGGACACACCGAACGCATCCGATCGTTGCGCCGGGAACTCGACGACTGGTTCGCGAGCTACGTCGACCCTCGGTTGGACGGCAGCATGCTACCCGTCACGGGACGCGGTCAACGTGACCACGCAACGAAGGACGACGCCTTCGCCTATCGCTACCCTTGGATGGAATAAACCCGCGTGGCGCCGCCTCGGACCGGCGAACCGTAGGGGACGGGCTTGTCCCGTCCCGTGCCACCTTTGGCGGCGACGGCGCGCCCTTGCGGGCGCGACAGCACCTCGCGGGCGACGACAAGCGTCGCCCCTACGACATTAGTCGGCACCTGACGCCTGCCGATCCAGGGTCATCTGCCGTTCGAAGGACGCCTCCGCGCCGCGATTTTCGGCTTGCGGGTCGCAGATGCCTGCCAGCGTCGAGAAGAGCTCCTCGGCCTTTTCCGGATTCGCCGCAATGCGGTTGTCGAGTTCCTCCGGGTCGTTGCCGAGATCGAACAGCTGATCTTCGGCCTCGATGTTGTGGATCAGCTTCCAGTCGCCGCGGCGGACCATGAACGAACCGGCCCGGGTGCCGTGGCCGTGGTACTCGGAGAAGACGACCCGATCAGGGTCTTGCGTCGCCATCTGTTCCAACGGAGCGCCATGCCAAGTCTCCGGATGCGCCGAACCCGTCAGCGAGAACACGCTGGCCTGCAGGTCGTGAAGATCGACGGGTGTCGCCACGCGCACGCCGGACTCGAAGTCGGGACCCGCCGCGATGCACGGGATCCGAGACGCGTCCTCCAGTAGGTTGCATTTCCACCACAGCCCGAACTTGCCGAGCATCTCGCCATGATCCGAGGTGTAGACCAAGTTCGTGGTGCTCGCCAGATCCGCTTCCACCAGTGCGGACAACAGCCGCCCGAGTTGCTGGTCGATGAAGGTCACGCAGGCGTAGTAGCCCCGGCGCAGCCCGCGGACATCACGTTCCTGGATGCCGTCGAGTTCGAAGTGTTTGCGCAGGTCGCCCGCGTAGGGATGCTGCGCCGTCTCCGCCTCGATGCCGTGTTCCAGTAGATCCCCGTGATCGCGGTACCTGTCCCACAGTTCCTCGGTGCAGTAGTGGGGAAAGTGGGGCTTCACGAGGTTGACGTAGAGGACCCAGGGCTCGTCGACAAGGGGTGCGCGGGTCAGCAGCCAGTCGACGGCGGCGTCCATGTACACCACATCGTTTTTCCACGGCGGATCGTGGGGACCGTACTGCTCGAAACGCGCCGCCGCGCCTTCGCGCACCGCTAGCGGTCGCCGCTGCTGCCCCCTGTCGAAACCCCAGCCCAAGTCGTGCGCTTCGATCGTCTCCGAGAAACCCAGTTCCGCCACCGGCCGATAGGCATGGACCTTGCCGATGAACACGGTGTGCACGCCTTGATCGCCGAGCACCGCCCCGAGGCCGTGGGTTTCCGGCGGGATGCCCAGCCGGTTGTTGCCGTACGCCCCCACCGCATGGACACGCTTGCCGGTCAGGAACGCCGAGCGGCTCGGCACGCACAGCGGCGACGGGCAGTAGGCGTGCTCGAAAACCGTGCCGTTGTCGGCCAGCCAATGCATGTTCGGGGTGTCCACGAAGGGGTGGCCGTAGGGCGACGAGTAGCGCGGGTTGTGCTCGTCGGACATGAAGACGATGACGTTGGACACGCGACCTACCTCCCGTGGCGGCACGACACCGCCGTACCCTGGTGGCGGCCAACTCTAGCACGCACGCGGTCTGTCGCCGCATTCGCAGGCCCAGAAACAGAAACTCGGGCCGGTTGGATCGCAGTCCGGGTTTGATAGGATGCCTCGTTCGAATTCCGTCGGGTGAAGTCGATCACAGAGGACGTCCGTCAGGTCGAAAGAACGCTAAACAAGGACTCCTTCAATGTCAGACAACTCTGCCGTCATCACCCCGATCAACACCGCCAACGACGCCTTGGAATCCGTCGGCGGCAAGGGCCGTTCCCTCGCCCAGATGACCCGCGCGGGGTTCGATGTCCCGGGCGGCTTCCTGTTGTCGACGACCGCCTACAGGGACTTCGTGGCCGCCAACGGACTCGGTTCGCGCATCCTCGAGCTCGCCCGCCCGGAGATTGTCGATTCTCGCGCGTCCTTCGAGTCGGCGTCGCGATCGATCCGGGCGCTCATCACCGGCTGCGAGCTATCCAACACGCTGAAAGCCGACCTCGCGGCGGCCTACCGGGCGTTGCCGGGTGACGATCCCGCCGTGGCGGTGCGCTCTTCCGCGAACGCCGAAGACCTGCCGGGGCTGTCCTTCGCCGGGCAGCAGGAAACCTACCTCAACGTCCGCGGTCACGAAGCGCTCCTCGACGCAGTGCGCAACTGCTGGGCTTCGCTGTGGACGGCGCAGGCGATCAGCTACCGCAACGAGATGGGCATCGAGTCCGACGCCGTGGCCATGGCGGTCGTGGTGCAGATCATGGTGCCCGCCGACGTCGCCGGCATCCTCTTCACGGCGAATCCGGCCACCGGCGAGCGCGGCGAGATGATCGTCAACGCTAGCTTCGGCCTCGGCGAGGCCGTGGTGGGCGGGCAGGTCACGCCGGACACGTTCATCGTCGAGAGGTCCACTCTTGCCGTCAAGGAAACCATGATCGGCACCAAGGAGCGGAAAATCGTCTCCGATGCCAAACAGGGAACCCGCCTGGTGGACGTGGACCCGGGCGAACGCGACACGTCGTCCTTGCCGGACGATCCCCTCGCCGAGTTGGCCGGGCTCGCGGCTCGGGTGGAGGCGCACTTCGGCGGCCAGCCCCAGGACATCGAGTGGGCTGTCGCCGACGGCAAGCTCTGGCTCCTGCAGTCGCGGCCGATCACGAACCTGCCGCCCCAGCCCATCGAGGTGGAGTGGGAGGCGCCTGCCGAGGTCTTCGGCCTGGTGCGTCGGCAAATCGTCGAGAACATCCCGGATCCCACCTGCCCGCTCTTCGACGAGCTCTACATTCACGGCGGGCTGGTCAGCGAGAGAACCGGCAGGTCCATGTACACCACCCTTCACGGCTTCGCGTTTCAGATCTTCGGCTCCGGTACGGAGAAGACCGACGAGGAGTTCCGAGCCAACCTGAAACGGCGGCGGGACGAGGAGGCCAGAAAGCCGGAAGTCAAAACCCAGGAAGCCCACGATCTGAACCTGTTCCTGGCGACCCTGTCCGATGACGAGCGCGCCCAGTTCAACGCCATGGCCACCGAACTCGCCAGTGACAATCTGCCCCACGCGATCACCATGCCGGAGAGCGACAATCCGACCTACATCGCGTTCAACAAGACCGCCACCAACGACCGTCAGCACCGGGACTTCTGGGATCGCGCGTGGCCCGAGCTTCAAGGCGCCGCCAGGAAGTGGGAGGCCGCCGAGCTCGCCGCCACCGACGATCAAGCCCTGCTCTCCGGCATCGCCGAACTCGCCAATGCGGAGGGCCACTACTGGACCAGCAACGGCGGACACACCTTCGGCGTGGCGAAATCGGTGGACGATCAGCTCCAGGCCTTCCTGAGGGAGTCCCTGCCGGACCATCATTTCACCAGCGGCCAGTTCCTGTCCGGTTTCAAGTCCCGGATCATGCAGGCCAACGATGACATGTTCGCCATCGCCACCCTGATCAAGGCAGCACCCGCGCTCTACGAGTTGGTGATCGCGACCCCCGCTCGACGGTTGATGACCGTCCTCCGGCAACGCGACGACACCGGCGAGGTGTTGTCAGCCATCGACACCTACCTCGCGACCTACGGTCACCAGGGCTACAGCCTCGATTTCTGCGAGCCGACCCAGCAGGAAGACCCGTCCGCCATGTTCGTGACCCTCAAGAACATGGTGCAGCGGGCCGACTACGACCCGGCTCAGCACGAGTCGGAGGCGACCCGCAAACGGGAAGACGCCCTCGCGGAGATCCGCGAACTGCTGGAACCGTTCCAGTATTGGCAGTTCCGCTATCGGATGTGGTTCGCCTACCAGTACTACCCCATGCGCGAGGAGTCCTGCTTCGTGCTCGGCACGGCCTGGCCGGTGCTGCGCCGCATGGCCGCCGAGTTGGGGCAACGGCTGGTGGACGTCGGCACGCTTGGCGAGCCGAGCGACCTCTTCTTCCTCACCAGCGACGAGATCAAGCCCGCCCTTCTCGCGCGAGGGGTCGGCAAGCCGATGCCTGAATATCTCGCCCTGACGGCAGAGCGCCGGGAACTCAGGGAGACGCGCAAACGCCTGCACCCACCCGGCACGATTCCCGACGAAGCCAGGGAGAACCCGGGCCTGAAGTTCAAGGAGACCCAGTTCAAGAACGACGACTCGAGCGACACCCTGCGCGGCATCCCGGTGAGCCCTGGCACGATCGCCGCGCCGGCAAGCCGGATCATGAATGCCCAGGAGTTCGACCGCATGCAGCCCGGATCCATCCTGGTCTGCCCGATGACATCCCCCGCCTGGACCCAGCTATTCGCCCACGCTGTCGGGCTCGTGACGGACATCGGGGGCATCCTCGGCCATGGTTCCATCGTGGCCAGGGAATACGGCATTCCCGCGGTGGTCGGCACCGGCAACGTCACCCAGCGGGTCGACAGCGGTCAGATCCTCGAGGTGGACGGCGACGCGGGGACGGTTGTCATCCAGATGGACGACTGACTCGTTCCATGCCGCCGGCGTCAACGTTCCCTGTCGAGACGCGCCGCCTTGGATTCGTCGTACCACCAGCCGTCGGGGTAGGCGGGCCGATAGAGCGGTTCGGGCGGACGTCCGAACTTGTCCCAGTGCAACGTACGACGCTGATCGATCGCGTAGAGCGGGATCAGGTAGTGGTCCCATAGCAATACCCGGTCAAGGGCGCGACACGCCGCGATCACTTGATCGAGGGTCTCGGCCGCTTCGGCCTTCTCGACGAGAAAGTCGACCACCGGGTCGCTAACGCCGACCACGTTGCGGGACCCTTCCCGCCCCGTCGAGGTCGAGTGGAAGTGGGAACGCAACTCCAGCGTCGGCGGCATCAGAATGCCGTAGCCCTGGACGAGCGCTTCGTACTCGTGGTGGCGGGTGCGGTTGGTGTATTGGCTGACATCCACGAGACGGATCCTCACCTCGATGCCGAGTTGCCGAAGCGCCGCGGACCAGGGCAGCAGGATTCGCGTGTGGTCGGGATCCAGGGTCAGCAACTCGAGCCTGAACGGTGCCCCGCTGGCATCGCGCAGCGCACCGTCGTCGATCCGCCAACCGGATGCGGCGAGCAGGTCCCGCGCTTCGAGCAGGTTCCCCTTGGACGTGGTCGGGCTTGCGGTCTTCGGGTAGCCGAAGGGTCGCTCGAAGAGTGCCGAAGGCAGTGCGTCCCGAAACCGCGACAGCAGCGAGATCTCGTCCTCGCTGGGCAAGCCGGTGGCCGACAAGATGGTCCCCGGCCAATAGCTCAGTGCCCGCGTGCGCTGGCCGTGGTACAGCTTCTCGTTGATCCACTCGTAGTTCAATGCCAGCGCGAGGGCCTTTCGCACGCGCCGGTCGGCCAACCTGGACACCTGGCTGTTCAGGACGATCGCAATCCCGATGCCCACCGAAATGCCGTATTCACGGCGGGTCTTCCTGATCCGTCCGCTATCGAGATCGGGCCCCTCGTAGCCGGTCACCCAATACCGAATGTCGTCCTCGTCCAGCATGTCGATCAGCCCCTTGCGGAAGGCTTCCCTTGCGACGGTGCTGTCGCGGTACACCTCGTAGCGCACCGTGTCGAAGTTGTACCGGCCGGCGTTGATGGGGAGGTCCCTACCCCAATAGCGCAGATTGCGTTCGTACTCGATATAGCGGCCCGCCCTCACCTCCTTGATGCGGTAGGGCCCGCTGGAGACGGGTGGCTCGAGGGTATGGGCCGACGGGTTCCGGTCGTGCCAATAGTGCTGCGGCAGGATGGCGATGTACTGGATCAACGTGACGTGATCGTGCGTCAAGGGGGCGTCGATGCGAAACACCACGTGGCGTTCGTCCAGCGCCTCGACCGACTCGATGAAGCGGAAGAAGTAACCCGCCCCCAACGCGTTCTTCCGCATTTCGAAGGTGAACACGACATCGTCGGCGGTGATCGGCACGCCGTCGTCCCACGTTGCCTGGGGGTGGATTCTGAATACGATCGTCCGCTCGTCGGCAACCGCGATGCCGTCCGCGAGACGGCCGTAGAACGCCGTGATCTCGTCCCCGCCGCGCACGATGAGCGTGTCGCCGCGGTACAGATACCCCGATGGCGCGCCGGTCTCGCCCTGTGCCATCGGCGCCAGCGTGTCGAACGAAAAGGGGTGCGCAAGGACCAGCTTGCCGCCCTTGGGGGCGTCGGGATTCAGGTAGTCGAAATGGGTGAAGTCAGCCGGATACTTCAGGTCGTGGAAGAACGCGATCCCGTGCTTGAAGTCCAATTCCTCCAGGGGGACCGCACTGGCGGCGAACGACACGCAGAGGACAGGCAGAACGACAAGACACCGCGTCATCGGGTGACGCATCCCGTCCAGCCTGCACCGTGACATCGCAGCGATGATGCGCGTGGGGTCTCGCCACCAATTCATGACGGGACTGTCGCCATCCACAGGGGCGACCTAAAGGCTGTTAGCTAGTCGATCGCCTGGTAGACCAGCGCCCTGACCTTGCCGAAGTCGTCCAAGCCCCAAGCGGGGAGAATCTGTGTCATGTAGACGACGGTCAGCTTCTCGACCGGGTCCACCCAGTACAACGTGTGGTACGCGCCACCCCAGTTGAACTCGCCCGGTGAACCGAGTTCGCCGCGCACCCCCGGTTCCGACACGACACCGAAGCCCAATCCGAAGCCAAGACCCGGGGCTAACTCGATGTCGCCCAGGTTGTCGGTGGTCATCAGTTCGACGGACTTGCGCGACAGGATCGGTCCCCCGCCGCGCCGGATCGCTTCCAGGAACCGGGTGTAGTCGGCCGTGGTGGAGAGCAGACCGGCACCGCCCGAGAAGCTTTTTCGCGGGCCCGCCACGTAGTGGCCCTGGCCGTGGAACGGCGTGTTCGCCTCGGGGAGCACCAGTTCGCCGGTCGGGGTGCGCGAATACACGACCGCCAGGCGGTCGGTTTTGGCCGGCGGCAGGTAGAACGACGTGTCCGTCATGCCGAGCGGCGCGAAGATCTCGGTCGCGAGGAACTCATCGAGCGTCGTGCCGCTCGCCACTTCGACGAGCGCCCCGAGAATGTCGGTGTTGTACCCGTATACCCATCGTTCGCCCGGTTGGGCGTCCATGGGCATTACCCCGATGCGTCGAACCGTCTCGCGGATGGGTTCGTCGCGGTGGCCGAAGTACCAATGCTGGAGTCCTGCGGCCTTCCACTCCTCCGCTGCGGGACCAGACCCGTAGCCGATCCCGGCGGTGTGGGTCAGGAGGTCGCGAATCGTGATGGGCCGCGCGGCGTCGACGATTTCGTAGCCGCCATCGTCTCCCGCGACCGCAACGCGGGTGGCGGCGTACTCGGGCAGCACCTCGCCCACCGGCTGGGCGATGAGCAGCGCGCCGCGCTCTTGCAGCATCAGGACGGCGGCGCTGACGACGGCCTTGGACATCGACGCAATGCGGAAGATGGTGTCTGTCTGCATGGCAGCGCCGGCGTCGCGGTCGCGAAACCCCGTCGCGCGGTGGTAGACAGTACGGCCGTCGTGGGTGATCTGCAGAACGGCGCCCGGGATTTTGCCTTCGTCCACGTAGGAGTCGAGGAAGGCGTCGAGCCGAGCAAGGCGTTCCGGCGACACGCCGGCCAGCGACGGCAGCGCCAGCGCGCAGACGGCAAGAATCAAGAGACGACGTTGGACGCTTCGGGTTCTGGGCATGGGATCGGTTCTCCGGGAGGTCATCTTGCTCAGCTCGGTGTCACGGCAACGGCGCGCACGTGGCCGAACTCGCGGCGCGGTTTGGTCCAGGTCTCGCCGCCGTCTTCGCTGAGATAGACGTAGCCGAAGATGCTGGCCGCGGCGATCACGTCGGGGGTTTCGGGGTGCGTCCCCAACCAGTACACCACCGAGTTCGGCAGCACCGGCAGGGAGACGTACTCCCAGGTCTCGCCGCCGTCCCGGGTGCGCTGGATCCCGCCGACTTCGCCGGGAATCGTATTGCCGGTCCCGATGAACATCGTGTCCGGATCGTCCGGTTTGATGATCATGCCGCGGCAGTAGGCGTGGTCCGGCACACGCTCTCCCGTACTGAACACGTCGCCCTTCTCGTCCCGGACCGGCGGCAGGGCTTCGATGCGCCAGGTCTCGCCGTCGTCGACGCTGGTCGCCAGCCCTTCGGGACCCGTGACGTATATCGCCCGCCGGTCCCCGTTCCGGATCGCGAGGCAGTGGTTGTCCTGGTGCCAAGGGCTTGGCCCGATGTCCGGCAGGCGCCGCCAGGTTTCGCCGCCGTCCCCGCTGCGGTACACGCCGTTGACCTCCGTCCCGGCCCAGATCGTCCGGCTGTCGTTCGGATCGACCAAGATCTTGGTGGTTCTAGGCGGATAGAGCATGGCGCTGCGGTCGACACCCATGGGCAACGCCTCCCAGGTCCCGCCGCCGTCCACCGAACGGAACCCGTCAGGCCGCGTGCCGACGTAGATCCGGTCGGGATCCTCGGGATCCACGTCGATGGCCCAGATCTCCATGCCCTCCATGGGCGAGTCGAGCTTCTCCCACGTGGTGCCGTTGTCGTCGCTGCGGTAGATCCCCGTTGCGTCGGAACCGGCCAGCAGGCGATGCGGGTCGTCCGGATATACGGCGAGGGCGCGAACATTGCCTTCCAGGCCGCCGACGGGTGTTGCGCGCCACGACCGGCCCCGGTCGCGGCTGACCTGCAGCCCATTGCCCACCGTCCCGATGAAGATCGAATAATCGCTCATCCACGCTCCTTAAGAGTCGTCGGTCAATTCCGCAGTCTAGTATGTTGTCGCAACCGGCGAGCGATTTGCAGTTTCGATGCCCCATGCGTGCACACGCGCACAAACGTTCAACAGGCCACCTGCGTCACCCATTGGCGGGCGGGATGCTGTGCCTGGTGGGCCTCGCCGCCGGCGCCGAGGAGCTTGAGTTCAGCCACGGCATCTCGCTGCTTCACGAGTTGAAGTACGGTCCCGACTTCGAGCATTTCGACTACGTCGATCCGAATGCACCCAAGGGCGGCACGATGACGTTCTCCTCGGGGGAGGACATCCGCAACTTCGCCGGCGAGTTCGACAACACGGTCGCGGCGCCGCCTGGCTACGGCCGGATCTACGACACCCTGATCGTGCGTTCCGGGGACGAGTTGGGCGGTTTCTACGGTCGCCTTGCGCAGGGAATCGCGGTGACAGACGACCGGCAAACGCTCGTGTTTCGTCTGCATCCACAGGCACGGTTCCACGACGGCGAACCGGTGACCGCCGCCGACGTCAAGTTCACGCTCGACTGGGCCACCTCGACCATCGACGGCGGCCTCGTGCTCGCCTGGATCGATGCCGTGGAAGTGACCCGCGAGCGGGAGGTGCGGCTGCACCTCAACGAGACGCTCAAGGATTCGCATCTGCGTTTCCTCACGGCGGAGCCGCGGATTCTGCCTGAGCATCATTGGCGGGGCCGGAACCCGTCCCGAACAACCCTCGTCGAACCCGTCGGCAGCGGCCCATACCGGATCGAGCGCTGGGCCCGGGACCACATCGCCTACCGACGCGTCGAGGACTACTGGGGACGCCACCTGCCGGTGACCCGGGGCCTCTACAACTTCGACGAACTGCACTACGACGTCTACCGGGATGCGACGGTCCTCCGGGAATCGCTGCGCAAGGGCCTCATCGACTACTACGTCGAAAACGATGTACGGCATTGGGCGGGAAGCTACGACACACCGGCGGCCCATGAGGGCCTCCTGCAGCGCGGCGAAGTCACTAGCCGCGTGGCCGCGGGGATGAACACCGCCATCGGCCTCAACAGCAAGCGCCCGCCACTCGACGACGTCCGCGTGCGCGAGGCGCTCACCGTCGCGTTCGACTTCGACTGGCTGAACCGCGCCCTGCATGCCGGAGCCTACCAACGCGCGTTCAGCTACTTTCCGAACAGCGCCTTCGGCGCGACGGGTTTGCCGACGCCGGGTGAGGTCCGACTACTGGAGCCGCTGCGCGATCGCCTCGACCCGCGCGTTTTCTCCGAACCCTTCGATCTTCCCGCGTCCGGTGGCCAAGGTTACGGCCGGGCGGCACTGTCGAAGGCCCAAGCGCTGCTCGCGGAGGCTGGCTGGCAGGTCGCCGGCTCCCGCCGCGTCAACGCGGCGGGCGAGCCGTTCGAGATCGAGTTCATCGCCCGCAACATCGACCAGCGCCGGATCCTGATTCCCTATGCCGAGGTGCTCAAGAGGCTTGGCATCGATGCGAGCATCCGCCTCGTGGAGGTCGCCCAGTTCATCCGCCTCATCCGCTCGCGCGAGTTCGACGCCATCGTGCGCCAACTCGTGCTTCCGCTGCCGCCGATGGCCCTCCTGCCCTTCCAGTTCTCCTCCGCGGCCGCGAGCCAACCGATGACGTCCAATCTGACCGGCGTCGACGATCCCGCCATCGACGCCCTGATCGACCATGCCCTCAACGCCACCGACATGGACGCCATGGTCGCCGCCTGCCGGGCCCTTGACCGGGTACTGCTCCGCGGCTACTACCACATACCGCTCGAGGCATCTGGGGATACCCGCATCGTCTACTGGGACCGGTTCGGTCAACCCCCGACGGACGGTTTGGCGGTCTACGAATCCCCGGCGCCGGACTCGTGGTGGTACGAGCCCAAACGAGCGGAGCGCATAAACCGGCCTCGGTAGGGAGCCCCGCTCGTGTAGTTCGGGACGTGGGTCCGTACGCAATGCTCACCGCCTGGACGAACGCGACACGAACTCAAACGCACCACACCCTAAGCGGTTTCTCCTGGCACTCATGCGCGTCACAAAAACCTCCGGTAGATCTGCCAACCGTAGCCCCCTCTCCCCGCGCGGCCACATCCCTCAGAGGCTGTAGACTTCGTTCGGCTCGCTCCCGGCTAAGAGAAGAGTCTCGATGCACATACCCCCTTGGACGATTCTTGCCGGATTCGGGTCGCTTACCCGCCGCGAGCTGAGCGACCTCCTCGCCGTCTTCGAAGACACCACCTTGCTCAACGTCGTCACCGGGCGGATCCAAGATCTCGCCGATAGCGTACGCTCGAGGGAACGGGTCGAAGGCAATTCGGCTTTTCGGCGCCAGTTGGCGCAGAAGTCTGATGAAGTGTACCGATCCTGTCGTTCCTGTGCGGTTGTGCGTCTCCAACTGTGGCACAGGACCCGCGAAGCGTTCGATCTCGAAGCCGCGATTCCGCTTGCCACGAGAACGGCGAACCTGCGCGCCGCCGATGTCGCTCATCGGGCCGCCGCCGAGCTACGCGAATCGATCACCCAAGGTGAAGGGGAAACTTCTCTGTCCGATCTTCCGAGTCGCATCTGGTCTGGCGTACAGGAGTTCTTCTCATCGCAGAGCCCGACCGATTTCAGCGAGGTCGTGTGCGCACAGGCTTCCCGAATGCTGGCGGAAGCCGCCCAGGAGGGGCTGCTGGACGACGCGACGACCAACGCATTGCTCGAACGCGTCCGCCAGCAGTTGGAGGACGCGCCGCCCGAACTCCGGGACCGGTCTGTGGAACACGCCCTGAAAGCGGGGGATGTCACGGCCCTGTCCGTGTTGACCGGAGGTTCGTCCCTGGCGGGCATCGGAATCGCTGTCGAACTCGCCGGCTTCGGCGCTTACATCCTCGCGGCGAAGGCCTCCGCCATTCTCCCGCTCATCGGCGGAAAGGCAGCCGTATCGGGACTGGCCGTGCTCGCCAATCCGTTCTTCATCGTCCCGGCAATCCTCGGCGGGGGCGTGCTTGCGAACCGTCATTTCCGACGATCCGCCCGAGTCAAGCTGGCGTCGGCCCTGACAACTCAAATGGCGCTGAAGGGACTATCGGCCGGGCGGATGGGACTGGCAATCTGCCTCGACGACTACAGGTCGTTGCTGGGCGCGGACGTCCAGGCGGCGGGCATCGGCAAGGCTCTACTCCACGACCGAAAGATCGACCTAATTCGCGAATCGATCGGCGGTCCGCTCCCGAAGACGCCCGGACGACCACCCGAAGCGCTGGACAGGCCTCCGACCGGGAAGACGCGCGACGGCCTGGAACAGGTGCTGCTCCCCGACCGGCAAGGGGTCGCGTCGGAGGCGTTGGCGGTCGGCACCCTCACCGTG
Organism: Gammaproteobacteria bacterium; assembly: GCA_009846005.1. GTDB lineage: Bacteria > Pseudomonadota > Gammaproteobacteria > Pseudomonadales > Azotimanducaceae > VXYL01. The sequence goes on along the minus strand of VXYL01000102.1, from coordinate 14,932 downwards.
GCAGACATCCTCTACCACGCAGCCGCCATCGATCCCGAGGTGCTGCGGGCGGCCGACTTCTCCCGCGCCGAGGATCTCTCCGGCGTCTTCCACTTCGGCGTGTTCGCCGACGGCGTCCGCGGTCTCGGCGGCGACGTGCTGGCTGGGGCGGAGAACCACCTCCGGGGCCATGTCGCGGAGCAACTCGTCGCAACGCGACTCGCGGAGCAGGGGCACCAGGTCGAACTACCCGACGCCCCGAACAACGCGGGCTTCGACCTGATCGTCGACGGCACCCCGTGCCAGGTCAAATGCCTCGCCGACGTCGACGCGCTGGTCGAGCACTTCGACCGCTACCCGGACATCCCCGTCTACGCCAACGCGGAACTCGCTGACGTGATCCGCGAGTCCGACCACGAGTGGGCCGACAAGGTCTCCTTCGTCGAAGGCTACGACCGGGGGATGACCGAGACGATCATGCAGGAGAGCCTCGACGCGGGTGCCGCGCTCAACGATCCGGACATCCCCATGTTCGCGGTCGCCGTGTCCGCGGCCAGAAACGTCCACGCGTGGTGGAAGGGGCAGGTGTCGGTCCAGGACCTCCAGTTCGAGGTCGCCGTCGACGGCGCCCTCAAGGGAACCCTGACGGCGGCCGGCGGGTTCGTCGGCCAGTCGCTCGGATTGCTGTTCTTCGGCCCAGCCGGCGCGGTCGTGTTCGCCGCCGCCGGGGGCACCGGTGCACTGTTCGGCAAGGACTGGGCTCGGCACCAACTCGACAAGGTGTTGGTCTTCAGGTGGATCCGGGGCCTGAACGGGCCCACCGAAAATTTCCGCACGTCCTTGAAGGCCGCCATGCGCAAGAAGATCCGGATACTCCTGAACAAGGTCGACAAGGTTGAACGCCTCGCCTTGAACGACCGCGAGCTGGCCGCCTGGCTCAGACTGCGCATGTACGACAACGGCATCGCGATCGCCGAGGGGCTCGCGGAAGCGGAATTGGAAACGATCGAACGGGCCCAGCCCGATCGGGCGGGGGATCTCCTGCGCCTGATGAAGGAAGCCGGCGTGCACCCCTGGTCCGTCCAGGCGGAACTGGGCGCCCTCGCCCGAACCCTCGCCAGGAAGCCCACGGTCGGCGAGGTCGTGCGCGATCGGTTCGAAATACTGACGTCGATGTTCTCGAAGGTTCGTCGATTCCGCGCCGGGTAGCAAGCCAAGTCGCCAGTTCCTGCTGAAGGAACCCGCCACGTCGTGGCGGCCCCTGATGCCTCGTGGCACTTTGCATCCACGTCGCTACGCTTTCCCGGTCATCAAGCCACACTAGAGGCACGCGAAAAACGGAGCCTCGCGCACACGAAAGAAAAATCATGGGTGCGTTTGACATAGCACAAGGCGTTTGATGTTTTCGCCGGGGGCGCACCTTGAATCTCGGTCGGTAATGTCCGTCAAAGGGTCCGGGTTCCTACGCGGCAAGCCGTCCTCGGCAACCGGGCATCCATCACAATGCCAGTTGAGTTACGCTGCTAAGACCCTTGTGCCACACACTGTGAACCAGGCTTCCGACCCGACGTGAGGTGTTATGAACCAGCAGATTTCGGCTACGGCCGGATTCACCGTATCTCCGCCAGAAGAATGGAAAGCCAAAGTTCGTGCTTGGCACGAGAAGGGGGCTATCAGAGCGGCCCGCCACCGCCGAGAACAGCAGTCTGATTTCGTGCCATTGATCATGGCGCCCAAAGAAATGGAATCAGACGGCAGAGGGCACCAGTTCGCGGCAGCAATAATCCCGCTGGACAAGAATACTGCCCTAAGAGAAGCGGTAGCGGATCATGCGCGAGAAATAATGACTCTGGCTGAGTTGCAGGGTCTCCACAGTCGCGAAGACGCTAAGTTGCTGGCATTCACGTTGGCCGCAGTCGTAGAAGGAAACCTGTCTTTGGAAATGGGTATCGGGCTGTTCATGGACAGGTATGCTCGGTTCGAGTCCAGATTTGGCTTGAGGAATGGAAAGCAGGTCGAGACAAGATCACCGCCTTGCTCGGCGAAGATGCAAAGAAGTGGACCGTACCTTACACCGAACGAGGCAAGCGGAGACCAACGCTACTCCCCGTAGCAGTACGGAACTGGATAGCGCACAGGAACGGCCCGAATTCCTATACGCGAGGTCAGGTAGTAGCTGCTATCTCTCTTCTAGAAGAGCTCTGCCCACCGACCGTAGCTGGCTAACTAAAAGCCCGGCAGACGGACCGAGTCGGCGGGGAACGGTGGGCGACTACCACTGATGTAGTAGAAGCGCCCGCGCGGCTGGCATCGACGGGATCGTGTTCCCGTGCGACCGACACGCTCTGACGGTCGCGCTCCGCATCGGCCGACGCCTCGCGCAACACCTGGTCGAGAGAGTCCCTGATTCCCGCGCGGATGCGCCGGATGCGTTCCCTTCGCTCGTCGGTCGTGAGGATCCGCGGCAATGGCTAGCTGTCCCGCTGGTCCGCGTAGATGCCGTAGACCTGCTCGCGGATGCGTTGCAGGCCTCGGGCGGCAGACGGTAGCCTGCGGCAATGGACTCGCTTTGCGGCGCTCTTGGCGGCCTCCTCGGCCGCCGCTCTGGCCGCATGGCTGCGCGTTCGTTCCCAGGTCTTGGGCCGGACTTGCTGGCTAAAGCGCCACGAGATCACCGGAAGCGCCAGTTAGGGAAAAACGCGCTTGGGAGGTCGGTACATCCCCGTGGGCCACCACCCCCAGAACACCGCACGACTCAAACCGCGCGAGCGCGGACAGTACCTAAATCTTGGCCCAAACGGGTTAGCGTCCCGTCGCCCAGAGCCGCCCGTTTTGCTGCTGGTCCGCTACTAGTCGCCCAAGGTGGCGCAAACGACGGGGCGGCTTTGGAGGAGTCGCCGGTGGCTAGGCGAGTAGTCTTGCCGCCCTAGAAGTGGTGTAGACCTTACCGCGTGGCCCGTCACCAACGCCGAAAGTCGGCCGAGCGCAAGTCGATCCAATCCGCCCTGGAAGTACCCAAGGCACGCCTGTCTGGCAGATCATCGACTCTCGGATCGACCTAACCACTTCATCGACTCGGCGTGAGCGAACCGTTCCTCGACCCAACTTAACCCCCCCCATCCGGACGTTTCGTGGCGTCGAATCATCGCTTCATCGAGTTCGTCGCGTTCATCGAAGGTCAACTCGGAACACCCTTGGCTCAGGACTCGTCGTAACTGCGCCGCGAACTCGTCATAGCGCAGGCGGGCCATCGGGACGCCCTCCTGAAAAGCGTTGACTATCTTCGGCCTGTGAGCGCCCAGTAGGTCCACAATGGCAGCGATTTGCTTCCGCCGTCTTATGCGCGCCCGACAGTTGTCCCACGTGCGAACAACAACTGTCAGGACGAGGCCAGCTGCTACACCGCCGGCAGCGCCCGTTGCGACGGTCTCCCACAGGTCCATTCTCGTTTCCGGATTACCATCAGTTACGGCTAGTCTCTCACTTCGCCGCCTTGTTGACATGGCCCTCTCACCGTTGGGGTTTCTCACCCTCTTCCGACCCGTATCAACCCATCAAAACCCGCAAAGACCCGTTTCTCGCAGCACATTGGGCCGATTCTTTCGCGTTCGTCTAGTCACGCGAACTGCCCGTTGTCGCGTAGCAGCCACCGATACCCCCCGTAGCAGACAGCCCCCGGCCGGCGACGTATCTCGATCACGTCCACACCGATGCCGAGCACTGGCCGTCGCTCGCCAGAGCCTCAACCGGGCAAGCCAAGGCCTTAACGCCACAACTAGCGGGGACGTGCGTGGATTGGTGGGTCACCCGCCGCCGGAGTGGCGGCGGTGGTATCGTTCTCCGTCCGTAAGCGCAGGCGACCATCCCAAGAAGCCCCGCACATGCCTGAGAAAATATACCTACTGAATGCCGACCAGAAACCCGAGCCTTTGGAAGAAACGCCGTTTCGGGATGAGGACATGCTCCAGCAACTGCTGGCCGAACATCTCGAGCTTCTCGACGGAGAACAAATGCGCCCAGGCGACCCGCTACGATGGATGCTCGTCTCGCGCGAGATGGGCATAGATCGCTTTTCCGTCGATCATCTCCTCGTCGATCAAGACGGATTGCCGACCCTTGTCGAGGTCAAGCGAAGCACCGATACACGGATTCGGCGGGAAGTGGTGGGACAAATGCTCGACTACGCTGCCAATGCCGCCGTGACGTGGTCTAGGGAGAGCGTCGAGGCCGCCCTTGGCCCGGACTCCGACACAGCGTTGCGCGAACTGTTGGATCCCAACCGGGATCTAGAGGACGACGACTTTGAGAACGCAAGTTCCGATTTCTGGGCCAAGGTCTCGAACAACCTGACGGCAGGATCGGCGCGGCTCGTGTTCGTCGCCGACGCCATTCCAGACGAACTCGTACGCATAGTCGAGTACCTCAACCGCCACATGGACGTCGAGGTTCTCGCGGTTGAACTCAAACACTTCGAAGGCAAGGCAAACCGCATGATCGTCCCGCGGATCATCGGACGGCTCGCAAAACCCGCAAGAACGCCACGTCGCAGCAAGTCCCAGAGTGTCGATGACTTTCTAGCACGCTTCGACGACCAGCAGGCGCGGCAAGCCGCGCTACAGCTACTGGACACCGCCATCGAACACGGGGCAACTCTTGACGGCGCGCGCCGCCTGAGCATTAGGGCGTCCTGCCGACTGTGGAAACGACCCGTCACGGTCTCCTGGCTCACCCCTCCGGGCGGTCCCGGTCCGTTGCAGAACGAGAATCACTTCGTGTTCGGGCTGTTTACGGGGCGTCTCCATCAAATGCCCAAGGAACTGGTCGCCCGCCTGCACGTTTGGCGCGAGCTATTCGAAGGCCGCAACGCATTCGAGCCAATTCGAGACCCGTTTAACAACACCCGACCCGCAGACTTTGGCTTCGTGCCGTGCTACGCGATCACCTATGCCGATGCGTTAGACCAGCTCGACTTTCTCAAACTCGAACTCGGCGCCGTTCTCGACGACCTGTCCAAGCTCTGAATGTAGGGCGTTGCCACCTTCGTGCCATGATGGCTACCCATACGACTGTGCTTCCAGGGATGTACCTGTCTCGATAGGAGCCATACCCCGACCGGTCGCCAATGAGCACCTAGGCGCCAAACCCTAACCACTCGTCTCGACACGGGTCGCTACGATTCCAGTTCGATCGCAGCTCGCACTGCCTTAGAAACCGCTTTCGCAAAGTCGACGTACCGTTCCGGACGGGCGGTGATCACGCCGGCGTCGACACTGATGCCATCCTTGGCGTACATCGTATCTCGCCACAGCGGATCGGTATGGGCACGCACGTCGGCGGAAACGTCGGCGGCGGTGTAGTTGTGCGCGACTCGCCGACCTTCAAGGGCGCCGGCGAGACCAAGTACTGCAACGCCCGCGCAGATGCCGGCAACGATCCCGCCTCGATCCAGGACTCCCCTTACGATGCGCCGGACATCCGGGTTGCGGGCGATCCGATCGGGATTGCCGCCAGGAACAAGCACGCAGACGCAATCGTCGGGATTCACTTCCCGGTACGCGCAATCCGCGTTGACCGTGACTCCACTGTCGTCGCGGAAAGTACGACCGTCAGGCGTTGCGACCCGAACCGGGAACATCGGTTCCAGGCGTTGCGCTGCAGGGATGACCTCGAACAGGATGCAATCCGGGTAGGCGAGAACAAGCGTCCATTTCGACATCGGCGTCATCCTGGTTCTTCGTCCACCGATCGCTTCACCGTGCCGCCACCTGGCGCAGGCGATCCGGCGTCATCGGCAGATCTCGTATCCGTAGTCCGGTGGCGGCGAAAACGGCGTTGCCCAAGGCCCCGGAGGTCGGGCCGACCGTGGCTTCGCCGGCGCCCAGCGGATCGCGTTCGGGGTGATCGAGTAACACGGTTTCGATCTCGGGAACCTCACCGAAGCGCAGTATGGGGTAGCTCGACCAGTCCCGGCTTGTCACCGCACCCTCGGCGTCGAACGACACCGACTCCTTCAAGCACCAGGACAATGCCTGAACGGCGCCGCCTTCCAGTTGGTTGGTGAGCCCGTCGAGGTCGATGATGCGGCCGGCGTCCGCGGCGATCCACAGTCTCGGGACGCGAATCTCAGCCGTCTCGGGATCCACCGACACTTCCGCGACAACGGCCGCGCAGCACTGTCGGTTCTTGTAACGCGCGATTCCTAGGCCGCGACTACCCGCCAAGCCACCGCTCAAGTCCAGGACCGCTTCCAGGACCGTCAAGGCGCCCGCGTCGCGTTGGAGATGGCGACGCCGGAAGTCCGCAGGGTCCGTACCTCCCGCGTGCGCGAGTTCGTCCATGAACGACTCGATGGCGAACACATTGCCCTGGGCGCCGAGACCGCGCAGTGCCGACGTTCGCACGGGCGCGTCCGGCATGAAGTGCTTGGTCACCTCCTGGTCGGGGAACGAGTAGATCGGCAAGGCGTTGCGGTGGATGCCCACCTCCGGACCCAGCGCCGGTCTTGCCAGCGTCGGCTGGAAAGGTTCGGCCAAGAAGCGCGCCGCGAGCAGGTCCACGCCGGGCGCGCGGGGTGATGGACGGGCAACGTGGGTGAATCCGTAGACGTCGTGCGTCCACGCGGCAATGCCGCCTTGTGCGTCCAGGCTCGCACCCATCTCAACATGCATCGCCGGTCCCAAGGGCTCGAAGCCGTGTTCATCCTCCCTCGACCACTTCAGCAATACGCGGCGACCCGGCACGGCCCGGGCGATCAGCGCCGCGTCCAATGCGGCATCGTCGGCCCCGTTGTGGCCATAGCAGCCTGCGCCCGGCACATGGCGGATCTCGATCGCGTCCGGGTCGATGCCGAGCACTCGCGCGATGACATGGCGCAACGGTTCGATCCCCTGGCTCGAGCACTCGATCGCCAGTGCGCCGTCGTGCCAAACCGCGACGGCTGCCGATGGTGCTAGCGAAGCATGCATCAGGAAGGGACGCGAGTACGCCGCCCGATGCGTGGTGGCAATTCGCCTGCGCGGCACCGGACTCGGTACACCGTTTCGCAGCGGAAACGCCTCCGCCGTCTCGCGACGTGACTCATCGATGTCGAACCCGCGCGGTGGCGAGCCAATCCGTCGCCACCGCGCATGGCCGGCAACCCGTCGCGCCAGGCGCTCGGCCTCGAATTCGACCGGGTGCGCCACGGCCACGAAGCTGCCGTCGACAACCAGCCGTCCCGGGGCCGCCACGTCGACATCCAGTTCGGTCAGGCGGTGGCGGAGCGAAGGCGGCCGCACCACGCGGGCGTGCAGTTCCGCATCACTGTCGTGAACGAATGCGGGACCCGTCGCTTTGGCAAGGATGTCCGTACGCCTCTGTCCGTCGCGTCCCACCAGCCGATAAGCGCTCGGGTCTTTTTCGGGCGTTCGGTGGCGGATCTCGAAGTCGAACTGCTGATCGGCGAGGTCCCAATAGGTCAACGGCTCGTTGACGCCCTCCCCGCGGATTTCACCGTCCGCCACCGTCAGGCTGTCGGCCGGTAAGGCGAGTCGTGCCGCAGCCCGCTCTAGAAGCAGGCGGCGGGCCCAAGCGCTGGCTTGGCGGAGTGCCGCACCACTGGTCTCGATGGACATGGAACCGGCCGTCACGCCCTCGTTCGGCGTGTGTCCCGTGTGCGCGGACACGACCTGCACGCGTCCTCGGGCCACATCGAGTTCCTCGGCGACGATGGTGCCGAGCGCCGTGAGAATGCCCTGCCCGATCTCCACCTTTCCGGTAGACGCGATCACGCCGCCTTCGCCGGTCAGGCGAATCCAACGATCCAGTGACGGCGTCGCGGCGAGGGCGGGGGGCAGTGGCTTCATTCGCCGCCAGCCGCGAGCAGGGCGCTGAGTACACGTGGTTGACTTCCGCAGCGGCACAACTGCGAATCGAGCGCAGCGGCTATCTCGGCCCTCGAAGGCTGAGGATTGAGGCGAAACAGCGCCTCGGCCGCCACGATGATACCCGGGAGGCAGTACCCGCACTGGGTGGCATTGGACTCGAGCAAGGCTCGACGCACCGGCGTATCCAAGCCGGCGGCCGTCTCCACATGCCTACCTTCTACCTCGCCCGCCGGGAGCGTACACGCGTACGCCGGGTCGCCGTCTACGAGCACGCGGCACGCGCCGCACTCCTCGCGCGCGCAGCCGAGTTTTGGTGTCATGTCGCCGACCGCTGGACCGCGCAGAACAAAAAGGAGCGGGGTGTCGCGTTCGCCGTCGTCGAACTGCGCGGCGTCGCCGTTGAGCCGGAAAGGAACCATCGGTGGGACCGTAGCGAGTTGCTACACTCGATGTCCAACCGGGAATAGGGGATTCCGTTATGAAGGCCAGAGCGATGTGGCTGGTGCTGGGCATCTGCTTCGCGGTTGCGGCGAACGCCGGGACGTTGTCGGGGCCGGTTACCGGTGGCGAACGCGGCAGTCCGTTTGCCGCGGTGGATGCCGCAGAGCAGGGGTATCTGACCGAGGAGTATTTCCTGGCGGGCGAGGCAACCGCCTACGAATTGGCCGAGGGAACGCACACCTTGGACGGTCGGTGGAAAACGCGGCAGGCCAAGGACGAGGCAGGCTTCAAGACGCGCCTGCTGGTGGTCCGGCCCGAAGATCCTGCGATGTTCAATGGCACGGTGATCGTGTTCTGGCTGAACGTGACGGCGGGTTTCGAACTCGGTTCCGCGTCCGCCGAAGCCCTGCGCGGCTACGCCTGGGTGGGCGTTTCCGCGCAGAAGATCGGCATCGACGGCTTCCCGCAGAATCCCCAGGGGTTGAAAGCCTGGGATCCCGAGCGCTACGGCTCCCTCGTTCATCCCGGCGACGCCTTTTCCTACGACATCTTCACCCAGGCCGCGATGGCCGTCGGTCCGGATCGCCCTCGCGTCGGCTTGGATCCGATGGGCGGTTTGGCCGTCGAGCGGCTCATCGCGGTCGGCGCTTCGCAGTCCGCCGGACGTCTGCGCAGCTACATCAATGGCGTTCACCAATCCACGCAGGTGTTCGAAGGCTACATACCGTTCATCGACTTCGGTCGGCCCGTGGCGTTCGGTTCGGAGCTTGCCGGTCAGCGCCGCGGCAGTCCGGCCTCGATCCGTGCCGATCTGGATGTCCCCGTCATCGTCGTGAATTCCGAGACCGAGGTGACCAGCTACTACGGCGTGCGGGAAGCCGACTCGGAGCGGTTCCGGCTCTGGGAGGTCGCGGGCACCTCGCACGTATCCGTACCAAGGCCCGAGGCACCCACCGAGGGCGGCTCGAACTGGATGTCGTATTCGCCCGTATACAACGCCGCAATCCGGCACCTGCACTACTGGATCAAGGACGGCGTTGAGCCTCCGGTAATGCCACGTGTCGAGGTTACGCCCGGCGCACCGCGCCCCAATGTCGTCCGGGATGAACACGGCAACGCCAAGGGGGGCATCCGCCTGCCGCATATCGCCGTGCCGACCGCTTCGCATAGCGGCTTCGGAACGCCTCGCGAAGGATCGAGGTTCGGCTTCCTATACGGCACCGCCACCGACTTCGACGCTGAGCAACTCGCCGATTTGTACCCGGACAGCCAGCACTATCTTGAGGCTTGGAACGCGGCGCTGGACCGTGCGGTCGAACAAGGCATGGTCCTACGCGAGGACGCGGGGCCAATGCGCGAACAGGCGACAGCCTGGGCCACGCGGCTGGACGTCGACGAGGCGGACGAGACGCCGTAGGGGACGGGCTTCCCGTCCCGGCCCGCCCTTCGGCCGCGATCGAGAATGCTGCCGCATTCTCGTACCACAACAACCCCGAACGATGCGGGTTCGGCGGGCGACCACAAGGGTCGCCCCTACGCCAACCGTGTGTCAGTATATTTTGTCGGCACGCGAGGAGTGTCCATGCACCACATCGAGCTGCGCCATCTCCGAACCGTCGCTGCGCTGCGCGGCGCAAGCACGCTCGTTGAAGCTGCCGAGCGGGTCTACCTGACGCAGTCGGCCCTGTCGCATCAGCTCAAGGACCTCGAAGAGCGTTTGGGCTGTACGTTGTTCATCCGCAAGACTCGTCCGATGCGGTTCACATCCGCCGGAAAGCGCTTGTTGCAGTTGGCCGACGAGGTCCTGCCGCTGGTCCAGACGGCTTCGCTCGACCTTGCCAGACTGGCCGGCGGGCACTCGGGCCGCCTGCACATGTCCATCGAATGCCACAGCTGCTTCGAATGGCTGCTCCCGGCCATCAACGCCTACCGGGAGGACTGGCCAGAGGTGGAACTGGACATCTCGGGCGGATTCCACTTCCAGCCCTTGCCCGCCCTGCTGCGGGGCGACCTTGATCTCGTGGTCACCGCCGACCCCATCGAGGAGCCGGGGCTCGCCTACCTGCCGCTGTTCGGCTACGAAGCCCAGATGGCGCTGGCTGCGGACCACCCCCTGACCGAGAAGGAGTGGATCGACCCCGGCGACGTGGCGGAGGAAACACTTATTACGTATCCCATCGACCGTTCCCGGCAGGACATCTTCACTCGGTTCCTCGATCCCGCAGGCGTCGAACCGGCAAGGGTTCGAACGGCGGAACTCACGCCCATGATGGTGCAGTTGGTGGCGAGCGGTCGCGGTGTCTGCTGCCTGCCGAACTGGGCGCTGCACGAGTACATCGAACGCGACTACGTCGTTGCCCGCTCGCTCGGGGAAGAAGGGATCTGGCCGAACCTCTATGCCGCCGTGCGCACCGAGCAACGCGACGCGCCCTACATCGCAGCCTTCGTCGCCTTGGCCAAGGACACCTGCTACCAGAACCTCGTCGGCATCGGACCCACCGACTCCGAACTCGAAGCGGCGGACACCGAGAACGCCTGATCAGCTCCGTCGCAAACCCTCAAGGCACGAGTACCTCCTCGTGCCAGGATTGCCCGTCGAACGCGTACCGCCGTCGATCGTGAATACCGTCCTCGGTGTTGAGGTCGAGGCGTTCGACGCTCTCCGCTACCAACTTGAAGCCGATCGCGGACTCCGGTGCCACGGTCGGTTCGGGGCCGTGGAGAAGATCCACGAGCGCCTCCCGACCATCGATGACGCTGCTCTGGGGGTGGTCCTCGTAGAGCCAGTCCATGCGTTTGGGGATCGGCGGTCGCAACTGCCAGCTAGCGCGCACGAGGCCCTCCGGAAGCTGTTCGAGGGAACAGCGCAGACGGTATTGCACGGCGAGGCTCGGCAGGTAGACCACGAGGGCGACGGTGGACGACTGGCGAAACTCCCCGAACTTGGGGCTCGTGCTGTTCACGAAGAGCCCTAAACTCGGCGGTCCCGAAAGGGCCGGCTCCAGGTCGCGCAGAACCATCGTCCGTGCCTCGGGTTCGCCAGCGTCAACCGTGGCGACCACGCACAGGTTCGCCATGCGATCCGCACGCTCGGCCGCACGAGCGCGGTCTTCGCGGAGTAGCGCGACCGGATCGGGGACGTCGGCGTTCAAGAACTCGGCGCGACCCCCGGCTCGCTTTGTGCCACGAGCGAGACAGGTCTAGGACTACGGCGTCTCATTCGTCGGCGTCCCCGTCCGAGTTCGCGTCGTCCCCCTCCCCCCGACGGCGCAGTTCCGCGATGTCGCGCTGGATCTCGCTCAATCGATAGAGCACGTCCGGCAGTTGATCGACGATGCGCCATGCGAAATACGCCGTGGCGCCGGCGGCTAGAAAGACGAGGAAATCCATGATGGTCGGGCCTCCGGAACAAGCAAAACGCCTGCGGGCAGGTTAACCGTGATTCGGCTACCACCACAACACGGCGTCTTCGCGCTAGCGGTGGCACCCCAGCCCGACGCGTGATGGCGACAATACGGCATCAGACTTGACTCGAGTGGGCGCCTGTTGCCGCGGACAAGTGAATTATCGGAGCTCCTTCGGCGTGACGTAGTCGAGGAGTTGCCAACGTCCGCCGACATTCTCGAATGCCGCAACGCCCAGCGTCGGCACGCTATCGGTCAACATCCGACGCGCCAGGTGGTTTACCAGCGATGTCACGGTCGGGTTGTGGCCGATGAACGCCACGTGATCATCGCGGTGTCCGGCAAGGGTCTCTTCGATGACGCCAAGGAACTCGCCGGGAGACGCCACGTAGAGATCCGCACTCGGCAACACGGGAACGTCGTCGGTGAGCAGCTGTGCGGTTTGCACGGCGCGCGCCGCCGAACTCGGCACGAACAGGGTGGGGCCGGAGCCAAGCCAGCCCCGGATCAGGGTCGCGTCCTCGCTCGCCCGTTTCGCCAAGGGCCTGTTCTGGTCCAACACGCCGAACGGTCGCGCAGACTTGCCGTGACGAATAACCCAGATGCGTTGGTTCATGCTATGCGTGCATCACCAAATCGCGAAGAACTCTTCGAACGCCTGGAACTGTCCGCCGTTCACGGACGATGGCACGATGATCGGCGTCTTGATTCCCGCGTCGTACCAGGCCTCGATGCCCTCCCTCACCTTGGCGGCTGGGCCGAACAGGGTGGTGTCGGCGAGCCAACGGTCCGTGAGGCATCGCGACACGCCCTCGAAGTCCTTGACCGCCAGGGCCGCTTCGACGCCCTCCATTTCCTCCCGGTAGCCGGCTTCCTTCCAATACGCGCGGTAGTTCGGCAGGGCGGCGTAGCTCGCCAGCGTCCGTCGATTGCGCGCCTTGGCGGCTTCCACGTCGTCGGACACAACCGTCGGGATCATGTTGCCGATAAAAAAGCCGTCCCCGTCCCGGCTCGACGAACCGAGCACACCGAGCGATGTCGCCATGTGCGACCGCGCCCCGTTGGCGAACACCAAGCCGCCCGCGACCTCCTCGGCGAGTCGGATCATTCGACGACGCAACGCCGCAAGTACGATTCGGGGCAGCTCCCCGGCCCTGGGCACCGCCTTCAAGTCCCGAACGAAGCGGCAGATGTCGGCCAGAGGCTTGCCTGCGGCAATTCCCAACCGTTCCATGGCCGGCGCATGGCTGACCCCGATGCCGAAGTCGAAGCGACCGCCGGACGTCTCGTGGATGAAGCTCGCCGCCTGGGCGAAGTCCTGGACGTGGCGCGTATAGATGGGCTGGATGCTGGTGCCGAACCGTATCCACTGCGTGACCTGGGCAAGCGCCCCGCACAATGAGACGCCGTCGGCGAGGCTCGGGCAGTAGATGCCCGGGAAACCACGGTTCTCGATCTCGCGCGCGAGGTCCAGCGTTGCGCGCCGACGACCGGGCACAGCGGCAAGACTGAGTGCGGGAAGCGCGTCGGGCATGGGGATGCTCGTGGTTGGAAGCGGCGCGATTGTAGCAATCCCGAATGCGTCAACTGTTACAACGTGAACTGGACGTGATTTCCCCAAGCGCCGTCAGAAGCAGGTCGTTCTCCGAGGCCGTGCCGACGGTGATGCGCAAACTGTTCGACAGCCGCGGCGTGTCGAAGTGGCGAACCACGATGCCGCGTTCGCGAAGGCCCATGAACAACGACCTCGCGGACACGCCGGGGGGTACTCCGGCGAGCACGAAGTTCGACTGGGACTCCGGTACGGCGAACCCCAGTTCGACGAGCCCGGCTGTCAGTCGTCGGCGCTCTTCTTGCACGGCACGCCAACCCCGCTCGGCGTAGGCCCGATCGGCGAAGGCCGCCTCCGCGGCAACCTGGGCGAGGGCGTCGACGTTGTAGCTGTCCCGGGTCTTGGTGAGGATGGGGCCCACGAGGCCGGTGCTACCGAGCAGGAACCCGACACGCATTCCGGCGAGCGAATGGCCCTTCGACAGTGTTCGGAGCAGCAGCAGATTGTCGTGGTCGGCCAGGAGAGACGTCAGGTCGTGGCGAAGTTCTGGATCCACGAAATCCACGTACGCTTCGTCCACCAGCAGTACGCCGTCCAGTTCCCGCGCCACCGCCGCGACCGTGTCCGCGTCCACCAGAACACCGGACGGCGCATGGGGATTCACCAAGCAGGTCAGCTTGGCGCCGGCGGCATTCATCTTCGCGGCGAAGCCGTCCGGCAGCGACCAGTCGGCTGTCAGCTCGGCGGAAGCCACCTCGCAGCCCTGCACATTGGCGAGCACCGGGCACAGCGAATAGCCTGGCTCGGTGGTCCCGAAGGTTGCCCCGGGATCCACGAAGGTCGTCATCGCGAGTCTCAGCGCCTCGTCCCCGCCGTTGGTGACGACGACCTGATCCACCGACAGGCCGAATCGGGTGGCCACCTGGCGGCGGAAGGAATCGGCGGTCGCAGGCGGGTAGCGACGCAGCGTCCCGGCGTCGAACGAACGAATCGCATCCGCCACGGCGGGAGACGGCGGATAGGGGCTCTCGTTCGTGTTGAGCTTGACGATGCCGGGATCCTGCGGTTGTTCGCCGTAGACGTAGCCGGTCATGCGTCGGACGTTGTCCCGCTCGTAGCTCACGGATCCGAACCGGCTTGTCCATCGTCGTTCGGCTCGTCATCGTCCCCGGTGTCCGGACGCGCGTCCGCGGGATCGAGCAGGTGAGAGATCCAGTTGGTGGACGGGTTGGCTTCCATGGCGATCTTCACGGTCATTGTCAGCGGCACGGACAGCAGCATGCCCACCGGTCCCAGCATCCAGCCCCAGAACACCAGCGACAGAAACACCACCAGCGTCGACAAGCCGAGTTCCCGCCCCATGAACTTGGGCTCCACGACGCTGCCCATGACCACGTTCACCACGAGGAAGACGCCCGCCGTCGCCACCGCGCTGATCGGCCCCAACTGCATGATCGCGAGCAGCACCGGCGGAATCGCGGCAATGACGCTGCCGATGTTGGGCACGTAGTTCAGCAGGAAGGCAAGAAGCCCCCACAGGATCGGGAAGTCGACGCCCAGGAGCCACAGCGCCAGACCGACGAACACGCCCGTGGCGACGCTGACCGTGGTCTTGATCGCGAAGTAGCGGTTGAGTTTCTCCGCGAATCGCTTGAAGTGCGGCTGATCCCGCTCGGGATGACTGAGCACGG
>VXYL01000078.1:8127-11478 GCA_009846005.1 Gammaproteobacteria bacterium | reverse complement strand
CCTTCATCGCATCAATGAATTGGCGCCTCCCCTCGCCGCAAGCCTGGTGGCCCGTTGTTTCGGAATGGTCGGGCTCGTTTAAACAGGTTGCGGGTCGACTCGTCAACCACCCGGGATGCATCGAGTCGTTGGACTCGCCGGGGATGTGTCACCATGCCCGTATGGCCGAGAACGTGGACTGGGTGGCGCTGCGCACCGCCCGCGAACGACGCGACCTGCGGACCTTCGCGCTGGTTCTGACCGCCCGAGGCATCGAGAACCGGATCGATCTCATCGACGGCGACTGGCGTTTGCTGGTCGCGTTCGAGGATCTCGCCCACGGTCGGGAGGAGATCGCCGCCTACGAGCGGGAGAACGTCAGTCGCCCACCCCCGGCGTTTCCCATTCGGATCGACTCCGGGTGGTGGGGTGTGGCGGCCTATCTCGCCGTTATCTGGGCGGTAATGCTGGCCGAAGGAGGGGACCTATTCGGCTGGGATTGGCGCGCCGCCGGACGCCTGCACGTGGCCTCGGTGATGTCGGGCGAACTCTACCGCCTTGTCACGGCACTCACACTGCATGCCGACCTCGCACACATCGTGGCCAACTCGCTGTTCGGGGCCGTATTCGGTCTGCTCGCTGGACGGTATTTCGGGTCGGGCCTGGCCTGGCTCTGCATTGTGCTCGGGGGTACGTTCGGCAACGCCCTCAACGTGCTCGTTCGTCCCGAGTTCTTCATGTCCATCGGTGCTTCCACGGCGACGTTCGCGGCCGTTGGCCTCGCCGGCGCGTTCTTCTGGCGAAGCGGGTATTTCCGCCAGGCCCGGTGGCAGCGCCGGTTCGCGCCGGTGTTCGCGGCAATCGCGTTCTTCGCCTACACCGGCACGGGGGGCGAGAACACCGACGTCGTGGCGCACCTCACCGGACTGGTGGCCGGATTCCTGATAGGCCTCTACGTCGCGCGAACGAGGCTGCATCTGTCCGGTCCGCGAGCGCAGCGGTTCTTCGCCTGGACCGCGATCGCGATAGTCGGCATGGCCTGGATGTTGGCAGGCTGACGAGTCCGCTCAATTCCGGCCGCGCCCCCGGCCGCGCCGCCTCCTCTCGCCTTCCTCCGCCGGTGCCGCCCGCGCCTTCAGCGCCTGCGAAATGACGTACTGCCGGATCATCTCCGCCTCCTCGGCGGTGACGGCGGCGGCGAAGGACAGCATCCCCTTGTCCGCGAGCACGCCGCCCCGGACGATGTCCTGAAAGCGCTCGTGGGTTTCGCCGCTCATCATGCGCAGATCGGCATTGATGGTCGCCACCGCACCGATGCCGTGGCAACCAACGCAGGTGCGGTTGTAGAGGAGTTCGCCGCGCCCGATGTCCTCCTCTCTCGCGGTGAGCGGCGGCGGCTCCGGGATGTCGGCAGCCCCAATCTGTTCCGCGGTCACCTCGCCCTTTTCCGCACCGAGCTTGAACACCATCAGGCGACCGTCGCTTTCCTCGTGCTGCCAGGCGCGACCGACCAGAACCGCCAGGTACTGTTCGCCGTCGATTGCATAGGTGATGGGTGAGGCGGGCGTGTTGCCCTGGGTGTCGTATTCCCAGAGCAACGCTCCGTCGTCGGCATCGTAGGCGGCGAGTTGGCCAGCGGCATCGCCTTGGAAAACCAAGCCGCCGGCCGTCGCCAGGGCGCCGCCGTTGTACGGTGTGTCGCGCTCGACGCTCCACACCTCCTCCCCGGTCAACGGGTCGAACGCCTTCAGGTAGCCGCTTGCCTCCGGCCGCGGCGGTGCGCCTTCGTGGGGACGCATATCCACCCCCAGGCTCATGCGGTTGGGATCGAGTTCGAACTCGCCGGTATCGAGGAACGACTGCGGCAGGCCGTACCAGGCCGCCATGTCCTGGACCGGCAAATAGGCGATGCCCCGGTCCGGGTCCACGGCCATGGCCTGCCAGCTGTGACCGCCGGCGTTGCTCGGCAGCACCCACTGCGCCTTCTCGTCGTAGGCCATCTCCGGGTCCTCCACCGGACGCCCGGTCTCCATGTCGATATGCGTCGCCCAGTTCAGGCGCACGTAGGGATTGGCGCGCAGCAGTTCCCCGTTTTCGCGGTCGAGCACGTAGAAAAAGCCGTTCTTCGGCCCCTGCAGCAGCACGGAGCGAATCTTGCCGTCGACCTCCATGTCGAGCAGCGCGATGTCCTGGCAGGCGTTGAAGTCCCAGTTGTCGGCGGGCGTCATCTGGTAGAACCAGTTCATGCGGCCGGTGTTGGCGTTGACCGACATGACCCCGCCGAGGAACAGGTTGTCGCCGCCGCCCGGGGAGCGGATCT
Organism: Gammaproteobacteria bacterium; assembly: GCA_009846005.1. Taxonomy (GTDB): domain Bacteria; phylum Pseudomonadota; class Gammaproteobacteria; order Pseudomonadales; family Azotimanducaceae; genus VXYL01. The sequence continues at coordinate 9,179 of VXYL01000078.1, read as the reverse complement.
TGCGTGGCCAGGGGGCGCCGTTTCCGGTGCCGAACAGGAGTTGATCGAACTTCGCGTCGTAGACGATGGAATGCCACACCGTGCCGCCGCCGCCCAGCTTCCACCACTCGCCGGACCAGGTCTTGGCGGCCTCTTCGAGTTCCGGATGCTCGAAGGGTTTCGTGGGGTCGCCCGGTACCGTGAAGAACCGCCAGGCGAGTTCGCCGGTATCCGCGTCGTAGGCGGACAGATGCCCGCGCAGCCCGAACTCGGAGCTGCTCTGGCCGATGAAGACCTTGCCGTGCACCGCCCGGGGCGCCCCGGTGATGGTGTAGGGATTGTTGGTGGGGTAGTGGGTGGTGTCGACATCCCAGATCTTCTCCCCCGTGGCCTGGTCGACCGCGACGAGCCGGGCGTCGAAGGTCGCGAAGTAGAGCTTGCCCTTGTAGGCCGCCATGCCCCGGTTCGCCGGCCCGCCGCAGCAGGAGTAGCGCATGGAATTCCGGTCGGTCTCCGGGTCGAAGCGCCAGATCTCCTCGCCCGTCTTGGCGTCCACCGCGTAGGCGACGCTCCAAGGATCGGTGAAATACATGACGCCGTCGATCACCAACGGCGTCGACTGCTGGCGAAACCGGTTGTCCAGATTCTTGACCCACGCGAGACCGAGAATTCCCACGGTGTCGCGGTTGATTTGCGTGAGGGTGGAAAACCGCAGTTCGTCGTAGGTCTGGCCATGGGCCAGCCAGCTGCCGGGTTCCGCTTCGCCGGCGGCGATGACGCGGGCTTCGTCGACCCAACCCGGCGGACGAGCCTCCTTTGCCGGTTCCGTGGAAGCTCCGTCCTCGGCAGCCTCCACGGCCCAGACCGTCACCATGGACGCTACGGTCAGGAGCAAGAACCGCGCACGCAGACCCAAAGACATCATTGCATCCCCTCCCAATGCAAACGAAGCGTTGGATGCTACCCCAAAGCCCGTGGACAGGGAGAGGTTCCGCCGTAGAGGCGAGGCTATCGCGGGACACCACAAGGGTGTCCCCTACGCGTCACACCACAAGGGTGTCCCCTACGCGTCA
>VXYL01000078.1:0-8117 GCA_009846005.1 Gammaproteobacteria bacterium | reverse complement strand
ACACCACAAGGGTGTCCCCTACGCGTCACACCACAAGGGTGTCCCCTACGCGTCACACCACAAGGGTGTCCCCTACGCGTCACACGCGTACTTGGTGCGGGTTCAGTCCGGCGCTGGGATGCGGGCCGCCTTGGCCTCGTCGTACCACCAGGCCGATGGGAAACTGGTGCGGAATTCGGCATCGGCCGGAGGACGGCCGAATTTGTTCCAGTAGACCACGTTGGGACCCTCCACAGCGATCAAAGGGATGGTCAGGAAGTTCCATAACAGGATCCGGTCGAGCGCCCGCTGCGCGGCCGTCAACTCCTCTCGGGTGCGCGCGTTCAGGACCTTGAGGATCATTTCGTCGGCGGCGTCGCTCGCGATGCCCGAGAGGTTCCGGGTTCGCGGCAGCATGGCGTTGCTCGAATGCCAATACGAGATAATCTCGATGCCGGCGGGGTTCGCGACGCCGAGCTGACCGAAGGAAATGTCGAAATCGAAGTCCTTCATGATGTTGACGTAGTGCGCCGCATCCACCAACCGCAAGCGCGTATCGACCCCGAGCTTCTGCAACTGGTCGACGAACTGCATGACGATTCGCCGCTCTTCCACGCTACGTAGGACGAACGTCAGCGCCAACCGGTCGCCCGAGTCATTGGTCAGAGCACCGTCGCGCACCACCCAACCAGCTTCCCGGAGAAGCTCACGGGCTTTGAGCAGCAAGTGCCGGTTGCGACCGACTCCGTCCGAGGGTTCAAGCTCGAAAGCATCGGTGAATACGCGTGCCGGCAAGTCGTCGCGAAAGGGTGCCAATAGCCGTGTCTCGGTAGGACTGGGTGGCCCCGCCGCCGCGAAAGGCGACGGTGCGAAATAGCTATCCGGCCGAGTGTGGAATCCACGCGTGATCACCCGGTTGTGCCAGCCGTAGTCGAAGGCCAGCGTCAGGGCCTCGCGGACACGTACATCCTTGAGATGCTCCCGGCGACTGTTGATCACCAAACCGCTCAATAGCCCCACGTAGTACTGGAAGTTGTGCTTGCGCTTGACCATCCAGCCCTTGGCCAGGGCGTCGTCGTAGCGGTCGAACCAGAACCGTGGATCGGTTTCCCGCCAAACGTCGACGAGACCCTTGCGAAACGCTTCCCGTGCGACGGTGTCGTCGCGGTAGAAGTCGTAGCGGATGTAGTCGAGGTTGTGGCGGCCGCGGTGTACGCCGAGGTCCTTGCCCCAGTAGTCGGGCACCCGTTCGTAGAGCAGGAAACGAGACTGCATGAACCCGGCGATGCGGTACGGACCGCTGCCCAGCGGCGGCGTCTGGGTGGTCTTGGTGTTGTCCGCTTCACGCCAGTAGTGCTCGGGAAGAATCGCGATCTTGCCGAGGCTCGACACGACGGCGGGATTCAAACCGTTCTTTTCGTTGAGATGAAACGTGAAATCGTAGGCGCCGTGGACTTCCACCAAGTCCACCATGCCGAAGGCCGACTGCAGGTTGAACGCAGAATTCCGGGCGATGTGCTCGAACGTGAAGCGCACATCCCGCGCCGTCACGGGAACGCCGTCGTGCCAACGGGCCTCCGGGCGCAACCGTACGCGGACCCGGCGGAAGTCATCGGCGATCGCCACGGCCTCGGCGAGATTGCCGTAGAAGGTGCCGATTTCGTCGTCCGATGCCGTGAACAAGCCGTCGTAGAAAAACGGATTGGAGCCGAAGTCGTGTTGAACGCCCGGCGCAACCATGCCTTTGTGTAGATACGGCGTGAACGAGTTCCACGGCGTGTCCGTCGCCAGCACCATCATGCCGCCTTTCGGTGCATCCGGATTGACGTAGTCGAAATGCTCGAAATCGGGCGGGTACTTGTAATCGCCGAAGAAGGAGACGCCGTGCTCGAAGGTAGGCTCGGCGGCCAAGGCAGCCCAGCCGGCGACGGTCAGCACGAGCCTCGTTGCCGTCGCCGTCGTTCCCATCCAGGCGCGGGCTTAGAGATCGCCCAGGTTGATCGCCTTGCCTGTCCGTGACGACTCGAAAATCCCCAACATGACCTTCATGGATTCGATGTTGTCCCGGCCGCTGCTGATCGGTTCGGCACCGGTGGTTGCGCAGTCCGCGAAGTGCAGGATCTCGTTCACGAAGAAGTTGGAACTCGGCAGTTCGCCGCCGAGCGTTGGAATGGGCTCGAAGGGCGGCTCCATGATCTTCTTCAAGTCCTCCGGTCGATTACGCGGATCGAGTGCCTCTTTCTCGGCGAACAGGACCCTCCCGAAATGGGCGACCGGGCGGTCCTCGTCACCCAAATCGGGCGGCGTCGACTGGATGGTCCCCTTGGTGCCGATCACCGTGTACGACGGGACTCCGGGGGCGACATAGGTTGTCCAACTGGCGAACATGTCCCCGATCGCGCCGTTTTCGAACTCGAGTGTTCCGGCAACCAGGTCCTCAGCGCCGTTGAGCATCGCGGGCTGTACGCTCCGGCAGACGCCCGTTACGCGCTTGACGTTGCCGACGTAGTAGCGGAGCAGATCGAGATGGTGGATGGAATTCAGCGCGAGGACACCACCGCCTTCGTTCGCGTCGTTCATCCAGGATTTCCTCGGTCCCGACATGATGAGATGGGTTCTCGCCGCCTGGATGTCGCCCAATCCGCCCTCTTCGATGAGCCGTTTCGCTGCCCGCGCTTCCGGGGAATAGCGCAGATGCTGGGCGACCATCAGGGTGACGCCCGCCTTATCCGCAGCTTGGATCATCGCCCGGCACTCGTCGAGATCTTGGGCCATCGCCTTCTCGGTGAGGGCGTGCTTGCCGGCCTCGGCCGCAGCAATGGCTTGCGGGGCGTGGTGCCGGTGCCCCGTGCAGATGTCCACGGCGTCGATGTCCGCGTCCCGCAGCATCTCTTGGTAGTCGGTGTAGACGGCCTCGACGCCGGTCTTCTTCGCGTACTCCTCGGCAAGGGGTCGGACGATGTCGCAGACGGCGGTAAGCCGCACGCGGTCGGGGTACCGGAGATAGGCGTCCATGTGGCGGTTGGAAATCCCGCCCGTGCCCACAAGGCCGACTTTCAATGGTCTTGGCATGTTTCCCCCTACCGCGTAGGGGACGGGCTTGTCCCGTCCCGTTGATCACGCACCCTGCCGACGCGGGCGACCGCGCGCCCTACCGGGCGCGATAGGGTCGCCCCTACGTCCATGGAACGGTGCTCGTCTAGGCTATCGCGTCAATCGCGGCGCTTGACCTTGCACATGACGCCGCCTTCGCCGCCGCCAAGGCCAAACGACCGTTGCCAGACGCCCGGGGTCACGCAGTCTTCCGGGATCAGACCCGCCCAGGGATCCTCCGGGCGCATCCAGGTCCGGATCATGCCCGCCTCCCATTCCGCGAAGTGCGTCTCCTGTCGGCCGCGGCCACCGGGTCGCCCCTGGCGGATGAGACACATGCCACCGCCGTCGATGTGGAACGAGATGGTGTTGCCGCCTTCGGTGCCCTGCGCCTTCAACTGCCGGATCGTAGCGTCGTCGACGCCGCCCGGCGTGAAGTCCATCGACAGGCGCACCTTGCCTTCGTAGATGACCTCGGAGCGTTCCTTCTCCACGGTCATCTCGTCGCAGACGTACTTCGGCCAGCCCCAGCAGTTGCCCTCGAGCGCCGTGTAGAAGTTCGGCACGGGCACGCTGATCACCAGCCACGACTCGAAGCCGTCCGGGCACAGGGCCTTGACCATGACCCGGCCCTCGAGGAACGGGATCTTGTTGTTCATATCCCAGTACGACACCATCACCTCCGGCTTCTCCGGCATGGCGAGCGGCGGGTACATGTAGGACTCGTACAGATCGAGGTCGGCGGGTTCGATCACGGTCGTGTGTCCGAAAGACCCCGCTCCGGACTTGTCCATCTCCTCGACCTGCTCCGGCGTCAGCCTCGGGCTCACCACGCGATCCACGTCCATGTTGATGATCTCGTCCCGGTCCGGGTCGGCAATCCACCGGGCGACGTTCTCCAAGAGAATCCTCGCGAAGATCTCGCGATCCTGTTCGGTCTGCATCTGCTCGACGGTCATCTGCTTTCCGGATGCGTGCTTTTCCTTGGGGAACGTTACGATTTTGCTCATGGTTGGCCCTCCCAACAGGCTCTTCGTGTAGCTCTCATCCATCCTAAAGACTGACCATCCTGTGGGCAAGCACAGCCCCCTAACTGGCGGGCTCGTGAACACTCCGCGAGGAATTGTTACGAACGTACCCAACATGCTAGTGTTGTGAGTGACGTCGCCCGTAGCTCTTGACTGACCCGTAGTCCACCACGTCTCAGCCACCATCTAGGGCGCGCTCTCGAACCGGAGCGCGATCCAACATCGCGCATCCAAGAACAGATTCGAATGGGGGATCGAGAATGGGTAAAGACACACGCGAACCGATGTGCAGGCCTTGGCTTGGCCTTGTCGCCACCCCGTTGGCCGCGGCGATGATCGGCGTGCCGGCTTCAGGTGCGGAAGAGGATGCCGAGGACGAAAGCGATTCGAGGCTGGAGGAGGTCATCGTAACCGCCACCTACCGGGACACGAACCTGATGGATACGCCGATCTCGATTACGGCACTGTCCGAGGATCAGATCATCGAGAAGGGCATTCACAACATCTTCTCGCTTTACACCAACATTCCCGGTCTCAACCTCAAGAAGGCAACGTCCGGGTTCAACGACGTCACGATTCGCGGCATTTCGCCGTACGCGGAGGGCAACGGCTCACCCGTGGGCGCCTACCTGAACAACATGCCCATCGGCTCCACGAATGGCGATGCCCAGCATTTTTCGATTCCCCTGTTCGACTTGGAGCGGGTCGAGGTGCTGAAAGGGCCACAAGGAACCCTCTACGGCGAGGGCACCATGGGCGGCGCGATTCGCTACATCACCAACAAGCCCAACCCGACGGGACTCGACTTCGCGATCAGGGGATCGACGGAGACCATGGCCCATTCCAGCGGGTTCGGACACCGCATCGACGGCATGGTCAACGTTCCCCTCGGGGACATGGCCGCAGTGCGGGCAATCCTCTACTCGCGCGACATGAAGGGCCTCATCGACGCGCCCGGCCGAGGCGAGGATACGGACTGGGAAGAGGAAACCGGCGGCCGGATCACCGTCGGGTTCTACCCCACCGACACCTTCGAGGCTCATGCGATGTACATGGACGTCGACATGACGGGGGGAGGACCGGCGATTGCCTTCCACTGCTACGAAGAGCTTCGCGTCGACGTCAACTTGATCGAGATACCGTCCTATCCAAACCAATTCGACTGCTCGGGCGACCACAACGCGCAGTTCGATCGGGATCCATACATCACACACAAGGCTCACCCCACGCTAGCGGGGACGGATCTCGATGGGACCATCGACGAGTACGAGTTGTTCAACCTAGACTTCACGTGGGATCTGCCATTTGCAACGTTGACCGGGAACTACTCGACGTACGACCGGTACACGAAACGGGCCGGCGACGAATCGCCGCCGCATGTGAATTTCTCGCGCCGCTTCGTAGAGGACTTCGTCTGTTTCGGACTATTGCCAACCGGCGAATGCGATGTGTCCACCGCACCTACGATCAATCCGATGACCGGGAGGGGCGGAATCATGGCGGGGCAGATCTGCCATAGCACCTGCATAAGTTGGGCCGATGGCTATTCCTACGAGTTTCGCCTCGTCTCCAACACCGACAGCCGTCTGAAGTGGACCATCGGCCATTACTTCAAAGACAGCTATCGATTCGACGGAACCCATGCACCGTGCCCAGATGAAGTGCCCTACGCGGGGATATTGCAGACCGAAGTGGATGGGCAGCTATTCGATGAGCATTGCAGCCTGCTGTGGCTCTTCAATCCCGGAATAACGCCCGAACGTCAGGCTACGATCGTCAGGGGGTTCCTCAACAGGATCCTGTTCTCCGGTTCCCGTGACGAGAACTATCTCGAGGAAACCTCATACTTCGGCGAGGTGAGCTATGCCATCACCCCGCAATGGGAAGTTACCGTGGGCGTCCGGGTCGCCGACGTTCAAGTCCAGGTTGACGACTACGTGAACGGCTTCAATCCGTCGAACACCATCGACACCTCGTTCAGACTCGACGACGACACGAAGACGTCGCCCAAGGTCGGTCTGACATGGCGACCCAACGACGACTGGATGGTCTACGGCGTCTGGTCGCACGGCTTCCGACCGGGCATCGTGCAGGGCGCGGTTGTCAATGTCATCGCGCAGGTGGAACCTATCCGCGGATCCTCCCAGGCCGCTGCCGACCTGTATGACTTCCTACTCGGGGTTCAGACCATCGAGGGCGACCAGGCGGAAAGCCTGGAACTCGGCGTGAAGGCGACGGTGGCGGACGGCCGGTTCAGCTTTACCGCGGCCTTGTTCGCGATAGACTGGACCGACATCATCATCGATGTCGAGTCGTTTACGCCTGATCTCCCGGGCGTCTCGCCGTTCCCGTTCTCCTACGCGGACAACGCGGGCAATGCCGAGACAAGGGGCGTGGAGTTCGAGCTCGAGGCGCATCTGAGCGATGCGCTCACGCTTCGAGCGGCCGGCGCCTGGCTACCGACGGCGGACATCGGCACGGCGTCGGCAGGCAATGACGCTCGCGTTGCGGGGTCCACCGCGCTCGGTGTCCAGGTGGGCAACCGCATCCCGGCCAGCCCCGAGTTCACCGGCAGTGTTTCGCTGTCCTACAACTTCGAAATCGCTGGATTCCAGGCAACCGCCCGAGGCGAACACTACGTCGTTGGCGAGCAATGGCGAGGACCCGACAACGAGCGCGTGACGCCGAGCTACCACAAGACGGATACGAGGCTCATGTTGCGCCGCGACAACTACGACCTCGCCGTCTACTTGAACAACGCCTTCGACCAGGTCGTTGCCTACGAACGCAACCAGCAGGGCTACAACTTCGGACGGGCGCGTACGTTCGGCGTCGAAGTCAACTGGCGGATGTGACGGCTTCTGGGTGAGGTTGGCTGCGCCGGCGACGGGACGGGACAAGCCCGGCCCCTACGTGGTGTCACCACCGCGACGGGCCGAACGGTAGGCTGACCTCGCGTCCGACCCAGAGCGCGCGCTCCTCGTCGTAGGGCGCGCCCTCGACCTGAACGGGATCGACGAAGATACCGGTTGAGCGCGACTGCGCATCGTAGGGTTCCCAGTCCGCCATGGCGTTGGTGCGTGGACTTCCGGTGCTCGCCAAGCCGCAGAACGCATCCTGCAGGTGGCCCGACACCGCATCCGCTGCTTCGCCCGCGCCGAAGAACGCCGCGCTCTCCTCGCTCATGGCATGGGTTCCGAACACGAAGCCGATGATGATGGCGTGGGGGGAACCCAGTCTGCCTCCATCCCACGGTGACTCGTGGGCGAATATATAGTGATGGGCCGATTCGCCTCGCGCCGCCAACGCTTCGGCTAGGTCGATCGCCGGCATGCGCATCTTGCGGTCGGTCTCGATTGCTGCGAACAACGACGTCGGATCCGTGGCGACACCGCGCCCGTCGCGGATCCGACGATAGCCTTCGATCAAGGACGCCGGGTCTTCGACGTTGCTGGAGACCTCCGCCAGTAGCCCGGCATCGTCGAGATTCGCGGTCTGGGGATTGTTGAGCGTGAAACCGCGCCACTCGTCCCGTTGCGTGCCAACCAGGACCGGGATGCCATCCGCCGCGCCACCCTTGACCGCATCGAGCGGAAACTCGCCGACAACGGTGCCGTCCATACAGGGTTGAAAGGTCATCCCACCACCTGCAGCCCGGTATCCGGAGGCGGCCTCGATCAGGGCTTCCGGTGCAAGGGCCATGAGCTTGCCAACGTCTTCCCTTGGCGACAGTCCGAGTTTGTGGACCAACCCCTCCGCGCATTCGACGGCCCGGGCGAGCGTATTGGCAGTGCTGGTCGCACCGCTAATCAGAATCCCGCCATGAAACAACCCCTTTGCCGAAGAGGAAGCCAACAAAGCCCCGACGCTCATGGCACCGGCGGACTCGCCGAAGATCGTGACATTCCCCGGGTCGCCGCCGAACGCGGCGATGTTGTCCCGAATCAAACGGAGAGCCTCTACTTGGTCTAGCAGGCCTTCTTTTCAGGTCGCTGGTATGAGCCCGCCCGCCAACTC
>VXYL01000100.1 GCA_009846005.1 Gammaproteobacteria bacterium | reverse complement strand
CCCCAGCTCACCCCCTTTGCCCCAACGAACCGCGCCCAACCCGAAGCTAGTGTCTTGAACCCTCAGAATTTGTCTCGAGTGTATGTTTTGCTCCAGCGCGCGACGAGTTGGGAAGGAGAGCTTCTGCCAACGGCGACGCAAACTCACTTCGTCGTCGATCATTTCGATGGGATACCCTAAGGAACGGAGCCAAGGCAGTGCCAAGAACTCGTTCACAAAGCCATGGATCGTTCCGATGAAATGCGGATATGCGAGTAGGCTCCGCCCGGCGGCAGTGTTCCCAAGACGGGTTTCAATTTCCCGACGCGCTACGTTCGTATGCGAGAGTACGCAAAGGCGGCTTCGATTCGCGGTCCATTTGCGTCCGAGGATTGCGAGCTTGGCAACAAGCAATGTCGTCTTACCGCTACCCGGGCATGCCTCGACGTCAAGAGATTCTGCTGACCGCATGATTGATCGACGCGAGTCGATTCCGCTCGAGCCCGTGAAGGCGTTCGATGGGAACCCAAGTACATCGCACACCCATGCGATGTCAACGTCGTCGATGACTGGGAGCGATGCGTATTGGCTAATTGTCTTGTCCCGCGTTGCCGACCGAATCGGTCGTTTGTCCCGGGTGACTTGCCGCCGTCGCATAGTTGATCGCATCGGCCAGATAGGACGGCATCGCGCCGACCAATCCGTCCCTAGTGAGGTTGCCCTTCGCGATTCGCGTCTCGAGCCGTTCCACGAGGTATTGTGCGGCGACCGCCTTGGACGCCCTTCGCCCGGTCGTGAATAACGCGAATACATGTGACGCAAGTTCATCGTCGTCCACGTTGTCCCTCAATTGAGTGAACGCGATCTCTGCCTCGTCTGCTACGGCTTCGACATCTTTGGTGCCGGCATTGATTTGCTCATCTTCCCTTGCAAGATGCGCTGCTACCCAGACATCCATCGCGAGCCCCGCATGTGCAAGGTCGTATTCCAACGTCCACTCGTCAGATACGAAAGTCTTCACACTTTGCCCTTCCGCCCTTCCACGGATCTGATCTCGACGTGAACGGAGTTCATCCTCCGTGAAGTCGCTCCTAATCCGCCAGCGGCGACTCTGCTTGTCGGGCAGTTCCATACCATCTCCGACCCGTCCCACGATCCGGGGCGCGCAGTCCGGCATCACGTCCATGTCAGCAATGCAGGCAACTGGTACGCAGATCGCCCCATTTTTCCCCAACTCCTTCCGCAGGAAAATGCGGGCATATCGACGCAAACCCGTACCTCCGACATTGACGAGTGATATGCCATGTTCGACGAAGTCCTTACCCATTAGCCGTGCGAGAGCCGGGACAATGATGTTCTCTCCGTCCCCTTCGACGATGACTACGCCACGGGCGAAGAATAGATTCGCCTTTGTGACATCGAGGAATCGTTCGAGAAACCGGTAGTCAGATTTTTCGAGCTGCGTTGCGTCTCGATGGAGCGGAAACGCGTTGCCATGTTCCAGTAGAACGAGGTTGTCCAGTCTCACGGCCGACGCGAGGTTCGGACTGTGGGTAGTGACTAGAATCTGTATGTCCTGACCGTCCGCGCGCAGGTCTTCCGCTTGGGTCTGGAGGAATTGGATTAGGCGTAGTTGCCGCTGGGGATGCAGGTGCGCCTCGGGTTCCTCAATCAACAGCAGCGGTAGACCGTGCTCCTCCGTTCCGACCAGGAGCATCTCACAAGCCATAAACAACACGTTGTTGGAGCCTAGGCCTCTGTTCGAGGCTCCACTGCCTGTTCCTGTGTCGCGGACTTCCAACTCCAATTTCTCCAGTAGTTGGCGAAGTCGGGCCTCCCTATTACCGCTGGTGTTGACGTCGATATCGGCCTCTATGCCATCACCGCCGAACGACAGCGGCATCAAGTAGCGTTTGTTCAAACGATTCCTGGCTTGCTTAATGCCTGGACGGCTCCGCAATAGAGCGCTCGTATAGTCCGCTACACCCAAGACACTGAGCTTTTGCTCGTTCGTCGAGTCCGCTTGCGGATCAAAGTCCTCCCCGATCTCTCGTATCTCCTTGGTATGCTGAAGTATCTGCGACAGGCGTGAACCGCGTCCCGCTGCCATCGCGCGTTCGGCATCACGTAGGGGCCTCAGATAGGTGGAACGCAGCAGGTCTCGTGCTTCCGGGGCCATTGTAGGCCCATCCCCATTCTTCCCGGATCTAACGTCCACGGAGACGAAGCGGCGGTTCCGCGTCATGTCAGCGATGTTCTTTGCACTGTAGTTGACATACAGCGCTACCTCAGCACCCTCTTCGCCCGAGGGATAGGTCAGGTATTCGGCGAACGCGCCCTTGTCACGCCTCGTGAGCCCCTTGAATTGGCAGCGAAGGTGGATCTCGCTCTCACGTTCTCCGCCACCCGGCGGGAGGTGGAAATCCTTTTCCCGTATTCTGAGGTACTCCTGATCGCGTGTCCCTACTACGAAACGAATCGCATCTACTACAGCCGTTTTCCCGGTGTCATTTTCTCCGACGAGTGCCGTTAGGCCTCGCCTCAGAGGCAAAGCCAGTTTGTTGTCGCCCGTACCGAAACAGCGGAAGTTCTCGATAAGGATCTCTGAGATGTACACGATGCGACCTATTGCGATCTATGCAGACCGCCACTACGGCAAGGCGACTCGAATTCCACCCTCAGACTCGTGACCGGCTAGGAGTCGAGTCCTCCCCTACGCAGGCGGCCGCGTCCCTAGCGCGGGCGCTTGTCGCGTTGCCAACGAAAGCACTTGCGGCGACATGTCAGCCCGTGCATCGGCTCTGCCTGAGATGAAGCCGGTAGGCATCCCCTGGGCTGCGGCTCGTGAGAACTCTAGGACAACCATGTCCTTTACGGCTTGATCCTCCACCGCGCGCTGAAACGCCTGCATGTTCTCTAGACACGCTTCGCGGTGCTGATTGACTTCGTGGTTATGTCGATGGGCCCTATAGTGCCTACCGCACCAAACCGAAGCACCGAAGAGCAGGCCGACCGTTCCCACGCGCCATCCGAGGTAGATGATCGCGTCGGCGGTAGACGTTGGCGACGGCGGAATCCCGTAGCCATGCAGAACGACGAACGTGAGTGTTGCCAGCGCAGACAACACAAAGGTCACCCCAGTCGCCCAGAGCCAAGTCTCGGACGATGACTTTGCGGCCGCTGCCTGGTTCCTAAATGCGGCAGTGAATTCCGCCGCCCCAGCCGCCCCGGCCAGCTCCCGCGCCACCCTCGCCGCCTCGGTTGCGGTCGCGAGCTCGCGTTCCGCGCTCTCGCGGGCCTCTTTGGTGGCGTTGTACTCGTCCCTCGCACCCGATAGCCAATGCTGCACCCTGCCGAGTAGATCGCCAGCCACGCGACCTCGGTCCGGTAAATGTTCAGGATTGAATCATGCTGCTCGCGAATCTCATTGGACACACCCTGCCGGTTGTTGACCATGTCCGCCGTCGTGAACTCGTCGATCCGTTTGAAGATCGCGTCCACCGTTTGCAGGTGGCTGTTCAGTTGATTGAGGGTGCCTTCGTCCATCAAATCGACCGGTACTGTCGAGAGGTCGTCCGCCATCTTCAGGATACGCTCTATGAGCGACTCCGATTCCTTGAAGTCGTTGTCCCCCCACGTGTCTCGTTCGATCAGCGAGTCTTTCTTCTTGTGCCAGCCCAGCACAGCTTGCGTCCTTTGCGCGAAGTCGCCGACGGTCCCGCTTTCGGCCATGGTGCCCAGTTCCCATGCAACACATCAGGTCGCACCATAGGCAGTCTACCGCTGGCAAGCAAGGCGGCCGCATGATCGGTCGTCGAGCCGGAATCTGTCACCGGATACTGCATCCCGCACCATCACATACTTCGGCAACGGGACGGACAAGCCTGGGACGAGCGCGTTATACGATGCTTCGACTCAACGCCGACGGCGCGCGGCACGAAGCACGTTCCGTCAGTAGAACAGTACGCGCACGGGCCGCAGCCAATTGCTAGGCGTCACGGTACGTACCGTAATCTCCTGGCAGCCGGTGAACGCAGCGTAGTCGACTACGGCGGATGCGAACGCGTCGAGGAACGGCTCGGAGACTTCGTCTTCCAGGTACAACGCCTTGATTTCGAACAATCCTTCCGCGCGATGCGCCTTGCAGTCCATCCGCCCGATCAGGCGATCCCGGTAGAGGAGGGGTAGGGCGAAGTAGCCGTAGCGGCGCTTCGCGGCAGGGGTGTAGCACTCGATCGTGTAGTCGAAGCCGAATACCTGCAAGGCGCGTTTGCGCTGAATGATCACGTTGTCGAAGGGCGACAGGATGTGCACGGCGTGGGGGAATCGTCTCGGTGGCCGGTCGAAGGTGCCGGGCAGCGCGTAGATTGTTTCGCCAGCGGCGTCACGATGCGCGAGGAGGTCGCCTGCCCGGGCTTTCTCGGCTAAACGCCGGCGCACTAGGGCACGTAGATTCGCATCGCGGCGGATGTAGTTGACCGTTCGCGCCGTGGCGAAGCCGTGGGCCCGCAGCGCGAACTCGATGAGGTAGTCGGCGTATTCCTCGATTCCCGGCTCGCGGGTGTCCACGTCCGGCGGCAGGAAACGTTCGGCGAGTTCGTAGCGCTTCTCGAGGCCCTGGCGTTCGATGCACATCAGCTCGCCTTCCATGAACAGGTGCTCGAGGGCGCGTTTTGCGGGTTTCCAGTCCCACCAGCCGCTGCGCCGTTTGTCGGGGTTTTCGAAGTCGCGGGCGAACAGGGGCCCTTCGGCGCGGATTCGATCGAGCACCCAGGCACGCGTCCGGGCGTCGGCGCCGTGGTGCCACCATCCCCATTCGCCGCGTGCCACGCCGCGCATCATCGGCAGCACGAAGCGGTAGTCCCGCATCGGCAGGTAGGCTGCCGCATGGGCCCAGTACTCGAACGCCCGTCGTGACTTGACCAAGCGGTTCAGGAGCGACTCGTCGTACCGGTTGACCCGGTTGTAGAGGATGTGATGGTGCGCCCGGGCCACCACCGAGATGGTGTCGATCTGCGCGTGGCCGATCTGGTTGAGGGCCTTCTCCACCCCCGCCAAGGCGGTCCCGAACTTGCGTTTGCCCGCGAGTCCCTGGTGCTCAAGCGCCAGGCTCCGCAACCTGGCCGGGGAGGGCGGTCGGCTCATGGCAAGTGAGCCGCTGATTCGCGCGCCACGCGCGTGCGGTCGTAGGCACCGATCAGGATCACCGCGCTGGCGAGGACCAGGTGGAAACTCGCAGGGATCGGCGCGGCGAACCACTTGTCGTCGGCGAGGATCGTGAGGCCGAGCACGAGCCGCGCAGTCATCACGAGGAAGTAGATCACGCCGAGCACAATTGCCGGGTAGGTCCATCGCAAGGCAATGACGCTACGGCCCGCAGCCGTCCGCCTCACCACCACGACGAACAGAATCAGAATGACGATCTGAGCGGCGAGCAGGACCGGATCAGGAAGTTCGCTGCCTTTCCAGTTCTCGAGGGGCGGTAGAGACGCCACCGGCATCGTGATCTGAATGATGTGGCCCACAACACGGCCGAAGAAGGCGATCCCGAGCAGGGCGATTGCGATTGCATAGGCGCGGTTCATGGCTCATCCAAAGGCATGAGTTGGTCCGCAGCAACCGTTAGCCCGAACCCGGGTCCGTCGGGTACCTGGTCGGGGCCTAGCCGACCCCCGTGACCGAACATCAGGCAGGGAGTGGTCAGGTCCCGACCCAAAAGGTACGTGCCGAACGCGCCTTCGGCGGCGAGCAGGTCTTCTCCGGCTGCCTGCATAACCGGCATTGCGGCCCGGGTTAGCAGGCTGGTTTCGCCCACCTGGCAGCCGACGATGATGCCGATGCCGAGTCGTGAGGCTTGGCGTGCGACGGCCATGGATCGAAGAATACCGCCCATCTTCGACACCCGGATGTTGACGATCCAGCGATCTGGGTCGGTCAGCGTTTCGAGTTGCTCCATCCTGACAAGGCTCTCGTCGAGCACGATACGGGCATCGGTCGCCTCGCCGACTGCTCGAAACCCCTCCAAGTCGCCCGCCTTCAAGGGCTCTTCGATGGCGAACACCGTGCCGGGAAGACCGGTCAAGTGACGGACACAGTCGTCGGAGGACGTCCACAGGTTGTTGGCATCGAGTCGGACTCGCTCGGCGGTTTCCAATGCCCCGAGTTTCCGGCCATCGCGTCGGCCATCGCCGGAGAGCTTGATCTTGAAGTCGTCGAATCCGCGCCGGCGGTAGCGGCGAAGCTGCCAGAGATAGGCGAAGTGCGGGGCGTTCCCGAGTACGGCCGAGTACTTGAAGGCGGTCGCGGGTCGCGGTATTTCAACGAGTTCCTCGATGCATTTGCCAAACACCCGGCCGAACAGGTCGAGCAATGCGGTTTCCACGGCGCAGAACGCCGCCGGATTCCGGTCGATGTCGTCGACGTGGTGGACGATCCATGCTCGCAGGCCCGCCAAATCGGCCACGTCGGCGATGAGCGAATCCGCGTGGCGGCGAATGAAATCGAGGCCGCTGGCGGTCGTTTCGCCGGTCACGTAGTCGCGAGGACAGCCCTCGCCGTAGCCGACTGTGTCGTCCTCCGCGTAGGCGGCGACGATTAGGTTCTCCGCACGGTCGCGGCTTGCCGACGCGTGTCGGAACACGACCTTGAAAGGCACGGGAAACGTGAACACGGAGATTCGAACGATCCGCATCCCGTTCATTCCGGCCGGTGGAACGGCTCGAAGTCGAAACCGCATTCCTCGGCGAGTTGGAGGTGCAGGTACTTGAACTGCGTGTCGCGTTGGCCGCCGGCGACGCGGTGCTCCCGGAACGCATCCCCGGCGCCGGGTGTCAGCCAACGCATCCGCAGTTCGCCGAGCCGCCCGCTGGCGCGCTTGCCGTCGTACTCGATGTTGCCCGTGCGCAGTGCCGCGTCGACCAGCGGGGCGAGGCGCGGGACAGGCGCCATGTCCCCGCGCGGCTCGAGGTAGAGCGTGTAGCTGGCGGTTGCCGGGTTCGCCAGCACGATGAAGAACTCCGCCTCGACGTTGGTCTTTCCGAGCGCCTCGCCAACCGCATTGAGCACCTGCACCTCGTGGAGTTTCTCGCCCGTGATGCTGGTGACGCCCTTGCCCTTCTGCAGGAACTCCAGGGTCGGGGTGTCGTGGATGCGGCCGCTCACCCTCACGATGTCGTTCATGTCGTAGCGGTAAAGCCCGTCGGCGGTCGTGACGATCACGTAGTAGTCCTTGCCATGCTCCAGGTCGGCGAGATTCAGCAACTCCGTGTCGGTGTCCGCCTCCCAGTCGGCCCGGGGTGCGAACTCGAAAAACGTGTGATCGAGGGGCGGTAAGCACAGGTTGCGCCATGGATCGACGTTGACGGTGCCGTGCACCTCGCTCGCCACGTAGCCCAACTCGATGATTGCGCAACCGGTGGTCAACGTTGGAACCAGGTTGCGGATCGCCACGCCGCAACTGCCGCCGGTCCAGGTGACCAACCCGGTGAGCCCCGGCCAGATGTCGGCGTAGCTGAGCTTCCCATGTGCGTCCCAGATCCGGCCAAGCTCCACCGCGCGTCGTGGCCGGGGCTTGAGCGCCGCGCCGACTTCGGGCGGAACCCCGCTCGGCAGCATGCCGTCGGCGACAGTGCACAGCAGTTCGTCGGCGCGCCGGTTCACGATGTCGAGCAGCCGCAGCAGGGTCGAGGAGTTCGGCATGGCGGCCACCGTGACGCGGGATTCGGAAAGACCGAACGCGGCCATCGACAGGTAGCGGTCCTCGTAGTCCTCGATGGCGGTCAGTTCCGCAGGCAGTACGTAGCGGGCTCGGAGCAGCTTGGGCTGGTTCTGGTACAAGAGGCCCGAAGCCGACCCGAAAGGCGTGCCGCCGGGCATATGGCCTTCCACCGCTGCGCCGGTGACCGCGAACATTTTGCCGCCGAAGAGCCCGGGCCATCGCGAGAACGAATACGCCGCAAGCTGCTGGTTGCCGCGGATCCGCTTCAATCCACTTTCTGTGACCGGGATGTTCTTGGGCGCGGCGACGGTGCCGCTGGTCCGGTTGTAGTAGACGGGTTGTTCGCGGGTTAGCCGGGATTCGCCGCTTGCTTCCTGCGCCTCGATGTCGTCACGAAGATCCTCGTAGGATTGCACCGGGACGGCGCGTCGGTAGTCGGCCGCGTTGCGGATCGAGTCGAATCCGTGGCGCTTGCCGAAGGCGGTGTCCGCGTTCGCTGCGAGTATCTCCGAGAGGACCCTCTGCTGTGCCGGCGCCGGCGACTTGGCCTCGGCATGCAGCCGTCGGAACCGATGGCCGTGCATCGCGGCCAACCCGGCCTTGGCGATGAGATGTCGCGGCGACATCAGCGCTTGTCGAGACCGGGCACGAATGGCGTGGTCATCTGCGCGAGGAATCCCAAGGGGTAGTCGCGGTTGACGAGTCCCAAGCGCCCGACCTCGCGGTCGGGGGGCAGGAATCGCGTGCCGAAGACCAGGTCCCAGATGATCAGGTTGTTGCCGAAGTTGGTGTCCGACTCCTCGGCGTATTCCGAGTGATGCCATCTGTGCAGTTCGGGACCGCTGACGAGGTAGTTGAGCGGTCCTAAGCGCACGTCGCAATTGGAGTGCTGGAAGAAGCCGTTGACCGCGTAGAAGACGAAGTAGGCGGCGAGCACCTCGGTCGAGACGCCGAGCAGTGCGAAGGGCAGGGTGTCGACGGCGAACTGGATGGCCTTTTCGATCGGATGGAAACGCCCCACGTTAAGCCAATAGAGGCGGTGCGGCGAGTGGTGCACGGCGTGGTAGCGCCACATGAACTCCAACTTGTGGAACGCCCGGTGCAGCCAGTAGCGCGGAAAGTCGGCCGCGAGAAGCATCAGTACGGCTTGCGCGGCCACCGGGAGGTCGTGTGGCCAGATGCCGTCTATGGCGATGCCCGTTGTGCGGAGTTGCGCGGCAAGGAAGATCACCAGGGTGATCGACAGCAGGTACGGAAGGGCGACCTGAACGACGAGCATGAACACCAGGTCGGCGCGCGCATCCGTCATCCCCGGGTGCCATTGGCGGCGGTACGGGAACTTGAACTCGTGAAGCGTAACGAGTGCGGCACCGGCTAGTCCGGCGACGTACGAAGCGATGGTGACGTGCACTCCGGCACCGACCATCGCCGCGAAGACGGCGAACGCAATGGCTATCACACCCGGGTAGGAGACCCGCGCAACGAGACGGGATGCCGGGGTTTCGGTACTCACGGGCCGAGGCAAATCGCCTCGTAGGGGAGACCCTTGTGGTCGCCCGCGACAAACGCGCGCATGGGTCTGCGGGACGGGACAAGCCCGTCCCCTACGGGTCGTTGTCCCTCGCACGTCCGCCTTGTCCCGAGTGAACGGGATGCCGGTTTCTGGCCTGCCATGGGTCGTATTATGGCTGCGCCGTGCTGTCGAAATAAGACTCCGCCAAGGCGAATGCGTCTTGGCCCACTTCGATGCCGATCAACCGGCCCGGGATGTCGTCGGCGGGCGGATGGATGCCGCCCCAGATCCGGGACAGGCTGGTTTGGTCGGAGGCGTCCTGGTACGTGGCCCATTGCAGGGTCATGTCCACCGACGGGCCTTCCTCGAAGACCAGGAATTCGTTGGCGCGGATCTCGAAGCCGCTCATGCCGCCTGGAAAGTACTCGCTGCCGGTGAGCGCCGTCATCACTTCGGCGGCCGCCCGCGAGTACGTCGAGTGTCCCGAGATGTAGCCCGCGAAGGGCGGGGTGACGAACGTTGGCCGCTGGTAGGGCCACCAGTTCTCGGCGAGGATCCAGTCGACGCCCGCTTGGTCCGTTTCCGGGTCGTCGATGAAGTCCGGACCCCTCCAGGCCAAGAGCTTGATCTTGTCGACATGCTCGCCGTCTTCGCCGGCCAAGTCGTCGTCGGCCGCCACGAGTTCGACGTAGCCGTCCTCGAGGGGAATGCCGTCGACGTCGTAGGCGGCACGTTCGGAATCGGTACTCTGGCCCCGGTCGGCCATCGCGCGGATGGCGGAGATCGGCCGGATGTAGTCGTACCAGCCCTTGATCCCCCAGGCGGTGATGGCGGCGTCGTGCATGGCGCCGCCGAGGGTGAAGTACGACTTGATGTCCCATTCCAGGTGGCCGAGTTCAGGACCCATGCCCCGGTAGCGGCGCACCAGCAGTTCGTGCTCGTTGACCTCGTTCAGGATCGTGAACCAGTGCCCGGGCGGCGTTTCCGAGTCCGGTCCGTCGGCCCAGAACTCGGCGAGCACGCGGCTGTAGTCGCCGCGCGGGACGACCTGCGGGGCGTACGGCGCGCCGGTGACGGGATTGGTGACGTAGCCGGTACCCGGATCGCCGCCTTGGAGGGTGTTGTAGAAGTCGGGGTAGTCCTCGAAGTTCCGGGGATAGTCGTCGATATTGCCGAGGCTTGCCGGGGAGATGTCCATCGTCACGCCGTCGTCCGGGCTCAAGTGCGCCGACCAGATGGAAACCAGCGAGAATCCCCACTTGTAGCTGTCGGACAGGGTGCCGTCGATGGTCGGCGGCATGCCCGGATCGTGATAGACCCAGTACTCGAACCCGTCGCGCTCGTAGATCGTCACATCGTCTCTGGTAAGCGCGAAGGGCACGACGATGCCCCATTCGGGACCTAGGAATTCCGGTTCGGACTGGGCGGGATTGCCGGCCTGGTCGATGAACGTCTCCAGGGAGAGGGGCTGCCAGCGGTTGAGGTCGACGATGTTGGGATTGCCGGGCAGGTGGGGTTCCAGGCCGGGATTGACCGGTTCGTAGACCGTGTTCACGTAGTCGTCTTCCTCGTTGGCGCCGTCCAGGAGACCGAAGTCGAGATAGCAGCGCGCGATATGGTTGCCGAGGGCCGCCGCCGAACCGGAGGCGTAGTCGGTGGAGTCGACGGCCGGGTCGTAGCCCAACGCGCCCATCAGCGTGTTGATGTCGCGGCGGATGCGGCCGACTCCCGGCGAACGGCGGAATCGCTGGAAGATCATCCGGTAAACGGCGTAGCTGATGGCTTCCTCCCGTGCCGCGTCCACGTCGTCCGGTGCTTCGAGGGTCGAGAACTCGCAGGCCGACCCGGCCCGCGTGCGGCCGAGCAGCCACGGCGTCGCCGTGTCCGAGTAGGCCGCCCAGATGTCGTACATGGCCGCAGAGGAGTGGAACAGGTTGCGGGCGTGGACCGTGGGCCGTGCCCAGTCGTTTCGGATCGACTGCAGCAGCACCTCGTTCCAACGTCGCGCCACCGACACGTCTTCGTCCAACGCCACACCAGGCAGGTAGTTGGCGATCAGGGTCGTGGAGTTGCCGGGCATGGTGAATACGGTCGCCGAGGCGAAGCGGTCCGCGAAGGTGCCACCCTCGCTGCTCGTCCAATGGCTGAAGTGATAGTGGCGGACCGGAGGAGCGGCCTCGATCGCGATCTCGTCGCCTTCGGCATAGATGCCGTCGCCGTCGCCTTGCACGACGTTGAGGCGCAGCACGACGTCCCGGCCCTGCGTCACGGTGAGTAGCTGGTCGGCCTCGATCGCGCGCAGCCGGTTGGTCGTGCCATCGGGCCAGTCGACGACGATGTCCGCAAACCGGGCGTTGCCGAGCCCGTAGTGCACCTCGAGGGGATTCTGCGAGACGTAGTTGCTGCCGGCGCGCAACTCGCGCAATTGCTCCTCCTGGGGTGTGGAGACGGTGATCTTGGCACCGACCCCGTGGGGATTGGTGCCGTCCGCGGCGAGTTTGATGCCGAGGTACCGGTCGTCCGTGTCCGTGTCGTTGCGGTAGTAGACCAGGTGATCCGCACTGTTGTTCACGATGACGATGTCGATGTCGCCGTCTCGTTCGGCGTCGAAGCAGGCGACACCCCGGCCTTGGCTCTTGGTGACCAGGCCGACCTCCTCGGCGCGTTCGTCGAAGACGCCGTTGCCCCGGGAATGGAAGAACCGGATCTGGTCCGTGGTGAAGTCCTTGTTGAGTTCGAAGTGCCAGCCGTTGACATGGAAGATGTCGAGAAGGCCATCGTTGTCGAAGTCCGCGAAGCAACTCCCCCAGCCCCATCCCCCGTCCTCGACCTGTGCCTCGGTCGTGACATCGGTGAAGACCCCCGCGCCGTCGTTTCGATACAGCCGGTTGCCGAAGCGGTTGCCACCCACGTCGAGGTTGTAGACGGAGGTGACGAACCAGTCCATGTCGCCGTCGTTGTCGTAGTCGCCGACGGCGGCCCCCATGCCCGCCTGGTCGACGATCACCTCCGGATCCGTGCTCCTGGTGAACGTGCCGTCGCCGTTGTTGATCAGCACCTCGCTGTTGTTCAGGTCGGAAACCATCAGGAGGTCGCCATCCCCATCACCGTCGATATCGGAAAGGTTCGGGGTGAAGGACCAGTCCCGGCCGCCTGCGACGATGGCATCGGCGATACCCGTCTCGACGCTGGTGCTGGTGAACGTGAAGTCGCCGTTGCTGCGCCACACGGTCTCGGTGTCGGCCCCGCGCTCGCGTACCGCCCCCCAGTGGGCCAGGAAGAGATCCAGGTAGCCGTCGCGGTCGTAGTCGTGGAATGCGGCGGAGACCGTGTTGTCGGTTGTGATGGTGATCCCGGAGCCGGCCGTGCGGTCGACGAAGACGCCGGCGGGGGCGTCGGCGGCGTTCAGCCGGTTCTCGAACAGGTAGACCGGATCGCCGTCGCCGGCACCGATGAACAGGTCCAGATCGCCATCGCCGTCCACATCCCCGAACACGGGACCGCTGCCCCAATGGGAAACGTCCAGGCCGACGCTGGCCCCGACCTCGGCGAACGTTCCGTCGCCCTGGTTCTGGTAGAGGTGGTTGGGACCGTTGCGGCCGCCGACGACGTATAGATCGACATCGCCGTCGTCGTCGTAGTCGGCGGCGGCGATCCCGCTAGTGAAACGATCGGGGTGCTTAAGGCTCCGAAACTGGCCGACGAACTCCCGGGCAAGGCCCGAGTCCATGACCCGCGTGAATCGAATGCCCGTCTCGGACACGGGCGGCGCCGGCGGCTCTGGCGGTGGCGGGGGTTCAGGAGTTACGCCACCGCCGCCGCCGCACCCGGCGACGCCAAGAACGAACACGGAAGCCAAAATGCGATCCACCGCGTTGCGAGGCCGGTCGCGTCGAAGTCCTTTGACCGCAGGGGCTTCCGTTGCTTGCACCAATCCTCCCGGTGCCTCCTACAGTTGGGCCCGCCCCCCAGGCTGCCTGTGCGACGCCGTAAGCTAGACTAAACAGGGTTCTATTTCAATTGGGTGGGGTGTCCGTGGAGGGTTCGACGGGTCGTTCGCCACAGCCGCCCGCGACGTTCGGATTGCTGGGCGTCGTGCGCGTTTTCGTCCGCACCTGGCCGTACCTGAGACCGCAGTTCCTGCACATCCTGTGCTGGCTGGCGCTGCAACTGACGTCGTATACGGCGGTCGGCCTCGTCATGGTGCTCGTGGGCGACGTGCTGAACAACAAGATCATGCTCGGACACCCCTTGGAGCCCGCCCAGACGACGCTGTTGATGGTTGATTCGAGCTATGCGGAGGTCGAGGAACTGAGCGAGGAGCAGCGCCTCGTGGTCCGCAACCGTTTCGTGCTGTACGTCGCCCTCGGCTACTTCCTCAACACGGTGTTGCTGCAGCTCGGCTTCCTGCACTACTACTACACCTGGATCATCCAGCGCATCAACCAGCGGCTCCGGGTGACTATGGTGGAGAAGGCCGAGCACCTGTCGCTGCGCTACCACAGCCACGCGCGGACCGGCGATGCCATCTACCGGGTCTACCAGGACAGCGCGACCATCACAGCGATCATCGACACCGCGATCCTCGATCCCATCAACATGATCTGGAAGCTCGCGCTGGCGTTCTTCATTCTGTGGCTGTTCAACCCCGTGCTCGGGCTGATCTGCATCCTGGCGACGGTCCCCATCGTGCTGGTGGTCGCCGGTTATACGCCGCGTTTGCAGCGCCTTGCGCGCTTGGCGCGGGAGGCCAACAGCAACCTGACCTCCAGGATCCAGGAGGCCTTCGCCGCGATCCGCGTCATCAAGGCCAACCAGGTGGAGGCGAGGGCGATGCGGCGCTTCGACGCCGACTCGAACCACGCCCTGAACGCGGCGCTCCGGGTGCGGATGGAAATGATCCTATTGTGGATGATCGTGCTCGCCATCGCCGGGGCCGCCATGTACACCGCCGACTACCTGATGGCCGGCTGGACCGTCGACGAGGAGACGACCTGGCTCGCCGGCGCGATCACCTTGGTCGGTTTCGCGGTGTGGAACCTGGGTGCCTTCCAGCAGGCCAGCGGGCGGGTCCAGGAGTACTTCGACTGGGGTCGTGGCCTGATCAACAAATGGAGCCTGATGCAGGACATGGCCGTGGGGCTCAATCGGGCGTACCACCTGCTGGATGTCGAGCCCGGGGTGTCGGATCCGGCCGAGCCGATACGCGTACCGACTCCGATTCGGGAAGTCTGCTACCGGGATGTCCACTTCGCCTACGAAGCCGGTCAGACGGTGCTCGACGGCGTGGATCTCACGGCGCGCTCGGGCACGGTGACCGCTTTGGTCGGGGCGACGGGTTCCGGCAAATCGACCCTGATGTCGCTCCTGTTGCGACTCTACGACCCGTCCGCCGGCAGCGTGTCCCTGAACGGCGTGGATGTACGCGACGTGGCTGTCGACGAACTGCGCGCCCATATTGCCATCGCGCTTCAGCAGAACGTGCTGTTCGCCGCCTCCGTCGCGGACAACATCGGCTACGCGAGTCGCGACGCGACGCGGAGCGACATCGAGGCCGCGGCCGGGATCGCCTGTGCCGACGAGTTCATTCGCGACATGGCCGAGGGCTACGACACCGAACTCGGCGAACGGGGCGGCAAGCTCTCCACCGGCCAGCGCCAGCGGCTGTCCATCGCCCGGGCCATCGTCCGGAACACGCCGATCCTGATCCTCGACGAACCCACGGCGTCGCTGGACGCGGAGACCGAGCAGAGCCTGCTCGCCAACCTGTCGGATTGGGGTCGCGACCGCATCGTGTTTCTCATCACGCACCGGCTGTCGACGATCCGCCAAGCGGACCAGATCGCCTTTCTGGAGGACGGACGGATCGGCGAGGTCGGCAGCCACGACGCCTTGATGGCGATCCCGGACGGACGCTACCGCCGCTTCGTCGCCGCCGAGACCGACGATGTGTCCACGGAGGAGACGGCGCCGTGAGCGAGGGCGCAACCGTCGAGTCGGGACAAGGACTCGCGTCGTTCGGAAAAGATGCCCGGTTCGACGACCGCATCGACCTTTCGACGAACATCACCAACATCCAGGCGCTCCGGCTCATCGGTCGCGCCCTGGTCCTGCTCAGGAACGTCAAGGTGCTGTTCGCAGGAAAGATGGTTCTCGCGGCGCTTGCGCTTGTCCCGGGGCTCACGTTGCCGTTCCTCGCCAAGATCACGGTCGATCAGGTGATCCTCGGCAAGTCCTTCGAGGACATCGAGATTCCGTTCCCGCCGCACATCGTCCCGTTCGTCGATGCGGTCTCGGGCCTTGGCCAGATGGAGATCATGCTGGCGGTGATCGCCGTCTCGGCGATGCTGCTGTTCCTGTTCGGCCGCGGCGGACTGTTCGTGTGGATCGGCGGCGGTGCGGACAGCGCCAGCACGTCGGAACTCAAGCTGAACGCCGGACACAGTGCCGTGTCCGGCGTGTTCGGCGTCGTCGAGACCTGGATCAACATCCGGCTCACCCAGCGCCTGGCGAACGCCTTGCGCACGCGCCTGTTCAATCGCCTCGCGCAACTGCCGATGAGCCGCCTGGACGACCACCGCATCGGCGACTCCGTCTACCGGGTGATGTACGACGCGCCGGACGTGCCCGAGATCTCCCTAGGGCTCACGCTGGAGCCGATCTTCACGCTGATCGGGGTCGTCGTCACGCTCTACCTCCTGCAATACAGCTACGACCAGGCGTTGCCGAACCTGGTCTGGATTGCCGGCCTCCTAGTCCCCCTGGGGTTGCTTGCCACGTTGCCGGCTTCCGGCCTGATCCGCCGTGTGCAGCAGGCGAGCCGGGCTGCGGGTACGGCGACCACGAACGCCATCGAGGAAAGCATGAGCAACATCGCCGCGGTTCAGAGTCTTGGCGGCATGAACCGGGACAAGGAACGCATCGAGGCGAAGAGCGACGAGTCGTACCGGCGCTACCGGCATGTCGTGCTCATGCAGATCGCCATGTGGGCACTGTCGACGATCTTGACCATTGGCCTAGGCATCTACGTCGCCATCGCGGTTCTCGGCGGCGTCATCGAGGGGTCGATGACGCCGGGGGACTTCGGGACGGTGTTCGGCTTCGCGCTGTCGATCGGCGGCGCGGGCCTTGCCATCGGCATGGCCTGGATCAACCTGCAGGGCAATACCGCGGCGATCCGGCGCGTGTTCTTCTTCCTGGACATGGAGGCGGAGGACGCTTTCGAGGGAATGGGGGATCTTCGGCCGGTCCGCCAGGGGGTGCGCTTCGAGAATGTCGACTTCGACTACCCCAACGGCCAGGTCGCGCTGCGCGGCGTCGACTTGGACTTGCGCCTCGGCGAACTCGTGGCCGTAGTGGGGCCGACGGGCGCCGGCAAGACAAGCCTTGCGTATCTCATCCCCGGCTTCTATCGCCCGGCCCGCGGGCGCGTACTCATCGACGGCGTGGACATCCACAGCGTGAACCTCGCTTCGCTACGCCGCCAGGTATCCTACGTTTTCCAGGAGCACCTGCTGATGAGCGAGTCCATCCGGTCCAACCTGCTGCTGGTCAACCCGTCGGCATCCGAGGCCGACATGCGCGCGGCGTGCAGGACGGCCGGGGCGCTCGAATTCATCGACGCGCTGCCGGAAGGCTTCGACACGGTGCTTGGCCGATCGGGTGACACCCTCTCGGTGGGGCAGAAGCAGCGCCTGTGCATCGCCCGGGGCCTGATCCGGAATACCCCCATCCTCATCCTGGACGAACCCACGGCCGCGCTCGATCCGGCCACGGAGCATGCCCTGGTTCGTTCGCTTCGAGAGGCGACCGAGGGCCGGCTGGTGGTCGTCATCGCCCACCGCCTGTCGACAATCCGACGCGCCGACCGGATCATCTTCCTCGAAGACGGGGGGATCCGCGGCATCGGCAGCCATGACGACCTCATGGCGGATCCCGAGAGTCCGTACCGCCGGTTCGTCGAGTTGCAGGGCGGCGCATAACGGCAACGGAGGAGCAATCCATGCAGATCTACCAAATCGCCATGCATGCCGAGGACCTCGACGCGACGGAAGCGTTCTATCGCGACGTCGTCGGCGCCAGGTTCATCGCCCGTTTCGATCCGCCCGGGCTGCTGTTCTTCGATTTCGACGGCGTCCGGGTGCTGTTCGAGACCGGCGGCGAGGCGAAGGGAAACTCGATTCTCTACCTCTGGACCGACGACATCGACGCGCGCGTCGCGGACCTTGAGGGAAAGGGTGTCCGCTTCGTCCACGGCCCGCAGGCTGTCCACAAGGACGAGGACGGCACCTTCGGGCCGGCGGGCGAGACGGAGTGGATGGCGTTCTTCGAGGATCCCGAGGGCAACACGGTTGCCTTGGTGACCCGGCGCGAATGACCGCGTAGGGGCGACCCTATCGCGCACCGAAGGGCGCGCGGTCGCCCGTGGCGGACGTATTGGCTCCCGTGGCAACGGGACGGGACAGCCCGTCTCCTACTGAATGCCCCGGGATGCGGCGAAGACCCCGTAGGGGCGGGGCTTGTCCCCGCCCGCGCCGGGCATTGTCGATGCGACGGAAACGGGACGGGACAAGCCCGTCCCCTACGGGTGCTAGCGGGGCTCCAGGAGCGCGTTCAATAGGTCTTCCCGGTCCGGTTGCGCGGAGAGCAGCGAATCTTCGTTGAAGATCCGCATCGCATCGGCAGATTCGAGGCGGCGGCCCGACTCGGCGAGAAGCTCGGTGACGCGTTCCCGGGGTGCGCCGTTGCCGAGCGACGCGGAAGCGAACCAAGCGTACCCGTAGCCGTCGAGTTCGCCGTCCTGCTGGGCGCGCACGAAGCACTCCACGGCGACTTCGTCCCGGCAATCCCAGTGCATCATCGCCCCGAGGTTGCTGTAGGCCGTCGCGATGAACTCGACCGGCCAGTCGCATTGTTCGAGGAACGACCGGTAGGCGTCGACAGTCTCCGTCACAGCCTCGGGGTCGTCGCTGCGAAGGGCATTGCCGACCTTCTGTTGCTCGAACCGCTGTTCGGCCCAGCGGCGTTCGGACCAGGCCGGGTCTTCGGCGATGATCTCCGCCATCTGCCCGGTCAGCTCCACGATGTCGTCCGCGTATTTCCCATCGTCGCCGCCCATCACCATGATGGCCGTGTGGCACAGCTCGTAGCGTGATGCACGGTTCTCGTCCGTTGGGGCGACACCGACGTTGACCGAACGAAACAGACGTAGCCACTCGTCGCGGCGGTCGGTTGCGCTCCAGGAAAAGCTGGTCGACGAGATATCCATCGTGTCTGCCCATTCCGTGGCGGGTCGGCTATCCATGACATGCTCGATGTGCGCCCGATGGATGGCCACGGCGTCTTCGTATCGCCCGAGGAACGTCAGCGCATTGACTAGGTCGATTACGGCGAACGCGCGGTCGTCGGGGTTCGGTTCCTGGTCCAGGAACCGTTGGCACAGGTCGGCCAGGTTGGCGTTGTCATTGCGGCAGTGGTGGATGAGAGCCGCCAACTTGACCGCATCGGGATCCATCGACTTCGTCTCGGTGAGGGGACGCAATAGGTCGAGGGCGTCAACGAGCAGTGGCGAAAGGCTGGGAACAGGCTCGGACTTCGACCGGTCATGGTATTCGCGGTAGAGACCTTGGGCCCTTCCCAGTCGATTAGTTGGTTCCTTCTCGCCGTTGTTTTCCATGGTGATCTCCTGATTGATGGCTTGCACCACTTGGGCGGTGTCCGAGGCCCGTTGCCGAACCGCATCGCGCTGGTTGCGCAGCGCCTTGAGCCGATCCGCTGCCTTCGCGGTGAGCAACTCGCCGATCTCGTGGAGCGAGAAACCGTATCCCTGGTAGCGCCGGATGCGCTGCAGGGCTTCGACGTCGTCGTTGCCGTAAAACCGATAGCCGGCGTCCGAGCGCGTGACGGGCTGCAGCAGGCCGATGGCGTCGTAGTGACGCAACGCGCGAATCGTGAGTCCCGACAAAGCCGCTGCTTCGCTGATTTGATACATCGTTTCCTCCTTGTTCGGCCTGTTCCGAAGGCCGTTTGAGCGGACTGTAGAGCCTGACGTGGCGAGAGGGTCAAGCGTTGGTTTCGACGATGTTTGGGCGTAGCGGGCTTGACAATTCAACAACGTGTAAACATTGTTCATCAAACATTCAACCTTTGTTGAACGGATGACCATCCACGAAGAAATCCTAGCGGCTGCCCGCCGCCTGTGTTCGGCACGCGGGTCTTGGACGTTCGCCCCATCGGAGATCGTCAACGCAGTGCCACATCTCAATGAGCGGTCTGTTCGAACGCATGTCATCAGTCGGTGCTGCGTGAACGCACCGAGCCACCATGCGCACCGCTGGCCGTATTTCAGACGCATCGGCCGAGGTCTATACGAGATACAGCCCGGCTACCGCCAGGCTGGACCTCCCGAGGCCGCCGAAGCAGCCGCCGAGTACGAACTGACACCCGTAGCCCCGCGTCAGTCGGTCCATGCGGTCGTGGTGGAAAGCGAGGGGCAATTCGTCGCGGAGTGTCTTGAGATCGCCATCGTCACTCAGGGGGCGACGCTCGACGAAACCCTTGCCAATCTTCGGGAAGCCCTTGACCTCTACCTGGCTGACGAGGACCTGGACCTGCTGGGAATCGTTGCCAACCCCCGTTTGCTTGTCACGCTTGATGTGCCCGCGGGCCAGCCGTAGTGGCACGGATGAGGCGGCTGGGGGCCCGAGATGTCCTCCGGATTCTGCACGAGTTTGGGTTCGAGGTGACATCGATGCGTGGTAGCCACGCCAAACTGGCGCGCAGGAACCGGGCTGGCCGCAAGGAAATACAAATCGTGCCGATCCGACGGCAACTGACCGTTGGCACATTGCACGCGATCTACCGACAGGCCAGTCGCTTCGTCCCAGAGCAGGGCTTGCGACCGAGGTTCTTCGCCGAGTGAACTGACTCGCCTAGGCGGTTGTCATGGCGCGTTCGCGCCGACTTCGATTAAATTAGCCCCTTTGCCCGTTGGGGAATCATAGGGAGGGGCCACCATGCCCATGAACGTCAAACCCGTGCCGACCTTGGACGACGAGGTCAACGAGGTCCGGCTCGCCACGGCGGAGATCGTCAACAACGACATCCTGCCCAACGAGGGGAAGCTCTGGGCGCACCGCACCGATGGCGGGCGGCCAAGCCGCGAGCAGCAAGAGGAAGCCCACGAACTGCGCGTCGGGGTGCAGAACAAGGTCAAGAAGGCGAACCTGTGGGCGCCGCACCTGCCGCCCGAGTTCGGCGGCATGGGTCTGTCCTTCATGCAGCACGCCTACATGAACGAGGTGCTCGCCTACAGTCCCGGCGCGGCGTCGCTGTTCGGCGTCGTGGCGCCGAACTCCGGCAACCAGAAGATCCTCGTCAAGTACGGTACGCCGGAACAGCACGAAAAGTGGCTAGTTCCACTGACCGAGGGCCGGATGCAGTCCGGCTTCTCCATGACCGAGCCGCACAACGCCGGCTCCGACCCGCGCTCCATCCAGACCCGCGCCGAGCTCGACGGCGACGAGTGGGTGATAAGCGGCCACAAGTGGTTCACCTCGAACGGCCATGCGGCGGACTTCTTCATCGTCATGTGCCGCACGGCGGACCCCGACGATCCCGGCGGCGCCAACGAGAAGATGACCCAGATCATCGTGCCGAAGAACACCCCGGGCGTGAACATCGTCCGCGGCGTGCCGGTCTGGGGCAAGGCGTCGTCGCACTGCGAGATCATCTACGACAACGTGCGGGTGCCGAAGTCGAACCAGCTCGGCAGCACCGGCACCGGCCACCAGGCCGCCCAGGACCGGCTGGGCGCGGGGCGCATCTACCACTGCATGAATTCGGTGGGTTCGATGTGGCGCTGTTTCGACCTCATGGTGGAACGGATCATGACCCGGGAGGTGCACGGCGGCGAAAAGCTCGAAGAGAAGCAGTTCATGCAGGGCTTCATCGCCGACTCCTACATGGACATCCAGGCGTCGAGGCTGATGGTCGTGGACTGCGCCTGGAAAATGGAGGAGGGTGCCGATTCCCGTACCGACATCTCGTCGATCAAGGTGTTCGTGCCGAACGCCTACCACCGGGTCGTCGATCGCGCCATCCAGGTGTACGGCGCCGCCGGCGTCTCGGGCGACTTCCCGTTCGCGGGCATGTACGAGGGTGCGCGGACGCTGCGGATCGCCGACGGCCCCGACGAGGTGCACAAGATACTCATCGCCAAGAACGTGCTCCGGCGCTACCACGCCGGGGAGACCTGGGACTTCGGGAACTAGGCATGGACGCAACAGTTGACGGGATGGCAGCGGCCATCCGCGACGGCGGCACCTTGCCGAAGATGCCGGCCGGACTCAGCCTGGACGATGCCTATGCGTTGCAGAAGCAGGTTGTCGCCGCAGTGTCGGGGGGCGCCGTTGCGGGCCTCAAGGCCGGCATGACGGCTGCCGCCGGGCAGAAGGCGTTCGGGCTTACCCACCCATTGATCGGCAGCCTGTACGAATCCGGGCGGCTTTCGCCCGGGGCGAGGTTCCCCAGTGCTCCGGGTGTCAGCCTGGAATGCGAGATCGGCATCGTGGTCGACGGGAACGGCGCGCCGAGAAGTGCGGGCCCGGTCATCGAGGTTCCGCGCATGGCGTTCGCGGCCGACGAGGACCGGAACGGGGCTAACCTAACCGCCTGCAATATCGCCGCCGACCGGTATATCGTCGGCGAGCAGCGGCCGCTACGGGACTCCTACGGGGATATCCAGATCACGCTGACCCGGGACGGCGAGGAGGTGTGTTCGGCCCCGGCGTCCGACGCCTTGGGTGGACCCCAGGCGGCGCTGGCGTGGATGTTGAACGAGGCGCGTGAGCGGGGCCTGGAAGTCGAGGAGGGCATGTTGCTCA
Source organism: Gammaproteobacteria bacterium (assembly GCA_009846005.1). GTDB lineage: Bacteria > Pseudomonadota > Gammaproteobacteria > Pseudomonadales > Azotimanducaceae > VXYL01. The sequence goes on along the minus strand of VXYL01000100.1, from coordinate 48,834 downwards.
TAACGGGTGCTTGCGGCGGCATCCATCCTGCAGAACCCGGGCACTACGTGGCGGACTACGGGGATTTCGGAACGATCGAGTTTACGGTGACCTGAACCGAGTTGGCCCCGGGGCGGGTCTATTGGCGGACATACCGATCGAGACCGCCAGCGAATACCCGGTCGGCATGAGACGAAAATACCTGCCCCAAGGACTCGCTGGGCAGATGGCGGACGACGCACGTCCGTAGCCGTGCCAACTCTTGGTACGGGTCGATGTCCAGTTGGTCAAAACGATCGACCAGGTTGCCGAGTTCCCGCACGAGATCGTCCGTGGAGTCCGTCTCGCCGAGTGCCGCGACGACCTCGACCTTCAGGTCGGCATCTAGCTTCTCGGTGAACGCCTTCCACGCCCGGCTCAGTGCGAACGTCCTCAGGTCGGCGCCAAGGCAGCCGTGGACTTTGTCGATGTCCATATGCAAGCCGCTGCCGGCGAACTCTGACTCGGCCACCTGACCAAGGACAGGCCGGTCGAGCCTGCGCACGGCTAGACTCCCGTCGGGCGACGGCTTGAGGCGTCGGAACAGGTAGCCGCTGCCTGCCGAACCCAACGATTTCTCGTCGTCGTCGTACTCTTCGTAGGTCGACGCTTCGATCTGAAGAACCGTCAAGGACCCGAGGCCAAGAAGATCGGCGCGGAATTCGGCGCGGTGCTTGTACTTGCCTTCCTCAACGGTCGCCGGCGTTCCGTCCGGGTACGTGATGTGGAATCGAAGTCCCTTCTCTCGTGCCCGCGACACGACAACGACGGATCCGGCTTCGTCTCCTTCGATGCCGCGCCAGGATCCGAGTAGGTCATTGGCGGCCGGGCTCTCGTCCCCAGGTGAGGGGGTTCTCGAAGTTGCCGCAGCCCGTGACTGCTACGGCGCAGAGACCGATCGCGACCAGCGTTTGCCCGCTCCCGCCGTTGTGGACCATTGCTTCGCTCCGCATCTGACGACGTCGGCAGTATCGATCCGGCCAACGGTCAACTCAACTGGCCTCACGCGGCCAATCGGTCAAGCTCGCAGTTGACCCAATGTCCGGCCTCGCGCACAGTTCGGCGCTTGTTTTGCATCGGGAGTCCCCATGGCCCCGCTTTCCCGTTTCCGCATCGTCGAGTTGGGCGTTGGACCGGTTACCGGGTTGGCGACCATGGTGTTCGCGGACTTCGGTGCGGACGTCATTAAGGTCGTGCCCAGGGGCGGCGACCCGTGGGCCGACACGGGATCGTGGCCGCTTTGGACTCGGGGCAAGCGGATCGTGGCGGCGGATCTGGACGATCCCGACGATGCGGCCACCTTGCGCAGCTTGATCGTCGACTCGACGGACGCCGTGCTGACCACGCTCGATCGCGGCACACGAGGCGCCATCGGGCTCGATGCCGAGTCCCTCGGGCGCCCGGATCTGGTCTTGGGGGTCGTGTCGGGCTTCGGCGAGGACGGACCCTACGCGAGCTATCCCGCCTACGAACCTGTTGTCGCCGCGAAGTCCGGCCGAATGCTCAGTTTCGCCGGCGTCGCGGATCGGCGGGGCCCGAACTACGCCGCGTTGCAGGTCGGTACCCATGCGACGGCCCAGAGCGCGGCCGCCGGCCTCCTAGCGGGTCTGATCGCACGCGAGGCGACGGGTCACGGCTTCACCTTCGACACGTCGCTGTTGCGCGGCATGATGCCCTACGAGATGGGCATAATGGCCATGGCCCAACTGTGGGACAAGGGCATTCTCGAACGCCCGAAGGCCACGCGTGACCGCACGGTCTCCATGCCGACCTTCAACTACCACCCTGTGCGGACCAAGGACGGCAAGTGGCTGCAGCTCGGCAACCTGCTGCCGCACCTCCTCGACAATTTCTTCCGGGCTTCCGGACTCGACGCCGTCATCGCACAAAGCGAGCACCCGGGCGACCCGTTCCGCTGGCCCCGGGAGGCGGTCGAACAGTTCCGGGACTACCTTTTCGAACACATGCAGTCGAAGACGCTGGCCGAATGGACCGACATCTTCGTCGCCGACGGTGGCGTCGCCTCACACCCCTACCAGACGACCCAGGAGGCGCTGGCCGACCCCGATGTCACGGCCAATGGCCATGTCGTCGAACGCGACGGCGTTACCCAGCTCGGGGTGTTGGCCAACCTCACGGAATCGCCCGGCGAAGTTGGCGCCGCGGCGGTCGACACGGCGTTTGACGCCATCGAGGCGCGTCCTGTTGAGACCGTGCCGGTCGACGGCAATAGACCCGCCAAGCCGCTTGCCGGCGTTACCGTGGTCGAAAGCGCGACCATCATCGCCGCACCGCTCGCTGCCGCGACGCTCGCCGACCTGGGTGCGAGAGTCATCAAGATCGAGCCGCTGACCGGCGACCCCTTCCGGTCCATGTTCCACGGTTTCGGCGCATCGAAATGCAACGCCGGCAAGGAGTGCATTTGCCTCGACCTCAAGTCCGCCGAAGGCCAACGCATTGCGCGATCGCTGGCCGAGAACGCCGACATCTGGATCCACAACTACCGGATGGGTGTCCCGGAGCGGCTCGGCATCGGCTACGAGCAGTTGTCGGCGGTGAATCCAGACCTCGTCTATGTCTCCGCGAACGGCTACGGTCCGAACGGCCCGGGTGCGAAGCGGCCCTCAACGCACCCCATCCCCGGCGCTGCGCTTGGCGGCGTGGTCTGGCAGCTCGGCGGTCTGCCCCCGGAGGAGAACGTTCCCGACAACGCCGAACTGCGCGAGACGGCGCGCAAGCTCCTGCGGGCCAACGAGGTGAATCCCGATCCCAACATGTCCATGGTGGTTGCGACGACGGCCCTGATCGGCCTCGCGGCCAGGCGTGCCCACGGCCGTGGCCAGAAGGTCTTCGTCGACATGTTCGGGGCCAATGCGTATGCCAACTGGGACGACTTCCTAAGCTACGAGGGCAAGCCCGAACGGCCAACGGTGGACAAGGACGGCTACGGCCTCGGACCGTTGCATCGTCTCTACCGATGCGCCGATGGCTGGGTGTTCCTGATGATTGCGAGCGACCACGAGTGGATGGTGCTGCGGGACGAGTTGCGTCTTGAGGTCGAACGCGATGCGGCGGACTTGGACGCCGTGCTCGGGGAAGTCTTCGCGGCAGGCAATGCCGATGACTTCGAAGCTCGCCTCGCGACGAAGGGCATCGGCTGCGTGCGCGCGGACGGTCCGCAGCCTCCGGCATTCCTGCTTGAAGACGCGCACTGCGGGATCGAGGAACTGCGCGTACCGGCGGTGCATCCGGACTGGGGCGACTACTACCGCAACGGTCCGATGGTGCGCTTCTCGAAGGGCGACGACTACCCCGGGACCGGCGCGATGGGTGGAGCCACCGTCGCTCTGCTCGAAGAACTCGGCTATTCGGACGCCGAGATCGACGCGCTGATCGCGGACCGGACCGTCGGGGTGCGAGCGCTCGGTTGATTCTGCGCATGGCGCGTAGTTGGGGGGTCGTGGCGCTGCTCCTGGCCGGCTGTCAACAGGATCTAGGGGAGCCCCGCGAGCAAGACGTCGTCGACGTCCTCGTGGAAACGGTGATATCGCGCATGGACAAGGTGGTCGTTGTTAGTCGACCGAGCGACTGTCGCGGAACGAAGGTGGCCGTGCCGCCGGATGCATGGTCTGCGTACCTAGCGGCGAACGCCGACGATGCCGACGGGTTAGACCTCGACCGGTACGCGCCGAAGTTGCGCCTGGATACCAGCGCCGCGGACGCCGAGACGATCCGGTTTCGTCGCGGCATGCCGGTCGTTTCCGTGTCGCGCCTGGGACTGGCGGGCGATGACGCACTGCTCTGTGTCGAGATCTTCGGCGCGGGAGACCGCGGGTTCTACCTGCTGTACCGACGCGATGCCGGTGGTCGATGGTCGCTCGCCTCGGAGTTGCCGGCATGGGAGGAAGCGGCGGCGTCATGGGAACTGCCACCCGAAGAACTACCGGACGGTGAGCTCTACGAGGACTGAGGGCGACTGACTGGCCGGGAGCGGCGTCCGCTAAGGCCGGGCGCTCCTCAGCGGCTCACCTCCACGTCCCGGAGGTGGGTCGTGATCGCCTCGACGATTTCCCCGATCACCGGCTCGGACAGGTCATGTCCAAGCTTGTCGATCTCGATGTACTTGGCGCCTGGCACGGCGGCGGCGGTATCGCGCCCGGCTTCGACCGGCACCAGCGGATCGGCGTTGCCGTGAATGACAAGCGTCGGCACGTCGAGCTCGGCGAGAGCGGCGCGGCGATCCTCGGCCGCGAGTATCGCGCCGAGTTGCCTCATCACGCCTTCGGGCCTGTGGGCGCGTTCCACCGCGACGCGGGCGAAGCGACCGATCCCGTGGACCTCGGAGTCGTAGTGCGGTCCACCGAAGACCTTCGCGGCCTGGATGCTCTGCGCAATGACGGTCTCGGGATCGGTGGCGCTGACAGTCCCGATGAGCGCACCGACTACTTCGTCGGGCGGGCCCGGTAGATCGGGGTTGCCCGTCGACGACATGATCGACGTGAGGCTGTAGACGCGCTCGGGATGCTCGATCGCGAGCCGCTGGCTGATCATGCCCCCCATGGACAGGCCGACCACATGCGCGCCGCCCTGCCCGAGGTGATCGAGCAGCGCAACGACGTCATCGGCCATGTCCGAGAGCGTGTAGGCCGGGGTCAATGCGGATGGGTCGTCGCGTGCCGCGAGCAGGGCCTCCACGGATGGTGCCGGGCCCGGCGGGCCATCGGACAAGCCGATGTCGCGGTTGTCACACATGACCGCGCAAAAACCCGCATCGACAATGCCGTCGATCAACGAATCCGGCCATTGCACGAGCTGGCATCCTAGGCCGTGCACGAAGAGTACGCGGGGATTGGCGCGAGCGCCCTTGTGCTCGAAGTAGATTTCGCCGCATTCGGCCTTGAACTTCGCCATGGGAACGTGCCGTCTCCTTTTGTCCGTGCCGGTACCGGGGCTGGAAATGTTAGCAAAGTGTCCGAACCGGCCGGGTGTTGGGAACGGCGCAATCGGGCTGGTACTGACATGCCGTACCGACCGGCGGATAATGGCGCGACTTTCGCGGAGGGACGACCATGGTTAATCGACGCCTGACGGTAGCCGCGCTGGCGGCGGGCGGCTGGTTGGTGGCAGCGACCGCCTTTGGCACGGGCGAGGCATCGACGCAGAGCGGCGGCGCAGACGCCTATCAGGACGCGTGGGGGCCGTCGGTGGGCGATGCCGTGCCGCCGATCGCCGCCGAGGACCAGCACGGCAACGTGCGCGATTTGGCGAGTTTGACCGGCCCGGGAGGTCTCGTCCTGGTTGTCAGCCGCAGCGCGGTCTGGTGACCGTTCTGCAAGGCTCAGCTGGTTCAGCTGAACGACTGGCAGGACGCCTTCGAGGCCCTTGGCGTCAAGGTCGCGGGCATGACCTACGACGCCGCCGACGATCTTGCGGATTTCGGCGAGGAACGGGAGATCGGCTACGCGTTGCTTTCGGACCCGGGCTCGAAGTACATCGATGCGCTGGGTGTTCGCAACGAACGGTTCCCCAAGGGGCACGGCGCCCACGGCGTTGCGCATCCGGGCATCCTATTCGTCGACGCGAGAGGCGTCGTGCGGCTCAAGCGCGCCCACGAGAACTACCGGACGCGCCCGCCGTTCGACGAGCTTCTCGAAGCCGCGCGAGCGCTCGTCGCGACCGAGTAGGCACGGTCCGTAGGGGACGGGCTCGTCCCGTCCTGTTGCCAACCGAGCCGGTATGTCGGGCACGGGCGACCGTGCAGCCGCAGATCGGGTAGGGGATGCCTTTGTGGCGTCCCGAAGTGCCCAGGGCGTCGATAGGTAGTCCCTGCGTCGGTTTTCGCCATTGTTTCCACTTTGCCGTCACCGTTTCTCCAAATGGCGTTGGCTATACTCGCGCGATGAACTCGCGAATGCGCCATGTTGGTGTGGCGGCGATTTCGTTGCTGCTCGCCGGTTGCGCGTCCCTCATCGGGAACGTGACGGGGGGTCTTTTCGAGGATCTGTCCGATGCGATCCTCGATAGCGACGATCCCGCGACGGTTCGCGATGGGGCGCCGGCGTATCTCCTCATGCTCGATGCCTTGCTGCGCGGCGATCCCGACAACCCGGAGCTACTGCGCGGCGCGGCGACCTTGAACGGCGCTTACGCAACCGCGTTCGTCGCGGACGAGGTTCGACGCCGGGCGTTCGCCAGCAAGGCGTTCGACTATGCGCACCGCGCCGCGTGCATCGACATCGACTGGCTGTGCGACGTGCGGACCGTGGGCTTTGACGATTTGGCTCGACACGCCGCCATGCTTGAAGAGCGGCACGTCGGCCCCGCCTACGCATTGGCCACGGCATGGGCGGGATGGATCCAAGCCCATGCCCACGACTGGAACGCCATCGCCGACCTCGCCCGGGTGAAACCGATCATGGCTCGCGTGGTCGAACTCGACGAGGCGCACGATCACGGAGGGCCGCACCTCTACATGGGGGTCTTCGAGACGCTGATTCCCCCGGCATCGGGTGGGCATCCGGAGATCGGGCGTGCGCATTTCGAGCGCGTGATCGAACTCACCGATGGTCGCCACCTGATGGCGAAGGTGTTTTTTGCCCAGCAGTACGCCCGGCTGCTGTTCGACCGTGAACTCCACGACGCCTTGCTGAACGAGGTGTTGGCGGCAGACCCGGCGGCGCCCGGGCTTACCCTGATGAACACGATTGGTAAGGAGCAGGCACGTGCCCTATTGGATTCCGCCGACGGCTACTTCTGATTGCCGCCATCGACGATGGTGCCGCGTCGCGTCGGCACTGGCTTTCGCGGCGTTGGTCGCGAGTGCGCCGACGGCGACGGCGAAGGCTCTCAAAATTGCGACCACCGCCCCGGATGGATCATCCTGGATGAAAGTGCTGCGCCAGGCCGGGGCCGACGTCGCGGCGGCGACGGAGGGCCGGGTCGAGATCAAGTACTACCCCGGCGGCGTCCGTGGCGACGACCAACAGGTGCTGCGCCGGATACGGGTTCGCCAACTCGACGGCGGTATCGTCCAGACGGGCGTGTTCAGCAGACTGTTCACGGATGTCCAGATATACAACCTGCCCATGGTGTTCGAGAACCTCGACGAGGTGGACGCCGTGCGGGAAGTCGTGGACCCGTTGCTGGTCGCGGGCCTCGCGGAGGCGGGCTTCGTGGCCCTTGGCATCGCCGAGATCGGCATGGCGTACGCCATGAGCACCAAGGAGGTGCGAAGCCTCGCCGACGCGCGCCGACTCAAGGTCTGGTCCCCGCAAGGCGATCGGCCGGCCGAGCGCGCCCTGTCGGCGTTTCGGATCAAACCGATCCCCTTGGGCCTTGCCGAGGTGCTCTCGGGCTTGCAGACCGACCTGATCGACACCGTGGCCGCGCCACCCGTCGCTGTCCTGCCGTTGTCCTGGCATACCAAGCTCCGGTACGTCCTCGATCTGCCATTCATGTACATCTACAGCTTGGTGGTCGTCTCCGATCGAAGCTTGAGGGACATCGCCGAGGCCGACGTGGTTGCCTTGAAGCGGATCATGGGCGCGGGAATCGCAGAAGTAGATCGCTTGAACCGTGCCGACCACAGCGCGGCGTGGCAGGCCCTTGAGAAACAGGGCCTCGAATTCCTGAGCCCCACCGAGAACGAGGTGGCGGAATGGCGCAGCAACGCGCGCCTAGCGACACGGCTTTGGATCGACGAGGGCATCGTCAGCAAGGGCATGCACGCCACCTTGACGAGCGTGCTTGATCAGGCGAGGTCCAAGCAGGCGGTCCGAACCGTCCTCGAACCGGGCTTCGCCGGTCGGTAGCGCGATGCCACATGGCCTGCAGCGGGGTTTGCGCCTCGCGGAGACTCTCCTACTTGCCATCCTGCTGCTGGTGATGATCGGCGTCGCCGTTGCGCAGATCGTTGCGCGCAACGCTTTCGGGACGGGCTTCGTCTGGGGCGAGGACCTCGTGCAGGTGGCGGTGCTTTGGATCACGATGCTGGGGGCGACCGCGGCCGCCGGAACGGACAGCCACATTCGAATCGACCTCGTGTCGCGTTTCGCGGATCGAAAGTTCCGAGCCTTGGCGATGCGCGTCACGGCCTTGTTCACGGCCGTGCTCTGCGCCTGCCTCGCCTGGTACTCCATCGAGTTCATTCGTTGGGACTACCTGGACGGTACGCCCGGGTTCGGGGTCGTGCCGGCTTGGGTGTGCGAGACGATCATCCCCGTCGCCGCCGCCGTCATCGCGATCCGCTACGTCGGCCATGCCATCTGGCCGAACACGGACCCTCAAGAATGATCTGGATGGGGGTGGCGGTCGTTGCGCTGATGGCTCTGCTCGGCGCGCCGTTGTTCGCGATCGTGCTTGCGGCCGCAATGCTCGGTTTCCTCGGCGCGGGCGAGGAGCTAAGCCTCGTCGCCATCAACATCTACGGCATGACCGACAAGCCGCTGCTGCTCGCGCTGCCGTTTTTCACCTTCGCGGGCTACCTCATGGCGGCGGCGAAGTCCTCCGAACGCTTGATGGCGCTCACCCGTGCCCTATTCGGGTGGATGCCGGCGGGACTGGCCATTGTCGGCTTTTTGGCCTGTGCCGTGTTCACGGCCCTGACGGGAGCGTCGGGCGTCACCATCGTCGCCTTGGGGGCGCTGCTCTTGCCCATGCTCAAGGCAAGCGGCTACGGGGAACGGTTCAGCCTTGGGCTCGTGACCGCGTCGGGCAGCTTGGGCGTACTGATCGTGCCTGCGGTTCCGCTGATCCTCTACGGGGTGGTCGCCCAGCAAATGGCTGTCGGCGAGACGTTCACGATTCAGCAACTGTTCCTTGGTGGCATCGGACCGGTATTGGTGATGCTGACCCTGCTGGCCGCCTGGACGGTTTGGCGCTATGGCGGCGGACGCCGCCTCGGGTTCGAGACGGGAGCGCTCTGGCAGGCGTTGTCGAGGCGCCGCTTCTCGGAGTTGGCCTCGGCATGGTCGGTTGAGCATCGGGAAGGCGTGCCCCGCACCACCTTCGACGCGGCGGAACTATGGCGAGCCGTGAAAGCTGCCCGATGGGAGCTGCCCCTGCCGTTCGTCGTGCTCGGTGGAATCTACTCGGGGTTGTTCGCCATCTCCGAGGCGGCGGCGATGACTGCGCTATACGTACTGATCGTCGAAGTTGGACTCTACCGGGAGGTTTCGCTACGGGCGCTGCCGGGCGTTGCACGGGATTCCATGGTCATGGTCGGCAGTATCTTATTGATTCTTGGTGTTGCCTTGGCCTTCACGGACTTCCTTATCGGTGCCGACGTTCCCCAACGACTGTTCGCGTTCATGCAGGAGCATGTCACGAGCGCGCTGACCTTCCTCATTCTGCTGAACATCCTCCTGCTGGTGCTCGGCGCCATCCTCGACATCTTCTCGGCCATCATCATCATGGTGCCGCTCCTGCTGCCGGTGGCGGTGGGCTACGGCATTCACCCGATCCACTTGGGTGTGATCTTCCTCGCCAACCTTCAGATCGGCTATTTCACGCCACCCATCGGCATGAATCTGTTCATCGCGAGCTACCGGTTTGATCGTCCCGTTCTCGAGCTGTACGCGGCCTGCCTGCCGTTCATGGCCGTGCTGCTGATCGCGCTGCTGATCATCACCTACGTTCCGGCGCTGTCGCTCTGGTTCCTTTAGGGCGTGTCGCCCGCTTAATATCGTTCCGGGAAGTTTGATGGAGGCACGGCGTGGGCAGAGCCGGGCGGATCGTCGTTGTCGTGGTCGTCGCATTGGCGTTGATCGTTGGCGTTACCGCGTTCTATGTGCTGGGCACGAGGCATGGCCAGGATCTCGCCCTGGAGCGGGCGGTTTCGGGCATCCTCGCGGCAGGTGCGCCGACACGGTACGACGGCTTGCGGGTGTTCCTTTGCGGCACCGGCTCGCCGCTACCCGGTCGCGCCCAGGCGTGCGTCGCTGTCACGGCGGGGAAGTCGCTGTATCTCGTCGATTCGGGGGCCGGTTCGCCTGCCGTCATGCAGATGCACGGTCAACCGATGGCCCGCCTTCGCGCTATTCTGCTCACCCATCTGCACAGCGACCACATCACCGGAATCCCCGATATGAACCTGGCCTCCTGGGTCATGGGCCGAACCGAGCCTCTTCGAATCCTCGGACCTGCGGGAACTGACAGGGTTGTTCGCGGATACAACGAGGTCCTCGCCCTCGATCGAGGATTCCGGGTTGCCCATCATGGCATCCACCTTCTCGCGCCGGAACTGGGTGTGATGCACGCCGAAACCGTCGAACCGGGGATTGTCGTTGAAGACAACGGGCTGGTGATCACCGCGTTTGCCGTCAACCACGAGCCAATCACGCCGGCGTACGGTTACCGTTTCGACTACCGGGGCCGCTCGGTGGTCGTCAGCGGGGACACCGTGGTGACAGACAGCCTCGAAGCCGCGGCGCGCGGTGCCGATCTGCTGCTGCACGACGTGTTGTCGATGCGGATCGTCGGCACCATGCAAGCCGCTGCGGCTGCGGTCGGCGCATCCCGCCCCGCCAAGATATTCTCGGACATCCCGACCTACCACGCGCACGCCGTCGAACTCGGCCCGCTCGCAGAACGCACGGGCGTGCGGATGCTCGCCGTGTATCACTTCGTGCCGCCGCCCGTGAACTACCTGATGGAGCGCATATATCGGCACGATCTGCCGGACGAGACGGTCCTCACGCGCGATGGCACGGAGTTCAAACTGCCGGCGGAAAGCACTGCGATCGATGTCACGCACTCTTGAGATCGATGTCAGTACCGGTTGAGACGATGGCAGCCGAATCCAGGAAACCACGCGGCGGCGAGATGGCGAACCCCTCGCCGCCGTTGCGGTGGGCCATGTCCAAGCTGCTCGCCCGCGCCGCCGACCCGGATCGAATTGCCGCCCGTCGGCGCAAGCTTGAGGCAAGGCGCCGCAGGTCGGGGGCGGCCCATGTGGTCGAGTACTTCCACCAAGTGGACGACGGCTACAGTCACCTTGCCGCGCAGCTGCTCAGTGCCTTCGTCGAGCGCTACCAGATTCGCCTCGTCTGTCACCTCGTAGGGCCGCCTAGGGGGCCGAACGCGCCGGAACCGGACTTTCTGCTCGACCTGTCCCGCTACGACGCCGCCCGGATTGGCCCGCACTACGGCCTCGAATTTCCCGGAGGTTCGGATTCCCCGGGCGGAGATCTGGTGGATCTGGCGACGCGCATCCTGGCCGGGGTGGTGACCGACTCCGGAACCTTCGTCGACGCGGCACCCCGCGTCGGCGATGCCCTCTGGTCCGGATCCGCGGAGGCGTTGCAGGCCTTGGCCGAGCGCTACCGGCCCGTTGCCGACGCGGCATCGGTTCTCGCCTCGGGCGAGAGGCGTCGGGCCGACCTTGGCCACTACTCGGGCGCGATGTTCCACTACACAAAGGAGTGGTACTGGGGTGTCGACCGCCTCCACTTCCTCGAGCGGCGGCTGATGGAACTCGGCGCGAGCCGCGACGGCGGGGAAATCCTCAGCGCGCCACCGGCAATCGAGCACGGTCCGCACCACGACGACGGATCGATGACATTGGAGATCTTTCCGTCCGTGCGAAGTCCCTATACGGCGCTGTCGTTCGACGCCGCCGTGGATCTCGCACGCGCCACCGGCGTCCGCCTGCGGGTCCGACCGGTGCTGCCCATGGTGATGCGTGGCGTACCCGTGACCCGCACCAAGGGGGTCTACATCTTCATCGACGCCGCCCGGGAGGCGAGCTCGCACGGCCTGGCCGATTGGGGCAGCTACTACGAACCCGTCGGCGCTCCGGTAGAGCGGTGCTATTCCCTCTACCCATGGGCCGTTGCCGAGGGTCGGGGCGTCGAGCTGCTAAGCGCCTTCATGCGTGCCGCGTTCCGTGAGGGGATCAACACCAATACCGACGCAGGCCTGCGTCATGTGGTCGAGGCGGCGGGACTACCCTGGGCGGACGCCCAATCCATCGTCGGGAAGGACGCGTGGAACGACCACGTTTGGCGTGACGAAATCGAGGCGAATCGAAGGGCAATGTACGACATTGGGCTTTGGGGCGTACCCAGCTTCCGATTGCTTGATGCCGCAGGCGAGACGCGGCTTCGGGTCTGGGGCCAGGACCGGCTGTGGCTCGTGGCGCAGGAAATCCAACGCGCCTTGCGACTCGTTTCAGCTCGCACGCAACATCCGCGCGGTGTCGGCCAATCGGATGGGTAGCGACCTCGGTCTGGGGCGGTGGCCTCGCCTGTAGCGATGTTTGCGGGGCTCTCATTCGAACCCACCCGCTTGCCGGGCGAGGCGGAAGCGCTAAGGGCCGAGGTCCGCGACTTCGTTGCCCGGGAACTCCCGCCGGACTACTGGCCCAACTCGGACTTCAACGAGGGGCACAGTCCGGCGTTCTCCCGCAAACTCGGCGGGCGCGGCTGGATCGGGATGACCTGGCCCAAGCGTTTCGGCGGGGGTGAACGCACCTTCTTCGAACGCTACGTGGTGACCGAGGAGTTGCTGGCTGCGGGAGCGCCGGTGAGCGCGCACTGGATCGCCGACCGACAGAGCGGCCCCCTGCTGCTGAACTACGGTACCGAAGATCAGTGCCGACGCTATCTGCCGCGGATCGCCCGGGGCGAGTGCTTCTTCTCCATCGGCATGAGCGAACCGAACTCAGGCTCCGACCTCGCCTCGGTTCGGACCCGCGCCGAAAGGGTCTCGGATGGTTGGGTTGTGAACGGCACCAAGATCTGGACCACGGACGCCCACCGCAACCACTACATCATCACGCTCGTGCGCACGGAACCACCGTCGGAAAACCGTCATGCCGGCCTTTCGCAACTGCTCATCGACCTTTGCGGCGAGGGAGTCGCCGTTCGACCGATCAGGAACCTGGCAGGCGGCGAGGACTTCAACGAGGTCGTGTTCGCGGACTGCTTCGTGCCGGATGACGGGGTCGTGGGCGAACCCGGCAACGGCTGGACGCAGGTGACCAGCGAACTGGGCTACGAACGCAGCGGACCGGAACGGTTCCTGTCGGCGTTTCGGGTGCTCGTCGAATTCGTGCGGGCGGTCGGGAACGACCCGTCACCCGGCGAAGCGGCCCTGATCGGCCGGTTGGCCAGTCACCTCATCACATTGCGCCGGATGTCCATTTCCGTGGCCGGCATGTTGCAGGAAGGCGGCAGCCCCGTGGTGGAGTCGGCGCTGGTCAAGTCGCTTGGCAACGACTTCGAGAAACTGCTCGGCGAGCTGGTGCGACTGCAGGCCCCGCCAGGCCACGTCCATCTCGAAAAGTGCCTGCGCCAGACGCTGCTGCATTCGCCGTCGTTCACGCTGCGCGGCGGCACGCGCGAGATCCTGCGCGGCGTCATCGCTCGGGGACTGGGGTTGCGTTGATGGACCGCCTGATCGCAGACACCGCCGCGCGGATATTCTCCGACCATGTCGACAGAGGCGTTCTGGACGCTGCGGAGCGCGGCGAGTTCCCGCGCGCCCTCTGGGATGTCGTTCGGGAGGCCGGCCTGCATCTCGTCGGAAGCCCCGGATCCGGCACCGACGGTGGTGACGTTTACGAGTTGCTGAAAGTTGCCGGGCGACACGCTGTCCCCCTGCCGCTGGCGGAGGCATTGATCGCCAACTCGTTCCTGGACGAGGCCGGTCTGACCACGATTGCGGGCGAGGGCGTTGCGCCGTGGGGTCGCGTGGCGGACCGGGTGGTGACCGTCGAAGGCGAAATGAGCGTCGACTTCGACGTTGCCGAGGATGCGAATCTCGCCGGCGAGAGCCGGGACCGCATCCGGTTGCGGAGCGCCCATCGAATCGATGTGCCCGCACAATTGTACGAACGCATGGCGCTTTCCCGCGTGGCGCTTATGGCCGGCGCACTCGACCGGATCCTGGCCATGACCATCGACTACGCCACCGCACGCGAGCAGTTCGGGCGTCCAATCGCCAAGTTCCAGGCCGTGCAGCACAACCTCGCGGTCCTGGCCGGGGAGGTGGCCGCGGCGCGTTGCGCCTGCGATGGTGCGATCATGGCGCATGCATCCGCCAACTTTGCCGTTAGCGTCGCTGCCGCGAAAGCGCGCGTCGGCGAAGCCGCCGGAGTCGCCGCCGAGATCGTTCACCAGGTACATGGTGCCATGGGCTTCACCCACGAGCACAGCCTGCACCACTTCACCCGTCGGCTGTGGGCGTGGCGCGACGAATACGGTCGCGAGACCCATTGGCAGGAGCAACTCGGCAGACGCGTGGCCGGCGGCGGCGCCGATTCGTTCTGGGAGTTCCTCGTTGGCGCCGGATGAACTCCGATCGCTGGTGGCGGGGCGGTCGATCCGTGTCGCCGCCAGCGAATGCCTGCTCGGGCGTCACGTGCGCTGGAACGGCGAGCACAATGGCGATTCGTGGCCGCGACACCGGCTTGAGAAGGTCTTCACCCTGGTTGGCATCTGCCCCGAGGTGGGCATCGGCATGGGTGTGCCGCGGGATCCGATCCAGCTTGTCGGCGAGGAATCCGCGCCGCGCGTGGTCGCGGTCGACGACCCGAACCGGGACTACACGGATCGCCTCAAGGGATACGCGTCGGAAGTCGCCGGGGTGCTAGACGATGTCCATGGCTACATCTTCGCCGACCGCTCGCCGAGCTGCGGTTTGGTCGGCGTCAAGGTATTCGCGGAGGACGGCTCGTTCGAGCGTGTCGGCCGGGGTGTGTATGCCGCGGCGGTACTCGCCGGCTATCCAGACCTGCCGGCCGTGGATGCCGAGACGCTCAACGACGAAGGGGTCCTGCTCGACTTCGTTCTCGCTGTCTTGGCTAGTTGCGGCATTGCCGGTGCGGACGGCCACGTGCGCCACGTGATTCGGGAACCGAGTTAGGCCTCGTCCTTGACGATGATCCCGCAGGCGGCTCGGGCGCCGCCGGCACAACCTGCTTCCTCGCCGCCCGGGCAGTAGGAGTCCGGGTCGACGTGGATGATGAACGCGCTGCCATCCGCATCGAACAGGGACAGCGGGCCATCGGAGAGCGTGACCCGGGTCGTGAGCGTTTGCAGTCTGCCGCTCCCCAACGGGTTGCCGTCGTCGTCGGTCACGTCGCCAGACATGTCTGTGATGTCGATGTTGACGAGATCGCCCGCGTGGAACGGATGATTGCCGTCCGGGCTCGTATTGCTGTTGGGACCGGGGTCGAAGTGCCCCTTGGCGGCGGAACACGGCTCGCACATGCCGGTCTCGTGGATGTGAACGGCGTGCTTGCCCTCGGTCAGCCCGTTGCGGATGCCGATTTCCACCTCGACGACCTTGACGCCCTCCTCGGAGGGGCGCTCGGTCAGTCGGGCGCGACCGATAGGCTGCTGGGTGTCGCAGCGCTTGATAGCTGCCGACGCCGTGACGTTGTCCACGGCCTCCTCGGCTTCCTCTGCGAAGGCGATGTGGCCAAGAGTGATGGCCAGCGCGGATGTCGCAACGCCGATGCTGATCGTCTTCATGGGTTGTTCCCTCCCTGAGGCGGACCATCCGCGGCAAGTGGCCGATGGATCGGTTCGCATCGTCGGCGTGGACCGATCCCTTGTCAACCACGGCGCGACTCAGTGTCTACGAACCGGCAACCTCGGCCCACTCTCGGGTGGCTTCGTTCAGTCCCTGTTGACGGTACAGCGACGCGTAGCGGCCGTTGGCAGCCATCAGTTCGCGGTGGTCACCGGATTCGACGATGCGTCCCTCGTCGACTACCAGGATGCGGGTCGCGTTCCGGATCGTCGACAGGCGGTGCGCGATCACGAAGCTGATGCGGCCCCGGAATATCTCGGCCAGCGCGTGCTGGATGGCGAGCTCGGTTTCGGTGTCCACCGACGACGTCGCTTCGTCCATGACCAGGAGTTGCGGGTCGGCGAGGATGGCGCGGCCCAGGGAAATCAGTTGCTTCTGGCCAGCCGAAAGCCGACTGCCGCCTTCGCCCGCCGGCGTGTCGTAGCCCTGATCCAGGGCCATGATGAAGCCGTGGGCATCGGCCAGTCGCGCCGCGTGTTCCACTTCCGCGTCGCTCGCGCTCAATCGCCCGTAGCGGATGTTCTCCCGGATCGATCCGCTGAACACGTGCGCGTCCTGCAGGACCATGCCGAGATTCGACTGCAGCCAGTGCAGGCTGCGGTTGCGGTAGTCGGTGCCGTCGATCAGCACCTGTCCGGCGGTGGGTTCGTAGAACCGGCAGATGACGTTGACGAGGGTGCTCTTGCCGCCCCCGGTGGGTCCGACGATGGCAATGGTATCGCCCCGTTCGGCGACGAGATCGATGTCCCGGAGCACGGGCTGCTCCGGATCGTAGGCGAAACCGACGCCTTTTAGTTCGATCCGTTGGATGCGCGCATGGCCGCCGTCCGCCGCGAACCGGCCGAGCCGCGACTCTGTGGACCCGTCGGCCAGCGCACGTATGACGCTTGCCGAGTCCTGGATCTCCGGATCCTCGTCGATCACCGACAACACGCGCTCGGCGGCGGCTTGGGCCATCTGCAATTCGATGAACCAGGACGACATGATCTCGGCGGGCCAGAAGAAATTGCGCGCGAGCATCGTGAAAGCGACCACGGTTCCGGCCCCGATGAGTCCCAGGTAGACGAACGAGCCGCCGACGGTCAGCGTCAGGTTGACGGCCACCGAAGCGATCACCAGCACCAGGGGCAGGTACACCGCGGCAAGCACGAGGTTGCGCACCGAGGCCCGGTACATCCGTTTGGTCAACACGCCGAACTGCTTGGCGTTGGCGTCTTGGCTGACGAAGGTCTTGCTCGTCACCACCCCCATGATGGACTCGTTGAACGATCCCGTTATCTCCGAGTTGGTGCTGCGCACCAGCCGGGCACTCTTCAAGATGCGGCGGTGGAACTTGATCGACACCCACCAGACCACGGGCAGCACCGTCATCACGAGCAGCGCCAGCCGCCAATCCATCACTAGCATGGCCCCGGTGAGGCCGACCATGATCGTGAACCCCCAGATCATGTCCACGAACCCCCAGGACAGGATGCCCGTCAGGCGGTCGCAGTCGGCGGTGAGGCGCGCCATAAGCCAGCCCACCGGACGCCGGTCGAAGTACGAGAACGACAGCTTCTGCAAATTCACGAAGGCATCGAAGCGGATGTCGTGGCTTACGTAGCAGCTCACCCGTCCCGCAATCCACTCGAAGCCGCCGACGGACACCGCGACCACCAGGTTGCAGAGCAGGTATAGCCCGGCCCAGAGCCCGAACGACGCGTCCATGCCATTCGCCTGGACGTCGTCGACCACCCACTTCGCGAACAGCGAGTAGGAGACTTCCACGCCGGCGGTGGCGATGGCCGCGACGATCAGGAAGGCCAGTTCCCGCTTGTAGGCGAGCGCATAGCCGAACAACCGCTTCCAAAGGTCGAGTTGGACCTTCGTAGTGCCGTCGCTGAAGCCGTCGTCGAGTTGTTCGTCTTCAAACGGCATCGGTTGCCTCCTTCAGGTCCTGCTCTATGGCTTGGTCTAGGGCACCCTGGATCTCGCACAACCGCCGATAGGGACCCGACGTCGCGGCCAGCGTGGCGTGGGTGCCTTCCTGAATCAGATGACCTCGCTCCAGCACCAGGATGCGGTCCGCATTGCGAACTGAGGACAGCCGGTGGGCAATGATGATCGTGGTGTGACGGCCGCGGCGACGGTCTAGCGCCGACATGATCTCGCGTTCGGTGCCCGTGTCGACGGCGGACAGCGCATCGTCGAGAACGAGGATCGGCGGCTCGACGAGCAGCGCGCGCGCAAGCGCGAGTCGTTGCCGCTGGCCGCCGGACAGCGTGACCCCCCGTTCGCCCACCCGCGAACGGTAGCCGGCGGGGAAGCCCGCGATGGCGTCGTGGACCGCCGCCTCCCGGGCCGCCGCCACCATCTCGTCGTCGTTCACGTCTGAGCGCGCGAGGCGCAGGTTGTCGGCGACGGTGCGCGAATAGAGGAAGGGGTTCTGCATGACGATGCCGAACTGGCGGCGGAGCCAATGGCGATCGACGTCGCGGATGTCCAGGCCGTCGATCAGGATGCGTCCCCGCTGCGGTTCGTAGAGCCGCGCCAAGACCCGGATCAGGGTGGACTTGCCGGCGCCCGGCGGCCCCACGATGCCGACCGTCTCGCCGGCGGGGATATGAACCGAAAGCCCATCCAGGACCGGTTTGCCGGGCTCGTACTCGACGCACACATCCTCAAGCACCAGTTCGCCCCGGGCACGCTCGACGGTTGGCGCCGGCTCCCGGCTTTCCTCGTCGGCCTGAAGAACATGGTTGATGCGCCCTAGCGAGACCATGGCCTTGCCGGACTCGTTGAGGACCTGGCCGAGATGCCTGACCGGCCAGATGACCATCGTCACCTGCATCATGAAGGCGAACAGTTCGCCGACGGTCAGGGTCCCGCCCGCAAGGAAGATGCCGCCCGCGATGAGCACGATGCAGACCTGCGCCGTGCACAGGAAGTCGCTGACCGCCCAGTAGGCGCCGCTCAAACGGTTGAGGCGTTCACGGTTGTCGCGCAGTGTGATGCTCTTCGCGCCGAAGTGGCTGACTTCGTAGTCCTGCCTTGCAAAGGCGCGGACCACGCGGATGCCTGTCAGGTTTTCCTGGAGTCGAGCGGTGAGCGCGCCCTCGGACTCGTCGGTGATCTTGAACTGAGCGCGGACCTTCGCGAAGAAGTAGTACGCCCCGGTGATGATGAACGGCATCAGCACGAGTGCGAGACCCGCCAGCCGGGCGTCCCGGACGAACAGTATCGGCGTCAGGACGCTGAGCAGGAGCACCGAGCGGCCGATCTGCACTACCTGGGAGGACAGGAAGACGCGCACCGTCTCGACATCCGAACTGCAGCGTTGCACGAGATCCCCGGTATCCGCCTCGTCGAAGAAGGACGCCGGTAGATGCTGCAGCCGGGCGTACATGGTCTCGCGCAGTCGCCGCGCGAGGGCTTCGGATGCGATGGCGGCCCACCGACCCTGCAGGTACTGGCAACTCGCGCCGAGCGCCGTGAGACCGACGCCGGCAACACCGGAGACGACGAGATAGGCGACGTACGGTTGCCAGCCCCAGAACGCCGCCAGCGCGTGGGCGGCGTTTACGAGTGCCTCGGGGCCCCGCGACAGGTCTTGGGTGTCCACCACGTCGAGGACGTAGCCCCCGACCAGCGGGACGGTGAGCATGAACGCGCTCGCAAGGCCCGTTACCGCGATGGCGGCGGCGTACCTCACGCGCTGACCGGCGGTGATTCGCCACAGGTTTTTCGATGTCTTGTTGTTCACGTGTCCAAGCCAACTGCTTCAGATTGAACAAATGACGCCACCATCCCGAAGACGGGACGGACGCGCCGCGAAGCCTCTGCGACGAGCCGGTGCGTCTGGTGGTTTAGCCCCTGGGGAAGTGCGGAGGACAACTCCGCCTGAGTCTTTTTTCCCGCGCGTGGCGGGCGTGGCCGTAGGAGCTAGTCCCCTCTCGTCACGAGGGTTAGCGGGTGCAGATGATGCTTCATCGGATAGCGCTCCCAGGATCGGCCGCAAAAAGGAGCGCGATCATACGCCGGTTCCGCCAAGTTGGGTATCGATTTTTTCCGCGTCCTCGTCGTCTTTGCGTTTGTCGGGTTCATGGGTGACTATCGCACGTTCGCATGACGGACAATGAACGACCGTGCGGTCGCATGGACCGGTGCGAATAGAGGGGGCCGTGCCGAACGAACTCGACACCGCAACGACCAAGTCGCCACGTTCTGGTCCGGAACGCGATGCCCTCTCCTTGATCGGGGGCTACAGCGACATGCGGCTCGTCGAGGCGCCGCCGGAAATGAGCTTCCGCCGGATGGTCCAACTCGCCTGGCGGACGTGGCCCTACATGCGCCCGATGCTCATTCACATCGTGGTGGTCCTGGTGTTCATTTTTTCGGGCAGTATCGCGGGCCTCGTCGGCTTCTTCGTCGGCGTGGACCTGATGCACAACAAGGTGCTTCTCGGCGAGGGGCTGCAACCGATCCAGGCGACGGTGCTGTTTGTCGACGACGAGTACGTGACCACGGACCCGCAGAAACTCGGCAAGATCAGGCGCGGCAAAGCCAAGGGTGCCGGTGGCAAGAAAACAGGCGGGGCGACCCGTGCCGCGGCCAAGGGGGAGGACAAGGCGGCAACGGCGGTCGAACCCGAGCTGACGCAGGATCAGCGCCGCACGGTCCGAAACCGTCTGCTGATGTGGACCGTCGCGGGTGGTGTTTTCGGCGGTCTCCTCGGCGCCGTGTTCGGGTACTACAGCATGTGGGTCTGGCAGTGCGTCAACCAGAACCTCCGCGTCGCGATGATCGAACGCGCCGAGTCGCTGTCGCTCAAGTACCACGACAACAGTCGCGTGGGGGACGCCATTTTCCGCGTCTACCAGGATAGCGCGATGATCGTGAATCTCATCCAGAGCGCGATCATCGCACCCCTGATGGCCGTTTACGCACTGCTGGGCGGCATCGGGATCGTTGCGGCCTTCGATCCCTGGTTCGCCTTGATGGTCGTGCTTGTCGCGATCCCGGTCGGCTGGACAATCGTCAAGTCAACGCCGCGAATCCGCCGTCGCGCACTGGTCAACCGGGTTGCCAACAGCCGTCTCACGTCGCGCATCCAGGAAGCGTTCACGGCCGTCAAGGTCGTCAAGGCGAACCGGGCCGAGGCGCGCATCTTCAAGCAGTTCGACGAGGACTCGCGGGAAGCGTTGAGCGCGGCCTACTTCCTGCGCCTTGACATGGTCCTCGTCACGCTGGTGGTGGCGGTGTTGGGCGCCAGCCTCGTGATCGTCGGCGAATTCCTCATGGTCTCGTGGGTCATCGAGCAACGGGAGACGTTCCTGGGCGCCCTTGTGGCCGGCATCATCGGCTTCGTCATCTGGAACCTAGGCGCCGTCGAGATCGCACGGGGGCGCCTCGGCGGCGTCGCCGGACGCGCCCGCGGCCTGCTCGTCATCTGGATGCGTATGCAGGATCTCTTCCTTGCCTTGGAACGCGCGTTCTTCCTGCTCGACCTCGAGCCGGACGTCACCGATCCGCCCGACCCCGTGCCGTTTCCCGCACCCATCGACACCGTTGCATGGCGATCGGTGCGGTTCGGATACGAAGCGGGTAAGCAAGTCTTGGCGGGCATCGATCTCTCCGCCTCCGCTGGCACGGTCACGGCCATCGTTGGCGGGACCGGTGCCGGAAAGTCGACACTCATGAGCCTCCTACTTCGGTTGTACGACCCCGATCAGGGCACGGTGTCCATCAACGGCGTCGATATCAAGGACATGGCCGTCTCGGACCTCAGAGCCCATGTCGGCATCGCGCTGCAGAAAAACGTCCTGTTCGCGGCGACCGTCGCGAACAACATCGCGTTCGGAACGCCGAAAGCGAATCGGGCCGCCATCGAGACGGCGGCCAAGGTCGCCTGTGCGGAGGACTTCATCCTCGAGATGGCGAACGGCTACGACACCGAACTCGGCGAGCGCGGCGGCAAGCTCTCCTCGGGCCAGCGCCAGCGGCTCTCCATCGCCCGCGCAGTGGTGCGCGATACGCCGGTTCTCGTTCTCGACGAACCGACGGCGTCGCTGGATGCCCGCACCGAGCAGAGGGTTCTCGCGAACCTGGCCGAGTGGGGTCGGGATCGGGTCATTTTCCTGATCACCCATCGACTTTCGACGATTCGGAACGCCGACCGCATCGCCCTCGTCGAGGACGGCCGCATCGTCGAATACGGTACCCACGATCAACTGATCGCCGACGCCGACGGCCGCTATCGGGCGTTCGTGGACGCCGAAACCGTCGGGAGCGGTACCGGATGACCGAGACCACGGTTCCACCCGAGGGAGCGCAGCCGGGGAATTCGCAGCGAAGCAAGACCCTCGCCCTGCTCAAGGAGGTTGCCGGCAGGAACCAGTTCGATGACCGCATCGACACACAGCCGGACGTTACGACCGTCGAGGCGCTCGGCGTCATCGGGCGCAGCATCCGGCTCATCGCCGAGGCTCCGGGACTCTTTAGCGCCAAGGTGGTGCTCGCCTTCGTCGCCTTGCTTCCGGGCCTCTTGCTGCCGTGGATGGGGAAGATCCTCATCGACAACGCGATGCTTCAGCGCCCGTTCGGGACCACCGAGGTCGCCTTTCCGCCGTTCATGGATCCGATACTCGGCGTCGTGCAGGGCCGGGACCCGCTCGGAATCGCGCTCACTCTGGTGTTCATCTACTTCGGCCTGCTGTTCCTGTTCGGCAGCCGCTCGGGGGGTACCGGCGCCGGGCTCCTGCGGGGGCGCGATGCCGCCACCCAGGCGGAAAACCAGATCAGCGAGGGCGGCAGCAGGGCGGGAGGCCTGTGGGGCCTAGTCGAATTCATGATCAACGTTCGCCTTACCCAAACGCTCTCCAACCGCCTGCGGTCGCGGCTCTTCGACCGCCTGACGCATCTGCCGATGACGGTGCTCGACGACCAGCGAACCGGGGACGGCGTCTACCGGGTGCTGTACGACACGCCGATGGCGCCGGATCTCGCCTTTCGGGTGACATCCGGGCCGTTCCTCATGGCGGTGGGCGCTGCTTTGAACCTCTACATCCTGCAGTATTCCTACGGCGAGGTGTCGCCGGAGTTGATCTGGGTGGCGTGGGCCGCGGTCCCGATCGCCTTCATCACGACGTTTCCGTTTTCCGGTGCGCTGCGCCGAACCAACCAGAACAAGCGTGCGGCCGGCTCCGCGACGACCAACGCCATGGAGGAATCCATGGGCAGCATTGCTGCGGTACAGAGCCTGGGCGCGGGGGATCAGGAGAAGGCGCGTTTCGCTGGCCGCAGCCACCAGTCGTTCCTGCGCGAGCGCTACGCCTTCGCCGTCATCATCGCCGCCGGAATGGTTGCCGGCGCCATCGGCGGCATTGCTGCGCTATATGTCACCTTCCTGGTTACCGACGGGATCATCGACGGCGTCATGTCGGCAGGCGATTTCGCCGTGCTGATCGGGATCTACTGGGGCATCGCTGTTCCCGCCGGGTATTTCGGGGCGATCTGGATCAAGCTGCAAGAGGCCATCGCGGCCGCGCGCCGGGTGTTCTTCTTCGCCGACTACGAGTCCGAGGAAACCCGCCAGGGCGGGCGGGCGCTCGCCGCCGTACGCACCGGCATTCGAATGGTGGATGTCGAATTCGAGTATCCGAACGGCCACCGCGCGCTGCTGGGTATCAACCTCGACCTACGGCGCGGCGAACTCGTGGCCCTGGTCGGACCCACGGGTGCGGGCAAGACGACGCTCGCCTACCTCATTCCCGCATTGCTTCGGCCGACGCGGGGCAAGGTGCTCGTCGACGGCATCGACGCGAATGAAATCGATCTCGATGGTCTCAGACGCGAAGTCACCTACGTCTTCCAGGAGCACCTGCTGCTACCGGAGTCAATCCGGGCGAACCTTCTGCTGGCCAATCCCGAGGCGTCCGAAGAACGGATGCGCACCGCGCTCGCCACCGCCGGCTGCATGGACTTCATCCACGAGTTGCCGGACGGCATCGACACGGTGCTCGGCCGTTCCGGGGATACGCTCTCGGTGGGACAGCAGCAGCGCCTGTCCATTGCCCGCGGGCTGGTCCGCGATTCCAGCGTTCTGATCCTCGACGAACCCACGGCGGCTCTCGATCCGCAGACGGAGAACCAACTGGTGGCATCGCTGCACGCGGCGGCGGAGAACCGGTTGGTCGTCGTGATCGCGCATCGTCTGTCCACCATCAGGAACGCCGACCGAATCGTGTTTCTCGAAGGCGGCCGGATCCGCGACATCGGCAGCCACGACGAATTGATCGCGAATCCAGCGAGCCCGTACCGCGAATTCGTTGAACTGCAGGGCGGCGACCTGTCGACACAACGCTGACATGACCGGACACATCGTTGCCTTGGATGCCGGCGACGCCGACCTTGAGACCGTCGGCGGCAAGGGACACTCACTGATGCGCCTCGTCGGGGCCGGCTTTCCGGTGCCGCCGGGGTTCGTGGTGGCAACCGGCGCCTATCGCCGATTCGTGGCGGACCATGGACTCGAGCCCCGCATCCTCGAACTCGCGCGACCGTCGGTTGTGGACGGGACGGTGTCGTTCGAAGGTGCTTCAACGAACGTCCGGCGGCTGTTCGAAGCGGCGGATCTTCCCGCGGACTTGATCGCCGTCATCGGTCGAGCCTATGGCGGCCTCGCAGCCGCAGGCGAGCCGGCTGTCGCCGTGCGCTCCTCGGCCAACGCCGAGGATCTTCCCGAGGCGTCCTTCGCCGGACAGCAGGAGACCTACCTGAACGTTCGCGGTGCGCAAGCCGTGACCACGGCCGTCAAGGATTGCTGGGCATCGCTGTGGACGCCCCAGGCCATGCACTACCGTCACGAACTGGGCATCGATTCCGGTAGCGTAGCAATGGCCGTGGTGGTGCAGGTCATGGCGCCGGCGGATGTCTCGGGCATTCTCTTCACGGCGAATCCGGCCACGGGCGAACGCGGCGAGTTGATCGTCAACGCGAGCTTCGGTCTGGGCGAGGCGGTGGTTGGTGGCCAGGTGACTCCGGACACCTTCGTGATCGACCGGGAGACCTTGTCCCCGAAGGACACCGTTGTCGGTGCCAAGGTCCTAATGGTCGTTCCGGTTGCCGATGGCGGAACCCGTATAGAGTCCGTAGCTGCACAACGGCAAACAGCGGCCTCCCTCGACGGGGCCCGGGCGTCGGAACTGGCTGCCCTAGCCGTCGAGGTGGAGCGCACGTTCGATGGCGTGCCCCAGGACATCGAGTGGGCCTATCGCGGGGCCGCCGGGAATTCGACCGCCCGGTTCCGGATCCTGCAGTCGCGCCCGATCACGAACCTTGCCCCACCGCCCCCGAAGAATGTGACGTGGCCGGAGATTCCCGGTGCCCAACTCCTGAAGCGCCAGGTGGCGGAGAACATGCCCGACCCCTTGTCGCCGCTCTTCGAGGATCTCTACCTGCGTGCACTTTTCGACGTGCAGGACTGGCCCGAGGGCTGGGAGTGGAAGGGCAACGAGACCCGGAACTGGATGAAGAACTTCGTGATCGTCACGGTCAACGGCTATGCCTACCAGCCGATCTACCGCACAGGCGCAGGCGATTGGGACAAGCACATGGCCAAGGTTCGCTCGGGCCAGGCTAAGCGATCCCGGTGGGCGAACTTCAAGGCAACCTTCGCCATGCCCGAGTTCATGATCGCGGAGATGAAAGCTGCACCCCTCCCGTACTGGATTTACCTGTTCGCCCGCACGCTGCGCACATTCAGGAAGTACCCGACGATCGTCCGTTGGGAGCGCCAGGAGTTGCCGGCCTATCTCGCCGCTATCGGTGAATGGGATGACCGAGTCCCCGCCGCCTTCTCGGACGCCGAACTGCTCGCCGGCATGAAGTCCTTGACCGTGGCCGAGGCGCGCTATTGGCTCGCCCTGCGCAGCGTGATCGGCACGGCGAAGCTCACCGACGGCGGCTTGCAGCGGTTTCTCGAGGAAAACGCGCCCGAGGGCCGGTTCATCAGCGGCAGCTTCCTGTCGGGCTTTTCGTCGAAGACTCTCGAAGCCGAGCTTGCCTTGCGCGCCATCGCGGCGGCGATCCGTTCCGACCCGGTGTTGACCGAGTTGGCGATCGTTACCCCGGCACCGCGGCTATTGGACGCGATGCGGCAATGCCCGGCCGCCGGGGCCGTCTGCGAGGCGATGGACGCCTACCTGCGCGACTTCGGTCGGCAAGTGTTCAACCTCGACTTCGTCGAACCGGCTCTTGCGGAGGACCCGCTGCCGTTCGCCGTGAGCCTGGAAGCGCTGGTGCGAGATCCCGGCCATGACCCCGTGACCCGCCAGAAGGGGGTCGCGCGCACCCGCCGGCGGGCGTTCGCGGCGGCGCTGCGCTTCTTCAGGGGTCGGCGGCGCCTCGAGTTCCTGCGCGCGTACTGGACCGCGCGCAACAACTACCCGGCCCGGGAGGAGGCCCTGTTCCACATGGGCTTGGCGTGGTCCACGTTTCGACCCTTGGCGCTCGAACTCGGCCGCAGGCTCGTCGCCGTGGGTACGTTCCGCCGCCCCGACGATGTGTTCTATTTAGCCAGCGAGGACCTCGCCGTCGCTATCGCGGCGAAGGCCGGTGGTCGGCCCGTGCCAAGGCTGGCGGACAAGGCGGCGAAGCAGCGCGACTTGAGGGCATTGCGTTTCCGGATGGACCAGCCGGCGGCGATTCCGCCCGCGAAACGCAAGGGGCCGCTATCCACGGTGGTCAGCAACGCGGAAGGCGACGACGTGCTGCGCGGCTTCGCGGTGTCGCCGGGCACGGTGACGGGCACCGCGAGCGTGGTAATGACACCGAACGACTTCGGCAAGATGAGGCCCGGGTCGATTCTTGTCTGCCCATTGACGACGCCGGCATGGACGCAGTTGTTCCCCCATGCCGTCGGCCTCGCGACCGACATCGGCAGCATTCTCGCCCACGGATCCATCGTTGCCCGGGAATACGGCATCCCCGCCGTACTAGGTATCGGCGACGTCACCCAGCGAGTGAGGTCGGGGGACAGGATCGCCGTCGACGGAAACCGCGGTACGGTCACGATCCTGGACCCGTAGCCGGGCTTCAGCCGCGTGCGTCGTCACGCACGAATCGCGCCCCCTGCTCGGCGATCATCACGGTTGGGGCGTTGGTGTTGCCCGAGGTGATGGTCGGCATCACCGACGCATCGATGACGCGCAGGCCGTCGACGCCATGAACCTTGAGGCGGTCGCTGACCACGGCCAGGGGGTCGCGGCCCATCCGGCAGGTTCCCACGGGGTGGAAGATCGTCGTACCCAGATCTCCCGCCGCCTGCAATAGCGCATCGTCCGTGACGCACTGGGCTCCGGGTTTCCACTCCACGGGATCGAATCGGCGCAGGGCCTCGGCCCGCATGATGCGGCGCGTGAACTTGAGCCCCTCGACCGCCAACGCGCGGTCCTCTTCGGTGGAAAGGTAGTTCGGCGCGATTTGGGGCGGGTCTTCGACGCGGTTGCTGGCGATGCGAACCTTGCCGCGGCTGGTGGGCCGAAGGTTGCATACCGATGGCGTGATCGCGTCGAAGGCGTGCAGTGGTTCACCGAAGGCGTCGAGGGAAAGGGGTTGCACGTGCCACTCGAGGTTCGCCGTGGGTTGGCGGTCGTCGCTCTTGCCGAAGGCGCCCAACTGCGACGGCGGCATCGTGAGTGGTCCGGTCCGGAACATCAGATATTCCAGGCCCATGGCCGCTTTGCCGAATAGTGACTTGGCGCGGCGGTTCAGGGTTACCGTGTTGCTGACTCGGTAGATGGTGCGAATCTGAAGGTGATCCTGCAGATTGTCACCGACGCCCGGCGAATCGTGCACGACGCCGATGTCCTTGTCGTGAAGTAGCTGCGCCGGACCGACCCCGGAAAGTTGCAGGACCTGCGCCGAGCCGATCGATCCGGCGGCGAGAATCACCTCGCGCCGTGAGGGGATCGATCTCAGCCCATCGGTACCAGCGTCGAGATGGACACCTATGGCCCTGCGTCCGTCGAAATCGATGCGGTGCACCTGGGCGCTGGTCATGACGTCGAGATTCGCCCGTTTCAGCGCGGGCCGAAGGAATGCCTTCGTGCCGCTCCAACGCCGCCCGCGGCGTTGGTTCACCTGGAAGTACGCGCAGCCGAAGTTGTCGCCCCGGTTGAACTCGTCGATCTTCGGAATCCCGCATTGCGCGGCGGCCTCGCGCCAAGCGTCCAGGATCTCCCAGTTGACCCGACGTTCTTCCACGCGCAGTTCACCGCCGGCGCCGTGGTAGTCGTTGGCGCCGTGCTGGTAGTCCTCGCACTGACGGAACACGGGTAGCACGTCGTCCCAGGACCAGCCGCGGTTGCCGAGTTGCGCCCAGTGGTCGTAGTCGCTCGCCTGGCCGCGCATGTAGATCATGGCGTTGATGGACGAGCAGCCGCCGAGCACCTTGCCGCGCGCATAGCCGATGGACCGGCCGTTGAGCCCGGCTTCCGGTACGGTTCGATAGCACCAGTCGGTGCGGGGATTGCCGATGGTGTAGAGATAGCCGACGGGAATGTCGATCCAGAGGTAGTCGTCCTTGCCGCCGGCCTCGACGAGCAACACCTTGAAGCGGCCACACGCGGTCAGCCGGTTGGCGAGCACGCAACCGGCGGTGCCGGCGCCGACGACAATGTAGTCGTACTCGGTCAAGAGCGACGTCGGAGCCTCACGGCGATGTGCATGGCCTTAGGCGCGTTGGGGTCGACCCTACGAGAGATTCACGACCATCTTTCCGGTGTTCGCCCCGGTGAAGAGGCCGATGAACGCCTCGGGTGCCTTGTCGATGCCGTCGAAAGTCGTCTCGCGGTATTTCACTTCGCCGCTGGCTACCCACGCGGTCATGTCGCGCATGAATTGGTCACGCAGGTGGTTGAAGTTCGAGACGATGAAGCCGCGCAGCGTCAATCCCATGCCGATGGCGATGGCGAGATTGTTGGGCCCTGGAACGGGTGCCGTGGCGTTGTACTGGGCGATGGCGCCGCACAGGGCGAGCCGGCCGTTGGGACGCATGCAGTTCAGCGCCGCCTGCAGGTGGTCGCCGCCGACGTTGTCGAAGTACACATCGACGCCCTGCGGGGCGCCCTCGAAGATGTGCCGCTCGAGGTGACCGTCGTGGTAGTCGAAGGCGTGGTCGAAACCGAGATCCTCGGTGAGGTGGCGGACCTTCTCGGCGCTGCCCGCGCTGCCAACGACGGTGCAACCCTTGATCTTCGCGATCTGGCCAACGGCGCTCCCCACTGCACCCGCGGCGCCGGAGACGAATACCGACTCCCCTTGGGCGAGTTCGGCGACCTCGAGGAGACCCGCGTACGCGGTCATGCCCGGCATGCCCAGGACGCCGAGATAGGCCGATGCAGGCGCAGCCAACTCGCCTAGGCGCCGTAGACCGGCGTCCTTCGCGACGAACGCTTCCCGCCAGCCGAGATGGGACTCGACGTACTCGCCTTCCCGAAGTTGGGTGTGGTTGGAACGTTCCACGCGACCGATGGCGCCTCCGGTCAGCGTGTCGCCGACGCCGAACGGCGCGGTGTAGGACTTGCGGTCGATCATGCGGCCCCGCATGTACGGATCGACCGACATGCAGACGTTCCGAACGAGCACTTCGCCAGCGCTTGGGTTGGGCAATTCCACCTCGCGAATTTCGAAATCCTCGACTTTCGGCATTCCCACCGGACGGTTGGCGAGTACGACTTCCCGTGACTTCATTGGCGCATCTCTCTAGCTCGAAAGCCAGCCATCATAGCTTCCATCGAACTTGCGCGCCGTCGGGATGACGTGCGCTTCACTCAATATTCGGTTTCGACGACTCGGAATCGCAGGTGGGGGAGTTGGGCGATCGCGGTTAGGGCACCGTCGCTCGGCAGCGGGAAACGGGCTGCCCCGATTCGGGTCTGGCCCCAGGTTGGATCCACACCCCGCCAGGTTCCGGCGATGGCGACCTCGTTCCAGGCGTGCAGCGCGAACGCCTGGGACTCGCTCAGATAGGCGAGACCGATGACGGTGCGCGCGGGCAAGCCTGCGGCCCGTGCCAAGGTCGTGTAGAGGTCCGCAAACTCGGTGCAGTCGCCGCTCCTGTCGCGGATGGTGTCGAATACGGTGCGCCCCCCGGCGTTGTCGCGGTAGCTAAGGTGGTGGTGCACGAACATGGTCAGCGCGATGGCCTTCTCGCGGGCGTCCTCAAGCCTTCCTGTGGCGCGACTTGCCAACTCGTGGACTGCGGGAGCGTTGGCGGGATAGTTGATCGTGGTCGCCCTGGCCGCATCGAGCTCGGCGCTGGTCGCCGGTCTCATCGGGTCGGCTTCCGCCGAGAGGGCGTCCACGCCCGGTGCACCCGCCCAATCGAAGGCGCGACCATCTTGGCCGTCGAGCGCAACCACGAGGCGTTTCAGGGCGCGGGGGTTCCTAATCGGTCGGTCCACGACAACACGGTGTTGAGCGGAAGCGAAAAGGGGCGGGGTCTGCTCCCAGATCCGTGCGGTCGCTTCATCCTGCACGCGATGCAGGCTGATGAGATCGCCGGATTCCATGCGCAACGGTGCGAGGTCGGCGCCCATGCGGATACGCGTCGGGCCGGGAGCGGCGGCCGCGGCGCGGACCTCCCTCGCAACCTCGAACTCCCCGCCGTGGCTGGCGAGGATACGCCAGCGGTCGGTGGCGATCGACAAACTGTCGAAGTCGACCGAACGGGCCGCTTGCACTTCACCAGGCTCCGGTGCTTCGGTGGCCAACCAGCGTTCAACGGCCAGGTAGTCACCGAGTTCCAGGTCCGAGTCGGCGTCGGTCAACCGTGACGACCCGGATTCGACGACCTGCGCCTTGCTGTCCGCGATGACGACCCGTGTCTCGTGACGCTGGCCCTTCGACGACGCGTGTTCCGCACGAATCAGCCGGTGTGGTGAATCACGGTCGAAGACCAATCGGTCTTCGATTCGGGAGTCGACATCGTCGGCAAGCTTGAAGTGAAGCGTGCCGCGGAACTCGAAATCACCGTCGTGCGTCCGACCGGCTTCGGATCGATAGTGGCCGATGGGCGTGTGTCGAAACGTGACCGCATACCAGCGTTCGCCGGCGAGTTGCGTTGCCACGTCGGCGTCGGTCGTTGCAGGTCGGAAGTGCCAAATCGTCGCTGCGGCAGCGACGAGCACGAACGTGACCAGACCGCCGCCGACCATGCTGGCCGCGACGCCGATCCTGCGCGGTACAAACGCCGAACGGCGCCTAGCATTGCGGAGCATGCCTGAACCTGTTGGCGAGGACCTCGGTTGCATTCTCGCAACGTATCACAATGCGACCGGGCTCGGTGGGGGACGCCGTGCGTGCGTTGGTCGGCGATCGACGAACGAGCCGTGGCTGCCGGTACAATGTCCCGTTTGTGCAGCGGGCTGCCGCCTAGGATGGCCGAAGACCTTCGGGATTTCATCCGACACCGCATTCGCGACGATCTGCGTGCCGACGCGGTGGAGCGCGTGGTTACGCGTTTTCCGCCGGAGCCGAACGGGTTCCTGCACGTAGGGCATGCGAAGTCCATCTGCCTGAACTTCGGTGTCGCGCAGGAGTTCGGGGGCACGACCTACCTGCGCTACGACGACACCAACCCGCTGCGCGAGAGCGAGGAGTTCGTCGAGTCGATCCAGCGCGACATCGCGTGGCTCGGTTTCCGCTGGCAGGGCCCCACCTTCGCATCCGACTACTTCGAGGAGCTCTATCGGTTCGCCGAACAGTTGGTCGAACGGGGCAAGGCATTCGTGTGCAGTCTGCCTGCAGGTGAAATCCGCTCAACCAGGGGTACGCTGACCGAACCCGGTTCCGACAGCCCCTACCGGAACCGGTCCGTGGCCGAGAATCTCGATCTGTTCCGGCGCATGCGGGCAGGGGAGTTCCCCGATGGCACGCACGTGCTGCGCGCGAAGATCGACATGGCGTCGCCCAACGTCAATATGCGCGACCCGGTTCTGTACCGCATCCGCCACGCAACGCACCACCGCACCGGCGACGATTGGTGCATCTATCCGATGTACGACTTCACACACTGCATCTGCGATGCACTGGAGGGCATCTCGCATTCGCTGTGCACCTTGGAGTTCGAGGACCACCGCCCGTTGTACGACTGGGTGCTCGACAACATCGCCATCAACTACCACCCCCCGCAGATCGAGTTTTCGCGCCTCGGACTGGAATACACGGTGATGTCGAAACGGCTGTTCGCCGCGCTGGTCGAAGGTGGTCACGTCGCGGGCTGGGATGACCCTCGCATGCCGACGTTGGCGGGAATGCGCCGCCGGGGCTATCCGCCGGCAGCGATACGCGAGTTCTGCCGGCGCATCGGCGTGACCAAGTCCGATGGCATGGTGGGGTACGAGTTCCTCGAGTTCTGCGTGCGCCGTGACCTGGAAGCCGCCGCAGCCCGGGCGATGGCGGTGCTCGACCCGTTGCGCGTCGTGTTGACCAACTACGAGGAAAACGGCGAGACGCTCCCGTCGCCTTGGCATCCCCAGCAACCGGACCGAGGCATGCGCGAGATGACCTTCTCGGCAACGCTGTATATCGAGCGGGAGGACTTTTCGGAGAACCCGCCGCCCAAATACCGGCGTCTGACCCCGGGCGGCATGGTGCGCCTGCGCTACGGCTACATCATCGTCTGCGAGGAGGTGGTCAAGAACGCGGCCGGGGAGATCCAGGAACTGCGCTGTCGTTACGTAGCCGAGTCCAAGAGCGGCAGCGACACCAGCGGCCTGAAGCCAAAGGGCGTCATCCACTGGGTCGACGCGGCGTCCGCCATCCCCGCGGACGTTCGCCTGTTCGAACGTCTCTTCGACGACCCGCGTCCCGGTGCCGACGACTTCGCCGAAACCTTGAACCCGGACTCGATGGGCGTCGCCAAGGCGGTGATCGAGCCGGCCATCGTCGCTAGCGACGACGAATGTTTCCAGTTCGAACGCACCGGCTATTTCGTCAAGGACAATCGGGACTACCGACCCGACGCCCCGGTATTCAACCGCACGGTTTCGCTGCGCGACAGCTACAAGCCGGAAAGGGTCTGATGGTGTCGCGAACCGACGTGGTCGTGGCGGCACGTCGGATCGCGGGACGTGTTCATCGGACGCCGGTACTCACGAGCCGAACCATCGACGCGATGCTCGGTGCCGAGATCCATTTCAAATGCGAAAACCAGCAGCGGGCCGGTGCGTTCAAGATCCGGGGTGCGACGAACGCGGTGCGCTCGCTTCCCGCCGATACGGAAGTCGTTGCCACACACTCGTCGGGCAACCACGGAGCTGCCTTGGCCCTTGCGGCAGCAGAAGCGGGGTTGCAGGCGATCATCGTCGTCCCGCGGGACGCACGGGCTTCGAAACGCGTCGCCATCGAGCGCTACGGGGCGGAGATCGTGACTTGCGAACCGACGCTCGCGGCACGGGAGGCTGCCCTCGAAGCGGTGTGTCGGCGAACGGGTGCAACGTTCGTTCCGCCCTATGACGACGAGCGGATCATCGCGGGAGCAGGTACGGCAGCACTGGAGTTCCTTGAGGATTGTCCGGATCTCGAGCAGATCTGGGTGCCCGTTGGCGGCGGCGGCTTGGCGGCGGGCACCGTCGTCGCGGCGGGCGGTTCCGCGGAAGTGATACTCGCCGAACCTGCCATGGCCTGCGATGCCAAGGCGTCGCTCACTACCGGGGTTCTCCGCGATGCGTTGCCGCCGAAGACCATCGCCGACGGCCTGCGGACGGCATTGGGCAAGCGAAACTTCGAAATCCTCTACAACGCGCGAACCCCTGTGTGCCTTGCATCGGAGGAGGGCATCCGGGGTTGGACAGAACGGGTTGCCGAGATCATGAAGATCGTCATCGAGCCGTCGGCGGCCGTGGCGCTCGCCGCCATGGCCGAGCACCGCGACACCGCGACCGGACGGGTGGGCGTCATTCTGAGCGGCGGCAACGCACCGCTTAAGGCTGCTTGATGCGGATGGCGATCACCATGGGTGACGCCAGCGGGGTCGGGCCGGAGATCCTGCTGCGCCGGTTCGCAGCCGGGCAACTCGGCGAGGATGTCGTGGCGTACGGCGATGCGGCGATTCTCAGTGCCGGCGCTCGCTTGCTGGGCCTCACGATACCGCTCAATGCCGTCGCCGATCCTGAAGCTGCAGAGACTTCGAAGCTCAATGTGGTGGATCTCGCCAGGCTGACCGCTTCGGATCTCACACCCGGGCGACTGAACGGAAGGGCCGGCGCCGCGGCGAGGGACTACGTCGAACGCGCGACGCGGGACGCCCTTGCGGGCCGTGTGGCCGGCGTCGTCACCTTGCCGATGAACAAGGAGGCCACGCGGGTTTCGACGCCTGGGTTCCTTGGCCACACCGAGTTCATCGCTGCCCTGTGCGGAACACGCGACTACGCCATGATGCTGACCACGGGCGATGTCGCGGTGTCCCACGTAAGCGCCCATGTCCCGCTTAGGGAGGCGATCGGGCTCGTGACGCCGGAGCGGATCGTCACCGTGATTCGTCTCACCCACGCGACCCTGCGCCGTTTCGTCGACGTGCCGCGGATCGCCGTGTGCGGATTGAACCCCCATGCCGGCGAGGGAGGCATCATCGGCACGGAGGACGGCATGGTCATCGTTCCGGCTATCGAACGTGCCCGCCGTGAGGGTCTCGACGCGTCCGGCCCCTTTCCAGCCGACACCGTTTTTCACCAGGCCATACGCCAGGACCGATTCGATGCCATCGTGTGCATGTACCACGACCAGGGACATGCGCCGATGAAGCTCATGAGCTTCGAGTCCGCGGTCAACGTGACCATCGGCCTGCCCATCGTACGAACCTCGGTCGACCATGGCACGGCTTTCGATATCGCCTGGCAGGGCAAAGCGTTCACCGGTTCGCTGCAGGCGGCCTTGGACTATGCGTGGAAGCTTCTTCGTTGCTGACGTGAACGAATGCGGAACGCACAAGCCCGCCCCCTGCGGTCGCGATGCTCTCGCGGGGAGTGACTCGCGTGGCCAAGCGCGATGTCGCACGTTGAACTACAATCCCAAGCGAGCGTCGAACGGCGGCGCAGCCGGTCGGAAGGGCAATCGGTTAGGAGTTTCGGGTCCATGACAGCGAATGCAGAGAGTCGAGTGCGGTGCCTGTGGATCGGGGCGTTGGGTGCTTGGGCCGGGTACGCGGGTGCGGGCGCGGAAACCACCGTTGAGGCGGTGGGCCTTGATGGCTACGAAGGCGAGCTTATCGAGTTCGGCTACACCGATCCGCGACAGGCCGGCGGGTTCGAGGTGCTCGACCTAGCCCTAATCGAGAACGGCCGGGCAACAATGCGCGCGGAACTCGACGCGCCCTTGGCGACCGAGTTCGCGGTGGTTGTTGATGACGGTCCCAGGGCGCGCGGCATCGTCGAACCGGGCGGCCGCCACGAACTCGTGGCCGACGGTTCCGTGCTCGGGTTCTCGGGCGGGGACTACCAAGCCCTGATCGGTTCGGTGCAGGAAACGCCGGACGAGCAGGCAGTCGAACGACTGCGCGCCATCTACGACAAGCACGAAGATCCGCATGCGCGGGTGTTGGCGCTGCGCCATGCCTGGAAGGATCGCACCGGTGCGTGGCGGGACACGGAGGATCCGCAACAGATCGCCGTGCTGGCGGAGCTTGAAGGGATTCTCGGCGACGACTTGAGCATCGAGCTCATCAACGCGGTCATCGACAGCCGGGACGAGGCCGCCGCGAAGGCCATCAAGGATTTCACCGCCTTCAACCTGGCCGGCGAGAAGGTCCGGCTGCGCGATGTCCTGCGCGAGAACCAGTACACGCTGGTCGAGTTCTGGGCATCGTGGTGCGGCCCTTGCATCGCGGAGATTCCGCATCTGCAGGAAGCCTACGAGCGCTTTCGAAGCAACGGTTTCGAGATCCTCGCTGTCAATCTGGACGACGATCCCGAGAATTGGCGCGTTGCGTCGGAGGAGGACTACGACATCAACTGGTTGAACGTCTCGGACAACCAGGCGTTCGGAAGTCCCGTCGCCAAGCTCTACCGGGTCAAGGCGATCCCCGCCAACTTCCTGGTGTCCGCCGAGGGCAAGACGGTGGCAAGGCACCTGCGCGGCACGAACGTGTCCGAGACCCTGGCAGATCTACTCGGCGGATAGCCGACACCCGGCCCGACTCGCAGTCCGTCGGGCTCAGCGTTGCGTTAGCCTGGTCGGCAAGCTCAGGCAGGTTGCGGGGACGCGTTCCTGAATCGCAGGGCGAAATCGGCGCCGCCCCCGACGGCATTGCGGGCCGACACCTCACCGCCGTGCGCGGTCATGACAGCCCGGACAATGGCGAGGCCCAAGCCGTGACCGTGCCGGTTCGGCGGGCTCTTGGCAAACGGCTCGAAGATGCGTTCGAGTTCGGTGTCGGGAATCCCCGGGCCGCAATCGCTGACGGAAACCGTGCCGGCATCGCCCACGCTCACCTTCAGGGTATCGCCGGGCGCACTGAACGAGATGGCGTTGTCCACGAGGTTGGCGATGGCCACGCCCACGAGTCCGCGGTGGCCTTTGACGATGAGCGACTCGGGAACGCTCTCGAGTTCGATGTCGACGCCACGGTCGATGGCGAGCGGAGCCCGCTCGGCGACCACGTCGCGTGCGGTCGCGACGAGGTCGACGCGGTCCGGCAGATCGCGGTTGTTGTGAATGTGCATGAGGCGCAGCAGTTGTTCGACCAGCGAGGCCATGCGACGGACATCGTCGCGTAGGGTCTCCTTGGTCTCGGACTCGGGCAACTCCTCGAGCCGGGTTCGGAGCACCGCCATGGGCGTGCGCAGTTCGTGGGCGGCAGTCGCGAGGAACAGCTCCTGCTCTTCGTGGGTCTGCTCGACCCGTTCGACCATCTCGTTGATGGCCCGCACCAGCGAGGCGACCTCGGTCGGCAGGCCTTCCACGGGTAGCAGTTGGCGTTCTGCGGTTCGCATGTCGAAGGCACGGGCGGCGCGGGTGAGGGTGCGCAGCGAACGGGCCGCGAACAGCAATACGGCGAATGCGATCAGCAACACGCCGGCCCCGGCGATCAGCGCTTCTCTGCTAGTGCCCCAAAACGCCATCGGGTTCACCGCCTCGAAGATGTTCTGCGCTACGGGTGCCGTGATTCCGCCGATTTCATAGTGATAGTCGCGGTCTTCGTCGTGGGTGAACGAGATGATGGTGGGCGCGCCCTCCTCTTGGATCGTGAAGCTCGAGTAGGTACTGCTCGGTTCCGTCTGGCGGTTGTCCAGTACCAAACGCATCGACGAAGCAAGTGCCAGATGCCGGGGCGCGTCGCCGAACTGGAACTCGTCGGTGCCTCGGCGCACATAGATTCGAAAACCCGCGTTGGCGCGAGCGACTTCCTTCAGGAGCATCGACTCCGCGAGTGAAGCGAGCGGCTGTTCTTCGAAGATCGCCCAGCTGATTTCCCCGCGCACGCTGTTACGGGTCAGGTCGAGAGGATCTGCAGTCGCCAGGTAGCTCCAGTAGGGCACGATTGTGAACCAACCGCCCGCTAGGATCAGGAACACCACCGAAAGAAGCGTCATCCGACCGATCAACGACCGGGAAAGCCACTTGATGCTGATGCCATTCAGACTCACGGCTGTTCCTTGAGCATGTAGCCGACCCCCCGGATCGTGTGGATGGCCACGCGCGCATCGGTCTCCGCCAGGTGTTTGCGCAACCGGGAGACGTGGGATTCGAGCGTATTCGATTGGAAGAGGTCGTCGTAGCCGTACATCGCCGACTCCAGCGAATCCCGGGTCACCACCCGGCCGGCGCGCTCCAAGAGCGTCTGAAGCAAGGTCAGCTCCCGCCGCGGCAGAACCACGGGCCGAGCCTCGGTTTCACCGTCGGTGGTTGCCAGGATGTCCCGGGAGGCTCGGTCCAGGCGCAGATTGCCGAATTCGACCGAGCGTGGAGCGTCGCCTGTCGGTCGGCGACCGACGGCGCGAATCCGGGCGCAGAGTTCGTCGGGCTCGAAGGGTTTGACGATGTAGTCGTCGGCACCGAGGTCGAGACCCTCGACGCGCTTTTGGATGTCCCCAAGCGCCGACAGAATGAGAAACCGGGTTCGCACCCCGGCCTCCCGGGCGTGGAAAATCAGCGCCGTGCCTTCGCCGTCGGGAAGCATGCGGTCAAGCAACACCAACTCGTACGGATGCTCGGTGATAGCCGCCCGCGCCATCCGCAGCGAGTCGGCCAGATCGACCACGTGACCTTCCCGGCGCAGCAGTCGGCGAACCGCCTCGGCCAGGTCCGAATCGTCCTCGACGAGCAGGATTCTCACGGTGGATGCGTCTGCCTTGGCGAACGGCGCGAGTCAACTGCCCGCGTCGACGACCGCGAGCACGGTCCGAAGGGTTTCGGTCCGGGGTGGCAGGCACAGATCGTCCTTGCAGGTCTGGTAGGTGACTTTCGCGGTTACTTCGTAGTTCCCCGCGGCGCTCGCTTCGACGGGCTGTGCCCATGCACGGTCCGAGCCCTCGTAGATGTCGTAGAGGCCCTTGAAATGATGCACGGGCAGGCTGCGGGGGCCGGCGCTTTCGATGCCCTCCGGCAGTGCCAGACTAACGCTCGTCTCGATCATGCCGTGCGGCGCATTGCGACCGGTCGGCGCGTAGATGTACCAGCCGGGGCGCATGGAGAAGCTGACCGCAAGGTTGGCCCGTTCCCCGGTGCGGACCTCGTCGGGCGCGACGAACGCGATCGTCACGGGCGGCTTGGCAGACGCAGTCGACGCCGAGCGGCGTTTCGGCGTGTCCGCGGGAACCGGAACCGCGTCGGCGGTGACGGGGCTGGCTTCGCGCTGTTTACCCATCATCACGTAAATACGCCCCTGGTGGCGCATGGTCAGCCAGTGCGCCTTGCCCTCGTCGTACAGTCGGCCAACCGTCTCGTACCAATATTCCTGGTTCAGCTTCAGGTGCGCTTCGAACTCCTCCTCGGTGTAGTTTTCCTTCGCCCACACCATGATCTCCGACTCCTCGGTCGGTCGCTCCCTCGGCGGGTACAGCCCGGGATCTTTCCCGGCGCTTTCCACTTCGTTGACATCCTCCCACTCCCAGGAAAGCTCGTCGCTGAACTCGCCGCCGTTCACGGTGGCGACGCTTGCACCGATGATCAGGTCCTTCACGCCATCCTTGTTCCAGTCGTCCACGTAGACGCGTTGCCCGCTGCCGGGCAGCGCTTTCGCGCCATCTGCAGTCGGCAGCAGGTCGACGCCTGGATGGAAACGGTGCCCGTCGTCGGTCTTGACGCCACGGAAGAAAGTCACGGCGTGGCTCGACGGGTGACGGTAGGAACCGGTGACCAGCAGGTCGAGAACCCCGTCGTCGTCCCAGTCCACCGCCAGCGGGCTGCTCTTGCCGTCGCCATCGGGCGGCAGGAGTTCCCCGTCGGGGAAGTTGGCTTCCCATTCCTCGCCACGGTCCAGGATCCTTAAGGGCTCTCCATCGAGAGTAAGCAGGGGTTCGCGCATGGCAAAGCTCGGTCGCCGCGGGCTGCCGATGTTCTCGCTGATGCGCAGGCCGTCGCCGCCGCCGACGATCAGATCGTAGTCGCCGTCGTCGTCGAAGTCCCCGAAGCTCGCCGAGGTGTAGACCCAGTAGTGGAACGTGCCGATGTCGCCGGGCTCGCCCTCGTAGTTGCCGAACATCGGATTGCCGTCCGCCGTGGGATCACCCTCCTGGGGCAGCGTCTCACTGGGCAGGAACCCGGCGCCGGTGCCCCGGAACCAAGTGACCTCGCCGGGGTGGTACTGACCGGTAATCATGTCGAGGTGGCCATCGTCGTCGAGATCGACGAACTGCGGCGTGAAGCCGATGCAGCACCACTGGGGCACCTCCATGATGGTCCCTTCGGTATCCTGCGCCCACTCGAACTCGTCGGTGAACTTGGGGTCGGCGTCGGTGCCGACGTTGAGGTAGACCCGGATGGTCGAACCGTCCGCGCCCATCGGGAAATCACTTGAGTTGGTTTCGAACTCGCCGACCAGGAGGTCGCGCTTGCCGTCGCCGTTCCAGTCCCAGAGCGCCGGGGCCGCGAGGCCGTGTTTCTCGGTGAGGATGGGCTTGGTGGCCCCCGTCACGAGGATCGGCTGGCCGAGTTTGGGGGTGCCCGGAATACCGGCATCGAGGATCTCCGGAAAACTCTTCTCGTCCGCCGCAAGCTGGCCTGCGAGGGTCAGCGCGGTGGCAAAAAGCAGGATATTTGCGCGTTTCATTGCTGTCTCCCGTCTGATGTTCAATCGTCGGTGCGTTGCTCACCAAGCATCACGTAGATCCGACCTTGGTGGCGCATGGTCAGCCAGTGCGCCTTGCCTTCCTCGTAGAGCTTGCCGACCGTTTCGTCCCAGTACTCCTGGTTCATCCGCACGGTCTCCTCGAACCGCTCTTCGCCGAGGGCTTCGAGATTCAGGAATTCGGCCATCGACTCCTTCGTCGGCCGTTCCCTCGGGGGGTACCTCCCCGGATCCTTGCCTGCGCTCTCGACCTTGGTGACATCTTCCCATGCCCAGGAAAGCTCGTCGCTGAACTCGCCGCCGTTCACCGTGGCGACACTGGCACCGATGATCAGATCCTTGACACCGTCGCGGTTCCAGTCGTCGACGTAGACGCGCTGGCCGCTCCCCGGCAACGCCTTGTCGCCGTCGGCGGTGGGCAACAGGTCCACCCCCGGGTGGAAGCGAAGACCCGCATCGGTCCTGACGCCACGGAAGTACGTCACCGCGTGGCTGTTGGGATGCCGGTAGCTGCCAGTGACGAGCAGGTCCGGCGTGCCGTCATCGTTCCAGTCGACCACCAGGGGACTGCTCTTCCCGTCGCCGTCAGCGGGTGGAGAACTTGCACCCGGCAAGGTCTCGGCCACGTCGTCTCGCTCGAGAATCTTCAGGGGCTCGCCATGGACATCCAGAAGCAACTCGCGCTTGCCGAAGCTCGGTCTGTTAGGGCCCCCGATGTTCTCACTCATTCGGAGCCCACTGCCGCCGCCGACAACGAGGTCCAGGTCGCCGTCACCGTCCAGGTCGCCGAAGCTGGCCGACGAATACACCCAGTAGTCGAAAGTTCCAATGTCCCCCGGCTCGCCCTCGTAGTCGCCGAACATCGGGTTTCCACTCGAGGTTGGATCGCCCTCCTGGGGCAATTTCACGCCCGGCATGAAGCCGTCACGCGTACCCCGGAACCAGGTTACCTCGCCGGGGTGGTACTGGCCGGTGATCATGTCGAGGTGGCCGTCGTTGTCGAGGTCGACGAACTGCGGCGTGAACCCGATGCAGCACCACTGCGGCACCTCCATGATCGTCCCCTCGGTGTCGCGCGCCCACTCGAACTCGTCGGTGAACTTGGGAGCCGAGTCGGTCCCGACATTGAGGTAGACGCGGATGGTCGATCCGTCGGCGCCCATGGGGAAATCCTCGCCGGAGTTCGTCTCGAACTCGCCGACTAAGAGGTCGCGCTTGCCGTCGCCGTTCCAGTCCCAAAGTGCCGGGGCCGCGAGGCCGTGTTTCTCGGTGAGGATGGGTTTCGTATCGCCCATTACGAGTGTCGGCTGCCCAAGCCGGGGCGTGCCGGGAATGCCGGGATCGGCAATCGTCGGGAAGTCCGTTTCGCCCGCGGCGAGGGGACCGCTGGCGGCCACCGCGGCTGCCAGCACGAACGATTGTGGCCGTCTCATGTGCATCGGTTCCTTGCCATCACAGGCATTGACCGTAGCCATGCCACCTTACCGGAAGCTGACAGATTGCCCTATAACGACCGACGCCTTGCCGGCGTGTTCAGGAGACGCGCGTGACATACCCCCGAAACATCCCGTAAGGTTTCGGTAAGCATCTCCACTAAGTATGTCGCGAGCCAAGAAAAAATAGTTCTGGGAGGAGTAGGGTGACAACGATGCAAGACGATTGTGCGTGGGCCAGCTGGGTCCGTGGTATCGGGATATTGATTGTTGCCATCGCGTTGCCGGCGGCGGCGCAAGGCGAAGAGGGGGACGGCGATACGTCTGCCGACGATGACGGGGTCGTCGACGAGGTGATCGTCACGGGCACGCGCCTTGTCGGCGGCGACCCGACCGCCCGTGTCGAGGTGATCAGCGCCGACGACATCGCCATGCAGGGACTGACGACGTTCGAGGACGTCATCCGGTCGCTGCCGCAGAACTTCGCCACGATCAACAGCACCAACAACCTGCTCTTCGGCAGCGACCTGCTCGATGCGAACCTCGGCGCGTTGGGTCTGGGCGCGGCCACCGCCAATCTGCGCGGTTTCGGTTCCAAGAACACGCTGGTGCTCCTGAACGGCAAGCGGCTGGCGGGTATCAGCAGTTCGGCCCAGCAACTGGCGGCCAATCTCAACGACATTCCGGCGGCGGCGATCGACCGGGTCGAGATCCTGCTTGACGGCGGCGCCGCGGTGTACGGGTCGGACTCGGTGGCCGGGGTGATCAACGTGATCACCAAGAAGGACTACACCGGCGCGTCGGTCGGCGGCAAGGTGGAACAGAGTTCTACCGGTGGCCACGCCCGTTCCGCCAACGTGTACGTCGGCACCGGCTGGGGCAGCGGCAACGTCTCGGCCATCGTCGCGCGGAACCAGTCGGATCCGATCAAGACCGCCAAGACCGGCTATACCTCCAATGACTACAGCGCCCGCTACGGAGGCGACCAACGCTACAACTTCATCAACCCGAGCTATTGCGACACGCGTTCGGGTGTCGTCGGCACATCGCGATGGGGACCGACCAACCTGATCCTTCCGCCGGGCAATGACGGGCGCAACGCGCAACCCGCGGACTTCGGCACGATCACCATCGACGACTGCCTGGAGAGAATCCCCGCAGATATCGGGGGCTCGACCGACCGCATCTCGCTGACCACCACGGTGCTTCAGAACTTCG
This sequence comes from Gammaproteobacteria bacterium, assembly GCA_009846005.1. Classification (GTDB taxonomy): domain Bacteria; phylum Pseudomonadota; class Gammaproteobacteria; order Pseudomonadales; family Azotimanducaceae; genus VXYL01. The sequence goes on along the minus strand of VXYL01000100.1, from coordinate 6,360 downwards.
GCGCCGACGAGCGGATCCAGCTTCGGGCAGACCTGCTTTACTCGGAGACCGAGACCCAGTCCGCCGTCACGACCTTCGGCTTCAGTTCGATCCTGATTCCCGCTAGCAACGCCTTCAACAACTTCGGCCACGATGTCTATGTGCGCTACAACGCCGACACCGAAATGGAGCTCGGCCTCCTGCCCATGGTCGAACAGGCCAATGTCCAGGAGCAACGTCGCTACGTCCTGAGCGCCACCTACAGGTTCCGGGACAATCTGCGGCTGGAGCTGGACTACACGAAGGCGGAGTCGTCGTCGGACGGCGATCAGTTCATGTTCGCGCCGCCAAGCCAGCGGATCGACGACCAAGCCCGCTTCGAGCGATTGAGTTCCCTGATCGCGAGCTCGGATCCGTCCCAGGCGCTGAACTTGTTCGGCGACGGCTCGGGCCAGAACCCCACGATCGCGGAGTTCTACCGGAGCTACGCCAACTCTCTCGACAACACCCATGTGCGCAGCATCGAGCCGAAGCTCTACGGGGAGCTATTCGAGGTTCCCGGCGGGCGCCTCGGCTTCGTGCTGGGGATAGAGTCCCGCGAGGAGTGGATCGAGGAGCCGGAGGATGACTTCCTTGAGGGCTACGTCGGCACGGCCACGCCCACGGTAGAGCTCGACGCGTACTTCCTGGAGACGACCGTCCCGCTGGTCGGCCAAGGCAACGACAATCGGTTCGCCGAACGCCTGACGCTGTCCATGCAGGCCCGTTACGACGCCTACAGCGCAACGGGTTCGGTTGAGAACAACCAGAACGGGGAGCCCATTCTTATCGACGCGGAATACACCAACACGGTCTACCGTGTTGGCGTGCTCTGGAGCCCCGCCGACAATCTCGATATTCAGGCCTCCCGGTCCGAAGCGTTCTCGACACCGACGTTCACAGCGATATTCGGCGGCACTACGCGGTCCTTCAACACCCTGCAACCGGATCCGCTGCTTAACAACGCGTGGGTTCCCGTCAAGCTCACCTTCGGACCGAATCCCGACCTCCTTCCGGAGCAGTCCGTCAATCTGACGGTATCCGCCGAATGGCGGCCTAGGATGCTCGAGGGGTTGGAGGTGAAGGCGGCCTGGTCGAGTGTCGACCTCGAGGACCGGGTTACATCGAGCAATCAGTTGCGAGGGCTGCTGCCGCCCGAGGAGTACGGCAATCTGTCGCAGTTCTTCGTGCGAGACCCGGCGGGCAACCTCACCGAGGTGATCAGCCGGCAGATCAACATCGCGCGCCGTGCCGATCAGCGCGTCGACCTGGAAGTCGGATACTCCGTGGGGACGGATTTCGGCACAATCCGCCCGCGCCTCATCTACCACCGGGTGCTGGACATGTTCGACCAGGCTATCCCCGGTGCCGATGAGTTCCGCTTCTACGGCGAGTCGGTCGGTGTCGACGAGTACAAACTACGGGGCAACGTCAGCTTGATCTCCGGAGCCGTCACGGCGGACCTCTGGATCAACCATACGCCGGGGTATGTCAACAACGATCACGAGAACGCCTTCTCGCCGCTGCCCAACGAACCCGTGCGTTCGCGCACCACGACGGACTTGACCGTGGCCTACGAGATGGACAATGGCCTGCTGTTCCGTGGCGGCGGTCGCAATATCTTCGACCGCGGATTTCCGTACATGCTGAGTTCCAGCCGGCGACCCTACGACTCTGCCCGGGTCGACCTGCGCAAGCGGGTGCTGTTCTTCGAGGTGAAATACGAGATGGGAGGCGACGGATAGGAACGCGGAGGGGCGGGGTTGTCCCCGCCCGATCCGGCTCACCGCCGTAACGTTCAGAGGCGACCGCAAGGGTCGCCCCAGGATCGCCGCGACCCCGAGGCCAGTACGGAGACGCTGACTCTACGGTCGTCAGACTCGTCGCGTGACGCAACATGCGTTTTCGGCAGGAGCGGTGCTAGTCGGCGAGCGCCACGCTGGGCTCGAGCCTTGCCGCTCGAACTGAGGGCACGATACCGGACGCGAGGCCCGTTGCGACGGCGAGTCCGATGGCCGCAGGCCAGATCCATGGCGCGAACGCGGTGGGCATGTCGAGAGCGGCACCAATTGCCGGACCTGCCGCGAATCCCAGAATGGTGCCGGCGGTCCCGCCTACCAACGCCACGGTGCCGGACTCGATCAGGAATTGCCATACGATGTCGCGGCGACGGGCGCCCACCGCCCGCCGGATACCGATTTCCCGGGTACGCTGGCTGACCGACGCCAGCATCACTGCCATGACGCCAAGTCCGCTGACGATCAGCGCGACGGCGCCGATGCCGCCAAGCACGGCGTAGCGTTGACGGGTCGTTTGCCGGCTGACATCCAGCAACGTGCGATGCAGGTGCGTTTGAAAGCCCTCCCTGCCGTGGCGCCGCATGAGCAGGTTGCGGATGTGGCCGGCGGTTTCCTGGACCTTTGCGGCGTTGTGCACGAAGACGTCGATCGACAAGCGCGCGTCGGGTGGGAACAGCGTCGCTTCGGCGGTCCCGAACGGAACGTAGACAAACGTGCTCATCAACACGGCCCGTTCGGCCGTGTAGTTGGGCCCCGTCATGATCGGATGAGGTGCGAGGACGCCCTTGACCGTGAAAGGGATTCCGTCGAGCAGCAGGGATTCGCCGATTGGGTCCGCTCTCTGCGGGAAGAGGCGTTCGCGCAGACCTGGTCCGATCACCGCGACGTGCCTCCGACCTTCGTCGTCGCGCGTGCTCAGAAAGGTGCCCAGTTCGACCGGCCACTCTTCGTACATGAACTCCGGCAGGGAGTCGGTGGCGTATGCATAGACGCCAGCTTCGACATTTTGTGTCCCGGATTGAGCAGTGGCTTTGCGGGAGAGCGAGGGTACCGTTTCCCGGACGTTCGGCACCTCGGCCTCGATGGCCCGGGCGTCGGCGACCGTCAGAAGCACGGGTTCGATATCAGCTTTCTGAAGACGGTTGTCCGCGAATACCAAGGCTGGGCTTGGGACGACGCTAATCCGGTCCAGGCCCGCGCGACCGATGGCCTGACGCATGGCGACGTAGGTGCCCTCGGCGAAGCCGAGCGCCGTCGTCACCGAGACGATGCCAATGGCGATGCTCAGCGTGCTCAACGCCGAACGCAGCAGCCCGGCCTTGAGAGATCCAAACGCCTGTCGAACAGCTGCGTGGATACTGCGGAGTGGCCCAGCGGGGCCTACGGGGAATTTCGGCGCCGTTGTCATGTCGCGTTCGGGCCGGGGCGGGGCACCCGAATCGGCCACGATACGGCCATCCCGCAGTTCGACGCGTCTCCCCGCGTAGGCCGCGACAGCCGGGTCGTGGGAGACGACGACCACCGTCCGGCCGCGTGCCGAGAGGTCCCTCATCAGCGCCATGATCTCGTCGCGTTGCTTCGAGTCGAGCGCGCCGGTCGGTTCGTCGGCCAGCAACACTTGCCCGCCGTTCACGAGCGCGCGGGCGATGGCAACGCGTTGCTGCTCGCCCCCGGACAACTCGGCGGGGCGATGGTCGGTGCGCGTCCCGACCCCTAGCGAGTCAAGAAGTTCGACCGCACGCTCCCGGTTCGAGCCCCCGATGTTGGCGTAGACAGCGGGCAACTCGACATTCTGGCGTGCGGTGGCGTGCTTGAGCAGGTTGAAGGACTGGAACGCGAACCCGAAGGCGGTGAGGCGAATGGCGGCAAGCCCATCGTCGTCCAATCGGGCGATATCGTTCCCCGCGAACCGGTAGGTGCCGCCGGTGGGTCGATCAAGGCAACCAATGATGTTGAGCAGTGTGGACTTGCCGGAACCCGATGCGCCGGTCACGCAGACGAACTCGCCTTGACCGATCTGCAGCGATACGTCGTCGAGGGCGCGGACATGATCACCGCCCTCGTGCTGGAAATCGCGAGTGATGCCTTCGAGCTTGATCAGCGGTCGGCGGGGCGAGGCGCGTTCGGACATGATTCAGACCTGCCTGGCGAGTCCACGTGTGCGTAGTAGCTATGCTTGCACAATATTGTGCACTATGCTTACAATTGTGCAACTACTCCTCTTCGGCGATTCGGAATGAGCCTCCGAAGGAAACTTGCGCGGCGTGAGCAGGAGGCATTGGAGGCGTTGCACCGTCTCGCTCCCTGTACCGCAGCGCAACTTCAAGGCGAGGTCGGCGGTACCTATTCGGGCACCCGCGCGGTGCTATCTCGCCTAGTGGCCAAGGGGTTGGCAAACCACCGCTACGACGGACCGCGGTACATCTACGAACCCGTTCAGGACTCGTCCTCCGCTGGCAAATACGCGCTGCGCGAGGTCGTGGACACGTTCTTCAAGGGCAGCAACAAGGAGGCGCTCGGTGCGCTCCTCGGAATGTCCACGGAGGTTATCGACGAGACCGAGTTGAAAGAGCTCGAAGCGATGCTGGCATCCATTCGGGGACGGACGGACGCCGATGGTTGAAAGCATCGTCGCGTTTCTCGTCAAGTCGACGGTCGTACTCGCGTTGGCCCTGTGGGTGTGTTCCTTGAAGCGCCTTTCCGCAGCAGAACGCCACGCGGTTGCGGGAACCGGGTTGGTCGCCGTGGCGGTGCTCGCGGCGCTGGCGTGTCTCACGGAACAGCCTGGGATTCCTGCGTGGACGTTCGTATTGCCTGTGGAGACCGGCGAGCTCGTTCCTGTCTCAGCGGCATCGCCGCTGCCGGACGCGGCGAGCCAAGTCGGTCCCGCCACGGCAGCGATGGCGGTGCCGCCGGAGATTCCCGCAAGGGCTGGCAACTGGTGGGTCTTGGGATTGGGGATGTATGCGGTGACCGTTGTCGCCTTGGGTGTCTCGATGCTGGCCGGTCGACGGCGCGTGGCGAACTACGTTCGGCAGTTGCCCGTATGGCCCGGGCCCGCCCTCGTGCCGGACCACGTCGATGTGCGGGTCGACGGGCGCGGCACCCCCTGGACGTGGGGGCATCGGCACCCGGTCATGGTGCTGCCCCTCGACTTCGAAACGTGGCCTCGCGAACGGCAGCAAGCCGTGCTCGCGCATGAACTGAGCCACGTCCAACGCCGTGATTGCCTGACCGATGGGGTATCCCGATGGCTGTGCAACGTGTTCTGGTTCCACCCGATGATGTGGATGCTGTGGCTGCGCCAGCGAAAGTACGCCGAGGAGGCCTGCGACGACGCGGCGCTCGCGGCGGGTACCGACCCGTGCGACTATGCCGCAGCCCTATTGGCGGTGGCTCGCCGCAACCGGGACGCCAAGCCGATGGGGCTCTCAATCAGCCGCAGCGACCTGTCCGTCAGATTGCGGTCGATACTTCGTTCGGGAGCGAGGCGTACCCGGATGACATTCGCCAAGCTCGGGCTGTTGATCGCGTTGGCAGCGGCGCTCGTGCTGCCGGTCGGTGCGTGCACGGTCCGGGCGACGGGAGTCGGGGATTCGGGCCTACTAGGCGAGCCGCAGTTTGCCCGCGAGCCCAACCGCGAGATCTTTGTCTATCTCCGATACCCGCAGCTGCACGGACCGACTGTTCAGGACGCGGAGGAGATCGCCAAACAACTGGCCAACGTCACACGCGCCTCGCCGTATTACTCATCCCACATTAGCATCTTCGTCGCTCGTCACGGGGACCGGGAAGCCCCAACGGTCGTCATCGCCCAGGAGGATCTGAGTCCAAGGGCCGAAACTTCGGCCGGAGCGGCGTGGCCGCTCGAAGCAGGCCACCACCTATCGGCCAGCGACGACCTTAACGGCGAACGGGTCGCGGTGATCGGTGGTCCCATACGCGACGCGCTGTTCGGGGACGGGGCGACCGCCATTGGCGAGGAAGTCGTCATCGGTGGTGAACCGTTTCGAGTCAAGGGAGTGCTGGCGCCCCATCCGCCGTTCGTGAATGTCGATACACCGTATCCCGAACACATGGCGAGCGCCTTGGCGAAGCGCGTGTACGTGCCTTTTGGGGTCGGCGTCAGGCTGTTCTTCGAGGGCAGGCGGCCTGACTACCTTCGGGTGGCGGTCGAAGATCAGCAACGTATCCACGAGACGGCCGCCGAGATCCGCGAATTGCTCGAAGGGCGCTACGGCGATGCAGCCGACGTATACACGGAGACGCTGACCGTGCCGCCGGACTCGACGCGAAGCAGTTGACTCATCTTGGGTGTCGCAACCGCCGATGGCCAATCCGACCCAACCGTTGTCCTTCGCGACCAGTGCTCAACGCGACTCCGACCCCCACAGGTGCCGTTCGAGCTCCTCGATACGACGTTCTGCCGCTTGGCGGGCAGCCATTTCTTCGGCTAGGCGTTCATCGACGGCAATGACCTGCGTCTCAGCGGCATCGGCGCGTGACTCGGCCGCAGCGCGCATCGCTTCCGATTCCACGTGGT